>NZ_CP165623.1:0-7500 GCF_041200115.1 Pseudomonas sp. WC2401
CCCTGTCTGCGTTAGCAGACAGGGGGTTTGGAATTTAATCTTGACGATGACCTACTCTCACATGGGGAAACCCCACACTACCATCGGCGATGCATCGTTTCACTACTGAGTTCGGGATGGGATCAGGTGGTTCCAATGCTCTATGGTCGTCAAGAAATTCGGTAGCCAGGTCGTTTGCCTTGCGGCGCACGCTCCAGCGAATGGGTATGTAATAGATTTGGTGTTTTGTGAACCGCAAACTTTCGGTTTGTATCGTCTTCACACACCGCAACTTGCTCTAAGCAAATTGCTTGGGTGTTATATGGTCAAGCCTCACGGGCAATTAGTATTGGTTAGCTCAACGCCTCACAGCGCTTACACACCCAACCTATCAACGTCGTAGTCTTCGACGGCCCTTTAGGGAACTCAAGGTTCCAGTGAGATCTCATCTTGAGGCAAGTTTCCCGCTTAGATGCTTTCAGCGGTTATCTTTCCCGAACATAGCTACCCGGCAATGCCACTGGCGTGACAACCGGAACACCAGAGGTTCGTCCACTCCGGTCCTCTCGTACTAGGAGCAGCCCCTCTCAAATCTCAAACGTCCACGGCAGATAGGGACCGAACTGTCTCACGACGTTCTAAACCCAGCTCGCGTACCACTTTAAATGGCGAACAGCCATACCCTTGGGACCGGCTTCAGCCCCAGGATGTGATGAGCCGACATCGAGGTGCCAAACACCGCCGTCGATATGAACTCTTGGGCGGTATCAGCCTGTTATCCCCGGAGTACCTTTTATCCGTTGAGCGATGGCCCTTCCATACAGAACCACCGGATCACTAAGACCTACTTTCGTACCTGCTCGACGTGTCTGTCTCGCAGTCAAGCGCGCTTTTGCCTTTATACTCTACGACCGATTTCCGACCGGTCTGAGCGCACCTTCGTACTCCTCCGTTACTCTTTAGGAGGAGACCGCCCCAGTCAAACTACCCACCATACACTGTCCTCGATCCGGATAACGGACCTGAGTTAGAACCTCAAAGTTGCCAGGGTGGTATTTCAAGGTTGGCTCCACGCAAACTGGCGTTCACGCTTCAAAGCCTCCCACCTATCCTACACAAGCAAATTCAAAGTCCAGTGCAAAGCTATAGTAAAGGTTCACGGGGTCTTTCCGTCTAGCCGCGGATACACTGCATCTTCACAGCGATTTCAATTTCACTGAGTCTCGGGTGGAGACAGCGCCGCCATCGTTACGCCATTCGTGCAGGTCGGAACTTACCCGACAAGGAATTTCGCTACCTTAGGACCGTTATAGTTACGGCCGCCGTTTACCGGGGCTTCGATCAAGAGCTTCGCGTTAGCTAACCCCATCAATTAACCTTCCGGCACCGGGCAGGCGTCACACCCTATACGTCCACTTTCGTGTTTGCAGAGTGCTGTGTTTTTAATAAACAGTCGCAGCGGCCTGGTATCTTCGACCGACAGGGGCTTACGCAGTAAATGCTTCACCTCCATCGGCGCACCTTCTCCCGAAGTTACGGTGCCATTTTGCCTAGTTCCTTCACCCGAGTTCTCTCAAGCGCCTTGGTATTCTCTACCCAACCACCTGTGTCGGTTTGGGGTACGGTTCCTGGTTACCTGAAGCTTAGAAGCTTTTCTTGGAAGCATGGCATCAACCACTTCGTGTTCTAAAAGAACACTCGTCATCAGCTCTCGGCCTTAGAATCCCGGATTTACCTAAGATTCCAGCCTACCACCTTAAACTTGGACAACCAACGCCAAGCTGGCCTAGCCTTCTCCGTCCCTCCATCGCAATAACCAGAAGTACAGGAATATTAACCTGTTTTCCATCGACTACGCTTTTCAGCCTCGCCTTAGGGACCGACTAACCCTGCGTCGATTAACGTTGCGCAGGAAACCTTGGTCTTTCGGCGTGGGTGTTTTTCACACCCATTATCGTTACTCATGTCAGCATTCGCACTTCTGATACCTCCAGCAAGCTTCTCAACTCACCTTCACAGGCTTACAGAACGCTCCTCTACCGCATCACCCTAAGGTGATACCCGTAGCTTCGGTGTATGGTTTGAGCCCCGTTAAATCTTCCGCGCAGGCCGACTCGACTAGTGAGCTATTACGCTTTCTTTAAAGGGTGGCTGCTTCTAAGCCAACCTCCTAGCTGTCTAAGCCTTCCCACATCGTTTCCCACTTAACCATAACTTTGGGACCTTAGCTGACGGTCTGGGTTGTTTCCCTTTTCACGACGGACGTTAGCACCCGCCGTGTGTCTCCCATGCTCGGCACTTGTAGGTATTCGGAGTTTGCATCGGTTTGGTAAGTCGGGATGACCCCCTAGCCGAAACAGTGCTCTACCCCCTACAGTGATACATGAGGCGCTACCTAAATAGCTTTCGAGGAGAACCAGCTATCTCCGAGCTTGATTAGCCTTTCACTCCGATCCACAGGTCATCCGCTAACTTTTCAACGGTAGTCGGTTCGGTCCTCCAGTTAGTGTTACCCAACCTTCAACCTGCCCATGGATAGATCGCCCGGTTTCGGGTCTATTCCCAGCGACTAGACGCCCTATTAAGACTCGCTTTCGCTACGCCTCCCCTATTCGGTTAAGCTTGCCACTGAAAATAAGTCGCTGACCCATTATACAAAAGGTACGCAGTCACCCAACAAAGTGGGCTCCCACTGCTTGTACGCATACGGTTTCAGGATCTATTTCACTCCCCTCTCCGGGGTTCTTTTCGCCTTTCCCTCACGGTACTAGTTCACTATCGGTCAGTCAGTAGTATTTAGCCTTGGAGGATGGTCCCCCCATATTCAGACAAAGTTTCTCGTGCTCCGTCCTACTCGATTTCACTGCAAAGATGTTTTCGCGTACAGGGCTATCACCCACTATGGCCGCACTTTCCAGAGCGTTCCGCTAACATCAATACAGCTTAAGGGCTGGTCCCCGTTCGCTCGCCACTACTAAGGGAATCTCGGTTGATTTCTTTTCCTCAGGGTACTTAGATGTTTCAGTTCCCCTGGTTCGCTTCTTAAGCCTATGTATTCAGCTTAAGATACCTAACTTATGTTAGGTGGGTTCCCCCATTCAGACATCTCCGGATCAAAGTCTGTTTGCCGACTCCCCGAAGCTTTTCGCAGGCTACCACGTCTTTCATCGCCTCTGACTGCCAAGGCATCCACCGTATGCGCTTCTTCACTTGACCATATAACCCCAAGCAATCTGGTTATACTATGAAGACGACATTCGCCGAAAATTTGCTTTCAATCACAAATTTTACCTTAGCCTGAATAAACACCAGTGAAAGTGTTATCCAGTCTAACTTTCTATTACATACCCAAATTTTTAAAGAACGATCTAATCAAAAGATCAGAAATCAACATTCACCACCATCTGATGGAATGCTCATTTCTAAGCTTTACGACAGATAAACCGCAGATCAACTCTGCAGTTCTCGTCTTCTACAATGAATCAAGCAATTCGTGTGGGAACTTATGGAGCAGCTGATGTCGTCGATTAAGGAGGTGATCCAGCCGCAGGTTCCCCTACGGCTACCTTGTTACGACTTCACCCCAGTCATGAATCACACCGTGGTAACCGTCCTCCCGAAGGTTAGACTAGCTACTTCTGGTGCAACCCACTCCCATGGTGTGACGGGCGGTGTGTACAAGGCCCGGGAACGTATTCACCGTGACATTCTGATTCACGATTACTAGCGATTCCGACTTCACGCAGTCGAGTTGCAGACTGCGATCCGGACTACGATCGGTTTTATGGGATTAGCTCCACCTCGCGGCTTGGCAACCCTTTGTACCGACCATTGTAGCACGTGTGTAGCCCAGGCCGTAAGGGCCATGATGACTTGACGTCATCCCCACCTTCCTCCGGTTTGTCACCGGCAGTCTCCTTAGAGTGCCCACCATTACGTGCTGGTAACTAAGGACAAGGGTTGCGCTCGTTACGGGACTTAACCCAACATCTCACGACACGAGCTGACGACAGCCATGCAGCACCTGTCTCAATGTTCCCGAAGGCACCAATCTATCTCTAGAAAGTTCATTGGATGTCAAGGCCTGGTAAGGTTCTTCGCGTTGCTTCGAATTAAACCACATGCTCCACCGCTTGTGCGGGCCCCCGTCAATTCATTTGAGTTTTAACCTTGCGGCCGTACTCCCCAGGCGGTCAACTTAATGCGTTAGCTGCGCCACTAAGAGTTCAAGACTCCCAACGGCTAGTTGACATCGTTTACGGCGTGGACTACCAGGGTATCTAATCCTGTTTGCTCCCCACGCTTTCGCACCTCAGTGTCAGTATCAGTCCAGGTAGTCGCCTTCGCCACTGGTGTTCCTTCCTATATCTACGCATTTCACCGCTACACAGGAAATTCCACTACCCTCTACCATACTCTAGCTTGCCAGTTTTGGATGCAGTTCCCAGGTTGAGCCCGGGGATTTCACATTCAACTTAACAAACCACCTACGCGCGCTTTACGCCCAGTAATTCCGATTAACGCTTGCACCCTCTGTATTACCGCGGCTGCTGGCACAGAGTTAGCCGGTGCTTATTCTGTCGGTAACGTCAAGACACTAACGTATTAGGTTAACGCCCTTCCTCCCAACTTAAAGTGCTTTACAATCCGAAGACCTTCTTCACACACGCGGCATGGCTGGATCAGGCTTTCGCCCATTGTCCAATATTCCCCACTGCTGCCTCCCGTAGGAGTCTGGACCGTGTCTCAGTTCCAGTGTGACTGATCATCCTCTCAGACCAGTTACGGATCGTAGCCTTGGTGAGCCATTACCTCACCAACTAGCTAATCCGACCTAGGCTCATCTGATAGCGCAAGGCCCGAAGGTCCCCTGCTTTCTCCCGTAGGACGTATGCGGTATTAGCGTCCGTTTCCGAACGTTATCCCCCACTATCAGGCAGATTCCTAGGTATTACTCACCCGTCCGCCGCTCTCAAGAGAAGCAAGCTTCTCTCTACCGCTCGACTTGCATGTGTTAGGCCTGCCGCCAGCGTTCAATCTGAGCCATGATCAAACTCTTCAGTTCAAACATCTTTGGGTTTTTAAGAAACCCTAAACTTGGCTCAGCAATCGTTGGTTACATCTTTGATTTCTCGCGGAGTAACTTGTGATGCTGATAATCTTGTTGACTATCAGTCTGACTCCACAAGCACCCACACGAATTGCTTGATTCAGTTGTTAAAGAGCGGTTGGTCAGCTTTCGCTGTACCGAGGCGCGCATTATACAGCAGCCTCTGTTGCTGTCAAGCGGTTATTTTTGATGTTTTCAAAGTTTTGCTTAGAGAACTTCAACAACATCAACCACTTGCGCTTTCGATATCTCGTTAGCGGGAGGCGAATTCTACAGTGTTACACACTGCTGTCAACGCTTTATTTCCTGCTACGTTCAATCTATTGGTTAGCCAGGCAAATGGCCTGATTAACCGTACAAGCTTTTTACAAAGCTTGTACTTATATAAAAACAAAAACCCTGTCTGCGTGAGCAGACAGGGTTTTTGGAATTTAATCTTGACGATGACCTACTCTCACATGGGGAAACCCCACACTACCATCGGCGATGCATCGTTTCACTACTGAGTTCGGGATGGGATCAGGTGGTTCCAATGCTCTATGGTCGTCAAGAAATTCGGTAGCCAGGTCGTTTGCCTTACGGCTCACGCTCCAGCGAATGGGTATGTAATAGAACCTGGTGTTTTGTGAACCGCAAACTTTCGGTTTGTATCGTCTTCACACACCGCAATCTGGTCTCTTCGACTCAAATTGCTTGGGTGTTATATGGTCAAGCCTCACGGGCAATTAGTATTGGTTAGCTCAACGCCTCACAGCGCTTACACACCCAACCTATCAACGTCGTAGTCTTCGACGGCCCTTTAGGGAACTCAAGGTTCCAGTGAGATCTCATCTTGAGGCAAGTTTCCCGCTTAGATGCTTTCAGCGGTTATCTTTCCCGAACATAGCTACCCGGCAATGCCACTGGCGTGACAACCGGAACACCAGAGGTTCGTCCACTCCGGTCCTCTCGTACTAGGAGCAGCCCCTCTCAAATCTCAAACGTCCACGGCAGATAGGGACCGAACTGTCTCACGACGTTCTAAACCCAGCTCGCGTACCACTTTAAATGGCGAACAGCCATACCCTTGGGACCGGCTTCAGCCCCAGGATGTGATGAGCCGACATCGAGGTGCCAAACACCGCCGTCGATATGAACTCTTGGGCGGTATCAGCCTGTTATCCCCGGAGTACCTTTTATCCGTTGAGCGATGGCCCTTCCATACAGAACCACCGGATCACTAAGACCTACTTTCGTACCTGCTCGACGTGTCTGTCTCGCAGTCAAGCGCGCTTTTGCCTTTATACTCTACGACCGATTTCCGACCGGTCTGAGCGCACCTTCGTACTCCTCCGTTACTCTTTAGGAGGAGACCGCCCCAGTCAAACTACCCACCATACACTGTCCTCGATCCGGATAACGGACCTGAGTTAGAACCTCAAAGTTGCCAGGGTGGTATTTCAAGGTTGGCTCCACGCAAACTGGCGTTCACGCTTCAAAGCCTCCCACCTATCCTACACAAGCAAATTCAAAGTCCAGTGCAAAGCTATAGTAAAGGTTCACGGGGTCTTTCCGTCTAGCCGCGGATACACTGCATCTTCACAGCGATTTCAATTTCACTGAGTCTCGGGTGGAGACAGCGCCGCCATCGTTACGCCATTCGTGCAGGTCGGAACTTACCCGACAAGGAATTTCGCTACCTTAGGACCGTTATAGTTACGGCCGCCGTTTACCGGGGCTTCGATCAAGAGCTTCGCGTTAGCTAACCCCATCAATTAACCTTCCGGCACCGGGCAGGCGTCACACCCTATACGTCCACTTTCGTGTTTGCAGAGTGCTGTGTTTTTAATAAACAGTCGCAGCGGCCTGGTATCTTCGACCGACAGGGGCTTACGCAGTAAATGCTTCACCTCCATCGGCGCACCTTCTCCCGAAGTTACGGTGCCATTTTGCCTAGTTCCTTCACCCGAGTTCTCTCAAGCGCCTTGGTATTCTCTACCCAACCACCTGTGTCGGTTTGGGGTACGGTTCCTGGTTACCTGAAGCTTAGAAGCTTTTCTTGGAAGCATGGCATCAACCACTTCGTGTTCTAAAAGAACACTCGTCATCAGCTCTCGGCCTTAGAATCCCGGATTTACCTAAGATTCCAGCCTACCACCTTAAACTTGGACAACCAACGCCAAGCTGGCCTAGCCTTCTCCGTCCCTCCATCGCAATAACCAGAAGTACAGGAATATTAACCTGTTTTCCATCGACTACGCTTTTCAGCCTCGCCTTAGGGACCGACTAACCCTGCGTCGATTAACGTTGCGCAGGAAACCTTGGTCTTTCGGCGTGGGTGTTTTTCACACCCATTATCGTTACTCATGTCAGCATTCGCACTTCTGATACCTCCAGCAAGCTTCTCAACTCACCTTCACAGGCTTACAGAA
>NZ_CP165623.1:10000-1172500 GCF_041200115.1 Pseudomonas sp. WC2401
TAACGCTTGCACCCTCTGTATTACCGCGGCTGCTGGCACAGAGTTAGCCGGTGCTTATTCTGTCGGTAACGTCAAGACACCAACGTATTAGGTTAATGCCCTTCCTCCCAACTTAAAGTGCTTTACAATCCGAAGACCTTCTTCACACACGCGGCATGGCTGGATCAGGCTTTCGCCCATTGTCCAATATTCCCCACTGCTGCCTCCCGTAGGAGTCTGGACCGTGTCTCAGTTCCAGTGTGACTGATCATCCTCTCAGACCAGTTACGGATCGTAGCCTTGGTGAGCCATTACCTCACCAACTAGCTAATCCGACCTAGGCTCATCTGATAGCGCAAGGCCCGAAGGTCCCCTGCTTTCTCCCGTAGGACGTATGCGGTATTAGCGTCCGTTTCCGAACGTTATCCCCCACTACCAGGCAGATTCCTAGGTATTACTCACCCGTCCGCCGCTCTCAAGAGAAGCAAGCTTCTCTCTACCGCTCGACTTGCATGTGTTAGGCCTGCCGCCAGCGTTCAATCTGAGCCATGATCAAACTCTTCAGTTCAAACATCTTTGGGTTTTTAAGAAACCCTAAACTTGGCTCAGCAATCGTTGGTTACATCTTTGATTTCTCGCGGAGTAACTTGTGATGCTGATAATCTTGCTGACTATCAGTCTGACTCCACAAGCACCCACACGAATTGCTTGATTCAATTGTTAAAGAGCGGTTGGTTTAGCTTTCGCTGAACCGAGGCGCGCATTCTACAGCAGCCTCTGTTGCTGTCAAGCGGTTATTTTAAGATGTTTTCAAAGTTTCCTCTGTAACATCAACCACTTGCGCTTTCGATCTCTCGTTAGCGGGAGGCGAATTCTACAGCGTTACACGCTGCTGTCAACACCTCATTTCCTGCTTCGATGACTTGAAGCTAGCACCGCCGAAAACCATCCAACTCATTGAAACTCAAGGAGTTTTCCGTTTCGACTGCGCCGGAAGTGGGGCGAATTATAGACAGTTACAAATCTGGGTCAAGCACTAGTTTCACAATTCTGTCATATAGCCTTAAAAGCGCCCTAAAAGCAGAGGCCAGCCTGGCGGCTGGCCTCTCTTCTTCTATATAGACACTGGGCTGACGCCCTGGTTACAGGCTCGGAAAGGCAAACTGCGACGCTTCATGGCTGGCACGTTGCGGCCAGCGTTGCGTGATTGCCTTGCGACGCGTGTAGAAACGCACACCATCCGGGCCATAGGCATGCAAGTCGCCAAACAGCGAACGCTTCCAGCCGCCGAAGCTGTGGTAGGCAACAGGTACCGGTAGCGGAACGTTGACGCCTACCATACCGACTTCAATCTCATCACAGAACAAACGGGCCGCTTCACCATCACGGGTGAAAATGCAGGTGCCATTACCGTATTCGTGATCGTTGATCAGTTGCATCGCCTCTTCCAGGCTCTTGACCCGCACGATGCACAGCACCGGACCAAAGATCTCTTCTTTATAGATGCGCATCTCTGGCGTTACGCGATCGAACAGACAACCACCGAGGAAGAAGCCTTCTTCATGCCCCTTGATGCTCAACCCGCGACCATCAACCACCAGCTCGGCGCCTGCTGCAACGCCATCGTCGACATAGCCACTGACCTTGTCCCGCGCCTGTCCGGTTACCAGAGGCCCCATGTCCAGCCCGCACGAAGTGCCCGCACCAATTTTCAGCGCCTTGATTTGCGGAACCAGCTTGGCCACCAGGGCATCGGCCACCTGATCACCCACGCACACTGCAACCGAAATGGCCATGCAACGTTCGCCGCACGAACCATAGGCCGCGCCCATCAATGCGCTGACTGCGTTATCCAGGTCCGCATCCGGCATCAATACCGCATGGTTCTTCGCCCCGCCCAACGCCTGCACGCGCTTGCCGCGTTTGGTGCCTTCGGCGTAGATGTATTCGGCAATCGGCGTCGAGCCCACAAAGCTCAAGGCTTTGACTTCCGGCGCTTCGATCAGCGCATCCACCGCTGACTTGTCGCCATGCACCACGTTCATCACGCCTTTAGGCAAACCGGCTTCTTGCAACAGTTGAGCGATCAGCAGCGTGGAGCTGGGGTCACGCTCCGACGGTTTAAGAATGAAACAGTTACCGCACACAATCGCCAATGGGTACATCCACAGCGGGACCATGGCCGGGAAGTTGAACGGGGTAATCCCTGCAACCACACCCAGTGGCTGGAAGTCCGACCAGGCATCAATGTTCGGCCCTACGTTACGGCTGTATTCACCCTTCAGGATTTCAGGAGCCGAACACGCGTATTCGACGTTCTCGATCCCACGCTTGAGTTCACCCGCAGCATCTTCCAGGGTCTTGCCATGCTCTTCGCTGATCAATTGGGAAATACGCGCTTCGTTCTGCTCCAGCAACTGCTTGAAACGGAACATGACCTGGGCACGCTTGGCCGGCGGTGTATTGCGCCACGCCGGGAAGGCAGCCTTGGCCGCATCAATGGCTTGTTGAATCGTCTCGCGACTGGCCAATGGAACCTGATGAATCACTTTGCCAGTAGACGGGTTGTAAACATCAGCGGTGCGGCCGGAATCGTTCAGCAACTCGCCATTGATCAGGTGTTGAATGGTGCTCATGGATGCTCCAGAAAAGTTGTCCACAGGCGCGAACGCTGCGCGCCTGGGTGAATGCCATAAGTGTCGCTTCTATATAGAAGGATCAGTCGATCTGGTTCAGTGCTTCGCCGACTGCATCGAACAAACGATCCAGGTCCTGCGGCTTGCTGTTGAACGTTGGCCCGAACTGCAGGGTGTCGCCACCGTAGCGCACGTAGAAACCGGCTTTCCACAGCTTCATCGCAGCATCGAACGGACGCACAATGGCATCGCCATCACGCGGCGCAATCTGGATCGCCCCCGCCAGGCCATAGTTACGAATGTCGATAACGTTCTTCACGCCCTTCAAACCGTGCAATGCATTCTCAAAATGCGGCGCGACTTCAGCCACGCTCTGCACCAGGTTTTCCTTTTGCAACAAATCAAGCGCCGCCAGGCCTGCAGCACAAGCCACCGGGTGAGCCGAATAGGTATAACCATGCGGGAATTCAACCGCGTACTCAGGCGTCGGCTGATTCATGAACGTGTGATAAATCTCGCTGGAGGCAATCACGGCGCCCATCGGAATTGCACCGTTGGTGACTTGCTTGGCGATACACATCAAGTCCGGGGTCACGCCGAAGCTGTCAGCACCGAACATCGAGCCTGTACGACCAAACCCGGTGATCACTTCATCAAATACCAACAGGATATTGTGCTGGTCGCAGATTTCACGCAGACGTTTCAGATATCCCTGAGGTGGAACCAATACCCCCGCAGAGCCTGCCATCGGCTCAACAAAAACGGCAGCAATGTTCGAGGCATCGTGCAACTCGATCAATTTGAGCAATTCGTCAGCCAGGGCAATACCACCCTGCTCCGGCATGCCACGGGAAAATGCATTGCTGGCCAACAGCGTGTGCGGCAAGTGATCCACATCCATCATGGCCTGGCCAAACAGTTTACGGTTACCGTTCACGCCACCCAGGCTGGTGCCCGCAATGTTCACCCCGTGATAACCGCGGGCACGACCAATCATCTTGGTCTTGGTCGACTGGCCTTTCAGGCGCCAGTAGGCACGCACCATTTTCACCGCAGTATCGGCACACTCCGAGCCTGAGTCAGTGAAGAACACGTGGTTCAGATTGCCTGGAGTCAGCTCGGTAATTTTTTCTGCCAGCTTGAACGACAGCGGGTGGCCGTACTGGAACGCCGGCGAGTAATCGAGGGTGCCCAATTGCCTGGCAACGGCTTCCTGGATTTCTGTACGGGTATGCCCTGCGCCGCAAGTCCACAAACCTGACAACGAATCGTAAATCTGCCGACCTTTATCATCCGTCAGGTAACTGCCCTTGGCGGCCACGATAAAACGCGGATCACGATGGAAGTTACGGTTGGCGGTGTAAGGCATCCAGTGTGCATCCAGCTTGAGCTGGCTGGTCAGATTCAATTCGGCGTTCTCAGGCATGTTCATCAGCAAAACCTCGCAAGGCAAAAGCGGCGTGGGATGTTGAAAGCGTTGTTGCGTCTAAATTGCCACGGCTATAAAGTCGATGAAATCCAACTCTTCTAACCTTTAGTTAGGCGTTTACTAAACTATGAGCAGCCGTCGCCCCGATGCACTGGCCCAGGTCAGCGACTTTGATATTCGATTGCTGCGCATTTTTCGCAGCGTCGTGGAGTGCGGCGGTTTTTCGGCGGCAGAAACGGTGCTGGGCATCGGCCGCTCTGCCATCAGCCAGCAGATGAGCGACCTTGAACAGCGCCTGGGCTTGCGCCTGTGCCAACGGGGACGTGCAGGGTTTTCGCTGACAGAAGAAGGCCGTGAGGTCTATCACTCCGCGCTGCAATTACTCGGCGCACTTGAGAGTTTTCGTACCGAGGTCAACGGCCTGCACCAGCACTTGCGCGGCGAGCTGACCATTGGCCTGACCGATAACCTGGTCACCCTGCCCCATATGCGTATCACCCACGCCCTGGCCCAACTCAAGGAGCGCGGGCCTGATGTGCAGATCCACATCCGTATGATCTCGCCCCATGAAGTCGAACAGGGAGTGCTCGACGGTCGCCTGCATGTGGGCGTTGTGCCCCAGGCCAGCACATTGTCCGGGCTGGAGTATCAACCGCTCTACAGCGAGCGCTCGCTGCTGTATTGCGCCGTGGGCCATCCGCTGTTTTATGTTGACGACCGGCAGCTGGAAGACGCACGGCTGAACACTCAGGATGCCATCGCCCCGACCTTTCGCCTGCCCTCGGAGATTCAGGCCCATTATCAGGCGCTCAACTGCACTGCCAGCGCATCTGACCGCGAAGGCATGGCCTTTTTGATTTTGACCGGGCGCTATATCGGTTACCTGCCCGACCATTACGCCAGCCTGTGGGTTCAGCAGGGCCGCTTGCGGGCGCTGAAGGCAAAAACACGTTTCTACGACTTGAGCCTGGCTTCAGTGACACGCAAAGGCCGGCGCCCGCATCTGGTCCTGGAAAGTTTCCTTGAGAGCCTGGAAGCGACGCGTTAACGTGAAAAACTTCGCTACACACATTGCCCGGAGTGCCCATGCCCCTTGAAGTCCCTGCCCATGACGGCAAGCCTCCCAGCCGTATCCGGCAGAAAAACGAAGAGGCCATTCTCAAGGCCGCCGAAGATGAGTTTGCCCGCCACGGTTTCAGAGGCACCAGCATGAACGCCATCGCGTTGAGTGCCGGGCTGCCCAAAGCCAATCTGCATTATTACTTCACCAATAAGCTAAGCCTCTATATCGCTGTGCTGAGCAATATCCTCGAGCTATGGGACAGCACCTTCAACGCCTTGACTGCTGACGACGATCCGGCTCAAGCCCTGAGCCAATACATTCGCGCCAAAATGGAGTTCTCTCGCCGACAGCCCCAGGCTTCGCGCGTGTTTGCAATGGAGATCATCAGTGGTGGGGCCTGCCTGACCGAGTATTTCACTCAAGACTACAGAGCCTGGTTTCAAGGTCGCGCAGCGGTGTTCCAGGCCTGGATAGACGCAGGCAAGATGGACCCGGTCGATCCGGTCCACCTGATTTTCCTGTTATGGGGCAGTACCCAGCATTACGCCGACTTTTCGACACAAATTTGCCGCGTAACGGGGCGCAGGCACCTGAGCAAACAGGATATGCAGGCGGCCTGCGACAACCTGATCCGTATCATTCTCAAGGGCTGCGGCCTGACGCCCACAGTCTAAGCCTGGAACCGACATGCCTTCGACCCTCACGGGGCTTTGCGAGTACCGCGAAGAAATCCGTAAAAGCCGCTTTATTACTTACGCCGCCCCCATCACCAGCGCCCAGCAGGCCCTCGATTTTATCGAGCAATACAGCGATCTGAATGCCTCGCACAATTGCTGGGCCTGGAAGCTCGGGGATCAGTACCGCAGCAGTGATGATGGCGAACCCGGTGGCACCGCCGGCCGGCCGATACTCTCGGCCATCGACGCGCAGGATTGCGATCAGGTCGCGGTACTGGTTATCCGCTGGTACGGCGGTATCCAGCTGGGCACCGGAGGCCTGGCCCGGGCTTATGGCGGTGGCGCGAACAAGTGCCTGCAAAACGCCGAAAAACTGCAGTTGGTCAGCCGCGTAGCGCTCAGTTGCTCATGCAGTTTCAGTGAGCTTGCCCTGGTCAAACTGCGCGTCACCGAGTTGAACGGCGTGGTCATCGACGAAGCATTCACCGCCAATGGCGTGGATCTGCAACTGGCGCTGGCCGAAGAACAGATTGCCCCTGCACAGCAACAACTGGCGGACCTCAGCCGCGGCAGAATTCTACTGCTACGCCATGCCTTCAATGCTGACGAGTAAAAGTGCTATTTTCCTGCATCCAGAGTTGCCCACAACCACTGTGCACCCGCCTGTGGATAACCTGAGCACATACCGCTACAGCCCTTGCCGGGCATGCGCTTCAGACAATTGTATGCTTTTTAACCAACGCACATCCGCTTTCTAGAGGACGCTACTCATGACTGCAAAACATGCACTGATCATCGGAGCTTCGCGCGGCCTGGGCCTGGGTCTGGTCAAAGAACTGCTTGCCGATGGCTGGACCGTGACCGCCACCGTGCGCGACCCACAAAAAACCGATGCCCTGAAGGCGTTGGGGGCAGTGCGCATTGAACAACTGGATATGGACAATCGCCAGGCCATCAAGGCATTGAGCAGTGCATTGCACAATGAGGTCTTTGATCTGCTATTTATCAATGCCGGGGTCAAAGGCCCGGAAAACCAGTTGTCGGGCAACGCAACGCTGGCCGAAGTGGGGCAGCTGTTTTTCACCAACAGCGTGGCACCGATCAATCTGGCTCGCGAGTTTGTCAGCCGGATCCGTAAAGACAGTGGCGTACTGGCATTTATGAGTTCAGCCCTGGGCAGCGTCACGCAACCGAAGGAACCCGAAATGGCCCTTTACAAGGCCAGTAAAGCGGCACTCAATTCGATGACCAACACCTTTGTGTGCCACGAGCTGGGTGACAACAACCCCACCGTACTGTCCATGCACCCGGGCTGGGTAAGAACCGATATGGGCGGCGAAGGCGCCGATATCGATGTGCAAACCAGTACCCGTGGCCTGGTTGAACAGGTCAAGGCTTTTGCCGGTAAAGGCGGTCATCACTTTATCGACTACAAGGGGCAGACCATTCCCTGGTAGGCAGCCTGCGACAAATGGCAGGGGCTTTTTTACAAATTGTGTAGCCCCTCGCCTGTAGAATGTCGCCATCTGTACCCGATTTGATGAGAAAACCTTTTATGTATGACTGGCTGAACGCCCTGCCAAAAGCTGAACTGCACATGCACCTGGAGGGTTCCCTGGAACCCGAGTTGCTGTTTTCGCTGGCCGAGCGCAACAAAATCGCCTTGCCGTGGAACGACGTGGAAACCTTGCGCAAGGCGTATGCCTTCAACAACCTGCAAGAATTCCTCGACCTTTACTACAAGGGCGCTGACGTACTGCGCACCTCTCAGGACTTCTACGACCTGACCTGGGCCTACCTGTTGCGTTGCAAGGAACAGAACGTCATTCACACCGAACCCTTCTTCGACCCGCAAACCCACACTGATCGTGGCGTGCCGTTTGAAGTCGTGCTCAATGGCATTGCCAGCGCACTTAAAGATGGCGAACAGCAGCTGGGCATCACCAGCGGCCTGATCCTCAGCTTCCTGCGCCACTTGAGTGAAGAAGAAGCGGAAAAAACTCTCGATATGGCCCTGCCATTTCGCGATGCATTTGTCGCCGTTGGCCTCGACAGTTCAGAAATGGGCCACCCGCCGAGCAAGTTTGTGCGCGTATTCGACCGTGCCCGTGATGAAGGCTTCCTGACCGTTGCCCACGCTGGCGAAGAAGGCCCGCCGGAGTACATCTGGCAAGCCCTGGACCTGCTCAAGATCCAGCGTATCGATCATGGTGTGCGCGCCATTGAAGACGAACGCCTGATGCAGCGCATCATCGACGAACAAATCCCGCTGACCGTATGCCCGCTGTCCAACACCAAGCTGTGCGTGTTCGATCATATGTCGCAACACAACATTCTCGACATGCTTGAGCGTGGCGTGAAAGTAACGGTCAACTCGGATGACCCGGCCTACTTTGGCGGTTACATGACCGAGAACTTCCACGCGCTGTACACCGACCTGGGCATGACCCAGGACCAGGCCAAACGCCTGGCGCAAAACGGTCTGGATGCGCGGCTGGTCAAGCCGTAACACGCATAGCCCGTAGCAGCTGCCGAAGGCTGCGTCCGATTGCGCAGCGATAGTAAACGCTAACAGCACGGCTTGGCTGAAAGACCACGCCTGCTGATTTTGCGGTGGCTTCGCCGCCGGACGCAGCCTGCGGCAGCTGCTACGAATGCAGGGTATGCGCCATCTGCTTGCATCGCTCACTGAGCATGTCGTGCAACAACCGCACCGGTTTACTCAACTGCGCACGATGGCCACACAACAGATTCAGCGGCGCCCGCTCACACACCAGCTCCGGGAGTAATACCTTGAGCCGCCCGGCCTGCACATCCCCCGCCACATCCAGCCACGACTTGTAGGCAATGCCCTGCCCGGCAATCGCCCACAGACGCACCACGTCGGCATCATCGCTAAAGCGGTTACCGCTTACCGTCAGCCCCAGTTCGCGCTTGCCGTCATTGAATTGCCAATGGTCATGAACCCGCGTGCCGAGCATGTACAGCAGGCAATTGTGTTGCAGCAGTTGTTCGAGCTGATGCGGCTCGCCCTGGCGCGCCAGGTAGTCGGGGGACGCGCACAGCACCCGGCGGTTGTTCGGGGCCACCGGCAGGGCCACAAGGCTGGAGTCTTCCGGCTCGCCGTAACGCAAGGCGACATCCACCGGCTGGCGGAACAGGTCGGCAATCCGGTCACCCAATAACAGGCGCACAGTGAGTTGCGGATGTTCGCGCTGGAATTCGTCCAGCCAGGGCAGTAACAGATTACGGCCGAAATCGGAGGGTGCTGACAGTTGCAGTACACCGCTGACCTGATCCTGCCCACGCGCCAGCAAGCGGCGCCCCTCATCAAGGCTGGCCAACGCCGTGCGCGCATATTCAAGAAACCCTTCGCCTTCGGCAGTCAGGCGCAAGCTGCGGGTTGAGCGCGCCAGCAACCGTGCGCCCAACTGCGTTTCTATCCGCTTGAGGGCGGCGCTGGCCACCGCCGGGGACATGTCCATCACCCGGGCCGCCGCCGACAGGCTGCCCAAATCAGCCGCGCGCACAAACAATTGCAGATCATCGAAACGCAGCATGCAGAGCCCACCCAGCCATTATCAATAAAATATTGAAAGAGACTGCTGTTTTAGCCGGTTTTATCGCGCTGTGAAATAGCCAATTATCACAGCCAGTTTCTTACTCATCTTCAGGACATGTCCCATGAAAGCTGTCGCTTACTACCATTCGCTGCCAATTCAAGACCCGCTGGCCCTGCAAGATATCGAGTTGCCAGAGCCGGTGGCTGGCCCTCGTGACTTGCTGGTCGAGGTCAAGGCCATTTCCGTGAACCCGGTGGACACCAAGGTGCGCCAGAACGTGCAGCCCGAGGCCGACAGCGCCAAGGTGCTGGGCTGGGATGTGGCCGGCGTGGTCAAGGCTGTCGGCAGTGAGGTCAGCCTGTTCAAGGTCGGTGACAAGGTGTTTTACGCCGGCTCCATTGCCCGCGCCGGGGCCAACAGCGAACGCCATGTGGTCGATGAACGCATCGTCGGGCACATGCCCAACAGCCTCGACTTCGCCCAGGCTGCAGCATTGCCGTTGACCGCCATCACGGCCTGGGAGTTGTTGTTCGAACGCCTTGGCGTCAGCGAGGGCAAGGCCGCCGGGCAACAAAGCCTGCTGATCGTTGGCGCGGCGGGTGGCGTGGGTTCGATCCTGACGCAACTGGCCAGCCAGTTGACCGCACTCAAGGTGATTGGCAGCGCATCGCGCCCTGAAACCCAGGCCTGGGTCCGTGAGCTGGGCGCCGATCTGGTTATCGACCACAGCCAGCCCCTGAGCGAAGAACTCAAGCGCCACGGTATCGACGCCGTCACCCATGTGGCCAGCCTGACCCAGACCGATCAGCATCTGGACCAATTGGTGGAGGCCCTGGCACCACAAGGCAAACTGGCGCTGATTGATGATCCCAAGGCGCTGGATATCACCAAGCTCAAGCGCAAGAGCCTGTCACTGCACTGGGAGTTCATGTACACCCGCTCGCTGTTCCAGACCCCGGACATGATCGAGCAGCATCACCTGCTCAATCGCGTCGCCGGGCTGATCGATGCCGGCACCCTGCGCACTACGGTCGGCGAGCACTTTGGCAGCATCAATGCCACCAACCTGCGCCGCGCCCATGCGCTGCTGGAAAGCGGCAAGGCCAAGGGCAAGATTGTGCTCGAAGGGTTCCGGCAAGACGCATGACGGGACCCATACGGTCATTTTTTAACCGTCAGTCAGAGACTTGATCCCGGACATATTTGCCCCGGTTTTTCGGCTTACACTGGCCTCCTTTGCGAACCGAAGGAGGCCAGTCATGAAAATCCTGATAAGAGCGTTAGCAAGATCCCGCGACTGCAAATGGCAGGTTCAGATCGACCAGCAGGCCGTCAATTTCCGCAGCGAGGCCGAGGCCCGGGCCTTTGTCGACAAGCTGCAATCACGCCTGCAAGCCCCGCACCGCCTGCCCGAACGTTTGGCCGGCTGAGTCAGGCCGACTGCTCTGCGGCGATCCGCGCGGTGTACAAACGCCGGGTCGCCATTGCCAGGCCCACGGCCAGAAGCCCGCACAGGGTGATGACCATTGCCATTGGCATGGCGCTGCCGTCGTGCAATACCCCCACCAACGATGCCGCCCCCGCCGCCACGCTGAACTGCAAGCAACCCAGCATCGCCGAAGCGCTGCCGGCGCGCGCGCCCTGCCCGCTCATGGCGCAGGCCGAGGCGTTGGGAATAATGCAGCCCAGGCTGGCAATACAGATAAACAGCGGCACCAGCAGCGGCCACAGTTGTTCGGTATGCAAACTGCTGATTCCTAGCAAAACCAGCCCCGCCGCCAGATACACCCACACCATGCGCGCCAGCAAAAAGGCCGGGCCACGCTTGGCCAGCAGGCGGGCGTTCAACTGCGCCACCAGAATAAAACCGGCCGCATTGGTGCCAAACAGCCAGCCGTAATGCTCGGCAGGTACGCCATAGAGTTTGATAAATACGAAAGGCGAGCCGGCAATGTAGGCAAACATCCCGGCCATTGCGATCCCCCCGGTCAGGGCATGGCCCAGGAACTCGCGGTCCTTGAGCAAACGCCCGTACTGGCGCAATGCCCCCGAGAGCGGCTGACGCGGCACATTGGCCGGCAGGCTTTCAGGCAGGCCCAGCGCCACGGCGGTTGCGGCCAATGCGCTGAACACCGTCAACACCAGGAAAATCGACTGCCAGCCATACAGGTTGACCAGCAACCCGCCCAGCATCGGCGCCAGAATCGGCGCCAGGCCCATGACCAGCATCAATTGCGAAAACACTTTGGCCGACTGAACGGCGTCGCATTTGTCACTGACAATCGCCCGCGACAGCACCATGCCAGCACACCCTCCGAGCGCCTGGACAAACCGCGCGCCAATCAGCCACTCCAGGGTCGGGGCAAAGGCGCACGCCAGTGACGCGACAGTGAACAGGCCGACGCCCACCAGCAGCGGCACGCGCCGGCCGAAGCGGTCCGCTACCGGGCCGTAGGCCAGTTGCCCGATGGATAGGCCCAGGAAGTACACGGCCAGGGTGAGCTGGATTTGGGTTTCGTCGGTTGCAAAGGCTTGCGCCATCGCCGGGAAGCCCGGCAGGTAAAAGTCGATCGCCAACGGACCGAAGGCGCTCAGGGCGCCAAGAATCAAGATTGTTCGAAGGTTCATCAGGTATCCAAGGATCAGGCTGCGGTTAGCGCAGCCTGACAGTCTAGCCGTGGTTACCGGCCCTGAACATTAAGTTAGCGAGCTAGCTAATAAATCACCTTGAGCCCGTCCTGAAACAACACCCCCGTAGCAGTTGCCGAGGTACGAGGCTGCGTTCGGCGGCGCGGCAGTCGTAAGTCTGACATCGCGGTGCGCCAGTCAGAGCTTGCTCTTAGCATTCACGACGACTACGTCGCCGGACGCAGCCTCGTTCCTCGGCAGCTGCTACATACAGGTTAGTGCGCCGTGCGCGCCTCAAAACCGGCATTGGTGATCACGTCGATAATCTGCAAAGGCGACACATTGCTGTCGACCTTGACGGTTTTGCTCGCCAGGTCCACTTCAACCTTCGCGTCTTTATCCACCGTCTGCACCGCACGGGTCACCGCGCCAACACAGCCACCACAGGTCATACCGTCTACCTTGAACGTTTGCATGATTACGCCTCCTGTTTGAGATATGCCTACAGCTTCGACCTTGCCATCGTGGCAAGGTCAAGCCCGTTGTTTTACGCGTTGACTGGCAATCCATGCCCTGCTCGGCCAAGCTGCAAGCCTTGCGATTTGAAAACAGGATACTTAGCCATGCGCTGGACCGCTTTGAGCCTAGTCAGCCTTTTGGGTCTTGCCAGTGTGCCGCTGTGGGCAAATGCCGATCAGGACTACGGTGTGCTGATTATTTCCCGCGAGCGCCTTGAGGTGCCGACCAACTGCGAGGTGGGTGTGTATATCGACGATCAACTGGCCGGGCGATTGTTTCAGGAACAGGCCCTGGCCTTTAACCTGCCGCCCGCCAGCGTCGATATCCGCCTCAAGCTGCTCCCCGGGCAAGCTCCCGGCTGCCTGCCCGGCATGCTGGTGCCGCCCGCGCAGCAGTTCACCCTCAAGGCAGGGGATGTGCGCAAATACCGCATCGCCCTGGGCAAGCAGGGTATGTACCTCAAGCCCGCCAAACTGGAATATTGAGCGGCAAATAACGAACAGCAAGAAGCCTTGACCTTGCCACGGGGTCAAGGTCGATTCTATGGATAGACAACTTCTTGAGGAGGACTGCTCGTGCCCACCCAATTCGATCTGCCGATTGACGGCATGACCTGTGCCAGTTGCGCAGGCCGTGTAGAGAAATCCCTGGCCAAAGTGCCCGGCGTGCGTTCGGTCAGTGTCAACCTGGCCACCGAACAGGCCCGCGTCGAAGCACCTGCCGAGAGCCTGCCAGCGCTGGTCGAGGCCGTGCAGCAGGCCGGTTACAGCGTGCCCGCCCATAGCCTGGAGCTGGATATCAGCGGTATGACCTGTGCCTCGTGCGCAGGGCGCGTCGAAAAAGCCCTGGCCAAAGTGCCCGGGGTCAAGAGCGCAAGCGTCAACCTCGCCACCGAGCGGGCTCACGTCGAATTACTCGGTCAGGTTGATCCCGGCCTGCTGATCAACGCGGTCACTCAGGCCGGTTATGGCGCCAGCCTGCACCAGAGCGAAAAAAACACCGAAGACGACCAGCACAAACGCCTGCACCGTGAACGCTGGGCACTGACCCTGGCGATCGTCCTGGCCCTGCCGCTGGTACTGCCCATGCTGCTGGCGCCTTTTGGTATCCACTGGATGCTGCCCGCCTGGGCCCAGTTTGTATTGGCGACCCCAGTGCAGTTCGTGCTGGGCGCACGTTTTTATGTGGCCGCGTGGAAAGCCGTCAAGGCCGGCGCGGGCAATATGGACCTGCTGGTCGCCCTGGGCACCAGCGCCGGTTATGGCCTGAGCCTGTACGAGTGGGCCATCGCCGAACCCGGCACCATGCCCCATCTGTACTTTGAAGCCTCGGCGGTGGTGATCGCCCTGGTGCTGCTGGGTAAATACCTGGAAAGCCGCGCCAAGCGCCAGACTGCCAGCGCCATCCGCGCCCTTGAAGCCCTGCGCCCCGAGCGCGCCCTGCGCATGGTCGATGGCCAGGAACAGGACGTTGCCATCAGCGATTTACGCCTCAATGACCTGGTGCTGGTCAAACCCGGTGAACGCTTCCCGGTCGATGGCGAAGTGGTCGAAGGGCAAAGCCATGCCGACGAGGCCCTGATCAGCGGCGAAAGCCTGCCGGTACCGAAACAGCCTGGGGATAAGGTTACTGGCGGTGCCATCAATGGTGAAGGCCGGTTGCTGATCAAGACCCTGGCGCTGGGGACAGAAACCGTACTGGCGCGCATCATCCGCCTGGTGGAAGACGCACAATCTGCCAAAGCACCGATCCAGAAGCTGGTGGACAAGGTCAGTCAGGTGTTCGTGCCCGTGGTGCTGCTGATTGCCCTGGCCACGCTGCTGGGCTGGTGGCTGTATGGCGCGCCGATTGAAACCGCACTGATCAACGCCGTGGCCGTATTGGTGATCGCTTGCCCTTGTGCCCTGGGCCTGGCGACACCCACCGCGATCATGGCCGGCACCGGCGTTGCCGCCCGTCACGGAATCCTGATCAAGGACGCCGAAGCGCTGGAGCGCGCCCATGAAGTCAGCGCCGTGGTTTTCGACAAAACCGGCACCCTGACCTCCGGTACTCCGCAAATCGCTCACTTCAGCGCACTCGACGGTGATGAGGCACGCTTGCTGCAAGCGGCCGGCGCCCTGCAGCGCGGCAGCGAACACCCGCTGGCCAAGGCCGTGCTGGATGCCTGCGCGGCGCGTAACCTCAACGTGCCGGACGTTACCGACAGCCAGTCGCTGACCGGCCGTGGCATTGCCGGCACCCTGGAGGGCCGCCGTCTGGCGCTGGGCAACCGTCGTTTGCTGGAAGAAACCGGGCTGGCCCCAGGCTCGCTTGCCGCATCGGCCAGCGCCTGGGAAACCGAAGGCCGCACCCTGTCCTGGCTGATCGAGCAAAGCCCGCAGCCGCAGGTGCTGGGGTTGTTTGCCTTTGGCGACACACTCAAGCCCGGCGCCCAGTCGGCCATCGCCCAGCTCAATGCACGGCATATCAGCAGCCACCTGTTGACCGGTGACAACCGCGGCAGCGCCAAAGTGGTGGCCGAGGCACTGGGGATCAGCGATGTTCACTCCGAAGTGCTGCCCGCCGACAAGGCCGCGACCGTGGCCGAACTGAAAAAAACCGGTGTGGTGGCAATGGTTGGCGACGGTATCAACGACGCTCCGGCACTGGCCGCAGCCGATATCGGTATCGCCATGGGCGGTGGCACCGATGTGGCCATGCATGCAGCGGGCATCACCCTGATGCGTGGCGACCCGCGCCTGGTGCCGGCGGCACTGGAGATCAGCCGCAAGACCTACGCCAAAATCCGGCAAAACCTGTTTTGGGCGTTTATCTATAACGTGATCGGCATTCCGCTGGCGGCCTTCGGTTTTTTGAACCCGGTACTGGCAGGCGCGGCGATGGCTTTTTCCAGTGTCAGCGTGGTCAGCAATGCGTTGCTGCTCAAATTCTGGAAACCCAGGGACCTTGAATAAGGAGTTGTGATGAATATCGGCCAAGCCGCCAGACACAGCGGCCTGAGCGCCAAGATGATTCGTTATTACGAATCCATTGGCCTGCTCAAGCCCGCCAGTCGCAGTGATAGCGGCTACCGCCTGTACAGCGATGACGACCTGCACACCCTGGCGTTTATCAAGCGCTCGCGGGACCTTGGGTTTTCGCTGGAGGAAGTCGGCAAGCTGCTGACCCTGTGGCAGGATCGCCAGCGCGCCAGCGGTGATGTAAAGGCTCTGGCGCGCCAGCATATTGATGAGTTGAACCGCAAAATCGCCGAGCTGAGCAGCCTGCGCGATACATTGCAGGACCTGGTCGAAAGCTGTCAGGGCGACCACCGCCCTGACTGCCCGATTCTCAAGGACCTGGAGTCAGGCCCCTGCTGCGTCGTAAGGGCATGAATATCTGCATGACCGGCTGATAATCCTGTGGGAGCGGGCTTGCTCGCGATTCAGGCGCCAAGGTGTATCTGGCTGACCAGGGTGATGCCATCGCGGGCAAGCCCGGCTCCCACAGGAACGTTAATCAGAAAGCCGTTAGCAGCACTTTAGCCAGCATCAGCACGCCAATCACCGCACACAGCCCCGCGAAGCCCTGCTGTAGCCACTGGGCCGAGACGTGCGGGGCAGTGACGCGCCCGACAACCATCCCAGCCAGGGTGGCGGCAATAAACATTACCCCTTCACTCGACAGGCTCACGCCCTGACTCATCAGGTTGCCCAAGGTGCCCAGCGAGACCAGCGCCACGACCATCAACGAAGTGGAGACCACCGCGTGGATGCGCACGTCACTGAATTTGCGAAACGCCGGCACGATCAAAAAACCGCCACCGACACTCAACAACCCCGTCAGTAACCCCGAAGTGGCACCAATCGATACCAGCGTCATGCTGCAGCGGGCATTCCAGGTCAGCCGCCCGGTGGCCGGGTTGAGCATGCAGTTTTTCTCCAGCGCGCCAATGCTGGCGTCTTCGCGTGCATCGGCTCTGGCCTGCATAAACATGCGCAGCGAAACAAACATCATCACGGCACTGAACATCAATACCAGCGCCTTGGCGGGCAGCAATCTGGCCAGATGCAAGCCGATCGGCGAAGTGCTCGAACCCACGATTGCCATCAATGCAGCCGCCTTGTAACGCACCAGGCCCCTGCGCAAACCGTCCAGTGCGCCCAGAGCGGCCGCCATGCCAACCGCCAGCAGGGCCACCGGCGTGGCTTGCGCCAATGTCCAGCCAAGCCCCAGGGTCAGCGCCGGTATGGCCAGGATACCGCCGCCGGCCCCCGTCAGCCCGAGCACTAACCCCACCAGCATGCCTAACAGAATAATCAACATGGTCAGGGTCAATCCGGCTTGCAGTCAGTGAACCACTCGCGGCCTTTGAGCATGCCCTGCCAGTAGAACCACGGCAGCAATGTGGCCTTGAGCAGCCACGCTGACTTGCGCGGTACGGTGGGGTCCAGAGGGAAAGTGGGGAGCAGTTTGCCGCCATAACCGAATTCGGCCAGGATCACCTTGCCGTTTTCCACGGTCAGCGGGCACGAACCATAGCCGTCATAGCGCTTGGGCAAAGCCAGGCCCTTGCGCAGCGCCAGAAGGTTTTCGGCCACGATGACCACTTGCTTGCGGGTGGCTGCAGCCGTCTTGGCATTGGCCGTATTGCACACATCGCCGAGGGCGAAAATCTCGGGGTAGCGCGGATGTTGCAGCGTTGCCGGGTCGGTCTCGAACCAGCCGGCCTTGTCCGCCAGCTCGCTGCGGCGAATAACATCGGGCGCCTGCTGCGGTGGTACCACATGCAGCAGGTCGAACGTTTTGGCCACGCGGGTCACGCCGCCTGCTGCGTCAGTCACATCAAACCACGCCGTCTTGCCCGGCCCGTCGACCTTGACCAGAGTGGACTGGAAAGCCAGTTGAGCGTTGTAGGCCTCAACGTACTTCATCAACGGCGGAACGAAAGCGGCTACGCCAAATAACACCGCCCCGGCCAGGTTGAACTCCACCGCAATCGAATCCAGCACACCGCGCTTGCGCCAGTGATCACAGGCCAGGTACATGGCTTTTTGCGGCGCTCCTGCGCACTTGATCGGCATGCCCGGCTGGGTAAACAGTGCCTTGCCGCCATTCAGGCTGCGCACCAGCTCCCAGGTGTAAGGCGCCAGGTCATGCCGGTAGTTGGACGTTACGCCGTGCTTGCCGAGGGTTTCTTCAAGGCCTTCGATGTTCTCCCAGGCCAGCTGCAAACCGGGGCAGACGATCAGTTGCTGATAGCTCAGCTCGCTACCGTCGCTGAGCAGCACAACCTTGCGCTGCGGGGCGAAGGCGCACAGTGATGCCTTGATCCAGTCAGCACCTTTGGGCATGACCGCAGCGGTGGGGCGAACGGTGTCTTTGATATCGTAGGCACCGCCCCCGACCAGCGTCCAGGCGGGCTGGTAATAGTGTTCGGTGCTGGGCTCGATCACGGCGATACGCAACCCGGCGTCGCGCTTGAGCAAGCTGGCCGACACCGAGATACCGGCCGAACCACCGCCAACCACCACTACATCGTATTGCCTGACCTCTCGTGGGGCCTGGGTTGCAGCTTCATGAAGCCTGGAGGAGCGGTTCCCCGTGCGGCAGTAGGCCAGCACCGGCTTTGGCAGCTCGCTGAGTAATTGACGCATCTCTTGCGCCTGCCCGGCTGTGGCGCCGGTGGTCATTACCGGCAAATACGCAAAGCTCAGCCCCAGGGCCTGCGCAGCCAGCTGCATCGAGGCGTGATCAGGCTGCTCGGGGCCACCTTCGAAGTCAGGTCGGTTGCAGATCACACTGGCAAAACCCAGCTCGGCCAATGATTGAAGATCAGACAGCTCGATCTGACCGGTCACGGAAAATGACGCGTCGATTCGCTTGATGCTTTGCTCCATTGAGCACTCCAGGCACAACAAAAATGAATGGATTGGGCGGGCGTTACTTTTTCAGTGCTTGCCCGCAATACAGCCCCGACAGGGTCTGCATCACAGAAACCACTTCAAAGCTGGCGAGTGAATAGAAAATATATTTCCCCATCCTTCGGGTATTGACCATGCCTTCATCGCGCAACACGCCGAGTTGTTGCGACAGTGTGGGTTGTCTGATGCCTGTCAGCGCTTCAAGTTCGCCGACATTGCGCTCACCTTGAGTCAACTGGCAGAGCAACAGCAGTCGATCTTCATTGGCCAACGCTTTGAGAAGGGTGCAGGCTTTGGAGGCAGAGTCGCGCAGAAGGCCGATTTCTTCGCGGGTTAGCTGAGCAGTCATGAAAAGCTCCGGGGCGTGATGGTCGACAGTCTACGACTCGATAATATATCTTTCAATATATTGATCATTCACTGACAACCACGAGGCCCCCTCATGCACCCCGAAATTCAAGGTTTCTTCGACCCTGCGACGTCGACCGTGAGCTATGTGGTGCATGCCGCGGGCGCCGAGGAATGCGCCATCATCGACCCGGTGCTGGACTACAATGCCGCCGCCGGGCGCATCAGCACCGCCAGTGCCGACGCCATCGCCGCTTTCGTCCAGGCTGAAGGCCTGAAGGTGCAATGGCTGCTGGAGACCCACGCCCATGCCGACCACCTGTCTGCCAGCGCTTACCTCAAGCGCAAGCTGGGCGGGCAGATCGGCATCGGTGCGGCCATCACCCAGGTCCAGGGGGTGTTTCGCGATATCTACAACCTTGAGCCGGAGTTCAAGCTTGACGGTTCGCAGTTCGACCGCCTGTTTGCGCCCGACGAGCTGTTTCATATCGGGCGACTAGAGGTGCGGGCGCTGCATGTGCCCGGGCATACCCCGGCCGATATGGCTTACCAAGTCGAACACCACAGCCTGTTTGTGGGCGATACCCTGTTTATGCCTGATGTGGGCACCGCCCGTTGCGACTTCCCGGGGGGCGATGCGCGGCAGTTGTATCAATCGATCAAGCGCCTGCTGGCATTGCCGGAGCAGACCCGCCTGTATATGTGCCATGACTACCCGCCAGCCGGGCGCGAAGCCTGCTGGTCGACCACCGTTGGTGAACAGCGGGCACAGAATATTCATGTCAATGACAGCATCGACCTGGAGGGTTTTGTCGGCATGCGTACAGCCCGCGATGCCACCCTCGGGGTTCCGGCGCTGCTGATTCCGGCCATTCAGGTCAATATCCGCGCCGGTAACCTGCCGCCCGCCGATGACAGCGGGTTGTGCAGCCTGAAAATTCCGCTGAACCGGTTTTGACCCATCACACATTGTGGGAGCGGGCTTGCTCGCGATGGCATCACTGTGATTTTCCTGACAGACCGCGTCGCCTGCATCGCGAGCAAGCCCGCTCCCACCAGAACCCGGGCTGTTTCAGGGGCATAAAAAATCCGGCCTGAGCCGGATTTTTTACTTAGCCAATCACTGCATCCACGGGGGTGGCGGCTCTTCAGCCTTGCTCGGTGGCGCATCATCGGCAGCACGTACCGCCTGACGAAAGGCTTCGTCCAGGCGTGCCGCTTCGATTTCGCGCATCACGCCGCCGACATCTGCCAGCTCGTCCGGCTCGTCAAACTCGCCCGTCAACACACTGCCAGGGTGCAAGGTGGCGGCTTCGTAAAGCGCCCACATTTCCTTGGCGTATTTGGTCTTCTTCAGTTCCGGCGCAAAACGCCCGAAGTAGGAAGCCATGTTGCCCACATCACGCTCCAGCATGTTGAAGGCGTGGTTGTTACCCGCCGCATCGACCGCCTGGGGCAAGTCGATAATCACCGGGCCGGTTGGCGTCAGCAACACGTTGAACTCGGACAAGTCACCGTGAACCAGCCCTGTACACAGCATCAGCACAATTTGCTGGATCAGGAACTCGTGGTACTCGCGGGCCTGATCCGGCTCCAGCACCACGTCATTGAGGCGCGGAGCAGCATCGCCGTACTCATCCGCCACCAGTTCCATCAACAGCACGCCTTCGAGGAAGTCGAACGGCTTGGGAACCCGCACACCCGCACCGGCCAGGCGAAACAACGCCGCAACCTCAGCGTTCTGCCAGGCATCTTCGGTTTCTTTACGACCGAACTTCGAGCCCTTGGCCATCGCCCGGGCCTGACGGCTGTTGCGAACCTTGCGACCCTCCTGATATTCGGCGGCCTGGCGGAAACTTCGTTTGTTGGCCTCCTTGTAAACCTTGGCGCATCGCAGCTCATTGCCGCAGCGGACTACGTACACAGCTGCTTCCTTGCCACTCATGAGTGGGCGCAGCACCTCGTCGATCAGACCGTCTTCGATCAGGGGTTCTAAGCGTTTTGGAGTCTTCATCAGCTTTTATTGTGGGTCCTTTATTACCAAACACGCGAATGTCATTCGTTATACGGCAATCCACTCACCACGGGGAGAGGGCAAACGATTTGAATGATAGACGAGCAACACGTTTTGAGCACCGACTTAACCCTGACGAAACAAGTCGCCCGGGGTAAAACCGAACATCTTTTTAAACGCCGCGATAAACGCCGACGTTGATTCATACCCGCAAGACAACGCCGCCTGCGTGACATGGCCGCCCTCCTCCAGCACCCGCAGCGAAGACAGAAGCCGCGCTCGCTGGCGCCAACTGCGAAAACTCAAGCCTGTTTCACGCTGAAACAAACGCATCAGGGTTTTTTCAGACATGCCCAGACGATCCGACCACAGGCCCAGGTTCGCCTCGGCATCAGGGCTTTCGATCAGTTCGTTGCACAGCACCAGCAGACGCTCATGGCGGGGCAATGGCAGCGAAAAGCCGACCTCGGGCAGGTTTGCCAACTGGTCCAGCAGCACCGCCACCAAGCGCTGCTCGCAGCTGCCACCCTCGGGGTAGTCGACGGGCAGCGCGCAAAAACTTTTGATCAGCTCCCGCGCCAGTGGCGTGACCTCCAGCACCCGGCACTGCCCGGGTGCCCACTGGCAGTCCTCGCGACGCACATACAGGCTGCGCATTTCCGCACGCATCGAAGTGATCACTTCATGCTCCAGCCCGGCCGGAATCCAGATACCCCACTGCGGCGGCGCAAAAAAACTGCCCTCGTCGGTATGCACGCCCAACACGCCACTGATCGCGTACGAAAACTGCACCCAATCGTGCCGATGACGCGGCGTCCACGAGCCCGCGCCCAGGCTTTCGGCCCGGGCATACAGCGGCCGTGGCAAGGCATCCAGCAGTGGAATGGCGCGCGGCAGCCCACGTTGTCCGTTTGGCGGCATTGATTGGCCTTATATCGCAAGACGACAGATACCGCCGACGTTAGGCTAACTCATCAATTCTTACAATATTCCGGTACCGATAATGCCTGTGCTCAAACACCTCAAACGCATGTTCACCGACTGGTTTCTGTGCGGCATGCTACTGGCGACTTTTCTTGCCTATGTGTTCCCGCATTTCGGCAGCACAGGCGGTGCAATGCACGCGGAATGGGTCATCAATATCGGTGTGTTTCTGGTGTTTTTCCTGCATGGGGTCAACCTGTCCAGCGAACAGATCAGCCACGGCCTGAAGAACATCCGCTTGCACGTCATGGTGCAGGGCTTCACCTTTATCGTCTTCCCGCTTATCTGGGTGGTCGCCAACAAGCTGCTGGGCGCCCATATCCCGCCGCTGCTGATGCTGGGCTTCTTCTACCTGTGTGCCCTGCCCTCGACCATTTCCTCGTCGGTGGCCCTGACCGGCAGCGCAGGCGGCAACGTGCCAGCAGCGATTCTCAACGCCAGCCTGTCCAGCGTGCTGGGGATTTTCCTGACGCCGTTGCTGGTGAGCTTTGTGGTCGGCAGCGGCGCGGGAGGCATTGACCTGGGCTCAACACTGCTCGACCTGTGTGCCATGCTGTTGCTGCCGCTGGTGCTGGGCCAGCTGGTACGCCCGCTGTGCGGACGCTTTTTTGCCCGGCACAAGCGCTACACCAATATCTGCGACAAGGTGGTGATCCTGCTGCTGGTTTACGCGGCGTTCTGCAACTCGATGGTTTCGGGCATGTGGCAACAGCAAGGCAGCTCGGTGATCCTCAGCGCCCTGATCGGCAGTGCGGTCCTGCTGGCCATTATTCTGTGGATGACCACCCGCACCGCCCGCGCCCTGAAATTCAGTACTGCGGATGAAATCGCCGCGGTGTTCTGTGCCAGCAAGAAATCCCTGGCCGCAGGGGCACCGATGGCGGCCCTGATCTTCGGCGCCAACCCGGGGCTGGGGCTGATTTTGCTGCCGATCATGATCTACCACCCGTTGCAGTTGATCGTGTGCTCGGTGATGGCTGAGAGTTATGCCACGCGTAGTCGCCAGGAGGCCGCAGAGCCAAACCCGGCAGTAGCGTCTGCCGGTCAGGCATAACCCTGCCCTTGTGGGAGCGAGCTTGCTCGCGATGCAGGCTCCCCGGTTTGTCAGGCATATTGAGGTGATGCCATCGCGAGCAAGCCCGCTCCCACACCTATATCGTTACCGTTCGATAATCGCCGTAACGCCCTGCCCGCCCGCTGCGCAGATCGAGATCAAACCTCGGCCCTGCCCGGCGGTGGCCAACAGCTTGGACATATTGGTCACGATGCGCCCACCCGTCGCCGCAAACGGATGGCCCACCGCCAGCGAGCTGCCTTTGACGTTGAGCTTGCTGCGGTCAATCGCACCCAGCGGTGCATCAAGCCCCAGCCGGCTTTTGCAGTAAGGCCCGTCCTCCCAGGCCTTCAAGGTGCACAGCACCTGGGCGGCAAATGCCTCGTGAATCTCGTAGTAATCAAAGTCCTGCAAGGTCAGGCCATTACGCGCCAGCAGCCGTGGGACAGCATATACCGGCGCCATCAGCAAACCTTCGGCACCGTGTACGAAATCCACAGCCGCTGTTTCACCATCGCGCAGATAAGCCAAAACCGGCAGGCCGCGCTCCTTGGCCCATTCTTCGCTGCCGAGCAAGACCGTTGATGCACCATCGGTCAGCGGCGTGGAGTTGCCCGCCGTCAGCGTGCCCTTGGCACTGCGCTCGAACACCGGTTTAAGGGCGGCCAATTTTTCCAGGGTCAGGTCGGCACGCAGGTTGTTGTCGCGGCTCAAGCCCATAAAGGGCGTGAGCAAGTCATCTTCCCAGCCCGCGTGATAGGCAGCCGTCAGGGCCTGATGGCTGTGCAGGGCCAGCTCGTCCTGTTCAACCCGGGGGATGTTCCAGGCTTGCGCCATCAACTCGCAGTGCTGGCCCATCGACAGCCCGGTACGGGGCTCGCCATTACGGGGGAATTCGGGTTTCAAAAAGCCCGGCCGCAACTGCAGCAGCGCCTTGAGCTTGTCGATCGGCGCCTTGGTGCGGTTGAGCCGCAACAGCCATTTGCGCAGCCCGTCATTAATTTCGATCGGCACATTGGAGGCGGAGTCCACGCCACCGGCAATCCCGCACTCGATCTGCCCCAGGGCAATCTTGTTGGCCACCAGTAATGCCGCCTCAAGCCCTGTACCGCAAGCCTGCTGCAGATCATAGGCCGGGGTTTGCGGCGACAGCCGTGAGCCCAGCACGCATTCGCGGGTCAGGCTGAAATCCCGCGAATCCTTGAGCACCGCCCCGGCCACCACTTCGCCCATGCGCAACCCGTGCAGGTTGTAACGCTCGATCAGCCCTTCCAGCGCCGCGGTCAGCATGTCCTGATTACTGGCGGTGGCATACGGCCCGTTGGCGCGGGAAAACGGGATACGGTTACCACCAATAATTGCTACACGACGCAGACTCATACGATTGCCCCTATTCTCTTAAATCCATTGATCGTTACTAGCGTAGGCCTTATCGCCGATAACGAACGACCACGGCCTGTTTGTGGTCAACCCTTTGAACCCCACCTGTCGGAGAGTGTTCCATGTCAGACCGTTATATCGACTTCGTCAACTCATCCCTCGGCCAGCGACTGGTCGGCGCGTTGGGGCTGCCGTCACCGGGACGACTGGAACGCTGGCAGGCCGGGCGGCTGCGCCCCGTCGAAGGGCCGCTGCTGATTGGCGGCGGCGCCCTGGCAGGCCTCGTGAACCAATTTGCCAGCAAACTCACCGATGCCGTATTCAGCTACGGCCCCGCACCCTTGCACGCCACGCCGTGGATTCCAGGCCAGGGGCCAAAGCTCAAGGCGGTGGTGTTCGATGCCAGCGAGCTGTTGCACACCGATCAGCTCAAGCAACTGCGCGAATTTTTCCAGCCGCTGCTGCGCAATCTCGAACATTGCACCCATATGGTGATCCTGGGCCATGCTCCTGAAACATTAAGCGACCCTTTTGCTGCCAGCGCCCAGCGTGCACTCGAAGGGTTCAGCCGGTCGCTGGCCAAGGAGTTGCGCAACGGTAGCACCTTGCAACTGCTGTATATCGGCGAGGGGGCCGAAGAGCAGCTTGAGGGCGCACTGCGTTTTTTCCTCTCGCCCAAAAGTGCCTTTATTAGCGGCCAGGTGCTGCGCCTGACAGCCTGCGCCAACCAGGTACAGGACTGGACCCGCCCCCTGGCCGGGCGCAAGGCGCTGGTGACCGGTGCCGCCCGCGGCATTGGCGCCGCCATTGCCGAAACCCTGGCCCGGGACGGCGCTGAACTAATCCTGCTCGACGTACCTGCCGCCAAGAGCGATCTCGATGCACTGGCCGCGCGCTTGGGCGGACGCAGCATCGCGCTGGACATCTGCGCCGCCGATGCCGCAGAACAACTGATCGGGCAACTGGCCGACGGCGTCGATATTGTGGTGCACAACGCCGGCATCACCCGCGATAAAACCCTGGCCAATATGACCCCGGAATTCTGGGACTCGGTGCTCGCCGTTAACCTCAATGCTCCACAAGTGCTGACCAAGGCCCTGCTCGACAGCGGCACCCTGCGTGATAACGGCCGGGTAATCCTGCTGGCGTCCATCAGCGGTATTGCCGGCAATCGCGGCCAGACCAACTACGCCGCCAGCAAGGCCGGGCTGATCGGCCTGGCTCAAGCCTGGGCGCCGCTGCTGGGCGAGCGCGGCATCAGCATCAATGCCGTGGCCCCCGGTTTTATCGAAACCCAGATGACAGCGCATATTCCCTTTGCCCTGCGCGAAGCGGGCCGGCGCATGAGTTCACTGGGCCAGGGTGGCCAGCCCCAGGACGTCGCCGAGGCCGTGGCCTGGCTCGGCCAGCCGGGTTCTGGTGCGGTCAGCGGCCAGGCGCTGCGGGTGTGCGGGCAAAGCATTCTGGGAGCATAAGCATGAGCGTAAAATGGCTCGACCTCAGCACCCCGCCGCACCTGCCAGCGCTGTACGCCCACGCGGCCGCCCGCCGCAAGATCACCGGCAGCACCTTGCCAGAGCAAGGCTTGCGCTGCTGGGTCGAGGTTGAGCCCAAGGCCCTGGCGGCTTTTCGCGATGTTTGCGAGCTGGTGCCAAGCCCCTTGCTGCCGCCCACTTATCCACACATCCTGGCCTTCGGTCTGCAAATGCAGTTGCTGACGGCCAAGGACTTCCCTTTCCCGCTGCTGGGGCTGATTCATCTGACCAACCGGATCCGCCTGCTGCGCCCGATGGGCAGCGTGACGCAGCTGCGCATCGGGGTATATGTACACAACCTGCAAAAACACCCCAAGGGCGCGACCTTTGAGGTGGTTACCCAGGTAGACGATCTGCTGGGGCCACTATGGGAGGCCGAAAGCACCCTGCTGTGCAAAGGCGTGGAACTGCCGGGCGACCTGCCGCAAGTCACCGAACCTGCGCCGGTGGCCCTGAGCGAACTGACCCGCTGGTATGCACCCGCCGACATTGGCCGGCGTTACGCCAAAGTTTCGGGCGACTACAACCCCATTCACCTCAGTGCTGCCAGCGCCAAATTGTTTGGCCTGCCCAGTGCGATTGCCCACGGCCTGTGGATAAAAGCCCGGGCTCTGGCGGTACTCAATTCGCACCTGCCGGCGGCCAATGTAGAGATTGTCGTCGCCTTCAAAAAGCCGGTGCGTCTGCCCGGCGAAGTGATTTTGCTCAGCAGTGAGGCAGGTTCCAGTGGCGATTTTCAAATCAACGGGCATGACGGCCTTGTACATATGGTCGGCAACTGGCGACCAGTCAGTTAAACCGGCATCCCCTCCTTGTGTAGCAGCTGACGAGCGGAGCGAGGCTGCGTCCGGCTGCGAAGCAGTCGTGAAGTCATATTGTGCGGTGTGTCAGACAAGCCTCGTACTCAGGATCTGCGACTGCTTCGCAGCCGGACGCAGCCTCGCTCCGCTCGTCAGCTGCTACAGGGTGATGTGAGCCCGTGCCTTTCACTTGCACCAATCCCCGTTCGGTCGCAAGCTTTGCGCCTTCTGGAGAGCACACCTGCAATGAACCTCGACGAAATCACCCGACGCATGCATCGCATCCGCGATAACAACGACTGGAAGCAGTTCCACAGCCCGAAAAACCTGGCCATGGCCGCCAGTGTCGAAATGGCCGAGCTGGTGGAAATCTTTCAGTGGCTAACCGAAGACCAGTCCCGCCAGCTCCCCGCCGACAAGCTCGCCCACGCCGGTCAGGAAGTGGGCGATATCGTGCTGTATCTGGTGTTGCTCTGCGCCGAACTGGGGCTGGACATGAATGAAGTGGTTCGCAATAAACTGGCTGACAATGAAAGGCGTTTCAATAAATGAGTGACCGTCACTTCGATCAACTGGCTACCCGCTTCGCCGAGAAAATCTACGGTGGCGCCAAGGGTGCGATTCGCCTGGCCGTGCTCCAGGCCGACCTGCAGGAAGCCCTGCCAAAACGCCCGCTGCGGGTGCTGGATATCGGCGCCGGGCTGGGCCATATGTCTTTGTGGCTGGCCCAGCAAGGCCACGATGTGACCCTGGCCGAACCCGCCGCGCCGATGCTTGAAGGAGCCCGCCAGCGTTTTGCCGAGGCAGGCCAGACTGGCACCTTTATTCAGGCGCCGTGGCAGGAGCTGCTTGGCCAACTGACCGAGCCCTACGATCTGGTGTTGTGCCACGCCGTACTGGAATGGCTGGCCGAACCCCACGCGATCCTGCCGGTGCTGCATCAGTTGACCGCCAAGGACGGCTGGTTGTCGCTGGCGTTTTACAATCGTGACGCACTGATTTATCGCAACCTGCTCAAGGGTCACTTTCGCAAGATGCGCAAGAACGACATGGCCGGTGAAAAACAGAGCCTCACACCGCAGCAGCCCCTTGATCCACGGGAACTGGCCGCGGCACTCGAAGGCCTGTGGCAGGTCGAGAGCCAGAGCGGCGTGCGGGTATTTCACGACTATATGCCAGTAGAATTCCAGGCCCGCGCCGAGCTTGAAGCGCTGGTTGAAATGGAGCTGGCCCACCGTCGCCATCCTGCCTTTGCCGGGCTGGGACGTTATCTGCATTGGGTGTGCCGCCCGGTTTAAATCGCCCTGCGGGGGAGACCATCATGTATCGCCGCGTTGCCTTGATTGTTTTGAGCCTGGGGCTGGGCGCCTGCCAGAGCCCCAACCCTTACACCGCTAGCTCCATGCCCATGCCGCCGGCGCCGGCACAGGCGGCCAACACCCTGGACTTGAGCGCCTACCCGGCACCGCCACGGGATTACGGGCGTTACCAGAGCTGGGCCTGGCTCAATGGCCGCTTGCCGGTTGGCACGGCCTGGGCCGACTCGGCGCAAATCGCCGAAGCGGTGAACAATGCCCTCGACCAGCGCGGCTTGCGCCCGGCACAACCCAACCGTCCGGCGGATCTTTGGGTCAGTGCAGATTTGCACACCGAAAAACGCTTGCGCCAGGTGCAGGACGACTATGGTTACGGGGCTGGCTACGGCAGCGGTTACGGCCGCTATGGCAGTCAATATGGCATGTACAACTCCGTACCCGTCATCCGCACTTACGAGGTTGAGGTCATGGTGGTGCGACTCAACCTGTATGACGGCAAAACCGGCCAGCCGGTGTGGAGTTCCAGTGCCGAAACCAGCAGCAAAGGCAGCCTGAGCGAACGCAGTGACGCCCTGCGCGAATCACTGAACAAGGCAGTGCAGGCTTACCCTCCTCATTGAGTTTCAATCGTGAAGTGGAGAAATCATTATGCTTCGTCGCATTGCATTACTGGGCCTGGCCCTGCTGCTCAGTGCCTGCGAAACCATGCAGGTCAGCCATGATTACAACCCTGCTGTCGATTTCGCCCAGTTCCGCACTTGGGCCTGGAAAGACCCTGCCGTGCAATACCAGCCCAACAACCCGATGCTCAGGAGCGACCTGACCGAGCAACGGATTGTCCAGGCCGTGAGCAGCCAGCTGGACCAACGCGGCTTGCGCCCGGTGGCGGCAGGCAGTAAACCGGACTTGCTGGTGCAAACCTGGCTGATCGTGGCCAACCGCCAGGAACAGGTGGTGACCAACTACGGTTACGGTGGCCCCTGGGGCGGGCCGTGGGGTGGTTACTGGGGCGGCCCGTGGGAAGGTTACTGGGGCGCACCGATGTATAACGAAACCCGCAACGTGGTCTACCAGGTGGGCACCCTGCAGATCGACCTGATCGATGCCAAGGACGGCAAGCTGGTCTGGCGCGGCAGTGCCGAAAAAGCCATCGACAGCAGCCCGACCCCGGCCGAGCGCAGCGCGGCGATCAGCGAAGCGGTGACCAAGATCCTTGCTACCTATCCACCCAAGTAAGTTGCCCGGCACTCACTTGCTCACGATGTATATAAGTAAGTTGGTATTAATACTTTCGTGAGCAAGTTAGCGCCCTGTCTGTTTTTTTGATTAATCGTTCACAGCACGCCTATAAAACTGGCAACTGGCCAGCGCACTGATCACTTCTTGTCTACACTCGCTGAAACTTTGGAGAGTTAGCGCTGGGCAATGTTCCAGCATCAGGAGTGCTCGATGTCTCCCCAACTACGCGGTATGGGTTTTAATGGTTCCCGGCAACAGCGTGGTGCGATCGGCCTGATGGCTGCCGTGACCCTGGGCATGGTGCTGCTGTTTATGTTGCTGGTGGTCGACAGCGGGCGCCTGTACCTGGAGCAACGCAAGTTGCAGCGGGTGGCGGATATGGCGGTGCTGGAGGCGGTGAGTCGGGGCGGCAACTGTACTGGGGCCAGTACGGCTGCCGGTTTCGCCAACCAGAGTGCCACCCGCAACAGCTTTACGCCCGGCAGCGTGCAAAAAGTAAACACCACTTGCGGTACTTTGAGCACCAACAGCAGCCAGTTACGGGTATTCACTGCGGATGCGACCAAGTCCGATGCGATCCGGGTGATAGCCACCACCACCGTGCCTACCAGCGTGGCCGGGGGGTTGTGGAGCCTGTTTTCCAAAGGCGGATTTAACCTGAATACCAATTTGACGGCGAGTGCGGTGGGCTCAACGCCGGGGCCGACGCTCGCGCAAATCAGTATTCGTACCACACTGGCGACAGTCGACTCCTCACAATCGCCGCTGCTCAATAACCTGTTTACAGGCCTGCTGGGCGGTAACGTAGCCATTTCGGCAGTAGGCTGGGACGGTTTAGTCAAAGCAGACATCAACTTACTGCAGTACTTGAATCAATTGGCCGTTAACTTGAATGTCAAGGCAGGGGATTACACAACGCTACTCACCACCAATGCCACGGTGACTGACTTTATAAAAGCGGCGGCCACTGTAGCCAAACTCAACGGAGCAACGGCAGACGTACAAACAGCACTGACCAACTTACAAGTTGCTGCCATTAAAAACACACCCATCAAAGTAGGTGACTTATTACAACTGCAAACCGGAACTTCAACTGCCGGTCTGGACACCAACCTTAATTTATTTTCAGTGATACAAGCCGCCATTCAAATTGCCAACAAGAATAATGCTGCTGCCGTCAGCCTTCCGGTCAACGTGCTGGGGCTGGCCAAGGTAACGACCACGGTAAAAGTAATCGAGCCTCCGCAGTTCTCTGCCATCGGCAACCCGGCCAAGGACAGGCTTTTCGTGCGCACGGCCCAAGTGAGGTCTTTAATCACCATTGAGCTTCCGGTTCTCAATACCGTCGCTTCACTTGTGAGCAAAGTCCTGGATCTTGTTTCAGGCTTGCTCGGGGCCATTATCGGTACTTCCTACAGCCCTCAAATACTTCCGCCGCCATTAATCCTCAGTGTCAATCTGGATGCCGGTGGCGCAGATGCGCTGGTGACCGGATATAGCTGCCCTACGGGAAGTACCGGTACTAAAAGCCTTACGGTTTTGGCACACACGGCCCTGGCCAATTTGAATGTCGGCAACATTGATGGCAGCAAGGCTTTTTCCTCTTCAGCCGCCGTAACGGTTACACCGCTGCCTATTGTGAACATCGTCAGCAAGACCTGCTTGGCCCTCATTTGCTCTTCAAAAGATTATGGCGGCGGAGGCATTGCGATCATGGCAAAGCTACCCATTGCGCCAACCCAAAGCACCCTGCTTTTTTCTGCTGCCTCAAGCTCGGAGCCGCCTAATCTGAAACTGCCACCGGCAGCCAAAAATGCCAGTCCGACGACCAATGTGGTGGCCAGCCTGAAAAGCACGCTGAGCAATTTGCCGATCCAACTGTATGCTCCCGTGGATAGCACAGGCATCCTCGGGGCACTTGCGACGGGATTGACGAGTGCTGTTAACGCGACACTACTGGCGGTAGTCAACATTGCTGGCGGGCTGATTTCCGGGGTTCTAAGCCCCTTGCTCGACCCTGTGATCAACAACCTGCTTTCACTGCTGGGGGTTAACCTCATGGCCACGGAAGTCGATGCCAACCTCTCCTGCAACCAGGGTGGCCGCGCCCAACTGGTGCTTTGACCTAGATGGAGTGCAATACCTTGTGGGAGCGGGCTTGCTCGCGATTGCATCACCTCGGTATATCAGATGTACCGAGGTGCCTGAATCGCGAGCAAGCCCGCTCCCACATCAAAGGCGCAGCGCTGAATTCAGCCTGCTACCACCGGCAATTCCACACAAAACCGCGCGCCATGCGCGGTATTGCTGACGCTTAACCGCCCGCCCATGTTGTCGATAATGCCGTAACTCACGGACAGCCCCAGCCCCGTACCCAGACCAATCGGCTTGGTGGTGAAAAACGGCTCGAAGATCCGCTCCAGCAGGCGCGGGTCGATACCGCCCGCGTTGTCGTCAACCAGCAGACGCACGCTTTGCCCATCGGACTCAATACTCAGGGCTATCCAGGGGGCAAAATCCTGGTCGGTTTCACGTTTGCTCATGAGTGCATCACGGGCATTGACCATCAGGTTGATCAGCACTTGCTCAAGTTGGTCTACATGCCCGCGTACCTGTACTTCGCACACTTGCCCTTCGTTGCGCAATTCCACGCCCTTGCCGCGGAAACCTTCGCCGAGCAAGGCCACGGAACCTTCCATGGCCTGCGTCGGGTTGAACACTTGCTGTTCAATTTCAGAACGACGGCCAAACACCCGCAAGTGGTCCACCACCCGCGCCGCACGCTGGATCTGGCCGTCGATACGGGTGAGCTTGTCCTGTAAATAGTCGATCTGCGCATCGCCATTGCCCAGGCGCTTGAGCACGTTGACCACGGCCATGCGCATCACGTTCAGCGGCTGGTTGATTTCGTGCGCCAGCCCCGTGGCCATTTCGCCCAGGGTGGCCATTTTCGCGCTGTGGGTCAGTTGCTGCTGGGAGCGGCGTACTTCGGTGTTGTCGCGGCCCACGGCCTGCACTTCAAGCAAGTTGCCCAGTTCGTCGAAAATGCCCCGGTCGGACCACACCCACCAGGCATATTCTCGCCCCGGCAGTTGCAGGCTGATTTCCGCCGTGCTGACCGGTGCCTGGGGGGTCAAGCTGGCAATACGCTGCACAAAGGCCTCGCGCTGCTCTGTGGATAACCAACTGCTCAGGTTGATGCCCGGCAGTTGCGCAGTGGTGCATTCCAGGTAGCTGGCCAGCGGCTGGTTGCCGAAGGTCAGGGTCAGGTCGGGCAGGTAACGGCAGATCATGGCAGGCGAGTCTTCAACCAGAATCCGGTAGCGCTCCTCGCTGTTTTTGACTCGCTCGGCCGCTTCGGTGGCCTCGGTTATGTCCAGCCACAAACCGACCACTTCTACCGGCAAACCCAGGTCGTTACGCAACAGCTTGGCTTCATCCAGCAGCCAGTGATAATCGCCACGCCGATCGCGCAGACGATAGCGGTTGCGGGCGCTGCCTTCGCGCAGCAACTGCCGGGTACGGCCAAAAAACTGTTCGCGGTCATCGGGGTGGACCCATTCGATCAGGGTTTCGCTGGTGCATTCTTCCAGCGTCCAGCCCAGCAGGGGCTTGAGGCTGCCACTGAAAAATGCCGGCACCAGCGCACCTTCAACATAGCGCTGTACATAAATCACCGCCGGGGAACTGGCGATCAGGTTGTCCAGCCGCGCATGGGCAGCCGCGACCTGTTGCTGCTGGTTCTTGATATCACTGACATCCAGCATATAACCGACGATACGCCGCCGGGTGCCACTGCCCAGCATCTGGCCTTGAATCCGGTACCACCGGGCTGGTTCTGTGCTCCCGGATTGATGCAACCGGGCGAACAGCAATAATTCCTTGCCGTGCTCCAGCAGCTCATTGAAGCGACCGCTGAGTTCATCCCGATCGGCCGGGTGAAACAGCGCCAGCCATGCCTGACGGGTCATGGCCTGTGGCTCGGCCACCGCATCCAGGTTGATGGCCAGTTGCGGGGCCAGCTCCAGCAGCTCGTTGTTCAGCGACCACTCCCACCAGCCGGTGCCGAGCAAGCCTTGCAGGGCCTCCATGCGCTCGCTCTGCTGTAGGTGCTGCTGCTCACGCAAACGGTCCAGCAGCGGCGCAGCCAGGGCGGCGCAGACCTGCATCCAGTCGCTTTCACTCATTTGCGGGCCATGCAGGGAAGCCGGATAAAACCCCAGCATCAACCAGGCACACAAACCCTGCTGGTCGCTGTAAGGCACCAGCACGCCGTCGGCATTGCCAAACAAGTCGTTTAACCGCGGGTTGCCGTCGCGCTCGACACGCAGGGGCGACGTTGCGCAAAGCGGGTCAAGCAAGCTGCCCAGGTTTTGCTCGGGCAGCCACAGTTGCGGCGCATCAAAGGCGTGATATGTGCTGTGCATGTACCAGGAAACCTGCGGGTCTTCGCGCAGGGCCAGCGCCATGCACGGCACCCGGGCGTGCTGGGCGACGCTGCGCAATGCTTCGTGCATCACCTCGCACAGGCGCTGAGCACTGCACTGGCGCAATTGTTCGCCCAGGCTGAGGATCAGTTGCGTGCAGCGCTCGCGGCTGCGGGCTTGCTCGCTGCCAAGGCGCAGGTCACTGATATCCAGCAACTGCAAAAGCCAGGCGTCGCCCTGGGGCTGTACCCAACCCCGGGTATGCACCACGCGCAGCCCCGCGCATTGAAAATCCAGGTCAAGGCTGTGGCCAACCCAGTCCGCCGGTACGCCCTCAAGGGCCAGGGTACTGCCCGGCACCAGATAGCTCAGGAGCTGGCGCGGCAAGCCATCGCTGCTACTGCGGGCCAGGCCGTAGCGTTGCAGGCCGTGGATCTCAATGACGTGCCCCTGCTGATCAAGCATCAGCCGGATACCCGCATGGGTGCGTGATTGCGGATCGCTGGATTCAGGCAAGCGCTCGTCGGTCCGTCCCAACATGCGCCCGAACAGCCCGTCACTAGGGGACAAGTTGAGCACTCGATTCGGCTTTCAAACTTGTCGGCAGGTTAGGCACTGTGATGATTCCCAATTTGAGCACCGGCATGATGGAGGTCAACGCCGTGGCTGGCAGCGTGACGCTGGCGGTCAGCACCTTGGTTGTCGCGTTGTAGGTAGCCGCCGGGACCAGGCTGCCCTTGACTGCCGTCGGCACCCAGCTCAGTTTCTCGTTCAGTACGTTCTTGGCCAATGTCTCCACCAGCCCGCCATAGTTGGCCGCCGTCGGGTCCACCGCCATGCTGCGACGCACCGCTTCGGCCGTCGCATTATTGAATGACTGCACCAGCAACAGCGGCAGGCTGTAGCTGACCACGCCGTAAAGCACTGCGAAAAAAATCACGAACACCAGTGCGAACTCAATCGCCGCAGCGCCCTTCTGCTTTTTGCCAAGTCTTGTTTTCATGACTGCGTCTACCCTGACTGTCGACAGTAATATCATCATAGAATCATTGGTAAAAAACGGAGGCTCTTTACGTGATCCAGTTAGCGGTTGTGTTGCTGTGGTTTGTTGCGTGCTCCATTCAAGACCTGCTCCAACGCCATATTTCCAACTTGCTGACGGTGGGTGGCGCAGCGCTGGCGCTGCTGTATCTGCTGTGGGCCGGTCACACCTGGCTCGGTGCAAGCGCAGCCGAAGGTGGCTGGGCGCTGCTGGTCGCGCTGGCACTGACACTGCCCGGTTACGCCCTGAACAAGCTTGGCGCCGGCGACGTAAAGCTGTTGATGGCCCTAGCGCTGGCAACCGATCGTCCGACAATTCTGGGGACCGTTATCGGTGCTGGCATCTGTAGTGGCATCTGGTGGTTTTTCGCGTCAAAAATACTGCCGTCAATAAATCAAAGAGTTAAGACGCTCCCATTTGCCAAAGACGTCCCAATGTCAAAAAAGCTTCCCTTTGCGCCCTTCCTGTTCGCGGGGTTTACCCTGACAATGGCTCTGCTTCGCTAGCCATTACGAAGGATTAATACCTTGTACATAGTCGTAAAGTAGGTCTACGTTTAATTCAATCGCCGCAAGTAAGTGGACCAAGATGTCCCTGATTGGTTTACCAGGAAGGAGAACCGCGTGAACACGTCCAACCCCCTAATAAAAGTGCTCGTGGTCGACGATCAACCATTGATTGTCGAAGAACTGTGCGAATTTCTAGAAAGCAGCGGTTACCGTTGCGTGCCTTGCAATACAACCCGTGAAGCCATCGATGCTTTCGTTGCCGATTCAGAAATCGGTCTGGTGCTGTGCGACCTGCACATGCCCGACATGAACGGCATCGAACTGACCCAGCACCTGCAAAAACTGGCGGGCAAGCAGCGCGCCTTTGAAACCATCCTGCTGACCGGTCGTGCCGACAAACAGGATGTGATCAAGGCCCTGCGTATCGGTATCGCCGACTACTATCAAAAGCCGGTCGACCTCAATGAGCTGCTTGAGGGCATCCAGCGTCAGGAAGCCATTTTGCGTGAACGCCACAAAAGCGATCAGCTGGGCCACCTGAACCAGAAACTGCAGTATCTGGCCGAATCCATCGATGACCTGTATCAGGACATGGAATCCGCCCGCCGCCCTCCGCAAGCCGCCACCCACCCCTTGAACAATCAGGAATCAGGTGAAGGCCCCTGGCAACAGATCCCGACGATTTTCAAACAGCTGTCGCCACGCCAGCTGGACGTGGCCAAGCTGGTGAGCAAGGGCCAGACCAACTACCAGATTGCCTGCGACCTGGGCATCACCGAAAACACGGTCAAGCTCTATGTGTCGCAAGTACTGCGCCTGACCCATATGAACAACCGTACCCAGCTGGCTCTGGCGCTGTCGCCAAACGCCACCGCCCATCGGCAAACTGCGCATTAACTCTGCGATCACTGTGGCGGTGCGACCTGCTCGCGATACAACTGGCGCGACAGGCAAGTGACACCGCACAGTTCCCATCGCGGGCAAGCCCGCTCCCACAGGTCTTGCGCCGCGTACTGCCTGTGAGGGCCCGTTCTTGCAGGCAAGGGCTTATTCCTGACTGGCTTTACCACCCTCTTTCTGCCCGTAGTACTCCGGAATCTCGTGTTTATAGCTGTCCAGCCAACGCTGCAGGCTGAGTTCACGCTCCGCCGGACTGGCCGTCTGGCGGATGGGCGACTGGACGCTGCCGCTCACCTGCAACTGCAACCAGTTCTCGGTTTGCTGCTGGTTTTTGGGTGTAGGCCCAGGCTCGATAGCCAGTGCACCCAACGGCAGCAGGGCCAGCAGCACCCCCACACGAATAGATAAAGTCATGGCAAACCTCCAACGCGTTATTTGACGACAGCCACCTGATTGCTGGCGACCTTGGCTTGAGCTTTCAAAGCTTGTGCCCGGTACTGGGCATCACTCACCTGTTCGGGGGTCAGGCCCGCGCGGGTTACCAGTTCTGCGGCCTGCTTCCACTGGTCCTGATAAATCAGCAGGGTCACCAGATTCAATGCCGCCGGCGATTCATCCTGCTTGAGCTCCAGCGCGGTCAAAAACTCGAACCGCGCCTCATCAACCCGCCGTTGATTGAGATACACCACGCCCAGGTCATTGCGGATCTTGGCATCGGTGGGCGCCATTTGTGCCGCACGCTCCAGATGGGTGATCGCCAGGGCGTTATCGCCATGCCCCGCTGCCAGCTGGCCCAGACCATGCTCGCCTTCGGCTGCCAGGCACGAGCCCAGCAACCCCTGGTACAGCGGCCCGGCTTCATCGCGACCCAACTGGCGATAGATCCGCGCCTTGCGCAGCTGAACCTGCGCCGAGCCCTGAGGCAGGTTTTGCAGGTTGGCCAGGCTGGCGTGCAGCTTACCTTCCTTGGCCATGTCATCGGCCAGGTTCAGCGACAGCTCCTGGTCACCACTCAACTTGGTACAACTGCCGCCCATGGCCATCCACGGCGGATTACTCTGACCTCCTGTCGCACAGCCGCCCAGCATCAGCAGCCCGCACACGACGATGACAGCTTTCATGTTCATACCCCTGGTCAAGAGAGAAAGGCTCGCGAGATAGCGACAAAACTCGGCCCGGCCAAGACGATCATCAAAGCGGGGAACAGAAACACCATCATCACTACCGACATTTTGGCGGACATTTTGGAGATGTACTCCTCCATGCGGGTCAAACGACGGTCATCCAGCAGCTCCTTGAGTGCCTGCAATGACTTCATCGCGCCACCACCCTGCTGAATCAATTGCTGCAGAATCACGCAGGTGTCATTGAACTCGTCCACATCCAGCAGACTCGCGGTTTTGCTCAGTTCCTGGTTCAACTCCAGCCCCGAGTCGACCCGGGCCAGAACCACACGCAACTCACCGGTCAGCACCGGCAGCAAGTGCCGCGCTTCCTGGCTCAATACCCGCAACGCCTGTTCGACTGCCATGCCCGACTCAAACAGAATGCGCAGCAACGGGATAAAGGTTGAAACTTCGATCGCCACTTCCTGCTGGCGCCTTTTTGCAGCATAGGCCAACAATCGCTTGGGGATCAGATAGCCCAAAGCCAGGGAGAACAGCAACACCACCAGCAGATTGCCCGAACGCGGGAAAAACAGCTCATGGCCCAGAAACACCAACCCGGCAAAGGCTATCGGCGTGCCGATCTGAAAGGCGGCAAACAGCGAGCGCTGACTGGCGGTACGCCAGCCGATGCGGTTGAGCAGGGTCTGGGTCTCGCTGTCCATCGACACCGAGCGCTGGCCAAACTTGCTGTTGCCCACCGCCCGCATCCACAAGGTGAGCTTGCCGGGCCCGGTCTTGTCACCTTCCAGGCGCTGCATGACCCGTTGCTGGCTAACGCGGTCCTGGACCACGTTATTGATCAGCAGCGCCATGGCGCCCAACAGCAACACCACACAAATCAAAAAGGCCATGTCATACGCTCCGTACCATGCGCCACAGCGCCACACTGCCGACTATCTGCATGGCCATTGCCGTCAGGAGCATGTGCTGCCCGCCGCCGTCCTGCCACATCTTGAGCATGTAGCTGGGGTTGGTGACCATAAAGAATCCCACCACAAAAACTGGCAACGAGCCCAATACCAGCGCCGTCATCCGCGTTTCACCCGTCATGGCCCGCAGCTTGCGGGCGCCCTGTTCGCGCTCGCGAATCAATACGATCAGGTTCTCCAGCAACTCACTGGCGTTGCCGCCATAACGGTGGTTGACCTTCAGCCCCAGGGCAAACATGCGAAATTCATCACGTTCATAAAGCTCGGCAAAATCGTTCACGGCTTCAGGCAGGCTCACCCCCATCTGCACGTTGCGCGACACCCGGCTGATGCTGCTCTTGAGCGGGTCACTGGACGCCTCGATGGCGGTCAGCACCGCATCGGCCAGGGTGCGCCCGGCCTTGAGGCTGCGCACACAGTGATCGAGCAACAACGGCAGTTGCTCAACCATGCGCCGAACCCGGCGATGGTAACGCCAGCTGACAAACAGCTTGAGCAGCACCGGCGGCAGCACCAGCAACGCGAGCAAGAACACCCAGCCTCCGATCAGGCCCGCCACAATCACCGCTGCGGCCCATAGCGACAGCCACACCCCCAGCCGTTCTGAAGGACGCCCCAACCCGGCCTGCAAAAAGGCCCGGTCGAGCCAGGCCAGCCCCTGGTGTTTCTCCGCCAATTGCGGCTGGCCTTCACCCAGACGCTCCAGAACACGGCCCGTGGTCGGGTCGGTCAGGGCGCGATACACCAGGTTCAACGACAAGGCGAACATCAGGAAACTGATGGTAAAAAGCAGTAAGGCCGGGTTCATATGCAGTGCCTCAGCCGTGGGCGTTCAGGACGGGATCACGACGCAACTTGTCGCTTGCCGGGTTCAAGGCTTCGCGCATAAAACCAAAGCCGGTGCGCTTGTCGAGGCGGAACAGGGTGTTGGTCACGTACACATCGTCACGCACCCCCACCACTTCCAGCACCTCACTGACGCAACGGCGACCATCGGGCATGCGCGTCAGCTGGATAATCACGTCCAGTGCGGCGCAGATCATCTGGCGCAGGGTTTTTTCCGCCACCGTGCGCCCGGTCAAGCCCACCAGGGTCTCCAGTCGCAGCAGGGCGTCCTGTGCGGTGTTGGCGTGCACGGTACTCATGGAGCCATCGTGACCAGTGTTCATCGCGGTCAACACATCGAGCACTTCCACACCACGGATCTCACCGAGGATGATGCGGTCCGGGCGCATCCGCAGGGCGTTGCGGATCAGGTCGCTGGATTTCACCTCGCCATGCCCTTCGGCATTGGGCGGGCGGGTTTCGAGGCGCACCACATGGGGATGGCCCAACTGCAATTCGGCTACGTCCTCGATGGTGACCAGGCGTTCATGGGGGTTGATCAGCTGGCTGAGGATATTGAGCAGCGTGGTTTTACCGGTACCGGTACCACCGCTGATCAGGATATTGCAGCGCTTGCCCACCGCCTCCTGAAAGAACTCATAGATCGCCTGGTCGATGGTCTGCATGGCCACCAGGTCGCTGCTTTGCAGCATGTCCTTGCGAAATTTCCGGATCGACAGGCACGGGCCATCCAGGGCAATGGGCGGAATGATCGCGTTGACCCGGCTGCCATCGGGCAGGCGTGCATCGACCATCGGCGAGGACTCATCCAGACGCCGCCCCAGAGGCGCCAGAATGCGCTGCATCACCCGTTCCACATGATGGTCATCGATAAAACGCAGATCGCTCTGGCTGAGCCGCCCCTCGCGCTCGACAAACACCCGATGGGGGCCGTTGACCAGGATTTCAGTCACGGCCGGGTCGCGCAGCAGCACTTCGAGGGGGCCGAAACCGGTCAGCTCGTCGACGATTTCTTCGGCCAGCCGCTCCATTTCATAACGGGAAATGGCCAGGTGCAGACGCGACACATACTCGGCTACCCGCTCGGTAACAAACTGGGCCAAAGACACACGGGAGCCTTCCAGCAGGTTTTTCCCGGTTTCTTCAATGGCATCGATGATATAGCGGTGCAGCACCAGTTTAAGGCCGTCATGGTCCGCCCGGCCGTCTTTATACAGGCCTGAGCCAAACAGCTGTTCATTGCTCATTTGGCCCCCCACAGGCGGTTCAGATTTAGCCAGGCACCTGACTTGGAAGCCGCTTGTTCAGGGACTTGCGAACGCAGGACCAGCCGCTCGCCGAGTTTTTTCAGGGCCTGGCTCAGGGCTTCGCGGGGGGCCAGGTCAAACAGGGTGGTGGCCTGGTTCTTGGCATTGATGCGCAATTCAGGGCTGGGCGGCAGTGTCGCCATCACTGGCAGGCCAAAGCTTTTACCCAGGGCATCGGCATTGGGCGCAACGCCACTCATGTAGCGATCGATCAGCAAGCCCGTATGCTCGAACTTCATGCCCTTGGCCCGCCAGCGGCTGAGCACGTCGAGGTTGCGGCGGCAATCGAGCACGCTTTGGTCGGTGTACCACAACAGGCTGTCGCAATGGGTGGCAAAGGTGCGCAGCGCTTCACTGTCAGGCTGCCCCGTGAGGTTAACGACAATATGCTGGAAGTGCTGGCGCAAGGCGCTGAGCAACATATACAGCTCGGCAGCACTGGTTTGCTCCAGTGGCTCGTCACTGTCGCTGTGGGCCAATACACGCAAACCACTGGCGGTCTTGGTAAAGGCGCTGTCAATCAAGGTGCTGTCCAGGCGCCGCAAATGGCGCAGGGCATCACCAAAAAAGAACGAACTCTCCAGGCCCAGCACCGCCAGGCCATCGCCACGGGGGACGCCCAGGTCCAGAAACAGGGTTTTTTGTTCACTCTTTTGCACTACCAGCCCCAAGTGGCTGGCCAGCAATGCACCATCGGCATTGCATTGCGCACTGAACAACACGCTCAAGCCACCCAACTGGGCGTTGGGTGCCACGGGTGGCAGGCGCTTGCTCAGGCGCCGGACCAGCCCGGCCACCTCGCTGGAACGCGAACCGTAGGCGACAAAATCCCTCGCCCCGGCGCGCATGGCATTAAGCACCAACTGGTTATCCATACCGTCGCCCAAGGCAACGATGGCCAGCATGGGCTTGGCTTCCAGTGCGCCTTCGATCAGCGCGCACTGGTTAACCACCTTGTCCCGATCCAAGCCCACAAATATCAGGCCGGCAAACGTCACATCAACCAGGGCCAGCAGTTCATCCAGGCTACTTGTGCCTGCACCCACCACTTGACCCAACGGCGCTAATGCTCCCTGCAGCCACTCAAGATCGGTGTTGTTGCGCGTCAGCGCGAGAAATGTCTGGCTTAGGCTTTGGCTCATTGAGATAACCCGCTGCGGCTATTGAATTTGCCGTTCTCAAGGAAATACAGGCGATACCAGTTGGGGTCATAATTGCGCAATTGCTCCCCGGGCATCGTCGGCAGTGCCGCATTGACAGCCAGTGGCTGAACCAGATGCGGAGTGACGATCATCAGCAGTTCTTTCTCTTCACGACTGATATTGGAGTCGCGGAAAAAAGCGCCAAGAATCGGAATATCGCCCAGCCCCGGGAATTTGTTGACCTGGGAACTGTTGCGCGAACTGATCAAACCACTGATCACAAAGCTTTCGCCATCGGCCAGGGAGATGCTGGTATCAGTGCGGCGAACCGTCAGGCCCGGTACCAGGGTGCCAGCGATATTCACCGCATTGGTGTAGTCCAGCTCGCTGACCTCGGGGGCCACCTTGAGCATGATGCGATCACGACCCACCACGGTCGGGGTCAGCGTGAGGCGGATACCGAACTCCTTGTACTCGATCGACACGTTATCGCTGCCGCTGCTGGGCACCGGGATCGGTACTTCGCCACCGGCCAGAAAGGTCGCGCTCTGCCCGCTCATGGCCACCAGGCTGGGACGCGCCAGGGTGTAGGCAAAACCGCTGCCTTCCAGGGCGTTGATCATGGCCCTGACCTTGCCGCCGCCAAAACCGATATTGAAATACTTGGCATTGGCCACTGGGCCACCGGTGATAATCCCTTCAGCGGTACTGAGGAATGAACCCGGCGAGCCGAACAGAAAGTTGCTGCCCATGCCGAAGATCGAAGTACTGGCTTCCTGCAGCTTGGTGCGGCTGACTTCGACAAAGCGGATATCGGTTTGTACCTGCACCGGCAAGGTCGGGTCTTCGGAAGGCGGCAACGCCGTACCGGTCAAACCCGAGGCGGCCTTGCCCTTGACGAACAGCATGGTCTGGTGCGGCTCTTTCGAGCAGGCGCTCCAGACCATCAGGCTGGTGGTGCCCGAAGCAATACCGGTGAGCAAAAAGGCGTTGGGACCATTGGAGCGAATATCGGCGATGGTGGGATCGCCCACGGCAATGCGCGAGATACTCACCGGGAAACCCATAGCCTTTTGGGCCCCCTGGGCCACTTCCAGTACCGACGGCAAGGCGTTGAAAGCCGCGCAGTTTTCGCCTGCGGCCAAGGCCATTTGCAGGGGCAAGCTGCTCAGCAGCAGCGTCCAGACAGCACGTTTATAAAGTGGAGCGCAACGGTGGCTCATGTTGGTTTTCCTTGCAGATAAGGATTTTTATTGGGCCTACTGCTGAGCCGTTTGATTGCCTCGGATCACTTCAATACCGCGCACCCGGGGGGCGACTGCGGGATTGCTGCTGACTGGCACTCTTGCCGGACTGGCCATGGCTAACTGGTTAAATTGATAAAGACTGCGTTTGGCATTCTCAAGGTTAGTCGCAGATTCCTGCTCACCCGCCCAATATTTGCTCAAACGTTGTTCATCGGCGCTGCGCACGGCCAGGCGCAGGGTGCCTGCCTGGGTCGCGAGCATCAGTTGATTAAGAAGCAGTTCAGGCACAGCCAGAACTGCGGAGCGCGCATTGATACGGCTTTGCTCTTGCTTGAGCGCTTCTTCGGCGTTTTTCGGTTGGCTGGCCAACTTGCCATCACTGGTCAAACCCAGCTCGCCCCCCACACTCAGCACCCGCACTGCCGGCAATACCACTTGCGCCGACTGCTGAGGATTGCCACTGTCCTGACGCAAGAACAACAGGATATCGACGTAATCGCCGGGGCTGAGCTGCCCTCCTGCAGCGCTCACTTCATCAATCATCACCCCCAGTGCGCGCTCATCCGGGCGAATCATGCGGGCCAGCGGGCCACCCATTTCAAAACTTTGCTCGCTCAGCCAGGTGCCTGCACTCAGGCTGCGCCACGGAGTGCGCCCCACCGCCTGATCAATGGCAGTCAGGCTGCCGGCAGGTGCGGTACGGAGTTTTTCCAGGGTCAGATCATCGGCCGTCAAGGCCACATTCGGGGGGACATCACGGACCAGTACCACCACCGCCTGGCGGGTTTTGTCTTCAACTGCCGCTACACCTTGCTCTACCGACTGAGCCACCGGAACTTCGGCAACCGGCTGCTGTCGACTCAATACCAGCCCCCAGTAACCGGCGGCAATTGCCCCGACAAACAAAATGGCGGCCAGTATCAGACTGCGTCGATTGTTCATGCACAAACTCCCTTTATCACTGCGCACTGCAGACTAAAAAACCCATTCACAATCAGGCAGCTATGAACCTTTAATGCTTTTGCAACCATTCGCTATTTAAAAATAGCTCAGGTAAAGCAAAATGCCATTAGCGAACTAAAAAATCTCTAGTCAATTGTGAATAGTTTGATTTGATACGCATTTTCTAAATACTCATTTGGATTAATACTTTGTGATTAGTCCAATGATACAGTTGTGGGAAATTCATTTATTGCCAATGCTGTGACTGCAGATGGAAATCACCCTGCACCCTTGTTACGCAGTGCCCGACCCGGCGCACTAAGGAGAAGTCAGATGATGTTAAATACTGTTCTGAAAGTGTATGTACCTGCACAGGTATTTGTAGCGCGCCAGGCCAAGTTGTTTGCAAAACGGACTGAAGGTGCCTCGGGTATTGAATATGCAATTATTGCGGCGATGGTGGCGGTGGTGATTGCGGGGCTTTCACCTGATGTACAAACAGCGGTCACAGGTATATTCACCAAAATCAAAACCGGTCTAAACCCTCCTGCCTGATATTTAATTGCGGAGCCATTACATTCACTCGTATAAAGAGTAATTAACATGCCCCTCTCCCCATCACGCCAACAACTACTCCTGGTGGATGACGAAGAGGACGCACTGCTGGAGTTGGCTGAGCTGCTGGAGGGCGAGGGCTTTTGTTGCTATACGGCAACTTCAGTCAAACTCGCCCTTTCGCAGTTGACCCAACATCCGGATATTGCGCTGGTCATCACCGACCTGCGCATGCCGGAAGAGAGCGGTATTGCGCTGATAAAGCGCCTGCGCGAGCACACATCGCGCCAGCATTTGCCGGTGATTGTCATTTCCGGGCACGCCGATATGGACGATGTAAGCGACCTTCTGCGCCTGCAGGTGCTGGACCTGTTTCGCAAGCCCATCTACCATGTGCGCCTGCTCGACACCCTCGAAAACCTCTTCCCTCAGCCTACACAATTGCACCTGGCCAGAACTTGACCTTTTTAATATAAAAGCCCGCACCTATAACTTATAGATGCGGGCTTTTACTGTCATGGCCTACAACTGATAACTAAAACTCAACGTATAGCGCGGCCGACGATTAAAACTGTCCAGGGCGATATCCGACATCGGCTTGGCAACTTCCAGGGCAATGTTGTAATAGCGCTTGTCACCAAAGCGCAAACCCAGTGCTGCCGAGGACATATCCGAGCCTTTGAGCGGCAGTTCGTTGTACCAGGCCTTGGCCCTGTCCAACACGGCATAAGGCTGGAGCAACTTCACCCACTCACCGTCGCGATTGAAGCTGTAATTAAGTTCGTAAGCCACACCCCAACCCTTGTCCCCCGAGGCCTGGTCGTCCGGATAGCCACGGCCGAAGTTCTGCCCGCCGAATACCGCCCGCTCGCTGTCAGGCAGGGTGTCGTCGCTCCAGTACAGCGCGCCCGAAACCACGCCCTGCCAGTTGTCGAAGTAGCCGTCACTCTGCACGCCCGACAGGCGCAAACGGAAGAAGTCCAGGTCGTACTGGGTGCTGGTCAGGTTAGTCTCGCTCTTGGCGCCCAAGCCATTGATGCCCTGGTACAGACCCGCACTGACAATGCGCAACTGCTTGGCATCGGACTTGCGCCAGTCCCCTTCCAGGGCCACGGCCCGGGTGTTGGTTTTTTCGCTGATAGTCTGCCCGTAGCCGACGATTTCGTAGTCTGTATTGTCGTTCACCCCATACAGGCGGCCAGCGACACTGAGCCATTGATCCGGTGCGGCAATCAGTGGATGGCTGACGCCGATGGAGAAGCGGTCGTTCTCGCGGTGCGGCTTGAGTTCAAAGCCATCGGTGGTGGCAATGTTGGTGCTCGGGTCGCTGCGATAGCTGGAGCCATACAGGCTCAACTGCGTGCCTTCGGCATTCAGGTACTGGCTGTAATCGAGGCGGTAGTAGTGCTCCTTGTCATTGCCCGGCGGAAACAACCCGCTCAGGGTCAATTGTTCGGCCATCGCCGTTTGCGAGTTGCTGCTGGCAGAAAGCAGCGCCTGGGTACTGCTGCGGTTGCCTTCGACCAGGCTCATGCTGGTGGTGAAAGGTTTGCGGCTGGCACTGATATGCAACGTCGATGCGCCATCGGTGGTGCCCGGCGGCGGCACTTGCGCCTCCAGGGTCACCCCGGGAATGCGGCTGAGCAGCGTGCTGTAGCGGTTGAAGGTTTTACGCGTCAGCGGGCGTTCGCCCTTGAGCTTGTCGACCAGTTCATCCACAAACCCTTTTACCCGCCCGATATCGCCGTCAACCTTGTACTCGCTGATATAGCCTTCGACCAGCACCACACGCACCAGGCCCTGGTCGAAGTTCTGCTGTGGCAAGAACGCATAGGACAATAAATAGCCGTCATCCTGGTAACGCTTGGTGATCTGGCGCGTGGCCTCGATCAGTTCGGCCAGGGTGATTTCATGGCCCAGCAGCGGTTTGTAGACCGCACCCAGCTCTGGCAGCGGATAAATCGTGCCCCCTTCGATCTGCAACTTGCGAATGGTCAGGCGGGTGCCCATTTCCAATGGCCGGGCTTGCGCAGCTGCCGGCTTGGGCAACTCCAGCGCAGGCGCTGCAGGGCGGTAGGCATCCACCGGCAGGTTGGGCGTGGGCAGGGTTTGCATGCTGTCGTTGCTATTTAGAAAGCGCGGAAGCGACTCGGCACCGGCATAGGGGGCCAACGCCAGCAATAGAAAGGGAACGCAATTACGCATAGGACACTCCATGTTCAACTACGGCGGCATAACGAGGGGCTTCATTTTTAGAATGCTTTGCGAAGCGGCCCGAGCATCAGTCCTACAACCTGCACATGAAAAAAGACGAGAGACTCATCTGAATCTCTCGTCCCAACCAAGCGTAGGCGCTGTAGGTAAGGCCGTCGAACCGGCCAGGTGCAATATTCTTCAGTTATTTCTTGCCCAGGTTACCCAGCCCGCCTACCACGCCCCCAAGCACCCCGCCCAGGCCACCGGTAGCCGCACCTGCTGCTGCGCCGCCCGCTGCGCCCACTGTTGTACCCGCAGTGTTGCTGCCTGAATCCACCTTGACACCCAGCAAGCCGCCAAGACCACCCACTACGCCACCGACGACACCACCAACACCCCCGGCTGCACCAGCACCTGCACCAGTTCCAGTAGTGCCAGAACCTGCCCCGACGCTGCCGCCAGCGCTTGCCCCCACACCCAGGCCGCCCAGCAGACCGCCAACCCCGGCGCCTACACCTGCGCCTGCACCGGCCCCCGCACCGGCGCTCACACCGCCTGTACCAGCCCCGGCACCAGCACCTGCCCCGGCGCTTGCGCCCACACCCAGACCACCCAGCAGACCACCCAGACCTGTCCCGGTACCCGTACCGCTACCCGTGGAGCCCGCTGCCGGATTGACGTAGCCGCCAGCCTTGTCAACCGCACCGCCCACACCGGTCAGCACGCCACCGACCAGAGAAGTCACCGGGTTGTCGCCACCGGTAGCCGTGACCTTGCCGCCCAGGCCGCTTACGGTGCCACCTACCTTGTTCAGCAAACCGTCCACCGGCGCCCCCAGACCTGTGGTGGTGCCCACTTTGCCGGTCACGTTTTCAACCAGCGAAATCACCGGCACCAGCACTTTGTCATTCACTCCGCCGGTCAATGCGCCCAACTTGCCACTGCTCACATCGGTGGTCAGGGTGTTGCCGAGCATGGTCACGGTGGTGCCCACTTTGTTGACCAAACCGCCGGTGGTGTCTGTCACCTTGCCAACCACGCCACCCACCAGCGGGATCTGGCTGATCGGGGTGTTGTCCAGCACGGTAGTCAGACCCGTACCCACTGACGAAACGCCTTTGCCTACATCACTAACCGCGTTGGTTACACCACCAACAGTCAGGCCGAGGGAGTTCTTGTCGGTGCCCAGCGACCCCAGGCCACCGCTAATGCCGTCAGTTACCGAGGTCACGGCATTGCCGGTGTTGGTCACCAGGCCGCCAGCCACGGTGCCCACTACAGGCACGGTGCTCAGGGTGCTGCCAACCCCGCTGACGGTGGTGCCCACGTCGCCAAGGGCGCTGCCGACCTGACCGACAACCTGGCCTGTGACCAGAGGCGTAGTACCTGCACCTGTACCGCCACCAGTGCCGCCGCCAGTTCCACCACCTGTACCGCCGCCAGTACCGCCACCGGTTCCACCGCCTGTACCGCCGCCAGTGCCGCCACCGGTTCCGCCACCGGTTCCGCCGCCTGTACCGCCGTCAGTACCGCCACCGGTCCCACCGCCTGTACCGCCGTCAGTGCCGCCACCGGTTCCACCACCTGTACCGCCGTCAGTGCCACCGCCTGTACCCGCGTCAGTCCCGCTATCACTGCTGGCTACATAGCTCTTGTGGCCACCACCGCCACCGCTGCAGCCAGCCAGGCTGACAGTCATGACCAAGAGGAGAGCGGTACTGGTTTTCAGAAAAAGTTGAGTGTTCATGATTAAGTCCCTTGCACCTGTTACGCCTGAGTTCGAAGTTCCCTGCTCTGTGTCCGGGATACATTCGTCCGTTGGGTACATAACAACGCCGCGGGCCTGATCAAACAATTCACAACTTGGTATTAACCCCTTATATACAACGCCTGCACTCCCTCTTGAGGACTAATACTTTGGCGTTAAGTGCCGGTAAAAAAACTATATATATCAATGCCATTACTGCCCCCGGAAAACACCGCCCCCGGCGACCCTACTTTAGGTATAAGCCTAATTGACGGGTTTTAAGTTGATAGTAAGTGCGTAAAAACAAGCGCACAGGGGGGGAGATTATTCCACCACACTGAACTCGACCCGGGCGGTTTGCCCGCTTTCGTCGAGCACACTCAGCTCATAACGCCCCGGTTGTTCCAGGGGGGTGTTGAATACTTCTGGTTGTGCGCTATTGCCTATCGGTGCGCCGTTGATAAACCACCAGCGCCGACCGTCACCGCCCAGGGCCGATAGCGCCAGGCGCAGCACTGCCTGGCTGGCAGCAGGACGGCGCAGGCGGTCGCCATCACGCACGCCGACAATCGACAGCGGGGTTAGCGTATTCAAGGGTGGCGGCGGGCACTGCGTGGACGCGGCGGGCATACGCGCTTCACGCCGCTCGACCCGAGGCAGCCAGGGTTCAAGGGGGGCAGGCCACAATGCCACTTCGCGTTGTTGACCGTCAGCGCATTGCGGGCCAACGCGCAAACCTTGCGGGTTGACCCGGATCGTTTCACGCAGGCCCACACCCAACGGCTGATCCGCCGCCAGCAAGGTTGGCGGCGTGGTGTGATCCAGGGTCCAGGCAAAACGTTGCCGGCGACAATTGGGGTCATCCTTGTTCATCGGCTGGCCCAGCGGCCAGCAAATCGCAGCTACACCGACGCTGCCCGGCACTGCCTGCACCGGCGCGACAATGCCGCGCTGGCTGTCACGGTTGCTCAGCACATCGTGGACTTGCAGCATCAAGGGGGCTGCCGACGCCAGGCCAAACTGCCCGGGCACCGGGGTACCATCCGGGCGGCCGATCCATACACCGATCAAGTAACGCGGCCCCACGCCAATCGCCAGCGCATCACGAAAGCCATAGCTGGTACCGGTTTTCCAGGCCAGTTGCGGGCGCTGCACCAACTCGGCAGTCGGGTCGCGGTCCGGGCGCGCCTGCCCGCTGAGGATGCGCCGAATCACCCACGCCGCCCCCGGCGACAACATGCGCCGCTCGCGCAACGCGTCATCGGGTTGCAGGCGCAGATTGGCGCTGCGCCCTTCTCGCGCCAGGGCACTGTAACCGCTGACCAGATCTTCCAGACGGCTGCCTGCGCCGCCCAGAATCAAGGCCAGATTGGGCTCGGCCAGTGCCGGCAGGCTCAAGGGCACGCCACCGTTGCGCATATCGGCGGCGAAGCGTTTAGGCCCGTAGGCCTCAAGCAATTGCACGGCAGGCAGGTTCAGTGACGTCACCAATGCCGCACTGGCCGACACCGGCCCGCTGAACCCCTGGGAAAAGTTGCCGGGGCGATAGTCGCCAAATCGTCGGGGCACATCCTGCAGCAGCGATTCCGAGTGAATCAGCCCCGCATCCATCGCCATGCCGTACAAAAACGGCTTGAGGGTCGAGCCGGGTGAGCGCATGGCGGTGATCATATCGACATGGCCGAAGCGACGCGCATCGTTAATGTCCACCGAGCCAAGGTAGGCGCGCACGGCCATGTTTTCGGTTTCGACCACCACAACGGCCGCCGAGGTGTGATCCGGCAAGCGTGCGCGCCAACCCAGCAGCAAGTCTTCGAGACGGCGCTGCAAGCCGACATCGATCGTGGTGCGGATCAGCGGCGGGCTGCCGGGCCGGTTGAGGCGTCGAGCCAGCAACGGTGCCAGGCTCGGTTCAAGGCGCGGGGCCAGCAGCAGCGGCTCTTGCAGCGTCTCACTGACTGCCGTCTGCGGCCAAACCCGGTACTCCGCCAACCGGCGCAGCACCTTGTCCCGGGCCACTTGTGCGCGCCGCGGGTGACGGTCGGGGCGCAAGCGGCTTGGCGCTTGCGGCAACACGGCGAGCAGGGCTGCCTCGGAACGGGTGAGCTGCTGTGGCGACTTGCCCAGATAGGCCCAACTGGCTGCAGCAACACCCTGCAGGGTACCGCCAAATGGCGCGCGATTGAGGTACAGCTCAAGAATCTGCGGCTTGCTCAGGTGCCATTCCAGCTGAGCGGTGCGCCATAGCTGACGCAGCTTGCCGGGCAACGTCCGCTCATGCGGGTCGAGCAGGCGTGCAACCTGCATCGACAACGTGCTGCCGCCTGACAACACCCGCCCGCCGCTAAGGTTCTGCCAGGCCGCACGGCCCAGCGCCAGCGGGTTGACCCCGGGGTGTTGAAAGAACCAGCGGTCCTCGTAGGTCAGCAAGGCATCCAGATACAGCGGCGACACCTCACTGACCTGCACCGGGTAACGCCACACACCGTTGGCATCGGCAAAGCGCCACAGTGGCGTGCCGTCTTCGGCCAGGACAACACGGGCCTGATCATCCCTGGGCAACGGCAGCGGCCAGATCCTGTCAGCCAGCCACAGCAACGCACACAGCGCCAGCAAGCCGCCGGCCGTCCAACCCAGTAATTTTTTGATCCCTGGCGCCACTGAAACTTACTCGCTACGCAACTTGCGCGATGGATGGATGCCTAATGTGTATATCTGGCACAGTGGCCACCTTACTCATCGGAACATGACCATGCACGTCGAAAGTTTTATCGGAAATCTTGGCCTGTGGCTGGGCACGCTGGTGCGTTTTATCGTCGAGACCCTGAATGGCCTGTTCGGCGCCATCACCGAGGCGGGCAGCAATTTTGTCGACGGCATGGCCCGGGCGCTGGGCATGGACACCTCAATCATCAGCATTGCAGTGCTGATCATCGGCCTGCTGTTTTTGTACAACGCTGTTCGCTCCTTTATTCGCGCCTCGATTATCGGCGGTGTGATCTGGCTGGTGCTGGGGCTGTGGATTTTGAGCTGGATCATCAGTTGACCTCTTGTTCCTGTGGGAGCGATGCGCCAAATCTGCTGCCGCTTTAGCGTTTTAACAGGTACACCGGGTACATATCCGGCATCTGCGGTTAACTGAAATATTGGTTTCGCCCTTACGGCGAGTCCCTTTTTGAAGGACCAAAGAGGAACCAAAAAGTCCTCGCCCTACCATACGGCCGACTCGCCAAGGCTCGCCGATTCCCTCTCTCCGGCACTGTTATGGGGGCACGCCGCGACGGGCCATCCATGGCCCATCGCGGCTGGCGCGGCGTCCTGCCGCGCCACCCCCATAACAGCACCTGCGTTCGGCCTTCTGTGAGGGGCATTCGCGTCGCCTGCACAATCGAGTGGTCACAACAAAAGCAAAAGCAAAAAACTTAAACAACACCAATCCCTTGTGGGAGCGGGCTTGCCCGCGATGGCAGCACTTTGTTCCTCCAGATAGAACGAGGTGCCTGCATCGCGGGCAAGCCCGGCTCCCACAGGGAAATATGTCGGTCGCAAATCCTGCATTCAAACAGGCCGGCCGGTCGGCCGCCTCAGAGGCATTTGATCTACCCGCCCCATCGGGAGGCCGAGAGGAGGTTCTGCGCAGTGGGCCTCCCGGCATGGATGCCGGGAGAGCCGCGATGGGCCATGGATGGCCCGTGGCGGCGTGCCCACGGAGCGGGACCGGAACGAGGGAACCTGAGCGCAGCGAAGGCCGGACGCCAGGGGCAAGCCTTTTTGGTTACTTTTTCGGCGTCTGGAAAAAGTGACTCGCCGTAAGGGCGAAACCAATATCCCGTTTAAACGCGAATGCCGCATATGTACCCGCAACACCAGTTAAACCCTTCAGCAGCCACACACCTAACGCCCCTTGATCACCATCTCCCCCACCGTATCCCCCACCGCCTGCCAGTTGGGCCGGTACATCGACTCCACTTGCGGCGGCGGCACGCGGTAGCTGCCCGGGGTCACGGCCCGGGCCAGGTACAACAGGTGCGTGGTGCCATAGCCATCCAGTTTCAACGCCGCCACATAACGGTCATCCCGATATTCCTGATGCTGCACGCTGGCATTCTGCATCGACTCACGCCATTGCTTGACCTGGCTACTGGCGTTCTCAAGGCTCGCCGCGCTCTGGCCCAGGTTCTGGTTTTCCAGTTCTAGGCCCGCAGGCAGCAAGTCGACCACCAGCGCATCCGGCACCTGCTGTTTGGCCGTCACGGCCAGATGCACCAGAACCAGATCACCGCTTTGCAGCGCCTTGATGTCCAGCGGCTCACCGTTCATGCCCAGGTAATCACGACGAATGCTCATGTTTTCGCCACCCGCGGCCGGGGCCTGCTGTGGATATCCGGAAATCGTCAACTGTTGATAAACCGGCACGCTGCCTTCGTTGCGCAGGGTCACGGGCGAGGCCAGCAACGGCCCGTCGAGCTTGAGACCCGAGCTGGCATTATTCAGTTCGCGAATCTGGCCGCCACTGCTGAGTTGCGCTGACCAGTCAGCCTCAGGCTTGCCCAGCAGATCACGACCGGCGAGGAACAGCGAGTTGCGCTCCTGGGTCGACAGCCACGGGCTTGCCGCCAGTTGATCGGACAGGTCGAACAGACGTTGTTCACGCTGGCCGCTCATCAGGTTGTTCTCTTCCAGCAAGGCCAGAATCAACGCCTGATCACGCAGCGGGCTGCCGTAGTCGCCCAGCCACTGATCAGCCTTGCGCGTCGCAGCCAACCCCGCCACCAGTGCCTGGTCAGCGCGTGGTTGATCGCCCATTTTTTGCAGGGCAATCGCCAACTGCACCAGCGGCAAGCCGGAACGGGCATCGCTGCGCCGCTCAAAAATGCTGCGCAACGCGCCCAGCGGCGCCTGTTGACTACGCGCCAGCACCAGCGCCGCATAAGCCTGTACGGCAAAGCGGGTGTGGTCGAGGTTGTCGCTGTAGTCGGCCTCGATCAGGTTGCGTTCCTGCACATAACGCAGCAACCGTTCACTGGCCTTTTTCAAGGCCTCGGGCGGGACCGCGTAGCCCTGTTCGCGGGCGCGCAACAGGAAGTCGGTGATATAAGCAGTGAGCCAGTACTCCTCCTGACCGTCCGCGCCCCACAGGCCAAAGCTGCCGTTGTAGCGCTGCATGCCCAGCAGGCGTTCGATGCCCAACTCGATCTTGCGTTTGCGTTCGGTGTCCGGCTCACCTTCAAGGCCCAACCGCTGCAACAGTGCAGCATCGGCATACAGCGCCGGGTACAGGCCGCTGGTGGTTTGCTCGGAACAGCCATACGGGTAAGCCTTGAGCGCACGAATCTGCTCGCCAAGGTTGAGCGGCGGACGGCTCGACAGGCTCAGCAGGGCTTCGCGCCCGGCCGGTTCAAAGGCTTGCAGCTCGGCGTCCGGCAAGCTCCACGGCTGATCGTTGAGCACCGTGCGGTAGTGCCTGAGCAAGGCTGGGTACGCCGGGCGCACGCCCAGCGTCCACTCGCGGGTAAAGGGTGCCAGGGTCTCGCCTGGCAGCTCCAGGCCGCTGACCGTCACCTTGACCTGACCACTGCCATACCCCCCCAGCGCCTTGACCGGTATGTGCAAGGTACTACGCTGGCCGGGGCTCAGGGTCACGCTTTGGTTCGTATCCGCCAGCAAGCTCAACTGGCCTTCAGTATTGAGTTGCACGCGCAGCGTTTGCGCTTTGTCAGTGAGGTTGGACAGGTCCAGCGCCAGCCTGGTCTCGTCGCCACCCGCCAGAAAGCGCGGCGCGGCCAGCTCGGCCACCAGTGGCGCGGCGACCACGGTCTTGCCTTCGGCCATGCCGTAGCGATCGTCGGTCCAGGCTTGTGCCATCAAGCGCAACTCGCCGTTGAAGTCAGGGATATCCACACTGACTACACCCTCGCCCTGCTCGTTGAGCGTCACCGGCGCGCTTTGCAGCGCCACGATGGTCACGCTGGTGGCTGGCCGCTTGCCGCCCTTGGCCAGCGCTGCATCACCGCCGAACGCCAGGCTGGCAAGACGGCCCTGCCCGGCTTCGATCAATTGCCCGTAGATATCCAGTTGGTCGGCACCGTAAGCCTTGCGCCCGAACAGGCTGGTGAACGGGTCGGGGGTTGGGTAGTCAGTGATATTGAGCACCCCGACATCCACGGCAGCCAGCAACACATGGGCCTGTTTGGGGATACTGCCATCAGCGTTTTTAGCCGAAAACTTCACCGTCAGCGGTTGCTTGGGGCGCATTTTCTCAGGGGCATCGAGCGTAAGTGCCAACTTACGCTGGCTGCGGTCGATCGGCAGGTGCAGCACCCCTACGGCGCGCTTGGGCGTGATATTGGTCTTGCGCTCACCAGGGCGAATCACCAGCGCGCTGACATACAAGTCATGGCGTGCCCAGCTTGGGTCAAGCTTGATATCGAATGCCTTGCCCTCGGCTGGCACCTCGATCTCCTGCCACCACAACGGGCCATCGCTGCCTTCGACCAGCAAGTAGCCCTTGCCAGCTGCAGGGGGCGTCACGGTGACCTTGGCCGTATCGCCATCGGCATAGGCGGCCTTGTCCAGCGCCAGCTTGACCTGGTCAGGGCGCACGGCACCGCCTTCGGCGTTGTCCTGGGCACGATAACCGGCCCAGAAGCGCAGGCTGCTGATCAAGCCGGTTTGCGGGTCTTCGACTTCAACACGGTAAGGGCCCCACTCCACCGGGAAGCTGACCTTGGCGGTTGCGCCCGCCTTGAGGCTGAGGGTTTCTTCGTTGAGGTTCAAAAACTTCTCGTTGTAGTGATAGCTCCAGCCGTCGTTGTCCGAGTAGTTCCAGTAGTAATCGCGGCGTTCACGCACCAGGCGCACCTTGAGGTTGTCGGCCGCCAGCTTGTTGCCCTGGCTGTCAGCAACCAGCAGCTCAAACTCAGCCGGGCCGTCGCCATCGGTTTCAGTGCCGTCAAACAGGCCGCGCAGCCCCGGCAGACGCTCTGCCGGCCATACCGGCTGCACCAGGCGCCGGGTAATCGGACGCCCGCCGGACTCCTGCAAACTGGCCTGTACGATCAGTTGCAGCGGTGACCTGGCATCGCTCCACTGGCTGTCGATGCGCAGGGTTTCCTTGCCTTCGGCGTTGAGCACGCTTTCATCCAGCTCCAGATCCTGAGTCAGCTCCGGCTCTGTCACCGAACCGAACTGATAGCCCGGCAACGCGTTGACCGCTTCGCGCAACGGCCGCACATAGACCTGACCGCTCAGGCGGTTACCGGCTGCCGGAGCGCCGTACAGGTAACGCCCGGTTACCTGTACCTCGGCGGTTTGCTCAGGGCTTAGCGGCGTGTCGCTGCCTTTAAGCTCCAGGGCCATGCGCTCCGGCAAGAAATCTTCGACCAGAAACTCATACACCTGCGGCTTGCCGTCACCAAAATCGAACACCAGTTGCCAGCGCCCGGTCGGCGCTTCGGCGGCCAGTTGCAGCGGGTATTGATACAGGCCCGAAGCGTCCGCTGACCAGACAAACTTGCGGCTGACCTGCTCGTCCGGGCGGCGCACTTCAACACTTACAGGCTGCGGCTTGACCGGATTGCCATCGCGATCACGCAGCAGGGCATTGAGCAGCACGGTCTCGCCGGGGCGATACAGATCCCGCGGGCCAAATACAAAGAACTGCAACGGATGCGCCTGCGGGCCGCCGATATCGAATTCGGCCAGATCCAGCGCCGCCGTGTTCAAGCGCAACAGGCTGGTTTGATCGCCCTGGCGTGCTACCAGCACTTCGGCCTTGGGCGGCAAGGCCAGTTCGGCGTGACCGTCCTTGCCGGTCTTGCCCTGGCCCAGCATGCGCCCCTTGCCGTCGAGCAGTTCCAGCTCGACCCCGGCCAGGGCACTGCCGCCTTCCAGGGCCTGGGTGAACACATCCAGGCGCTTCTGATAACGATGCACGGAAAGGCCGATATCGCTGAGGGTAAACAAGGTGGCAGGAGTGGAATAGTTGTAACTGCCCGACGCGGTCATCACCGCCAGGTATACGCCCGGCTGCTGCAAGGGCTTGATGCCGGCCGTTGGCAGGATCAGGGTTTCCCGGGTATTGCGTGCCGGATTCAAGTCAAAGCGCCCGGCGTATACCAGATCAGCCATGTTCAGCAGGTCTTTGGCTTCGTAGCTCTGCAGGCTGCTGTTGCGCCCCCACTGGCTGAGAAATGCCGGCAGCGACTCGGGTTTGACCCGGAAGAACTCGACATCGACCTTGTCGACGTTCAGCGCGATGACCGGCAAACCTTCCGCCAGACGTGTGGGCAGCAGATTGCCGCGGCTGGCGAAACCGACCGTGGGTTGCAGATCACGGGTTTCGAGGCGGCTGACGTACTCGGCGGCCAGTTTGGCGTCGTTGACCGCACGCAGGCCGGGGTCAACGGTGAGGATCAGTTTGCGCTGCGGCTCAAGGTGGCGCAGGCGCAGCTCCATCAGGTTGTCCGACAGCTCCCAGGCACCATCGACCTTGCCGGTTTTGGCGTCTACCAGGTGTAGTTTGTCGGCAAAGTTCTGCTGCGGGTCCAGCGGCACCGAGAAGCTCACGGACAAGGTGCTGGCCCCGTCCAGTTGCACCTCGGAGACATCCACCACATTCAACTCGCGCCCGGCATAACGCTCGGCCAGCACCTTGACGTCCTGTACCGGCTTGGCGGGCTGGGTGGCGGTAACTTGTGGCGCGGCGGGTTTGTCGACGCTGGAAGAATCACAAGCGCTCAGCAGCGCCAGTGTGCAGGCCAGAAGCAGTCCTTTGTTCAGCATGGTGTACTCGTTTACTGGGCAGATAAGGGCGACTATATAACAGCCGGTGGCGGACCACAGGCGCACTGGTCAGAAAGCCCCCCTCACCCTAGCCCTCTCCCGGAGGGAGAGGGGACTGATTGGGGGAAATTTTAGAATCTCTGCAATCTGAAAGTATTGAGCTGAACCCAGGATCGACTCGGCCAGCCCCCTCGCCCTTCGGGAGAGGGTTGGGGTGAGGGCAGGCTTTGCGGCTACAATCGCGCTCCCCAAAGGAGCCTGCATGTCATCTTCCCTTCTAGCCGACTGGCGCGATCGCCCAACCCATCGCCGGGTATGGGCGCTGGCGGCGCCCATGATCCTGTCCAATATCTCCGTGCCGCTAGTCGCGTTGGTCGACAGTACCGTCATCGGCCATTTGCCCCATGCCCACCAGTTGGGTGCCGTTGCCGTGGGCGCCAGCCTGTATATCTTCCTGGCCTGGATGATGGGCTTTTTGCGCATGGGCACCACCGGCTTCGCCGCGCAAGCTGCCGGGCGCGGTGATGGCACCGCTCTGCGCCAGATTCTCCTGCAGGGCCTGTTGCTCAGCGTGCTGCTATCGATGCTGCTGGGGGCCATCGCGATTCCTTTCAGCGGCGTGGCCCTGAGCCTGATGCAGCCTTCCACCGAACTGCATGCCTTGACTCTGGAGTTCTTCCACATCCGGCTGTTCGGCCTGCCCGCCGCCCTGGCCAGCTACGCACTGGTGGGCTGGTTTCTGGGCACACAAAACGCACGCGCGCCGCTGGCGATTTTGCTCACCACCAATCTGGTCAATATCGCCCTGAACCTGTGGTTCGTCCTCGGCCTGGACTGGGGCGTGGCCGGCTCGGCCCGGGCCTCGGTGATTGCCGAGTGGAGCGGCGCCCTGCTCGGCCTGTGGCTGACCCGCGGTGCGCTGCGCCGATTCCCCGGCACACTGGTGTGGGCCGCCTTGCGCGCCTGGCATAACTGGCAGCCGCTACTGGGGGTCAATCGCGATATTTTTATCCGCAGCCTGATGCTGCAGTTGGTGTTTTTCTCCATCACCCTGCAAGGCGCCCGCCTGGGCGATGCCACGGTGGCGGCCAATGCGCTGTTGCTCAACGGCCTGCTACTGGCGGCCCATGCCCTGGACGGTCTGGCCCATGCTGTCGAGGCGCTGTGCGGGCATGCCATTGGCGCCCGTGACCGTCAGGCCTTGCGCCGTTCGATGGTCGTGGCCTGCGGCTGGTCGCTGCTGGCCAGCCTGGGGTTTGCGTTGTTGTTCATGTTCGGCGGGCATCTGTTTGTACAAATGCAGACCGATATCCCCAGCGTGCGCGAAACCGCATTCCAGTACCTGCCGTATCTGGCCCTGCTGCCGCTGATTGCGGTGTGGAGCTACTTGCTCGACGGCCTGTTTATCGGTGCCACCCGCGCCCGGGAAATGCGCGATGCGATGGTCATCAGCGTGGTCATCGCCTTCCCCGCCGCCTGGGCCCTGCACGGCTATGGCAACCACGGCCTGTGGATAAGTTTCCTGCTGTTTATGGTGCTGCGCAGCCTGACCCTGGCCGTGTATGCATGGCGCATGCAGCGCAAGGACCAGTGGTTCGGCGCCTGATCCTGCGGCCAAAAAAAACGCCGGCGCGTGCAATGCACGCGCCGGCGTTTTTCAGTCAGCACTGAGGCCCGGAGGCGATCAGTGGCTCGACAGGTACGACGAGCGGGTCAGGCCCAGGCGCAGTGCGTCGAGGTACTGGGTACGCTCCTTGGCACTGATGCTGGCGCTGGCCACTTTGTCACGGTAGTGGTTCATCAACTCCTCGGGCGACAAGTGCACGTAGCGCAGCATGTCTTCGATGGTGTCGTGGGTCTCGATACCGGCGTGGTACACGCTGCCGTCTTCGTTCTGGTAGATGTTCACCGAGTCGGTGTCACCGAACAGGTTGTGCATGTCACCGAGGATTTCCTGGTACGCGCCCACCAGGAAGATACCCAGCAGGTAGTCTTCGCCTTCGTTAAGCCCGTGAACCGGCAGGCTGGTCTCGATGCTCTGCTCATCCACGTATTGCTTGATCTTGCCGTCGGAGTCGCAGGTCAGGTCTTGCAGCACGGCACGACGCAGCGGCTCTTCGTTGAGACGATGCAGCGGCAGGATCGGCAGTACCTGGCCAATCGCCCAGGTGTCCGGCAGGCTCTGGAATACCGAGAAGTTGCAGATGTACTTGTCGGCCAGCTTGTCGTTGAGCTCGTCCAGCACCTGACGATGAGAGCGCTGACGCGCTTTCAGCGAGTTGTGCAGGCGACGGCACACGGCAAAGTAGCACTGTTCGGCCAGGGCTTTTTCCGCCAGGGTGATTTTGCCATCGGCGTACTGGGCAGCGATATCGCTCATGTAGTGCGTGGCGCGCCAGTAGGTTTCGGTGACCATCTCAATGTCGGTCGGGCCCAGCAGGTCCACCAGCCACTGCACGGTTTCTGGCAGGCTTTCCTTGTTTTCGATGACCGGCACGTCGTCGTTGTGTTTCTCGACGTCAGTCACTTGCACCACCAGCATGGCGTGGTGCGCGGTCAGGGAACGGCCGCTTTCGGAGAAGATATGCGGGTGCGGCAGGCTCTGCGCGTCGCAGAATTCCTTGAGCATGCCCACAACCACACCGGCGTAGTCGTCCATGTCGTAGTTGATCGAACTGGCGTTGCGCGAGTGGGTACCATCGTAGTCCACACCCAGGCCGCCGCCCACGTCGATATGGTCAACCGGCAGGCCGAGGTTGCGCAGTTCGCCGTAGTAGCGGATCGCTTCCTTGAAGCCGTGCTGGTAGTCCGCCAGGTTGGCGATCTGCGAGCCCATATGGAAGTGCAGCAGGCGGATGCCCTGATCCAGGCCCGCCGCACGGAAGCGCTCAACCACCGACAGCAGTTGCGCGGCCGACAGACCGAACTTGGATTTTTCACCGCCGGTGTCAGCCCACTTGCTCGACGCCAGGGACGACAGGCGCACGCGCAGGCCGACCTGCGGCTTGACCTTGAGCGAGGCCGCTTCTTCGATCACCAGGTCTACTTCGGATTCTTTCTCGATCACGATAAAGACGTTGTGACCCAGCTTCTGGCCCATCAGCGCCAGGCGGATAAACTCGCGGTCCTTGTAACCGTTGCAGACAATGGTGCCGCCCTTGGGTGCCAGGGCCAGTACGGCCAGCAGCTCGGGCTTGGAACCGGCTTCAAGACCGATCGACACGTTCTTGGTGGCGATGATGTTTTCGATCACCGCTTCCTGCTGGTTGACCTTGATCGGGTACAGGGCGGTGTACTGGCTCTGGTAGTCCAGGCGCGCGATGTTGGCATCGAACGCGCCGGTCAACTGGCGTACACGGTCTTGCAGGATATCCGGGAAACGCACCAGCAACGGCAAGGACAAACCGCTGGTCTTGCGCAGTTCGTCGACCTGCTCGTACAGATCGATGGGCGAGCTGTTCGGGCCGTTCGGACGGACTTCTACGCGACCGGCTTCATTGATCGCGAAATACCCGGCCCCCCAATGGCGAATCCCGTAAACACTGCGGCTGTCCGCAACTGTCCATTGGCTGCCATCGTCTTTGCGTGTGCGTCGTACGGACATCGAAGTCCCCTATAAATAAGTCAAATAGCCCAGCCTGAAAGCAGGCTGGCGCAGTCTAAAGTGTGAAAGTGACGATTAGTCAGACCCTGACAACAGCGCCGAGTTTAGAAACCGGTGATAACAGGCTCTGTGAAAACCATGGCAAGCGCGCCCTGGCCAGCCCACGAGGGGCGCCGGAGCGGCGTTGCGGTGGCTTTCACAGAGGCTGCTAGCCGCCGGACTTCTTGGCCTTGAAACCGTGCTTGACCAGTTCGGCCAGCAGCAGCTCGACGTGATCGCCCTGAATCTCGATGATGCCGTCTTTCAACGCGCCACCGGTGCCACAGCGTTTTTTCAACGTCGTGGCCAGTTCCTTGAGTGCGTCTTCAGCCAGCGGCACGCCGGTGATGGTGGTCACCGTCTTGCCGCCACGGCCTTTGCTTTCGCGACGCACGCGGGCGATGCCATCACCTTCGGGGATCAGGGTTTGTTTGCAGGTACAGGCGTCCACCGGCTGGCGACAGTCCGGACAGTGACGACCTGCGTCGGTGGAAAATACCAGGCCACCCAGGGCGGCGAAGGATGCGGCTTTTTTGGCCACCGGCAATCCTCATTCGGAGGACAAATAATTGGCCGGTGCCTGACGCTGTTGCGCCAAGGTGTACCGACCGCGAAGCCCCACTCTGGCAGGGGCAGCGCAACTCAGGGTGGAAACCCGCCTGAGCCTGAAAAAGGTCGCGCAGTGTAACGACAAAATCGCTGCATCCCAATAGCCAATCGGCGGCATTTTCTAAAGCGCCAGCCACGAACTTGTGGGAGCGGGCTTGCTCGCGATGGGATCGCAGCGGTGCAACTGAAAAACCGGGTCGCCTGAATCGCGAGCAAGCCCGCTCCCACAGGGGGAATCAACGTCAGCCCTGGGCCAGATAGCGCTTGAGCGCATCCAGTGAGTCAGGGCAGTAGTCCCGCTGCATACTCAGGCGCAGCGCCTCGGCCACCGGCATAAAACACGCTTGCTGGACTTCTTCAGGTTGCACCTGCAACGGGCCGTCCCACACCGCTGAAAACACTGCGCACCACAGATGGTTTTGCGGAGCCTCAAAGTAAAAGCGCTCATGGGCCGTCAGCGGCACACCACTCACACCCAGTTCTTCGGCCAACTCACGGGCCGCCGATTCGGCGTAGGTTTCATTCACCCCGACCATGCCGCCCGCCGCTACATCCCAGAACCCCGGGTACAGCGCTTTGCTCAGGGTGCGTTGATGCACGCACAGCTCCCCGGCAGAGTTGAACAATAAAATGAAAGTGCCGCGCCCGATCAGGCCGCGCTCGCGCAGTTCATGGCGGGGCAGGCCGCCCAGCAAGCGATCATCGCGATCGACCCAGGCAACTTGTTCGACATCAGAGGCCGCACGGTGTGCGGCCTCCAAAGCTGAAATAGCCATCGCTTAGCCTTGCGACAGCAGTTGGCGCAGGTCCATGACCGCGGCGTTGGCGCGGGAAATGTAGTTGGCCATGACCAGCGAGTGGTTGGCCAGCACGCCATAGCCGCTGCCATTGAGGATCATCGGGCTCCAGACCGGTTCCTGCGCTGCTTCCAGCTCGCGAATGATCTGACGCACGCTGACCGTGGCGTTTTTCTTGGCCAGTACATCGGCAAAATCCACTTCGATGGCACGCAGCAGGTGCGACAGAGCCCAGGCCTGACCGCGTGCTTCATAGAACACGTTGTCGATCTGCATCCACGGGGTTTCGACCACTTCCTCGTCCACCACCGGCACCTGGCCCGGTTGCAGGCTTTCGGTTTTCAGCGCGCTGTTGAGCTTGACCCGGCCCACGCTGGCCGACAGGCGTTGCGACAGTGAGCCCAGACGGGTGCCCACATCGCCCAGCCAGTTGTTCAGGTTATCGGCGCGGGCATAGAACAGGGCGTTTTTCTGATTCGGGTCAGACAGGCGCGCCTGATAACGACTCAGGGAATTGATGCCTTCCTGGTATTCAGATTCGCTGGACGGCAGCATCCAGCTCTTGTTGTCGAAGTTGAAACGCGGTTCGGCCTTGGCCAGATCGGCATCTTCAGCCGACTGTGACTGCGAACGGGCGAAGTCTTTGCGCAGGGCACGGGTCAGGTCGCGCACCTGTACCAGCACGCCGTATTCCCAGCTCGGGATGTTGTCCAGGAAGATGCCCGGCGGAAAACGGTCATTGGACAGGTAGCCGCCCGGCTTGTTGAGCAAGGTACCGGCCACGGTCTTGAGGGTTTCGACGGTGGTGAAGCCCGGCACCATTTGCTTGCCATCTTTTTCAGCCGCCAATTGTGCGTTTTGCTGCACCGGGAACAGGTCAGGTTCCTGGCTCCAGTACCAGCCCAGGCCCAGGTTGACCACGATAAAAATCGCCACCAGCACCGCGATGGAGCGGCTCAGCAGGATGCTTTTGAAATAGCCACGCGACTGTGTTTTGGGCTCTTTGACCGATTCGCGGGCTGTGCCCTCACGTTTTTTCCAGTCCAGCATGGCTATATCCTTTCATCTGCTTGATTCAACGGTTCGACCACAACCCTAACCCATCGTGCCTTGCATGCACGCTTTTTATCTCGGGGGGCCACTACGCCCGGCACTATAGAACAAGCGCGCAGGTGATGGGCAATATGGCTGCCCCACAGTTAATTTCAAGGAGAAACTCGTACATTTGCAATGAGCTGCTAGCATAGAGCCATCATTCGACTTCAGCATGCCTCACTACCCAGCAGCCAGGTTATGACCGAGCAAGAAGACCCCAGTCGCGAGCGCCTGAAAAACCACTTTGCCCAGCGTGTCACCCACCAGGCTCGCCAGATTCTTGAGATCTGGCAGCGCCTGCAGGCCAATCAATGGTCGCCTGCCGGCCTGGCCGAGCTTGATGACGCCAACCTGCGCCTGCTGCGTTTTGCCGAGCGCTTCGAGCAGCCGGAGCACTCCGAGCTGGCGCGGGCCATCGACCTGACGCTACGCGACATGGCCGCCAACCAGAGCCGCTTGAACAGCCCGATCATCACTGAACTCAACCGCCTGATGCAGCGCCTGTCACGCACCGGTCTGCGCCAGGGTGACATGGCAGCCAATATCAGCCTGCCCCCCCTGCGCAAGCCGGTGTATATCCTGCTCCAGGACCTGGAGCGCGCCGACCGGCTGGCCCGCCAGCTGGAGTTTTTCGAGCTCAGCGCCCAGGCCTTCAGCAGCCCTGCCGAGTTTCGCCTGGCCATGACCGAGCGCCACCCGGCCGCCATTGTCATGGACGTGGACTTCGCCGGGGCCGGCGTTGGCCTGACGCTGGCCGCAGAAGCCCAGATCGGTCTTGAGCAAAAACTGCCGCTGCTGTTTTTCAGCCTCCATGAGGCCGATACCCCTACCCGGCTGGCGGCCGTGCGCGCAGGCGGGCAAGGTTTTTTGACCGGCACCCTCGAAGCCTCAAGCCTGATGGAAAAAATCGAGGTGCTGACCTGTGTCGCCCAGTACGAACCCTTCAAAGTGCTGATCATTGACGACTCCCGGGCCCAGGCCCTGCATGCCGAGCGCCTGCTCAATGGCGCCGGGATTGTCACCCGCACCCTGATCGACCCGATTCAGGCCATGACCGAGCTGGCGGAATTCCAGCCCGACCTGATTATCCTCGACATGTATATGCCAGGCTGCACCGGCACCGAGCTGGCCAAGGTGATCCGCCACAACGACCGCTATGTCAGCGTGCCGATCATTTACCTGTCGGCCGAAGACGATATGGACAAGCAGCTCGATGCCATGAGCGAGGGCGGCGATGACTTCCTCACCAAGCCGATCCAGCCGCGCCACCTGATCACCACCGTGCGCAATCGTGCAGCCCGCGCCCGCCATCTCAAGGCGCGGATGGTGCGTGACAGCCTGACCGGGCTGTACAACCACACCCATATCCTGCAATTGCTCGAAGACTGCACCTTTCGCGCCCGCCGCGAGAACCGCCCCCTGAGCTTTGCCATGCTCGACCTCGATCACTTCAAGCACGTCAATGATGGCTATGGTCACCCGATGGGCGACCGGGTGATCAAGAGCCTGGCGCTGTTCCTCAAGCAACGCCTGCGCAAAACCGACTTTATTGGCCGCTACGGCGGTGAAGAATTTGCCATTGTCATGCCCGACACCGACCAGGAGTCGGCCCACAAGGTGCTCAATCAGATTCGTCAGCGCTTTGCCGAAATCCACTACCCGGCACAACCCGTGGACCTGTCGTGCTCCTTCAGCGCGGGCGTGGTGCAGATGCACGGCGATGCCGACAGTCTGTTGATGGCCTCCCAGGCCGACGAAGCCCTGTACCGCGCCAAGAACAACGGGCGTAATCAGGTACACGGCTTTCACCAGACAAGGCCAATTGCCACTATTTGTTCGTAACCCGTCTTTCCGTCACACCGCTGTAACTTAAGTGCAATAACTTTTGCCGCTTCTGACTGTGTAGTAGGCAAAATCCCACATGCGCCTGAAGCTGCTAACCAACCTCAACACCCTGTTGCTGGTCGCCGTGTGCCTGGCCCTGGGGGCAACCCTGTGGTGGTCGCAACAAGCCCTGGAGCGGCCGTTTCTGTTGATGGAGCGCTACTTGAGCCTGTCGCAGCAGTTCCAGAACAACGTGGCGCGCAATATCGAGGACTATCTCGCCAGTGGCGACGCCCTGCGCCTGAGCGATGCCAACAGTGCGCTGGACAGCCTCAAAAGCGAACTAGGCCCTTTGCCGCCCGCACTGGCCGATACGCTGCGCCCCAGCCTGGAAAACCTGAGCACCTACAGCAATACCGAACTGCTGGCCGCCGGCAAACTGGCCGGCGACCCCCAGGCCTTGCTGCTGCAGGCCGAGCGCGAGCTGGGTGCCAGCCTGGAACAACTGGGCCAATACGCCAGCGACGCCTCTTCCAACGAGGCCGGCGCCTACCTGCCCTTGCTGCTCAGCGCCTCGCAACACCTGGCCAAGCTGTCCCTGGCCCGGGACAAACTGGTGAGCAGCGGGCGCAGTGAACTGGCCGGCGACGTCGAGCGCGAACTGGACAGCATTGCGCTTCAGGCCAGGCAAATCGACGCCCTGCCCCTGCTCGGCGTGAACAGCACAAGCGCCTCGGGCACTGACGATTTTGCCGCGATGATGGGCCTTGATGCCACCGACACCGCCAAGGCCGAAGATGCTGGAATTGGCCTCAAGCGCGAACTCAACAGCCTGCTCAGCCGCTACCCCGCCGAACTCAAGCGCACCCAGAACCAGATCGAACAACGCAGCCAGCTCAGCGCCGCCACCCACCTCAAGCTCGATGCCGTGCAGCAGGCCATCGCCGAACTGGAGCCGGTGGTACGCGCCGAGCACGCGCACATCCAGAATGAAGTGCGGCTGATCCAGGGCCTGATGATTGGCCTGATCCTGCTCATCGCGCTGTTGATCGATACCCTGCAGCGCAAGCTGGCGCGGGTGCTGACCTACCTGGCGCCGCTGCTGTCGACCTGGGCCGAAGGCGACTTCAGCCGCGATATCCAGCTGGGCAAGACCAATCGCGAATTGCGTGACATCGAGTCCTCGCTTAACCGCCTGCGCAGCTATCTGGTGAACCTGGTAGGCACCCTGCGCCTGAATGCCGAACAAGTGGCCGGCAGCAGCCAGACCCTGGCCGAGCTGAGCACTGGCCTGCACGGTGGTGCGGAACGCCAGGCCGGGGATACCGCGCAAATCCGCGACGCCCTGGGTGAACTGGAAGCGACCATCTCGCAAGTGGCGGGCGATGCCAGCCAGGCCGCCGATGCCAGCCGCAGCGCCGGGCTGGCGGTGGCCCAGGGGCAACGGGTGATCGGCCAGAGCCTGACCGGGCTGCATGCCCTGGTGGGTGAAGTGCAGGGCAACGCACAGACCATCGAACGCCTGGCCGAAGAGTCGGCCACCATCGGTGGTGTGCTTACGGTGATTCGCTCCATTGCCGACCAGACCAACCTGTTGGCGCTCAACGCCGCCATCGAAGCCGCCCGTGCCGGCGAAATGGGCCGTGGCTTTGCCGTGGTGGCCGAAGAAGTACGCTCGCTGGCCCAGCGTACTGCAGGGGCCACAAACGAGATCCAGACCCTGATCGGCGGGCTGCAACTGGCCGCCCGCCAATCGGTGGAAGGCATTCGCGCGCAAGTGACCCACGCCCAGGCCACCGCCCAGCAAGCCCAGGATGCCGATGGCGCGCTGGATGAAATTGTCGGCGCCATTGCCACCATCTCCGATACCGCCGTGCGCATCGCCGATGTGACCGCGCAGCAGACCGGGGCGGTGAGCGAGATTCGCGACCACAGCGAACGCATCCATGTGCTGGGCGACGAAAACCTGCAACGCATCGGCATTGCCCGCGACCAAAGCCAGCAACTGCTGGAACTGGGCTCGCAGCTCAACACCGCGGTACAGGCCTTCCGGGTGTAACCTCACCGGCCAAATTTGTAGCAGCTGCCGAAGGAACGAGGCTGCGTTCGGCGGCGCAGCCGTCGTAAAATCAGGCGCCTCGGCGTGTCAGACAAATTGAGTGTTCAGGTTTCACGACGGCTGCGCCGCCGAACGCAGCCTCGTTCCTCGGCAGCTGCTACGGGTTTTTTGAGCGGCTAACTCCGCTATCATGCCCGCACGTTTGCTTTGCGAGATTCCTATGCGCCGCCTGTTTCTGCTCCTGTGTTTGCTGTTTGCCATGCCTGCCCTGGGCGCGGGGTTGCTGGATAACCGACCCAGTGCAACCCTGGGCGCAATCAATAACAGCAGCGACTTTTTACCGGTACGCGAAGCGTTCAAGCTCAACCTGATCAGCAGCACTCCCGAGTCAATCAAGCTGCGTTTTGTGCCCACCGAAGGCTATTACCTGTATCGGCACCGGTTCGCCTTCAAGACCGAACCCGCCGACATCGCCCTGGGCACCGCGCAACTGCCCCCCGGCGAAGCCAAGCACGATGAGTACTTCGGCGATGTCGAGGTCTATCACGGCATTCTCGACGTAGATATCCCGCGCCCGGTCAACGATTCGCGCCCCTTCACCCTGGTGGTCAGCTACCAGGGCTGCGCCGACAAGGGCCTGTGCTACCCGCCTGAAACCGAACGCCTGAGCATTGATGGCAGCACCGTTACCAGCACAGGCACGCCGGCTAAAGCGTGGAACTGGCGCGAACTGGCGCTGTTTTTCCTCGCAGGCCTGGGCCTGACCTTTACCCCTTGCGTATTGCCGATGCTGCCGATCCTCTCGGGCGTGGTGTTGCGCGGCCAGGTGGGTGGGCTGCGGGGGTTCAGCCTGTCGCTGGCCTATGTGCTGCCAATGGCGGCGTGCTTTGCCCTGCTGGGCGCATTGATGGGCATGTTCGGTGCCCAGCTCAATCTGCAGGCGCGCCTGCAGTCGGTGTGGGTGCTGGTGCCCTTCGCGCTGTTTTTCGGGATTTTCGCCCTGGCCATGTTCGGTGTATTTGAGCTGAAACTGCCGCAAGCCATCAGCAATCGCCTGGATCGTGTCGCCAACCGCACCCAGGGCGGCTCGTTGTGGGGCGCCGCAGTGCTGGGGGTGGTTTCCAGTTTGCTGGTATCACCTTGCGTATCCGCGCCGCTGGCCGGGGCGTTGCTGTATATCAGCGCCAGTGGCGATGCGTTGGGTGGCGGCTTGAAGCTGTTCGCCCTGGGCCTGGGCATGGGTGCGCCGCTGTTGCTGGTGGCCACTGGTGGCGCGGCCTGGCTGCCGAAAAGCGGGCCGTGGCTGGTCAGTGTAAAAAATGCCATCGGCGTGCTGCTGCTCGGCCTGGCCATCGGCCTGCTTAGCCGCGTGCTGCCCGGCCCGGTCACCCTGCTGTTGATCGGCGCACTGGCCGCAGGCGTAAGCCTGTTCCTGGGCACCCTGGAGTTCACCCACAAAGCCCCGCGCCAGCGTCTGGCTCAGCTGCTGGGCCTGTTTTTGCTGGTCTACGCGCTGGCCTGCTGGTACGGCGCCCTGAGCGGGCAAAGCGATCCGTTCAACCCCATCGGCCACGCACAACCGGCTGCCAGCGCAGTAACCGGCAACGCACAACCGGCAGGCCAGTGGCTCACCGTCAGCACCCCGGCCGAACTGGACAGCGCACTGGCCCAGGCCAGGGCTGCTGGCCAGCCACTGTTGCTGGACTGGTACGCCGACTGGTGCATCAGTTGCAAAGTGATCGAGCACGAAGTCCTGAACAACCCCCGCGTGCTGGAGTTGCTCAAGGGTTACCGGCTGGTGCGCTTCGACATCACGGCCAGCAATGCCGAGCAACGTGCCCTGCTCGATCAGTACAAATTGTTCGGCCCGCCAGCCCTGATGTTCTTCGGCAAAAACGGCAGCGAAATAAGTGACCAACGGGTCATCGGCGAGATCAATGCAACGGACTTCGCCGAACGTGTCGCCATCGCGAATGACCAGATCTAGAGCACCAGTCACAAACTTTTCGCGAACATCGGTCATCGTGCTGGCTATTGCAGTTAACTGGACAGCGAATCCGCTTTTCGGCATAGTCGCCCGGCACTGACAACTGCACACAGATAATAAGGAACAGCAGATGGCGACTTTCCTGGTACTGCACGGCCCCAACCTGAACCTGCTCGGCACCCGCGAGCCGGGCGTCTACGGCGCAACAACCCTGGCGCAAATCAATCAGGACCTGGAACAAAGAGCCCGCGATGCCGGCCACCATTTGCTCTACCTGCAAAGCAATGCCGAGTATGAATTGATCGACCGCGTACACGCCGCCCGCAACGAAGGGGTGGATTTTATTCTGATCAACCCGGCGGCTTTTACTCATACCAGCGTGGCATTGCGTGACGCGTTGCTCGCGGTGAGCATCCCATTCATCGAAGTGCATTTGTCTAACGTGTACAAACGCGAACCTTTCCGCCATCACTCCTACTTCTCCGACGTTGCGGTAGGCGTGATCTGCGGCCTTGGCGCCAGCGGTTATCGACTGGCCTTGGAGGCCGCCCTGGAACAGCTTGAACTACAAGCTAAACGCCCCTGACAGACCCATTGGGAGTTGACGATTCATGGATATCCGTAAAGTTAAGAAACTGATCGAACTGCTGGAAGAGTCCGGCATCGACGAGCTGGAAATCAAGGAAGGCGAAGAGTCCGTACGCATCAGCCGCCACAGCAAGACGCCTGCCCAGCAGTACTACGCACCAGCGCCGATGCAAGCGCCTGCTGCAGCGCCGGTTGCTGTTGCTCCGGTTGCCACTGTGACCGAAGCGCCTGCCGCGCCAAAACTGAACGGTTTTGTTGTCAAGTCGCCAATGGTCGGTACGTTCTACCGCACTCCGTCGCCAACTTCGCCTGCCTTCGTTGAAGTGGGCCAGAGCGTCAAGGTCGGCGACACCATTTGCATCGTTGAAGCGATGAAAATGATGAACCACATCACGGCCGAAAAAGCCGGTGTTATCGAATCCATCCTGGTAGAAAACGGTCAGCCGGTTGAATTCGACCAACCGCTGTTCACCATCGTTTGAACCACGGGGAGCCAACGATGTTGAAGCCTCAGAAGCTGGAAAAAGTCCTGATCGCCAACCGTGGCGAGATTGCTTTGCGCATCCTGCGGGCGTGCAAGGAAATGGGGATCAAGACTGTCGCGGTGTACTCCACTGCCGACAAAGAGCTGATGCACCTGGGCCTGGCAGACGAAACCGTCTGCATCGGTCCGGCACCGGCCAACCTGTCTTACCTGCACATTCCGGCCATCATCGCGGCCGCGGAAGTGACCGGTGCCACGGCGATTCACCCGGGCTACGGCTTTTTGGCTGAAAACGCCGATTTCGCCGAACAGGTCGAAAAATCCGGTTTTGCCTTCATCGGCCCGAAAGCTGACACCATTCGCCTGATGGGCGACAAGGTTTCGGCCAAGCACGCCATGATCGCGGCTGGTGTTCCGACCGTTCCAGGTTCTGACGGCCCGCTGCCGGAAGATCCTGAAACCGCCCTGCGCATTGGCCGTGAAGTCGGCTACCCGGTGATCATCAAGGCCGCTGGCGGCGGCGGTGGTCGCGGCATGCGCGTGGTCAACCGTGAAGAAGACCTGATCGAAGCTGCCAAGCAGACCCGCGAAGAAGCCGGCGCCTGGTTCAGCAACCCGATGGTCTACCTGGAAAAATACCTGACCAACCCGCGCCATGTGGAAGTTCAGGTTCTTTCCGACGGCCAGGGCAATGCGATCCATCTGGGCGACCGCGACTGCTCGCTGCAACGTCGTCACCAGAAAGTACTGGAAGAAGCGCCAGCACCGGGCATCGACGAAACCGCACGCGCCGAAGTTCTGGCCCGTTGCGTACAGGCCTGCGTGGACATCAACTACCGCGGCGCGGGTACTTTCGAGTTCCTGTACGAGAACGGTCGCTTCTACTTCATCGAGATGAACACTCGTGTGCAGGTAGAGCACCCGGTATCCGAGATGGTCACTGGCATCGACATCCTCAAAGAGATGTTGAGCATTGCCGCCGGCAACAAGCTGTCCTTCACCCAGGCGGACGTGAACATTCACGGTCACTCGCTGGAGTGCCGGATCAACGCTGAAGACCCGGCGACGTTCATGCCAAGCCCTGGCATGGTCAAGCACTTCCACGCTCCGGGCGGCAACGGCGTTCGCGTCGATTCGCACCTGTACAGCGGCTACAAGGTTCCGTCCAACTACGACTCCCTGATCGGCAAGCTGATCACCTGGGGTTCGACCCGTGACGAAGCCATGGCGCGCATGCGCAATGCCCTGGACGAAATCGTGGTCGACGGCATCAAGACCAACATCCCGCTGCACCGCGACCTGGTGAATGACGAAGGCTTCTGCGAAGGCGGCGTCAACATTCACTACCTGGAACACAAACTGGCTAACAAGTAAGTTTGTAATTCCGTCAACAAAGCCGCTTTCGAGCGGCTTTGTTGTTTCTGCAAGCCAGGCAACTGCCCTTGTGGGAGCGGGCTTGCTCGCGATGGCATCACACGGGCCAACCTGCCAGACCAGGTCGCCTGTATCGCGAGCAAGCCCGCTCCCACCAGGGATCCGTTGCATTCATCGCTTTTTGATTACCCGCCAAGCCCCTGCTCGCGTAAACTTGCGCGCTTCTCGCAGCCCCCCTCGGCTGCACACTCCTATTTTTCAAAGGTGCCCGCCATGCCTTGGCTGCAAGTACGCCTCGCCATCAGCCCGGAACAAGCCGAAACCTACGAAGACGCGTTCCTCGAAGTCGGTGCTGTCTCGGTTACGTTCATGGACGCCGAAGACCAACCGATCTTCGAACCTGAACTCAACACCACCCCGCTGTGGTCGCACACCCACTTGCTGGCACTGTTCGAAGGCGGCACCGAAGCCGAACTCGTACTGTCCCATCTGGAACTGCTGACCGGTTCGCCACTGCCTGAACATCATGCCGAAGTGATCGAAGACCAGGATTGGGAACGCAGCTGGATGGACAACTTCCACCCGATGCGTTTCGGCCAGCGCCTGTGGATCGTGCCAAGCTGGCACGCAGCGCCCGAGCCGGATGCCGTCAACCTGCTGCTGGACCCGGGCCTGGCCTTCGGCACCGGCACTCACCCGACCACCGCACTATGCCTGGAATGGCTGGACGGCCAGGACCTGAAAGACTGCACCGTGCTGGACTTCGGCTGCGGCTCGGGCATTCTGGCCATCGCCGCCATGCTGCTTGGCGCCAAGCACGCCGTGGGCACCGACATCGACGTCCAGGCGCTGGAAGCCTCGCGCGACAACGCCAACCGCAACGGCGTCGATCCGCAGCTGTTCCCGCTGTACTTGCCTGAAGACATGCCACAAGTGCAGGCCGACGTCGTAGTCGCCAACATCCTCGCCGGCCCGCTGGTTTCCCTGGCCCCGCAACTGTCCAGCCTGGTCAAGCCGGGTGGTCGCCTGGCACTGTCGGGCATCCTCGCCGAACAGGGCGAAGAAGTGGCGGCAGCTTACGCCCAGGACTTCGATCTGGACCCGATTGCCAATCGCGATGGCTGGGTACGCATCAGCGGCCGTCGGCGCTAGAATAAAACCATGCCCAATCCGGATGGCCGCATGAGCGATAGCTTCGTTACCCAGTGCCCACATTGCCAAACCAGCTTTCGCGTCAGCCACGCCCAGTTGGGCATGGCACGCGGCGTGGTGCGCTGTGGCGCCTGCCTGCAAGTGTTCAATGCCGCCCAGCAACTGCTGAACCAGAGCACTGAAACAGGGCATCCGCCCGCCGTGGAGGCGCCTGCCGTCACCACGCCCGAAGCGAGCGAACCGGCACCCGTCGAGGCAACCGCCCCGGCCGTACCGGTCAGCCCGCCAGCGTGGCAGGCACACACGATCGACCTCGACCATCTGGATCTGGACGAAGAACTGGCCAAGCTCGAAGAGCGAGAAATCCAGCCCAGCAAAAGCTTCGGCCAACCGCACACGCCCAAAAGCACGTCCCTGAGCGCTCGACGCGAAACCTCTGATGCCGAAGAAGGTGAATGGTCTGACAGCCTGTTCAGTGACTCTGCCGCAGACCGCGCCGAACACGCCAAGGTTGCCGAAAGCGCTACCGAGCTGGCTGAAACCGGGCGTACCGAGCCGTCGCTGTCACTGGACCTCGACGAACCGGACGACACCCCGCCGCTCCAGCTGTCCCTGGACGACGACCTCGAACCACCGCTGGCGGGCGAACGCCTGTCTGCCACCGATGACGAGGACGACGAACTCCCTGAGCTTGCGCCCGTGAGCAAGGACAGGCGCAAGCGCAGCGAGCCGGCCATGCGCGAAGACCCGCTGCTGGATCTGGTGGACGACCCGCTGCAACTGGACTGGCAAAAACGCCGCACCCCCTGGGGCAAGCGCCTGCTCTGGACGCTGCTGGTGCTGCTGGCCGCCGCAGCCCTGGCCGGGCAGTACATCGCCAATCACTTCGATGAGCTGGCGCGCCAGGACCAGTACCGCCCGATCTTCCAGCAGTTATGCCCGCAGATCGGCTGTACGGTGCCGTCCAAGGTTGATATCGACCGGATCAAGAGCAGCAACCTGGTGGTGCGCAGCCACCCCGAATTTGCCGGAGCGCTGGTGGTGGATGCCATCCTCTACAACCGCGCGCCGTTCTCCCAGCCCTTTCCGCTACTGGAACTGCGCTTTGCCGACCTCAACGGCAAAATGATCGCCAGTCGTCGGTTCAAACCCGGCGAATACCTCAGCGGCGATATGGCCAAAGCCGAAATGCCGCCGCAAACCCCTATCCATATAGCCCTGGACATCCTCGACCCAGGCCCGAAGGCCGTGAACTACAGCCTGAGTTTTCATTCTCCTGAATAAGCGCGCTACGCTTTAGCGACACGTTGGCCGCTAAACGCAGCTTTTTTGCGCTCTGCAGCTTGTCGCATGGCACTTGCAACTGACTGCAAGCCTCAATTGTTCAAAAATCATCCAATTGCGACTTTAACCAGTCATCGAGAGCGGGTATCATGCCAACCCTTTTTCGAACTCCCCAGATCCGGCCCCACAACAGGGAAGTCCTATGTCGGCGGTACGCATCGGCCCATATACATTGCACAACGGTTTGATTCTCGCCCCTATGGCGGGTGTCACCGACCAGCCCTTTCGTCAGCTTTGCCGACGCATGGGCGCAGGCCTGGTTGTTTCGGAAATGGTCACCAGTGACATGAGTCTCTGGAACAGCCGCAAATCGCGCCTGCGCATGATTCACGACGGTGATCCCGAGCCACGCTCGGTACAGATCGCCGGAGGCGATGCGCAAATGCTGGCAGACGCCGCCAGGGCCAATGTGGAACTGGGCGCACAGATTATTGATATCAACATGGGGTGCCCGGCAAAGAAGGTCTGCAACAAGGCCGCCGGCTCCGCGTTGCTGAAAGACGAAGCACTGGTAAACGAGATCCTGCAGGCCGTCGTGGCTGCGGTTGATGTGCCGGTTACCCTGAAGATCCGCACCGGCTGGGACCGGGACAACAAGAACGGCATCACGGTGGCAAAGATCGCCGAACAAGCCGGGATTACCGCCCTGGCGGTGCACGGCAGAACCCGCGCCGACCTGTACACCGGTGAAGCCGAGTACGACACCATTGCCGCGATCAAGCAGGCCGTGTCGATACCGGTGTTTGCCAACGGCGATATCGATTCACCCCACAAGGCCCTGCACGTGCTGAACGCGACCGGGGCCGACGGGCTGTTGATTGGCAGGGCGGCCCAGGGGCGGCCCTGGATTTTCCGCGAAGTCGATCACTTTCTGCGTACCGGGCAGCTGTTGCCGGCACCGGAGATGGTCGAAGTGGAACGTATTCTGCTAGAGCATCTGGCTGCATTGCATACCTTCTATGGGGAGGTACTGGGCGTACGCATTGCCCGCAAGCATGTCGGGTGGTATCTGGCAACCTTGCCGGGCGCCAAGGAGTTTCGCGCCCACTTCAATCGTTTAGAAGATACGGAAGCACAATGCGCCAACGTTCAGGCGTTTTTCGCCGAACGACACAAGAGCCTGGTAACAGGGGACGAAGGATGGGTGGCCGCATGACGATGATGACCGAGACATTAGTGAGTGGAACAACGCCCGTGAGCGACAACGTCAACTTGAAACAGCACCTCAATACACCGAGCGAAGAAGGTCAGACCCTTCGCGGGAGTGTCGAAAAGGCGCTGCACAATTATTTCGCCCACCTGGAGGGCGCTGAAGTCACGGACGTCTACAACCTGGTACTTTCCGAAGTCGAGGCTCCCCTTCTCGAGTGCGTCATGAACTACGTCAAGGGCAACCAGACCAAGGCCTCCGAGCTGCTGGGCCTCAATCGCGGCACCTTGCGCAAAAAGCTCAAACAGTACGATCTGCTGTAAGCATTCAATCAAACCTGAAAGGCGTCCTGGTAAAACGGGCCGCCTTTTTTGCTGACTCCTTTGCTTTTGATGGAAATCGAGATGACCGATCAGACTACCCGCCTGCCGATCCGCCGCGCTCTAATCAGCGTTTCCGACAAAACCGGAATCCTTGATTTCGCCCGTGAACTGGAAGCCCTCGGCGTCGAGATCCTGTCCACTGGCGGTACGTTCAAGCTGCTGCAAGACAACGGCGTTGCCGCTGTTGAAGTCGCGGACTACACCGGCTTTGCAGAAATGATGGACGGTCGGGTGAAAACCCTGCACCCGAAAATCCACGGTGGCATCCTGGGCCGTCGCGGCATTGACGATGACATCATGAGCGAGCACGGCATCAAGCCGATCGATCTGGTCGCGGTTAACCTCTACCCGTTCGAAGCCACCATCTCCAAGCCGGGCTGCGACCTGCCGACCGCCATCGAGAACATCGATATCGGCGGCCCGACCATGGTTCGCTCGGCAGCGAAAAACCACAAAGACGTGGCCATCGTGGTCAATGCCAGCGATTACGCCAACGTGCTGGAAAACCTCAAGGCCGGTGGCCTGACCTACGCACAGCGTTTCGACCTGATGCTCAAGGCGTTTGAACACACCGCCGCCTACGACGGCATGATCGCCAACTACCTGGGCACCGTGAACCAGGCTGCTGAAACACTGAGCACCGAAGACCGCGGCTTGTTCCCGCGCACCTTCAACAGCCAGTTCATCAAGGCCCAGGAAATGCGCTACGGCGAGAACCCGCACCAGAAAGCGGCGTTCTATGTTGAAGCCAAGCCGACCGAAGTCAGCATCGCAACGGCAACCCAGCTGCAAGGCAAGGAACTGTCGTTCAACAACGTGGCCGACACCGACGCCGCGCTGGAATGCGTAAAAAGCTTCGTCAAGCCAGCCTGCGTCATCGTCAAGCACGCTAACCCGTGCGGCGTGGCCGTAAGCCCGGACGCCGAAGGCGGCATCCGCCAGGCCTACGAGCTGGCGTACGCCACTGATACCGAATCGGCATTCGGCGGCATCATCGCCTTCAACCGTGAACTGGACGCCGAAACGGCCAAGGCCATCGTTGAGCGCCAGTTCGTTGAAGTGATCATCGCCCCATCGGTTAGCGAAGAAGCTCGCGCCATTGTGGCTGCCAAAGCCAATGTGCGCCTGCTGGCCTGTGGCGAGTGGAGCGCAGAGCGCACCCCGGCCTGGGACTTCAAACGCGTTAATGGCGGTTTGCTGGTTCAAAGCCGCGACATCGAAATGATCGGCAGCGAAGACCTCAAAGTCGTGACCAAGCGTGCCCCGACCGAGCAAGAGATCAACGACCTGATCTTTGCCTGGAAAGTGGCCAAGTACGTCAAGTCCAACGCCATTGTCTACGCCAAGGGCCGTCAGACCATCGGTGTCGGCGCAGGCCAGATGAGCCGCGTAAACTCGGCCCGTATCGCTGCGATCAAGGCTGAACACGCCGGCCTGCAAGTGCAGGGCGCTGTGATGGCATCGGACGCATTTTTCCCGTTCCGTGACGGTATCGATAACGCGGCCAAGGCAGGTATCACTGCCGTGATCCAGCCGGGCGGCTCGATGCGTGACAACGAAGTGATTGCTGCCGCTGACGAAGCCGGCATTGCGATGGTGTTCACCGGCATGCGCCACTTCCGTCACTAACTGCACGATCCCATGTAGGCACCGGCTTTTGTGGGAGCTGGCTTGCCTGCGACAGCAACACTTCGGTAGGTATGAAACCCCGAGGTGCCTGTATCGCGGGCAAGCCCGGCTCCCACAAAAGCCCGGCCTTCAGGCACCTCAGCGGTGCTTATCAGAATTCAGCGTCATCCGAGGTTTTTGAAATGAATGTTTTGATCATTGGCAGCGGTGGCCGCGAACACGCACTGGCCTGGAAAGTAGCTCAGGACCCACGTGTCGCCAAAGTATTCGTTGCCCCGGGCAACGCCGGCACCGCCATTGAAGCCAAGTGCGAAAACGTCGCCATCGACGTGCTGGCCCTTGAGCAACTGGCGGACTTCGCCGAGAAGAACGTTTCCCTGACCATCGTCGGCCCGGAAGTGCCGCTGGTTGCCGGTGTGGTTGACCTGTTCCGCGCCCGTGGCCTGGACTGCTTCGGCCCGACCGCTGGCGCCGCCCAGCTGGAAGGCTCCAAGGCGTTCACCAAGGACTTCCTGGCGCGTCACAAGATCCCGACCGCCGACTACCAGAACTTCACCGAAATCGAACCGGCCCTGGCTTACCTGCAGAAAGTCGGCGCGCCGATCGTGATCAAGGCTGATGGCCTGGCTGCCGGCAAAGGCGTAATTGTCGCCATGACCCTGGCCGAAGCCGAAGACGCCGTGCGTGACATGCTCGCAGGCAATGCCTTTGGCGAAGCCGGTTCGCGCGTGGTGATCGAAGAGTTCCTCGACGGCGAAGAAGCCAGCTTTATCGTGATGGTCGACGGCAAGAACGTATTGCCGATGGCTACCAGCCAGGACCACAAGCGCGTCGGCGACGGCGATAGCGGCCCGAACACCGGCGGCATGGGTGCTTACTCCCCTGCTCCGGTGGTCACCGCTGACGTTCACCAGCGCGTGATGGACCTGGTGATCTGGCCAACCGTGCGCGGCATGGCTGAAGAAGGCAACGTCTACACCGGCTTCCTGTACGCAGGGCTGATGATCGACAAGGCCGGCAACCCGAAGGTCATCGAGTTCAACTGCCGCTTTGGCGACCCGGAAACCCAACCGGTGATGCTGCGTCTGCAATCGAGCCTGGTGCTGCTGGTTGAAGCCGCATTGGCTCAAGCGCTGGACAAGGTTGAAGCGCAATGGGACCCACGCCCGAGCCTGGGCATTGTCCTGGCCGCCGGTGGCTACCCTGGCGACTACGCCAAAGGCGCGGTGATCCACGGCCTGGATGCAGCGGCCAAGCTGGAAGGCAAGGTGTTCCACGCAGGTACCGCACTCAACGCCGCGGGTGAAGTCGTTACCTCTGGTGGCCGCGTGCTGTGCGCAACCGCTATGGGCGACACCGTTGAAGCGGCTCAGCACAAGGCTTACGAGCTGGCCAAGGCGATTGAATGGGACGGTTGCTTCTACCGTAACGACATTGGTTACCGCGCCATTGCACGCGAACGCGGTGATAACCAGGAATAAGTACTCCACACGGATAGGCGGGGCCCCTCGGGCCTTGCCTAATTATTCCAGGCCCGCGCATAGTTAACCTCAGGCTTCACTTTACGAAGGGATTTCGCCGTGCGCTGGCTCAGGATCGCCATAGCTTTTACCGCTGCCTTACTGGCCACTGTGCTTGGCATGATGCCTGCGCAAGCCGCTCCGTCTACCAGTTGGTCGGTCTTGTCAGACCCGCAGGCCACGCTGGAACTGAGTGATGTCCGTTCCCCCCGCCTGTCCAGCCAGTTCAGCCCGGTCGACCTTGGCCGCATAGGGGCTGCTGAACCCGGCGAGGCCCTGTGGTTGCGAGTACACCTGCAACCCGACAAGCACGAGCAGGTACTGCGGCTGTTCGCCCCCGACCTGGCGCGCCTGGACATGTATGTGTTCGATGATCAAAAACTGATCAGCGAAATCAACACCGGCTCAGCATTACCCACCAATAACAAACCGGTGCCCAGCAGTGACTACCTGCTACCCCTGCCCCAAAGCGGCAAACCGCTGGATGTTTACCTGCGCATGGTCTCTGACCACCAACTGCGCCCGCACATTACCCTCGACACAGCCGTGATGCTGGCCGCCAGCCAGAGTAAACCCCTGCTCTATGGCCTGTTGCTGGGCTGCATGACGATGCTGTTGCTGCACAACCTCGTACGCTTTGCCTTTAGCCGTTCGCCCAGCAGCCTGTGGCTAGCGATCTGCGAAGCCCTGCTGATGGCCAGTTCAGTGCTGTTCCTGAATCTGCTCGACCCCTGGCTGGGCCAGTGGCACGGCATGCAAACCCCGGGGGCCTACCTGACCCTGCTGCTGACCGCGCCGTGCGGGCTGATGTTCACCTATACCTTTTTCGCCAGTCGCGGCGCCCATCGGCTGCTCAAACTGCTGTTGCTGGACATCCTGATCATCGGCCTTGGCGGCCTGTTGCTGCTGTTTATCGACAACTTGCCGCTGAACCTCATCACCTACGCCCTGGTCGGGCTGGCAAGCGTCAGCATCCTGGCCGTATCGGTCTACCACTGGCAAAAGGGCTACAAGCCGGCGCGCATGTTTGTCATGGCGATGGTGATTTTCAATATCGGTACCCTGGTGATTCTCCCGGCACTGCTGGGCCTGACCCTGATCGCGCCACAGGAACTGGTGCTGGCGCTGATGTGTGTGGTGTGTATCAGCGGCTTGCTGATGAGCTTTGCCCTGAGCGAGCGCAACCGCAGCATCACCCAGGCGCAGTTCAGCATCAGCCGCGAGCTGGCGGCCAGCACGGCCGAGGTCAATGCCAAGGCCGAGTTCCTGGCCAAGATCAGCCACGAAATCCGCACCCCCATGAACGGTGTGCTGGGCATGACCGAATTGCTGCTGGGCACGCCGCTGTCGGTCAAGCAGCGCGACTATGTGCAGACCATTCACAGCGCGGGCAATGAACTGCTGACCCTGATCAACGAAATTCTCGACATTTCCAAGCTTGAATCCGGGCAAATCGAGCTGGATGACGTGCAGTTCGACCTCAATGCCCTGATCGAGGATTGCCTGAGCATCTTCCGCACCAAGGCCGAACAGCAAAACGTCGAACTCATCAGCTTTATCCAGCCGCAAGTACCGCGGGTGATCAGCGGTGACCCGACCCGCTTGCGCCAGACCCTGCTGAGCCTGCTTGAAAGCTCCCTGAAAAAGACCGACGAGGGCGAGATCCTGATTGTCGTGGCCCTTGAGGAACGCAGTGGCCCGCCGCGCCTGCGCATTGCCATCCAGGACTCCGGCCAGCCGATGGACGAACAGGAGCGCGACGCCCTGTTGCATGCCGAACTGCACAGCAAGAACTTCCTCGCCGCCACCCGCCTTGGCGGCCATTTGGGCCTGGTGATTGCCCGCCAGCTGATCATGCTGATGGGCGGCGAATTCGGCATAAAGCCGGGGCAAACCACCGGTAGCAACCTGTGGCTGACCCTACCCCTGGACCCGCAGCACCTGGAACACCCGACCTCGGACCTGGACAGCCCGCTCAAAGGCGCACGGGTGCTGGTGGTCGACGACAACGACACCTGCCGCAAAGTGCTGGTGCAGCAATGCTCCGCCTGGGGCTTGAACGTCAGCGCCGCCGCCTCGGGCAAGGAAGCCCTGGCCCTGCTGCGTACCAAGGCGCACTTGCGTGACTACTTCGACATCGTGTTGCTGGACCAGAACATGCCCGGCATGACCGGCATGCAACTGGCCGCCAAGATCAAGGAAGACCCGAGCCTGAACCACGACATCCTGCTGGTGATGCTCACCGGCATCAGCAACGCGCCGAGCAAGATCATTGCGCGCAATTGCGGCATCAAGCGCATCCTCGCCAAGCCGGTGGCCGGCTACACCCTCAAGACCACCCTGGCCGACGAGCTGACCCAACGTAACAAGGGCCATGCCACTGCACACACCTCGGCCAATGGCCCCGCCGTCGTGCCGGTGTCAGTGCCGGGCGACTTCCGCATTCTGGTGGCCGAAGACAACAACATCTCGACCAAGGTGATTCGCGGCATGCTGGGCAAGCTCAATTTGCACCCGGACACCGCCTGCAATGGCGCCGAAGCGCTCAAGGCGATGAAAGCCCAGCGTTACGACCTGGTGCTGATGGACTGTGAGATGCCAGTACTCGACGGGTTTTCCGCCACCGAGCAACTGCGCGCCTGGGAAGTCAGCCATCAGCGCGTGCGCACTCCGGTGGTCGCGTTGACCGCGCATATCCTCACCGAACACAAGGAACGTGCGCGGCAGGCCGGTATGGACGGGCATATGTCCAAACCCGTGGAGCTGTCACAACTGCGTGAGCTGGTGGAATATTGGGTCGAACAACGTGAGTTGCGTCAATCCAGGACACAACTGTCCTAACAGACCGCCAATCCCCCTGATAGACTTTCGGCGCCTCCCTCGATGTGAGCTCAGACCATGCTCCATATGCTGTTCAGTGTGTACTTGAAGATGCTGGTGCTCTACAGCCCGTTTTTCGTGCTGTCGTGCTTTATCAGCCTGACCCGGGGTTACTCGAACAAGGAACGCCGCCGCCTGGCCTGGAAAGTGGCCCTTGCCACGCTGATCTCCAGCGTGTTGCTGTACCTGTTCGGGCGCATGATTTTCAGCGTCTTCGGCATCACCGTCGATGCGTTCCGCATCGGTGCCGGCAGCGTGCTGTTTATCTCGGCGCTGGGCATGGCCCAGGGCAAATCTGCGGTGCAAACCGACAATGTGCAGCAGGACGTGACCATCGTGCCGCTGACCATTCCCCTGACTGTAGGCCCCGGCACCATCGGTGCGTTGCTGGTCATGGGCGTCAGCCAGCCGCACTGGGATGACAAGCTGATGGCGATTGTGAGTATTGCCCTGGCCAGCCTGACGGTGGGCGTGGTGCTTTACCTGTCCAACCGCATTGAGCGGATTCTCGGCGAGCAGGGTTTGCAGATCGTCAGCCGCCTGATGGGTCTGTTTGTCTGCGCCCTTGCAGCGCAGATTATCTTTACCGGGATCAGGGGCTATCTGATCCCCTGATCAACAACTGCGGCTGGCAGGCCTGTGTGGGAGCGGGCTTGCTCGCGATACAGGCGATGCGGTTTGCCTGCCTGACTGCGGCGATGCCTTCGCAGGCAAGCCTGCTCCCACAGGCCATGTGCACTCCCTGAAATCAGCAGCTGGCAAGCCAGCTCCCCCAACAGTCAGGGCTCAAGGCTTTTCGCCATACCAGCGCGGCGTGTACACCCATTGAGTCCCGTCGACACGCGGGAAGGTGCATGTGGTCGACGACCCCACCAGCACCATGGTGCGCATATCCACCTGCTCCGGGGTCAAATCACCCAGGGTCAGGGTGCGCAGGGTCTGGCCCGGACGGCCAATGTCACGACCCAGCACCACCGGTGTTTGCGGCGTGCGATGACGCCTGACGATATCCAGCGCAACGCCCAGTTGCCACGGCCTTGAGCGGGAAATCGGGTTATAGAACGCCAGCGCCAGATCCGCTTCGCAAGCCAGGTCCAGACGCTTTTCAATGATACTCCACGGCTTGAGGTTGTCCGACAGCGACATCACGCAGAAGTCATGTCCCAGCGGCGCCCCGGCCTGCGCGGCGGTTGCCAGCGAGGCCGACACACCCGGCAGGATTTCCAGATCGACACTGTGCCACTGCGGGTCCACAGACTCATGCAACGCTTCGAGTACGGCGGCGGCCATGGCAAAAACTCCAGGGTCCCCCGAAGACACCACCACCACCGAGCGACCTTGCGCCGCCAGCTCGAAGGCGTGACGGGCGCGCTGCATCTCTTCGCGGTTATCGGTGCAATGCATCACCTGATCGTCGCGGAACGGGCCGGCCATGCGCACATAGGTTTCGTAACCCAGTACATCATTGGCCCGTGCCAGTTCGGCCTTGACCGCAGGCACCATCAGCTCGGCAGCACCGGGGCCCAGGCCGATCACGGCCAGGCGACCACGGGCCCGGCCAATCTGCTCAGGCGCCAATGGCGTGGAGGCCACGCCCAGCGCCACGCCATTGCCCGGCTCACGCCAGGCTACGGGCAGCAGCGCATCATCGCCGCCGACAAACCGCAGCGGCACCGCCAGTTCAAGGGCCGTTTCACGCAACGGCGCACTGGCCATCAAGGTATCGGGCGCAACCACGCAAGCCAAGGACTGGCGAGCCAGCCCAGCCTGCTGCAATGCTTCGAGGATCGTCTGCGGCGAAACCTCGGCACACACCTGTGCCAGTACATTGCGCGGATAAATCAATAACTCGTCAGCGGCAGGCGCACGCTCGGCGTTGCCCACATGAATTGCCAGACGCGCCTGTGCATGTTCGGGCAACTGCGCCCGCGCCAGCCACGGTGCATCGCCTTCGATACGCACTGATTCGCCGGCCAGCAGGTCCGAAACAAAGCGCTTGCCCAGTTCCAGATCGCCCAGGGCATAGCCCGCAGGCGGGTTCAGCAGGCACGTACCAAAGCGCAGTTCGCCGCTGGTGGTGATCGCCGGAGCAATCCCCAGACCCGCCGCAATGACCCGCGCCAGATCATTCACCCCGCCCAGCCCGCCCAGCAACGGCACCACCGCGCTGGCGTCTTCGGCAACCGCCAGTACCGGCGGCTCGGCGCCTTTTTCCAGCAACAACGGCGCCAACGTGCGGATCACAATACCCGCAGCGCACAGCGCAATAATCGGCGTGTCCTGCTGATATAGCTGACGCATAGTGTCGCCGAAATCGCTGTAACTACGATCCGCGCCGTCTACCCGCCCTGCCAGCCCAAGGACCGAAGCGCCGGGCAGCAACTGCTGGATACGGCGTGCGGTGTCCAGGCTGCCATTGCCCAGAATGACAATGGCCGGTGCCGGGCGACTCAACCCTGCCACCGTTCGCCAGGGACGATAATCAGCGAGAAATAGGGTGAAGACATCGGTTCCACTTCATTGAGCGGCACGATCTTCTGATTGCTCATGGTGGCGCGCTCGACATACAACGCCCGCTCGGCCAGCCCCAGCTCGCTCAGCACCTCGCGCACTTTATGAAAGTTGCGCCCCAGCTTCATGATCACCGCCGCATCGGCAACTGCCAGGCGCGACTTGAGTTCCTCGTGGGGCAGCACACCCGAGAGCACCGACAGGCTCTGGTTGCGATACACCAACGGCACGCCCAGCACCGAAGCGCCGCCCAGCATCGAGCACACACCTGGTACCACTTGCGCTTCAAAACGCTGGGCCAGACGGTCGTGCAGGTACATATAGGAGCCGTAGAAGAACGGATCACCTTCGCAGATCACCGCCACATCGCGACCGGCGTCCAGATGCACAGCGACTTCAACGGCAGCCTGATCGTAGAAGTCGCTGATCACCTGTTCGTACGACAAGGGTTCTGGCAACACCTCGGTGGTCACCGGGTACACCAGCGGCATCTGGGTTTGCGCATCTTGCAGATGGGCCTCGATGATGCCGAACGCATTGCCCTTCTTGCCCTTGGCCACGAAATACGCCACCACCGGCGATTCACGCAGCAGGCGCAGGGCTTTAACCGTGATCAGCTCGGGGTCGCCGGGGCCTACGCCCAGACCGATCAAACGTCCTGGTTGCGCCATTATTCGATCTCCGTGGCCAGGGCGTTGACGGCGGCTGCCGCCATCGCGCTACCGCCACGGCGGCCTTGCATGATCACAAACGGTACACCACGGCTGTCTGCCGCGAGCATGGCCTTGGATTCGGCAGCGCCGACAAAGCCTACCGGGAAGCCCAGAATCAACGCCGGTTTTGGCGCGCCAGCATCGATCATTTCCAGCAGATAGAACAACGCGGTAGGCGCGTTGCCGATCACCACCACACTGCCTTCCAGGTACGGGCGCCAATGCTCAAGGGCCACCGCCGAACGGGTGTTGCCTTTCTCCAGCGCCAATTCGGGTACGCCCTCTTCACGCAGGGTACAGATCACCGGGTTGTTGGCTGGCAAACGGGTACGGGTCACGCCTTCGGACACCATGCGCGCATCACACAAAATCGCCGCACCTGCCGCCAGAGCGTCGCGCCCGGCCTTGCCGGCACCCGGCGAAAAGCGCAGGTCTTCGATGGCATCGACCATGCCGCAGGCGTGGATCACGCGTACAGCGAGTTTTTCCAGGTCCGCCGGGATGCTGTCGAGGTTGGCCTCGGCACGAATAATGGCGAAGGAATTGCGATAGATCTCTTGACCATCGCGGATGTAATCAATCATCGGTGTTGCTCCATTGGCGGGCCTCAAACCAGGCACTCGCCGCTTCAATTGTAAGATTGCGCTCGCGCAGAACACCGAAACCGGCATGTTCAGGGCTGCGTAAATAGAGGTCGTAGTGACCGGGCGCCACGGCCAGCAAGGTGACCGGCGCAACATGGGCTGCCGCGCAGGAGCGCTGGCAGCCGGTCAGGTGAATAGTCATGGGTTTTGGCAGCAACGAGGCCAACTGACGAGCATCCTGCTTGGTGTCCGCCAGCCCTTTGGCACAGGCACTGGAGCCGGTACAGGCGACCAGGTGCGCCAGCGGGCTGCCTGCGTCGCAGATCAAGCCGAGCGCTATCAAGTCGCCCATCAACGCGCTGGCCTGAGCCGTCGCGACGTTGGGCAGCAATACGCTCTGCCACGCGGTGAAACGCAGAGTGCCGTCGCCGAAGCGCTCGGCCAGCCCGGCCAACCCCGCGAGCATCGTTGCATCCAGCCGCCCCAGCGGCGGGGCGGCGCCGACATAAACCCGGCCAGAGGCATGCTGCGGCCAAATGCCGAGGTGCATGGACGCCGAAGCGGCACCCCGTTGCCAGTCGCGAACAGGCAGCAGTGGCACGCTGAGCCGCTGCCCCAACTGCCCGACAAACGACGCTGCGCTGACTTCTTGCAGCAGATGGCGCATACGGATGTGCTCAGGCCGGGCCAGATCCAGAAACTGCATCAGCACCGCCATCACCAGTTCATGCCCGTATTCGGCAGGCACGGCAGCCAGTGCCGGATCGTGCGCGGGGCACCCGGCCAGGCCAAAGGCCAGCAGCGTCTGGCCATCGCGCCGGAACGCCGACAACCACAGGTCGTGCGGATGTTCCAGCATGGACAGGGCTTCGCCGCCGTCCAGTTGCACGGCGAACTTGGCCGACAGCTCGGCGAACCGCGGCGTGCTTTGCAGGCTGGCCAGTATCTGCCGGGCAAGCGGCCAGGTATCGATATGCATCTGCGGGTCGATGCCGGCACTCGGGCTGAGCATCAAGTTGCGCACATCGTCACTGGCCGCCGTGGCAGGCCCGAGCCCGGCCGCCAGCAACGGCTCAATCAGCGCCCGATGCTGTGGCCCGACACCACGGATCTGCAGGTTGCCACGGTTGGTCGCCTCGATCACGCCACTGGCATAGCGATGAGCCACATCGGCCACCGCACGCGCCTGCAGGGCCGTTATCGAGCCACCGTCCAGCTTGACCCGGCAGATCCCGCCATCCATCGCCTGGACGATACGCAGTAACCCCGGGCAAGCCGAAGGGCGCACAGGCGTCGTGACAGAAAGTTCAGGTGGCAAGGTCAAGGGGCTATCCAGGGCAGGCAATTCGCTATTGCAGGTGGCGCATTATGCCTGCTTTGGGCGAGCGCATGAAAAGCCTGCCGGACGGAATGACTACTCGCTCACCCTCTCCTGCGGCAGCGCAGGCTCAACCCGGCCCAGTCGGGTGAGCAACAACACCACGGTATCAGCACTGGCCAGCATCATATCAATGCGTTTACGCGGATCATTCCTGAAGATCCGCCGCGCCTGGTCCAGGGTCTTTACACCGGCAATGGCTTTGACTTTTGCCTTGCCGGGGCTGGCGGGCATATCCGCCCAGGTTTGAGCTTCAGGGTCGAATTCCTGGAACAGGTGCTCTGTCGGTATTTGCGGTGAGTGGCACCTCTGGACAATCCGGTTGAATGACTTGATATGGCTGCCCAGCGGGGTGCTGTCATCGAGCAGGTCCTCATAGGGAAAGCCGGGGTTCAGGTAGTTGATGTCTTCGGTGCTCAGTACCTGATGGGTCAGCTCGTGCAACAGGAACGTTGCCCGATAATGCACGTTGGTCCTGAAGGGTGGCTGCACGGTTATCACAAACGACTGGCTCAAGGCATAGGGCGTGTCAAAGATCGTGCTGAAAAAACGGTCGCTCAGGTACACACGCCTGCCCGTGTCCCAGCGGTGTATCCAGGCAACGGCGTTGTCCCTGTAGCGGGCACGACACACCACATACTTGCCCGATGTCTGAGGTGACAGGTCGGGATGCAGGAGCTGGGTCAGCAGTGGCTCGACCGTTTCGCCCAAACGCTCCAGCAAGGGCTGGCTGACCTCCTCCACATCAAAAAACCCGGCGACGAGCGCCCGGTTGCGGGCATTTTCAGGGCCGGGTCCAAGCAGCCCATGCAGGGCACTCTGGCAGCGCTGCAGGTAGGTCACGGCCTGTGCATGGGCCTCGCGAATGGCCAGCGCCTTGTCGGGAAAGCGTCGCTCGATGTTGACCATGCCCACAGCCTGGATTTCATGGGTCAAGTGGTCGGCCACCCGCGCCGTGACCGACAGCACCGGGCCGCCTCCCAGCAGCGGCTCCTTGAGGTCGAGGGCCCACTGCCCGTCCTCATTGAGCCTGACCAACGGCCCTTCACGCAGCTCGCCGAGATAAATCCGCCAGCGCTCACGCCATGCCTGTACCCGAAATACATGCCCCGCCAGCAGCACATACTGGCGGCCCGTGCCGGGGTGAAGGTACAGCCGGGTCGAAGGGGCCAGATCCAGATCCTGCAAGGCCACATCATGGGTTTGAAAGGGCTGCAGTCCGGCCTCCTGCTCAGGTGTAAGCCGTACCCGGGACCGTACTTCAGGCTGGTGCAGGGCTGCAGGCTCGATGCGCGGCGTGCGATAACCTGTTCCGATCTGCGCCAGTGACGACGCAAAGCCGGCCACGGCCTCCCCCCAATCGCCCTTTAGCGCAGACTCAACCCCCTGTTGCAGGCTGCTCAACGACTGCCAAACCACAAGTGGGATACTCAACTTTGCAGGCAGGAACATCAGCGCCGTCGACGCAATCAGCGAGAACAGGTACTTGAACGACTCCCAGTCGGTCTCGGCCGTGGTCCTGGACTGTGCAGCGGCCATATCGAGCAACAGATGGTAGTTGTCGGTGTACAACTGCTCGAACAGATTACCCGCGATCGGCGATAGGCCCAGGGTTGGGGGTGCAGGCCTGGGCACATAGCCACCTGGCGAAGCATCGACATAACGGGGCACATGGGGTTCGGTAAAACCGCCGTAGTTGTAGGTTTTGCGTGCCTCGGGCTCAAGGCGCTGCAGCACCAGGGCCTGAAACGGGGTCGAGACGCGCAAGTCTTCGAGCAAGGCAGGTTCATCGCTATAGGTCCTGAACGTATAGTGCTCGCTGTAGCTGACCCACAGCACCTGCGGCCCGCCGCCGGAGTGCGCCGGGCCAATGAGATACAGGCCCCGGGCACGATCGGGGGCGGCATCCGGTTCGGCCAGCAGCTCAAACGGGCGGACAATGATGGCCTGCCCGTTCAATGGCAGCCGGGCCGCACCATCGGGCATGCTGATCACATGTTTCACATAACCACAGGCCACCTCCTTGCCCGGCTCCATCAGTTTTTCCCGCAGCACCTGCTCCATGACCTGAACCGATAACAGTTCGGAAAACTGCTGTTGGCGCTCGGCAACCTCCGTGTTACCGGGGGTCAGCTTGTCCTGCAACAAGGCCCGGTAATGCGCGCCGATATCCAGCTGGCGCGTGACTCGCCGCACATAGGTGGCGTTGAGGGCCTCGGGCAACGGAGTAGCGTTGCTGGCCCGCAGCGAGAGGGCCCCGTCATTGAGCCGATAGAAGCCATTGAGCGAAAACTGCGTCAGGGTCTGGACTGTGCGGGTGGTTGCCGCCGGTAAATATGAGGGCGTGTTGCCCACCGGTACCGTCGAGGCCAGGTAGGTATCGATCACCACCTCAATGGCGTCCGGGCCAGGCACCAGGCCCGGGAAGTCGAGTTCCAGACGCAGCGTCAGCATGCTGCGGGCATAGTCGATGATGGGCGGGATGTCATGCAGGTAGTTCTGCGCTGCCTGCCCGGCATGCTGATAGCGTTGCAGCAGGCCGGCGTAGGCCAGTTGATCGGCGGCCGGGGCGCTTTTCAGCCAGGGCGCCAACGAGGCCTCGAACCGTTGCAGGTGAACCGCTTCAAGCACAGGCTCCGGCGTCACTCCGGCGTGGCCATGAACCAGCGCACTCTGCACCAGGTTCTCAAACGCCTGCGCTGACAAGGGTATGGCCCGGGCCTGACGACAAGCCTCACCAGCGTCGGCCAGCACTTTGGCAATCACCCGCTGCTGGGCCTCGCGGGTGAAGTCGTGCTCGTAGCGCTCAAAAAACAGCCATCGGTTATGCTCTCCGGGCATGCTGTCCAGCCAGGCGCTCGTCTGCGGCTGCGCAGCCAGGCTGACGTGGGCCAGCAGCTCCCAGCGCAGTGCCTTGTCCATAAGGCGCGCTTGCAACCAGGTCCGGCATGCGTCCAGCGAGGCGAAACCTTCAAAACCTGAGCCGGGGCTCCAGAAGATGGCGCGCCCGGCGTTTACCGACTCCAGCCCGCCGCGCTGGGTAAACAGCAGGCAATTGACCATATCCACCGCCCCCTGGACCCCGGGGATCAACAGCGCAACACCGAACACGTCGGGTACAAAATGTTGCCAGGCAGGTCGCCGGGCGCTGACCGGCTGCCCGAGCACGGTGGTGAGCACCGCCATGTCCGTCGCCTCAAGCGGATGATCCTGTTGCCGCAAGTGCAACTGGGCACGCAGCAGCGCAAGCCTCAGGGTGCCCAGCCTGTCGATCCGGGTATCGGGCCGCGACAGGGCCAGCGAAGCATGGAAAAACTCGCTGAGATGGGCAACAAACCCCGGAAAGAAATCCGACGCCGCGTGCTCCAGCAGGTTGAGCAGCTTGGTTCCCGACAGCGATCTCTGTGGTTTCCAGTCACCGCTCTCATGGCCGTACAGGCCCGCTTCGATCTGCTGCGGATCACGCGGCAGCGGCAGGTACCCGGTAGCATGCTGCAGCAGCCCCGCGACCAGCGTGACCGGCTCCCGGGCACCGGGGTGGCGCAGCAGGATGCGCTCGATATCCAGCGCCTCATGGCCGGCCCGGGCCAGCGCTTCGAGCAGGCGCAAGCGCGCATACGACAACGGCGCAGGCCACGCCCGCAACAGCTCGTCACGCTGGGCAGCGACACTCGCCAACCTCGCCGCCAGCCTGTCGATCGGCCAGCCATTGACCGGAGCCACAGGAGGACGGGCGCGGGGTTCGTAGCGGCTGCTCCAGCGTCCGCCACTGTCGAGCGCCAGCAAACGCCCGTCCACCAGCAGGCGCACATCCAGCCCGTGATCCGCTGCCGCCAGGGCTACTCCCCGGGCCGGTAACGTGCGCAACAGATAGGCGAAATCATCAACTTGCTTGCTCTGAATCGAGTCAATATTGGCCGCAAAAGGATCAGAGGACAGGTGCTCGACGCTCAGGTCCAACTCGACCCTTTCGAGCAGAAACCCCTGTTGCGCCAGCGCCACATGCCGGGCCAGGTGTTCAAACGTCGGCGGTGCCCGCAAGGCCGAAAGCAGCCGCGCCTTGAGCCGTGACTTCGATGAATACTGCTGCAGCCCGTGCGGCCCGCCAAACAGAAATACCGGCCCGTCCTGTTGCACAAAAAACACCCCCAGCAACCCTGCCAGGTTTACCGCGCCGTTGTTTGGATCAAATACCGACAGGCGTAAGACATGCATCTGCCCACCACCCCCGGCAGCGGAAACCACGCTTTCCAGCAGATCGAACTGCACCGGGGTGACCTGCCTGTCGTAAAGGGCCTGCAGGCACTGCTGGTAATAACGGTCGCCTTGCAGCGCCACGCAACAGGCATAGGGGCTGGAGCCAGGCCCCAAGGGTGTGTGCCACCATTGCTGCAATGCGGCCTGCATGCGCTGCTGTATCTGTTCCATCAGTTGCAAGTCGTCAGGGGCAGGCGCTTGCCCGACCGTTTTACGCGCCAGGGCGGCAAGCTCCCGGGCCTCGACAACCGCGTGCAACGAGGGTGCCGACACCAGGCTGGCCAAGGTCGTTTCCTGACAGCGCTGCACAAAATCGCCGACTTGCCGGCTGACCCCAGCCAGGGCCGAAGAAGCCACTGGCTGTACCTGAACCAGCAGCGAACCGGCCGCGCTCAGGCGTTGGCGCACATCCAGCGGGGTAAATCGCAGCAGCCGGTGGCGCTCGGCCGGGGAATCCAGCAACTGTTCGAGGCCCTGGCGCAATGCGTCCAGGCTGGCAAAGCGCTCAAGGCTGCCCGGCAGCCTGAACAGGAACAGGTCGGGGCCGTCGGCCCTGCACAGCAAGGCACCCGCCCACAGCACAAGACGGCTGCCATTGCGCGCCAGAAACAGCTGGCAGGCCTGCACCGGCGACGGCAGACCCAGAAGAATCGCCCGCAGACCCTTGGTTTCAAGCTCGCCGACTTCACCCGCTTGCCCGGCGCGCGCCAGGCAGGCGGTAAACACCTCGCGCAGGGCGGGCTCTGAATAAAATGCACTATCACTGGTTTTCATGAGTCATCCCTCCGGGACCCCGAACAATGCCCGACACGCTATAGCAAGCCCGCGCCGCCAAGGCACTACATAGATATGCAGGTACAAACGGCGGATCAAACCGATGTGCCGGCCCGGGCTTGAAATAGCCGAAGCGGGTGAGCGCGCCTGTGCCTGATTGAACATCACCTGCGGGCTGAGGTACTCGCGGATCTGGTTGCCCCGGATCTTGCGTCCACAGGCACTACCCGGCTACCACCCGTAAAGATCGACTCTGGTGCAGGGCAAGGCGCGTTATCATGCTCACCTGTCTCCGCAGGGCGTTCGCCCGGCAGCGGGGGAACAACCTGGCGTTTATCAAGAGGATCGGCATGTCGCCCTGGCTAACAGTTGTGGGAATAGGTGAGGACGGCTTTGCCGGGCTGGGCAAGAATGCGCGCCGCGCCTTGTTGGGCGCGAGCCGGGTGATTGGCAGCCAGCGCCAGCTCGACCTGCTGCCCGCCTGCATCCGCGCCGAGCGCCAGACCTGGCCCAGGCCGTTTGCCCTGGCGCCGGTGCTGGCCGAGGGCAACACGCCGACCTGCGTACTGGCCAGCGGCGACCCCATGCTGTTTGGCGTCGGCGCCAGCCTGGCGCGGGTAGTGGCGCGGGAAGACATGCAGGTACTGCCGGCGCCTTCGTCGTTTTCCCTGGCGGCCGCGCGGATGGGCTGGCCCCTGCAGGACGTGGTCACGCTGTCGGTGGTGGCACGCCCCGTCGCCGCGCTCAATGCCCACCTGCACAGCGGCGTACGCCTGCTGGTGCTGAGCAACGATGCCAGCAGCCCGGCCATCATCGCCCGGCTGTTGCGCGAACAGGGCTTTGGCCCCAGCCGCCTGACGGTGCTGGAGCATCTCGGCGGCCCGGCGGAGCGGCGGGTGGAGGCCAGCGCCAGCGACTGGAAGGACCCGCCCGTCGCCGCCCTCAACCTGATCGCCATCGACTGCCTGGCCGACGCCAGTGCGCGGCCGCTGTCACGCATTGGCGGGCTGCCCGACAGCGCGTTCGAGCATGACGGCCAGTTGACCAAACGCGATGTGCGCGCCGTCACCCTCGCCCGCCTCGCCCCGCTGCCCGGCCAGTTGCTGTGGGACGTGGGCGCGGGCAGCGGCTCGATCGGCATCGAGTGGATGCGCACCTGGCCCAGTTGCCGCACATTGGCGATTGAAGCCGATGAAGGGCGCCAGCAACTGATCGAACGCAACCGCGATGCCCTGGGCGTGCCCGGCCTGCAACTGATTCGCGGCAAGGCGCCACAAGCCCTTGCCGGGCTGGAGCGCCCGGATGCGATTTTCATCGGTGGCGGCGTCACCCGCGAAGGCGTGCTCGATACCTGCTGGCAACAGCTCAAGCCCGGCGGGCGGCTGGTGGCCAATGCCGTCACCCTGCAAAGCGAAATGCTGCTGATGAGCTGGCGCGAACGCCACGGCGGCGAGCTGACCCGCATCCATATCGCCCAGGCCCAGCCCCTGGGTGAATTCGACACCTGGCGCCAGGCGTTGCCCATTACCCTTCTGGACGTGACCAAGCCCCTCGATGCGTGACGAAACCGCCGAACAACCCGCCCCCCTGCGCAGCGGCCTGACCACCGGCAGCTGCGCCACCGCCACCAGCCTGGCGGCTGCGCGCCTGCTGCTGGGCGGCGTGTTTAACGACGCAGTGCAAATCACCTTGCCCAAGGGCAAGCAGGTGCAGATGCGCCTGGAGTTCTGCCGCCTGTGGCAAGACGGTGCCGAAGCGGGCACGATCAAGGACGCCGGCGACGACCCCGACGTGACCCACGGTGCGCTCCTCTACTCACGGGTACGCCTGCGGGCCGAGGCGGGCATTGGCTTTGTCGCCGGGCAAGGCGTCGGCACCGTGACCCGCCCGGGGCTGGTGCTGAACGTGGGCGAACCGGCAATCAACCCGGTGCCGCGCAAGATGATCACTGACCACTTGCAGCAACTGGCAACCGAACTGGGTTACGGCGGCGGTTTTGAAGTGACCGTCAATGTGCAGGACGGCGAAGCCCTGGCCCTGAAAACCATGAACCCGCGCCTGGGGATCCTCGGCGGGCTGTCGATCCTGGGCACCAGCGGCATCGTGCGGCCGTTCTCCTGCGCGGCCTATATCGCCTCGATTCACCAGGGCATCGACGTGGCCAAGACCAACGGCTACCTGCATATCGCCGCCTGCACCGGCAACGCCAGCGAAGACACCATGCGCCGGGTCTACAACCTGCCGGAAATCGCCCTGATCGAAATGGGCGACTTTGTCGGCGCAGTGCTCAAGCACCTGCGCAAAGTGCCTGTGGATAAATTGAGCATTTGCGGCGGCTTCGGCAAGATCAGCAAACTGGCCGCAGGCCATATGGACTTGCACAGTCGCCACTCCAGCATCGACCTGCCGCAACTGGCTGAGTGGGCCGCCGCCATCGGTGCCGACAGCCAGTTGCAGGAAGCCATCCGCCAGGCCAACACCAGCCAGCAGGCGCTGGCGATGGCCAGTGCGGCGGGTGTCGCGCTGGGCGATGCGGTGTGCCAGCACGCGCTGGACTTTGCCCGCAGCGTGGTGCCAGCCCAGGTGCAGGTTGAAGTGTTTGCCATCGACCGCCAGGGCGGGATCGTCGGCCACGCGGGAGCCTTTGCATGAAGCGTATCTTGTTATTGGGCGGCGTCACCGAAGCGCTGGCCATCGCCCGTACCCTGGGCCCGCAGCATGTCTACAGCCTGGCCGGGGTGGGCCGGGTGCCGACGGACCTGACCTGCGAGGTACGGGTGGGCGGTTATGGCGGTGCTGAAGGTCTGGCTCGATACATTCGCGACGAGGGTATCGATTTGCTGCTGGACGCCACCCACCCCTACGCTGCGCAAATCAGCCAGAACGCTGCTCTCGCCGCGGCCGCCAGCAATATTCCGTGCTGGGCCCTGCGCCGCCCTGCGTGGGTTGCGCAACCGGATGATGACTGGCGCGAAGTGGCAGATTGGAGCGAACTGGTCGAAGCGCTCGCCACCTTCCAGCGCCCCTTGTTCACCTTGGGCCGTGAGCCGCTGGAGCACCTGCACGAAATCCCGCCAGAGCAGTTCTGGACCCTGCGCGCCCTGGACGTTTACCCCGGCAACGTACGCTGTGAGGTGATAGGCGCACGCGGGCCGTTCCTCATCGATGACGAACGCAAGTTGTTTGCACAACGGCGCATCGACGTATTGATCAGCAAAAACAGCGGCAGCAGCGCCACCGAACCCAAACTGGAAGTGGCCCGCGAGCGCGGGGTGCCGGTGTTGATCCTCAAACGGCCGACACTGGCGCAGGTGGATCGGGAGTTCTCGACAGTCGAAGACCTGCTGGAATCTTTGGCGCAGGAACGTTATTTGTTGTGAACAGTGCCCAACCTGTGGGAGCTGGCTTGCCTGCGATGGGAACAGCGCGGTCTTACTGATAAAACCCGGTGAGGCCCTCGCAGGCAATTCATGCGCTGTAACTTTTAGCAGCTTTACGATATGGTAACCTATTGGTTACCTTCGTTCGCATGACGATAAACGTAGAAGAATATTGCGGCCAAGACCAAACCAGCCCTTTCGAGCGCTGGTTTTCGTCATTGGATGCCCAGGCAGCAGCCAAGGTATCCACGGCAATCATGCGCATGGAGATGGGCAACACCTCAAACATAAAGTGGTTTGAAGGCTTGGGGGAATACCGCATCGATTGGGGCCCGGGCTATAGAATCTATTTGTTACAGGAGGGCAAACGCTTGATCATCCTGTTTGGCGGCGGCGACAAATCCAGCCAGAAGCACGATATCAAACAAGCGAAAAAGCTCATTGCTGAGTACAAACGTCGGCAAAACGCAACGCAACACACGAGGTAGTTCCTATGGCTCTCACAAGAAGTTTCAAGCAAACGATTGCTGAGCGAGCCGAACGCGATCCTGCATTTGCTCAAGCTCTGCTCGATGAGGCCGCGACACTCTTCCTCAATGGCGAACCGGAGATGGCGCGCGTCATCCTGCGCGACCTGGTAAATGCCACCGTAGGGTTTGAAGGGTTGGCCAAAGAAACAGCGAAACCCAGTAAGAGCCTGCACCGAATGCTCTCGGTCAGCGGCAATCCAAGCATGGACAATCTGGCGGCGATATTTGCTGTAATCCGGGCTAATCTGGGAGTACAAATCGAGGTGCATGCGGTGCCCGCGCATTAATGTGCTTTCCCTGTCGCGACACTTCGCCACACCCGCACTTTTTACTTACGCCGAGCATTCAGGCTAAATAGCCCCTTGATCGCTCCACTCACGGAATTCGTCATGTCCCGACAACGGTTTGCATTTGCCTGGATCGCCTGCTTTGCAGTGCTGTTCAACATGCTCGCCATGTCGATGGCCGGGGCGACCCAATCCGCTGAGCGTGGCCCCACCGAACAATTCATGTGGAGCAGCTTCTGCTCCTCCACCGGCACCAAGATGGTCGCCGTATCGCTGGGCAAGTTCGAGCCCGCCGACAGCCAGCCTGACGATCATTCCACCATGCAGCATTGCTGGTGCTGCTCGGGCGCCGCGCCGGTGGTGGCGCTGCCCGCGCATATTCCCAAGCTCTACTTTGCCGCCATCGAGCGGGGCCACAGCCTGGTCCCCGATCATCTCAAGCGCCCCACCCCGCGCCAGCAATGGCCCAGCCTCAACCCCCGCGCATCGCCCCTGGTCTGATTCTTCCTCGCAACCCCTTTGCGTTTTGAATCGTTCCGGAGAATTGCCATGTTGAACCTTTCCCTGTTCAAGCACGTCGTGATTGCGGCGGCTGTGTTGCTGCCTGCCTGTTTTGCCAACGCCCACGAATACAAAAGCGGCGACCTCGAAATCGCCCACCCGTGGTCCCAGGAACTGCCGCCCAATGCGCCAACCGTGGCCGCGTATTTCATCATTCACAACACCGGCAACACGGCCGATCGCCTGGTCAGTGTCGACACGCCGATTGCCGATAAGGCCGAACTGCACCAGCACATCATGGAAGGCGACTTGATGAAGATGCTGCCCGTGGCCAGCGTCGAAGTGCCGCCTGGTGGTACCGTCACCTTCGCGCCCATGGCGTACCACGTGATGATGTTCGGCCTCAAGGACCGCAGCCTGCTGCAGGACGGCAAGCACTTCCCGCTGACCCTGCATTTTGAAAAAGCCGGCGCCGTGCCGGTTGAGGTCAATGTGCAGAAGCAGGCACCTGAAGACAGCATGGAACACATGCACGCCCACTAACGGCCAAGGTTGCTGACCCCCGTGCGCGCACCACGCGCCAGGCACTCCATGTCGCATATTCGCGGCAGTTGGCTGAGCCTGTTTGCCATGTTGATGATCTTTATCGGCCCGCTGATTTCCCAGGCGATGCCGATGGACCATCACGCCTCCATGCCAATGCCCATGTCGATGGAAATGGGCATGGACATGCCGGCGCACGCGGATCATGAACACCCCGCCAGCGACCATCATGCCATCTGGGAAAAGTGCGGCTACTGCACCCTGCTGTTCAGTTGCCCGGCGCTGCCCGGCACCCCGAACCTGACCCTTTACGGCGCGCCTAAACTCAACAGTTACCTGGCCGCCAACCCCCGCCTGGGCCACGCCCGGCAACCGGTCTTCCCCGGGGCACGCTCCCGCGCACCTCCCGCATTCCTTTAAGCACCGACACAACACATCACCTGGCCAACCTGCATGCGCTGCTTTAGACAGCCGCAGGTGCGTGGCCGCGTTGTATTCGCCTGACTATTGGAATGTCTATGTCCCGCTTTACTGCTGCCTCCCGTTTGCCTTTTGCCCTCAGCACCCTGTGCTGCGCCGTCCTGGCAACCACCGCCGTGGCCGACGAACATGCCGCGCACAGCAATGAACTGAGCCCGCTGGTGATCACCGCCATCGCCCCCAGCTCACCGCTGACCATCGTCACCAACCCCAAGGACCCACGCCAGCCCGTGCCTGCCAGTGACGGCGGCGACTACCTCAAGACCATCCCCGGCTTCGCCCTGATCCGCAACGGCGGCACCAATGGCGACCCGGTGTTGCGTGGCATGTTCGGCTCGCGGCTGAACATCCTCACCAACGGCGGCGAAATGCTCGGCGCCTGCCCCGGGCGCATGGACGCACCCACCTCCTACATCTCGCCGGAAACCTACGACAAGCTCACCGTGATCAAAGGCCCACAAACCGTGCTCTGGGGCCCGGGCGCCTCGGCGGGCACCATCCTCTTCGAGCGCGAACCCGAGCACTTCGGCGAACTGGGCACCCGGGTCAATGCCAGCTTGCTGGCGGGCTCCAACGGCCGTTTCGACAAAACCATCGATGCCGCCGCCGGTGGCCCGCTGGGCTACGTGCGGGTTATCGGCAACACCGCCCATGCCGATGACTACAAGGACGGCAACGGCGACACCGTGCCCTCGCGCTACGACAAATGGAATGGCGACATCGCCCTGGGCTGGACCCCGGATGCCGACACCCTGCTGGAACTCACCGCCGGCAAGGGCGACGGCGAAGCACGCTCGGCCGGACGCGGCATGGACGGCAGCCAGTACAAGCGCGAAAGCCTGGGCCTGCGTTTTGAAAAATCCAATATCGGCGACGTTCTCGACAAGATCGAAGCACAGGTCTATTACAACTACGCCGACCATGTGATGGACAACTACACCCTGCGCACCCCGTCGGGCACCGGCATGATGGCTGGCCCAATGGCTTCCAACGTCGACCGCCGCACCCTCGGCGCACGGGTCAAGGCCACCTGGCGCTGGGCCGACTACCAGTTGATCAGCGGCATTGATGCCCAGACCAATGAGCACCGCAAACGCTCGGGCATGGGCATCGATACCTATAAGGATCAAAACTGGAGCAAGGACGCCGATTTCCACAACTACGGAGCCTTTGGCGAGCTGACCTGGTACGCCGCCGAGCGTGACCGGCTGATTACCGGCGCCCGCCTGGACCGCGCATCCGCCAAGGATTACCGCGCCCGACTTGGCTCGGGGATGATGAGCAAGCCCAACCCGACCCTGGACAAGACCCGTGCCGATACCCTGCCCAGCGGTTTCGTGCGCTACGAGCATGACCTGAGCGACAGCCCGACCACGGTGTACGCAGGCCTGGGCCACAGCCAGCGTTTCCCGGATTACTGGGAGCTGTTTTCGCCGAGTTCCGGCCCGGCCGGTTCGGTGAATGCGTTCGATGCCATCAAACCGGAGAAAACCACCCAGCTGGACGCGGGCCTGCAGTACAAAACCGACACTCTGGAGGCCTGGGCCTCGGTGTACGCCGGTGAGATCCGCGACTACATCCTCTTCGATTACGCCAAAGGTTCCTCACAAGCGCAAAACATCAACGCCCGGGTCATGGGCGGCGAGCTGGGCGCGGCGTACCAGTTGACCTCCAACTGGAAAGCCGATGCCACCCTGGCTTACGCCTGGGGCAAGAACACCAGCGACGGTAAAGCCTTGCCGCAAATGCCACCACTGGACACCCGCCTGGGCCTGACCTACAGCCAAGACGACTGGAGTGCCGGTGCCCTGTGGCGCATCGTGGCGCGCCAGGACCGCATCGACCGCAACGCGGGCAACGTGGTGGGCAAGGACTTCGACAAAAGTGCCGGCTTTGGCGTGTTCTCGTTAAACGGTGCGTACCGCATCAACAAAAACCTCAAGGTCAGCGCCGGGGTCGACAACCTGCTGGACAAAAACTACAGCGAGCATCTGAACATGGCGGGCAACGCCGGTTACGGCTACCCGGCCAACGACCCGCGCGCCATCAATGAACCGGGCCGCACGCTGTGGACCAAGGTGGATGTGAGTTTCTGACACCAGTCGCCCCTGTGGGAGCGGGCTTGCTCGCGATTGCATCAGCGCGCTCGGCCAGACAGACCGAGCTGCCTGCATCGCGAGCAAGCCCGCTCCCACTCAAAACAACAAACACTAAACCTTGCTACCTTGCGGAGCCGCTCACATGAGCCGACCAACACCGTCTTTCTACAACCTGGCCTGGCGCTGGCATTTCTACGCCGGGCTGTTTGTCGCCCCATTCATGATCCTGCTGGCCCTGACCGGGATCATCTACCTGTTCAAGCCCCAGCTCGACCCCCTGCTCTACGACCACCTGCTCACCGTCACCCCGGCCCATCACGGCCTCAGCGCCGACGAGCAACTCAGCCGCGTGCAAACCGCTTACCCCCAGGGCCATATCAGCCAGTACCTGCCGCCGATCAACCGCGAACGCAGCGGCCAGTTCGTGATCAATAACGCCGGGCACGAGCTAAATGTGTTTATCAACCCCTACACCGGCCAGGTGCTGGGTGAGCAGGATGCCAAGCTCAACCTGCAAGCCGTAGCCCGTGCCCTGCACGGCGAGCTGATGATCGGCACCCTCGGTGACCGGCTGGTGGAACTGGCCGCCGGCTGGGGCGTGGTGCTGGTGGTGTCCGGCCTGTTCCTGTGGTGGCCGCGCGGGCAGTCGGCGGCCGGTATCTTATGGCCGCGCCTGAACCGGCGCGGGCGTGTGCTGTGGCGTGACCTTCACGTTGTCACCGGGTTCTGGGGCGCGGCCTTGCTGCTGTTTATGCTGATCAGCGGCATGACCTGGACCGGTTTTTGGGGCAAGCAATACGCCGACCTGTGGAACCGCTTCCCGGTGGCCATGTGGAACGACGTGCCCAAGTCCGATATCGAGGCCCGCAGCCTCAACAACGCCACCCGCCAGACCGTACCCTGGGCAATGGAAAACACACCGATGCCGGTCTCCGGCGCCCACGCCGAACATATGGCCCACGCCGCCCACAGTTCAGGCCCCGCAGCCCCCGGCATCACCCTGCAAGCCGTGGTCGACACCGCCACCGCGCGCCAGGTCGAACCCGGCTACAGCATCACCCTGCCGACCACCGCCAGCGGCGTGTTTACCATAGCCGTGTTCGCCGACGACCCGCGCAATGACGCCACCCTGCATGTCGATCAATACACCGGCACGGTGCTGGCCGACGTGCGCTGGCAGCATTACGGCAACGTCGCCCGCGCCACTGAAATGGGCGTGATGCTGCACGAAGGCAAACTGTTCGGCCCACTCAACCAGATCGTGATGCTGCTGGTGTGCCTGATGATCCTGCTCAGTTCCGTAAGCGGCCTGGTGATCTGGTGGAAGCGTCGCCCGCAAGGTGGTTTGGGGGTACCGCCGCTGCGTCACGACCTGCCGACCTGGAAAACCGGCGTTGCCATCATGCTCGCCCTGGCCATCGCGTTCCCGCTGGTGGGCGCCTCGTTGATCGCCGTGTGGGGGCTCGACCGGTTACTGCTGATGATCCGCAAACTGCGGCCACATGAGCGCCTCTCATAATCAGCATTAGGCATCCGAGAGGCGCATTCTAGAGCCTTGGCTATAATGGCACGCCAGTAACACGCCCGAAATTAATGTTACTGTATAACAAAACAAGTTAAGCTCCATCACCCGCCGCCAGGAGGCAGCGGGGACACCCTCTGAAATAAGCGACTCACTGCCCCGATGAACAAGTACTTTTTGTCCAGCCTCTGCCTGCTGGCGCTGAACAGCGCCCAGGCCGATGACACCGCCCCGTCCCTCATGCTGCCGGCCGCGAGCATCACCGCCCCTGAAGTCGAAATCGAAAGCATCGACCTCAAGACCGCCACCAGCGCCGGCTCACGCCTGAACCTCAACAGCCTGGAAACCCCGGCCAGCGTTGAAAGCCTGACCGGTGCGCAAATCCGCGCCCGGGGCGACCGCAGCGTGCAGGACGCCGTGACCCGCACCACTGGCATCAGCAATACCGGCACGCCGGGCAACGGTGGCTCGGCCTACTCGGCCCGGGGCTTCGTCGGTGAAGGTTCGGTGATGCAGCTTTATGACGGCGTGCGCATGTACAGCGGCGCGGGCACCGTGACTTTCCCGGTGGACGACTGGTCGGTGGAGCGCATCGACGTACTGCGCGGCCCGGCCTCGGTACTGTATGGCGAAGGCGCCACCGGCGCGGTGATCAACGTGATCCCGAAAAAGCCTTTTACCGGCGCCATCGAAAACCACCTGCGGGTGGGCTACGGCTCCTACGATACCCGCCAGCAGGCGCTGGACAGCGGCGGTTCGCTGACCGACACCCTGAGCTACCGCTTGAACATCAACCACGTCCAGAGCAACGGCTGGATCGACCACGGCGACTCCGAAAACACCTTTGTCAGCGCTGCCCTGCGCTGGCAGGCCAGCGACGACCTGGCGTTCACCCTCAGCCACGACTACGGCGACCAGCAGCCGCAAAACGACTTCGGCGTGCCGCTGATCAATGGCCGGTATCACGAAAGCCTGCGCGACAAGAACTACAACGTGCGTGATGCAAAACTGCATTACAACGACCAGTGGACGCGCCTCAATACTGAATGGCAGATCAACGACGACCTCAGTGCCAACAACGAGCTGTATTACCTCAAGGCCCAGCGCCGCTGGCAGAACGCCGAAAACCACGCCTGGAGTGAAAGCCAGCAGACCTTGCTGCGCAGCGGCTACTACAGCATCAAGCACGAACAGGAACAGGTCGGCGACCGCCAGACCTTCACCCTCAACCACGACCTGTTCGGCCTCAAAAGCAAAACCCTGGTGGGTGCAGACTACAACCGTATCCACTTCAATCTGCACAGCAACTCGCCCTACACCGATGTGAACACCGGCGGTCAGCCCATCGACTTGTACCACCCGGATCGTGGCGAATTCGAAAGCCAGTCGCCGTACCGCGACCAATACACCACCACCACGCAACAGGTTTCACTGTTCGCAGAAAACCGCACCGAGCTGAGCGATCAACTGTCGCTGGTGACCGGCGTGCGCCGCGATATCGTGCATCTGGACCGCGATGACTTTGCCGCCAATGGCGACGCTACCCGTAGCGACCGCAGCCTGTCGGCCAACAGCTGGAAAGTCGGGCTGGTCTACGAGCTGACCCCGGACATGTCGATTTATGCCCAGCAAGCCACCAGCGTGGATGGCGTGGGCGGCTTGATCAGCCTGAGCGAGAAGCAGCAAAACTTCGAGCTGGCCCATGCACGGCAGACCGAAATCGGCTTCAAGCAGATGTTCTGGGACCAGCGCGGCGAGTGGACCCTGGCGGCGTATCACATCGTCAAAAAAGACCTGCTGACCTCCGACCCGAATATCCCGGGCAATTCGCTGCAAGTGGGCGAGCAGTCTTCCAGCGGCCTGGAAGCCAGCCTCGACCTGCAACTGCCGCAACGCTGGGCGTTACAGGCCAACGCCTCGGTGGTGCGTGCGCAGTACGACAAATTCGACGACGAAGGCGTCTCGCGCAAAGGCAACCGCCCCACCGACGTACCGCGTCGCACCGCCAACCTGTGGTTGAGCAAGGCCATCACCGATGATGTAAGTGCCGGTGCCGGCGTGCGCTATGTTGACTCGCGATATGCCGACATGGCCAACAACGTCGAACTGCCGAGCTACACCGTGGTCGACGCCACTGTGAGCTGGAAAGCGTTGCCCAAAACCACCCTGGGTTTGCGTTTGAACAATTTGTTCGACCGCCAGTACGCCGTAACCCAATACAATGGCGGCCAGCAATGGATCATGGGCGAACCGCGTTCGTTTTTCGTGACTGCCGATTACACCTTCTAACCCTGTGGGAGCGGGCTTGCTCGCGATGCAGGCGGCGCGGTCTGTCAGGCAGACTGCGGCGATGTCATCGCGAGCAAGCCCGCTCCCACACACTGGAAATGCACCGGATTTTATGACCCGCCTCACCCTCAATCAACTCGCCTGGACCCCTCTGGGTCACGGCCATTGCCATCACCAGTTCCAGCTGCGTGATGCCAACCTGCATGTCGCGGCGGGTGAGTTTGTGGGGCTGATCGGCCCCAACGGCAGCGGCAAGACCAGCCTGCTGCGTTGTGCCTACCGCTTCAGCAAGCCCGAGGCCGGCCAGGTTCACCTGGGGCCGCACAACCTCTGGCAGCAATCACCCCGCTGGTGCGCGCAACGCATCGCTGTGGTGTTGCAAGAATTCCCCGACACCTTCGGCCTGACCGTGGACGAAGTGGTCGCCATGGGTCGCACGCCGCACAAGGGCCTGTTCGACGGCGACACCGACGCCGATCGCCAGCTGGTCAAAAACGCCCTCGCTTCCGTCGGCCTGCAGGGCTTTGAAGACCACGCCTTCGCCAACCTCTCGGGGGGTGAAAAACAACGGGTGATCCTGGCCCGCGCCCTGACCCAGCAGCCCGAACTGCTGATCCTCGACGAGCCCACCAACCACCTCGATCCGCGTTATCAGCTGGAGTTGCTGCAACTGGTCAAGCGCCTGAATATCGGCACCCTGGCCAGCATCCACGACCTCAACCTGGCTGCCGCCTTTTGCGACCGCCTGTATGTGATCGACCACGGCAAGATCATCGCCAGCGGCACGCCCCGCGAAGTGCTGACCGTCGAATTGCTACGCGATGTGTTTGGTGTGGCAGCCCTGATCGACGACCATCCGCTGTCCGGCTACCCACGCATTACCTGGATAACCCAAGCATGAACCTGATCCGTTTTGCCCTCGGCCTGTGCGCCGTGCTCGCCTCGCCCCTGGCCTTTGCCGAGAGCACTCATTACCCGTTGACCGTGCAGAGCTGCAACCGCGCCGTGACCTTCAATGAAGCGCCAAAACACGCGGTCAGCCATGACATCAACATGACCCAGATGATGCTCGCCATGGGGCTCAAACCACATATGGCCGGCTACAGCGGAATCAGCGGCTGGAAGGCTGTCACCCCGCAAATGAAGGTCATCCTGGAGGGCCTGCCGGAGCTGGCAAGCAAGTACCCGTCGGTGGAAACCCTGCTCAACGCCAATGTCGACTTCTTCTTCGCCGGCTGGGATTACGGCATGCGCGTGGGCGGTGACCTCACACCCCAAACCCTGACGCCGCTGGGCATCAATGTGTATGAGCTGACCGAGTCCTGCGCATTTGTCATGAAACGCCCGCCCGCCAGCATGGAAGACACCTACAACGACCTGCGCAACCTGGGCAAAATCTTCGACGTGCAGGACCGCGCCAATGCGCTGATCGCACAAATGCAGGCAAAAATTGCCGACGTACAAAAGACCCTGCCCGCTGCCAAACCCCGTGTATTCCTGTACGACAGCGGCGAAGATCGGGCCATGACCTCGGGCAAGCTGGGCATCCCCCACGCCCTGATCGAAGCTGCCGGCGGCAACGACATCCTCAGCGATATCGACGCCAGCTGGACCCGTATCAACTGGGAAACCGTGGTCGAGCGCAACCCCGAAGTGATCGTGATCGTCGACTACAGCGAAGTAAGCGCCGAGCAAAAACAGCGCTTCCTGGAGAACAACCCGGCGCTGCAATCGGTAGACGCGATCCGCAACCAGCGCTTTATCGTTATCCCTTATGTGCAGGCCACGCCGGGTATCGACAACGTGCTCGCCATCGAAACCCTGGCCAAAGGCTTTCACCCACAATGATCGCCCGCCGCTATGCCCTGTTGCTGATTGCCCTTGGCGCGCTGCTGCTGGTGTCGTGCGTGGTTTCGCTGGGTTTTGGCCCGGCGCGGGTGCCGGTGGACGTGGTGTGGCAGATTTTGCTGAACAAGCTGTTTGGCATCGGTGACAAGAACTGGAGCGCCGGGCAAGAGCACATCGTGTGGCTGATCCGCGTGCCGCGCATGCTGCTCGGCGCATTGGTGGGCGCCGGGCTGGCCCTGATCGGCGCGGTGTTGCAGGCGGTAACCCGCAACCCCCTGGCAGACCCGCACCTGCTGGGCGTGACCAGCGGCGCCACCCTGGGCGCAGTGATTGTGGTGCTGCATGTGGGTGAAATCGTCGGCCTGTTGACCTTGCCCATCGCCGCCTTTATCGGTGCACTGCTGAGCATGATCCTGGTGCTGGCCATCGCCAGCCGCCACGGTCGCCTCGACAGTGACCGCCTGCTGTTATGCGGGGTTGCCGTGTCATTTGTGATGATGGCGGTGGCCAATACCCTGCTGTTTCTGGGCGACCACCGTGCCAGCTCTGCAGTGCTGTTCTGGATGCTCGGCGGCCTGGGGCTGGCACGCTGGGAACTGCTGGCCATCCCCAGCGCCAGCGTGCTGCTGGGGCTGGTGTTGCTGCTGGGCATGGCCCGCCCGTTAAACGCCCTGATGGCCGGCGAACAGACCGCCGTAACCTTGGGTTTGAATGCACGCAACGTGCGCTTGCGGGTGTTTCTGATCGCCTCACTGATGACCGGCGTGCTGGTGGCCATCAGCGGCTCGATCGGCTTTGTCGGCCTGATGATCCCGCACATTGCCCGGCGCCTGGTGGGGGCCGAGCACCGGCGCCTGCTGCCGGTCTCGGCCTTGCTGGGCAGTGTGTTCCTGGTGTGGGTCGACGTGGCGGCGCGCACCCTGATCGCCCCCGAAGACCTGCCCATCGGCGTGGCCACGGCGGCAATCGGCGGGTTGTTCTTTATCGGCCTGATGCGCAAGCGCTGACCCTGGCGGGCACAGTTATGGGTCGGCTAAAGCTCGTCCCTGTCCCGCGTTGCAGGTGAAGGTGCCCACGGCAATACCGGCATCCGCGTAACGGGCTGCTGGTTTTTCCAGTCAGGCGTCACCCACCCGGTGCGTGGCCAGTTACTGCTGGTATGCACCACCACCAGCTCACCGGCCTTGAGCAACCTGGCAGTGTGCTGGCTTTCGTTGTCGAGCCCGCTGTCGATCCATTGCCGGTTCAAACGCCGCACTTCGTCGTAGTCGGCCCCGCCCAGGGCCTGGCACAACACACCCAGCTCCCGGCTCGAGCCGCGCACATATTTGAGCAACGCACCGTCATTGCCACTCAGGTAGGCAATGTTCATCGTAAAGCCCAAACCGACAAGGCCCTTGGTGACATAGCAGATGTCCATTGGCCAGAAGCTATGGTCGATCCATTGGCCAATGCGCGAGCGAACCAGAATCGGGGGCTCGGGGCGATGGGCAAAACACAGGCCCCACGGTGTGCTCTGGGGCGCCAGCACGGGCTGAGGCCGCATGCGGCCGCTGCTGTGCTCAAGGTCGGGGTTTATCAGCACCTGCTCCTGGGCCGTGGCGTAAACCCCATTGGTCAGCGGTTCCTGAACCACAAAACGGCCGTAATAGTCGCGACGGAAAATCACCCCCAGGGTCTCGGCCACATGCGGCCGGGCCAGCCGGCGATGGAAATACAGCGCCGCATCGTCGATATGCACGAACTCCGGCCCCAGGGCTACCACGTTGGGCAAAGGCGCCACGGGCTGCGCATCAAAGGCATCCGGCCGCCATTGTTCAGTCACCCGCCCCAGGGTTGCCCAGTTGCTGCTCTTGAGCACCACCTCCAGTTGGCCAATGCCAGCAATATGCCGCACATATTCGGTGGGGCTGATCTTGCCGTTGAGCAACCCGGTCAGCATCGAGCTCTGAGACGAAAACGGCCCCTCCAGATCCAGCAGCTTGCCCAGGCTCAAGGTGCGATAGCTCAACAGGGCGCCGTCGCGGGTCGAGATAAACAGTGGCGGATACACCGACGTTCCCGGTATCTGGTCGCGCACCGTACTCATCAGCACCGCACTTTGGGACAGGTCTACAGGGGCGATAAAGTCAGCGTAGACGGAACCGGGCACCTGATCTTTCGCCACACTGGGCGCGGCGATATACACCGCGTGGAAGCTGAACCCCCGGGGCAGGCTGTACCCCAGCAGGCCAAAGGGATGAGGAAAAATACGCCCCAGTTGCATGCCCAGGCGCCCGGCAACAACCGGGTGGGTGACGACAAATTCATCACGGTCGGTTTTTTTCAGAATGACCCCGAACTGACGGTATTTACGCTCGCCCATCCGCTCGTGGGCATAACGCATGGCGTCCTGGGCCTGGGCAAAAATCGGGCTCAATGGCGGCTGCACCTTGACCTCGTAAATTCCGGCGCGTACTTCGCAGGGTTTCCACTTGGGCGTCACTTGCCCCGGGTTGCCCCACAGTGCGCTGCCCACCACCACATGAAGACCGCAGGCCTTGCTGATCCGGGCGACATACTCGCTAGGCATCAGGGCATTGGCGCGCAGCTGCATTTGCAGGGTATTTTTGCGCACCTGTTCGGGGTGCTCGGCCGGGGGTGCCAGGCTGGCCATAAACGTCAACTCGTCCGCCGTACCTTGAGGTGTGAGCTTGAGCAACGCGCCATCCTGGGTCGAGAGGTAGCGCGAAGCAATTTCGACCCGGTCCTGAATGGCCATGTACAGCTCGTGGGGCTCAAACACATTGCGGATCAACTGTTCCTCGCTAGCCGGGCGCCACAGTTGCAGCGGCTGCACCCGATGGCTCTGATACGCCGCGACCACGCTGGCCCCGGGCGGTGCCAGATTCGTCATCTCAGGAGGGATAACCCGCTGCGGATGAAAGATCTCGGTGTGAACGGCCAGCGGTTCGGTGGCGAAAAACCTGTGGTTCAGGTCCTGGTAGATCAGCCCGCCATAGACCGCATCGACACGCCCGGCGATCAATTCATGGGCATGGCGGGCCGCATCGTCGGCGGTGATAAACGTCGGACCCAGGTTGCGCCGCACAAACCCCCGATACGGCTGCCAATCTGTTTGCACCCGCCCAACCTGGCTCCACAGTTCACTGCTATGCACCACACTCAACTCACCGCAGTGGGCCACCCGATGAATAAACGACAGCGTCGGCTCAACATCGGCCAGCAAGTTGCGGATCAGCTCCATGCCCCCGCCTTCGGCTTCGGACAACTTGGCAAACAGGGTCTTTTCATCGGCCGAGTAACGGGACACATACTTGAGCATCGCGCCATCACGGGTCGCGATAAACAGGGGTAAAGCCTGGCGTTGCGCTGGTCTGCCCAGCAGTTGGGCGACCACGATACCGTTCTCCAGGGATTGCGGGTGCAGGAAGTTCTTGTACAGCGAGGCCTGCTCGGCCGGGATCAGCGTGGGGTCTCGGTATTCGCCATCACAGCCATACAAGGCATGCAGCTGATAGCCCGGCAGCAGCACCGGCACCCCTTCCCGGGACTTGAGAAAAACCCGGTTCAGGGAGAAATCCATGTGCGTGGTGATCGGTTCGGACACCACGAACTCGTCGCGTTCGTTGTGCCTGAGGATCACCCCGTAATGCTCGTCGGGCGTCTGATCAGTACGGCTGCGCACGTATTGCAGGGCCAGCGCCTCAGTGCTCACAATCGGGCCGAAGGCCGGGCGCTGGATAATCACGCGCTCGATATCCAGCAGGCTCTGGGGCGTCCAGGGGGTAAATGAGCCATCCAGCGCACCGACCTTTTTGTCCCAGCACTCACTGGACTGGATCACGCTGAGCGTGCCGAGCTTTATCAGGATCAGCGCAGCCTTGCGCGGGGAGTCGATCGTCTCCACCGAGCGCTCCCTGGCGTTGCCCAGCAACTGGGTGAAGTGCTTTTCCTCATCCGAGCCACTGCACTCGTATTTAATCAGCGAACCATTGAGCCCCGACAAATAGCTGACCGCCACAAATGGCTGCATAAGCATCATGGTGTAGATATCGATCGGCGAGAACAGGTTGACCCGGGCAAACAGGCTTTCGCTCGGCCAGCCTTCGTACAGGGTCTGGACCTGCTCATAGATATCGGCATGGGAGTGATAAAAGGCAACGCAGGTGTAGCCCGGCGGGTGCTTGAACGTGCCTGACTGATTGGTCGACATGACCCGCTCGGGCCTGAACAGCGCGCCATGCCCCGTCACCGGGCGCGTGGCAAAAAACTGCTCCAGATTGTTTTTCAATATTGCCCCGCCGTATTGCACATCACGGTGATCGCCAATCAACTCATGGGCAAAGCGCGCCGCATCGTCCGCGCTCAAAAACGCCGGGCTCAGGGTGGGCAATTCAATGAACACATTGGGCTGGGCCCAGCCTTGCAGGGTGGCTTGTGGCTGTTGCATGGGCGTGATCTCGTTCGGTTAAAAGGAATGGCGGGTACATGGCCTGCCTGCATCCTTGCCCGGATCCCCCTGCCTGCTGCGGTATTTAAATATTTCCTGTTTAAAGGTGCCCGGCACCACGGCGGAGCGCGCAACGCACCTTGCTGGCATCTGCAGCCCCAAACTGGGGCATCAAAACGCCAGATTTTCGCGCAAAGCCACGACACAGAGCGGTTGCGCAGTCTCGGCACAGCCCTTGCAAAAGCCCCGGTACCGTTCGTATCTGCCCCTGATAAACATCATGTTCCCGGAGATCGCACCATGAAGCGTCGTAGCTTGCTCAAGGCTTTCACCCTCTCTGCCTCCATTGCCGCCATGGGTATGACCTGGACGGTACAAGCCGCCGAGACCATCAAGGTGGGGATTCTGCATTCGCTGTCCGGGACCATGGCCATTTCCGAAACCTCGCTCAAAGACATGGCGCTGATGACCATCGACGAGATCAATGCCAAGGGCGGCGTCAACGGCAAGATGCTTGAAGCGGTGGTCGTGGACCCGGCCTCCAACTGGCCACTGTTTGCCGAAAAAGGCCGGCAGTTGCTGACCCAGGACAAGGTCGCCGTGGTGTTCGGCTGCTGGACCTCGGTGTCGCGCAAGTCGGTATTGCCCGTGTTTGAAGAACTCAACGGCTTGCTGTTCTACCCGGTGCAATACGAAGGCGAAGAGATGTCGCCCAACGTTTTCTATACCGGCGCCGCACCGAACCAGCAGGCGATCCCGGCGGTGGAGTACCTGATGAGCGAAGATGGCGGCAGCGCCAAACGCTTTGTGCTGCTGGGCACTGATTACGTGTACCCGCGCACCACCAACAAGATCCTGCGGGCGTTCCTGCATTCCAAGGGTGTCGCCGACAAGGACATCGAAGAGGTCTACACCCCGTTTGGTCACAGCGATTACCAGACCATCGTGGCCAATATCAAAAAGTTCTCGGCCGGTGGCAAGACCGCGGTGATTTCCACGGTCAACGGCGACTCCAACGTGCCCTTCTATAAAGAGCTGGCCAACCAGGGCCTGAAAGCGACCGACGTGCCGGTCATCGCATTCTCGGTGGGTGAGGAAGAACTGCGCGGCATCGACACCAAACCGCTGGTGGGCAACCTGGCGGCGTGGAACTACTTCCAGTCGGTGGAAAACCCGGTCAACGCCAAATTCGTCGCCGACTGGAAGGCCTACGCCAAGGCCCACAACCTGCCGGGCGCTGACAAGGCCGTGACCAACGACCCGATGGAGGCCACCTATGTGGGCATTCACATGTGGGCCCAGGCGGCGGAAAAAGCCAAGTCCACCGATGTCGACAAGGTGCGCGAAGCGCTGGCTGGCCAGACCTTTGCCGCACCGTCGGGCTACACCCTGACGATGGACAAGACCAACCACCACCTGCACAAGCCGGTGATGATCGGCGAGATCCAGCCCGACGGGCAGTTCAGCGTGGTGTGGCAGACCGAAGGGCCGATCCGCGCCCAGCCGTGGAGCCCTTATATCCCGGGTAACGACAAGAAGCCCGATTACGCGGTGAAGAGTAACTAAAGCCTGACGCATCATTGTGCTTTTGTGGGAGCGGGCTTGCTCGCGATTCAGGCAACACGGTTTCACTGAAAGACCGCGTTGCCTGAATCGCGAGCAAGCACGCTCCCACAGGTGTGTTGAATTGCTTCTATCTGTGCAAGGCCATGATTATGCCCACTGCCCTTTACCGTCTTATCCTCAGTTGCCTGCTGTTGCTGCCATTGGCCGTCTTCGCCGATGACGCCAGCGACTTCGCAGCAGCCAACAATTCCGCACAGGCCCAACTGCTGGAAAGCTGGGCGGCCCAACCGGTTCCCGCCCGCGTAGAGCTGATCAACAGCCTGCAACAGGGCCAGGTCACAGTAGACGGTCAGGTTAAAACCCTGCGCCTGAACAACCGCCTGCGCGGCCTGATTGACACGGCACTGGCCAGCCATCAGTTGCTCGCCAGCGATCCCAAACTGCGTTTAAGCGCCGCGCAGCAACTGCAAAAATCCGCCAAACCGGCACAACTCCACTTCCTCGACCGACAACTGGCCGGCGAAACCGACAGCGATGTACACAGCGCCCTGAGCCTGGCGCTGGCCAATCTGCAACTGGTCGACCCCGACCCGGCCGTGCGTTTGGCAGCCGTGCGCCTGCTGGGTGAAACCGGCGAGCCGCTGGCCCGTACCCGTCTCGAAAACCTGCTGCAACTGGGCGCAGAAGCCGATGCTGGGGTGCGCACCGCCGCCGAAACCAGCCTGGTGCAAGTCAAACGCAAACTGCTGATCGGCGATTTGCTGGGGCAGGCGTTCAGTGGTTTGTCCCTGGGTTCGATCCTGCTGCTGGCGGCCCTGGGGCTGGCCATTACCTTCGGCCTGCTGGGCGTCATCAATATGGCCCACGGCGAGATGCTGATGCTCGGCGCCTATTCCACCTACTGCGTGCAGTTGCTGTTCCAGCGCTTTGCCCCCGGCGCCATCGAGTTCTACCCGCTGCTGGCCCTGCCGGTAGCGTTCTTCGTCACCGCAGCCGTGGGCATGCTGCTGGAGCGCACCATCATTCGCCACCTCTACGGCCGCCCGCTGGAAACCCTGCTCGCCACCTGGGGCATCAGCCTGATCCTGATCCAGCTGGTGCGTGTGTTGTTCGGCGCGCAAAACGTCGAAGTGGCCAACCCGGCCTGGCTGTCGGGCGGCCTGCAAGTGCTGCCCAACCTGGTGCTGCCGTACAACCGCCTGGTGATCATCGTCTTCGCCCTGGCCGTGGTGGTGCTCACCTGGCTGCTGCTGAACAAGACCCGCCTGGGCCTCAACGTGCGCGCCGTTACCCAGAACCGCAACATGGCCGCCTGCTGCGGCGTGCCCACCGGGCGCGTGGACATGCTCGCCTTTGGCCTCGGCTCGGGAATTGCCGGGCTCGGCGGCGTGGCCCTGAGCCAGGTCGGCAACGTCGGCCCGGACCTGGGCCAGGGCTACATCATCGACTCGTTTCTGGTGGTGGTGCTGGGCGGCGTCGGCCAATTGGCCGGCACCGTGTATGCAGCCTTCGGCCTGGGCATTGCCAACAAGATTCTTGAACCGCAGATCGGTGCCGTACTGGGCAAAATCCTGATTCTGGGACTGATCATTCTGTTTATCCAGAAGCGTCCGCAGGGGCTCTTCGCGCTTAAAGGACGGGTGATCGACTGATGAATCAGCCTCTGATGGTCACTGCTGCACAAAAGGCCGGGCCCACTGTAACTACGCTGGCGGGTGCGTTGGTGTTGCTGGTGTTGCTGGCCCTGCCGCTGCTGTCGCTGCTGCCCGCCGACAGCCCGTTACAGGTCTCGGCCTACACTCTGACGCTGGTGGGCAAGATCCTCTGCTACGCCATTGTCGCCCTGGCGCTGGATCTGGTCTGGGGTTACGCCGGGCTACTGTCGCTCGGCCACGGCCTGTTCTTCGCCCTGGGCGGCTACGCGATGGGCATGTACCTGATGCGCCAGGCCTCGGGCGATGAACTGCCGGCCTTCATGACCTTTTTATCGTGGACTGAATTACCGTGGTACTGGGTCGGCACCGAGCATTTTTGGTGGGCCATGTGCCTGGTGGTATTGGCTCCCGGCCTGCTGGCCCTGGTGTTCGGCTTTTTCGCCTTTCGCTCGCGGATCAAGGGCGTGTATTTCTCGATCATGACCCAGGCCCTGACCTTCGCCGGGATGCTGCTGTTCTTTCGCAATGAAACCGGCTTTGGCGGCAATAACGGCTTTACCAACTTTCGCAGCATCCTGGGCTTTGGCATTACCGAACCGGGCACCCGCGCCGCGCTGTTTTTCGCCACCGTGCTGTTGTTGGTGGCCAGCCTGTTCCTTGGCTGGCGGCTGGCGCGCAGCAAGTTCGGCCGAGTGCTGACGGCGCTGCGCGACGCAGAAAACCGCCTGATGTTCTGCGGCTACGACCCGCGCGGTTTCAAGCTGTTCGTGTGGGTATTGAGCGCGGTGTTGTGCGGTCTGGCCGGGGCCTTGTATGTGCCGCAGGTGGGCATTATCAACCCGGGTGAAATGTCGCCGACCAACTCCATCGAAGCCGCCGTATGGGTCGCCCTCGGCGGGCGCGGCACCCTGATCGGGCCGTTGCTGGGCGCCGGTGTGGTCAACGGCATGAAGAGCTGGTTTACCGTGGCCTTCCCCGAATACTGGCTGTTCTTCCTGGGCGCGCTGTTTATCGTCGTGACCCTGTACCTGCCCAAAGGCGTGATTGGTCTGCTGAAAAAAAGAGGCGAACAATGAGAATCACACCGACCGCCGAATTCATGCTCGAACCCGTGCTGGACGCTGGCAGCAGTCGTGACGCCATCGGCCTGGGGCAAGCCGCCGGGCCGGGCCTGAACACCCGCCACGGCACCATCCTGACCCTGGAAGACATCAGCGTCAGCTTCGATGGCTTCAAGGCCCTGAACAACCTCAACCTGTATATCGGTGTCGGTGAACTGCGTTGCATCATCGGCCCCAATGGCGCGGGCAAGACCACCATGATGGACGTGATTACCGGCAAGACCCGGCCCAGTGAAGGCCAGGCCTGGTTTGGCGAAACCCTCGACCTGCGCCAGATGAGCGAAGTGCAGATCGCCCAGGCCGGTATCGGCCGCAAGTTCCAGAAGCCTACGGTGTTTGAAGCCCTGAGCGTGTTCGAAAACCTGGAACTGGCACAAAAGACCGACAAGTCGGTATGGGCCAGCCTGCGCGCGAAACTGAGCGGCGAGCAAAAGGACCGCATCGGTGAAGTGCTGCACACCATCCGCCTGAGCGGCTCGGCCCATCGGCCTGCGGGGCTGTTGTCCCACGGCCAGAAGCAGTTTCTGGAAATTGGCATGTTGCTGATGCAAGACCCGCAACTGCTGTTGCTCGACGAGCCGGTGGCGGGCATGACCGATGCCGAAACCGAATTCACCGCCGAGCTGTTCAAGAGCCTGGCGGGCAAGCACTCGTTGATGGTGGTGGAGCATGACATGGGCTTTGTCGGCTCGATTGCCGACCACGTCACCGTGCTGCACCAGGGCAGCGTATTGGCCGAAGGCTCGCTGGAACAGGTGCAGGCGGACGAGCGGGTGATCGAGGTTTACCTGGGTCGCTGAAGTGACGGCCTCCCATTCGTAGCAGCTGCCGAAGGCTGCGTCCGATTGCGAAGCGATCGTAAAACCTGAACACACGGTTTGACTGACCCACCGCCGTCTCTGATTTCACGACGGCTTCGCCGCCGAACGCAGCCTTCGGCAGCTGCTACGGGAGCCCGGGCTGTACACAAGGAATTCAAACATGCTTAACGTCGAAAAACTGCATCAGTACTACGGCGGCAGCCATATCCTGCGCGGCCTGTCATTCGAGGTCAAAGTCGGCGAAGTCACCTGCCTGCTGGGCCGCAATGGCGTGGGCAAGACCACGCTGCTCAAATGCCTGATGGGTTTGCTGCCAATCAAGGAAGGCAGCGTGCAGTGGGAAGGCCAGCCCATTACCACGCTCAAACCCCACCAGCGGGTACATGCCGGGATCGCCTATGTGCCCCAGGGCCGGGAGATTTTCGGGCGCCTGACGGTGGAAGAAAACCTGCTGATGGGGCTGTCGCGCTTTCCCGGCGCCGAGGCCAAAGAGGTGCCGGCATTTATCTACGAGCTGTTCCCGGTGCTGCTGCAAATGAAGCATCGGCGCGGCGGCGACTTGTCCGGCGGCCAGCAGCAACAGTTGGCCATCGGTCGCGCCCTGGCCAGTCGCCCGCGCCTGCTGATCCTCGACGAACCCACCGAAGGCATCCAGCCCTCGGTGATCAAGGAGATCGGCGCGGTGATCAAAATGCTCGCCGCCCGCGGCGATATGGCGATTTTGCTGGTGGAGCAGTTTTATGACTTTGCCGAAGAACTGGCCGACCAGTATCTGGTGATGTCCCGTGGCGAAATCGTGCAGCAGGGCCGTGGTGAAAATATGCAAACAGAAGGTGTACGCGGGCTGGTAACGATTTAATCTGCGTCTCTACTTGGTGAAAAGTCCTACATATGAACCTGCCGGCCAACACCGCATTGTTCACCCCCAGCTGGCTCGCCGAGCTGGAGCTGGGCTATGGCCGTTTCGGCGACAGCACGCGGCCGACCCTGCGCCGCCACCTCGGACCGCTGCGGGTGCAAAAGCACCTGTATGCCGAAGGCCCCGAGGTGTGCCAGCACATCATTGTCCACCCGCCGGGGGGGATTGCCGGGGGCGACCAGCTGAACATCAGCGCCAGCGTCGGCCCCGGTGCCTGGGCGCAACTGACCAGTCCTGGCGCGGCCAAGTGGTATCGCGCGGCAGGCCCGGCCTACCAGACAGTCGAATTGAACGTGGCCGCCGGCGCGACCCTGGAATGGCTGCCGCAGGAGACCATCGTGTTCAGCGCGGCCCAGGCCGAACTCACCACCCGGATTGAACTTGAAGGCGATGCCCGGCTGTTTTACTGGGACATGGTGGCGCTGGGGCGGCTGGCCAGTGGCGAACGGTTTGAGCACGGGCACTTTCAGTCGCACCTGGATATCCGCCGCGACGGCCAGTTGCTCTGGCATGAACGCCAGCGCATTGCTGGCGGCGACGGGCTGCTGGATTCGCCCATTGGCCTGGACGGCAACCCGGTGTTCGCCACACTGCTGGTGACAGGTGAGATCAGTGCCGAGCTGCTGGAGCGCTGCCGCTCGCTGGCCAACCCGGTGCGCGGGGATTTGACTCAATTACCGGGTTTACTGGTTGCACGCTGCCTGGCCGGTGAAGCCTTGCAGGCGCGCAGCTGGCTGATTGATTTATGGCGCTTGCTGCGCCCGGCATTGCTGGGGCGCGAGGCATTGGCGCCGAGAATTTGGAGTACTTGAAGAGCCCCTCACCCTAGCCCTCTCCCGGAGGGAGAGGGGACTAAAGGCAAAAGCAGATTTGCGTAGCACCACAGATCAGCTCCCTCTCCCTCTGGGAGAGGGTTGGGGTGAGGGGCTTTTGATTTTGAGCACAAACACAATTTTTAACTGCCGAACACGGACCCGACCATGGACCTGACCCCACGCGAAAAAGACAAGATGCTGATCTTCACCGCCGGCCTGCTGGCCGAGCGTCGGTTGGCCCGCGGCGTGACGCTCAACTACCCGGAAACTATCGCCTACATCTCTGCCGCGCTGCTGGAAGGGGCCCGCGATGGCCGCACAGTCGCCGAGCTAATGCACTACGGCACCACGCTGCTAACCCGCGACCAGGTGATGGAGGGCATCCCGGAAATGATCCCCGACATCCAGGTCGAAGCCACCTTCCCGGATGGCACCAAGCTGGTCACCGTCCACCAACCCATCGCCTGAGGCCGAGCATGTCTTATGTCATTCGTGATGCAGTCGCGGCGGACCTGCCGGCGATTCGCGATATCTACAACGATGCGGTGCTCAACACCCTGGCCATCTGGAACGAACAAACCGTCGACCTGGCCAACCGCCAACAGTGGTTCGACGCCCGCCAGGCCCAGGGCTACCCGATCCTGGTGATCGTCGACGAAGCCAATATCGCCCTGGGCTATGCCTCGTTCGGCGACTGGCGTCCGTTCGAGGGCTTTCGCCATACCGTCGAGCACTCGGTGTATATCCACCCCGACCAGCGCGGCAAAAAGCTTGGGCCACAGTTGCTGGCCGAGTTGATCAAACGCGCCCGGGCCTGCGGCAAACACGTGATGGTGGCCGCCATCGAAGGCGGCAACGCGGCGTCGATCCATGTGCATAAACAACTGGGTTTCGTCACCAGCGGGCGCATGCCGCAGGTGGGGATCAAGTTCGGCCGCTGGCTCGACCTGACCTTTATGCAACTGATGCTCAACCCCGGCGCCCTGCCGCCCAAGGAGCCCGCACAATGAACGCCGAGCAGGTAGTACGCGTCACGGCGCAGAGCTTTGCCCAATACCGCGATGACTTGATCGTGTTGCTGCTCGACGCAGTCGGGCACGGCGCGTCGGTGGGGTTCATGAACGATCTGGACCAGCCCCAGGCCAGCCGTTACTTCAACGAAGTTCACGCGCAACTGGAGCAAGGCAACCTACTGCTCTGGGTACTGGTGGAAGACCAGCGCGTCCTGGCCAGCGTGCAACTTGCGCTGTGCCAGAAGGCCAACGGCCTGAACCGTGCCGAAGTGCAAAAGCTGCTGGTACTCAATGAGGTACGCCGCCGCGGGCTGGGCCAGGTGCTGATCCATGCCCTGGAACAGGGCGCTCGCGAACTCAAGCGCGGCTTGCTGCACCTGGACACTGAAGCCGGCTCCCCCGCCGAGAACTTCTACAGCGCCCTGGGCTATACCCGCGTGGGCGAGCTGCCCAACTACTGCCAAAGCCCCGACGGCCATTACAGCCCGACTGCCATCTACTTCAAAACCTTGAGTGAGCCGCAATGATTCCGGGTGAATACCGTATCGAAGCAGGCGAAATCGAGCTGAATGTGGGTCGCCGCACCCTCAGCCTGAGCGTATCGAACCGAGGTGACCGGCCGATTCAGGTCGGCTCGCACTATCACTTTTTCGAAACCAACGATGCCCTGATGTTTGACCGGGGCGACAGCCGCGGCATGCGCCTGAACATCCCGGCCGGCACCGCCGTGCGCTTCGAGCCGGGCCAAACCCGCGAAGTGGAACTGGTGGAGCTGGCCGGATTGCGCCGGGTGTTCGGCTTTGCCGGGCGAGTGATGGGCGAGCTGGATTGACCTGAAACACACCATCCCCCTGTGGGAGCGGGCTTGCTCGCGATGGCATCTACGCGGTCATGCAGGCAAACCGCGCCGCCCGCATCGCGAGCAAGCCCGCTCCCACAAAATCCGAATTAATGTTCAGGAACGCACGATGAAAATCTCCCGTCAGGCTTACGCCGACATGTTCGGCCCTACCGTCGGTGACAAGGTTCGCCTGGCCGACACCGATCTGTGGATTGAGGTTGAAAAAGACTTCACCACCTACGGCGAAGAAGTGAAGTTCGGCGGTGGCAAGGTGATCCGTGACGGCATGGGCCAAAGCCAGCTGCTCGCCAGCGAAGTGGTCGACACGCTGATCACCAATGCGCTGATCATCGATCACTGGGGCATCGTCAAAGCCGATGTGGGCCTCAAGAACGGGCGCATCCATGCCATCGGCAAGGCCGGCAACCCGGATATCCAACCCAACGTCACCATCGCCATCGGCGCCAGCACCGAAGTGATCGCCGGTGAAGGCATGATCCTTACCGCCGGCGGCATCGACACCCATATCCACTTTATCTGCCCGCAGCAGATCGAAGAAGCGCTCAACAGCGGCGTAACCACCATGATCGGCGGCGGCACCGGGCCGGCCACCGGCACCAATGCCACCACCTGCACCTCCGGGCCGTGGCACATGGCGCGCATGCTCCAGGCCGCCGATTCGTTCCCGATGAACATGGGCTTTACCGGCAAGGGTAACGCCAGCCTGCCGCAGCCGCTGATCGAGCAGGTTGAAGCCGGGGCCATCGGCCTCAAGCTGCACGAGGACTGGGGCACCACCCCGGCATCCATCGACAACTGCCTGACGGTCGCTGACCGCTATGACGTACAAGTGGCGATCCACAGCGACACCCTGAACGAGTCGGGCTTTGTCGAAACCACCCTCGCCGCCTTCAAGGGCCGCACCATCCACACCTATCACACCGAAGGTGCCGGTGGCGGGCATGCGCCGGACATCATCAAGGCCTGCGGCCTGACCAACGTGCTGCCCAGCTCCACCAACCCGACCCGTCCCTTTACCCGCAACACCATCGACGAACACCTCGACATGCTGATGGTCTGCCATCACCTCGACCCGAGCATCGCCGAGGACGTGGCCTTCGCCGAAAGCCGCATCCGCCGCGAGACTATCGCTGCCGAAGACATCCTCCATGACCTCGGTGCGTTCTCCATGATCAGCTCCGACAGCCAGGCCATGGGCCGCGTCGGCGAAGTGATCACACGCACCTGGCAAACTGCCGACAAAATGAAAAAACAGCGCGGCCCGCTGCTCGAAGATGCACCTGGCAACGACAACTTCCGCGCCAAGCGCTATATCGCCAAATACACCATCAACCCCGCGATCACCCACGGCGTAAGCCATGAAGTAGGGTCGGTGGAAGTGGGCAAGTGGGCTGACCTGGTGCTGTGGCGCCCGGCGTTCTTCGGCGTCAAACCGACGCTGATCATCAAGGGCGGGGCTATTGCGTCGAGCCTGATGGGCGATGCCAACGCCTCGATCCCCACCCCGCAACCGGTTCACTATCGCCCGATGTTCGCCAGCTACGGCGGCTCGCGCCATGCCACCTGCCTGACCTTTATCAGCCAGGCCGCCTTTGACGCAGGCGTGCCCGCAGCGCTGGGTTTGCAAAAGCAAATTGCGGTGGTCAAGGGCTGCCGGGATGTACAGAAAAAGGACCTGATCCACAACGGCTACCTGCCTGAAATCGAGGTCGACCCGCAGACCTATCAGGTCAAGGCCGACGGCGTGTTGCTGTGGTGTGAACCGGCCGACGTGCTGCCGATGGCACAGCGCTACTTTCTGTTCTGACAGCCCGTATTTGCAGGGGATTGGCGGTTGTATTGAAAATACGGAATTGACGTTAAGATGCGTCACTTTTCATTACAACCGCTCTTGCAGCAAGGTATGTGGGGCCATGGGCCTATCTGAATTCATCGTGCTCAATATTGACCGTATCGTCGATGAATGGGAGCAGTTTGCCGAGACCATCACCCCGGCTGCCGAGACCATGAACAGCGTGGCGCTGCGCGACCATGCCAGGGAAATCCTGCTGGCTGCCTCGCGGGACATGAACACCGCCCAAACCGCCAGCGAGCAGCAGGCCAAGGCTGAGGGCGAAGGCCCCGAAACCAGCCCGGCCCTGGACGAAGCCGCCGCCAGCCACGGCGAGTTGCGGCACACGGTGGGCTTTGACCTGGTGCAGATGACTTCGGAATTCCGCCATCTGCGCGCCTGCGTGATCCGCTTGTGGGTCGCCAGCATCGACGCGCCCGCCCTGTCGCATATGCAGGACATGATCCGCTTCAACGAAGCCATCGATCAGGCACTGGCCGAATCCACGGCGGCCTATGCCGAACAGGTCAACCGCTCGCGGGACATCTTCCTTGCCATCCTCGGCCACGACCTGCGTGCACCGTTGCAGGCGGTGAGCATGTCCAGCGAAATGCTTGAACGCAAAACCCGCCTCGATCCTGTGGCGCAGCCTTATCTGCTGGCGATCAAGAATGGCGCGCGGCACATGGGCGCGATGGTCAATGATTTGCTGGAGTTCGTGCGCAGCCGCCTGGGCACCAGCCTGCCGATCGAGCCGCGGGCGATGGACCTGGGCCAGGCCTGCCAGGCGGCGCTGGACGAAGCCTGCGCCGGGCAACCGGATTGCGCCCCGACGCTGCAGGTCGAGGGTGATGTGCAAGGGCACTGGGACCCGCGCCGGCTGGGGCAACTGCTGCAAAACCTGATCGGCAACGCCCTGCAGCACGGGGCGCGCCGGGGCAAGGTGACCTTGCACCTGAGCGGGGACAGCGAAGCCGTGACCTTGCGCGTGCACAACGTCGGCATGCCCATCGCCGAGGATGCCATCGGCACCCTGTTCGACCCGCTGGTGCGCAGCCCCAGCGAAGACCTGAGCCAGCCGGGTACGTCGACCAGCCTGGGCCTGGGGCTGTTTATCATCAAGGAAGTGGTGGACGCGCACGGGGGCCGCATCGACGTGACCTCGACCGAAGCCGAGGGCACGACGTTTACGGTGGTGTTGCCCAAAAACGCCTGAGCCATCTGCAAACGTTCTCTGTGGGAGCGGGCTTGCTCGCGATTCAGTCGCCGCGGTTCAACAGGAACACCGCGCCGATACCATCGCAGGCAAGCCAGCTCCCACAAAGCCTGTGGGCAGGCTTCAGCTATTGCGCCACAAACCGCCCCAGTTGCTGCTTCAATCGCTGGTTCTCGGCGCGCAATTGCTGCACTTCTTCGAGCAGATCCAGCGCCAGCGCCACGCCTTCCCATTCCATCTGCAGATCGTCACGCAGCTTGGCCGCACGCCTGGCGATAACCAGTTCGTAGTCTTCAAAACGCCACACGTCAGGCGTGCGGCCCTGAGGTTCGATAATTCCGTGTTCGACAATCTCTATCACGTAAGTGGCCGGGATATTGGCCTCTTCGCAGAACCTTTCCATGTCCAGCTGAACGATCAGGGTGCTGCTCATGATCAGTTACTCCATTGGGCTCTCGGGTCAAATGCCGCTTTGTCGGCGAGTTCTTGCCACAGGGCTTTGGTGGCTTCGTCGCCATGGGTCGGCATGACCACTTTCAATTGGGCATACAAATCACCACGCTGGCCTTTCTTGTCGACCAGGCCGTGGCCCTTGATACGCATGCGCTGACCGCTCTGGCTGTCAGGGCGAATGGTCATCATCACCTTGCTGGTCAGGGTCGGGATCGCCACCTTGGTACCCAACGCAGCTTCCCACGGTGCCAGCGGCACGGTGATGACCAGGTCGTGACCTTCCACGTCGAACTTCGGATGCGGCGCAAAGCGGATGATCAGGTACAGATCACCATTGGCCCCGCCACCCACGCCCGGACCACCCTGGCCCTTGAGGCGGATACGCTCGCCGTCGGTCACACCGGCCGGGATCTTCACGTTCAAGGTCTTGCTGACGCCACCGATCTGGAAGCTGATCGGCTTCGACTCGCCCGACAGGGTTTCTTCAAGAAAAATCGGCAATTCCATTTCTACATCCTGCCCGCGACGGCCCGCACTGCGGCCTGATTGCCCACCAAAGCCACCACCGCGCGAACCGAAGATCGAGCTGAAGAAGTCCGAGAAATCGCCCGAATCCTCGAAGCCACCACTGGAATGACCCTGCCACCCCGGCGGGCCCTGGAACGGCTGGCCATGCTGGCCATATTTACGAATTTCATCGTATTCGGCGCGTTTATCGGCACTTTTCAGTGCTTCATACGCTTCGTTGACGTCCTTGAACTTAGCCTCGGCGTCCTTTTCCTTGCTTACATCCGGGTGATATTTGCGCGCCAGCTTGCGATAGGCGGTCTTGATCGCCTTGTCGTCAGCCGTGGGCTCGACACCCAGGATCTTGTAATAGTCTTTGAAGTCCATGTAAGGATCACCATCCGTTATCAATATGGCGCTGCTGCGACCAGCCAGAATGCTCCGGTTGGCCAGCCTGTCGTTTGACCGATCTCAAGAACAGCGCTGCAAAAGTTTATCGGCAGCCTACGGGCTTCACACAATCGCCTGCCAACTACCAAGCCAATGACTGGAAGTTTGGGGATCAAGGATAGTCTTTCAAGTGGATTAAAACCTGCGATTTAACGATTAGTCGTGCTTCGATTCTGTGGCGGTCTGGCATACACTGCGCGGCCGTTTTTTAACCGGAACACGAAAGACATGAAAAGCGCCTCTCCAGCACGTGCCTGCGGTATCGACTTCGGCACGTCCAACTCCACCGTCGGCTGGCTGCGTCCAGGCGTGGAAACCCTCATTGCGCTGGAGGACGACAAGATCACCCTGCCCTCGGTGGTGTTCTTCAATATGGAAGAACGCCGCCCGGTGTACGGCCGTCTGGCGCTACATGAGTACCTGGAAGGCTACGAAGGCCGCCTGATGCGCTCGCTCAAGAGCCTGCTGGGCTCCAAGCTGATCAAACACGACACCAGCGTTCTGGGCACGGCGATGCCGTTCAAGGACCTGCTGGGGCTGTTTATCGCCCAGCTGAAAAAGCGCGCCGAAGCGACCGCCGGTCGTGAATTCGAAGAAGTGGTACTGGGCCGCCCGGTGTTTTTCGTCGACGACGATCCCCTGGCCGACCAGGAAGCCGAAAACACCCTGACCGACGTGGCACGCGCCATCGGTTTCAAGGAAGTGTCCTTCCAGTACGAACCGATCGCGGCGGCATTCGACTACGAGTCCACCATCGAGCGCGAAGAACTGGTGCTGATTGTCGATATCGGCGGTGGTACTTCCGACTTCTCGCTGGTACGCCTGTCGCCCGAGCGCCGTGGCCTGGACAACCGCCAGGACGACATCCTCGCCACCGGTGGCGTGCACGTGGGCGGTACCGATTTCGACAAACAGCTGAGCCTGCAAGGCGTAATGCCATTGTTCGGCTACGGCAGCCGCATGAAAAGCGGTGCCTACATGCCCACCAGCCATCACATGAACCTGGCGACCTGGCACACCATCAACTCGGTGTACTCGCAAAAATCCCAGCTGTCGCTGGGCAGCATGCGCTACGACATCGAAGACACCGGCGGTATCGACCGTCTGTTCAAGTTGATCGAACAGCGCGCAGGGCATTGGCTGGCGATGGAAATCGAGCAGACCAAAATCGAACTGACCCACAACGACAGCCGCCATGTGCCGCTGGACCGGGTGGAAGCGGGCCTGAGCGTAGACCTGAGCCGGGCAATGTTTGAAGAGTCCATCGACAACCAGCTGGAACGCATCCGCAACAGCGTGACGCAATTGCTGGGCAATGCCGGCGTGGGTGTCGAGCAGGTGGACACGGTGTTCTTCACCGGTGGTTCGAGCGGGATTCCGGCCTTGCGCCAGAGCGTCGCGGCCATGCTGCCCAATGCCCAGCATGTCGAAGGCAATATCTTCGGTAGCATCGGCAGCGGTTTGGCGATTGAGGCTAAAAAGCGTTACGGCTGACACCTAACCCCTGTAGCCGCTGCCGCAGGCTGCGATGGGCTGCGTAGCAGCCCCGCTGTCAAAAGGGCCTGCGGCCCTTATCGCAGCCTTCGGCAGCGGCTACAAGGTCATGCGTTAAAGCTAAACCAACCCCACCTGCTTCAGCTCACTCTTCAAATACGCATAGTAGATCGGCCCCGCCACCACGCCCGGCAGGCCGAAGGCTGCCTCGAAGACCAGCATCGCCAGCAGCAACTCCCACGACTTGGCACTGATTTGCCCGCCGACGATCTTGGCGTTGAGAAAGTATTCCAGCTTGTGGATAACAATCAGGTAACCCAGCGCCCCTATCGCCACCCAGATCGACAGCGACAAACCGACGATGGTGATCAGGGTGTTGGAAATCAGGTTGCCGATCACGGGCAGCAAGCCCAACAAGAAGGTCAGCACGATCAGGGTCTTGGTCAGCGGCAGATGCACCCCCAGCAGCGGCAGGACCACGGCCAGGAATACCGCGGTAAACGCGGTGTTGAGCAGGGCGATCTTGATTTGCGCAAACACGATATTGCGAAAAGCCTGCACCAGCAGGTGCAGACGTTCGAACAGCGCGGCCGACAACGGCTTGCGCCGGCTGATATCGGGGATGCGCTGCAGGGCGATGATCGCGCCCAACACCATGCCGATCAGCAGGGTGACGAACATGTGCGCGGCGTCTTTGCCCACCAGTTGCAGATCGCTGAGGTGCTTGTTCATCCATTCGCCGATGGCGATCCGAAACTCGGCGGCACTGGCTGGCAGGTAGCTGTCCAGAAACGGCGGTAACTGCCCACGCGCCCGGTCTACGACCACCATGAACTTGTTCAGGGATGCGCCGGGGTTTTCGGCTTCATGCAGCAAAAAGCTGATGGCTCCGGCAAAGATCAGCGCCAGCACGCTGACGATCAAGGTGCCCAGCAGCGCCACCGCCAGCCAGCGCGCACGACGCCCGGCGATCAGGCGCTGCAACTGCGGGGTCAGCATATTGACCAGCTCGAACACCAACAACCCGGCCAGCAGGCTGGGCAACAAACGCAACGGAAAGACCAATAACAGGCCGCCAGCCATGATGATGTAGCTGGCCAGGACGATGTGACGCTGAGAAAACGATGGCATACAGCCTCAAAACTGACAGCGTAGAAGGACAGGCAGTCTGCCAGCCTTCAGCTGCGAGCACTAGAATTTGTGACTTGCGGAAGGTAGACCTATACCTTCGTAGCAGCTGACGAGCGGAGCGAGGCTGCGTTCGGCGGCAAAGCCGCCGTTAAACCAGTCTCTGAGCAGTGTCAGTTATACCCGGCTTTCTCGATTTACGACGGCTTCGCCGCCGAACGCAGCCTCGCTCCGCGAGTCAGCTGCTACAGGATCATTTTTTCTTCAGGCAATCACTCATAAAGGCTTTGCGTGCATCGCCCTTGAGGGCCTGGGTGCCAGCGGTGGCATTGCAGGTTTTCATTTTGTCTTGCTGGGTAGCCGGTTTGGCCTTGAGGCAGGTACTCATAAAGGCTTTGCGCTCATCGCCCTTGAGGGTCTTGGCACTGGCGTCGGCGTTGCAGGTGGTCATTTTGTTTTGTTGGGCCGTGGCGGCAAAACCCTGGGAACACAGGAGCAGGCCGATCATCAGCAGAGGAACACGCAGCATCTTCATGGAGTTTTCTCCTTGTTGGCGCGCCATATGCAGCGCGATCCAGTGAAGTGTAGACAAACTTTGTTACAACACCCGTGCCTGACGCCGGTACTGCTCCGGGGTGCAACCCGCCTGACGTGCAAACATCGCAATAAACGCCGATGAGGTGCTGTACCCCAGGTCGAAGCCCACTTCCTGCACGCTGCGCGCCGACTCCAGCGCCTCAATCGCGGCCAGAAACCGCAGGCGCTGGCGCCACTCACCAAAGCTCATGCCCAGCTCCCGCACAAATAGCCGCGCCAGCGTGCGCTCACTGACATGTACCTGTTGCGCCCACTGGCCCAGCGGGCGGTTATCACCCGGCGCCTGTTGCAGCGCTTCCAGCACCAGCAGCAGGCCCGGATGGCTGGCATAAGGCAAGAAGCACTGATGCACCGGCGCCTGGCGCAACTGATCGACCAGCACCTGGGCCAGCCTGATATCGGCATCGCTGCGCGGGATATTGATATCGCGGCGGGCAAAGTCGCTGAGGATGGCCTTCAAAATATCGCTGATGGCCAAGGTGACCGGAGTGCTCGGCAAATGCTGGCAGTGCACGGCATCCAGATACACCGAACGGTAAACAATCGCCTGGGCGTTGTAGGCACTGTGCTCGGTGTTGGGCGGCACCCAGACGGCGTATTGCGGTGGCGACATAAAGCGCTGGCCATCGACTTCAAAGCGCATCACCCCGTGGGCCACATAGTCCAGCGAGCCCCAGGCATGGGCGTGGGGCACGGCATGGCTGTGGGCTTCGATCTCGGCATAGCGAAAGTAAACTGGCGCCGGCAGGCCGTCGAACTCGGGGACGTTGATCAGATTCTTGCGCATGCTGTCTGGATTCGGGGTGAGGTTGGCTGGATCGCAGTATAGGCTTGCAGACAGACAGGCGGATAATTGCCGCTCATTAACCCTGTGGTTGTCACCGATGCAATACGCTTACCCGCTACTGGCCATTTTTATCTGGGCCGGCAATACCGTTATCAACAAACTGGCGGTAGGAGCGATCTTCCCGTCCGAGATCGGCTTTTATCGCTGGCTGCTGGCAGGCCTGCTGTTTACGCCCTTTATGCTCAAACCGGTGATAGCCAACTGGTCAGTTATCCGCCCCAACCTGGGCAAGATTTTCATCCTTGGGGTGCTGGGCATGGCGGTGTACCAGAGCCTGGCCTACTACGCCGCAGCGCGTACATCGGCGACCAATATGGGCATTATCCTGTCATTGATGCCACTGATGGTGCTGAGCATGTCGATCATCAGCCTGGGCCAACGCCTGACAGCCGGGGCCCTGGTGGGCGCCATCGTGTCATTTGTCGGGGTGCTGGTGGTGGTCTCCAGCGGTAGCCTGGCGGCCTTGCTCGATCACGGCCTGAACCTGGGCGACGCGATGATGCTGGTCGCGACCCTGGCCTATGCGATTTACAGCACCTTGCTGAAAAAATGGCAGCTGCGCCTGCCACCGCTGCAGATGCTGTATCTGCAAGTGCTGGTGGCGATTGTGGTGTTGTTTCCGCTGTATCTGGCCTCACCGAAGGTCGGGCCAACGGTGCATAACATCGGGCTGGTGCTTTACGCCTGCGTGCTGGCGTCGATGATCGCACCGCTGGCCTGGATGAAAGCCGTGGCCACGCTTGGCCCGAGCCGTACCACGCTGTTTTTCAACCTGCTGCCGCTGATTACTGCGCTGATCGCGGCTGTGGTGCTCAAGGAGCAGTTACATGCCTATCACCTGATTGGCGGGGCGCTGACCCTGGGCGGGGTGATTCTGTCGGAGCGCTGGACTACGCCGTTGCGCAAAACCTGCACGACATAACCCCGTGGGAGCGGGCTTGCTCGCGATGGAGTCAGCGCGGCGCACCTGCCACACCGCAGCGCCTGCATCGCAGGCAAGCCTGCTCCCACAAAAGCAGCCCCAGTTGCCCGCCCCACAAAAGCAGCTGCCACCTATAAGGTCAGGGGCTTTTGATCTACTTCACCGTCTTCGGCACCTTGCCCTGCTGCATTTGTTGCAGCAGCGGTGCGCACTGGTTAGGTTCGCCACCGCTCGGGGCGACCAACGCCAAAAGCCCCGCCGCCGGCCCTGCAATCACACCCAATGCCACCATGCCGGCACCGCGCAACAGCAACGGCACGGCCTGCACCCCCGCTGACGGGTTGGCAAAGGTACCGCGCACATACAGCGGCGAACGCAGCGAAAACAGGCGCAGCCCTTTGGATTCCGGGGTGATTTTCAAGTCCAGCTGCTCGGTGGCCAGGTTGACCGTACCGTCAATGTAGATAATCGCGTTCTCGGTATCGAACACAAACAAGCGGGTACTGGCCAGCCCGCTCTTGATCCCCAGATCTGCCGCCGCACAGTTGATCTTGACGTCTTCGTCGCCAAAGATTTTGCCCACAATGTAGTTGCCTACGTTAAGACCGGCAATTTCCATCAAGCTGCGGCTGATAGCGCCGTCGTTGATGATCATCTTCAGATCACCGTTGGCGGTGCCCAGCAACTTGGCCACCGAATTACCAGTACCGGCAAGCGTGGCATCGCCATTGAGTTCGCCGAAACTGGTTTTCATCGGTTCAAAGGTCGGGAACAGTTGCTTGAGCTTGAAGTTGCGCGCGGTCAGCCTGGCGCTGCCTTTCAAGGGCGTGGCACGACCGTTGAGGCGGATTTGCGCATCCAGCTTGCCGCCCGCCACGCCAAAGCGCAGCGGCTCCAGGCTCAGCTCGCCATCATTGAGCACCACATGGGTGTAGAGGTCGGTAAAGGGCAGTTCGGCGCTTTGCACGATGCGTTTGCCGGTGAGTTCGACGTCGGCGTCCATGTCGCGCCAGCGCTCGGTGCGGAATTCTTCGACCGGCAACACCTTGCCCGCAGGCTGCTTGCTCTCGCCGCCGCGAGCCTTTTGCTTGGCATTGGAGTCGGCACCGATCAACGGCCCCAGGTCAGCCATCAGCAACTGGTTGGACACCAGCTTGCCGCTCAGCTTGGGCCGTGGCTGGCTGGCCACGTATTTGAGGTCGCCGTGGATATCACTGCTGCCGATCTTGCCGTTGAAGTTTTCATAGCTGAAGGTCGCGCCACTGGCTTCACGCAGTTTGGCGGTCAGATGGCCATCAGTGGAGTACGGCGGCGAATCCGGCAGTGTTACCCCGGTCAACGGATACAGGTTGCTCAGGCTGGTGCCAGCCAGTTTCAGGCGCAGGTCCAGCGCGCCCAGGTTGAGCGGGTCGGTCAAGGTACCAGCCAGCTCGACATGGCTGTCGGCAATGCTGACCTGCGCTTGCAACGGGAAAGGCTGGGTAGCGTCCTGCAATGCCAGCAGGCCGCCAATTTTGCCGCTGCCGTTGAGCTTCTGGCCGTGGTACTGGCCTTTGACCTTGAGGGCGAAGGCATAGTCCTGTGGCTTGCTGCCCTTCTCCTGAGCCTTTTTCGCGCCTGTTTCGCCGACGATCTCGCTGAATGGGATGGGCTTGCCCAATGAATCGATCAGCACGTCCAGTTGGGTTTTCAGGGTCTGGTCATTGAGGGTTACATGGCCCTTGTCGAAACCGATGGCACCGATGTCCACCGTCCAGGCCGAAGGCTCGGCGTTCGGGTCCTTGGGGTCGAAGGTAAAGGTCCAGTTCGCCCGGCCATCGGCCAGGCGCTCAAGGCTGGCGCTGGGTTCGGTCAGGTTGATGCGCGGGATATCCACGGTTTGGCTCAGCAAGGCCAGCGGCGACAGGCGCAGCTCGACCTTTTTCAGGCTGGCCATTTGCGGGGTCTTGGACCACTCGGGATTACCCAGGGTCAGGTCCTGGGCGATCACATGGGGCCACGGCACCCAGGCGCGCCAGCCACCCTCGTCCTCTTCACGCTGCCAGCGCACAGCCAGGTCGCCATTAATGGCAAACGGCCGATGGAGGATCTCGGAGACCTTGCTGTTGATGGTCGGCTTGATGCGGTTCCAGTCGAAGGTAGCGAGGATCACCACCAGCACGGCCACCAGCAGAACGAAAATACCGCCTGCCCAGGCAAGGGTCTTACGGGTGCGCGTCATGTCACGGCTCCTTGAATTCGACTGAACGTCCCAGTTACGACGCCATAAATGTACGACTGGCAAAGACGCCGGAAGGTTTAACCCCGGTACGGCTTTCGTATAAAAAATCTCAAGAGCCTCAGCCTAGAGCCTCCCGAACTGAACAATCAATTCTGTCGATTATCACCATTGGCCGTATGAACTTTGATATCCGGCAGCCAAGCGTAGCATTGCCCTCACCCCTACTTAGTTGCATTGCTACGGAGCACAACCATGAAACGCCCAGTACTTTTCGGTCTTTCCCTTTCACTGATGGCCTTCAACGCCTTCGCCATGCCGGCCGATGAAGAGCCGACCCCAATGGTGCAACCGGCATCGAGCACCCTGAGCCAACCCCTCGACCCGGTTGCCGAAGACGGCGCACAACGCACCCTGGACCAACAAAACCGCTATGCCGAAGATGGCTACGATCGCACCCCAAGCAGCCAGTTTGTCGCTGAAGGTGGCGCTGATCGCCTGGCCGAGCGCAACAAGCATGCGAGCTAAGCCATTCGTTTGTGTGGGAGCGGGCTTGCTCGCGAAAGCATCCCCGCCGACAACCCGCTAGACCGCGTCGCCTGTATCGCGAGCAAGCCCGCTCCCACATTTGTGCAGTACACCGTTCGACGTCATCAAAGCCGATTTGCTAGAGTGCGCCGCTGTACTTGTCTGGAATACCAGCCCCGATGCTGCCTCGCGCCGAACAGAAACAACAAACCCGCCTTGCGCTGATGGATGCTGCCCGCCACTTGATGGAATCGGGTCGCGGCTTTGGCAGCCTGAGCCTGCGCGAAGTCGCAAAGACCGCTGGCATCGTGCCAACCGGGTTTTATCGCCACTTCAGCGACATGGACCAACTGGGCCTGGCCCTGGTCAGTGAGGTCGGTCAAACCTTTCGCGAAACCATTCGCCTGGTGCGTCACAACGAACTGTTTATGGGCGGTGTGATCAACGCTTCGGTGCGGATCTTTCTCGATGTGGTCGAGGCCAACCGCTCGCAGTTTCTGTTTCTGGCCCGCGAGCAATACGGCGGCTCGCAGCCGGTGCGCCAGGCCATTGGCGCGCTGCGCGAAGACATCACCTCGGATCTGGCGGCCGACCTGGGTTCCAAGCCCAAGTTGCAGCACCTGGACCACGCCGGCCTGACCGTGATTGCCGATCTGGTGGTCAAAAGCGTGTTTGCCGCCCTGCCCGATGTTATCGACCCACCGGCAGAATCCCTGCCCGACCATCTGCAGCCCCAGGCCAAGATCAGCCAGCAACTGCGCTTTATCTTTATCGGGCTCAAGCACTGGAAAGGCCTGGGCAGCACCGAATAAGCGCTGACGCACTTGATTGGTGCGTCACAGCAAGCACTGCGCACTTATTTAGAACATCTTCATCTTTCTGCACCCTTTTTGGGCCTACATTTGCGGCCCCGGCCCGGGTTGGCAAGCCCCTTGCTCTGGCTGGGGTAACGTCAATTGCAGGAAGCCTTCCGATGTTGGTGATTCATCGCAGAGTCCAGCCCCACCCCGTGTGGAGCGCCGAGTTACACCTGAACTTCGAAGCACGGAGCAAAAGCCGCCTGCGCTGTTTCAGCAGCAGCGGCGAAGACGTCGGCCTGTTCCTTGAACGCGGCCAGCCGCCGCTGGTCGATGGCGAGTTTCTGCAGGCCCAGGACGGACGCATCGTGCGTGTCTGCGCCAGCCCCGAACAATTGCTGCACGTCACCTGCAGCAATGCCTTTGAATTGACCCGCGCCGCCTATCACCTGGGCAACCGCCACGTTGCCCTGCAAGTGGGCGATGGCTGGCTGCGCCTGCTCGATGACTACGTGCTCAAGGCCATGCTGGAGCAACTGGGCGCCTGCACCGAAGCCATTGAAGCGCCGTTTCAGCCCGAGCACGGCGCCTATGGCGGCGGTCACCATCACTCCCGTGCTGGCGAAGAAGACTTCAACTACGCGCCGAAGCTGCATCAATTTGGTGTGCGCCTGTGAATCCGGCCTGGGCGCTGTTGCGCCTGGCCAGCCCGCAGTTGCCTATCGGCGGCTACAGCTATTCCCAAGGGCTGGAAATGGCCGTCGACAATGGCCGCGTGGCTGACCCGGCCACTGCAGCGCGCTGGATTCGCGATCAATTGCTGCTCAACCTGGCGCGATTTGAAGCGCCCCTGTTGCTCGCCCACTGCCAGGCTGCGGCGGGTCAGGACTGGGGCGCCTTGCAACGTTTGTGTGACGAACATCGCGCCAGCCGTGAAACCCGCGAGCTGCATCAGGAAAGCCGGCAAATGGGCTATTCCCTGCAGCAGTTGCTCACCGGCTTGCCGGAACTGGACGAGCCCGCCCGGCTGTTTCTCGCCCAACAAAGCGAGCCGCATCTGGCGCTGGGCTGGGCATTGGCTGCCCGCGCATGGGCCATCGACCCACAGGACGCACTGGCCGCCTGGCTGTGGAGCTGGCTGGAAAACCAATTGGCAGTGCTGATGAAAACCCTGCCGTTGGGCCAGCAAGCGGCCCAGCGCATGACCAGCGAGTTGTCGCCTGCATTGCAGCAGGCCCAGCAACACGCCAGCACTCTCGACTTATCCCACTTGGGCAGTGCCGCTTTCGGCCTGTCTTTGGCGAGCATGGCCCACGAGCGCCAGTACAGCCGCCTGTTTCGTTCCTAGGAGAAAGCAATGAACACACAGCCTCTGCGTGTCGGCATCGGTGGCCCGGTGGGCTCCGGCAAAACGGCGCTGACCCTGGCCCTGTGCCTGGCCCTGCGGGAAAAGTACAACCTGGCCGTCGTCACCAACGATATCTACACCCGTGAAGATGCCGATTTTTTGGTGCGTAACGAGGCGTTGGCACCCGAGCGGATCATCGGCGTCGAAACCGGCGGCTGCCCGCACACGGCGATTCGCGAAGATGCCTCGATCAACCTGGAGGCCGTGGACCAACTGAACCGGCGTTTTCCCGGGCTTGATCTGATTCTGGTGGAATCGGGTGGGGATAACTTGTCGGCTACCTTCAGCCCGGAATTGTCCGACCTGACGATCTATGTGATCGACGTCTCCGCCGGGGACAAGCTGCCGCGCAAGGGCGGCCCGGGGATTTGCAAATCCGACTTGCTGGTGATCAACAAAATCGACCTTGCGCCACTGGTGGGTGCATCGCTGGAACTAATGGACAGCGACACCAAACGCATGCGCGGCGACAAGCCATTTGTGTTCAGCAACCAGAAGACCGGGCATGGCCTGGACACCATCGTGGCGTTTATCGAGCGTCAGGGCTTATTGATTTGACCTGTGGGAGCGGGCTTGCTCGCGAAAGGAGCGACTCGGTTTGTCAGGCAAAACCCGTCGCCCCTTTCGCGAGCAAGCCCGCTCCCACATTCAGAGTTGAGATCATCCCGGGATTGACGGTGTATCATGTGGCGCAAACGCCCCAGCCGTGACGACGCCCACCGATGCCTGATGTAGCCAGCTCCGACTTCCCGCTTGAACTGACCGCCACCTTTGCGGCAGTACAGCAGCATTTTCGCCAGGTCATTGTGCCGCTCTGGCTAGGCCCCGGCTGGAATGCCGAACTGGCGCTGCCCTATGAGGCCTTGAGCCCCGCGCATCAGCCGCTGCCACCCCAGCGCTACCGGGCAATGGCCTGCGCGCGTCAGCTTTACCTGTTTGCCAGCCTGATCGACGACCCGGCGTTCCCCGGCGCCGCCGAGCGCGCCGCTGAACTGTTCCGCTCGCTGCACCAGCACTTTCATGACGCCGAACATGGGGGCTGGTTCTACAGCATCGGCCCCGATGGCGCGCCGCTGGATCAACGTAAAGACCTCTACACCCACGCCTTCATCATCTTTGCCTGCGCCCATTACTGGGCCAAAGTGCGCGAGCCACTGGTGGCCTCGGCGCTCAATGGCGCGCTGGAAGTGGTGGCTGAGCGTTTCAGTGATGGCAACGGTTTGTATGAAGCCAGCCTGGAGCGGGACTGGTCGTCCCTGGGCAGCGGCCCGCTGCAGAACCCGTTGATGCACCTTGCCGAGGCCTTTTTGGCCACTCTGTCAGTGCGTGACGATGCGCCGGTGCAGGCGGCCTTGCTGGCATTGGCCGAGGGCATGCAACAGCGTTTTATCGAGCCTGTGCATAACGTCATGCTGGAAAAGCCACGCGGGGCTGTGGATAACTGGTTTGAGCCGGGCCATCAGTTTGAGTGGTTCTTTTTGCTGGCGTCTTCGCCATTGTTGCGCCAGACCCCGTTGCACGGGTCGCTGGAGCGGGCGTTCGGGTTTGCCGAGCAGGTGGGCGTAGACCCGCAGAGCGGCGCGGTGTGCGGCATGCTGGCCCCGGACGGCAGCCTGCGTGATGGCACCCAGCGCATCTGGGCGCAAGCCGAGTACCTGCGCGCCCTGACCTTGCGCCCTGACAGCCAGCCGCGTCTGCTGCGCCAATTACTGGCGCTGCAGCAGCGTTTTTTGCATGCCGGTGGCTGGTATGAATGCCGCGATGGCGCGGGCAAGGTTAGCCGCGAAGATATGCCGTCGACCACGCCTTATCATCTGGCGACGTGCTATAGCGGGTTGGCGCAGTATTTCAGCTGACACCAGCCCCTGCGGCAGCACGCTTGTTGTGGGAGCGGGCTTGCTCGCGATGGTATCAGCGCGGTTCACCTGTAGAGCCGCGGTGCCTGAATCGCGAGCAAGCCCGCTCCCACATCTCAAGGCTGGCTCAGGAGATCCACTTGCGATCCCCGGTGAAACTGATGGTCAGCCAGCGCGCGCTGTCTGCTGCGCCCAACAGCCCGGAGATTTCTTCGCGCAGTGCATCAAGCGTCTTCACGCTGGTCAGTGGATAACCCGCCGGCAACACAATGTGAATCTCGATAAAACGTGCCCGCCCGTGCTTTTGCACATAGGTTTTGTACCCTTCAAAACCATGCCGCGCCGACATTTCTTCCAGCACATCACGCACCTTGTCATCCAGCGCATCCGGGACAATCCCGAGCACATCACGCAGGGCCGGCTTGAGGATCTTGAACGCCGGGGCCAGCATGCTTAGCGCCAGCAAAATCAGGATCGCCGGGTCCACATACGCTGCCCACTGTGCATAACCCTGATGTTTCAGCACCAGGGCCGTAACGAAACTTATCAACAGCCCCACCGACAGCATCGCGTCAACCAGCCAACTGACGTTGTCGAACTGGATCAGGGTTGATTTGAGCTTGCGATTTTTGCGTTTCACCCAGAAGTAATAGGCAAATTCGACAACGGTAAATACCGCTGCGTAGACGATCACCAGCCCCAGCTCGATATCGCGCCCACCATTGATAATGCCGAACACGCCATTGAGAAAGGCATAGATCGCAATCAACAACAGGAAGCTGCCTTCAATCAGCAACACCATCGGCTCAAGGTGCCAGAAACCAAACTGAAAGCGCTGGTTGCTTTCCTTGGCGATCAACTGGGCCGTGATCAGCATCAGAACTTTGATAAAAGTGGCGATCAAAGAGAAAAACCCATCGAACATGATGGATTCGGAACCCGAAATAAAACCCGTCACGATGCCGGCAATGGCCACCGCGAACATTAGAACAGTCGATTGTTTGAGCAGTTGCTGCTCACCACGGTTACTCACAAAAACTCCTTTTCAGCCCCATTGAAGCGACCCCCTCAGGAGGTCGCAGGTGGGCTGCCAGGCGCAAGTTTACTCTTTGGCGTGACGTTCGATGGCAAAACCGCTCCAGGACTGCGTGACGGGCATCAGTTCAAGACGGTTGATGTTGACGTGAGCCGGGGTGTTGAGCACCCAGAAAATGGTCTCGGCGATGTCTTGCGGCTGGATCGGTTCAGCGCCCTGATAGGTCGCGTCGTAACGCGCCTTGTCGCCGCCGAAGCGCACCATCGAGAACTCGCTCTCGCACAGGCCCGGCTCAATGTTGCTGACGCGCACACCAGTGCCCTGCAAGTCGCAGCGCAGGTTCAGGGAGAACTGTTTTACAAACGCCTTGGTGCCGCCATACACATGACTGCCCGGGTACGGATAGCTGCCGGCGATGGAACCCAGGTTGACGATCCCTGCCCCTCGGCCGTAGGCAATCAGCCGTGGCAACAGCAGACGGGTGGTATAGAGCAGGCCTTTGATATTGGTGTCGACCATGGTTTCCCAGTCGTCGAGGTCGCACTTGGGCGCTGGATCAGTGCCAAGCGCCAGGCCAGCATTGTTAATCAGGCCACGCAGCTTGCTGAACGAAGGCGGCAAACCGGCAATCGCCGCTTCCATCGCGGCACGGTCACGCACGTCCACCACCAGGCCGTGTACTTCGGTCTGCTTGGACAACTCTTCGCACAATGCTTTCAAGCGCTCTTCGCGTCGGCCCGTCAGCACCAGCTTCCAGCCTGCCTGTGCAAACTTGCGCGCACACGCCTCACCAAATCCGGAAGTCGCGCCCGTAATAAACAGGGTGGAAGTCATCATGTTCTCCTTGGCTGGCGGGCATCGGCCGCCGTTGAATTGGACATTGAGCAGAATGCCCGGGCTTAACTTCAGCGGCAACCTGCGGTATTTTAAAAACCAACCTGTACAAAAAACAACCAACCAGCTGCAAGCCATGCAGTATAAGGGCTGGAGCCATATGCGCTCACCTTATCCACAGGCCCGTCCACAGTCTTTGGGGGCAACTCTAAAAAGCGCAAAGCCCCGGGCCACAAGGGATAGAGCACATCTGTAAGAGTTTTTTACTTGACCCGGACACACCCCCCATGCAGGCGCCCCAAAAAGGTGCAACTTTGGGAAACCCGGCAGATAGCCAGAGGCCAGTAATTACGCCGCCTGGGGCATTCTTTCCAGAGTTTAACCACAGACTTATCCACAGGTTGGTCATTGTTTCCAGGCGCTCTTTATAGGCGCACAAACCTGTTGACAAATCAGCGCGGCAGCTCGGCAAAAGCCGCTGGTCGAAAAATAACCACATGGCTGGACACCCTGTAAATAAAGGGCTACAGCCAACTACTCCCACGTTACCCACAGCCACCTCCACAGCAAACGGGGACAAGTCAAAATGATGACAAAACAGGGAATTACAGCGGCTTTATGTCGCGCTTTGGCAGGGTTGGAATATTGTTTTCCACAATTTGCAGGCGGGGGTGTGCGGGGGATGGATTGTCGAACAAAAGGACGGTGATGACTCCATGTGGGAGCGGGCTTGCTCGCGATACTGGCGCCACGGTCATCCATTAGCACCGCGTTAATACCATCGCGAGCAAGCCCGCTCCCACAAAAGAGCCGTGGAAGGGGTCGGTCAGTGCCCTCCCAGATACGCATTGCGCACTTCTTCGTTGCTCAGCAGCTCCTTGCCGGTGCCGGTCAGGCGAATTTCACCGTTGACCATCACATAGGCCCGGTCTGACAAGCGCAGGGCGTGGTTGGCGTTCTGCTCCACCAGAAAGATGGTCATACCCGTGCCAGCCAGTTCGCGCAGGGTGGCAAAAATCTGCTTCACCACAATCGGTGCCAGCCCCAGGCTGGGCTCATCCAGCAACAGCAGCTTGGGCCGGCTCATCAGCGCACGGGCAATGGCGAGCATCTGCTGCTCACCGCCTGACATGGTCATGGCCCGCTGATTGCGCCGCTCCAGAAGCCTGGGGAACAACTCGAACATGCGCTGCATGTCTTCATCGGCATGCTTGTCGCCAATGGGAATGGTGCCCATCAGCAGGTTTTCTTCCACTGACATGTCCGGAAACACGCGGCGGCCTTCAGGCGACTGTGCTATGCCGTTAGAGGCGATGTAGTGGGAGGACTTGTGAGTAATGTCCACGCCCTGGTAGATGATTTGCCCGCCACTGGCACGGGGCTGGCCAAAAATCGACATCAGCAACGTAGATTTGCCCGCACCGTTGGAGCCAATCAGGCTCACGGTTTCACCCTCTTCGATATGCATCGAGACTTTTTTCAGGGCCTGAATCGGCCCGTAGTGAACATCCAGTTCCTTGAGTTCGAGGATCGTGCCCGTCATATCAGCTCCTCTTCGTCGGCGCCAAGGTAGGCCGCGATCACTTTGGGGTCGTTGCGGATGGCCTCTGGCCCGCCTTCGGCGATCACGTTGCCGTGGTCAAGCACCACGATGTGATCGGAAATACTCATGACCATGCCCATGTCATGCTCGATCAGCACCACGGTCAGGTCATGCTCGTCGCGCAGCAGGCGGATCATCCCGCTCAATGCTTCGGTTTCCTGCGGGTTGAGGCCCGCCGCCGGCTCGTCGAGACAGATGATTTGCGGGCGCGTACACATGGCCCGCGCAATCTCCAGGCGACGCTGTTGGCCGTAGGACAATTCACCAGCCAGACGATTGGCACAGTCCACCAGGTCAACCACCTCCAGCCAGTAGAAGGCATGGTCCAGCGCATCGCTTTCAGCCTTGCGATAGCCCTTGGTATTGAGGATGCCAGCGAGCATGTTGCGATTGACCCACATATGCTGAGCCACCAGCAGGTTTTCCAGTACCGACATTTCCTTGAACAGGCGGATGTTCTGGAACGTGCGCGCCAGCCCCGAGCGGTTGACCAGGTGGGTGCCGCCGAACATCTTGTAATACAGCCGGCTGGCGAATGCCTTGGGCGATACGAAATCGGTCAGCTTGAACGGCTCGCCCAGCAGCTTGATCACGTTGGTGCGCGTGCCCCGGGCATTGAGTTCGATCCTGCCGCCACTGGCCTTGTAAAAGCCGGTCAGGCAGTTGAACACGGTGGTTTTGCCAGCGCCGTTGGGGCCGATCAAGGCAAAGATCGAGTTACGTTTGACCTTGAGGCTGACATCGCTCAGGGCCTTGATCCCGCCAAAGTGCATCATCAGCTTGTCGACCGAGAGCACCACGTCGTCTTTTGACAAATCGTTCATGGCGCAACCCCCTTGCGTGGTGTAACCCCGACACGACTGATACGGATCAGGCCTCGCGGTCGCCAGATCATCATCAACACCATCAACACACCAAACAGCAGCACCCGGTACTCGGCAAAGCTGCGCAGCAGTTCCGGGGCCACGGTCAGCACGAACGCGGCAATCACCACGCCCACTGTCGAGCCCATACCGCCGAGCACCACAATGGCAAGGATCAAGGCCGACTCGAAGAAGGTAAACGAAGACGGGTTCACAAAGCCCTGATAACTGGCAAAGAACACCCCGGCCAGACCTGCAGTGGAAGCACCGATGGTGAACGCAGATAGCTTGACCAGAACGTGATTGAGCCCCATTGAGCGACAGGCGATTTCATCTTCGCGCAGCGCTTCCCAGGCACGCCCGATCGGCATGCGGGTCAGGCGGTGCTTGATGTACAGCACCAGCAGCACCACCAGGAACAGCACGATGTAGATAAACAGGAATTTGATATTGGGGTTGTAGTCCAGCCCGAAGAACTGGTGGAACGGCACCCCGCCCTCTTTGGCAACGCGGCCAAATTCCAGCCCGAAAAACGTCGGTGAAGGCACCGGCATGCCGTTGGGCCCACCGGTAAACGACAGCCAGTTATTGAGGATCAGACGAATGATTTCACCAAAGCCCAGGGTCACGATGGCCAGGTAATCCCCATGCATTCGCAATACCGGAAACCCGAGAATGCACCCCGCCATCGCCGCCGCAATGGCTGCCAGCGGCAGCACCGACCAGAAGCCCAGCCCCAGGTACTGATAACCCAGCGCCAGGCCATAAGCACCAATGGCGTAGAAGGCCACGTACCCCAGATCAAGCAAGCCCGCCAACCCGACCACGATGTTCAGCCCAAGGCCGAGCAGCACGTAGATCAGGCCGAGGATGACCACGGTCAGGATGTACTTGTTGGCAAAAAACGGGAACACAATGGCAATCACGATCAGCAGTGGCACAATCCAGCGCAGCCGCGATTTGTAATCGGGTGGCAGCACGTGCACACCAGAACCGCTGGACTCAAAGCTCTGAAGGATCCTCAAGCCTTTGGACGTTTGCAGAAACAGGCTCAAGACAAACCGCCCCACCATCACAATCGCCACCAGCCAGCCAACACGCGCTGGCTGCAGGTTAAAGCTATAGCCGTCGAGCACAACTCCCACGATCGGCCCGAACACAATCAATGAAATCAACCCGGCCAGGATCGAATCGACCACGCTTTTTTTGATATCAATCGGTTTATTAATGGCTGCAGACATACTTACACCTTCGCCACGAGAGGACGACCCAGCAGGCCTTGGGGACGGAAAATCAGAATCAGCACCAGCAGTGAGAAACTGAACACGTCCTTGTAATCCGAGTTAACCAACCCGGCAAAAAGTGACTCGGAAATACCCAGGATGATCCCGCCGAGCATGGCGCCAGGCAATGATCCAATCCCGCCGAGCACGGCAGCGGTGAACGCCTTGATGCCGATAATGAAGCCGGCATAAAAGTCGAACGTGCCGTAATTCATGGTGATCAGCACACCGGCCAGCGCGGCCATGGCAGCACCTATCACAAACACGTAGGAAATCACCCGGTCGGTGTTAATCCCCAGGATCGAGGCCATCTTGCGGTCTTGCTGGGTGGCGCGGCACATACGGCCCAGCTTGGTGTACTTGATGATGTAGGTCAGCAGGCCCATCCCCACAAAGGCCGCGATCAGAATGAAGACTTTGGTGTAGGTGAGTTGCACAAAACCGGTGCCAAAATCCACGCGCCAGGAACCGCTCAGCAGGGTTGGAACCCCTTGTTGGCGTGAGCCCTGGGCAATTTGCACGTAGTTTTGCAGGATCAGGGAAATACCGATGGCGCTGATCAGCGGCGCCAGCCGTGTGGAGTTTCGCAGAGGTTTGTAAGCCACGCGCTCGATGACCCAGCCATACACGCCAGTCACCACAACGGTGAAAATCAAGGTACCCAACATCAGTAGCGGGAAGGATTCAATACCGAAGTATGCCAACAGAGCCAGACTGATCGCCGCGAGGTAAGCAGAGATCATGTACACCTCGCCGTGGGCGAAGTTGATCATGCCGATGATGCCGTAGACCATTGTGTAGCCGATGGCGATCAGGCCGTACACAGACCCAAGGGTCAGGCCGTTCAGCAGTTGCTGTAGGAAAATACCATCCATAACGCAATCTCACGCACTGGAGCCTTTGCGCAGACGCAAGCCATCCACGCCGTCAGAGGACAGCTTGGATGGCAGGGTGTGTGCGGCTCCTGGAAAAGAAGACAGGTGATGCAGATACATTCCCACCTGATGCCCGCCGAAGCTGACATCAGGTGAGTAATTCATCTCACTTCTGTTTTTCCAGCTGGTGATATTTGCCGTCTTTGTCCCACTGATAAACCACGTAGTCAGAGACTTTCAGGTCGCCTTTACCGTCCCAGTTTTTTTCACCCATCACGGTTTTAACCGGGTTGGCCTTGAGCCACTTGGCGGCGTCTTCGCCTTTGTTGGATTTGGCGCCATTGAAAGCGTCAGCCAGGGCCTGGATCGAAGCGTAGGCATACAGGGTGTAGCCTTCAGGCTCGGTGCCCGCTTTGCGGAACTCTTCAACTACCGCCTTGCTGTCCGGTAGCAGGCGCGGGTCGGCGCCAAAGGTCATGTACACGCCATCGACATACTGCGGGCCACCGGCAGTGGCCACCAGTTCGTCGGTTACGATGCCATCGTCCGACATGAATTTCACATCCTTGAGACCCGCTTCACGCAGTTGGCGGACCAGAGGACCGGCCTCTGGGTGCAGACCGCCGAAGTACACGACATCGGCACCGGCGCCGCGGATTTTTGTAACCAGCGCGCTGAAGTCTTTTTCACCCCGGGTCAGGCCTTCTTCCAGGATGGGTTTCACGCCGCGCTTGGTCAGTTGTGCACTGGTGGCATCGGCCAGACCTTTACCGTAGGTGTCCTTATCGTTGATGACCGCTACTTTCTTGCCCTTGAGCACGTCGACAATGTAGTCGCCTGCAACGATGCCTTGCTGGTCATCTCGTCCGCACATACGGAACACCGCATCCAGCCCGCGCTCAGTGACCTGCGGGTTGGTCGAGCCCGGCGTAATCATGATCACACCCGCATCGGCATACACCTCGGAGGCAGGAATCGTATTCGAGGAGCAGAAGTGACCGACCACACCGATTACTTTGTCCTGATCGACCAAGCGGTTGGCCACGGCTACGGCCTGCTTGGGTTCGCAGGCATCGTCGCCAGCAACCAGCTTGATCTTCTCGCCGTTGATCCCGCCCGCCTTGTTGATTGCATCCGCAGCCGCCTGCGCCCCCTTCATGTACTGCTCGCCAAATGCCGCGTTGGCACCCGTCATCGGGCCCGCTACACCGATTTTCAGATCAGCCTGAACAAACGTAGAAACGCCCAACGCAGTTGCCACGGCGAGGGCCAGAAAACCTTTCTTGTAGAACGTCTGCGACATGAGGTGGTGCTCCTGAGGTTTTGTTAGATGGCACTTCGACTTCACCTAAAGCGCTGAGCAAGCCGCGTGCCATTGGCTTTTTATTCTTAAAAAAGTCGTTCTATTGTTGTTATATCGACTGTTTCGAGCCCATTTTCATTGGGCGTGCAACCGTCTAAACCGAGGAAGGTAAAACCGTTTATTTTTTGCTGGCGCCACCGACTGCAACAAGGGTTGCAACCGGGTTGCCCTGCACCGTGCAACCATCCTGTAACCGGCTGCGTCACCGAACTGCACACTCTCGGTGCGTGACTGCTACAGGCCGCACCACTAAAGGCTAGCCGCTGCGTGGCCAAACGCAGCGCTGCTTGAGAAAAAACCGCGTCAGATCACAATTCTTAAACATTGACCGGCGTGATACAGCGAAAACCCCGCTTCGTATAAACAGCTGCGCAACCCTGTGCCAGACAGCGGCCGCATCGGTGCAAAGGGGATGGGCAGGGCTTTGGCATCGCCACTGCACAGATAATCGGCAAAGGCCTTGCCCACTACGCTGCCCGTGGTCACGCCACGGCCGTTATAACCGGTGACTGCCACCAAACCGGGCGCTGGTTCGAATAAACGCATCAGGTGGTCGGGGGTAAACGCGATGCAACCGGTCCAGGTGCATTCCCACTCCACGCCCTTGAGGTAGGGAAAGTAGTGCTGTTGCACGCGGTCGGCCCAGGCCTTGAGAAACCACGCAGGCTTTTGATTGCCGTTGCCCAGGCTGCCAAGCAATAAACGGCCGTCGGCATCGCGACGGATACTGCTCAATACCTGGCGGGTATCCCACGAGCCCTGGCCGCCGGGCAGGATCCGCGCAGCGCTGGCATCGGTCAGCGGTTTGGACGCGACCTGATAGTAGTAACCGGGGAAAAAGTTACGTCGCAAGTCAGTCCATTCGCCTTCGGTGTAGGCATTGGACGCCAGCACCACCTGCTCGGCACTGACCGCGCCGTGGGCGGTTTGCACTGACCAGCGTGGGCCCTGGCGCTCAAGCCCGGTCACCGGGGAATGGTCAAATAACTGCCCGCCCAGATCACTGGCAGCCCTGGCCAGCCCCGAGGTATAGGCCATCGGGTTGAGGGTGCCGGCGCGACGGTCGAGCAAGGCCGCGGCGATTTTTGTAGTGCCGGTGGCGGCTTCGCAAGCAGCGCCGGTGAGCAGCTCCACAGGTGCTCCACGGCGCCTCCATTGGGCTTCACGACTGCGCAGATCGGCTTCGCCACGCGCGTTGTGGGCCATGTGCAGGGTGCCTTCGCGACGCAACTGGCAGTCGATGCGGTATTTGTCGATCAGGCTGAATACCAGGGCCGGGGCGGCGCCGAGCATGCGATTGAGCTGGCTGCCGACCGCCTCGCCGAAACCGGCTTCAATGTCGTCGGGCGGTATCCACATCCCGGCATTGACCAATCCTACGTTACGCCCGGAGCCACCATGCCCGGTGCGGTGGGCTTCGAGCACGCAGACGCTTTTGCCCTGTTCGAGCAAATGGATAGCCGCAGACAAACCGGTGATGCCGGCACCGATCACACACACGTCAACGCTCAATTCGCCTTTGAAGGTTGGCGCTTGGGGGCGTTGAGGGGTAAGGGTTTCCCACAGACATTGTTCTTGTAAAGGCATTGCCAAGCTCCAGAAATGAAACCCAACCAGAATCAAAAGCCCCTCACCCTAGCCCTCTCCCGGAGGGAGAGGGGACTGATTTGTGGCGTTACACAGAACTGCTTTTGCCTTTAGCTCCCTCTCCCCCCGGGAGAGGGTTGGGGTGAGGGGGGCATTGCCTCAATCGAACGTAATCCCCTGCGCCAGCGGCAATTCCAGCGAGTAATTGACGGTATTGGTCTGACGGCGCATATAGCCGCGCCACGCATCCGAGCCCGACTCGCGGCCACCGCCCGTTTCCTTCTCACCACCAAATGCACCGCCGATTTCCGCACCGCTGGGGCCGATATTGACGTTGGCAATGCCACAGTCACTGCCGGTGGCAGACATAAATTGCTCGGCCTCGCGCACGTCGGTGGTGAAGATGCACGACGACAGGCCCTGGGGCACGGCGTTGTTCAGGCGCAAGGCCTCGGCAAAGTCGCTGTAGCCAACCACATATAAAATCGGCGCGAAGGTCTCGCTGCACACCACGTCGCTCTGCTCGGGCATCTCAACAATGGCCGGGGCCACATAGTAAGCGCCGGGGTACTGGCCGGCCAATTGGCGCTCGCCACCAAACACCCGCCCGCCTTCGCTCAGGGCCTGTTCCAGTGCATCGCGCATATTTTCAAAGCTGTTCCTGTCGATCAGCGGCCCCACCAGATTGCCTTCCAGCGGATGGCCAATGCGCACTTTGGAATAAGCCGCCTTGAGCCGGGTGACGATTTCTTCTTTCACCGATTCATGGGCAATCAGGCGGCGCAGGCTGGTGCAGCGCTGGCCCGCAGTACCCACGGCACTGAACAGGATGGCGCGCACGGCCATGTCCAGATCGGCGCTCGGGGCGAGGATCATTGCATTGTTGCCGCCCAGCTCCAGAATGCTGCGGGCAAAACGCGCGGCGATTTTGGGCGCCACTTCGCGGCCCATGCGCGTGCTGCCGGTGGCGCTGACCAGCGCGACACGCGGGTCATCCACCAGCGCTTCGCCCGCTTCACGACCACCAATCACCACTTGGGCCAGGTACTGGGGCGCGTCGGCAAATGATTTCAGCACCCGATCAAACAAGGCCTGGCATGCCAGGGCGGTCAGCGGGGTTTTTTCGGACGGCTTCCAGATCACTGCGTTGCCGCACACCAGCGCCAGGGCGGTGTTCCATGCCCAGACCGCTACCGGGAAGTTAAAGGCACTGATCACGCCCACCACCCCCAGCGGGTGCCAGGTTTCCCGCATATGATGGCCCGGACGCTCCGAGGCGATGGTCAAGCCGTAAAGCTGACGCGACAGACCGACAGCAAAGTCGCAAATGTCGATCATTTCCTGCACTTCGCCCAGCCCTTCCTGGGTGATCTTGCCCGCCTCCCAGGACACCAGTTCGCCCAGGTCCGCCTTGTACTCGCGCAGCAAATCGCCGAACTGGCGCACCAGCTCGCCACGGCGCGGGGCCGGCACCTTGCGCCAGGCTTCAAAGGCGTGCTCGGCGCGGGTCACATGCTGCTCGGTCTCGGCGGCGCCTTCCCAGTGCACGGCGCCAATCTGGCTGCCGTCAATCGGCGTGTACACCGGCTGATTGCCCTGCTGGTACAGAGCGGGGTTCACACCTAGACGATCCAGTAATGCAGCCACCATTGAAGGCACTCCTTGAGCTTTAAAAAATGATTCACAGACCTTTAGTTGTAGCTGGCTGGCATCGCGGCAACAAACGACCTTTAAGCGAGATATCATTCCGAAAATTCATGCTGCACTGGTAACGTTGCCTGACAACAAAAATCAGAGGCCTTTATGCTCAACAAGCGCCATCTCCCCTCCATCACGGCGCTGCAGTGTTTTGAGGCGGTGACCCGTCATCTGAGCTTCACCCGCGCCGCCGAAGAGCTGAACCTGACCCAGAGCGCAGTCAGCAAACAGGTCGCGCAGCTCGAGGAGCTGTTGCAGCACTTGCTGTTTCGCCGGGTGCGCCGTCGGTTGCAGCTCACGCCTGCCGGTGATTTATACCTGCTGGAAGTCCGAAAAATCCTGACCCAAGTCGAGATGTCGACCCACACCCTGCGCTCCTACGGTGGCGAAACCGAGGTGCTGCGGGTCTCCACCCCTTCCACCTTTGGCGCTCGCTGGCTGGTGCCGCGACTCAAGGGTTGGGGCATACGCCATCCGCATATTCATCTGGACCTGTGCAATGAGCAGCAAGGTGACGATTTGTTGCAAGGGCGCAGCGACCTGGCGTTTTACTTCGGCCAGGGCTCACGGCCTGGCAGCGAAAGCCTGAAGCTGTTTGGCGAGGAGCTGGTTGCCGTATGCGCGCCGTCGAGCCTGCCTGACGCGCCACTGACCGACCCGACCCAACTCACAGGCCTGGTGTTGCTGCAGAACGCCTCGCGACCACAGGCCTGGCACGAGTGGTTTGAGCATCAGGGCTTTCGCACCGACCACAGCTACCACGGGCCGCGCTTCGACACCTTTTACATGTGCATCCGCGCGGCGCAGGTGGGCTGCGGTGTTGCCTTGCTGCCGAGATTTCTGGTGGAAGAAGAGTTGGCCGACGGCAAGCTGGTCATCGCCTGGCAGCACTTGATGCCAAGTCGCGATGCCTATTACCTGGCCTATCCTGAACACACGGCAGGCGTGCCCAAGGTAAAGGCATTCGTGAGCTGGATAATGGAGCAGCTGGATGGGCGATAACCTTTGTGGGAACGGGCTTGCTCGCGATGCGGACGGCGCGGTCTTTGCGTTAAATCGCGTAGATGCCATCGCGGGCAAGCCCGCTCCCACAGGGCAGAAACAGGCTACAACCACAAAAACCGCTGGCAAAACCGCCTGCGGATATGCGCCACTAGCGCCATTCATTGAAAAAGCTGAACGCCGTGGCTATCAGGCACGGGCAGCATGGAGATTGCCGCTATGAGCGAGAGTGTGTTTGCCGATCGCATCGTGCAGAACCTGCTCGACACCGACTTCTACAAATTGACCATGATGCAGGCGGTGCTGCACAACTACCCCAACGTCGAAGTCGAGTGGGAATTCCGCTGCCGCAACAGTGAGGATTTACGCCCGTATCTCAACGAAATTCGTCACCAGATCGAACGCCTGTGCGAACTGAGCATGACTCAGGACCAGTTGGGGTTTCTGGAACGCATTACCTTTATGAAGCCCGATTTCATACGCTTTTTGGGGCTGTTTCGCTTCAATATGCGCTATGTACACACCGGTATCGAAAATGGCGAGCTGGTTATCCGCCTGCGCGGGCCGTGGCTGCATGTGATCCTGTTTGAAGTGCCATTGCTGGCGATTGTCAGCGAAGTGCGCAACCGTTCGCGCTATGCCGATACCGTGCTGTCCCAGGCCCGCGAACAGCTGTATCGCAAGTTCGACTGGCTGCAGGCCAATGCCAGCGCCGAGGAGTTGTCTGAACTGCAAGTCGCCGATTTCGGCACCCGTCGACGGTTTTCGTACCGAGTGCAAGAAGAAGTCGTGACCGTGCTCAAGCATGACTTCCCCGGGCGTTTTGTCGGCACCAGTAACGTGCATCTGTCCCGTGAGCTGGACATGAAGCCGCTGGGCACCATGGCCCACGAATGGATCATGGCGCACCAGCAACTGGGCCCGCGGCTGATCGACAGCCAGAGCGCGGCGCTAGACTGCTGGGTACGGGAATACCGTGGCCTGCTGGGCATCGCGCTGACGGACTGCATCACCACCGATGCCTTCCTGAAAGACTTCGATCTGTACTTTGCCAAGCTCTTCGACGGCCTGCGCCATGACTCCGGCGACCCGGTAGTGTGGGCCGAAAAATGCATAGCCCATTACCACAAGCTGGGCATCGACCCGATGAGCAAGACCCTGGTGTTCTCCGACAGCCTGACGTTACCGCGGGCGCTGGAGATTTTCCGGGCGCTGCGCGGCCGGATCAACGTCAGCTTCGGTATCGGGACTAACCTGACCTGCGACATTCCGGGGGTTGAGCCGATGAGCATCGTGCTTAAAATGAACGCCTGCAATGGCTCGCCAGTGGCCAAGATTTCCGATGAACCGGGCAAGACCCATTGCTCCGACCCCAACTTCGCCGCCTATTTGCGCCACGTTTTCCAAGTTCCTGAACATTCTCCCAAGGAGTGAATCATGCAGGCCGTACAGCGTCAGATTGCTGCAGACCTCAAGGTCCAGCCGCCCTTCAAAGACACCACCGCCCTTGAGGCCGAAGTTGCCCGGCGTATCACGTTCATTCAGTGCTGCCTGCACAACGCCAGGCTCAAGACCCTGGTACTGGGCATCAGCGGCGGGGTCGACTCCCTGACCGCGGGCCTGATGGCACAACGTGCGGTGCAGCAATTGCGCGAACAGACCGGTGACCAGGCCTATCGTTTTATTGCCGTGCGCCTGCCTTATGGCGTGCAGCATGACGAAGCGGACGCCACGGCTGCGGTCGACTTTATCAACCCGGACGAGCGCCAGACCGTAAACATCGGCCCGGCGGTCAAGGCCCTGGCAGCCGAAGTGAGCGCGTTTGAAGGCAAGCCTGCCGCCACCGTGGACTTTGTATTGGGCAACACCAAGGCGCGGATGCGCATGGTGGCGCAATACACCATCGCCGGGGCTACTGGCGGGCTGGTGATCGGCACTGACCATGCCGCCGAGGCGGTGATGGGCTTCTTCACCAAGTTCGGCGACGGCTCCTGCGACCTGGCGCCGCTCAGCGGGCTGGTGAAAAATCAGGTACGGGCCATTGCGCGGTATTTTGGTGCGCCGGAATCGCTGGTGGAGAAAGTCCCGACTGCCGACCTTGAAGACCTGGAACCGGGCAAGCCAGACGAAGCGTCCCACGGCGTGACCTATGCCGAGATCGATGCCTTCTTGCATGGCGAGCCGGTGAGCGAAGAAGCGTTCAATATCATCCGCAGCACCTACGAAAAGACCCATCACAAGCGTGAGATGCCGTTCGCGCCTTGAGCCGCGCGGCTGCACTTCTTGTGGGAGCGGGCTTGCTCGCGATGGCATCACCGCGAAATGCCTGACAGACCGCGTGGGATGCATCGCAGGCAAGCCTGCTCCCACAGGTCATGCGGTGCTCCCACCTGCCATCAGGGTTTCAGTACGAAAAAACGGAATGAACCCCGCATTTTTTTTCGCTTGTGGCCGCAACGGCCAAAGGCTTTGATAGACACCTGTTTCGTCGCCAGAGCCCTGCCCCATGTCTGCTTTCGATGGTTTGTTTTCTCTAGTCGATTCCTTGCTCGGCCAACCGGCAACCACCTGGTTGCGCGAACATGTCGAGGTGCCCGAAGGGCTGCTGCGCTTCAGCTGGCATGAGCAGGCGGTGCACCGGGCGTGGCTCGCCGAAGCCCTGAACCTGTGCCTGCTGCACAAGCTGGTAGAAGCCGTACCTGAAGGTCGACGCTATGTCGAAGAACAGGCACAACATGGGCGCAAGGTGGTGTTTGACCACGGCGCCCTCCGCACGGTTGACTGGCCCGATAACGGCGAACTGCCCCGTGGCCGTCAGGCATTTGCCCGATTGCTGGAACCCCTGGGCTTTACCGATGTACGAACCTACCCCCTGACCAAACTGAACATGACCGGCTGGGGCTACCGGCAAATGGACTTGCCCGAAGACATCGCCCAGTTCTTTGTCTCGGAACTGCATCCCGGTCGTTTCAGCGAAGCCTTTCAACAGGCTGTTAGCCGCGTGGTCGGCTCCAGCCTTGACCCGCTGCCGGCCCAACACCACAGCATCCTCCAGCGCCTGAGCCTGACCCGCCATTGCAGCCTGAGTGAAGCGCACAGCCTGTTACCCGCGCTCTATCAGGCATTTGGCCGTCAGCACGGAGTGGTACAGGAAACGGACTACCACTGCCTGCTCGCGGAGAGTGCCGAAATGGCCTGGATCGCCACAGAGGGCAACAGCTTCAACCATCTGACCGACCGCGTGCCGGACCTCGAAGCCTGCGTGGCGCAACAACGCGACTTGCAACGGCCAATGAAAGACAGCATCGAGGTTTCAGCCTCGGGCCGGGTGATGCAGACCGCCTATCGCGCCTGCACGGTCAGCCGCGGCCTGGTCGATAGCGCCGGGGTATACCGTGAGCACGCGGTGCCGGGTTCATTTGTGGAGTTTATCCAGCGCAAGGTCGACCCCGACACCGGACGCATCGATCTGAACTTCGACAGCAGCAACGCCCAAGGCATTTTCAAGATGACCGACTCCAGGGCCTGAACGCAAACAGCCCTGACGGCGCAAGGCACGTCAGGGCTGTTTTAGGGGCTAGCGCGGTCTTATTTAAGAACCACAGCGCCTTTCATCATCGAGTTGTGGCCCGGGAAGGTGCAGAAGAATTCATATTCTTCGCCCGCTTTCAGTTTGGCCACGTCGAAGGTCACCGAGTCTTTCTCGCCGGCGCCGATCACTTTGGTGTGGGCGATAACGCGCTCGTCACCGTCCTTCAGGTAGTTTTTATCCAGGCCGGCAGCAATACCGTCGGTGGAAACTGCCTGCATGTCTGCCTTTTTGCTCAACACCCAGTTATGGCCCATGACGTTTTTCGGCAGGTTGCCGGAGTGAGTCAGGTTAACGGTGAAGGTCTTGCAGGATTTGTCGATGACGATCTCTTTGGTGTTGTAAGACATTTGGTCAGTCGAATCGACAGTGACAGCGCACTCAGCCGCCAGCAAATGGCCGCTGGCCAGGGTCAAAAGGGATACCGCAACAACTTTGGCAAACATGGTGTATCTCCAAGGCAGGGTATGGGGAAGCAAAAATCTGTATACAGATTGCCTGAAAATTGTATCGATTCATATGATCTGCGTCATGGTCTATCGCCACGATCGACACAAACCAGCCACAAAAGGGGCTTAAGGCTTATAACCATAGGCCATCATTTTGAATTTTGGCGGAATAAGTAACCCGATTTAATCCACAACCGGCTTTTGCGTGGGTGTAGAGTCGTGTTTTTAACGCAAAGTGCAACCTTGCAAAAACCCAGCTAACGGCTAAGCACTAATACAGGGCAGAATACGCGCCGCTTAACCTCACCTTCGACCCCAAGAGGATCGCCCATGGCCAAACCAAACTATAACTTCGCTAAGCGTCAAAGAGACTTGGCTAAAGAGCAGAAGAAAGAGGAAAAAGCTGCCCGCAAGAAAGCGGCTGCTGAAGGCGGTACTGTAGAGACCGAGCTGGACCACGAAGTCGACAGCGAAAGTGCAGACGCCGCAGAAGATACCGGCGCGCCAGAAGACAAAGCGCCCACCGCTTGACCCCCTTGGCCCGGTTATCCACAACCCGGCCCACAGGATCTGTGATCAGGATCAGCAGCGCGCCTGCTGATCCTCGCAGTTAGCCTGAACGCCCTCAGACGCTGCAAACCTCATTCCCTTACCGTGCGACAGCAAACAGCCTACAAGCCCGTGGCAGGCTTCTCAGCGCCCGGAAAGCACAACGCCAGCCCTAAGGCTGGCGTTGGTATCTTGTGGGAGCGGGCTTGCTCGCGATGCAAACAGCGCGGTGTATCAGATTGACCGCGGTGATCCCATCGCGAGCAAGCCCGCTCCCACAATGCCGTGATTTATTTAGCGCGGCACTACCGGCTTGCGGGCCGGGCGCTGGCTCTTGCCGCCCTTGGCCGCTTCCTGGCGTTCCTTGGCAGCCTGCTTGTTGCGGGCAAACGCCGCAGCCTTGGCCTGTTCACGCTTGTCCCACGGGTTGCCACCATCACTGGCACGCGGCGGCAGGCCGGTGTGCTGGGTAAGGATCTTGGTGGTCTTCTCCCCTGCTACCTTGTGGCTGCCAGCCGGAGTCGAGTTTTTACGACGGGCACTCTGATAGCTGTCGGTCGCCGGCTGATGCAACGGAATCAGCTGATCCTTGCCCGAACCGATCAGGTCGGCACGGCCCATACGGGTCAGCGCCTCACGCAGCATTGGCCAGCCCTTCGGGTCGTGGTAGCGCAGGAACGCCTTGTGCAGGCGGCGCTGCTCTTCGCTCTTGACGATGGTCACCGAGTCGCTCTTGTACGTGACCTTGCGCAGCGGGTTCTTGCCCGAGTGGTACATCGCGGTGGCGGTGGCCATCGGCGACGGGTAGAACGCCTGCACCTGGTCGGCACGGAAACCGTTGGTCTTGAGCCAGATCGCCAGGTTCATCATGTCTTCATCTTTGGTGCCCGGGTGGGCCGCAATGAAGTACGGGATCAGGTACTGCTCTTTGCCCGCTTCCTTGGTGTACTTCTCGAACATGCGCTTGAACTTGTCATAGCTGCCAATGCCCGGCTTCATCATCTGGTTGAGCGGACCTTCCTCGGTGTGTTCCGGGGCGATCTTCAGGTAACCACCAACGTGGTGGGTAACCAGCTCCTTCACGTATTCCGGCGATTCGACCGCAAGGTCGTAGCGCAGGCCAGAAGCGATCAGGATCTTTTTCACGCCCGGCAAGGCACGCGCACTGCGGTACAACTGAATCAGCGACGAATGGTCGGTGTTCAGGTTCGGGCAGATCCCCGGGAATACGCAGGACGGCTTGCGGCATGCAGATTCGATTTCCGGAGTTTTGCAGGCAATGCGATACATGTTCGCGGTCGGGCCGCCGAGGTCGGAAATAACGCCGGTGAAACCTGGAACCTTGTCGCGGATCTCTTCGATTTCGCGAATGATCGACTCTTCGGAACGGTTCTGGATGATCCGACCTTCGTGCTCGGTGATCGAGCAGAAGGTGCAGCCACCGAAGCAGCCACGCATGATATTCACCGAGAAACGGATCATGTCGTAGGCCGGGATTTTTTCCTTGCCGTACGCAGGGTGTGGAATACGTGCGTATGGCATGCCAAACACGTAGTCCATCTCTTCGGTGGTCATCGGGATCGGTGGCGGGTTGAACCACACATCCACTTCGCCGTGCTTTTGCACCAGCGCACGGGCGTTGCCCGGGTTGGTTTCAAGGTGCAGCACGCGGTTGGCGTGAGCATAGAGCACCGCATCGCCACGCACTTTCTCGACCGACGGCAAGCGGATAACCGTCTTGTCACGGGTCATGCGCGGGCTGGCCAGGATCTGCACGACCTTGGCTTCGTTCGGGTCTTCAACCGGGCCCTTTTCCTGCTCGATGGCGCAGGCCTGGGTGTCCTGGGTGTTGACGTACGGGTTGATGATCTTGTCGATCTTGCCCGGACGGTCGATACGCGTAGAGTCGACTTCGTACCAGTCTTTAGGCGTATCGCGACGGATGAACGCGGTACCGCGCACGTCAGTGATGTCTTCAATCTTGTGGCCGTAGGACAAACGCTGGGCCACTTCGACAATGGCGCGCTCGGCGTTGCCGTACAACAGGATGTCAGCGCAGGCGTCGATCAGGATCGAGTTGCGCACGCGGTCCTGCCAGTAGTCGTAGTGCGCGATACGACGCAGGGACGCTTCAATGCCGCCGAGGACAATCGGCACATTCTTGTAGGCTTCTTTACAACGCTGGCTGTACACCAGGCTGGCGCGATCCGGACGTTTGCCTGCCATGCCACCTGGGGTGTAGGCGTCATCGGAACGGATTTTCTTGTCCGCAGTGTAGCGGTTGATCATCGAGTCCATGTTGCCGGCGGCAACGCCGAAAAACAGGTTCGGCTCACCGAGCTTCATGAAGTCGTCTTTGGACTGCCAGTTCGGCTGGGCAATGATACCCACGCGAAAGCCCTGGGACTCCAGCAAGCGGCCAATAATGGCCATGCCAAATGACGGGTGATCGACATAGGCATCACCGGTCACGATGATGATGTCGCATGAATCCCAGCCAAGCTGATCCATCTCCTCCCTGCTCATGGGCAGGAATGGTGCTGGGCCGAAACATTCGGCCCAGTACTTCGGATAGTCAAATAGAGGCTTGGCTGATTGCATGTCGATGACCGGTGTTGAGTGCAAAAAAGGGGGCGCGGCATTTACTAAGAAATTCGCGGGCGCGGAATATAGCACAAAAATTGATCAATTCCGACGGCAATGGTCGGAATTGATTGCCTGTGGGAGCGGGCTTGCTCGCGAAGGTATCGCTGCGGTTCGGCAGATATACCGAGTCGCCTGAATCGCGGGCAAGCCCGCTCCCACAGAAAAGCGCGGGGCGATTAATCGTCGTCGAAGTTGTAGCTGCCCGGCGCCAGGTTTTCAAAGCGGGTGTATTTGCCGATAAACGCCAGGCGCGTCGTCCCGATAGGGCCGTTACGCTGCTTGCCGATGATGATCTCGGCAATGCCCTTGTGCTCGGTCTCGGGGTGGTACACCTCGTCCCGGTACACAAACATGATGACGTCGGCATCCTGCTCGATGGCTCCGGATTCACGCAAGTCGGAGTTGATCGGGCGCTTGTTGGGCCGCTGCTCAAGGGAACGGTTGAGCTGCGACAGCGCCACTACCGGGCAGTTGAACTCTTTGGCCAGAGCCTTGAGGGATCGCGAAATCTCGGAAATTTCGTTGGTACGGTTGTCACCGCCCGAACCCGGGATCTGCATCAATTGCAGGTAGTCGATCATGATCAGGCCGATATCACCGTGCTCACGTACCAGTCGTCGGGTACGGGCGCGCATTTCCGACGGGCTGATACCGGCCGTATCGTCAATAAACAGCTTGCGGTCGTTGAGCAGGTTAACCGCCGACGTCAGGCGCGGCCAATCGTCGTCTTCGAGGCGACCGGCCCGGACCTTGGTCTGGTCGATACGGCCCAGGGACGACAGCATACGCATGATCAGCGATTCGCCTGGCATCTCGAGGGAGTAAACCAGTACCGCTTTTTCACTGCGCAAAACGGCGTTTTCAACCAGGTTCATCGCAAAGGTGGTTTTACCCATCGATGGACGGCCGGCGACGATGATCAAATCCGCAGGCTGCAAGCCGCTGGTCATGCCGTCCAGGTCGGTGTAGCCGGTGGACAGGCCAGTGATGGCGTTGTCGGTGTTGAACAGCGTGTCGATGCGGTCGATGGCCTTGGTCAGCAGGTCGTTGACGCTGACCGGGCCGCCGGTTTTTGGCCGGGCCTCGGCAATCGCAAAGATCTGGCGCTCGGCTTCATCGAGGATCTCTTCGGCGCTGCGCCCTTCCGGGTTGAAGGCACTGTCGGCGATCTCGGTACTGATGCCGATCAACTGACGCAAGGTCGCGCGCTGGCGCACGATCTGGGCGTAGGCCTTGATGTTGGCGACCGACGGCGTGTTTTTCGCCAGCTCACCGAGGTAGCCCAGACCACCCACTTGCGAGGTCTGACCTTCCTTGTCCAGTTGCTCGGCAAGGGTCACGACATCGATCGGGGAGTTCTGGTCTGCCAGCTTGGCGATGGCGCGGAAGATCAGGCGGTGGTCATGTCGATAGAAATCACCGTCCGAAACCTGATCCAGCACGCGTTCCCAGGCGTTGTTGTCCAGCATCAAACCACCGAGCACAGCCTGTTCGGCCTCGATGGAATGCGGAGGCACCTTCAGGGCTGCGGTTTGTAGATCGTATTGCTCAGGAGCGGAGATATCGTTCATGGCCACTTGGAATAGGTATGAAAATCAGAAACAGCAGAAAGACAAAGGGCACGACCTGTAAACAGGATCGTGCCCGATGTTAACCGTCCGGCACACAAGGTGCCAGTCAGTTAAGACTGCTTAAGCAGCTACCACAACAACGCGTACGGTTGCTTCAACTTCGGCGTGCAGGTGCACAGCCACGTCGAATTCGCCAACGTTGCGGATAGTGCCGTTCGGCAGACGAACTTCGCTTTTAGCAACTTCAACGCCCGAGGCGGTCAGTGCATCAGCGATGTCGTGAGTGCCGATCGAGCCGAACAGCTTGCCTTCGTCGCCAGCGGTGGCAGTGATAGTCACTTCCAGCTCAGCCAGTTGGGCAGCGCGTGTTTCAGCCGAAGCTTTTTTGTCTGCAGCAGCTTGTTCCAGCTCAGCACGACGCTCTTCAAACGCAGCCAGGTTGGCAGCGGTTGCAGCGGTTGCTTTGCCGTACGGCAGCAGGTAGTTACGACCGTAACCGGCCTTAACATTTACTTTGTCGCCCAGGTTGCCCAGGTTCGCGACTTTTTCCAGAAGGATCAGTTGCATGTGAAAATCCTCTTAACTTTTAACCTTCACCGTCCGCAGAGTCTTTATCGGGGCCTTTGGGCACCAGACGTCCGCGAAAATCAATCAGGCTGTCGACAATGGCCAAAACCACGAGCAACGGATAGATCAGCTGCATAAACAGCAACAGCGTGACGTACAACCCCACCAGCCAAAACTTGGCCAGTCGCTTTTGCGCCACCAGCCCATGAATCAGGGCCAGCCCGGCGAAGAACAACGCTACGCTGCACAACGGCGTAAGCATGGCCATTTCGGGACCGAAGTTCGGCCCTACAAGCATGCACGCCAGCAATACGAGCGCTGGTCCCAGCGGTAGGCGGATGCTGCGAAATTCGCTGGCAAAACCACCCGGGTTATACAACAACGCCTGCCAGTAACGCCCAAGCATCAGGCTAAGCACGCTGACGACCTGCATCAAAGCTGCAATCAAACCGGTGAGGACGGGTGCAATCAGTGCTCCAAGGCGCGCTCGCTCTACGTCAGATAACTTGTCGTAGAGACCATTGAGGACCTGCGGCAGAAGTTTTTCCAACTCCTGCGCCATCGCACCAATGGGTTCGCGGAAAACCGTACCCAGAACCACGCCATACACCACACCCAACGCTACGCTGACCAGCAGCACGCGATTCCAGGACTGGCCGGCGCGCAACATCAACGCCAACCCCAGAGTTCCCAGCAGCACCATAAGGGTGCGAGGTTCTCCGATAAACCACCAGGCCAAGGCCGGCAGTAACGCCCATGAGAGAATGCTCAACGCATCTCTCGGACCGCGCCGCAGAAGCACAAGGCTACCTGCAGCAGCACTCAACCAGAACAAGAACGGCAATGCCGCACATCCGGCCACGATTAACGTGGCCTGCACACGGCCTCGCATGATGAACTCAGCTAAGGCGCGCATGCTTTCAATCCTTTACTACTTGTCGACTGCCCGGTCTCAGCGGCCGTGGCTGTCGGTGTAGGCCAGCAGGGCCAGGAAGCGGGCGCGCTTGATAGCGGTGGCCAGCTGACGCTGATAACGAGCTTTGGTACCGGTGATGCGGCTTGGAACAATTTTGCCGGTCTCGGATACGTAAGCTTTCAGAGTGTTGAGATCCTTGTAATCGATCTCTTTCACTTCTTCTGCGGTGAAGCGGCAGAATTTACGACGACGGAAGAAACGTGCCATGTAATTGGCTCCTCAAAAGGTCCGTGGATTACTCGTCAGCGTTATCGCTGGCGTCGCTGTTATCGCTGTCATCGCCATCGGCGCTGTCAGAATGCTCAGGACGGTCACGACGCTCACGGCGCTCACTGCGGTTCTCTTCAGCCTTGAGCATCTCGGACTGGCCAGTTACGGCTTCGTCGCGACGGATGACCAGGTTACGGATCACAGCATCGTTGTAACGGAAGTTGTCTTCCAGCTCAGCCAGGGCTTTGCCAGTGCACTCAACGTTCAGCATCACGTAGTGAGCCTTGTGAACATTGTTGATTGCGTAGGCCAGTTGACGACGGCCCCAATCTTCCAGACGGTGGATTTTGCCGCCGTCTTCTTCGATCAGCTTGGTGTAACGCTCTACCATGCCGCCGACTTGTTCGCTTTGATCCGGGTGGACCAAAAAGATGATTTCGTAATGACGCATGAATGCTCCTTACGGGTTGTAGCCTGCCGCTAACTAAAAAGCGGTCAGACAAGGAGTGAATGACACTTGTGTGTCTTGCCTAGAGAGGCACATATGCGCCCGCCATGACGGCAAGGGGCGCAATTGTAGAGAAGGGACAACGGAGGCGCAAGGCAATTGGTGATTATTTGAACAATCTTTGCCTGCAAACACCACAAACCAATGTGGGAGCGGGCTTGCTCGCGATGGCATCGCTGCGCTCATCCAGAGACACCGCGTGATACGCATCGCGAGCAAGCCCGCTCCCACATTTAACAGCCAGCCAGCTTACTTCTTCTTCGAAGAAGCCTTGGCCTTGGCGCCGCGCTGACGCTGGGCTTCGAACAGGCAAACGCCTGTCGCTACCGAAACGTTCAGGCTGCTGACGCTACCCGCCATCGGCAGCTTGACCAGGTAGTCGCAATGCTCACGGGTCAGGCGACGCATGCCCTTGCCTTCGGCCCCCATGATCAGGATGGTCGGACCGGTCAGATCCTGGTCATAGATGCTGACCTCAGCCTCACCGGCCGTACCGACAACCCACAGGCCGCGCTGCTGGAGTTTTTCCAGGGTGCGCGCCAGGTTGGTTACGGCCACCAACGGAATAACTTCCGCTGCACCGCAGGCTACTTTTCGTACAGTCGGAGTCAATGTTGCAGACTTGTCCTTCGGCACGATCACAGCCAGTGCGCCGGCAGCATCTGCCGAGCGCAGGCAGGCACCCAGGTTGTGGGGGTCGGTCACGCCGTCCAGCACCAGCAACAACGGGGCACCTTCGGTGCGATCGAGCAGCTCGTCGAGCATGGCTTCGCCCCAGACCTGGCTCGGGCTAACGTCCGCCACCACACCCTGGTGCACGCCTTCTACCCAGACGTCCATTTCACGACGCTCGGCCTGGCCGACAGCCACACGGTTTTCGTTGGCCAGTTCGATCAGGGCTTGTACCCGCGGGTCACTGCGACCCTCTGCCAGCCATACCTGCTTGACGCGCTTGGGATGGTGACGCAGCAATGCTTCTACGGCATGCACGCCGTAGATTTTTTCCAGACTCATGACTTGGCCTTAGGTTTGCGCGCCCCGCCGCTTTTGGCGGCTGGAGCGGTGCCCGATTTCGGCGGGCCTTTACGATGTTTGCTCGGCTTGGAAGGCTTGCCTGCATCTTTTGCAGGCGCCCCCCTACTCGACTTTCCCGGCTCCGATGTCCGACCGCCGCTTTTCGATTCGGCCAGCAGCGCCTGTTTCAGTTCACGGCTTTTACGCAGTTCGGCGTTTTTGGCCGCCGCGTCGCCAGGACGGTAAGCATCATCGGACGATTTCTTCACCGCCTTGGCTGGCGCACTGCGGCGCGCTGCCGGGGCAGGCTCAACCGGCTTTTCAGTCGCCTTGGTGCCCGACTTGCCAGCGTTTTTCGCTTTAGGCGCATCAGCAGTGCGATTTTTACGACCAATCGGCGCGCTGAGGGTTTTTTCCGCCATTTCGAAGTCGATCTTGCGCTCGTCGAGATCGACTCGCATGACCCGAACTTCAACGGTATCGCCCAAGCGGAAGCTGCGACCGGTGCGCTCGCCCGCCAGGCGGTGATGCACAGGATCGAAGTGGTAGTAGTCACCCGGCAAGGCGGTTACGTGAACCAGACCTTCGACATAAATGTCGGTCAGCTCCACAAACAGGCCAAAACCGGTCACTGCCGTCACCACACCCGGGAACGACTCGCCTACGCGATCCTTCATGAACTCGCACTTGAGCCAGTTGGTCACGTCGCGGGTGGCTTCGTCGGCACGGCGCTCGCTCATCGAGCACTGCTCGCCGAGCTGCTCGAGGATCGCTTCGTCGTACGGATAAATCCGCGCTTTCGGGATGGTCATCGCGCCAGCACGGCGAACGTGCGGGGTGTCCATCTTGGAATGGATCACGCTGCGGATCGCACGGTGCGTCAGCAAGTCAGGGTAGCGACGAATCGGCGAGGTGAAGTGGGTATAGGCTTCGTAGTTCAGACCGAAGTGGCCCTGGTTATCAGAGCTGTACACCGCCTGGCTCAACGAACGCAGCATCACGGTCTGGATCAGGTGGAAGTCCGGACGATCCTTGATGCTGGCCAGCAATGCCTGGTAATCCTTCGGCGACGGACCGTCTTTACCCTTGTGCAGGCTCAGACCCAGCTCACCGAGGAACGCGCGCAGTTTTTCCAGGCGCTCCGGCGGCGGACCATCGTGAACACGATACAGCGCAGGAATCTCGTGCTTCTTGAGGAACTCGGCGGTGGCCACGTTGGCCGCCAGCATGCACTCTTCGATCAGCTTGTGCGCATCGTTGCGGGTGGTCGGGCGAATGTCGGCGATCTTGCGATCGGAACCGAAGATGATTCGGGTTTCCTGGGTCTCAAAATCAATCGCGCCACGGGTATGACGAGCCGCCAGCAGCACCTTGTACAGCGAGTAAAGCTGCTTGAGGTGCGGCACTACATCAGCGTATTCGCTGCGCAGTTGCTTGGCTTCGCTGGTTTTCGGCTGCTCCAGGATAGTGCTGACCTTGTTGTAGGTCAGACGGGCCTGGGAGTGAATCACCGCCTCGTAGAACTGGTAGTCGGTCATTTCGCCGGTTTTGGAGATGGTCATCTCGCACACCATGGCCAAACGGTCGACTTTCGGGTTCAGGGAGCACAGGCCGTTGGACAGCTGCTCAGGCAGCATCGGGATCACGCGCTCAGGGAAGTACACCGAGTTGCCGCGAACCTGGGCTTCGGCATCCAGGGCCGAACCGATTTTCACGTAGCTGGAAACGTCGGCAATCGCCACGTACAACTTCCAGCCGCCGGAGAACAGGCGCAGCTTGCCAGGCTTGGCTTCGCAGAATACGGCGTCATCGAAGTCGCGGGCATCTTCACCGTCGATGGTGACGAACGGCAGATGACGCAGGTCGATGCGCTTCTCTTTGTCCTTTTCTTCAACTTCCGGTTTCAACCGGCCCGCTTCCTTAAGGACAGCTTCAGGCCAGACGTGAGGAATGTCGTAGGAGCGCAGGGCAATATCGATTTCCATGCCCGGAGCCATGTAGTTACCTACAACCTCAAGCACATCGCCTTGCGGCTGGAAACGCGGGGTCGGCCAGTGAGTGATCTTCACTTCGACGAACTGACCGATCTTGGCGCCAGCGTTGCGACCCGGGGTCACCAGCACTTCCTGCTGGATCTTCGGGTTGTCGGCCACGACAAAACCAATGCCGCCTTCTTCAAAGTAGCGACCGACGATGGTTTCGTGAGCACGAGAGACCACTTCAACGATCACGCCTTCACGACGACCACGGCGGTCCAGCCCCGAAACACGGGCCAGCGCGCGATCACCATCGAACACCAGGCGCATTTGCGCCGGGCTCATAAACAGGTCGTCGCTGCCGTCATCCGGCACCAGGAAGCCGAAGCCATCGCGGTGGCCACTGATGCGACCGAGAATCAGGTCAAGCTTGTCCACCGGCGCGTAAGTGCCACGGCGGGTGTAAATCAGTTGGGCATCACGCTCCATCGCACGCAGGCGACGGCGCAAGGCCTCGATTTGGTCTTCTGTAGTCAGACCGAACTCTTCCACCAACTGTTCACGAGCAGCAGGCGAGCCACGCTCGGCCAGGTGCTGAAGGATCAGTTCGCGGCTAGGGATAGGGTTTTCGTATTTTTCCGCTTCACGTGCGGCCTCGGGATCGAGGGTCTGCCAATCGGCCATTAGATAGTTTTCACCTTGTCTATATGCGGGTTAGTTTGGCATACGCGTATTGAAACGGGAAATTTCAGGCACTCACCGGGCCTTAATAGTCCTTTCTGACGCGCTTTGCTGCTGTCGACCAACCGTTCGCGAAATATTTTCACTATTTTTAAACACAACGCTTTACAGGTCAAAGGTTCGTCCGTAAGATGCGCGCCATCAACAACGGCAACAGCGTTGAAGATACTGCCCAGATGGTGAAATTGGTAGACACGCCAGCTTCAGGTGCTGGTGATCGCAAGGTCGTGGAAGTTCGAGTCTTCTTCTGGGCACCAATTCGAGATTGCAGAGTAGTACACTCTTCAGCCTCACACAAAAACCCGCGAAAGCGGGTTTTTGCATTTCAGGATCTTATAAGCCTCTGATTTAATAAAATTAAAACAGGGGTTTACAGATCGAAAAGCTATCCGTATTATGCGCCACATCAACAGCGGCAACGTTGCTGATACTGCCCAGATGGTGAAATTGGTAGACACGCCAGCTTCAGGTGCTGGTGACCGCAAGGTCGTGGAAGTTCGAGTCTTCTTCTGGGCACCAATTCAGGTTTACAGGTTCACCCTGTATAACCACTCAAAAAGCCCGCGAAAGCGGGCTTTTTAGTTTCCGGGATTCCTTCCCACCCTCCCCGATACCTTTTATCTGCGGCCCAAAGGTCGTATTTGATAATCCATCTCATCCGCATTAATATCCGGTCAACTTCAGCTCCCTGGCTCATCCTCCTGGATACCCGTGCCCGACACCAATGACAGGCTCCAGCTTTACCTGACGCATCGCATCGCTTTGGTCGACTATGCCGCCCCCATCGTGGGTTGCCGGGCCAAGGCAGAAGATGTGGTGCAAGACGCCTGGCTGCGTTTCAGCCAGGGCGCGGACAGTCTCATCCCGTTGACGCAGCCGGTGGGCTACCTTTATCGCATCGTGCGCAACCTGGCCTTTGACCTCAATCGCCGGGCCACCCTGGAAAACCGCCACACCACCCACAGCGAATCATTGGACGAACACATTTCCAACGCCCCTTCGCCCGAACAGCAAGCCTTGCATGTGGACGAACTGCGCAAATTGCAACATGCTTTGTCGCGCTTGCCGGAACGCACGCGCCAGGCATTTGTGTTGCATCGCCTGCAAGGCCTGACGTTCCAGCAAATCGGCACGCAACTTGGCATATCCGTGAGCCTGGCCCACCAATTGGTCCGCGACGCCCTGACCTACTGCGCGGAACAACTGAGTGATGACTGAAAAACCGCCCCCGAACCCGATCTGGGAAACTGCACTGGACTGGCTGCTGCTGATCCAGGAGAACCCCCACGACCCCGAGCTGGCCGCGCGCCTGAACCACTGGCGGGCCAGCGCCCCCGAGCATGACGCGGCTTATCGCAAGGCCCTGAAAGTCTGGAGCTTGAGCGGCGAAGCCTTGAGCCTGCCGGTTGCTACAGTGCCAGTGCCAGTGCCAGTGCCAGTGCCGACGGCCTTACGTCCTCCCGCGCGCCTGAGCCGGCGCAAGCGCGCACTGGTTGGTGCCGCCGTGGCCGCCAGCGCCCTGCTGATGTGGGGCCCCGACTGGCAAGCGATGCAAGCCGACTACCGCAGCCCCACCGCCGAACACCGCACTGTCACACTGAGCGATGGCAGCCAGATGCTTCTGGACAGCAACACCCTTGCCGATGTGCAGTTCAACCCCGAACAGCGGGAAGTCACGCTATTGCGCGGCCAGGCATTTTTCTCGGTGAAACACGATACCAACCGCGCCTTCTATGTGAACGCCGGCGACGTACGTGTTCGGGTGACCGGTACCGCGTTTGCGGTCAATCTGGATGACAACGGTGTCGATGTCAGTGTCGAAAGCGGCACGGTTGCCGTGCAAACACCGCAAGCATCGGCCTCGGCCACGCACCTGCTGGGCCACGGCGACCAACTGCATTTCGCCGCAAACGACCGGCAGACCCGTATCGTGCAACTGCCTCTGGAACAAATTGCGCCGTGGCGGCGCTGGCAACTGGTGGCGATCGATCAGTCTATCGATGATGTGATCATGCAATTGCGCCGCTACCAGCCCGGCCTGATCGTGTTGACCGACAAAGCGCTGGGCCAGCGCCGCATCACCGCCGCCCTGAACCTGCGCGACCCCAAGCGCGCACTGCAAACTGCCATTGCCCCATTGGGCGGGCGCCTGCAGGACGGCGTGCCCTACACCCTGATCGTCTCGACCAAGCCCTGAGCCTCCCTGTGGGAGCGGGCTTGCTCGCGATAGCATCAACCCGCTCAGCCAGAGAAACCGCGGTGCCAGCATCGCGAGCAAGCCTGCTCCCACAGCACAGGGCTTGCGCCAGCGAAACTATTTTCATTTATTTCTGGAAATCCTGAAGGCCCGGGAGTCTTTACCTACGAACGTCACTGATAAAGATTCGCATTAGTGACTATGACGTTTCATTTCGTAGGTCACCTCATGCCTTCTTCGCGTTTGCGTTGTGTCAGTGTTGCTCGCTATCGATCGTTGTCCCTGGCCCTGCTGCTCGGCCTGCCCACTCTGGCTATCGGCACCAGCCAGGTGGCTGGCGCGCAAATCCAGCAGCAACAACTGCACTTCCAGATCCCGGCCCAGCCTTTGGCCAGCGCCCTGATTGCGTTTTCCCAACAGTCGGGCTGGCAGGTCAGTGCGGAAAGCACCTTGCTCAACGGCCTGAACAGCTCGCCGGTCGATGCCCGCACCAGCCCCGAAAAAGCCTTGGCCCACCTGTTGCGCGGCACGGGCATGCAATGGGAAGTGACCTCCACTGACAGTGCCTCGATCCTGCCGCCTGCCCAAAGCGATGTGCTGCAAATCAAAAGCACACCCATCACCGCCATGGAACCGGTATTTCAGGGCGAACAGGTGATCGACCGCCAGATGATCGAAAACCTGCCCTCGGGCAACGGGGACATCACCAGCCTGCTGCGCACCAACCCCAATGTGCAGTTCGACAACAGCCAGTTGAGCAGCAAAAACCCGGGTGAAATAGCCCCCGCCGATATCAGCATCAACGGCGCACGACCTTGGCAGAACCTGTTTATCGTTGACGGCATGAGCATGAACAACGACCTGGACCCGGGTAACACTAATGACAACTTCGCCGAAATCTCGGGCCGCAGCCAAGGCCTGGCACTCGACACCGACCTGCTGGAAGACATCAAGGTCTATGACAGTAACGTTCCCGTGGAATTTGGTGGTTTTAACGGCGGCGTGGTGGAGGCCAATACTCGCGATCCCAGTAAGGAGCTGCACGGCAAGCTGTCCGTACAGATGTCACGCTCTGAATGGACCCATTACCACCTGAACAAAGACGATCCAAATCTTGAAGATGTGGAAGCCGGCTTCGGCAACGACAACCAGCCTGAGTTTGAGAAAATCATTACCCGAGCAACCCTCGAAGGACATCTGACAGACAACTTCGGCCTGCTCGCCAGCTTCTCGCGCAAAGATTCGACGATCCCGACCCGAGTCTTTGCGCCATCCAATCAGACCACCACAGCCAATGACTCCGAGACGGAGCAAACGCGACGCATCGACAACTACTTCCTCAAGGCTGCCTGGAAAATCAACGATGACTGGAGTCTGGATACCAGCATTACGCACGCCCCGGAGACATCGCGCACCTTTGGCCCGAACTCGATCCTGTCTGGCCGCGATGTTGAGTCCGGCGGCGACAGCCTGAGCGCCCGCCTTGTGTGGAATGCGCCCTGGGCGAGAGTTGAGCAAAATTTAAGTTGGAGTCAGATGAATACTGCGCGCACATCGGATAGCGACTACATGGTGATATGGCGCACGTCTCCGACCAAGGACTGGAGTACCTCTACAGCCGCCACCGAAGGCGGTTTTGGCGATATCGACGAAGCACAAAAAACCCTGGCCTACAAACTCAAGGCCGACTGGAACAGTTTTAACTGGCTGGGCATGGACCATTCCCTGCAAACGGGTCTGGAGCTGTCGCAAAATGCCGTCAAGTACGAGCGCTCTAAACCGCACTACAGCTACAGCGTGGCCGAAGCCAAATCATGCGCGGCGAGTGACCCTTTGTGCTCCATGGGTCAAACCAGCAATGGCTGGGAGGGACAGTACGCCAACAAAATGACCGTGACCCAAGGCAAAGTGGCCTTCGACACGCGCTCCTGGGCTTTGTACTTGCAGGATGAAATGCGCTACAAGCGTCTGACTGTAAGGCCCGGCGTGCGGATCGACGGCGATGACTACATGCATCAGACTACCATTGCACCGCGCCTGGCGATTGAGCTGGATGTGTTCGGCGACAGCAAGACCCGCCTCACTGCTGGCGCCAACCAGTACTACGGTCGCAATTTGTACGCCTACCGCCTGCGCGACGGTGTCGCAGCCATGGGTACCGAATACACCCGGGCCAATTCAGCCTCTGATTGGGTGCTGAACAAACGGGCAGCCAACGACAGTCAGTTCAATCAACTCAAAGTACCCTATGACGACGAGTTGACTCTGGGCCTGAGCCATGTGCAATGGGACACCGAATTCGCCGTAAAATACGTCAAGCGCATGGGCCGCGAACAAGTGAGCCGCGCCTGGGGCTCGCAAATCGGTGAACCCTCTGCAGACACCAGCACATTGGCAGCCAACTACTACACCTATTACAACGGTGGCAAAAGTGATGCCGACATCTACACCCTGACCATCACCCCGCTGCAAGCCTTTACTTTGGGCAGCACGCGCACCACAGGCCAGTTCGCCATGGACTGGAGCAAAATCAATAACACCGGCCTGTCGAGCTACACCGCCAACATCGGCGCCACTTATGTGGATGATCCGCTGATCCAGTATGACGGCAAATTCATGCGCTATTCCGACATGCCTGCGGCCAACTACAATCGCCCCTGGACTGCGCGCCTGACAACCATCACCGAAATTGAGCCACTGCACATGACCTGGAGTAACTTTCTGCGTTATCGCGATGGCTATCGCCGTATTGCCACCACCGGCAAAAAAGTCCAGCACGAGGGCAAGGACGCTTACATCTGGGAAGAAACACCCTTTTCCGGCTCCCTGACCTGGGATACCCGCGTTGCCTGGGAAATGCCCACCGCCAAAGACCAGGCCGTGTTCGTCAACCTCGACGTGAGCAACCTGCTGGACAAGAGAACCGTCGGCACCACGGAGTCGAGTGGCCTTCCGACGTATGAAGTCGGCCGCCAGTTCATGCTGGAAGTGGGGTACAAGTTTTGAAGCCCGCCGCCCTCCTCCTCGGCCTGACCCTGGGCAGCCAGGCTCTGAACGCAGCCGCCTGCGACGAACAGGCCGCCGACTACAAAACGTGCATCGCCCAACAATACCGCCAGCCCGTCGCCCAATGGCCTGCCCCCCAGGTGGACGCCGATGTGCAATGGCAGGAAATGGCCGCCCTGCCCGCCCACGCCCCCGCACCACCGGAAAACCCGTTCAGCGAGGCCAAGGCGGCGCTGGGCAAACAACTGTTCAACGACCCGAAACTGTCGCGCTCCGGGCAGATTGCCTGCGCCTCGTGCCATGAATCCGACATGGCCTTTGCCGATGGCCGCCGCGTCTCCTTCGGCCATGACCGCCAAAGCGGCAGGCGCAATGCCCCCAGCCTGGTGATGAGCGGCTACAGCCCGGCGCTGTTCTGGGATGGCCGCGGCGGCACTCTGGAACAGCAGGCGATGCACCCCATCATTGACCCGGTGGAAATGGCCTTCGATATCCCGCAACTGCTTGAGCGGCTCAATGCCGACGCGGTCTACCGCGAGCAGTTCGGGCAGGTGTTCGGCCCCGGCCCGATCACCACCGAACATACCGCCCAGGCCCTCGCTACCTTCCAGCGCACGCTGGTCAGCGCCACGCGCAATACCGCCTTCGAGCAACTGCTGCGCGGGCGCCCGCAACGCATGAGCGATGAGCAGCTCTACGGCCTGCATCTGTTTCGCACCAAGGCGCGCTGCATGAACTGCCACTTCGGCCCGGCGCTGAGCGACGAGCAGTTTCATAACGTCGGCCTGAGTTACTACGGGCGTAAATACGAAGACCTCGGGCGCTACGAAGTAACGCGCAAACCAGAAGACGTGGGGGCATTTCGCACGCCGTCATTGCGCCTGGTGATGAAAACCGCGCCGTGGATGCACAACGGCCTGTTCGTCAACATGGAAGGCACGCTGGCGTTCTACAACATGGGCATGCCGCGCCCGCGCCCCAACGCGCAGCAGGCCGACGATCCGCTGTTCCCGCGCACCAGCGACCGGCTCAAGGCGCTGAACATGGACAAGGACGAACTGCGTGCCTTGCGCAGCTTTCTCGACACACTGTAGGCAGCGCCTGACTTTGTGGGAGCGGGCTTGCTCGCGATGCAGGCGACACGGTGTACCGGTAAAACGGCAGCATACCCATCGCGGGTAAGCCCGCTCCCACAAAAGCAGAACAGGCCGCCAACATCACAGTTCGTCGCACTTGCGCAATTGGACGCTGGGTCAAGCGCACTTGAGAAACGATATCGTTTATTATTGTTACAAGTTTTGTAGTACCCAAGCGAGGAAACCAGCGAATGATGCTCCGAAATACCCAGCTTGCGACATTTCTACTGCGCAGTTTGTCCATCGCAACTCTTGGCCTGACCCTGCTTGCTCCCACCGCCTACGCTGCCGATCCGGTAACGCTGACCCTGTACAACGGCCAGCACAAGGAAGTCGGCGACAACCTCGCCAAGGCCTTTGAGGCCAAGACCGGCATCCACGTCAACGTGCGCAAGGGCAGCAGCAACCAGCTGGCCAGCCAGATCATGGAAGAAGGCGAGCGTTCGCCTGCCGACGTGTTCTACGCCGAAGAGTCGCCGCCCCTCAACAGCCTGGGCGAACAGGGCTTTCTGGCCAAGGCCGACGACAGCACCCTGCAAGCGCTGCCCAAAGAGTACGTGGCCGCCAATGGCACCTGGATCGGTGTGACGGCGCGTACCCGCGTTGTTGCCTTCAACCCGAAAAAGATCAGCGAAGACCAGTTGCCCAAGTCGGTACTGGATTTCGCCGACCCGCAATGGCAAGGCAAGATCGGTTTTGTGCCCACCAGCGGTGCATTCCAGGAACAGGCCGTGGCCATCATCAAGCTGCACGGGCGTGATGCCGCTGAAGAGTGGCTGACCGGCCTGCGCGCCTTCGGCAAGACCTACACCAACAACATGGTGGCGCTCAAGGCGGTAGAAAACGGTGAAGTGGCCGCCGTACTGGTCAACAACTACTACTGGTTTGCCCTGCAGCGTGAAAAAGGTCAGCTGGACTCCAAACTGCATTACTTCACCGATGGCGATGCGGGCGGTTTGATCACCGTATCCAGCGCCGGCGTGATCAAGGCCAGCAAGCACCCCAAGGAAGCCCAGCAGTTGCTGGCCTACATGGCCAGCGAAGAAGGCCAGCGCGTGATTACCAACACCACGGCTGAATACCCGATGCGCAAAGGCATGGTGTCGGAACGTGGCCTGAAGCCATTTGAAGAACTGCAACCGCCTAAAGTGACCCCGGCTGACCTGGGCAACGCCGAAGAAGCGCTGGACCTTGAACGTGATGTAGGCCTGCTCTGATGCTGTCAGCCGCTCAACCTGCACGCTTTACCCCCACCCGCAAAAAGCCGTCGATCTGGCTGCTGCTGCCCGTTCTGCTACTGGTGGGCCTGAGCCTGCTGCCGCTGCTGTATGTCGGCACCAAGGCCTGGCAGGCCGGGTGGTCTGAAGCGCTGCACCTGTTGTGGCGGCCCTATGTCTTTGGCCTGATGCGCAACACCCTGTTGCTGATGGTCGGTGTTACCGTGACCTGTGCGCTGGTGGGGCTGAGCCTGGCCTGGCTGCTGGAACGCAGCAACCTGCCAGGACGGCGCCTGTGGGGGGTGATCCTGTGCCTGCCATTTGCCGTGCCGGCGTTTGTCAGCAGCTTTACCTGGGTCTCGCTCAGCGCCAGCTTTGAAGGCCTGGGCGGGGCGATCCTGGTGATGAGCCTGTCCAAATACCCGCTGATTTTTTTGCCGGTTGCCGCCACCCTGCGCAACCTCGACCCGGCCCTAGAAGAGTCCGCCCGCACGCTGGGGCAGAACCGCTGGGGGGTGTTTTTCAACATCACCCTGCCACTGCTCTGGCCTTCGCTGCTGGCCGGTTCGCTGCTGATCGCCCTGCATATGCTGGTGGAGTTCGGGGCGCTGTCGATCATCGGCCTGCAAACCTTCACCACGGCCATTTACCAACAGTTCGAGCTGGAGTTCAGCAATGCCAATGCGGCAATGCTGTCTGCGGTGCTGCTGGTGATGTGCCTGAGCCTGTTGTGGCTGGAACTCAAGGTACGCGGCAAAGGCCGGCATATTCGTATTGGCCAGGGTGCTGCGCGCCACGCCGAACAAGTGCGACTGGGCAAGTGGTCGGTGGCAGGGCAGTTGTATTGCCTGGCGCTGGCCGTGATTGGCAGCGGCATCCCGCTGGGCATGCTGGTGTACTGGCTGGTCAAGGGCAGCTCGGCAGCCTTCCCGCTGGCCGAGATTGGCGAAGCTCTGTTCTCCTCGCTGTCACTGGCGCTGGGCGGTGCAGCGCTGTGCCTGGTGCTGGCGGTGCCGGTCGGATTGCTGGTGGTGCGCTACAAAGGCCCGCTGGCCATCTGGGCGGAACGCTTGCCGTACCTGCTGCACGCCCTGCCGGGACTGGTAATTGCCCTGGCGCTGGTGTATTTCGCCCTGCACTTTGTACCGGCGCTGTACCAGACGTCCGCGCTATTGCTGATTGCTTATGCGCTGCTGTTTTTGCCACTGGCGCAGGCGCCCATCCGCACCGCACTGAACAAGGCTGCTCCGCAACTGGAAGAAGCGGCACGCACCCTGGGCGCGACCTCGTTCTCGGCCTTTTGCCGGGTGACGCTGCCGATTATCTTTCCGGCGTTGGGGGCGGCATTTGCCCTGGTGTTTCTGGATGCGATGAAAGAACTGACCGCCACCTTGCTGCTCAGCCCCACCGGGCTTAACACCTTGGCGACGCAGGTTTGGTCGCACACTTCGAATATCGAGTTTGCAGCAGCGGCGCCTTATGCGGCGTTGCTGATTCTGGTGTCGGGGCTGCCGGTGTACTTGCTCACCACCAGGATGTATCTGAGCCGTTGAGCCCCAGGCCTTCCCTTGTGGGAGCTGGCTTGCCTGCGATGGCATCGACGCGGTCATGCAGATGAACCGCGTTGCCCGCATCGCGAGCAAGCCCGCTCCCACAGGGGTAGCCCTGCTTCTTTACGCCCGGAACTGCCCCAGGCTCGCCTTGAGTTGCGCCGCCAACCCGTCCAGCACCTTGCCGCTGGCCGTGGTCTGGGTCACCGCTTCGGCCGCACGCTCGGCCTGGGCATGGATCACTTCCACCCGCCCACGCACCGCATACGCCCCTTGGGCCTGATGCTCGGCGGCCCTGGTCGCATCACCAATCGCGCTGTGCACCTGCTCGACCGATGCCTGCACACTCTTTTGCAATTGCACACTGCCACGCAGCACTGCCAGCCCCTCATCGGCCTGACGCCCTGCCAGGCCAATCGCCGCCACGGCCTCCTTGGCCCCCTGCTGCAACGCCACGATATGCGCCTGAATATCGCCGGTGGAGCTTTGGGTTTTGCTGGCCAGTGCCCGCACCTCATCAGCCACAACGGCAAAACCGCGCCCCGTCTCGCCCGCGCGCGCGGCTTCAATGGCCGCGTTCAGTGCCAGCAGATTGGTTTGCTCGGCGATGCCGTGAATCACCGTCAGGACCACTTCGATCTGTTCGCTTTGCTGCGCCAGGCGCTCAATCACCTTGGCCCCCTCGCCCACCTGCCCGGCCAGCGCCTCGATCAGCCCCCCGACCTTGGCCGAGGTACGGGTGTTCTCATCGGTGGCCTGGCGGATATCGACCACCTGCCTGAGCGCCGCCTGCATCGCCTGGCTTTCCGACTGGGCATCATCCGCCATCGTCGACAGTGCATGCAGGCTCTGGGCAACTTCATCACGCTGCAATTGCGCGGCAGCATCAGCCCCGGCATTGCGCAGGGTCATCACGCCGATCTCCACGCCAGTACGCTGGGCCACATCCCCCGCCTCACGCACGATGGGCTGCAACTTGTCGACAAAACGATTGACCGCCGCCGCCATGTCACCGATCTCATCCTTGCTGTTAAGGCCCACGCGCTTGGTCAAATCGCCCTCGCCGGCGGCCAGATCATCCAGCGCAGCAATCAGCAACAGCAACTTGTTCACCACCCGTCGCCCAAGCACCACAGCCAGCAACAGCAACACACCAAGCCCGACAATCGCCAGCCCCAAGCCTATCCGCCAGCGCAAGGTGTCCGCCGCCTCGCGCACGGTCTGCGCGGTATTGGCCTGCATCTGTGCAGCGGCTGCCTGTGCCGACTCCAGCCGCGCGCCCAATGCCGCCGAGCTGTCGCTCGCAGCGCCCTGCAGGCTTTCACCGACCAGCTGCCCGCTGTTGGCTATCAAGGCCGAGAAACGCTGATCGAGGGCCGCCAGGTCCTGTTCAACCGAAGCCGTGGAAACCCCCATCAACACTTTGCCGATCTCGACCCCATTGGGGTTGATAGAGGCTTCGAGGTAGTACACCGACGGATCATGACGGGCCGCATCAAGGACTTTATCCAGCGCCCGCTCGCCATTGCCCTTGGCCAAAAGGGCCTGGTTGATCGGGTTGTCACGATTGAGATAGCGGGTCAGATGTTGCCCCGTGGCATCGTCATACACCACAAACAACACATTGGGATTACGCTGAGCGCGACGGGCGAAATCGGACAGCGTGGGCACATCATTGTCCCAGATAGCCCGCGGAGCCACAGCGGCCAGCAGTTGCGCCATATCATTGGCCGAATCCTGCAGGTTTTTCTCCAGCGCGTGCTTGAGCTGCACTTGCTCGTCTTTCAACCGCGGTTCCAGGCCCGCAGTGAGACGCTGGCGCGTACTGGCAGACAACGATTCAAGGCTGCTTTTAACGTCACGCCCAGCCTGTTCTAACTGCGCCGTGAGCTTTTGGCTGTCGGCCCCCAGACGCGCATCCAGATCAGACTCCAACGCCGTCACCGTGCTCCGTGTCAGTGCAACCGCCACCAGCACCTGCACCAAAAGAGCGATACCTAGAGTAACGAATACAGGCCGCAGCAGACGGCTTTGTAACAGTGAGAGAACGGCAGACACGGAAAACCCTCCACTTAGGTGCCATTATTTTGATAGCACGCTTATTGACGGTTTTCACAGCAAGGGTCGTGCCGCTGCGCAGCCAGAAACGACAAAAGGCCCCGAAGGGCCTTTTGCTTTACATCAACAGCGACTTAAGCGAACGGGTGACGCAGAACGATGGTCTCGTTGCGGTCCGGGCCAGTCGAAATGATGTCGATCGGTGCACCGATCAGCTCTTCTACGCGCGTAATGTAAGCGCGAGCGTTGGCTGGCAGCTCTTCCAGGGTTTTGGCACCCACGGTCGATTCAGTCCAGCCCGGCACTTCTTCGTACACAGGCTGCAGGCCTACATAGCTGTCAGCGTCGGTCGGAGCAACGTCAACACCGTTTGCGTCTTTGTAGCCTACGCAGATGTTGATGGTTTCCAGGCCGTCGAGTACGTCCAGCTTGGTCAGGCAGATGCCCGAGATGCTGTTCACATCGATAGCGCGACGCAGGATAACGGCGTCGAACCAGCCGCAACGACGGGCACGGCCGGTGGTAGCACCGAACTCGTGACCTTGCTTGGCCAGGTGAGCGCCGACGTCGTCGAACAGCTCAGTCGGGAACGGACCCGAACCTACGCGAGTGGTGTAGGCCTTGGTGATGCCCAGGATGTAGTCCAGGAACATAGGACCAACGCCCGAACCGGTAGCAACGCCGCCAGCCGTAGTGTTGGAGCTGGTCACGTACGGGTAGGTACCGTGGTCGATGTCCAGCAACGAGCCCTGGGCGCCTTCGAACATGATGTCCTTGCCAGCGCGACGCAGGTCGTGCAGCTCGGCAGTCACGTCCAGCATCAGCGGCTTGAGCAGCTCGGCGTATTCCTTGCACTCGGCCAGGGTCTTGTCGAAGTCGATGGCTGGCTCTTTGTAGTAACCGACCAGCATGAAGTTGTGGTAATCCACCAATTCACGCAGTTTGGCTTCAAAGCGCGGCATGTTCAGCAGGTCGCCAACACGCAGGCCACGACGGGCAACCTTGTCTTCGTAAGCCGGGCCGATGCCGCGACCGGTCGTACCGATCTTCAGCTCGCCACGGGCTTTTTCACGCGCCTGATCAAGGGCAACGTGGAACGACAGGATCAGCGGGCAGGACGGGCTGATACGCAGGCGCTCGCGCACCGGTACGCCTTTCTCTTCCAGCTTGATGATTTCACGCAGCAGGGCGTCGGGAGCAACCACGACACCGTTGCCGATCAGGCATTGCACGCCTTCGCGCAACACGCCCGACGGAATCAGGTGCAATACGGTTTTTTCGCCGTCGATTACCAGCGTGTGGCCAGCGTTGTGGCCACCTTGGTAACGCACTACAGCGGCAGCATGTTCGGTCAGCAGATCAACGATCTTGCCTTTGCCCTCATCACCCCATTGGGTGCCCAGGACTACGACATTCTTACCCATAACACTTGTCCTCATTCGCGCAAACTTGGTGCCGGCAGCCGCCGGCAGGAAAACTCAAGAAACCAGTGGCACTACTTGCCACAAGCCGTTCTGCTGAATCAATTGGCGGTCGCAGTCTGCCTCCAGGGCACCAGCCTGCTGTTGCCCAGGCAACGCCTGAACCACACGCTGACCTTCACTGCGAAGCTGGCAAACCTGCTGCCAGAGTGCCGCATCAGTACTGTCTGGCATCCAGATACCACCCGACGGCAACTCGACTTCCGCACGCCCCAGGGTCACCAGGGTTTTCAAATCGGTCGAAAAGCCGGTTGCCGGCCGGGCACGCCCGAAAACAGCACCAATGTCGTCATAACGACCGCCTTGGGCGATGGAGTCCCCAACGCCCGGTACAAATACCGCAAACACTACACCTGTGTGGTAGTGATACCCACGCAACTCGCCCAGGTCAAAGTACAACGGCAACTGCGGGAAACGCACAGACAACCCTTCGGCAATCGCCACCAGGTCGTCCAGAGCCGCCAGCACTTGAGCCGGAGCCTTGGCCAGACGCTCGCGCGCAGCAGCCAGAACCTCGTGACCGCCACACAAACCAACCAATGCCTGCAGCATGTCCGCCAAATCGGCCGACAAGCCTTGGGTCAAGGCCGTTACTTCGTCGATCGCCTTGCGTTGCAGGGCGTCGAACAATTGTTGTTCCACTTCAACCGACAGGTTGGCCGCACGGGCCAGACCACGGTAAATACCAACATGCCCCAGGTCCATGTGCACATCCGGCACATCGGCCAGTTGCAGCATGGCCAGCATCAGGCTGATCACTTCAACATCGCTGCTCGGGCTTGCGTCGCCATACAACTCGGCACCCAGCTGGATCGGGCTGCGCGAGGATGACAGTGCACGCGGCTGAGCATGCAGCACGCTGCCGGCGTAGCACAGACGGCTCGGGCCTTCACGACGCAGGGTATGCGCATCGATGCGCGCCACTTGCGGCGTGATGTCGGCACGAAAACCCATCTGGCGACCCGTTTGCGGGTCAATCACCTTGAAGGTACGCAAGTCGAGATCCTGGCCAGCCCCTGTCAGCAGGGACTCCAGGTATTCGATATGCGGGGTGACGACGAACTCATAGCCCCAGCTCTGGAACAGATCCAACACCTGACGGCGCGCCACTTCAATGCGGGCAGCTTCAGGTGGAAGTACTTCTTCGATGCCATCTGGCAAAAGCCAGCGGTCTACCGTTGCCATTACGCCATTCCCCTGTGATCCGGGCGGCCAGCCAGCAGGCGAGCCTTGAGTAAAGCAGAACGTGGCTGCGTCTTGAACGCGCACAGCAAAAAAGCCTGAACGACAGGCTCGCACATTCCTCGAAAATTCTGCCGATGCTGTAACAGCATTCAGCCAATCAAACATGCAGACGCAAAAAAGCCGGGAATTTCCCGGCTGCCGCATCATACACCCGTTTTCTAAAAGGATCACCCCGCGAGGCAATTTGCCCGCCCGGCGGAGTGAAAGCAGGGTCTGTGATGAACATGCCAACCCTTCTGAAAACAGTGTGGGAGCGGGCTTGCTCGCGATAGCATCGACTCGGCTGGTCAAACAGACCGAGTTGGCTGCATCGCTGGCAAGCCAGCTCCCACAGGTTTCAAGCGGTTTTACTGCTGCGAAGGCTTGGATTTTTCCAGGTAGCGGAAGAAATCGCTGCTTGGATCCAGCACCAGTACGTCGCTCTTGTTCGCAAAGCTTTCGCGGTAAGCGCGCAGGCTGCGATAGAACTTGTAGAACTCCTGGTCCTGGCCGTAAGCCTTGGAGTAAATCGAAGCTGCCTGGGCATCGCCATCACCGCGTGCTTCTTCAGACTGACGATATGCTTCAGCCAGCAGAACACGACGTTGACGGTCGGCGTCGGCACGAATGCCTTCTGCCAGTTCGTTACCCTTGGCCCGATGCTCGCGTGCTTCACGCTCACGCTCGGTGCTCATACGTTCGAAAACGCTGCGGTTTACTTCTTTTGGCAGGTCGATGGCCTTGACGCGAACGTCGACCACTTCAATGCCCAGCTCTTTTTCAGCCATTTTGTTCAGCGATGCAGTGATATCAGCCATCAACGCATCACGCTCACCCGACACCACTTCGTGCAGGGTGCGCTTGCCGAACTGGTCACGCAGACCGGATTCCAGACGACGCGACAGACGTTCGTCAGCAATCTGTTTCATGCCCGACGTTGCGGTGTAGAAGCGCTCGGCATCTTTCACGCGCCACTTGGCGAAGGCATCAACCATGACCGCTTTCTTTTCCAGCGTCAGGAAACGCTGAGTCGGTGCGTCCAGCGTCATCAGGCGGGCGTCGAACTTGCGCACCTGGTTGACGTAAGGAATCTTCACATGCAGGCCCGGCTGAACGTCAGCCTGAACCACACGGCCGAAGCGCAACAGTACCGCACGCTCTGTTTGCGAGACGATATAGAAGCTGTTCCAGGCAACGATCCCCACGACAACGGCAACAATAAGGGCGACCAGCGATTTATTGCTCATCAGCGGCTCTCCCTGGTGCGCGGTTGTGGCGGCAGGTCAGTGCTGACGTGCGAGCCGGAATCATTGTTGCTCGCTGCGGCTGCCGAACCCGTTGCCGGGGTGCTGCCATTACGGCCTTCGATCATTTTGTCCAGCGGCAAGTAAAGCAGGTTGCTCTGGCCGTTCTTGTTACCGGTCACGAGTACCTTGCTGGTGTTGCTGAAGACTTCCTGCATGGTGTCCAGGTACAGACGGTCGCGGGTCACTTCAGGATTCTTGCGGTACTCGGCAACCAGTTTGGTAAAGCGGTCAGCCTCACCCTTGGCGCGTGAAACCACTTCATCACGGTAGCCGTTGGCATCTTCGATGATGCGCTGGGCCTGACCACGTGCTTCCGGTACAACGCCGTTGGCATAGCTTTCGGCCTGGTTGCGGGCACGCTGCTCGTCTTCACGGGCACGGATCACGTCATCGAAGGCTTCCTGTACTTCACGCGGCGCAGCGGCGTTCTGTACGTTGACCTGGGTGACGGTGATACCGGTCTTGTAGGTATCGAGGAAACGCTGCAGGCGCTCCTTGATTTCCACGGCCATCTGCTCACGGCCTTCGGTCAGCACCTGATCCATCGACGTGGAACCCACGACGTGGCGCAAGGCACTGTCGGTCGCCTGCTGCAAGCTGACTTCCGGTTGATCAACGTTCAACACGAAGTCGCGCAGGTTGCTGATCTTGTACTGCACGGTCAGCGGCACTTCGACGATGTTTTCGTCTTCAGTCAGCATTTGACCCTGCTTGGTGTACGCACGCTCACGCGTCACGTTCTCCATGTACTTTTTGTCGAACGGCGGGAAGTAGATATTCAGGCCCGGCCCAACGGTGTCGTAGTACTTGCCCAGGCGCAGCACCACGGCTTGCTCCTGCTCATCGACTACATACACGGCGCTGTACAGCCAGGCAGCCGCCAGCACGACGAGGCCGATGCCGAGCAGGCCGTAGCCGGCGCCCTTGCCATTCGAACCACCATCACTGCCGCTGCCGCCAGTACGTTTTTTCCCACCACCGAACAACCCATTCAGGCTTTCCTGCAGCTTTCGGAAGGCCTCGTCGAGATCTGGTGGTCCCTTGCGGTCGCCATTTTTAGGGCGTTTGCCACCCCAAGGATCTTGATTGTTCGAGTTGCCACCCGGCTCATTCCAAGCCATAGCGCTCTCCATCTGATAAAGCAAAGACGCGCCCACGGCGCGCCGACCAATGCTACAGAATGCCTATCACAGCGGCACGGCCGCTTTGCGAGGCTTTTATTGCAAAGTGTGTTCTTCGATGAATTCCAGCGGCTGCATCCCTTCGCGGCTGACCAAGCGATTGAGCTCGGATCGCGGCAGGCGTACGTCCAGCAGACTGGAGCCCTCATCGTCATGCTCTTCTTTTTGCACAACCCCCAGTTCGAAGAACTGTGCACGCAGTCGAGCAAAACGTTGCGGCAAGCGCAAGGTGCCCACGAACAAATCATTGCCCAGCAACTCGGCGATGGCCTGCTCAAGCAACTCCAACCCTTGACCATCACGGGCCGACAACCAGACCCGCTGCGGCTTGCCATCGGCATCACGCTGGATCTGCGGCTCGACACCTTCAAGCAAATCGATTTTGTTGTAGACCTCGAGGATCGGCAAGTCCTGGGCACCAATTTCGCCCAGCACCACCATCACCTGCTCGATCTGCGCCATGCGCTCGGGTTCGTGTGCATCGATTACATGCAGCAGCAAATCGGAATTGCTCGACTCTTCGAGCGTAGACCGGAATGCTTCAACTAGCTTGTGCGGAAGATGACGAATAAAGCCCACGGTATCGGCCAGCACGATCGGCCCCAGGTCGCCCAGATCGAGGCGGCGCAAGGTCGGGTCGAGCGTGGCGAACAACTGGTCGGCGGCAAACACGTCTGAGCCGGTGACCTTGTTGAACAACGTGGATTTACCGGCGTTGGTATAGCCCACCAGCGACACTGTAGGAATATCGGCGCGTTGGCGCCCTCTACGGGACTGCTCGCGTTGACTGCGGACTTTTTTCAGGCGGGATTTGATCTGGCTGATGCGCACACGCAACAGACGGCGGTCGGTTTCGAGCTGGGTTTCACCCGGCCCGCGCATGCCAATGCCGCCACCTTGACGCTCAAGGTGAGTCCAGCCGCGTACAAGACGCGTGCTCATATGGTCAAGCTGGGCCAGTTCGACCTGCAGCTTGCCCTCATGGGTACGGGCGCGTTGAGCGAAGATATCGAGAATCAGCCCGGTACGGTCAAGCACGCGGCACTCGAAAACACGTTCGAGGTTACGTTCCTGACTGGGCGTGAGTACGTGATTGAAAATCACGATGTCGACCTTCTCGGCCTTGACCAGGTCGCGTAACTCCTCGACCTTGCCACTGCCAATCAGGTATTTGGCCGATGGCCGATGACGCGGCACGTTAAAAAACGCGACGGTATCGGCGCCAGCCGACACAGCTAACTCCTGGAACTCCTGCGGATCTTCGCGCGCCTCAGGGTCCTGTCCTTCCAAATGAACGAGGATCGCTCGCTCACCACCACCGTGGCGCTCAAAGAACAAAGGATGCTCCTATTTTAGGCGTTACCTGGTTCAGCGTCTGCCAGATCCGATTCAGTTGCGCTAGGCAGACGAATTGGACGTACTGGTACGACTGTCGAAATTGCGTGCTTGTAAACCATTTGGCTGACGGTGTTTTTCAACAGAATCACGAACTGGTCGAAAGACTCGATAGTCCCCTGCAGCTTGATCCCGTTAACCAGGTAGATGGAAACGCCAACCTTCTCTTTACGCAAAGTATTCAAGTAAGGGTCTTGTAGCGAATGCCCTTTTGACATATGCCGCACTCCTGTAAGGATAAAAAAATAGAATCAAAAATTAGATGACCGCTGTCGCCACATCCATAGGATAGACGGCATTTGCCAAGACTCAGCTCAATATGGAGACCGATTCCAGGTATTTCAAGGCTCGTGGCAGATTGTCGCAGTCCAGACTGTCAAGCCAATGTAAATCATTCCAGCTGCGCAACCAGGTGAACTGACGCTTGGCCAACTGGCGCGTGGCGATGATGCCGCGCTCCTGCATTTCGGCCGCTGTCAGCTTGCCGTCGAGGTAGTCCCAGACTTGGCGGTAACCCACAGCACGTATAGACGGCAGCCCTGCATGCAGGTCACTTCTATTGCGCAGGCTTATGACCTCGTCGATGAACCCCTGTTCCAGCATCTGCCCGAATCTTAATGCAATTCGCTCATGCAGCACCTGACGGTTCGCCGGAGCGATGGCCAGATGCGCGACAGTATAGGGCAATTGGCTGTGGCCAGAAGCCGCTGCTTTAGTCGTTTGTTCAGATTGTTTTTGCCGATGGGCCGTCACGCTCATGCCGCTGACCCGATAAACCTCCAGCGCCCGGGTAAGACGCTGCGGATCATTGGGGTGAATGCGTGCCGCAGACTCCGGGTCGATGGCCGCCAACTGGTCATGCAAGGCTTGCCAGCCAAGGCGTTGCGCCTCTTCTTCAAGCTCGGCACGCACCTGGGGATCGGCAGGCGGCATGTCGGCAAGGCCGTCGATGAGCGCCTTGTAATAAAGCATGGTGCCACCTACCAGCAGCGGGATATTGCCCCGCGCGGTGATCTCGGCCATCGCCTTGAGGGCATCACGGCGAAAATCCGCCGCCGAATAGCTCTCGGCGGGGTCGAGAATATCGATCAACTGGTGCGGGTGAGCCGCCAGGATGTCTTTCGACGGCTTGGCAGTACCGATGTCCATGCCGCGATAGACCAGCGCCGAATCGACACTGATCAGCTCGCACGGCAGCACCTTGCTCAGCTCGATGGCCAGGTCGGTCTTGCCGGCAGCAGTCGGCCCCATCAGGAAAATGGCCGGGGGTAGAGCGTTGGAACCTGTCATCAGCGACCGCGCAAAAAGAGTTTGTCCAAGTCGTCCAGGCCCATTTGGGTCCAGGTGGGACGACCATGATTGCACTGACCACTGCGCTCGGTGTTTTCCATGTCACGCAACAGGCCGTTCATTTCCGGGATCGCCAAGCGGCGATTGGCCCGGATCGCCCCGTGGCAGGCCATGGTGCCGAGCAGCTCGTTGAGGTGCGCCTGAATCCGGTCACTGGTGCCGTATTCCATCAAATCAGCCAGCACGTCATGCACCAGGCGCTGCGCTTCAGCCTGCTTGAGCAAGGCCGGGATCTGGCGGATGGCCAGGGTTTCCGGACCAAGGCGTTGCAGCTCAAAGCCCAGGCGCTGGAACCATTCGGCGTGTTCTTCGGCGCAATCGGCCTCGCGCTGGCTGACCGCAATCGACTCCGGCACCAGCAGCGGCTGGCCGCTCAGGCCTTCACTGGCCATGGCGATTTTCAGGCGCTCGTACATGATCCGCTCATGGGCCGCGTGCATGTCCACCAGCACCAGCCCCTGGGCGTTTTCCGCGAGGATATAAATGCCCTTGAGTTGCGCCAGAGCAAAGCCCAACGGCGGGATATCACCCTGCCCGTCCGGCAACGGTGCAGCGTTGGCTTCGGGCAACGGAGCAAAAAATTCACGATAGGCGTTGCGCGCTTCTTCGGCGGGCACTGCCGGTGCGGAAGACTGCGGGCGGTATTGATACTGATAGCCTGCACCAACGCCCGAACCGGCCACATGAGGCGTCGGCGCAGATTGCGGTTGCTCCAGCACATTGGCCGCCAGACGCATTTCACCCTGCGGGCCGAATTCACCGGCATCCAGCCCCGTCGGGCGCTCGGCCCCGGGTACCGGCGCAGGGGCGGCCAGTTGATCTTCCGGGCGAACGTCACCCAGGGCACGGTGCAAGGTGCCATAGAGGAAGTCATGCACCATGCGCCCGTCACGGAAGCGCACTTCGTGTTTGGTCGGGTGCACGTTGACGTCGACCACCGAGGGGTCCACTTCAAAAAACAGCACAAAGGTCGGATGCCGGCCATTGAACAGCACATCGCGATAGGCTTGGCGCACCGCATGGGCCACCAGTTTGTCGCGTACTGCGCGGCCATTTACATAGAAGTACTGCAGGTCAGCCTGGCTGCGCGAGAAGGTCGGCAACCCGACCCAGCCCCACAGGTGCAAGCCATTGCGCTCGACCTCGATGGGCATTGCCTGTTCCAGGAACGCCGAGCCGCACACCGCCGCCACACGCCGGGCCCGGGCAGTGTCGTCGCGGGCTTCGTGCAGATTGAGAATGGATTTGCCGTTGTGGCGCAGATTGAACGCTACATCAAAGCGAGCCAGCGCCAGGCGCTTGATCACTTCCTGCAGGTGATCGAACTCGGTCTTTTCGGTCTTGAGAAACTTGCGCCGCGCAGGGGTGTTGAAAAACAGGTCGCGCACTTCAACCGAGGTACCCACCGGGTGTGCCGCCGGTTGCACCCGGGGGGCCATGTCGCGGCCTTCGGTTTCAACCTGCCAGGCCTGATCGGCGCCACGGGTGCGCGACGTCAGGGTCAGGCGGGCCACGGAGCTGATGGAAGCCAGTGCCTCACCGCGAAAGCCCAGGCTCATCACCCGTTCAAGGTCTTCAAGGTCACGAATCTTGCTGGTGGCGTGACGCGCCAGGGCCAGCGGCAAGTCGTCGCTGGAAATCCCGCTGCCGTCGTCGCGCACCCGCAGCAGCTTGATCCCGGCCTGTTCAACGTCCACATCGATACGTTTGGCCCCCGAGTCGAGGCTGTTTTCCAGCAGTTCCTTGATCACCGACGCCGGGCGCTCAACCACCTCACCTGCTGCAATCTGGTTGGCCAGGCGCGGGCTGAGCAGTTCGATCCGCGCACTGCTGCTCAATACATCGTCACTCATTATTGAGCCGCCAGGGCAGTAGCCGGGATATTCAGGTTTTGCCCGATTTTCAGCTCATCGCTTTTCAGGCTGTTGTTCGCCCGCAGCGCCGCCACGCCCACTTGATAGCGCACGGCAATCATCGCCAGGGTTTCGCCGGGGCGAACCGTGTGTTCACGGGCGCCCTGGGCAATCTTGCCGGTGTCACGCAACCAGGCGATATAAGTGCCCGGCGGTGGATTTTGCTGGAAGAACTGACGCACGCCGCTGCTGATCGAGCGGGCCAGCGCTTGCTGGTGGCTGCTCGAGGCCAGTTTGGACGCTTCGTTGGAGTTCGAGATAAACCCGGTTTCGACGAGGATCGACGGAATATCTGGCGACTTGAGCACCATAAACCCGGCCTGCTCCACACGTTGCTTGTGCAGCGGGGTGACCCGGCCGATGTTGCTCAGTACTTTTTGCCCGACATTGAGGCTGGAAGTCAGCGACGCGGTCATCGACAGGTCGAGCAACACCCCCGCCAGCATGCGGTCCTTGTCATCGAGGCTGACGTTGCCGGCACCACCGATCAGGTCGGAACGGTTTTCGCTGTCGGCCAGCCAGCGCGCCGTCTCGGACGTCGCGCCGCGCTCGGACAGGGCAAACACCGACGCACCAAAGGCAGCCTTGGACGGTGCCGCGTCAGCGTGGATCGATACAAACAGGTCGGCGCCCTTCTTGCGGGCGATTTCGGTACGGCCACGCAGCGGGATAAAGTAGTCGCCGGTACGCGTCAGCTCGGCCCTGAAGCCTTTCATGCCGTTGATCTGGCGTTGCAGTTCCTTGGCAATGGCCAATACCACGTCTTTTTCACGCTGGCCTGCAGAGCCTGAAGCACCCGGGTCTTCACCGCCGTGGCCGGCATCGATCACCACCACCACGCTGCGCTTGCCACTCGGGATCGGTGGCAGTTTCACGTCAGGCTGGGCAGGTGTCACCGGCACCACTGGCACCGTTGCCACATTGGTGGCCGGCAGGCTTGGCGCCAGATCGGCGCCCTGGTCATAGAGGTCGACCACCAGGCGGTTGCCGTACTGGGCATTGGGCGCCAGCACGAAGCTTTTCGGGGTAACGGCCTTTTTCAGGTCGATCACCACGCGCAAGTCTGTGGGGGTACGCTGCGCCGAGCGCATGCTGGTGATTGGCGTATTGGCTGTTTGCACATTCAGCGGCCCGCCAAGGGTCGCGCCATTGATATCAATCACCAGCCGGTCAGGTGCGGTCAGCGTAAACACGCTGTGCTGCACCGGGCCGGTGAGGTCAAACACCAGCCGTGTGTTGTCCGGCGCTCGCCACAGACGCACGCTCTTGACCTGGGTTGCGGCCACAGCATTGATAGCCATGACACTGAGCAACACACCCACCACACTTACTAACGCGCGAAAGCGCATACCAAACCCCATCATTATTTGTATTCCGGCGCCAATGCGGCACACCAAGACTCGCCACGGGAACCTTGGGGCGTCAGCGTCAGCAAACGCCCGGTGTTATGCGGCCTAATGGTAATGGTCAGGTCAGGCTTTGGCAAAAAGCCTGCACCTTTATCGGGCCACTCGATCAAGCATAGGGCGTCTTCGTCGAAATAATCGCGAATCCCCATATATTCCAGCTCTTCGGGGTCAACCAGCCGGTACAGGTCAAAGTGAAAGGCCCGAATATCGCCAATCTCGTAGGGTTCAACCAATGTGAAGGTCGGGCTTTTAACCGAGCCTGTATGGCCAAGGCCGCGAATCAGGCCGCGTGACAGGGTGGTTTTACCCATGCCCAGGTCGCCGTCCAGAAAGATCAGGCCGTGGCCTTGGGTGACAGTGGCCAGACGTGCGCCAAATGCGGTCATGGCCTCTTCGTCGGCCAGTTGCAGTGTTATTTCGTGCACGGTGCGTGTTCCTCCAACAACTGACGAATGGCTGGAATCAAATCACTGGCCGCCAGCCCACGGCCCAATTGTCCTTGTTGTTCGCCGGCGCGGGCATGCAGCCACACCGCCAGGCACGCCGCATCAAAGGCGCTCATGCCCTGAGCCAGCAGCGCGCCAATCACGCCTGCCAGCACATCCCCCAGACCGGCCGTGGCCATTGCCGGGTGACCGTGATTGCAGATGGCCAACTTGCCATCCAGCCCTGCGATCAGCGTACCCGCCCCTTTAAGGACGCACACCACTGAGTATTTTTTAACCAACGCCCTGGCCGCAGCCGGGCGATCGGCCTGCACTTGCGCAGTCGTAATACCCAATAACCGCGCAGCTTCCCCCGGATGCGGGGTGATCACCGAGCCTGTCGCCAGCGCGATGACTGCGTTGGACAACAGATTAAGCGCATCGGCGTCCCACACCTGCGGGATTTTTGCCTGGGCCGCCACCGACAACAGGCTGCGCCCCCAGGGCGCCTGCCCCAAACCCGGCCCGACCACCACCACCGAAGCCTGCGCCAGCACGCCCATCAACTGATTGGCCGACGACACGCCCAGGGTCATCACCTCGGGCACACGTACCAGGGCGGCGGGCACATGCTCGGGGCGCGTGGCCAGTGAAACCAGGCCAGCGCCGCAGCGCAGTGCCGCCTGAGCGCTCAGGGTAATCGAGCCGCCAAAACCGCGGTCGCCACCCACCAGCAGCACATGGCCGAACTGGCCTTTATGGGCAGCCGGGTCACGCGCGGGCAGTCGCGCCAGGTGGTCTGCGCGAAGGACCTGGGGTTCGGTTAACAGGTGTTTGGTCTGCGGCATGCGTCTTGGGCTCCGATGTCTGGCAGAATTATACGCATCTCAGCTCCGGTTTCTCTTGTCCCATGCCTGCTATTACTGCCGACCTCCCCGCTCTCGCCCAGTCCATCAAGGAATGGGGCCGCGAGCTGGGCTTTCAACAAGTCGCCATCGCCGGCCTTGACCTGGGAGAACACGAACACCATCTGCAACGCTGGCTCGATGCTGGCTATCACGGCGACATGGACTACATGGCCGCCCACGGCAGCAAACGCTCGCACCCTGACGAACTGGTACCGGGCACCTTGCGCGTGGTTTCGCTGCGCATGGACTACCTGCCCGGCGACACCCACATGGCGCAATTGCTGGCCCAACCGGAAAAAGCCTATGTGTCGCGCTATGCCCTGGGCCGTGATTACCACAAGCTGATCCGCAAGCGCGTGCAGCAGCTGGCCGACCGCATTCAGGCGGATATCGGCCCGTTTGGCTTTCGCGCCTTTGTCGACAGCGCCCCGGTACTGGAAAAGGCCATTGCCCAGCAGGCCGGCCTGGGCTGGATCGGCAAAAACACCCTGGTGCTCAATCGCAAGGCGGGCAGCTACTTTTTCCTGAGCGAGCTGTTTGTCGACTTGCCGCTACCGGTCGACGCCCCCCACGAGACCGAACACTGCGGGCGCTGCACTGCCTGCCTGGATATCTGCCCCACCAATGCCTTTGTCGGGCCTTATGTGCTGGATGCGCGCAAATGCATCTCGTACCTGACCATCGAGCTGAAAACCGCGATTCCCGAAGAACTGCGCTCGATGATCGGCAACCGGGTGTTCGGCTGCGATGACTGCCAGATCGTCTGCCCGTGGAACCGCTTTGCCCGCACCACCGCCGAAGGAGACTTCAAGCCACGGCATAACCTGGACAACGCGGGTCTGGCCGAGCTGTTTATGTGGGATGAAGACAAGTTTTTGAGCAGCACCGAAGGTTCGCCGCTGCGCCGGGCGGGGTTTGAGCGCTGGTTGCGCAATTTGGCCGTGGGCCTGGGCAATGCGCCGTCGACGATCCCGGTGCTCGAAGCCCTGAATGCGCGGCGCGATTACCCGTCTGAACTGGTACGCGAGCATGTGGAGTGGGCGCTCAGGCAGCATGCAAACCGCTTGCCCTCATCCCAGAGCTGATTTGTGGCGTTACACATATCTGCTTTCGCCTTTAGTCCCCTCTCCCTCCGGGAGAGGGTTAGGGTGAGGGGCTTTTGGGGCTGTCAGTGTTCGTCGTTATAAACGAACTTGGGCATTTCCCAATTGAAGCGGATCGCCAGCAAGCGCAGCAGCAACCCGCCGAACAAGGTGACAAAAATCGCCTGTTCGTTGGGCATCTCCATATAAGTACACAGCAAGAAACACCACGCCGCAGCAAACGACACGCTGGCATACAGCTCGCGACGGAAGATCAGCGGGATGTCGTTGCAGAAGATGTCGCGCAGAATGCCGCCAAACACCCCGGTAATCACCCCGCTCACCGAAGCCACCAGCATGCCCTGGCCCATTTCCAGCGCGGTCATGCAACCGATCAGGGTAAATGCCACCAGCCCCAGGGCATCGAGCACCAGAAACAGCGAACGCAGATGGCGCATCAAGGGCGCGATAAAGATCGTCACCAGCGCGGCAAACGTGGTCAGCACCAGGTATTCCGGGTGTTTGACCCAGGTCAGCGGGTAATGCCCCAGCAGCACGTCGCGCACTGAACCACCGCCCAGGGCAGTGACGCAGGCGATCAGCACCACCCCGAACCAGTCCATGCCCCGGCGCCCGGCAGACAGCGCGCCGGTCATGGCTTCGGCAGTAATGGCAACTAAGTAAAGCATCAGCAACATGGCAGCGATCCTTGCAAGAAGGCGCGCAGTCTACTCTCAGTTGGCATTGGCACCAAAAGGGGGCGGCAAATACAGCTCTTTGTGGGAGCGGGCTTGCTCGCGATGGCTTCGCTGCGGTTGGGCAGATGTACCGAGTCGTTTGCATCGCGAGCAAGCCCGCTCCCACAGGGGAATCAAGGGCAGCTTAGAATTTGATGAAATGCTTGCGATAGTGCTGCAGCTCGGCAATCGACTCGCGAATGTCGTCCAGTGCCAGGTGCGTGCCCTTTTTCACCAGGCTGTCGCGTACTTCAGGGGCCCAGCGTGCTACCAGCTCCTTGAGTGTCGACACATCCAGGTTGCGGTAATGGAAGTAGCTTTCCAGGGCCTTCATGTGGGTATACAGGAAGCGACGATCCTGGCAGATGCTGTTGCCGCAGATCGGCGATTTGCCTTTAGGCACCCACTGCTCCAGAAACGCGATGGTCTGCGCTTCGGCTTCGGCCATCGTGGTGGTGCTGTCCTTGACCCGCTGGGTCAGGCCGCTGCCGCCGTGGGTGCGGGTGTTCCATTCGTCCATGCGCGCCAGCACAGCATCGCTGTGGTGGATGGCGATGACCGGGCCTTCAGCCAGGGTGTTGAGGTTGCTGTCGGTGACGATGGTGGCCATTTCGATAATGACGTCGTTGTCAGGGTCCAGACCGGTCATTTCCAGGTCGATCCAGATCAGGTTCTGCGCGTTTTGCATAATGGCCTCCAGTGCTTAGGTGCGCAGTTTAGCTTAGGCACGCAGCCCTCGTGCTAAACTCCCCGGCGTTTTACCCTTCTTATCGTTTTATCAACACGGAACACCCATGGCCAAACGCCAGCTCAACCGTCGTCAGAATTGGCGCATCGAAAAGATCCAGGGCGAGCGCGCTGCCCGCGCCGCCAAACGCGAATCCAGTGCCGTCGAAGCGCTTGAAGGCGGCGATTTAGGCCCCGAGCAACTCGGCCTGGTGATCGCGCACTTTGGTGTGCAGGTCGAAGTCGAAGCCCAGGAAGGTGAGCTCAAAGGCCAGATGTTCCGTTGCCACCTGCGCGCCAACCTGCCCGCGCTGGTAACCGGCGACACCGTGGTGTGGCGCGCCGGCAACCAAGGCATCGGCGTGATCGTCGCCCAGTTGCCACGCAAGACCGAGTTGTGCCGCCCTGACAGCCGTGGCCAGCTCAAGCCGGTTGCCGCCAACGTCGACATGATCGTGATTGTGTTCGCGCCCATGCCCGAGCCGCACGCCAACCTGATCGACCGTTATCTGGTGGCCGCCGAGCACGCCGGGATTCGCCCGCTGCTGCTGCTCAACAAGGCTGACCTGATCGACGAGCAAAACGCACCGGCGCTGAATGCGTTGCTGGGGGTTTATCGTCAACTGGGTTATCCGGTGCTGGAAGTGTCGGCGCATCACGGCGATGGCATGCAGCAGTTGCAGGCGCAACTGGACAGCCATATCAGTGTGTTTGTGGGCCAGTCGGGCGTGGGCAAGTCGTCCCTGGTCAACAGCCTGCTGCCTGAGGTCAACCTGCGGGTCGGGCCGCTGTCCGAGATTTCCGGCCAGGGCACGCACACCACGACCACGGCGCGCCTGTTCCACTTCCCGGGCGGCGGCGATCTGATCGACTCCCCGGGTATTCGTGAGTTCGGCCTGGGCCACGTCAGCCGCGCCGATGTCGAGGCGGGCTTTATCGAGTTCAACGACTTGATTGGCCGTTGCCGCTTCCGCGACTGCAAACACGACCGCGAGCCGGGCTGTGCATTGCTGATGGCCCTGGAAGATGGCCGCGTGCAGCAGCAGCGCATGAACAGCTATCGCTCGATCATTGCCAGCTTGCCTGAAAGCAGCTACTAAAGCCCGGATCGGCTTCTGTGGGAGCGGGCTTGCCCGCGATGCAAACGACGCGGTTGTTCAGTAGAACCGCGCCGAAGCTATCGCGAGCAAGCCCGCTCCCACAGTGTTTATGGTGCCTTGTCGTCAAACAGATTCAGCTTCTGGCGCTCTTCATGCATCGGCAGCGGCTGTTTGTCGGCGGGCAACTTGATCGGGTCGACCGCTGCCTTGGGCAGCTCCTGCGGCTTGACCACCTCCGCCCCCTGCTCACCTTCAATCGCCTGCTGGGCCTTTTTGGTCAGCACCACAATGTCGATACGACGGTTGACCGGGTTGTAAGGGTTGGCCTTGTCGAACAGCACTGAAGACGCATACCCCACCACCCGCGCAATCTGCCCATCCGGGTAGCTGCCTGCCACCAGCGCACGCCGCGCCGCATTGGCACGGTTGGCCGACAATTCCCAGTTGCCGTAATCACCGCCGCCCGCGTAAGGCATGGCATCGGTGTGGCCGCTGATGCTGACCTTGTTCGGTACCGCCTTGATGGTGTCCGCCATTGCCAGCAAAATATCTTCGAAGTACGGCTTGAGCCGCGCACTGCCCACATCGAACATCGGCCGGTTTTCGGCATCCATAATCTGGATACGAAGGCCGTCCGGGGTAATTTCAAACAGCAGCTGGTCCTTGAACTTGCGCAACTGCGGGTTTTCTTCAACCTTGTTCTGCAACTCTTGCAGCAACAGTTCGAGACGCTCTTTCTCGACCTGCTCGGCCATGCTTTCAGCCTGCTCGGCATCGACCTTGATTTTGTCGGGCTGGGGCTGCAGTTTTTCTTCGGGGTTGAGGGTTTTTTCCGGCGCCAGCGCAGGGGTGCCGCCCAGGTCGATAACGTAGGGCGTGCCGCTTTCGCTGAAACCGATCGGGTCCTTGAAATAACCGCCAATAGCGATCTTTTGCTCAGGCGTGGCAGCTGTCATCAGCCACATCACCAGAAAGAACGCCATCATCGCCGTGGCGAAGTCGGCAAAGGCGATTTTCCAGGCGCCACCGTGATGGCCTGCGGCGTAGCGCTTTACGCGCTTGATGATGATGGGCTGGTTGTTTTCCATAAATCAGCGACCGCGAACCACTTGTTCCAGCTCGGAAAAACTGGGCCTGTGCTTGGGGTACAGCACCTTGCGACCAAACTCGACTGCCAGCGACGGCGGCATGCCCGAGGCCGAAGCCACCAGTGAGGCCTTGATCGCTTCGTACACGTTGAGTTCTTCCTTGGCATCGTGAGCCAAAGACGTTGCCAAAGGCCCGAAGAAACCATAAGCAGCCAGAATACCGAAGAAGGTACCTACCAGCGCGGCACCAACGTGCATGCCGATGGCCGCCTGGTCGCCTTCGCCCAGCGAGGCCATGGTCACCACAATACCCAGTACCGCGGCCACGATACCGAAGCCCGGCATGCCGTCGGCAATCCCGGTAACGGCGTGGGAAGGATGCTCCAGCTCTTCCTTGAGGTTATACAGCTCCATGTCGAACAGCCCCTCAAGCTCGTGGGGGGCCATGTTGCCCGATGACATGATGCGCAGGTAATCGCAGATAAACGCGGTCATGCGCTCATCTTTAAGCACGGTGGGGTATTTGGCGAAGATCGGGCTGGCGGCCGCGTCTTCAATGTCGCTCTCGATGGCCATCATGCCTTCGCGACGACTCTTGTTAAGAATCTCGTAAACCAGGCCCAGCACTTCCAGATAAAAAGCGTGGGAAAAACGCGAACCGAACATGCTCAGTGATTTTTTGATCACATGCATGGTCATGTAACCGGGGTTGGCCTGCAGGAATGCGCCAAAGGCCGCGCCGCCGATGATCAAGACCTCGAACGGCTGGATCAGTGCGCCGATCTTGCCGTGGGAAAGCACGTATCCGCCGAGCACGCTCGCGAACACGACGATGATGCCGATAATTTTAGCCATAGATATAAAAGTACTTCTTGGGTCGGTTCAAGGTCATATTCCAGCGTAGCTAAAACTCTTCTTCTCCTTATCGGCGAATCTGCGCCAGACTATAGCCGGTAGAGCCGAAAAGCCATTCGACCCCCACATTGGATGATCATCGCGTCCCCATTATGGCCAACGAAACCAGCGCACCGACATCAACACCCACCACCCTGAATGCCTGGGCGGCCCACCTGGACGCAGTCGACCTGCCGATCCCGCAAGCCAGCCATGCGCGGGTATTCAAGACAATCAATGACAGTCGCCGCTCGTTGCGCGAAATTGCCGAAGTCATGCAGGACAGCCCGGCGCTGGCCCTGAGGCTGATCCGCGAGGCCAACCAGCAAGCGCAAAGCAGCTTGAGCGAGCCTGCCGAAAGTCTTGAAGTGGCCATCAACCGCCTGGGCCTCAAGCGCACCCAGGCGTTGCTCGAACGCGTGCCCGCCCTGGCGCTCGAAGATATCCCGCTGGCCTACCGGCAAATCCAGCTGATCAGCCAACACGCGGCGCAACAGGCCATAGGCTTGTTCGGCAACCGCCTGGCGCGGCTCTGGCAGGAAATCTACTGGGGCAGTTTGCTGTTTCTGTCGCCGCTGTGGGCCCTGGCGCTCACCCACCCACAGCTGCTCGAAGCCTGGGAACGGCGGGTGGTCGAGCACAATGAATGCGCCAAAAAAGTCGAGCTGCAGCTGTTTGGCGTACCGCTGTTTGATATCTGCCGTACCCTGGCCGAGCTGTGGCGCCTGCCCGCCTGGGTGATGCACGGCTACACCGTGATCACCGAAGAGCGCCGCACCCTGGTCAACGTGCTGCATATTGCCCGCGACAGCCATCACCCGCTGCGCCAGCAACAACACCTGGACGCCGACCCCGCGCTGCGGCGCTGGCTCAATCAGCCCGCCAACAGCGTATTGCTGGCCAACTGCCTTGCACTGTCGGCCCAACAGGCCTGGGACAGCCCGCACAACCTGCGCTGGCAGTACGTCACCAGCCTGTACCTGCAAATGCCACTGGACGAAGTCCAGCAGCAAGCGCATCAACAGGCCGCCAGCAGCGCGCGCTATCACTCCACCCCCGACCTTTGGCACCCGGCCCAGGCATTGCTCTGGCCGTGGGATGCGCGCCGCAGCGGGCACAGTTCGCTGGCTGCCCCGCCGCCCTCGGCCGAATCACTGGTTGCCTGGCGCAGACATTGCGGGCAACTGCTGGCACAACCCAGCGCATTCACCAACCCCATGCACCTGACCACCTGTGCCCGCGACGCCTTGGTGGCCTGCGGCATGCGCCGGGTCATGCTGCTGATGGCTGACAAAACCTCGACCAGCCTGAGTGTTAACCAGATTGCCGGGCTGGCAAAAACGGCCTTCGACCTGAATGTGAACATCAGCGACAGCACCGCACTGCAACGCTTGATGACACAACCTGCGCAAGTGCGCCTGACGCCCGAAAACAACGCGGTAATCTCCGCCGTCTTGCCCTACGCCCTGCGCAGCCTGTTCTCCGGCGAGCATCTGCTGCTACGCTCGCTGAGCAACAACGGCCGCGTGGTCATGCTGATCCTCGCGGACCAGGGCGGCGGACCGTTTTCCGAAACCAGCGTGCAGGCATTTGGCAAAACCGCCCAATGCATCGAGAAAGCCCTGAATAGCTTTAGTAGTCGCGGGCGCTAGCGCTACAATCCCCCCCTTTTTTGCTCTGGAGGCTTCACATGCCTGGCTTCTCTGGCTTGCCGTTAGTGATTGAACCGCGCGATCTGCTTGCCCGGCTCGACGCTCCCGAACTGATCCTGGTTGACCTGACCAGCGTTGCGCGTTACGAAGCCGGGCATATTCCGGGGGCTCGCTTCGTCGACCCGAAACGCACGCAACTGGGCTTGCCACCGGCGCCCGGCCTGCTGCCGACGCAGGCGGCGCTGGAAGCGCTGTTCAGTGAGCTGGGCCACAGGCCAGACGCGGTCTATGTGGTGTATGACGACGAAGGCGGTGGTTGGGCCGGGCGGTTTATCTGGTTGCTGGATGTCATCGGCCACAAGGCTTATCACTATCTGGATGGCGGCATTCACAGCTGGATTGCTGAAGGTCTGGCCCTGAGCCATTACCTCCCGGACGCAGCCACGGCTCAGGTTTCGCTGACCCTGCATGACGAACCCACCGCAACCCGCGAGTACCTGCAAAGCCGCCTGGGCGCTGCTGACCTGGCGATCTGGGATGCGCGCAGCGAAGCCGAATACACCGGTGAAAAAGTGCTGGCAGCCAAGGGCGGGCACATCCCCGGGGCGAAGCATCTGGAATGGACCGCCGGCATGGATAAAACCCGCAGCCTGCGTATCCGCACAGACATGGCCCAGATCCTCAAGGACCTGGGCATCACGCCAGACAAAGAAGTGATTACCCACTGCCAGACCCACCACCGTTCTGGCTTTACTTATCTCGTCGCCAAAGCGCTCGGCTATCCGCGCGTCAAAGGCTACGCCGGCTCCTGGGGCGAATGGGGCAACCACCCCGACACCCCCGTCGAGCTACCTGTAAAAAATTAAGGATCTTGAATGAAAAAGCGTTTGTTCCTCCTCAGCCAGTACCTGCTGCCGCATCACCTGCTGTCACGCCTGGCCGGCTGTATTGCCGAATGCCGCGTGCGCTGGTTCAAAAATGCGTTCACCAGCTGGTTCGCCAAGCGTTATCAAGTGGACATGTCCCAGGCCCTGGTTGAAGACGTAACCGCCTACGAGCACTTCAACGCCTTCTTCACCCGCGCCCTGAAAGACGGCGCGCGCCCGCTGGATCAAACCCCGGGTGCGGTGTTGAGCCCTGCCGATGGCGCCGTCAGCCAATTGGGCCCGATCGAACACGGCCGTGTATTCCAGGCCAAAGGCCACAGCTACAGCGTGCTGGAACTGGTCGGCGGCGACCCGGCCGTTGCGGCGCAGTTCATGGGCGGCGAGTTCGCCACCATTTACCTGTCGCCCAAGGACTACCACCGCGTGCACATGCCACTGGCCGGCACCCTGCGCGAGATGATCTACGTGCCGGGCCGCCTGTTCTCGGTCAACCAGACTACCGCCGAAAACGTGCCGGAACTGTTTGCCCGCAACGAACGCGCCGTGTGCATTTTTGACACCGAGCGCGGCCCGATGGCCGTGGTATTGGTCGGTGCCATGATTGTGGCATCGATTGAAACCGTGTTTGCCGGCCTGGTCACCCCCCCGAAACGCGAGCTGAAAACCTTCCGTTACGACGAAGCTGCCCGTGCGCCGATCCACCTGGAGAAAGGTGCCGAGCTGGGTCGCTTCAAACTGGGTTCGACGGCAATCGTGCTGTTTGGCGCGGATCAGGTGAAATGGGCCGAAGGCCTGGCGGCAGGAACGCCGGTGATGATGGGTCAGAAAATGGGCGCACCGGCGCACGCCGAATAACCCAACCCCCTGTGGGAGCGGGCTTGCCCGCGATTGCATCACCTCGGTGAATCAGATGCACCGAGGTGTCAGCATCGCGAGCAAGCCCGCTCCCACAGGTCATTTACAGGGCTATTTTAGCCCTGGCTGTTACGGTCACGCTGGCCCAGCAGGTACAGCACGCCATCCAGACCCAATGTCGAAATCGCGTGTTTGGCCGACTTCTTCACCAGCGGCTTGGCACGGAATGCCACACCCAGCCCGGCAATCGCCAGCATCGGCAAGTCGTTGGCGCCATCACCGACCGCAATGGTCTGCTCCAGGCTCAAGCCTTCCTTTTGCGTCAGTTCGCGCAGCAAGTCAGCCTTGCGCTGTGCATCCACAATCGGCTCGACCGCAACGCCGGTCACCTTGCCGTCCACCACTTCCAGCTCGTTGGCAAACACATAGTCGATGCCCAGCTTGGCCTGCACCTGCTTGGCGAAGTAGGTGAAACCGCCGGACAGGATCGCGGTTTTGTAACCCAGACGTTTGAGCTCGGCGAACAACACCTCGGCGCCCTCGGTCAGGCGCAGTGAAGCACCGATGGCATCCAGCACGCCCACGTCCAGCCCTTTGAGCAGCGCCATGCGCTCCTTGAAACTGGCCTTGAAATCCAGCTCACCGGCCATCGCACGCTCGGTGATGGCCGCCACTTGATCCCCCACGCCGGCGGCCTTGGCCAACTCGTCGATCACTTCGGCTTCAATCAGTGTCGAGTCCATGTCGAACACCGCCAGGCGGCGGTTGCGACGGAACAGGGTGTCTTCCTGCAGGGCGATATCCACACCCAGCTCCTGGGCCAGGTTGAAGAACTCGGCGCGCAGGGCGTCAATGTCCGCAGGCTCGCCGCATACACGCAGCTCGATGCAGCTTTTGCTCGCTTCAGTCGGTGCATCCAGCGGTACACGGCCGGACAGGCGATCGGTCTGCTCGATGTTCAAACCGTGCTGGCTGATCACCGATGTCACACGCTGCAGCTCATGGGCCGTGACCTGGCGGCTCATCAGGGTCACCACATGACGGGTCTGGCTTTGCTCGTTGACCCAGCGCTGGTAATGCTCTTCGCTGATCGGGTCAAAACGCAGTTGCAGGCCCTCTTGGGCGATCAGGGGTTGCAGGTCCTTGAGCACTGCCGAGACTTGCTCGGCGTGTGGAATCTCCACCAGAAAACCCAACGACAAAACGCCATGGATGGCGGCCTGACCGATGTCGAGAATATTCACACCATTGCTGGCCAGCACACCGGTAATGGCCGCAGTGAGACCCGGACGGTCCTCACCGGTGATGTTTATCAGGACGATTTCGCGCAAGGCACACCCCCATTCGCTAAAAAAAACGCATTCTACCCACTTTCAGTGACCATCGGGCACCGCCAAGGCTTTGCCGCCTCTAGGCTGCTCGCTATACTGCGCACCAACTTAACGGACTAAGAGCCGCGCTCAGTGAACCGGCCATCGCCTGTCAAAACCGATAATTTCTTCCTGCTGATCTTCCGGGCCCTGCGTGATCGCCGCGTTCCGCTTGCTCTGCGTATCGCCAGCCATAACGTGATTCTGGTCGCCCTGGCGCTGGTCATCTATGCCGTGGTCATGGGCCTGCAATTCAAGCAGGCCATGCACGAGCAGGCCGACGCCCTGGGCCAGAGCCTGACCACGCAAACCGCCACTTCGGCGACCGAGCTGCTGGTGTCCAACGACATCCTCAGCCTCAACGTGCTGCTCAACAACCTGACCAAAAACCCGCTGGTAGCCCACGCAGCTATCTATAGCGTGGATAACCGCATCCTCGCCGAAGCCGGGCAGCGCCCCAAAAACGGCCTGTTGGGCGAAACCCAGGGGTTGTACCAGACCAAGATCACCTTTCAGGATGTGACCGCCGGGCACCTGCGCATCAGCCTGGACATGAACCAGTTCGAACAGCCGATGACCATCAGCCTGCAGAGCATGGGCATTTTGGCGGCCATCCTGCTGGCCCTGGCATTGGCCCTGAGCTTGCGCCTGGGCCGTCATATCACCACGCCCCTGCTGCAACTGCGGGTCTGGTTGCGCGAACCCGATCCTTATACCCCGGCCATTCAGCGCCAGGACGAGATCGGTGATCTGGCCCGTCAGCTTCACTCGCGCCTTGCCCCACCGGCACCAGAGCCAGAACCCGAGCCAGAACCGGAAGAAGACTACGACGACAGCGACTACGAAGAAGCCGAAGACAACGAGCCGACCTTCGAAGTACGCAACCTGAGCGATCCGTCGTTCGACCAGACCCCGGCTGTACCTGCACCCAAAGCGGTGCCGCGCCAGGTGATCAGCACCGCTGAAGACGATAACGACGACGAAGACCCGTTTGCCGACCTGCGCGATACCGGCACGAGTGCCGCCCCGGCCGCACTGGTCAAGCCGAAACCGGTTAGCCCGGCAACGCCACAGCCCTGCGCCGTACTGGCCGTGCAACTTGGCGCGCAAGAACAACTGCGCCGCCTGCCCCGCGCCCGCCTGATGGAACTGCTGGAGCGCTACCGCGACTGCCTGAACCAGGCGGCCTCGCTGTACCAGAGCGAACTGCACACACTTAACGATGGCAGTACGCTGATGCTGTTCCACAGTGAAGACAGCGGCGACGACTACCTGACCAACGCCATTTGCTGCGGCGAGCTGCTGCGGGCCCTGGGCCATGCCTTGCAGATCGAAGTGGCAGACAGCGGCATCACCCTGCAATTGCAGCTGGGCCTGGTGCTGGGCGAGGGTTTGAGCGGCATCAGCCAGATCGACCTGCTGCTGACTGAAACGGCACAAGATGCGCTGGCACTGTCGCAACACAGCCGCAATCTGCTGCTGGTGGAACGCAAGATCAGCGACGATCCGTTGATCCGTCAGCGTGCGCGCATCCGCCCGATTGCCAGCCCTGAAGGCGCCTGCTGTGTCGAGCGCCTGATGGAGCCCTACCCTTCGATGCTGGAGCGCCAGTTGGCGCGGATGCATGAGAGTCGTGGGTAGCCAAGAGCCCCCTCACCACGCCTCTCCCGGAGGGAGAGGGGACTGACCGCACACGGCCTTAGTATCTCCACATATCAGCTCCCTCTCCCTCCGGGAGAGGGTTGGGGTGAGGGGCTTTTTGACCCTCCATAAAAAATCCCGCACAAGTGCGGGATTTTTTTGTTTCTGGCCACAGCCTCAGAAGCGAAACACTTCCATGTCCGTGCGTATCGGCGAAGCCATCGGGATACGAGGCTTATCCGCACCCTGCTTGGGCGCCGCCTTGGTCGGCGCCTTGGGCGCTTCCACCAACGGTGGCTGATTGGCCAGCGGCTTGAGTGCCACCGCCAATTGTTCACTCAGTTGCTGCAACAGCTTGCCCTGGGCCTTGACCTGATCCGCCGTGCTGCCCGCGTGCGGCTGCTCCAGGTGGACGATGCGGTTGTCACGCACTTGCCCGCGACGGTCAATCAAGCGCCATTGTGCGTCCAGCACAGCTGGCAGGTCCTTGCCCGAGTCCAGGCGAGTGATCGACAACAGCACCTGCACATCCGGGCTGAAGCCCGCAGGCGCGGGGGCCTGGACCACACGTTGGCTATCGAGGCGCCACGCCAGTTGGCGCACCAGCAACTGATCGATGTCGGCCGACAGGCTGCCAGCCCATCGCCCATCAGTCGCGGCGCTCAAGCTGCCATCGGGCTGGCGCTGCAGCAGGGTTTCACGTTGCAGGTAGTCGGCCACGCTGATCGGGCCAAGTACCACAGCCATGCCGGCGCTTTGCGCGGGCTGGCCGGGGGTGCCGCTGTCCAGCTGGTAAAGGGCCGTCGGCTGGTGCGTGCTGCACCCCGCCAAGCCCAGTACACCGGTCAGCAACGCAATTAAAGGAAGGCGTAGAACGTTCATCATTCCATCCAGGTGGTCGCCATGTGGCGAACCGCAGTGTAATTCTCGAAAGGCTCGCAACGCACATTGCTCTAAGCCGTGCCGCAAACGCGGCATATCATCCGCGAATATCGGGCCTGACTCCAGCGCTGTCGCGCCGATCTGCGCGTAAAAACGCAGATCGGGCACGCTAAACAGGCTTAATTGAGCGTTTCTACCAGCAAAGCGTCTACACGCTGGAAACCACGCGGCAGTTTGTTGCCACGCCGGCCACGCTCACCCTTGTAGTGCTCCAGGTCGTCTGCCTTAAGCGTCAAGGTACGCTTGCCCGCCTGCAATACCAATGCGGCATTGTCTGGAAGCACCGCGATATCGGTGACGTATTCCTCGCGACTGGCCACCCGATCGCCGGGAATGCCGATGATCTTGTTGCCCTTGCCCTTGCCCAGCTGCGGCAAGTCGCTGACCTTGAAAATCAGCAGGCGGCCTTCGGTCGTCACCGCTGCCAGCCAGTTGTGCTCGCGATCGGCCACCGGCCGTGGCTGCATCACCTGCGCACCTTTAGGCAGGCTGAGCAACGCTTTACCCGCCTTGTTCTTGGCCTGCAGGTCTTCACCCTTGACCACAAAACCATAACCGGCATCGGAGGCGATCACATACAACGCGTCGTCTTCCGGCAACAGCACGCACTCGAACGTCGCGCCCGGCGGCGGTGTCAGACGACCGGTCAGCGGTTCCCCCTGGCCACGGGCCGACGGCAAGGTATGCGCGGCCACCGAATAGCTGCGCCCCGTGGAATCGATAAACACCGCAAACTGATTGGAACGCCCCGCCGCAGCGGTCTTGTACCCGTCCCCCGCTTTATAGGACAGACCGGTCGCGTCAAGGTCGTGACCTTTACCGCAACGCACCCAGCCCTTTTCAGACAGAACAACCGTAACCGCTTCAGTCGGCACCAGCTCGTTTTCCGACAGGGCCTTGGCTTCTGCGCGGGCCACGATTGGCGAACGACGGTCATCGCCGTAGGTCTTGGCGTCTTCCAGCAGTTCAGTACGCACCAGCTTTTTCAGCTTGGCTTCGCTGCCCAGCAAGGTTTGCAGCTTGGCTTGCTCTTTACGCAACGCATCCTGCTCGTCGCGCAGCTTCATCTCTTCCAGACGGGCCAATTGACGCAGGCGCGTATCAAGGATGTAGTCGGCCTGGGTTTCACTCAGGGCAAAACGCGCAATCAGCTCGGCCTTGGGGTGTTCCTCGGTGCGGATGATGTGGATAACTTCATCGAGGTTCAGGTAGGCGGTGAGCAAACCGTCCAACAGGTGCAGGCGCCGCTCGACTTTATCGAGGCGGAACTGCAGGCGGCGGCGCACGGTGTTGACGCGGAACTCCAGCCATTCCACCAGCAGCGCACGCAGGTTTTTCAGCTGCGGCTTGCCGTCCAGGCCGATGATATTGATGTTGACCCGGAACGTGGACTCCAGCTCGGTGACGGCGAACAGGTGCTGCATCAGTTCGTCGAGATCGACCTTGTTGTTGCGCGGGATGATGACGATACGGCACGGGTTTTCGTGGTCCGATTCGTCGCGCAGGTCGGTGACCATCGCCAGTTTGGTCGGCTTGGCCTGCATCAGTGCGGCAATCTGCTCCAGCACCTTGGCACCGGACACCTGATGCGGCAGCGCGGTAACCACGATGTCACCGTCTTCGACGTGGTACACGGCGCGCATGCGCACCGAACCACGGCCGGTCTGGTAGATCTTCAGCAGGTCGGCGCGCGGGGTGATGATCTCGGCTTCGGTCGGGTAGTCCGGGCCTTGAATATGCTCACACAGTTGCTCAACCGTGGCCTTGGGCTCGTCGAGCAAACGCACGCAGGCCGCCGCCACTTCACGCAGGTTGTGCGGCGGCACGTCGGTGGCCATGCCCACGGCGATACCGGTGGTGCCATTGAGCAGGATATTGGGCAAACGTGCCGGCAACACCGCAGGTTCGTCGAGGGTGCCGTCGAAGTTTGGCACCCAGTCCGCCGTGCCCTGGCCCAGTTCGCTGAGCAGCACTTCGGAGTAACGCGACAAACGCGCCTCGGTGTAACGCATGGCCGCGAACGACTTGGGATCGTCCGGCGCACCCCAGTTGCCCTGGCCGTCGACCAGGGTGTAGCGATAGCTGAACGGCTGCGCCATCAGCACCATCGCTTCATAGCAGGCCGAGTCGCCGTGGGGGTGGAACTTGCCGAGTACGTCACCGACGGTACGCGCCGACTTCTTGTGCTTGGAGTCTGCGTCCAGGCCCAACTCGCTCATGGCGTAGACAATACGCCGCTGTACCGGCTTGAGGCCGTCGCCGATATGCGGCAAGGCCCGGTCCATGATGACGTACATGGAGTAGTTGAGGTAGGCCTGTTCGGTGAAGTCGGCCAGTGACCGGCGTTCTACGCCGTCCAGGCTGAGATCAAGGGAGTCGCTCATGCGGACCTCATTCAGTTCGTTGTCTGGCGCAGCAGCATGGTGCCGCCGCGCTGGGTAAATTCAAGTTTGTTCAGTGCACTCATGCCCAGCAGCACTTGCTCGCCTTCAAGCCCCGGGGCCGCCACTGCACGCACGTCGCGCAATACAATGGCCCCCAGTTGCAGGCGGTCGATGCGGGTCTGGTAACCCTGGGCGCGGCCATTGGCGGTGTTCAGCGTCACCGGGACGCCTTTGGGCAGGGCCAGTTGCCTGGCCAGGTCCATCGGCACCGCAACATCGGTGGCACCGGTATCGAGTAAAAATTCCACCGGCACGTTGTTGATCCGGCCACTGGCGACAAAATGGCCCTGGGCGTTGCCGAGCAGTTTGACTTCGATATAACCCTCGCCTTGCTGCGAGGTGACTTCAGTATTGGGGTTTTCCTGGCGCTGCTCCCAACGCCCGAAAAATTGCGTGGCCAGGTACAGGCCCGCGCACCAGGCCACGATCATGAAGACCCGCCCCACGCCTTTACCCGGTGCTTGCTGGCTCATGGTTTGGCACTCCAGCCACCTTGCGGGGCAGCAAAACGCCAGACGACGGGACGTTTTTCGCCATCGGCGCGGGCATGGTTACCATTGTCGACGCCAACCCAGGCGCCCTTGGCATCCAGGCTCAGGGCCTCGCTGTTGCCGTAGCCGGTGTTGTAGCGTCGAGCATCGGTCAGGGCGTCATTGGCAAATGACCAGCAACGTTCGATGGCGCCCGTGTCCGGGGTGCGCCGGCAAATGCGATAGGCCATGCGCTCAAGGGTAAACAGCTTGCCCTCGAACAGCGCCAGGTCGGCAAAGTCCTTTTGCTGAGCCTTGGCCTTGAGTTGCGTCGGTGGCTGCTCAAGGCCGCCTTCGCTCATCAGCACGCAGCCGTTTTCGCAGTCCCACACACTCTGTTTTTTGCGAATAGTCAGCAAGCCACGGCGCTCACGCTCGGCCGCCAGCCATATCTGATTGCCCTGCGGGTTGACGGCAATACCTTCGAACAGCGCATTGAAATGCAGCAACATGCCGCTGGCACGGGCCTGACGCACCAGCGCCGGGTCGATTTTGAGCCATGAAGGCGCGCCCGCCTGGGGGATTTGCAGCACCGCAGCATGGGCCTCACTGACCACGAAACGGTTGCCCGCCTCATCGCAACTGATCCCTTCAAAATCCAGCTCGCCGCCACGCAGCGGGCTGATGGCCTTGCCCATCATGCGCACGCCCCACGGCAAGCCGCTTTCCGGCGGCGGTGGCACGTCGATGGCCAAGGCTTCGGCGTGCCACAGTGGCTCGCGGGTATCGAGGCGATAAATCTGATCGTCATCGCGATCAGACACCGCCCACAGCTCACCTGCACACACTGCCAGCCCGGACAGATTGCCACCGCGCATGCCTTCAACCGGATGCTCTGACTGCAACGCCAGCTCTGGCCAGGTATCGGCCATTACTGGCGCAGCACCCAGGCAGAGCAAGCCCAGCAAGGCACTGCGCATCAGGCCAGCACCTGCGCCAGGTTGCCTTTGGATTCGAGCCAGGACTTGCGGTCACCGGCGCGCTTTTTGGCCAGCAGCATATCCATCATTTCCGAAGTGGCGGCGAAGTCTTCCAGGGTCAGCTGCACCAGACGCCGGGTGTTGGGATCCATCGTGGTTTCGCGCAACTGCGGCGGGTTCATCTCACCCAGGCCCTTGAATCGCGTGACCTGCGGCTTGCCGCGTTTTTTCTCGGCTACCAGCCGGTCGAGGATGCCGTCGCGCTCGGCTTCGTCCAGGGCGTAGAAAATCTCCTTGCCCAGGTCGATGCGGTACAGCGGCGGCATTGCTACATAAACGTGGCCGGCATCCACCAGCGGGCGGAAGTGCTGCACAAACAAGGCGCAGAGCAAGGTTGCGATGTGCAGGCCGTCGGAGTCGGCGTCGGCCAGGATGCAGATCTTGCCGTAGCGCAATTGGCTCATGTCGGCCGCGCCCGGATCGACACCGATGGCCACAGCGATGTTGTGCACTTCCTGGCTGGCCAGCACTTCGCTGCCGTCGACTTCCCAGGTATTGAGGATCTTGCCGCGCAACGGCAGGATCGCCTGGAATTCCTTGTCCCGCGCCTGCTTGGCCGAGCCGCCTGCAGAATCACCTTCCACCAGGAACAGCTCGGAACGCATCGGGTCCTGCCCGGCGCAGTCGGCCAGCTTGCCCGGCAAGGCCGGGCCCTGGGTGATGCGCTTGCGCTCGACCTTTTTACTGGCCTTGAGCCTGCGCCCGGCGTTGTTGATCGCCAACTCCGCCAGTTGCATGCCCAACTCGGGGTTGGCATTGAGCCACAGGCTGAAGGAGTCCTTGATCACGCCCGAGACAAATGCCGCCGCCTCACGGGATGACAAACGCTCCTTGGTCTGGCCGGAGAACTGGGGTTCCTGCATTTTCATCGACAGCACGAACGCAATGCGCTCCCACACGTCTTCAGGCGCCAGCTTCACGCCGCGCGGCAGCAGGCTGCGGAACTCGCAGAACTCGCGCATGGCATCGAGCAAACCCTGGCGCAGACCGTTGACGTGAGTGCCGCCCTGGGCAGTGGGGATCAGGTTGACGTAGCTTTCCTGAACGCTGTCGCCGCCCTCGGGCAGCCACAGCAAGGCCCAGTCGATAGCTTCCTTGTTACCGGCCAGGCTGCCGCAGAATGGCTCATCGGGCAGGCGTTCAAATTCACTGACGGCATCGACCAGATACGAACGCAGACCGTCTTCGTAATGCCACTCGACCTTTTCGTTGGTGTTTTTATCTTCGAACGTGACCAGCAGCCCCGGGCACAGCACAGCCTTGGCCTTGAGCACGTGCTTGAGGCGGCTGACGGAAAACTTGGGTGAATCGAAGTATTTCGGATCCGGCGCGAAGTACACGCTGGTGCCGGTGTTGCGTTTGCCCACGGTGCCGATGATTTCCAGATCGGTGGCTTTATAGCCATCGGCAAAGGTCATCTGGTACTCGTTGCCGTCACGCTTGACCTTGACCCGTACCAGCGTCGACAGCGCGTTGACCACCGAGATGCCCACGCCGTGCAGGCCGCCGGAGAACTGGTAGTTCTTGTTGGAGAACTTGCCGCCAGCGTGGAGCTTGGTGAGGATCAGCTCGACGCCCGGCACACCCTCTTCCGGGTGGATATCCACCGGCATGCCGCGCCCGTCATCGCTGACTTCCAGCGAGTGATCGGCGTGCAGAATGACGTGCACCGCCTTGGCGTGGCCTGCCAGGGCTTCGTCGACACTGTTGTCGATGACTTCCTGGGCCAGGTGGTTGGGCCGACTGGTGTCGGTGTACATGCCGGGGCGTTTGCGCACCGGGTCGAGGCCCGAGAGGACTTCGATGGCGTCGGCGTTATAAGAGCTAGCGCTGGGAGTGGCCATAGGGTCTCGTCGTTAGTCGTAAGTGAAAAAAAGGGCCATTCGACGGGCGCCTTAAAGGGCCGCGAAGTCGATGGTTTTAAACTGTTCGGCGCCGATCCCTGCAAAGTTCAGCAGATCGGGCAATTGCCGGGCAAAGCCCTGATAACTGTGATCACCACCGGCCTCGATACGCAACGTACACGCCGCGTAATACTGTTCAGCGTAGCGGTAGTCCAGGGTTTCATCGCCGGTCTGCAACCACACCTGACAGCGCTGCGCGTCCTGGGGGGCTGGCACTTCGAGTTCGGCCAGCGCCTGAACGTGATCGTGGGTCAATTCCCAGGTTTCGCCGCTGTAATGATTGGTTTGCGTACCCAGATAACCGTCGAACATCCGGTGCGGGCTGACGGCCGGGTTGACCAGCAAGGCCTTGAGCCCATGTTGGCGGGCCAACCATGTCGCATAGTAGCCGCCGAGCGAGCTGCCTACCAGCAATGGGCTGCCCAGCTCACGGATTGCGGCCTGCAACTGGCCGATGGCCTGACGCGGGTGATGATGCAGGGCGGGCACGCGCAGTTGCTCGCCAAGGCCCATGCGTTGCATCACCGTAATCAGTTGCGAGGCCTTCTTCGACTCGGGGGCGCTGTTGAAACCGTGGATATACAAGATGGAACCCGACATGCGATGACCCCCGAAGACCCGTTAAGCTGAACACAGCATCAAGAAAGACGCGCAGTTTAGCCTGACTCAGGGGCAATGACTCGCTTCAAGATATTTCAGTAATTGTTGGCGCTGTAATCCGGCTCGAAGGTGAAATCCGCCAGGCGCGACACACCGGTTTGCAAGGTGCCATCCGGTTGCAGGCGCAACCAGCGATAGCCCGGCGCCTCACCACTGACCTTGAAGTCCGGGCTGCCGACAGCGAACTGGATGCAAGTTGAAGGCGACGCCAGCAACCGCACATTGTTGCGCTGCTGGTCAAACGGCTGATGGACATGCCCCCACAGCACCGCACGGGCCTGTGGATAACGGTCCATGACCGACCAGAACTCCTTGGCATTGCGCAGGCCGATTGGCTCCAGCCACTGGCAGCCCACCGACACGGGGTGGTGATGCAGGCACACCAGGTGATGACGATCTGGGGCTTCGCTCAAGGACTGAGCCAGCAGTTGCAACTGGTCGTCCTCCAGGTAACCGGGGGTGGAATGGGGCACCGCCGAATTGAGCATCGTGATGCGCCAGTTGCCAATATCGACCACGGGCTCCAGCAGACGGCTTTGCACGGCCGCTTCGCGCATTGGCGCCAACTGGTCGTGATTGCCGGGGATCCAGCGACCAAAGGGCGCCAGTGGCGCGGTCAGTGTGCGAAAGCGCTGGTAGGCCTCGACACTGCCGTCCTGGGTCAAATCGCCCGTGGCCAGCAGGCCGTCAATCTGCGGCTGCTCGGCACGCACCAGGTCGATCACCTGTTGCAGGCTTTGTGCGGTCTTGAGGCCCAGCAGCGAGCCATCGGCATCGGCAAACAGGTGGCTGTCAGAGAGCTGCACCAGCAGCACCGGATCTTCGGTGGTCAGCGTGGATACATTCGGCAAGGCGGCTCTCCCGGGGAGGTTTTTCTTCAAGGCTAGCGCACTTCTGCGTATTCATGGCCACAGGCCAGGCAATGGCTGAGCCACTCACCCAAAAACACATTGAGCTGGGCTTTTTCGTCAGGCTGGTGCATGGCCAGGTTGGGGTACGGGTAGATACTGCGAAAACGCCGTGCATGCTCGGCCGCGACCACTTCGGCCATGCGTGCATCGTGGTACACCTGCACCTGCAACTGCGGCACCGGCAACCACGGCAGGCTGTGCTGCTGGCTGACACGCAGGGTGCTGGTGTACGGGCAATCGAGGATCACCTCCAGCGTCAGCACGCCCAGCATCTGGTCGCCCTGGGTCACGGCAATCTGACGCGGGCCAGGTTGCTCGCGCATTTCGGGCAGCAAACGCATCAGGCGCGCATAGTTGGCCTCGCAAGCGGCCTGCAGCCCGATCAGATCGACCCGATAACGATCGCGAACCCCATTTACGACCATAACCCCCTCACTTCAGCGCGATTAAGCGCCAACCATTGCAGGGCAATAATGCTCGCTGCATTGGAAATACGCCCATCACGTACTGCTTGCAGCGCATCTTCGTACGCCCATACCGTTACACGAATATCTTCTGCCTCTTCCTCCAGACCATGCAAGCCCCCCACACCTTCAGAGCTGCAACGGCCCAGATAGAGATGGACAAACTCGGTGCTGCCACCGGGTGACGGAAAATAGCGGGTGATGGGCCACAGGGACGAAAACGTCAGCCCGGCTTCTTCTTCACCTTCACGGTGGGCGACCTCTTCCGGCACTTCAGCCTTGTCGATCAGCCCGGCAACCAGTTCGATCAGCCACGGTGTTTCGGTCTTGCCCAGCGCGCCGACGCGGAACTGCTCGATCAGCACCACTTCATCACGCTGCGGGTCGTAGGGCAGCACACACACGGCGTCATGGCGCACAAACACTTCACGACTGATCTCGCGGCTCATGCCACCGGCAAAGAGTTCGTGACGCAGGTGCACGCGATCAAGTTTGTAAAAACCCTGATAGCCGTTCTCACGCTTTACGATCTCAACGGCGCGTGGCGTGGCCTTGGTGATGTCAGTCATTGCAAACCCCTTGCTGGCGAATTTCACCGTGGGCGGGCCCTCGGCATCGCGCATCCTAACGCGCCTGAGACTCGCGATGCAGCCTCTTTTATAACGCGGGGATAGACGGATCGCCTGCAAAACAACTCTAATTGGCTCTACATAAGCTTAGTGGCGAACCGATGCCCATGCTGGCAGTCGAACCACCATCATTCCCTTACTCTTTCGACGATGAAGGACGACCATGTCGCTTTTAAAGTTTGCTTCCATGACTTGCATCGCCCTGACCCTGGGTGCGTGCCAAAGCGTGTTCCAGCCTGCGGTGCAAAAGCCGCTGGCGTTTGCCAATGACGCATCCGAGCAAGTCAAGGCAGGCTGCACCGGCCAGGATTGCCCGCTGGTGAATATCGACACGTTGCATTTCCCCGACGCCCCCAAGCTCGATGCGATGATCGAAAATCGCCTGCTGCGAATGACCGTCAACTCGCCTGACGACAAACTGGCGCCCTCGCTCAACGCCTACCGCGAGCACTTCCTGCGCACGGCCGACAGCCGTAACAGCACTTATTTGCAGGCCAAGGTACGCGAGCAGCATGACGGTCTGGTGATTGTCGAGCTGTCCAGCTATCTGGATACAGGTGGCGCCCATGGCATGCCGGGCCGCGGGTTTATCAACTACTCGCGCTCACAGCAAAAGGACGTGACCTTGCAGGACATGTTGCTGCCGGGTCAGGAGCAGGCTTTTTGGGGCGCCGCCAAAGTGGCCCACAACAACTGGCTGATCAGCAGTCATTACGGCAGCGATCCGGAGTTCGTGAAAAACTGGCCATTCCAGAAAACCCCGCATGTGGCGTTGCTCAAGGACAACGTGGTGCTCAAGTACGACGTGTACAGCATTGCGCCGTACTCTGAAGGGCATGTTGAGTTGAAGATCCCGTACTCACGCCTGAACGGGATTTTGAAGCCGGAGTGGTTTCCGGGTAAAGGCTTAGCCAGAGCCGTCCGCACCCCACCCTCTCCCGGAGGGAGAGGGAGTTGATTTGATGCTGAATTCAAGCCCGCGTGCGGTCAGTCCCCTCTCCCTCCGGGAGAGGGCCAGGGTGAGGGGATATTAACGTTTGCCCTAACACCCACTGCAACCCGCCCGCCAGCAACAACGCTGGCAAAGTCGCCCCCACATCCGGCAGCAAGTTCGCCAGCAGGTGATAAGTCACCACCCCACCCAGCCAGGCCAGCAAACTCGGCCAGCGCAGCAGCGTCGGCGTGACCCGGGCACTGCGCTTGCGCAGGATAAAGTGATCCACCAGCACCACGCCGAACAAGGGCGCGAACACTGAGCCAATCAGTAGCAGGAAGTTCTGGTATTGCGCCAGCGGCGCAAAGCAGGCGATCAAGGTGCAGACCACGCCAATGGCCAAGGCCAGGTGCTCGACCTTCAAACGCAACAAAATCCCGCCAGACACCGCCGCCGAGTGAATATCGGCAAAGGCGTTTTCCGACTCATCGAGCAGAATCAGCAGCAACGGAATCCCCAGCCCCGCACCCGCCAGCGCCAACAGCAGCGCATTGACTTCACCACTCGGAGCGAATGCCAGGGTGTAGGCCACGCCCAGGCTCATCAGCCAGAAGTTACCAATAAAGAAGCCCACAGCCGTGCCGCCAAATACGCTTTTGACCCGCTTGCCGAAGCGCGAGTAATCCGCGATCAGCGGCAACCAGGACAGCGGCATGGCGATGGCAATGTCAAAACCGACGGCAAACGGCAGCGAGCCATCGCCTTTTTGCGCCCACAGCGCTGGCAGATCAGCCTTGGCAAACAAGTTCCAGGTCAGCCAGAGGCAGGCCCCCAGCAGCAGCCAGATACCCCACGTGCGCAAGATCTTGCGCACAAAGGTCAATGGCCCGCTGACCGCGAGCAAGGTGGCCAGGGCGCCAAACAGCAGCGTCAGCAACAGCGGGTTGCTCAGCGCGCTGCCTTCGCCAAATGCCCGGGCGCCCAGCAGGCTGGCAGCATCGCGCATCACGATGATTTCAAACGAGCCCCAGCCGATCAGTTGCAGCACGTTGAGCATGGCCGGGAGCATGGCACCGCGACTGCCCAGGCTGAGCTTGAGCGCAGCCATCGACGACAGGCCAGTGTCGCTGCCAATCACGCCGACCGAAGCCAGTAGCGACACGCCCACCAGCGTGCCGAAAAAAATTGCCAGCAAAGCACCCGACAGCCCCAGCCCCGGCGCAAGCAACGCACCGGTCTGCAACACCATCAGGCCAATGCCGAGGGAGAACCACAGGGAAAACAGATCGCGACCGCCGAATGCACGCCGGTCCAGAGGGACAGCAAGGTCGGGGGAATAGGTGCCGGGTGTGTTCAAGGAATGAATCCCACAAAGAGAAAACCGCCTAAAAAACCCTGTGGGAGCGGGCTTGCTCGCGATTGCAGCACCTCGGTGACTCAGACATACCGAGTTGATTGCATCGCGAGCAAGCCCGCTCCCACAAGGGGACTGCTTACATCACACTTTTTTATACAACTGGCTGCCTTCCTGCTTGAAGCGCTCGGCCTGCTCAGCAAGGCCCTTGGCTACATCCACATCAATGGCATCAATGCGCTGGTTGGCGGCGTAGATGCGCACTTCCTGGGTGATTTTCATCGAGCAGAATTTCGGCCCGCACATGGAGCAGAAATGCGCGACCTTGGCCGAATCCTTGGGCAGGGTTTCGTCGTGGTACGAACGTGCGGTATCAGGGTCCAGGCCCAGGTTGAACTGGTCTTCCCAGCGGAATTCAAAACGCGCCTTGCTCAATGCATTGTCACGAATCTGTGCACCAGGGTGGCCCTTGGCCAGGTCCGCAGCATGGGCTGCGATCTTGTAGGTAATGATCCCGGTCTTCACGTCATCCTTGTTCGGCAGGCCCAGGTGTTCCTTGGGCGTGACATAACAAAGCATGGCGCAGCCAAACCAGCCGATCATCGCGGCACCAATGCCCGAGGTGATGTGGTCGTAACCCGGCGCAATATCGGTGGTCAGCGGGCCGAGGGTGTAGAACGGCGCCTCGTCGCAGCATTCCAGCTGCTTGTCCATGTTCTCCTTGATCAACTGCATCGGCACATGGCCCGGGCCTTCGATCATGCACTGCACATCGTGCTTCCAGGCGATCTTGGTCAGCTCGCCGAGGGTTTCCAGCTCGCCGAACTGCGCGGCGTCGTTGGCGTCGGCAATCGACCCCGGACGCAAGCCATCGCCCAGCGAGAAGCTGACGTCGTAGGCCTTCATGATTTCGCAGATTTCGTCGAAATGGGTGTAGAGGAAGTTCTCTTTGTGGTGCGCCAGGCACCACTTGGCCATGATCGAACCACCGCGCGACACAATGCCGGTCACCCGCTTGGCGGTCAGCGGTACATAGCGCAGCAACACGCCGGCGTGGATGGTGAAGTAGTCCACGCCCTGCTCGGCCTGTTCGATCAGGGTGTCGCGGAACAGCTCCCAGGTCAGGTCTTCGGCCACACCGTTGACCTTCTCCAGCGCCTGGTAAATCGGCACGGTACCAATCGGCACCGGCGAGTTGCGGATGATCCACTCGCGGGTTTCGTGGATGTGCTTGCCGGTGGACAGGTCCATGACCGTGTCCGAACCCCAGCGGATGCCCCAGGTCAGCTTGGCCACTTCTTCTTCGATCGAAGAACCCAGCGCACTGTTGCCGATATTGCCGTTGATCTTCACCAGGAAGTTACGGCCGATGATCATCGGCTCCAGCTCAACGTGGTTAATGTTGGCCGGGATAATGGCGCGGCCACGGGCGATTTCTTCGCGCACGAACTCGGCGGTGATTTCTTTCGGGATGCTGGCGCCGAAGCTGTGACCCGGGTGCTGCTGGTCCAGCAGGCCGGCGGCGCGGGCTTCCTGCAGCTTCATGTTTTCGCGGATGGCGACGTATTCCATCTCGGCGGTGATGATGCCCTGACGTGCATAGTGCATCTGGGTAACGTTGGCGCCGGCCTTGGCCCGACGCGGGTTTTTGACGTGGGCGAAGCGCAGTTTGGTCAGTTCAGCGTCTTCGAGGCGCATTTGCCCGAAATTGGAGCTCAGGCCTGGCAGGCGCTCAGTATCATCACGGTCGTCGATCCAGGCCGAACGCACATCGCCCAGGCCTTTGCGCACGTCAATCTGCACGGACGGGTCGGTATACGGGCCGGAGGTGTCGTAGATCAATACCGGGGCGTTCACTTCGCCGCCAAAATCGGTAGGTGTGACATCCAGGCTGACTTCACGCATCGGCACCAGAATGTCCGGGCGCGAACCCTGTACATAGACTTTTTGCGAGCGGGTAAACGGCTTGACCGACTGCTCATCGACCTTGGCCGAATCACTGAGATTGATCGCGTTTTTTGGTTTTGTACTCATCACGGCTCTCCAGACTGCATCCAGGCGGATTGTCGGAGGGAGAACCTGAAAAATGTACGGATGCACCCAAGGACTGGGTGCTGAGTGACGACCTCGAACGACTGGTTGTTTTTTAACCAATCGATCCCGGACGGCACTCAAGAGGACTCGCCGGGAGACGAGAAATCTTGTTCCCTACGCAGGCGTTAACCTGATCAGGTTCAACGGGATCCGAAATTATTCGATCTCAGCCTCATAGCAAGGCACCCCGACAAGAACGGGCACAGTCTAGGACAGCGGCAAATTTTTAGCTACAAGTGCCAAGCCGCAACTTGCAGATGCTCTATCGCGCCCAAAACTACTACACTCGCTACTTCCTGAAACCGCGAGTCGGACTCGGGCTTTCATTTTTCGCATTCTTGAACTAGGGATCGCTCATGCTGCGCAAACTATCACTGGCTATTGCCGTGTCTTGGGCGACCAGCGCAATGGCGCTGGACACCCCCGCTCCATTGTCCAGCCAAAACGGTCTGGTCAGCGTTTACCACGAAGCGGTCGACAACAACGCCGACCTGGCCGCAGCCCGCGCCGGTTACGAAGCGCAAAAGGAAGTGGTACCCCAGGCCCGTGCCGGTTTGCTGCCCAACCTGTCCGGCGGCGCCGAGTCGAGCAATGTGCGTACCGCCATCGACCAGCCGTCGCTGACCACCACCCGCAGCGCGATGGTGTACCAGGCCACGCTGGCACAGCCGATTTTCCGCATCGACCGCTGGTTCCAGCTTAAAGCCGCCGAGTCGATCAACGAGCAGGCTGCGCTGCAACTCTCGGCCACCGAGCAAAATCTGATTCTGCAAAGCGCCAATGCCTACTTCTCGGTACTGCGTGCCCAGGACACCCTGGCGGCGACCAAAGCCGAAGAAGCCGCGTTCAAGCGCCAGCTGGACCAGTCCCGCGAGCGCTTTGACGTAGGCCTGTCGGACAAGACCGACGTGCTGCAATCCCAAGCCAGCTACGACACCGCGCGGGCCAACCGGATGCTGGCGCAGCGTCAGGTCGAAGATGCATTTGAATCGCTGGTGACCCTGACCAACCGTCAGTACAACGCGATTGAAGGTATGCGCCACACCCTGCCGATCCTGCCGCCGATGCCCAATGACGCCAAGTCATGGGTCGATACCGCCGCCCAGCAGAACCTCAACCTGCTGGCCAGCAACTACGCGGTCAGCGCCGCCGAAGAAACCCTCAAGCAGCGCAAGGCTGGCCACGCGCCAACCCTCGATGCCGTGGCGCAGTACAAGACCGGCGACAACGACGCCTTCGGCCTGAGCAACCCCAACGCCCTCAACCAGCGTTATGGCGGCGACGTATCGCAGCGCAGCATTGGCGTGCAGTTGAATATCCCGATCTACAGCGGTGGCCTGACCAGCTCGCAAGTGCGTGAATCCTACTCGCGCCTGGACCAGACCGAGCAACAGCGCGAGGCCCTGCGCCGCCAGGTGGTGGAAAACACCCGCAACCTGCACCGTGCCGTGAACACCGACGTTGAACAGGTATCGGCACGCAAACAGTCGATCATCTCCAACCAGAGCGCGCTGGAAGCCACGGAAATCGGCTACCAGGTGGGTACCCGCAATATCGTCGACGTGCTCGACGCCCAGCGCCAGCTGTATAACTCGGTGCGCGACTACAACAACAGCCGCTATGACTACATCCTCGACAACCTGCGCCTCAAGCAGGCGGCGGGCACCCTGAACCCCGGGGACCTGGAAGCCCTGTCGCACTACCTCAAGGCCGACTACAACCCGGACAAGGACTTCCTGCCGCCGGACCTGGCCAAGGCTGCCGAAGCCAATTTGCGCTCGCCGGGCAACTGACGCCTCCTGTGGGAGCGAGCCTGCTCGCGAATAAAGCGCCGCCGCTCCCACAGCGATTGGCTTGACTGATATACCCGGATACCACCGTTCCCTGAGAGCTACAGACGTTAATACGGCATCAGTCGTATGACCCTCTGCCAGTCTCTACAGGAACGCTTATGCCTACAGCCCCCGCAACCGCCCTGAACCCACCCGAAAATGCCGTGCGAGCCCAGTTTGCCAATGGCCCCGTGCTTGATACGGTCGCCCGGCAAATGCTCACCGCAGCGCTGGTGCAACACTACCCGTCACTGCGCATCGATCTGCAGCGCACCCGCCTGGCTGTCCCCAGGCCCGAAGGCGGCTGGGCGCTGGAGCCCTTCATGCCACGGGTTCTGGATTACCTGGGCAGAGGCGCCGGGCTGGACTTGCGCCCGGTCAATACACAACCCTGCTACCTGACCGATAACCCGCCTGACTGGCTCGGCCCCGCAGAGGGCGAGCTGGACATGGCGATTGTCGAGGCCCTGGCCAAGGAACTCTCCTGGCGCCTGCCCATCGGCCTGCAAGGTGCACTCAACGAATTCTGGGCGGGCAACGCCGACACCGGCGCCAGCCGCTGGCAATGGCTCAGCGATGTGCTCAAGGACACCCTGCGAATTGGCGCCCTCCAGCAGACCGACCTGCACCCGAACGCATTGCTCGCCATCAATCAGGTGATCACGACCCCGGACTCTGCGCAGCGGATCCGCCTGTACGGCGACACTGCCGTGCGCGCCTACTGGCTCAAGGCATCATTACTCGGCCCGCACACGCTGCACTCATCTCTGAGCTCAAGGATCGTGCTGGCCACCCGGGAGCAGGTACTGCTGTGCAAACCCGACGGCAGCATCCTCACTTACAAGACGCTCGACTCCCTGAGCCGGGCCTGGACCAGGCAGATCAGCCGAACCTATACCGTCCGGGAAATCCGCATCACCCACTACGAGCTTGAGGGCAACGTATTCGACGCCTGCGCAGCGGCCATCCTCAACCGCCAGCTGGAACACATCGGTGCGCTCAAGCTGCCGGCCAGCATCGGCTGGCCGGCATTGCAAAAGGTCTACAACTCCATCACCAGCACCGCGCAGTTCCTGGTCGGTGGGCCGCAGGCCAGCCTGTACAACCTTGAAACCATCAACAGGCACTTGCCCCACTGGCTGCGCAACGCCAGTGCCGCCGACAAGGCCCTCTACCGCCAATACAGCCTGGCCCTGGCCTCGGCCAAAAAAGTCGCCAAGGGCAAGACCTACCTGTACGGCATCAGCGACATCCGCACCTATGCCGCCGATGTGCTGCACCAGCAAATGCGCAGCGACCAGGGCCACTTTGAGCAGACCACCCCGATTGCCGAGCGCCAGGACCACTTTGACCCCGAAGACATTGAACTGACCTTCCTCACGGCCACCGGCTTGCCGGATACCGTCGGCGCTGTCGAAACCACCACCATGAGCCTGACCGATCTGGCCCTGAAGAATCTGCTCGGGCGCCCCAAAGGCACGCTCAGCCTGCGCCATCGCCGGGACCTGGCACTGCCCCCGTGGTTGACTGCGGACTACATCACCCAACGCGGCGGGCTGATTGAAACGGTCAATATCGGCAAGATGTACCCCGAACGCCTTGAAGACCTGCTGCTGGGCGCCACTGCAGACGCCCGCCCCCGGGAACAACTGTTCGCCGCCCACCTCAGCGTACAGTTACCGCTCGAAGCGCTGGAACTGAGCCTGAAACACGAACAGGGCCTTACGCCGCTCGGTGCCCGCTATGTGGCCGCCGTGGTGCAGACCAGCACCGATGAGCAGCAGGTCGAAGGCACGGCGGTGGTCATGCGCCATCTGGCCCTGATGCGCCACCCGCAAGCCTCGCCGGACATCGCGAGCAACATGTTTATCATCGAACCGGCCAATACCGGGCAAGGCCCGCATGTGCTGTACCGTCCTTTCTATACCCCTTCGCTGCTGGAGTTCAGCACCCGCACGGCCCTGCTGGAGGCCATCGCCGAGCCCTCCCCCCTGCAGACCAGCGTGCTGACCTGGCTGAGCGATATCGCCCGGCCGATCTACGACAACGGCGGTTTCAGGGAGCCCCATTACGTGCGCTTTGGCCTGGGCAGCGAGTTTGCCCCCCTCGAACGGCCCACCCCGGCGCAACTGGCAACCAATGGCAGCAGCGACGAATTGCTGCAATACCTGCACAACGGCCGGCTGATGGAGTATCTGTTTGGTTGCAATGCCAGGGCATTGGTGGCGCAGGCCGACAGCGATTCGGTATCCAACGCCGAAAGCCGCTGGGGGGTGCTGATGGAAGGGGCCGGCCTGATCTTCAACAGCCTGTTGCTGCTGCCCGGCTTGCCCCCGCCCCTGATGCTGACCGGTGGTTTGCTGAGCCTGGCCAGCGTGGCCAGCCAGGACATCCCCGCGCTCACCAGCAGCGACGCCATCACCCGCGAGCTGGCAGCGGCTGATGTACTGCTCAACCTTGGCATGCTCCTGCTCCACCAGTCCCTGGCCGCGGCACAGCGACCTGGCCCCCTGCCCGCCGACCTGCTGGCCCAGGCCTTGCGCCCCCGGGCCCCAGTGCGCATCGGGGAAATATGGCCCGAACCCGAACCGCCCATAGTGGTCACCGGGCTGGTGGCACTGCCCGGGGAAATGCCGGCGGCCGACAGCACGGTGCTCGATTTCAGCTTCGCCAGCGCCCACAACCGCCTCACCCCTACGCAGCGCGAACGGCTTGCAGGCTTTAAAGTGGCGCCCCCGCAACCACTGCCCGCGCCCCACCCCGACGGCCCGCACAAAGGCCTGTACCGCATTGGCCAGGCCTGGCATGCCCGGGTCGGCCAGGACCTGTACCCCGTTGATATCGACTCCGAGGGGGTGGCGATGATCGTGTCGGCTACTGATCCCGGCCAGCGCGGCCCGGCATTAAAGGCCGACAGCCACGGCAACTGGTCGCTGGATCTGCGCCTGCGCCTGCTCGGTGGCATGCCGCCCAAACGCATCGCTGCCCTGCAGCAGCACAAGGCCCAGCGCATCCGCGAACTGCAAACGCAGATGACGGATTTTTTCCCTCATGAAGTGCCACTGCAAAAGGCCGTTGAAATCAACCACACCGCGCTGAAAAGAGCGATGCAGGACCCGCGCTTCAACGAGCAGCAAATCGCCACGTTCCGCAACCGCCTCAGCGTCGCCCTGCACGCCGAACTCAGCGCCTATCAGGCACTGCTGGCCACAGTCCGGGAGCGTACCGAGCTGAAAATCCCGTTTCATGAAACGATCCTGATCTCCTTGCTGGAGAAGTCCTTCGACAACCGGACCATCTCCCTGTCCATCTCGGCCAGCGAACAGAAAAGCCAGATCGCCAAATGGCCACAATTCACCACCCCCGGCCCGGCGCTGGAAGCCGCCGCGCTACAAGACCCGCAAGGGTTTATGCAGTCGATCCGCGAGCAGGTGGCACTCAACGACAGCACCATCGAGCGCATCGAGCAAAGGGACGGTTACCTGGAGCAACTGTTCAACCTCGGCGAAACCGGGGCGGCCACGGCCACCGAGCTGCTCCAGATGCTGCCCGCCGCAGGCCATACCGGCCTGACCCTCAAGGGCTTCCAGCTCGACTGCCTGAAGCTGGCCAGCTCCAGGCTATCGGCAGGCACCATCATCGAAGAGAGCCTTGATAGCGCTATCGACCCACTCAAGGAACATGCCCACACCCACAACCAGCTCAACACCCTGGAATTCGACGCCAGCAAGCGCCTGGAGATCCTGGACAGCCTTGTGGACAACTACGGCCAGGCCCTGGATGCATTGCAGGGTATCGGGGTGATCTATGCCGATGAGCTGGAGCCCGAGTACTTCAACAAACTGCGCCTGCTGCTCACCGATCTCTACCAGGATGTAACCAGGCAACTGGCCAGCGAGATCCGGCCAACGCCACAACCAACGGTGAAAAGGCCGCGCAAGCGCACCCCATCAGGCGCGGGCAGCCGCCCGAAAAAAGTCATCAACGTGCGCGGCAAGGGCAAGCTGATCGGCGAACTGAGGCCCGCCGACAGCGAATGGCAAAAGGACGTTATCGAAGTGCGTTCAGACTATGACGAGCAACTGCTCTCGACCTATTTGCAACACGGCGACGAATGGGTCGAAATCAAGACCGTGCGCCCGCCATCTCCCCTGCGGGTGCGGGCCCTGAATATCATCAAGGGCGATGCGCGCAAGTTGTTCGCCATGTTCGCAGAGCACCTGCACAAGGCCCGTCAGTACAAGAACCTGTCGCGCCATCCCCAGGAAGTCGAAGAGCTACTCGCCCACGAAGCGCAAAAGCTCGACCGGCTGGCCACCGAGCTGCACACAGCCCTTCAGGCCCAGGCTGAAGCCGCCCGCCTGCCGGACGATCAGGCCCTGGTCGACAACATGCGCAGCGCAGCACAGCAGATGCTCAGGGAGGGCCGGGAAATGCGCATTCAGCTAAGCCTCGAACTGCCGCCGACCCACGGCAACCTGCAATACCTGATTGACCAGGAGCTGGTGCAGATGGCCGGGCTGGGCAACCGCATCCAGCTCGCGGGCGAGCGGCGCGACTTTATCCAGGAGTATGCCGTCAACGACCGTCAGGGCCGGCCACTGTGGTATGCCCACTTCCATTACCCCGAGGCCACGACGCCGAAACAGGATTACAGCGTTGCCCACTTGAAGACCAAGGCTCAACGCAAGCTCAGTTACTGGTCACAACTGGCCGATGCAAAAAGCGGCCAGGCTGTGGTCATCGTGCACCGCGGCCAGATCGGCAGGGTTCTGGCAGAACGCTGGTTTCTGCCACTGGCCAACTAGCGTGACAACAATCGCCCGAGCCCGTCGAGCAACCGCTGCAAGGCACCCTGATTGAGCTGCATGACTTTCAGGCCCGCCTGGCCCATGCGCCGGGCGTCTTGCGGCAACTCGAACAGGCGCTGTACCGCCAGCGCCAGGCCCTGGGCGTCATCCACCTCTTCCAGCGCACCGGCGTCGCGCAGCAGCGCGCTGATTTCCAGAAAGTTGAACAGATGCGGCCCGCTCAACACCGGCTTGGCCAGCGCCGCTGGCTCCAGCAGGTTATGCCCGCCGTTGGGCACCAGGCTGCCGCCGACAAAAGCGGTGTCGGCCAGTGCGTACAAAAACAGCAGCTCGCCCATTGTGTCGCCCAGCATGACCTGGGTTGCGGCATTGACCGCCTCGCCACTGGAGCGGCGCACGGTGGCAAAACCTTCACGGCGGCACAGTTCGAACACCGCGTTGAACCGCTCCGGGTGGCGCGGCACCAGTATCAGTAACGCATTGGGGTACTGGTTGAGTAAGCGGCGATGGGCGGCGAGCACAATCTCGTCTTCCCCCTCGTGGGTGCTGGCGGCAATCCACACTGGGCGTGCCTGGGCCTGCCACTGCTCACGCAACTCCCGGGCATCGACCAGCAGTTGCGGGTTGATGCTCAGGTCAAACTTGATCGAGCCGGTCACTTCAACGCATTCAGGTCGTGCACCCAACTGGCGAAAGCGCTCGGCCTCGGTTTCGGTCTGCACTGCGATCAGACTCATTTCTGCCAGCATGGGCCGGGTCAGGCGGGCAAAGCGGCCATAGCCCTTGGCCGAGCGGGCCGACAACCGGGCATTGGCCAACGCCACCGGGATGCCACGCTTGGCGCACTGGTGGATATGGTTGGGCCACAACTCGGTTTCCATGATCACCGCGAGCTTGGGTTGCACACGATTCAAAAACCGCGCTGCCGCCCACGGCAAATCGTAGGGCAAGTAACAATGCTGGATACGCGGCTCACCCGCGAACAGCGCCTGGATCCGCTCGGACCCGGTGGGCGTCATGCAGGTCACGGTGATTGGCAGCTGTGGATAACGCTCCAGCAGCGCTCGAATCATCGGCGCGGCAGCGATGCTCTCGCCCACCGAAACTGCGTGCACCCAGATCCCGCCCGGTTGCATGGCAGGCAGATTTATGGCGAAACGCTCACCAATGCGCTGGGCATAAGCGGGCGCCTTGCGCGCCCGCAGCCACAAGCGAATCGCCACCAGCGGCAGCCCCAGATGAAACAGCAAGGTGTAGAGAGTTCTATTCATGGGTGCGGAGTTTACTTGAAAAACTATTCACGATGATGGCACCGAATCCGCCTTACCCTGTCGCAACCAGAACGCACTACACACTTTCACAACTACTAGAATGCCTTGCTGTTAAATTGCCCCGCACCAAACTCAGGACTCCACGATGAACGCCTACTACTACCTGGCCATTGCCATTTGTGCCGAAGTGATTGCCACCGTCTCCATGAAAGCGATCAAGGGTTTCAGCACACCGCTGCCGCTGGTCCTGGTGATTGCCGGCTACGCCACGGCGTTCTGGATGCTGACCCTGGTGGTACGCACCATCCCCGTGGGCGTGGCTTACGCTGTATGGGCGGGCATGGGTATCGTGATGGTGAGCATCGCGGCACTGTTTATCTACGGGCAAAAGCTCGATGTGCCAGCCATGCTCGGCATGGGCCTGATTGTGCTGGGGGTGGTAGTGATCCAGCTGTTTTCCAAAACTGCAGGGCACTAAACCTTCCACCTGTGGGAGCGGGCTTGCTCGCGATAAAATCAACACGGCCTATCAGGTAAACCGCGTCGCCCGCATCGCGAGCAAGCCCGCTCCCACAGTGCACACCCAAGTTAGTGGCCTCTACAAGGCCAGGTTGAAGATCAGGCTGTATACTTGCGGTCTTTGTCTTTAAACACTGAGGTCGCCCATGCCATCTGTTATTTCCACCGACGTGCTGATTGTCGGCGCTGGTGTTGCCGGCCTCTGGCTCAATGCCCGCCTGCGTCGCCAGGGCTTCTCCACGGTTGTGGTCGAGCGCGAAAGCCTGGGTGGCGGGCAAAGTGTGAAATCCCAAGGCATCATTCACGGCGGCGCCAAATACGCGCTGCACGGCGCCCTGACCGGCGCGTCCGAAGCCATTGCCGATATGCCACGGCGCTGGCGCGAAGCCCTGGCCGGTGACGGCGAGCTGGATCTGCGCGGCGTACGCCTGCTCTCCGAAGCCCACTACCTGTGGTCGCCAGGCACCCTGGCAGGCAACCTCACCAGCTTTTTTGCCAGCAAGGCCGTGCGCGGCCGGGTCGACCAGGTCAAGGGCGACCAGTTGCCCCCGGCCCTGCAAGACCCGCGCTTCAAGGGCAAGGTCTATCGCCTGGCGGAGCTGGTGGTCGACGTCCCGAGCCTGATCGAGCGCCTGGCCGACCTCGCTGGCGACGGCCTGCTGGCCGGTCAAGTCATTGAACCGCTGTTCGAGAACGACGAGCTGATCGGCCTGCGGGTCGACGGTCTCGATATTCACGCCCAGCGCATCGTGTTCAGTGCCGGTTCCGGCAATGCCGACCTGCTGGCCAGTGTCGGCATCAGCGTTCCGGCCCAGCAACTGCGCCCGCTGCATATGGTGCTGGTCAAGGGGCCTACCCTCAAGCCGTTGTACGCCCACTGCCTGGGCGGTGGCCCCAAGCCACGCATCACCGTCACCACGCACCCCGCAGCCAATGGCGAGTGGGTGTGGTATCTGGGCGGTGATATCGCCGAAGCCGATGGTGTGGCCCGCGAACCTGCCGAGCAGATCGCCGTGGCCAAAAAAGAGCTGGGCAACCTGCTGCCGTGGGTCGACCTGAGCCAGGCGCAATGGGCCACGTTGCGGGTCAACCGTGCCGAGCCTGCGCAGTCGGGGCTGGTGCGCCCGGACAACGCCTTCCTTGCGGATCAAGGCCGCCTGCTGGTCGGCTGGCCGACCAAGCTGGCACTGGCGCCGGACTTCTCCGACCGCGTGCTGCAAGCGCTGGAACAAGACGGTATCAAACCAGGTGATACCCCCGCGCTGCCACCGCTACCCCGTCCACCTCTGGGCAAAACCGCCTGGGAGCAACTGTTGCCATGAGCCAGCCAACCCTGCACGACTTCCATCGCCCGCTGGGCAGCACCGGCCTGCGGGTTTCGCCACTGGGTCTAGGCACCGTCAAGCTGGGCCGCGACCAAGGGGTCAAATACCCCAGCGGCTTTCAGATCCCCGATGATGACGAAGCACGCATGCTGCTCAAGCTCAGTCGCGACCTGGGCATCAACCTGATCGACACCGCCCCCGCCTATGGCCGCAGTGAAGAGCGCCTTGGCCCGCTATTGCGTGGTCAGCGCCAGGACTGGGTGATTGTCAGCAAAGTCGGCGAAGAGTTTGTCGACGGCCAGTCGAGTCACGATTTCAGCGCCGCACATACCCGGCGCTCGGTGGAACGCAGCCTGAAACGTCTGGAAACGGATTTTATCGATCTGGTACTGGTTCACTCCGACGGCAATGACCTTGCCATTCTCAATGGCTGCGAAGTCTACGAAACCCTGGCCGAGCTTAAGCGCGAGGGCAAGATTCGCGGTTTCGGCCTGTCGGGCAAAACCGTTGAAGGTGGGCTCAAGGCCCTGGAAACCGGTGATTGCGCGATGGTGACCTATAACCTCAATGAGCAGGCCGAGCTACCCGTGATCGATTACGCCGCGGCCCACGGCAAGGCCATTCTGGTTAAAAAAGCCCTGGCCAGCGGCCATGTTTGCCTGAGCCCCGGGGTTGATCCGGTGCGTGCCAGTTTCGAACTGGTGTTTGGCCATCACGGGGTTGCCAGTGCTATTGTCGGCACCATCAATCCGCTGCACCTGGCCCATAACGTGGCGACTGTTGCGCAGGTTCTGCGCAAAACCTGAAGCCGCCGACGCGGCCGACCCCGACGCAAGGAGGAGCCGACCATGCCGCGCATGCTGATCCGCAAGAACCCCAGCGACTTCAAGACCCTGCCGTTGTATGTCGAGGCCACGCCCGAGGGCTTGAGCTATCAAAGCATCGGTATGCCGCTGAACTTCGCGCAAACCCTGCAAAAACGCCGCCCGGTGACGGTTGCCGACAATGAGCGTTTTTCGCTGGAGCTGGCCAACCTCGGGGTATCCGTGCGCCTGACCCTGCATTGGCAAGGTCGCGACTACTGGGTGCTGGTGCGCCAGCGCCGCCAGGATCGTGGTGATGTGGTGCTCAAGCTGATCTCTGGTTATGTACCCGCCCACGAGGTCAATCTGCCCCTGCATACAGCCATTCAGGAAATTGCCGAAGAGTGCCTGCTGGAAACCCCCGAAGGCTGGCTTGGCGGCCGTTTCAATGAAACCTGGCTACCGGCTCCCTACGCTGCCGCGCTGCATTACCGCGAAGCCCTGCCCTTTCGTCTCACACCCCTGTCCGGTGCGACCCGGCCTGTAAGTTGTGGCAGCCAGCCCCTGCTGGAGCGGCCACGAACCTATGTGCACCTGCCGACCGCCTCACTGCAGCTGATTTACGATCTGCGCCTGGAAGTGCCCAGGGAAGCCAAGTCCCTGAGCCTGTTCCATGTTGAAGAGCGGCTGGAAGGGGATCAACTGGTGGCGCGCCTGGATCGCAAGCGTCCTGACCTGTACCTGATCCCGCTGACGGAGGGCCAGCCGTGCGCCGAGCTGTACACCCTGAGCAAAGATCGCCTGCAGCCTGCCAGCACTCGCGGCGTGCGGTTGGCCGAGAGTTTTGCGCCACAGGAGGGCTGGGTGGTGCGTGATGAGCGGATTCGCTGGAAGGATTGGCTCAGGCAACAGGGCTTGACGCCGCCCAAACCCGAGTCACGGCTCAAGCGCCTGACGGGCAAGGCGCGGCAGATATTCAGGAAGGTGGTGAAAAAGTCTTAGTTACTCATGTGGGAGCGGGCTTGCCCGCGATTCAGACAACTCGGTTTTTTAGCTGGACCGAGTCGAGCTTATCGCGGGCAAGCCCGCTCCCACAGTGAGTATGCGATCCATCACTGACCGCGAATCTTCTCGACAATGGCCGTGGTAGAGCTGTTTTCAACCAGCCCCAACACCTTCACCGTACCGCCATAGGCGGTGACGATATCGGCGCCCACCACCTGATCGATCCCGTAGTCACCGCCCTTGACCAGCACATCAGGCTTGACCTGGGCCAGCAGGTTTTCCGGGGTAGCTTCAGGAAAGCTGATTACCCAGTCCACCGCCCCCAGACCAGCCAGTACCGCCATGCGCCGGTCCACGCTGTTGATCGGCCGGCCCGGGCCTTTCAGGCGACTTACCGAAGCATCATCGTTGACCGCGACGATCAAGCGATCACCCTGAGCCCGCGCTTGCTCCAGATAGGTCACATGCCCGGCATGCAGAATGTCGAAACAACCATTGGTGAAAACGATCTTCTCGTTATGCGCCCGCGCATCTTCGATGGCCAGCAGCAACTGATCGAGGCTCAGCACGCCGCGCTCCGACCCTTCGGAGCGCTGGATCGCACGGCGCAGTTCCGGCGCGCTGATGGCCGCCGTACCCAGCTTGCCGACCACAATACCCGCCGCCAGATTGGCCAGGGCCACGGCGTGGGGCAGCTCTTCACCGGCAGCAATGGCGGCGGCCAGGGTCGAGATAACGGTATCGCCCGCCCCTGTCACGTCAAACACTTCACGCGCACGCGCTGGCAGGTGCATGGCGGCAAAGCCCGGGCGCAACAGAGTCATGCCGTGCTCGCCACGGGTCACCAGCAAGGCGCCCAGGTCCAGGTCGGCCATCAGTTTGGCGCCTTTGGCCACCAGATCGGCCTCGTCAGTGCAACCACCGACAATGGTTTCGAACTCGCTCAGATTGGGCGTAATCAGGCTGGCGCCACGGTAGATCGAGAAATCCTTGCCCTTGGGGTCGGCCAGCACCGGAATGCCCCTGGCACGCGCAGCCTGGATCAGCACCTGATGGTTTTTCAGGGCACCCTTGCCGTAGTCGGACAGCACCAGCACCTTGATGCCTTCGAGCAGGTTTTCAACTTCGGCACCCAACGCCAGCGCGTCGGTGGCGAACGGTTCTTCAAAATCGATACGCAGCAGTTGCTGGTGACGGCTCATGACCCGCAGCTTGACGATGGTCGGCTGGTGCGCAATGCGCTGGAACAGTGCACGAACGCCCGCACCCTCAAGCCGGTTGGCCAGGCTGTCGGCGGCTTCATCGTCGCCGGTCACGCCCACCAGCGAGGCAGGCGCGCCCAGTGCTGCAATGTTGAGCGCAACGTTGGCAGCGCCGCCCGGGCGGTCTTCGATTTGCTCGACCTTGACCACCGGCACCGGCGCCTCAGGGGAAATCCGTGAGGTCCCGCCATGCCAATAACGGTCGAGCATGACATCGCCTACCACCAAGACAGGGGCTTGATCGAATCGCGGCATGGACAACTTCATGGAGAACCCACATACAAAATGAACAGGGGCGCGATATTAACACAGGGTGAACGCAGGTCAGTTCACGGTATTAATCGCAGCGAATGAGAATCAGGCAAAGCGAAAGTTTTGTGTAGCCGCTGCCGCAGGCTGCGACAAGGGCCGCAGGCCCTTCATGGCAAATACTGATCCGGATCGCCGCGCAATCCATCGCAGCCTTCGGCAGCGGCTACAAATGGATTGCGACAGCGGCATTTACTAGGCGATATCGCCCGTTTCCGGGGCATCAAGCCCCATCGAATGCAGACGCGCGTAGTAACCATTTTGCGCCATCAGCTCGGCATGGGTGCCGCGCTCGACGATCTGGCCCTGGTCCATCACCAGGATCAGATCGGCTTTTTCAATGGTGGTCAGGCGGTGAGCGATCACCAGCGTGGTACGACCTTTCATGACGTGGTCAAGTGCCGCCTGGATATGACGCTCGGACTCGGTATCCAGCGCCGAGGTCGCCTCATCCAGAATCAGCAGCGGAGCGTTCTTGAGCAATGCCCGGGCAATTGCCAGGCGCTGGCGCTGGCCACCGGAAAGCAACACGCCGTTTTCACCGACCTGAGTGTCCAGGCCTTGTGGCAACTGCTCGATAAAATCCATCGCGTAGGCATCACGCGCGGCTTTCTCGATGTCGGCACGCGGTGCTCCGGCAAGATCGCCGTAGGCAATGTTATTGGCCACGGTGTCGCTGAACAGGGTCACATGCTGGGTTACCTGGGCGATATGCTTGCGCAGGTTAAGCAGGCGGTAATCTTCTATCTCGACGCCATCGAGCAGGATCTCGCCCGCCGTGTGGTGATAGAAACGCGGGATCAGGTTCGCCAGTGTCGACTTGCCACTCCCGGAACGCCCCACCAATGCCACCATTTGTCCCGGTTCGGCCGAGAAGGTTACATCCTTGAGCACCTGCCGGTCGGTGTCCGGGTAGGTGAAGCTCAGGTTGCGCACATCCAGGCGGCCAGTGACGTGGTCGCGCTCAACAGTGCCGGTGTCGACTTCCGGTTTCTCATCCAGCTGTTCAAAGATGCTTTCGGCACCCGCCACACCCTTCTGGATCGTCGAGCTGACTTCAGACAACTGGCGAATCGGCTTGGGCAGCAGGCCGGCCAAGGTGATGTAGGCGATCATGTCGCCCGGCGACGAGTCGCCACGCAGGTAAAGCACCAGGAACATCAGGATGCCCATCGCCACATAGATGACCAGTTGCAGCATCGGGGTATAGATAGCCCCCGTGCGGGTCATGCGCAGTTGCTTGTCGGTGTTGCTCTGGCTGGCTTGCAGGAAGCGCTTGCGCTCATAAGCCTCACCGCCAAAGCTGCGCACAACGCGGTAGCCCTGGATGGTTTCCGAGGCAACGTGGGTAACGTCGCCCATCGCCACTTGAATCTTCTTGCTTTGCTTGCGGAATTTCTTGCTGGCCGTACTCACCATGACCGCAATCAGCGGCAGGATCGCGACCATCACCAGCGTCAGGCGCCAGTTCATCCACAGCAACGAGCCGAACAGGAACACTACCGTCATGCCTTCACGGATAACCACCTTGATCGCATCGGTAGCAGCACCGGTCACCATGGTCACGTTGAAGGTAATACGGGAGATCAGATGCCCCGAGTTGTGCTTGTCGAAGTAACGGTTGGGCAGTACCAGCAGGTTGTTGAACAACTGCACCCGCAGGTCGTGCACCAGGCCAAGGGACACCTTGGCCAGGAAGTAGTTGCCCAGGAAGGAGCCCAGGCCCTGCCATGCAGCAATCAATACAATCAGGATCGGCACGACCTGCAACAGGCGCAGATCACGCAAATAGGGAACGGAAGGAAACAGCACTGCGTCCGGGTTGGACAGGCCATCGACGAAATACTTGAGGATGTAACCAAGCATTGGCTGGGTCGAAGCGAAAATAAGAAACCCGACGATACTCAGCAGGAACAGGCCGACATAGGGCCGGACATAGCTGAGCAGGCGCAGATATATCTTCAAGCTCGATTCGCTTGTGCTGGGGCTGGATTCGGTCATATCACGCGGCGGTTAGTCAAAAAGGATGCTGACTTTATCACAGCTTCTCTGGTGTACTGACTGCCGCTTGTAGCCCGGCCGCACGGGCCAGTAAAAACGACACTACAGGGCCAGTGCGCTAGTATGGCCGTCCAAAATCTGGAACGAACCTTTCAGCATGCAATTGAGCTACTTAAATTATTCAAAACAACGGGTGTTTGATTTCATTTGCCTATGGCTGCTGCCTGTCGGCCTTTTATTACTGTTATCCGACCTTTATTTTCTGCCTGGACGAAGCCTGCATCACAAACTGTATTACGCACTGTTCAGCATTCCGACCCTGATTGCCCTTGTCTTGCGGCCCAGGGAGTTCAGGGACATCTTGCGCGAACCGTTGATCGCAGGTTTTCTGCTGTTTGCCGCCTGGGCCATGATCAGCCTGATCTGGAGCAACACCGAGGATCACTTTCTCGGCCTGCTCAAACCCCCGCTGCACCTGTTCATGCTGTTCGCGGGCTGTACCCTGCTGGTCAAGTACCGTAGCGACAGCCTGCAACCGCTCATCTTTGGTGCCGCCGTCATTGCCCTGGTCGCCACCCTGTACAACCTGTACATGTTCTTCCCCATCCAGGACCCGCAATTGCGGATGATCGGTGCCGGTGCTTTCGACAATCCGCTGCTCAGCTCCCATGCATTCGGGTTTTTCTGTATCTATTGGCTGACTTTGGGCATGACCTGCAAACGCCCGCCGGTCCTGCTGGTCGCCATTCCCGGCTTTGTCATCATGTTTGCGGCGGTGATCGCCACCGGCTCCCGAACCCCGCTGGTGGCCATCGTCATGGCCATGGTCTGGCTCAGCTTTATCTGCTGGAACCGACGCTCGCTGGCCCTGATCAGTATGCTGGCCGTGGGCGGCGTGGTGGTGGCGGCCCTGTTCTGGGACATGCTCGTCGGCCGCGGCAGCTCGTTCCGTTTTGATCTGTGGCAGATGGCGCTGGACCTGATCGCGCAAAGCCCGTGGGTCGGTCATGGCTATGACGCGCACTTGTCTCTGACGTTGCCACAATATCCCGACGCCCCCCTGAGCGAGCCCCATAATTTTTTCCTCGGGGTACTGTTCTACGTCGGTTTGCTCGGCCTGCTGCCCTGGTTGTTCATGCAGGCCTGGGGCCTGTACAGCAGCTGGCGTCACCGCGTGCAGCCATTGTTCATTCTCGCCTCCGCCTGGCTGATGTACGGCATTGGCGCCGGCCTGACCGAAGGCGGCGGGATCATCTCGCGCCCCAAGGAACACTGGTATCTGCTGTGGATCCCTCTGGCGCTGATCGCCGCGCTGAACATCGGCCTGCGCCTCAAGACCCTGCGTGACAGGCCGGTTCACCGCCTGTCCGATGCGGCCTTCAACGCCCTTGCCAGCCATGCCCAGGTGATTGAAGAAGATGGCCTGGGGCCCAAGGTGTTGCGCCTGCAAAATGGCAACTTCCTCAAGTTGTTCCGCGCACGCCGCTGCTACACCTCGGGCAGCTTCAATCCCTATTCGGAACGTTTTGCCGTCAACAGCGAGCGCTTGCAGGCGATGGGTATTCCCGCGCCGAAAATCCTCGACCTGTTTCAGTTACGCAATGGCAGCACTGCCGTGCTGTACCAACCACTGCCCGGCCAGACCCTGCGCCAGGTGATGCAGTCGATGGGTTCGCCGGCCATGCGCCAGGCCCTGGTCGAGCGCTTCGGCAAGTTCCTGGCAGTGCTGCATGACAAGGGCGTTTACTTCCGCTCCCTGCACCTGGGTAATGTGTTGTTGATGGACGATGGCGAGTTCGCCCTGATCGATATTGCCGACCTGCATCTCTATCCATCAGCACTGCGCATAGCCTTGCGCCAGCGTAACTTGCGGCATATGCAACGCTACCCCGAGGACCGTCGCTGGTTGTTCGAAGAGCAACTGCCAGAACTGCTGCAAGGTTACGCCACCCTGGCGCCCGCCCCTGCCGTTACCAGCCTGCGCACCCAGGTTATGGCACTTGCGCAAACCAACGCGCCTTGAGCCTGGACAGCAGTAACCCCTTGTGGGCGGTGCTGGCCTATGGCCTGGCGATCATGACGTCAGCCTTGCTGCTGCGCTGCTCGCCGACCATCCAGCGCAACCTGGAGCATTCAGCTCAAGGCCGCTACAGCAGTGTTGATGGTTTGCGCGGCTATTTGGCCTTTGGTGTATTTATTCACCACACCGCCATTACCTGGGTGTTTCTGCATACCGGGGCATTTGAAATGCCCTCGACCCGGTTCTACGCCCAGATCGGTCTGGCCAGCGTGGCCTTGTTCTTCATGATCACGGCCTTTCTGTTCTGGGGCCGCCTGCTTGAAAAAGGCCGTCAGTACGATTGGCTGGCCTTCGCTGTGTCCCGGGTTTTCCGCCTGTATCCGCTGTATTTGCCACTGATGCTGCTGGTGATTGTCAGCGTGTTCTACATCCAGGGCTGGACACTCAAGGACAGCCCCCTTGAAATCGCGGGCCAGATACTGGCCTGGTTGATCTTCGACCGCCCGGATATCAATCAATACCCGCAAACCGGCGGGCTGATTGCCAACGTCACCTGGACCCTGAGCTACGAAGTGTTCTTCTACATGGCGCTGCCACTGTTCGGGATGGTGTTTCTGTACCGTAGCGACTGGCGCCAGACTGCACTGTGCCTGGTTGCCATCTACGCGCTGTATCAGGTGGTGGGTTGGGAGCACTCACTGAAAAAGCACATCCTGATGAGCTTTCTCGGTGGCGTGGCGGCGGCATACTGGGTGCGCACGCCCAGGCTCCTGGCCTGGAGCCGGACACCCGTTGCGGGGGTCATTGCCCTGGTTGTGCTGATAGCCGTACTGACTTTGTTTCGCAAAAGCTTTGCGTTCTTGCCGCTACTGCTGCTGACCCTGGTGTTCTCGATCATCGCCTCGGGGCATACGCTGTTTGGCGCATTGGCACTGCGCAGCATTCGCTGGATGGGGGAAATCAGCTACAGCACTTACCTGCTGCACGGGTTCCTGATCTGGCTGATGTTGCAGCGCCTGCCTTTGGCGCTGCCACTGGACACCAAGGAGCCCCTGGTATTCCTGCTGTTGGCGGCCCTGAGCAGCGGCCTGTTGATTGCCATCAGCAGCCTGAGCTTTCTCTACATCGAAAAACCCGGCATGGCCGCAGGCAAAAGGCTTGTGCGCCGACTGCGCCAGCGCACCCGGACGACCTCACAGGTCGAGCCGGAATAACCCCTCACAAACTATCAGTCTTTTTCCAGCGGTGAGAAATACAGCCGCCCCAGGCCACGCCAGGTCTTGCCCGTCCAGTGCTTGAACGGAATCTGCGCCAAGAGCTCACGGGCCAGGGCACGATTGCGGTTGGCCGTTTTCAGGAACATGGAATTGAGAAATTTGTAGCGCACCTCGTCGTACAGCGGGTGATCACTGAACTGGGCATAAATGCGCAGGATGCTGTCGATCATGAACCGATGGTTCTTGTACGAGTTGGTCGCGTGCTTGCGATAGCGCGCCATCACCACATTCAGGCCGTCGATAAAGTACCCGGCATGGGTGATCTTCAGCTCGATATACAAGTCTTCCAGGCGAATGCTCGGGTCAAAGCCCCCTACCTTGTCCAGCGCTTCACGGCGGATCATCAGGGTGGGCGCAGGCGGATACGGCTTGCGCTCGAGGAACATGTCATCGAAGTCCAGGCGCCGGAACGGCACATCGCGGCGCTGGCGCTTCTCCGGGAACAGGTTGCCGTCAGCATCGATCAGCTCGATATTGCCCGCGCAAATACCCACTTCAGGCTTGCCGTCCATATAGGCGACCTGCACCGCAATACGGTCCGGCATCATGATGTCATCGGAGCCGAAAGGCACTATCAGGCTGCCCTTGGCCCGGGCAATCGCGCCGTTCAGGGTGTTGGTCAGCCCCTGGTTCTGTTGCACCCGAAAGTCGAAACCATGCACCGCCTGTAAACGCTGGATGCGCTCAACGCTGTCATCAGGCGAGCCGTCATCGATCACCAGCAACTCGATATTGGGATAAGTCTGATCCAGAACGCTCTGGATGCTTTGCTCGATATAGGGCCCGTGGTTGTAGGAGGCGATGATCACCGTTACCAGAGGTTGCAAGTCAGTCATGGGTGTTCCTTGCGAGCCTGGCGCAGGCCCGAGTCGATCAGATCCAGGTACTCCTGACGGAATACCTCAATGTCGTGGTTTTGCTGCAAGTAGCGGAACGCCTGCTCGCCCTTGGCTCGCAAAGCGTCGTCCGGCAGGGCCAGGTACTCGTCCAGCGCGGCGGTCAGGGTTGCCACATCGCTTGGTTTCACGGCCAGACCGCCCGCCCCTTCAATCAGCGGCAACATGGCTGGCACATTGGTCGCGATCACCGGCAAGTGCCCGCTCATGCCCTCAAGCAGCGCCAGCCCCAGACCTTCGGCCAGCGAAGGCATGGTCCAGATATCGAACGCACGCACATACTGCAGGGCGTTCTCCTGGAAGCCCAGCAGGTGCGCACGACCTTCGAGCCCCAGTTGCCCGATCTGCTCGCGCAGGCGCGACTCTTCGCGACCGGCACCAATAATGGCCAGTTGTGCGTTCGGGTATTTGTCTTTCAAAGCGGCGAACGCTTGCAGCAAAAAGCGATGGCCCTTGATCGGCACCAGACGCCCCAGCGCGCCGATCATCCGCGCATCCTGATCCAGGCCAAGCTTTTCACGCGCCTGCTGGCGTGGCAGCTGCAGGGCTTCGGCCTGCTCGATATCGATGGCATTGGTGATGGCATAGGTATTGGCGTCAGTGAAACCGCACTGGCAGTCCAGCAGGTATTGCTTGACCGCAGGCGACACACCGACAAAGCGCCAGTGCTTGTCGATCAGGCGCTTGGCCTGGCTGCGCCGGTAAAAGCGGTCGTACTCGCCAAACCCGTGGGAAATGCCCACGCACAGCGGGATTTTCAGCCAGCGGTTAAGCTGCAGCAGCATGTTCACCGGTTTAAAGCGGTTGCAGATCACCACATCAAACTGTTCTTTGCGGCAGAACTTGTACAACGCCCACATGGCGCGCAAACGCATGCCCTTGAGCGACTTGTCGCTGAACTCGAAGTACACCGAATGATCAGCTTTGCTCACTGGCTCGCCCGGCCCCGGACGCCCACGCAAAAAGGCCGCCGTGATTTCGTAACGCTCACGGGGCAGCGCGCGCACGATCTGCTCGGCAAGGTCGGCAAAGTCATGGGATTTGACATTGTAGTCGGGCTGCAATTGCAAAACCTTGGTACGTTTCATAACTCTCCCCGGTGAAAGCCGGTGGCATCAATAGTCCAGGCCGGCTCTGCCGCCAGACGCTGGATTGCAACTGGATCGGGAGCGGGCAGTTTCGACCACTCGTTACGCTTCCAGCACACGAAGTGAAAGTAGGGAAAGGTGTGGTCGCCGTCACGATCATTCTTCAATATGCCGTTATTCCAGAACCACTTGCCCGGGAAGTTTTCCGTGCCGTCATGCCACTTGATGCAGCCGCCGGGCGTACTGAAGGCCTCGGTGAATTCACTGGTACGGCGCAGCGGGTTGAACTTGCCCACCAGCTCGAACAGCGGCTTGGGCAAGTTCTTGCGCCACAGGAAGATCCGGCTGAAGGCCCCCTCATCCAGCGCATGGTGCTGGTTGTCAGTAAAGCGCTGCTGCCAGTCCTTTATCCGCATGAACAGCTCGCGCTTGCAAGGCGTATTGCGCATCAGGCACAAATGCCCCGCGACCCGGCGTTCGTGGGTTGAAAACAGGTCATAACGGGCCAGCCGCTCTGCGGTGAAATAACTGCGCAGGTCCCCATACACCAGATCGATATCGCCGAAGGCCCAGAAATCATAGCCCTGCAGACGGTCTTCGTGGATATAGCCCAGCGCCGGCTTGATATCGCACAGCTTATAAGCCTCTTTAGGTGCGAAATCGATCTTCAGACGTTCAGAAACCTTGCGGCAATAGTCGGTAAAGCTGATCGGTTCAACGGTCACATTGGCCGGCAGATTTTCAGGTACCCCACAGTCGCTGAAAAAAAGCCAGTCAATATCAGGATTGTGCCGACAGCTTTCGAGGAAAAACGGCATCCAGAACGGCCATCGGCCGAAGTACGGGATCACAAATAAAATACGCGGTGATGGTTTTATCACTGGGAACTCAATGTAAAGGTCGAGATTAGGGTCAATGCTATGACCACTTTTTATATGTACTTATTATTTTAGTTGCCAGAACAGCTCATGACGCCGGACCGCTTTGCGGAAAAACTCGTTCTCTCCATAAGGAGATGACTTTCTGCCAGCCAGGAGTTGCTGTATCGATCGTCTAAGCCTGCGCTTGAGCGCAGCCCGCGGCTGCAGGTCGTGCATCATGCCCAGCGCCATCGCCTTGTCACGCTGCTGTGCCAGGGTCAATGGCAGGCTGCAGGGGCGCAGGCTGAGCGCGGGGTCGAACACTGGCGGCAAGGCAATGCCGTCACCGCTGTTGCCCATCGGCCAGCGGTCGTTGTCATGCAGGTGGTTGGCGTAACCGAGCACGGTGGTCGGCTGCCACTCCAGGCCCTCCAGAGCCTCGATGACTGCGTCATGGGCACTGATATGGTCCGGGTGCGGGTCGATTGAAGGATGCGGAAGCACAATGACTTCGGGGCGCGCGCGCAGGATCAACGCGCGCAGGTCGGCCAGCAGGTTATGCCAGGTTGGCGCACCATCCTGATCGGCGGGCAACGGGAACGGGTTGAACTGGCGGAATACGCGGATATCGCTCAAGTCCGCCTCGCGCGAGGCCATCGGCTGATCGGGCGCGGCCTGCATGGCGGGCAATTGCAGACAGAAGTAGCCCAACTGCGCGCAATGGGCCTCAGGCACACCGGCCCAACGCGGCACGGCCATGCTGTCCCAGGCGCGCAAACGGCCTTTGAGGCGCGCAGCTTCTGCCCGTGGCAGGCCCATCTTCTGATAATGCTCGGCTTCGATTTCGCCAGCAGTCAGGGTCACGATCCAGGCTTCCCTGGCCTGGCTGTACAGACCAAACGCGGCCAGTTCGGCGTCATCGGCGTGGGGCGCAACCACCATGACCCGCTGCTGGCGGTAATCAGGTTGGCGGAAAACCTGCAGTACAGGTTGACCCATGACGCGGCAAAATTGCCCGCGTACACGCAGCTGCCCCGCGACCAGCGCCTGCGCACAACCACTCAAGTTAAGGTAGCGCTGGCCATTGACCCCACGCTCGAAGGTTTGCCGATCCGCCGACTCGCCACCCGACAGTTGCACATACGGGTCGAGAAAACGCCCCAGCCAGCCACTTTTGACCTTGATCGCCAGGATCAGGGTTTCATCGCCCGCCAACTGCAGCGGTTGTTGCGCTACCAGCCTGTCGCCTTCAAGGCGCACCGCCAGTTGCTCGCTGTCGGCCGGGAAGCGGTACTGGTAATCGTCCTTGGGCGAATAGAACAGATGGTCGGCAAACCATGCCTCATGGGCCACCCAGCCCAGCACTGCCAACACCGGCGGCAACCACCAGGCCAGCAGCACGCCACTGGCCAGCAGCACCAGCAGGCCGATCAGCAGACCCATACGCTTGTTGCGCCGATGACGCTTGAGAAGTTGCTGCTTGCGCGAGGCGGGTTGACTCATGATTTGGCTCTTGTGATTCTGTAGGAGCGGGCTTGCTCGCGATGCAAGCGCTGCGGCATGTCAGAAAAGTCGCAGTGATAACATCGCGAGCAAGCCCGCTCCCACAAGATTTGTGTTTCAGACTTTGAACACGGGCACCGGGTTGCACCAGCGCTCTTTGTACTCACGGTCGGCGCGGCCAAACGAGAAGCGCAGCGCCTTGTTCATACTGCGCGCCTGCTCCCATGCGGCCTGGGTGTTGATAAAGCTCAACACGCTGCCGGGGCTGAATTCACGGGTTTCGGGATCGACACCGCCATTGACGTACTCGACGCTGATCCACTCGGGGGATTCGGCGCGGTACACCAATTGAATCGCAATCGGCGCATCGTTGAGGAAAATCACCGAGCCAATCAGCAAATCGCGCAACAATTCGATCACTTCAGCCATGCGTTCGGCCCCGGTGGCCACAAAGCCCCAGCGGCGTAAAAACAGATCGCAATAAATGCTTGCCAGCTCAACGCTGGAAAACTGCGCAACCGGACGCACAACGCCGCCCGCCTCCTCCAGCAGACGCAGTTCGCGGCGCTGGTTGTAGCGGAATTTTTTCGACAGCTCTTCGGGCGTGCGGGCCATCGCCAGCTGCTCGGTTTGCGGCAGCAGATTGCTGAAACGGCCTTCATTGAGCTGCGACAGATACCGCCCACGATGGCGCAAAGGCGCCGCCGCATTGGCAGCAGCCGGCAGAATCAGCTCGGCATTACCCAGGTCGAAGAGGCCTTTCTTGCCATGACGCTTGAGCACATCCTTGGACAGGGCCAGGTCGCGGCCCCAGGTCGGAATCGCCGCTTGCAACTCGCCGCCCTGCTCCCAGGCCAGGTAGCGCACCGGGATACCCGCCAGCTGCGCCAAACGCTCAACCACCATTGGATGGGTGGCGACGCTGCCGCCAAACCGCTGCCAGGCATCGGCATAAGTGGCCGAATCAACAACGCTCCAGCCGCGCTCGCGCCAGCCTTGAAATCGATTGAGCATCAGGACTCCGCAGTCAGGTCGGTGACTTGCGCCAGGTGCCAGAACGTATTGCGCACCGCCTGATCACTGAAACGCTCGTGCAAGCGTTCAAGCATCAGTTCGGCGCAGGCCATACGCTGTTCATCATCGAGTTGAGCCAGGTGCTGCAGGCCTTGGGCCAGATGCTCGGCATCACCCAGCGGGAACAGGATGCCCACGCCTTCGACCACTTCCTTGGCCCCCCCACAGGCCGTCGCCAGCAGCGGCACGCCTGCGGCCATGGCCTCAAGCAGCACCATACCGAACGGCTCGTGGTCGGAGCTCAGCGCAAAGACGTCAAAGGCACGGAAATAGCGGCGTGCATCGGGCACCTGGCCCAAAAACAGCACCTGCCCTTCAATACCCAACTCGGCGGCCAGCGCCTTGAGCGACTGCTCCAGACGCCCCTTGCCCATGATGACCAACTGGCTGTCAGCGGGCAGACCGGGCAAAGCCTTGGCGAAACCACGGATCAGCGTGGCCTGGTCCTTGTCCGGATGAAGGCGGCCGACGTTGCCGACAATAAAGCCATCCACTGACAGCCCCAGCGCTTCACGCGCCGGAGTGCCGGACAACTGCCCCGCCTGCACGGCGTCGATATCGATGCGGTTGTACAGCGTGTTGATACGGCCAGTGGGCCACTTGGGCAGGCACTTGCGCATGTCATCACGCACCGCATCAGAGACCCCGAGCAGGCTCAGGCGCTTGCGGAACAGATGGGCGAACAGCTTGCGGCTGCGTCGCTCATAGTCGCCAAAAGCATGATGCACGCCGATCACCGGCAAACCGGTGGCCAACAAGGCGACATAAATCGGCTTGAAGCGATGGGCGATGCAAAAACTGAAATTGCGCGAGGCGGCAATCTTGCGCAGCCTGGCGATGGCGCCCAGCTTCAGGCCACGGATGGCCTTTGAGCTGAACTCCATGAAAATCACTTCATCGGACACACAACCTGCGGCCACGTCGGGGTCTGCCGCCCCGGTCAAAAAGACCGTGGTGACCTTGTACCCGGTGCCGGCAAACAGGCTGGCGTACTGGCGCGCACAGTCCAGAAACGGCCCGTCATAGCCGTGGCAGAACTGCAGCACATGACGCTCAGTCGAGCGATTCATAAGTCTCGGCGCCGTCTTTAACTACCAGAATGTCTTCCATGATCAGGTACTGCAGATCGGAACCGAAGAACATGTTCAACGCGTCCGTCGGCGAGCAAACCATCGGTTCGCCGCGGCGGTTGAGCGAGGTGTTCAGCGATACACCGTTACCGGTCAGTACTTCCAGCGCCTTCATCATGTCGTAGTAGCGCGGGTTGTATTCGCGCTTGAGCACCTGGGCACGGGAGGTGCCATCTTCATGGACAACCTCTGGCACACGGGTCTTCCACTCTTCAGCCACTTCAAAGGTGAAGGTCATGAACGGTGCCGGGTGATCGACCTTGATCATCTGCGGGCCCACAGTGTCGAGCATCGACGGGCAGAAAGGCCTCCAGCGCTCACGGAACTTGATCTGTTCGTTGATGCGGTCAGCCACGCCTTCGCTGCTCGGGCAACCGATGATCGAACGGCCACCCAATGCACGCGGGCCGAACTCCATGCGCCCCTGGAACCAGGCCACCGGGTTGCCATCCACCATGATCTTGGCGATGCGCTCCGGGGTGTTTTCGATTTTGCGGTACGCAGGCTTGCCCGGGTGACGGGCACAGGCTGCGATCACATCTTCGTTGCTGTACGCAGGGCCGAGGTAGACGTGTTCCATCTTCTCGACCGGCACGCCGCGGGCGTGGGACACATAGGCCGCTGCACCGACTGCGGTACCGGCATCACCGGACGCAGGCTGTACGAACAGTTCCTTGACTTCCGGGCGGGCGATGATTTTCTGGTTCAGCTTCACGTTCAACGCGCAGCCGCCCGCAAAGGCAATCTTGCCCGTCTCTTTGAGGATGTCGCCCAGGTAGTAGTCGATCATCTGCAGCGACAGTTTTTCAAACAGCGCCTGCATGCTGGCCGCGTAGTGGATGTACGGCTCGTCGGCGATATCGCCTTCGCGCTTTGGCCCCAGCCACTCGATCAGTTTTGGCGAGAAGTAGAACCCCTTGCCCTTTTCCTTGTAACGGCGCAGGCCGATCACGTTGGCGTATTCGGTGTTGATCACCAGTTCGCCGTTTTCAAACGAGGCCAGACGCGAGAAGTCGTATTTGCTGGCGTCGCCATAGGGCGCCATGCCCATGACCTTGAACTCGCCATCGAGCATCTCGAATCCGAGGAACTCGGTAATCGCGCCATACAGGCCGCCCAGGGAATCCGGGTCAAAGAATTCCTTGATCTTGGTGATCTTGCCGTTTTCGCCGTAGCCGAAGAACGTGGTGGCGTACTCGCCCTTGCCGTCGATGCCCAGGATCGCGGTTTTCTCTTTGAAACCCGAGCAGTGGTAGGCGCTGGAAGCGTGGGCCAGGTGATGCTCGACCGGCTCAATCTTGATTTTCTTCGGGTCGAAGCCCAGTTGCTCAAGGCAGAACACGATCTTGTTGCGATAGCGCTTGTAGCGCCGGTTGCCCATCAGGATCGCGTCAAGGGCGCGGTCCGGGGCATACCAGTAGCGCTTGGCGTAGTGCCAGCGGGCCTTGCCGAACAGGCTGATCGGGGCGAACGGGATCGCCACCACATCAACGTCCGAAGGTTTGATACCCGCCTGCTCTAGGCAGAATTTTGCGGATTCGTAGGGCATGCGGTTCTTTGCATGCTTATCGCGTACGAAGCGCTCTTCCTCAGCCGCCGCTACCAGCTTGCCGTCGATATAGAGGGCTGCGGAGGGATCATGGCTAAGGGCGCCGGACAGGCCAAGAATCGTCAATGCCACTGGATTAGCCTCTTTTGAATGCAGGCAGGCGGCGGGCGCCTGAAAAAATGATGCGTTCCTCGCAGTTCGAGAAACAGCTAAAGAGCGGGATTATAGCGTAAAGACACCCGCAATGACCCAGTGCGATTTGCCACGCCCCGAGCGGGCCCTCGATCCGCGAAAAACATCGCAGGCCATATATATGTAATGCCAATGCCGTAGCGCTTTGGGATTTGCTGTGGGCATACCGGCGCATATGCCAACCGACAGGACATCCAACATGCCCACCGCCCTCGAAAACCTCAAGAACGCAGAGCGCGACCTGCTAGTGCTGATCAATGCCCTGCCCGGCCTCGACCTCTCACTGGACCATCGCTTGCGGGTGTTTTTCCCGCAATTGCCCGCCGACGCCTGCACGGACTCTCTCTTCCTCAATGAAGAAGTTGCCGCCGAGGCCGGCCAGGCCCCCACCATCAGCAGCCAGTCAGTCACGGCACTGATCGACCAGTGCTACCTGACCGGCCAAATACCGACCTTCGTGCAGGGTGCTGCACGTATTTACAACTACGCCTACACCCTCGACAACCGGCACCTGGCCGCCGGTATTTCGGCGCCGGCGCTGGAAAAGTACCTGGAGTTTGTCGTGCGTTTCCCTGAGATGTGCGTGCGTGATGCCCTGAGCGACTTCTGGCAAACGCCGCACCAGGGCCTCAACGGGCAGCCTCCCAAAACCTGGCTGTCGCAGTTTGCGCGCAGCCTGATCCGCAATGAAGCCAGCGTGCGTCATGCCGACACCACCTTGAGCCCCGCCGCGATGGAGGTCATCGATCAGGCCATGCCTGATCCCGACACTGTGGTGACCTCACCCCTACCCAGCCCTTACAGCTTTTATACGCTGGCCCTCAACGGCCATGTTTCACAGCCCGCTGTGGCCCTGTACGGCGCTTTCGTGATCACCACCACCAACCTGCCCCTGATCTACGGCGATACGCAGCGCAAAACCGTGGTGCAAGACGCAACCCCGCGCCCTGTAGTGCTTTATCTGCCCGGCAGCGGCCTGGAGGCATTTGACTCAATCGCCGCGCTGACCCTCGAGCTGGGCGAACGCCTCAAGGACCCTTACCAGCGTGACACCCTGCTCGACTGCACCCTGGCCGAAGAGCGCGTGCGGGCCTTGGCCCGTGAACAGGTGGATTACAGCCCGGTCACCCGAGAAAACGTATCAACGTTTTATAGCGAACAGTTGATCCACAAGCAGGCACTCGACATGCGCCATGCCTGGTCGCAGGCACGGGCCCAGAAACAGGACTCCTCACTCGACGAACTGTCCGAATGCGTGAATCTGTCACTGGCCTCAAGCCTGCCCCTCAAGCCGGCCAATATTTTACGCAACCGCTATACCCGGCTGGTGGAGAGCCAATTGCCCGGCTGGCTGAAAAACGCTTCCGATGACAACAAAAGCCAGTGGCGGCTGGCCGTTGAGCGCTTGAACCATGAGCGTCTGGCAGCCGAGAGCGACGATACCCACAGCCTCAGCGAGATCGGGCGCAGACACACACTGCTGGGTTACGCCCGCCGCCAGTTGCAGCAACAGATCAAAAAGGATCACGGCATAGACGTCGATCCCGATGGCATTTTCATCTCAACCACCGAGGCCGTACAAACAGGCCCCTTGATATACCCCATCGGCGGATCTGCATACCCGGCTGGGGCCAGTACCGGCAGAACCGGTCCGGCGATCAGTTATCGCACCACCCGTCACAGCCTCAGCGAACTGGCGCTGGCCAATGTCGGCATCTGGGACGTCACCTTCGCCCTCACTGCACAGGTCAAAGATGGCGCCGGCAATAAACATACCGTGCTGACCAGCAGCTACCTGAAAAGCCTGGTACGCCAGTTGGACGTGGGCGAAACCTACAAAAAAAGGCTCAACGACCTGCTGGTCAACTCCCCCCGAGCCCAGTGGCGCAAGGAGCGCTACGCCGCCTTCAAGCAGGCACAGATGCGTCTGGACCTGCTTGAAGCCAGATTGTCCGGCGCGCTGACCGCCGAGCAGGCGACCTGGGTCCAGACTGCACTGGATTTCCCTCTTGAAAGCACCCGGCCACGGGTCAACGGCGAACAGATCAAGATTCATCTGCTGATGCTGCGTTACAAACCCCTGCCGGGCCTGCTGGTGCTAAGTACCACCGGCTCACAGCAGTTGCTGTGCTACACCCCCGACGCCCCGGAAAATCGCTGGTTCCTGATTGCCCATTCCCGCAGCGAACTGGGCCGACTGCTGTCGCGCCCCCAGTGGCACGCCTATGTACTGCGCCGTGTCACGCCAGCCCAGCAACCCTATATCAGGCCACTGCTGGAGCAGGGGCTGAGCGACACCAACCTGCAACTGCAGGGCATCAGCCACAACCTGTTCGAAGCGTCCTACGACACCGAAGCCTTGCATGCGATTCGCGATGCCGACGAGCAATCGACGTCCACCTGGGAAAGCAATGTCAACACGGCCAAGGAGGCAGTGCTGACGGCGATCGATATCCTGTCGTTCGCCCTTCCCACCCGCATACTGTTGCCCATCGTGCTGGCGCGGTTTATCGCCCAGATCCTCAGGGGCCTCGACGCCCTGCAGCGGGATGAAAAACACGAGGCACTGCTGCACTTCATGGAATCCATCACCCACCTCACCGACGGAGCCTCTGATTTCACCGGCTCGGCCATATTCCGCACGTCCATACGCCAGCGCATCCCGCAGCCCACACCGACCTTGAGCCCTGCAGCAGCCAGCAGCCTGCCTGGCGCCCAGCTTCGGCTGCGCACCGGGGACAAATACGCCTCGGGGGTCTATGAACTGCCCGGCCACAATGGCCAGACCATCCATTACAGCAAAATCGCCAACGGCAAACTCTACCGCAGCCGCTATGACAACCTCGATGAGGCCTGGCGGGCGCTGGATCAGCGCAAACCGGACGCAGCCTACAGCATCATCCTGCGTGAACTGTCGGCCGGGCTATGGGATGTCGACCCGACCACCCCTCTGCTCAAACAGAGGTCAGGGATTGAACGGGTGATTGACAGTGCCCGGGTGCGCGGCGTTGACCTGAGCAACCGCACCCCGGACGAACAGGGCATCTACCGCATAGATAACCTGCAATACATCCAGCAGGACGGCGTGGTGTTCGAGGTGTACAGCGGCTGGCTGGGGCGCAACCTGTACCTGCAGTTGCCAGCAGGCTCCAGCAGCGGCGCCGGCGCCAGCTACAAGGTGCGGCGCACTTCAGGCTACTGGGAAGTCAAGCATCGCCTGGCGGACGGCAACAAGCGCTGGGAGCCCCTGACCGCCGACAGCTCGGCCCTGCCTGTGGATATCCCGGCGGGCAGATACAGTGACTACGACATCCCCGCCGAACACAAGGAAACCCTGCAGAACATCATCACCTATGCCCCCTCGACGCTGCACGGCCACACTGATTTTCCGGGCACAATCTCTCGCCACAGCAAGGCAAGCCAGGCATTCAAGGAGCTGAGGATCACACTGCTGACACACGCCCAGGCCTGGTTCCTGACCCGGCCTGCACGGCCCCGCGTCACCCGCCCGCAACTGCCGGCGAACATCGCGCAGCAAGACCTGATAAAGCGCCTGTTCGAACACACGGACGGCATTATCTGGGGTGAAACCCACGCTCACCAGTCGGGCAAGCGGATCCTGATCGACAACATGCGCGAACTGTCCCGGCACAACGTAAAAACACTTTATATGGAGCACCTGCAGTCCGACCTGCATCAGGGCCTGCTGGATGATTATCATCAAACCGGCAAGATGCCCCTGCGCTTGAACAAGTTCCTCGAAATCCAGGACGAAGGCCATCAAGTCAGCCTCGCCAATGACTGGACCTTCAGCCACCTGGTACGCGAAGCCCGCAAGCACGGCATCAAGGTGGTTGCCATCGACTGCTCGGCCAGTTATCACCCCAAGGGCACCCCCAGCGAAACCCCCGGGATGACCCGCTATGAAATGTTCAGCTACTTCGCCTCGCGGACCATCCGCGCCCACCAGGCCCGGACTGGAGGGGGCAAATGGATGGCCCTGATGGGCAACTCACATGCCAATACCTTTGAAGGCATCCCGGGGCTGGCCGAACTCGAAGGCGCCATCGGCGTGCGCATAGCGGACTCTGCACCAGGTACCAGCCGGGGCCTGCGTCAGGATATCGGAGCGGTCGTCGCTTCAGACCACAAACATCCGCACTACCGCTTTCTGAAAAACGACTACTGGCTGCAGGTCGACATCCCGGGCACCAAACCCAAGCCACCGGCGCTCTCGCCGGCGCAAAACAACCAACGGCTGAGCACTCCGGGGTTCTTTCGCCTTGAAAGCGCAGGGGCGCAGGGTGCGGAGCTGATCCACCGCTCCAGTAACCACGAGATTGTGCATACCCCCTTGCAGACCGACCCCGGCGGCCAGTTCTTTATCGAGCGCGAGAGCTGGCCGACGATCCACCAGAAACGCTACGACCAGCTCAGGGACCTGATTGCCGACCTGCAAGACATCAACATGACACAGGTGCAATAACTGCCAACTGGCCGGCAGGGGCAGCTTCGGGCCGCCCTTGTCGGCTGTTTTGCTGGATATCTGCACATCAGCCGCTAAACTGCGCGCCCTCTGCTAGCCTCATCCCCCGTTGCCCTGCACGGGTCGTGTCACACGGAAGCCCGATTTGCCCATGAAATATTTCACCCCTGCTCACCTTGCCCTGCTATTGCCCGGCCTGTGCCTGCCCCCCGTCGTCAGCGCAGCCCCCCTGGAACTCGACCCCAGTGTCATCACCGGCTCACGCAGTACCAGCCCGAGTTTTGACCTGCCGTATTCGGTCGACAGCATCAACCAGGAGCAGATCCAGGATGGCCAGTTGGGCATCAATGCTTCAGAAGTGCTGTCCCGCGTACCCGGACTGGTGGTGCAAAACCGTCAGAACTACGCCCAGGACCTGCAAATCTCGTCCCGCGGCTTTGGCGCCCGCTCGGCATTTGGCGTGCGTGGTATCAAACTGATTGCCGATGGCATCCCGGCGAGCACCCCGGACGGCCAAGGGCAGGCGGCGACGTTCAACCTCGACACCGCCGAGCGTATCGAAGTGTTGCGCGGCCCGGCAGCCACCCTGTACGGCAGCAATGCCGGCGGCGTGATCCAGATGTTCTCCCGCGACGGCGAAGGCCCGCCGCGCATTGGCGCCGAGACCCTGGTGGGCAGCGACGGCATGAGCAAGAACCACCTTACTGCCGAGGGCGCGACCGACGACGTCGGCTTTGTGCTGGATGCCTCGCGCATGGACACCGACGGCTACCGCGAACACAGCGCTGCGCGCCGCGACCAGACCTTTGCCAAGCTCAACCTCAAGCCGGATGAAGACAGCAAACTGGCGCTGATCTACAGCAGCCTTGAACAGAACGGCACCCAGGACCCGCTGGGCCAAAGCTGGGAAGCCTATAAAGCCGACCCGCGCTCGGTAACGCCAAACGCCATTACCTACAACACCCGTAAAAGCATCGACCACCAGCAACTGGGCCTGAACTACGAGCGCTATATCGGTGACGCGACCCTGCAGGTCAATGCCTATACCGGCACGCGCAGTGTGATTCAGTATTTGGCGATACCTAAGTACATCGGCAATACCACTGAATTGAACCCGGCTAACGAACGTGGAGGCGGTGTTGTGCAGTTCGACCGTAAATTTTACGGGGCGAATGTTCACTGGATTCAACCTATAACAAGTGCACCGGGCGATCTAACAATTGTCAGTGGCCTGGACTTTGATCAAAGCCGTGATAATCGACACGGCTATCAGAACTACAACGGCGACCAACTGGGCGTAAAAGGCGAAATGCGCCGCGACGAAGTAGATACAGCTCGTAGCCTAGATCCGTTCGTACAAGCCAATTGGGCCATCAACAACTGGACCGTGCAAACGGGCTTGCGTTACAGCACGATGGAAATGGATGTAGATGATCATTTTTTGAGCAATGGCGATGCCAGTGGCACTAAACGCTACGAAAAGGCCACACCGTCTTTGAGCGTGATGTACGCCTTCACACCCGAACTACATGGCTATGTCAGTGCGGGCAAGGGATTTGAAACGCCAACACAGGCGGAGCTTGCCTATGCGCCGGGCGGACAGGAAGGCTTTAATTTCGGCCTGAAACCGTCTGAAAGCACTCAGTACGAAATTGGCCTAAAAGCTCAACTGAATGACACTCGCATTAATGCCGCTGTTTTCCAGATAACCACAGAAGATGAATTAGTCGTTGCAGGTTCAAAAGACGGAAGAACCAGTTACCAAAACGCCGGACGTACCCTGCGACGCGGTTTTGAACTAGGTATCGAAAGCCAACTGAGCGAACACTGGACTACCACCCTGGCCTATACCCGTCTGCAAGCGACCTACGACAGCGATTTCGTAAGTGGTAGTGGCACCAGCAGAAAGGAAGTGGACAAAGGCAACTACCTGCCAGGCGTGCCGCAGACCACACTGTTTGCGGAAGTAAACTGGAAGCCGACCGACTGGGTCAGCACGGCCATTGAAGGCATGTACCGCAGCAAGGTGTATGTGGAAGATACCAACACCGCCAAGGCGGCACCGGCTTATACCGTGTTCAACTGGCGGGCGAAATTTGAACAGAAGATCGAACACTGGACCTTCCACCAGACCTTGCGTCTGGACAACCTGCTGGACCGTCAGTATGTGGGCTCGGTGATTGTCGGCGACTCCAACAGCCGCTACTACGAAGCGGCACCGGGCCGCTCGTGGTATGCCGGCGCCGGGGCGCAGTACAGTTTCTAAAAGCCCCAGCACCCTCCCTGTGGGAGCGGGCTTGCTCGCGATGGCATCAATGCGGTTGACCTGGCCGACCGCAGCGCTTGGCATCGCGAGCAAGCCCGCTCCCACAAAGGCCTAGCCCGAAGCTTTGGGCAACCGCCCGTCAATCACCTGATACAACGCACTGCCCACCGGCCAGTTGCGCATAAAGCGCGCCCGGTCGCGGGCATAGGCCGCAGCAAAGCTGCTTGCCGAGCGATGCTGGCACATAGAATCCAGATCAATCAACGCCCAGCGGCCATCCGCCCAGAATACGTTATGGCCCTTGAGGTCACCGTGGCTGATGCGTTCACGCAACAGGTCGGCAAACAGCCGGTCCAGCGCCGCCAGCTCGGCCTCAGGCGCATCCCCCTGATCAACATATGGCGCAAAGCGCTCGATGATATCTGGCCCCGGCAAATGCTCGGTGACCAGATACGCCTTGCCCCGCAACCACAAGAACCGGGTCTCCAGCAGCGCCAGCGGCTTGGGCGTGGCAATGCCCAGAAACGCCAGTCGATTGCCTTCACGCCAGGAATGCCAGGCCCGGCTCGGACGCCAGAAGCGCTTGAGCCAGTGAGCAAAGCCCTTGATGTTGTAGCGCTTGATAACCAGCGTGCGGCCATCCACCTCAACCTTGCCGACACTGGCCGCGCCGCCGGTTTTGTACAGATGCCCCTGATCGAGCAAGGCATCGGCCCGGGCCAGCACCGGCAGCATGGCCGGCTCTTCTTCGCGCCGAACGGCACGCAGGGCAAAGGCCCCCTGCTGCACGCTGAACAACGAACAATCGCGGCCGGTCTTGTTCAAGAAGTCATGCAGGCGCCAGGCCCGGACTTTTTCGACCTGCTTGAGCAACGCTTCCAGCGGCAAGGCGTGTTCGCCATTGCTCAGCAAGTAGTGCACCAGCAACTCTTCAATAAATGGCTCAAGGCTGATGGGCAACTGGGCGAAAAACACCCCGAGGTTTTCCAGCACCTTTTGTCGCGACAGCGGTTTACCCGCGTCTTCGACACAAATGCCCGCGCCGTCGATCAAGTACAGCTTGCCGCCCTGGCGCAGCAGGTTGTCCAGGTGCAGGTCTTCCTGCCACAGGCCCTTGAGGTGCATCTGGCCGATGGCCGTTAGAGCCTCGGCGAGCACGGCAACTTGTTCGTCAGCCAGTACCGGCAACGACGCAACGGCATCCCAGGCATCACCCAGGCTGTGCGCGCCCTCAAGAAACTCGAACAGCAGCCAGCCACCCTCACCTTCTTGCAAGCCATCGGCCAGCAACTGCGGCGTGGTCAGGCCCTGCTCAGCCAGCAGGCGCACCCCGTTCAACTCGCGCTGAAAGTTGCGCGCCGCCTTGGCACCCACCATCAGCTTGGCCAGCACGGTACGCCCGCGCCACACCCCGGCGCCGACATAGCGCTGGCCCGGCAAGACTCGCAACAAGCTCAGCAGTTGCAATTGCGCAGGCCCGGCCGCGTCGGCCAGTTCAATGCTCAGTGGCAAGCCCGGCGCACGGCCAGACTTTTGCAGTTCGGACAAACGCATCAGCGGGCTCCCTTGTGATTGCGCCGCAGATTCAGGCGCGCCAGCCACGCGTCGACCAGACCACTGTCCATCGGCTGGTCCAGATAAGCCGCGAGCAAGGCCCGCACCTCAGCCTCGCCCCAGGCATGGGCCCGACGCAGCAACGGCTCGATATCCTTGACCCGGTCACGCTGGCCCAGCAGCAAGGGCCGGGTTTTCTCCAGGTCGATCAGTTGCGCGCGATAACCCGCGCCATCGGCCTGCAAGAAGATGTGCTTGGGGTAAAAACAGCCATGCACCTGGCGCGCAGCGTGAACACGCCGGGCCAACAGCCCGCACTCGTGCACAATCGCCTGCTGTTGCGCAGGGGTCAGTTGCGGCCATTGCTCCAACAATGAGTCAAGGTCATGCCAACCGTCGAGCGCCCGGGTCAGCAGCACTGCACGACGCTCGCCCGGCACTTTTCGCTCGCCAAAAAACACCGCTTCCAACGCCGGAATACCCATCTGCTGATAGCGCTGAATATTACGAAACTCGCGGGCAAAGGTCGGCTCGCCCAGCGGGCTGTGCAACGTGCGGGTCAGGTAGTTGCTCTGGCGCTTGAGGTAAAACCCCCGGCCTTCGAGGTCCATGCGAAACACGCTGCTCCAGCCACCACCACTGGTGTTGGGCTCGTCCACCGCTTCCAGCTGCACGGCCCACAGCGCATCGAAGTCAGCCAGGCCATTGCGCTCAAGCAATGCCCGGTCAGCTTCGGCGATAAAATCAGTCATTCCCGGCCCTCAAAAAAACGCACGATATGACGGACACGTTCCTTGTCCGCCGCATTGAGCGTCGTGCGCCCGGTGTATTGGAAATAGAAACGCAAACGCTGGGTCCAGGACAAATGGTACTTGGCCACTTTGTCGAGGCACGCCAGGTCTTTGGTGATGCGGTATTTAAGCCAGAAGCCGCGCCAGAAGTCGCCGTTGGGGCAGTCGATCAAAAACAGCCTGGGCTGGTCGTCGATCAGCAAATTGCGCCACTTCAGGTCGTTATGGGTAAAGCGGTGGTCATGCATGGTCTTGGTGTAGCGCGCCAGTTGGCGGCTCACGCAATCGACCCAGGCACGGTCCTTGAGCAACGGATCATGATTGTCTGCCAGCTCCGACAGGTCGCGGGTGTTGGGCAGTTCGCGGGTGATCATGGCGCCACGGGAATAGGCAAAGCCACTGCGCTCAAGGCCCCAGGCCACCACTTCGGCCGTGGGGATGCCCCACTTGGCGAAGCGCTTGAGGTTCTGCCATTCGGACTTGACCCGCGGGCGGCCCAGGTAACGACGCAAGCCCTTGCCCGCGCCGGTGTAACGCTTGACGTAATAATTCACACCATCGCGCTGCACGCGGATCACTTCCGACAGCGGGTCACGGGTCAGGTGTTCGCCCTGCAGGGCAAACACCGCTTCCAAACTGCCAAAATCAGACGCCAATGCACTGTAAGCAGGATCCAGATTCCAACCCGCCATTACAATGCATCCCCATAACGCTGTTTGCGTTCGTAGAGTTTGCTCGCCTTGCCTTCGAGCCACGCCAGCAGGCGGGCTTCTTCACGCAGGATCTGGCGCAGGGGCATCTGGAAGTAACCGCGCAAAAAGCGCAGTTTGTCCCGCTGGGTCAGGCCAATATCCAGTGCCGAAAAGTACAGCGCCGCCAGGTCCTTGTTGCGCCAGCGTTTGCTGATCACGGCCCGGGTCTGGGCGCGGTGCAGGTCGATCACCGACAGCCGGAAGTTGTCCGCCGTCACCGGCTTGTCGGTGTGCAGCAAGAAATGGCAGATATAGCAGTCGCGATGGTTGACCCCGGCGCGGTGCATCATGCCGGTCATGCGCGCCACTTCGGCGATCAGTGCATGCTTGAGCCTGGGCTGCGGCGGCTGTTTGACCCAGTTGAGGCTGAAGTCTTCAAGGCTGACCGTAGGCGCCAGCTCTTCAGTGATGATGAACGAGTGCTGCGCCGCCGGGTTGCTGCCCTTTTCTCCGTAGGCCACAGCGGTCATGGTCGGCACCCCGACTTCGTGCAGACGCTTGATCGCCCGCCACTCCTGGCCCGCACCGAGTACTGGCAGCTTGGCCGTCAGCAGGTTCTTGAACACTTCACCCCAGCCGATACCACGGTGGATTTTCACAAAGAAACCACGCCCGTCGACTTCGGTACGCAAGGTACGCCGGCCTTCCAGTTCGCGGTAAACCTCGCCTTCCAGGCGCTCGACTTCGGCGAACGCATCGCGCCCGGCCCACAAGCTCTTGAACGGTTCGGCAAGAATCAGTTTCATCAGTGTTGCTCCGCCAGAATCACATCCGCAGCGTGCTGCGGCATGCTGTAGAGGTCGGCCGTCTGCGCGTAGGCCAGGCCGTTTCGGCTCCAGGCCGCGCGCGCAGTGTCGTCGGACAACATGTGTGTCAGGTATTCATTGAGTTGCGCCTGCTCGAACGGTTCGTCCAGTACGCGGCCGCAATCGGCGTCGCTGATGTAGTGGGCGTAGCCGCAAACAGCGCTGACCAGCACCGGCAAACCTGCGACCAGTGCTTCAAGCAGTACGGTGCCGGTGTTTTCGTTGTAGGCCGGATGAATCAGCAAGTCGGCGCCCAGCAGGAAGCGCGGGATATCACTGCGCCCCTTGAGGAACTGCACATGGTCACCCAAGCCCAAAGTGGCACTCTGCAATTGAAAGACTTTGGGGTCGTCCTGGCCGATTACAAACAGTTTGGTGCGTTTTTTAAGCTCACCCGGCAAGGCCGCCAGCGCTTTGAGGCTGCGATCCACGCCCTTGGTCTTGAAGCCCGAGCCGATCTGCACCAGCAGCAAGTCGTCGTCTGCCAGATTGAATTCACGGCGGAACTCGGCACGAATCTCGGCCGCATTGGCCGGCGCGCGGCGGTCCAGGGCAATGCCCGGCGGCAGCAGGTGGAAGCGCTCCAGCGGGGTGTCGTAATGCTTGATAAACAACGGCTGCTGGACTTCGGAAATCATCAGGATTTCAGTCTTGGCATCCTTGGCGAACACCGCGCGCTCGTACTCGGCAAAGTGCTTGTAGCGTTTGAAGAAGCGATAAAACGAGTGACGCAGGTTTTGCGCCTTGTCTTCAAAGCAACCGTCGGCCGCGTAGTACACGTCCAGGCCAGGCATTTTGTTGAAGCCGATCAGGCGGTCCACGGGGCGCTTGGCCAGGTCGGCCTGCATCCATGCGAGCATTTTTTCGTTGCGGGTGTGGTTATGGAACGCCTTGACCGGCGCCACCAGCACTTCAAAGCCAGGCGGGATGTCGCCTTCCCAGATCATGGTGTAGACGCGGATTTGATGGCCGCGCTTTTGGCATTCCAGCGCAATGCGCATGAAATCCCGTTGCAGCCCGCCAAACGGAAAGTATTTGTACAGCACAAAAGCCAGTTGCATCAGCGCAGTTCCTCAGCCAGTAACAACGTGCTTAATCGACTCGCGACACGCTCAGGGTTCAAACGGGTGAAGCACAGGGGCCACTCGTTTTTCAGGTCAAACCGCTGCTGGTCCTGGGCAGTCGGAGTGTAGGTGCATTTTTTCTGCAGGCACGGCGCGCACGGAAAATCACTGGCCAGGTGGATCTGCCCCTTGCCATAGGCGCCGGTCAGGCCCGGGTTGGTCGGGCCAAACAGGGAGATGGTCGGCACATCCAGTGCGGCGGCCAAATGCCCCAATCCGGTATCGACTGCCACGCAGGCACTGGCACTGGCCAGCACCTTGGCGACACCCGCCAGATTCAATTTGGGCAGTACCACGGCATTATTCAAGCCATTGGCAATGCGTTCGGCCCGGGCCTTTTCGGCCGGGTTGCCCCACGGCAGGCGCACTTCGACACCCAGATGGCCCATGCGCTGGGCCAGATCGCGCCAGTAGACTTCAGGCCAGTGCTTGGTGTCCCAGGTGGTGCCGTGCAAAAACAGCACGAAGGGCTTTGTGCGCGGCAGTTCCACCAGCCTTTCAACATCCAGGCCGTAATCGCCCAGCCCTTTGGGCAGGTCGTAGCCCAGCGCAACGGCAAACAGCTGGCGCAGACGCTCGACCGCATGCTGCCCACGGGCCACCGCCAGGCGCCGCTGATAAAAGCGGCTGGCCAGGGGTTCACGGGCAGAGTCTTTATCCAGGCCGGCTACCGGGGCTTTTACATAACGGGTCAGCCAGGCACTTTTGACCAGGCCCTGGGCGTCGATCACCAGATCGTATTTTTCCGCGCGCAGGCTTTGCTTGAAACGGCTCCACTCGCCACTTTTGAGGGTTTGCCAGATATTTTTGCGCCAGCGGCGGATCGCCACAGGAATGACTTTACCCACCGCCGGGTGCCAGGTCGGGATTTCGGCAAAGCCCTCCTCCACAACCCAGTCAAAGGTGATACCCGGAATCGCCCGCGCCGCATCGGTCAGCGCCGGCAAGGCATGGATCACATCGCCCAGGGATGAGGTTTTGACCAACAGAACTCGCACCTAGTTGACCTCGACCGGTGAACCCTGCAAGCGCTGCAAGGCTTCCACCACCAAGTGCGGCATCAGCTCGCGCAGGCAGTTGTAGTGGCCAAAACGGCAGGTGCGGTCAAAACACGGGCTGCAATCGAGACCCAGGCGCACGATTTCAACCTTGTCCGCCAGGGGCGGGGTAAAACCGGGTGACGTGGAGCCGTAAACGGCCACCAGCGGGCGGTTCAGCGCAGCCGCGACGTGCATCAGCCCCGAGTCGTTGGACACCACGGCGTCGGCACAGGACAACAGGTCGATGGCCTCGGCCAGCGAGGTTTCGCCGCTGAGGTTGACCGACTCTTCGCGCAGCCCCGGGATCAGGCGCGAGCGGATCTCTTCGCCCACACCGTGATCGTTTTTCGAGCCAAACAACCACACTTGCCAGCCTTCACGGATCTTTTGCTCGGCGACTTTGGCGTAGTGCTCGGACGGCCAGCGCTTGGACTCGCCGAATTCGGCACCCGGGCACAGCGCCAGCACCGGACGGTCCAGCTCCAGGCCGAACTTGGCCAGGGCGCCGGCTCGGCTTTGCGGGTCAATCTGCAAATCGGGGCGCGGGTATGGCTTGGGCAGGTCAGCGCCCGGCTCATAGGCCAGGGCCATAAAACGCTCGATCATCAACGGGTAACGTTGTTTGTCGAGCTTGCGCACATCGTTAAGCAGGCCGTAGCGGAACTCGCCGCGCCAGCCGGTACGGGTGGTAATGCCCGCAAAAAACGGCACCAGTGCCGATTTCAGCGAGTTGGGCAACAAAATTGCCTGATCGTACTGGCCCTTGAGGGACTTGCCGATCTTGCGTCGCGTGGCCAGTTCGAGCGCGCCATGACCGAGCGGGAAGCTCAAGGCCTTGCGAACTTCAGGCATGCGCTCAAGGATGGGCCGGCTCCACTCGGGGGCCAGCACATCGATTTCGCACTGCGGGTGGCGCTGTTTGAGGCACTGGAACAGTGTCTGCGCCATCACCATGTCACCGACCCAGCTGGGCCCAACGATCAAAATATTCATAAGTTTCCATAAACAAGCAAGGGAGGCATTCGCCTCCCTGCTGTGATGCTATGCCGACATTACTTGACCAGTGTACGCCACTCTGGATGGTCCGTAGTCTTGCCGGTCACCAGGTCAAAGTAAGCCTTTTGCAGTTTTTCGGTGATCGGGCCACGGCGGCCGATCCCGATTTGACGCCCGTCGACTTCGCGAATCGGCGTCACTTCAGCGGCAGTGCCGGTGAAGAACGCCTCATCAGCGATATACACCTCGTCGCGGGTGATGCGTTTTTCAACAAACTTGTACCCCAGCTCAGTGGCCAGGGTCAGGATCGTGCTGCGGGTAATGCCGTTCAGGCAGGCAGTGACGTCCGGGGTATAAATCACGCCATCCTTGACCAGGAATACGTTTTCGCCCGAGCCTTCAGCCACAAAACCTTCGGGATCGAGCAACAGCGCTTCGTCGGCACCGCCGGAAATCGCTTCCTGCAGGGCCAGCATCGAGTTGATGTAATGACCGTTGGCCTTGGCCCGGGTCATGGAGATGTTCACATGATGGCGGGTAAAGGAGCTGGTACGCACCTTGATCCCGACTTCCAGGGCTTCGGCGCCCATATAGGCACCCCAGCTCCACGGCGCGATGATCACATGGACTTTCAGGCCGGTAGCACGCAGCCCCATCGCTTCGGAGCCGTAGAACACCATCGGGCGGATGTAAGCGCTGTCGAGGTTGTTTTCACGCACCGCAATGCGGGTCGCTTCGTTGATTTCGTCTTTGCTGAACGGGATCTTCATGCCCATGATGTGGGCCGAATCGAACAGGCGGTCAGTGTGCGCCTGCAAGCGGAAAATCGCCGCGCCCTGCGGGGTTTCGTAAGCGCGCACACCTTCAAACACGCCCATGCCGTAGTGCAATGTATGGGTCAGCACATGGGTCGTGGCATCGCGCCACGGCACCAGCTTGCCGTCATACCAGATCACACCATCACGATCAGCCATCGACATCATTACGCTCCTCAAAGAATCCAGCACCCGCACCACAAGGCGTCAGGCAAATTGGACGGGGCTTATGGACCCGCCGGATACGTTCTTACAGCTTTAACTCTGTGTGTGAGCCAGCAACCTAGCTCAATCCTAGCTCGGACCAGATGCGTCGCACGTGTTGACGCTCGACGACAAATTGATCCCCCGTGACCACCCCGGCCTCCTTTTGCAAGGCTTGGCGGTGGGCGACGGCGCGAAAGGCCTTGTACGCCTCGCGCAACAGGCTGGCATCGGTGGCGGGCATCAGCCCGACCTGTTCCAGCCCTTCCAGAATGCGGATATTGTCGGTGTAGCGCAGTAACGCCGGGTGTTCCCTGGACCACGCCAGGGCCGCGTATTGCACCATAAATTCAATATCGACGATACCTCCGGCGTCCTGCTTAAGGTCGAATGGCACAGTGGCCTCATAGGCATTTTCGGCAGTACCTGCGGCGGTTATCCGCGTGCCCAGGTTGTCGCGCATCTTGGCGCGCATCTCGCTGACCTCCTGGCGCAAGGTCGGCAAATCCCGCTCGCGGCCCAACACACTGGCACGCACCTGCTCAAACGCCGCCCCCACCTGCTTGCAGCCCACCAGCACGCGAGCACGCACCAGTGCCTGATGCTCCCAGGTCCAGGCTTCGTTTTCCTGATAGCGCTCAAAGGCACCGAGCGAACTGACCAGCAACCCCGAAGCGCCTGACGGGCGCAGGCGCATATCAACGTCATACAGCTGCCCGGAGTTGGTTTGCGCCGTCAGTAAATGGATGATCCGCTGGCCCAGGCGGGTGAAAAACTGCGCGCCGTCGATGGGCTTGGCGCCGTCGGTTTCGGCATTCGGGTCGCCATCGTGGATAAACACCAGGTCCAGATCCGAGCCATGCCCCAGCTCGATACCGCCCACCTTGCCGTAGCCGACAATAATAAAGCCGGGGTCGCACAGGCTGCCGTCGGTACGCTGCGGGGTGCCGTACTTGGCCACGGTCTGGCGCCAGGCCAGGGCCAATACTTGTTCCAGAATGGCTTCGGCCAACCACGTCAGGTAATCGCTGACCTTCATTAAAGGCAGGCTGCCGGAGATTTCCGATGCCGCGACCCGCAAACGGTGGGCCAGCTTGAAGTTGCGCAGGGCTTCCATTTGTTGCTCAAGGTCGTCCTCGGGAATGCGCGTCAGGCGTTCGCGCAACTCGGCGGCCAGCTCAGGGGCCAGCGGCGGCTTGAACAGGCGGCGCTCATTGAGCAGCTCATCGAGCAGCAACGGGAAGCGGGTGATCTGCTCGGCGATCCACGGGCTGGCCGCGCACAGCGTCAGCAAACGGCGCAAGGCGTCGGGGTTTTCGGTCAGCAACACTAAATAAGCAGAACGCCGGGCTACCGCCTCGACCAGCGGCAACACCCGCTCCAGCACCAGATCGGGGTTGGCGTGCTCAACGGCCTGGGCCAGCAATCTCGGGATGAAAGCATCCAGACGCTCGCGGCCCAAGCGCTGCATGGAGCGCAGCTGCGGACTGGAACGCAGGGCAGCCAGTTGCTTGAGGGCTTTGGGCGCATCGACAAACCCGGCTTCTTCAAGCTGGACACAAGCGGCGGCATCGTCCTGAACTTCTTCCCACAGCGGCAACCACTCCCCACCGACAATCAGCTCGCCTTCGTCGATGACCTCTTCCTCATCCGGGTCGGCAATGACCTGACGGAAGTGCCAGTCGATACGCCCACGCCACGCCATCAATTGCTCATGGAATGCCGCCCAGCTGTCAAAACCCATCATAAAGGCGATGCGAGCCTGATCCTGCTGATTGTCGGGCAGCATTTGAGTCTGGCGGTCGGCAATGGCCTGAATCGCATGCTCGGTGTACCGCAGGAACTCATAACCTTCGCGCAGCTCGCTGACCACCTCTGCAGGCAAATAACCCTGGCCTTCCAGAATGGTCAGGACTTTAAGCAGCGGTCGTTGTTGCAGGCTGAGGTCTCGGCCGCCGTGGATCAGCTGGAAAGCCTGGGCGATAAACTCCACTTCACGGATGCCGCCCGCCCCCAGCTTGATGTTGTCGGCCATGCCTTTGCGCCGTACTTCCTGCTGGATCAGCTGCTTCATGGTGCGCAGCGCCTCAATCGCCGAGAAATCGAGGTAGCGGCGATACACGAACGGACGCAACAGGCTGAGCAGCTGTGCGCCCATGACCTGATCACCGGCCACGACCCGGGCCTTGATCATCGCGTAGCGTTCCCAGTCGCGCCCCTGATCCTGGTAGTACTGCTCCAGCGCGTTGAAGCTCAACACCAGCGCACCGGACGAGCCATAAGGGCGCAGGCGCATGTCGACGCGGAACACAAACCCGTCGACGGTCATCGGGTCCAGTGCCTTGATCAAGCGCTGGCCCAGGCGGATAAAAAACTCCTGATTGTCCAGCGGGCGCTTGGCCCCCACGGTTTCGCCGCCCTCGGGGTAGGCAAAGATCAGGTCGATGTCCGAAGACAGGTTCAACTCCACGGCACCGAGCTTGCCCATGCCCAGGATCACCATCTCCTGTGGCTCGCCACTGCGGTTGCCGACAGGGGTGCCAAACTGCTGGCAATGCCGTTGATACAACCAGCGATAGGCCTGGTCGATGCTGGCATCGGCCATGTCCGACAGGTCGCGGCAGGTTTCGATCAAGTCTGCCTGGCGGTTGAGGTCACGCCAGATAATCCGGATTTGCTGGCGAGTACGCTGGCGGCGCAGCGCCCGGCCCAACTCATCATCGCTGCTGGCTGCCTGGGCGGCAGCAGCAATCTGCCCACACAGTTCACCGGGGCCGAAGCTGCGGTCCAGCTCGCCGGAGTGCGCCAGTTCGAGCAACATCAAAGGGTCACGCAAAGATTGTTCTATAAAGAAGTCGCTCGCCGCACTGACCCGGTTGAATGCCGACCAGCGCTCGGGTGACCAGGCGTCGAGCCCCTGCCCGCCCTCAAGCCCGGCGACTGCTGCGCGCCACGAGTGCTCGGCACGGCTGGCCAGGGGCTGTAAAAGGGCAGGAATTGGAGCAAGCGACGGAAGGCTCATGGTCTATCCTTGATCGGCGATGGTGTTGCCGAGTACGGTGACAGGAAGAAACAGCGGTTTAATCCGACTGTCGAACAAAGGTTATAAATAGCTCGAAGATCACTTTGTTTAGCATCCAGCCCGCATATTCAGGGCTGAAAACTGATAAACGCACCAACAATATCGATTTTTCGCACAACGAAACAGGTGGCCATCAGGACCAATCCTGTAGTTTTACTACTGGCTCATGCACTCGAAAGGCTGAAATGGCCGACGATTTGTAGTAAAACTACACGCCGCTGGAATCAACCTCCGGCCATCCAAGAATTTATGTCGTCTGCCCACAAGGCCAGTCGCAAACTCAGGCAACCGATTCTGGAAGCCTATCCGCCCTGGAGCAAGCCATGCAAGACCTCGATCCCGTCGAAACCCAGGAATGGCTGGACGCCCTGGAATCGGTTCTCGACAAAGAAGGCGAAGACCGCGCTCACTACCTGATGACCCGTATGGGTGAGCTCGCTACCCGCACCGGTTCGCAGCTGCCGTATGCCATTACCACGCCTTACCGCAACACGATTCCCGTAACCCACGAAGCACGCATGCCTGGCGACCTGTTCATGGAACGCCGCATTCGCTCGCTGGTTCGCTGGAACGCGATGGCCATGGTGATGCGCACCAACTTGAAAGATTCGGACCTGGGCGGTCACATTTCCAGCTTCGCTTCCAGCGCAACCCTGTATGACATCGGCTTCAACTACTTCTTCCAGGCCCCGACCGACGCACACGGCGGCGACCTGATCTACTTCCAGGGTCACACCTCGCCAGGCGTTTACGCCCGTGCGTTCATGGAAGGCCGCATCAGCGAAGAACAAATGAACAACTTCCGCCAGGAAGTGGACGGTCAGGGCCTGTCGTCCTACCCGCACCCTTGGCTGATGCCTGATTTCTGGCAGTTCCCGACCGTATCGATGGGCCTTGGCCCGATCCAGGCGATCTACCAGGCGCGCTTCATGAAGTACCTGGAAGCCCGCGGCTATATCCCTGCTGGCCAGAAAGTCTGGTGCTTCCTGGGCGACGGCGAGTGCGACGAACCGGAATCCCTGGGCGCAATCTCCCTGGCCGGTCGTGAAAACCTCGACAACCTGATCTTTGTCATCAACTGCAACCTGCAGCGCCTCGACGGCCCGGTTCGCGGCAACGGCAAGATCATCCAGGAACTCGAAGGCGTATTCCGCGGTGCTCAGTGGAACGTGACCAAAGTCATCTGGGGCCGCTTCTGGGACCCGCTGCTGGCCAAGGACGTCGACGGTATCCTGCAACGTCGCATGGACGAAGTCATCGACGGCGAGTACCAGAACTACAAAGCCAAAGACGGCGCGTTCGTGCGTGAACACTTCTTCAACTCGCCGGAACTCAAGGCGATGGTTGCAGACCTGTCCGACGACGAGATCTGGAAGCTCAACCGTGGCGGCCACGACCCGTACAAGGTCTACGCGGCGTACCACGAAGCGGTCAACCACAAAGACCAGCCAACCGTGATCCTGGCCAAGACCATCAAGGGTTATGGCACCGGCGCCGGCGAAGCGAAAAACACCGCGCACAACACCAAGAAGGTTGATGTTGAAAGCCTGAAGCTGTTCCGCGATCGTTTCGACATCCCGGTCAAGGACGACGAAATCGAAAACCTGCCGTTCTTCAAACCTGAAGAAGGCAGCGCCGAAGCCCGCTACCTGAGCGAGCGCCGTGCTGCACTGGGCGGTTTCGTGCCTCAGCGCCGCGCGCAGAGCATCAGCATCCCGACCCCGCCACTGGAAACCCTCAAGGCCATCCTTGACGGCTCCGGCGACCGTGAAATTTCCACCACCATGGCTTTCGTGCGCATCCTGGCGCAGCTGGTCAAGGACAAGGAAATCGGCCCGCGCATCGTTCCGATCATCCCGGACGAAGCCCGTACCTTCGGTATGGAAGGCATGTTCCGCCAACTGGGCATCTACTCGTCCGTCGGCCAGCTCTACGAGCCAGTCGATAAAGACCAGGTGATGTTCTACCGCGAAGACAAAAAAGGTCAGATCCTCGAAGAAGGCATCAACGAAGCAGGCGCCATGAGCTCCTTCATCGCCGCCGGTACTTCGTACTCCAACCACAACCAGCCGATGCTGCCGTTCTACATCTTCTACTCGATGTTCGGCTTCCAGCGTATTGGCGACCTGGCCTGGGCCGCTGGCGACAGCCGCACCCGTGGCTTCCTGATCGGCGGCACCGCCGGGCGTACCACGCTCAACGGCGAAGGCCTGCAACACGAAGACGGTCACAGCCACATCCTGGCTGGCACCATCCCGAACTGCCGCACCTTTGATCCAACCTACGGCTATGAGCTGGCGGTGATCATTCAGGACGGCATGAAGAAGATGACCGAAGAGCAACAGGACGTCTTCTACTACATCACCGTGATGAACGAGTCCTACCAGCAGCCAGCCATGCCGGCCGGTGTCGAGGAAGGCATCGTCAAGGGCATGTACCTGCTCGAGGAAGACACCAAGGAAGCGGCGCACCACGTTCAGCTGATGGGCTCCGGCACCATCCTGCGTGAAGTCCGTGAAGCGGCGATCATCCTGCGTGAACAGTTCAACATCGGTGCTGACGTCTGGAGCGTTACCAGCTTCAACGAGCTGCGTCGCGACGGCCTGGCCGTTGAGCGTCACAACCGTCTGCACCCAGGCCAGAAGCCTCAGCTGAGCTACGTTGAAGAGTGCCTGACTGGCCGTAAAGGTCCGGTTATTGCCTCTACCGACTACATGAAGCTGTTCGCCGAGCAGATTCGCCAGTGGGTACCGGTCAAGGAATTCAAAGTGCTGGGCACTGACGGTTTCGGCCGCAGCGACAGCCGCAAAAAACTGCGTCACTTCTTTGAAGTAGACCGTCACTTCGTGGTGTTGGCAGCCCTGGAAGCACTGGCTGACCGTGGCGATATCGAACCTAAGGTGGTGGCAGAAGCCATCGTCAAGTTCGGCATCAACCCGGAAAAACGCAACCCACTGGACTGCTGAGGAGAATATTTGTGAGCGAACTCATTCGAGTACCTGACATCGGCAGCGGCGACGGTGAAGTCATCGAGCTGTTTGTAAAAGTCGGCGACCGTATCGAAGCCGACCAGAGCATCCTGACCCTGGAATCGGACAAGGCGAGCATGGAAATCCCTGCTCCCAAGGCCGGTATCGTCAAGAGCCTGAAGATCAAGCTGGGCGACCGCCTGAAAGAAGGCGACGAACTGCTGGAACTGGAAGCCGAGGGCGCCGCTGCGGCGCCTGAAGCGCCAGCCCCTGCGGCTGCCCCGGCCGCGGCTGAAAAGCCAGCTGCCGCCCCTGCTGCCGAGGCCCCAGCGGCCCCGGCTGCACCTGCCGCCGCTACCATCCAGGACATTCACGTCCCGGATATCGGCTCGTCGGGCAAAGCCAAAATCATCGAGATCCTGGTCAAGGCCGGCGATACCGTTGAGGCTGATCAATCCTTGATCACCCTGGAATCCGACAAGGCCAGCATGGAAATTCCATCGCCAGCCGCCGGTGTGGTTGAGAGCATTGCGGTCAAGCTGGATGACGAAGTCGGCACTGGCGACTTTATCCTCAAGCTCAAGGTTCAAGGCGCTGCTGCCCCTGCTGCTCCGGCTCAGACCGCTCCTGCACCGGCAAAAGCTGAAGCACCTGCTGCTGCCCCTGCGCCAGCCGCCAAAGCCGAGGCACCTGCCCCGGCCGCCGCGCCTGCACCAAAGGGTGGCAAGGTTCACGCCGGCCCTGCCGTGCGTCAACTGGCCCGCGAGTTCGGCGTCGAGCTGAGCGCGGTGAGCCCGAGCGGCCCGCACGGCCGTATCATCAAGGAAGACGTGCAGGCGCACGTCAAAGCCATGATGCAGAAAGCCAAGGAAGCACCGGCCGCCGGCGCAACCGGTGGTGCTGGCATTCCGCCAATTCCTGCTGTCGACTTCAGCCGTTTCGGTGAAGTGGAAGAAGTGGCCATGACCCGCCTGATGCAAATCGGCGCGTCGAGCCTGCACCGCAGCTGGCTGAACATCCCGCACGTGACTCAGTTCGACCAGGCTGACATCACCGAGCTGGAAGCCTTCCGCGTCGCGCAAAAAGCCGTCGCAGAAAAAGCCGGCGTGAAGCTGACTGTACTGCCGCTGCTGCTCAAGTCCTGCGCCCACCTGCTCAAGGAAATGCCGGACTTCAACAGCTCGCTGGCGCCAAGCGGCAAAGCGATCATCCGCAAGAAATACGTCAACATCGGCTTCGCCGTTGACACCCCGGATGGCCTGCTGGTGCCTGTGATCAAGAACGTTGATCAGAAGAGCCTGCTGCAACTGGCTGCTGAAGCCGCGGCACTGGCTGCCAAGGCCCGTGACAAGAAGCTCACCGCAGACGACATGCAAGGCGCGTGCTTCACGATTTCCAGCCTCGGGCACATTGGCGGCACCGGCTTCACGCCGATCGTCAACGCACCGGAAGTGGCGATCCTCGGCGTTTCCAAGGCCACCATCCAGCCAGTCTGGGACGGCAAAGCCTTCCAGCCGAAACTGATGCTGCCTTTGTCGCTGTCCTACGATCACCGTGTGATCAACGGCGCGGCTGCTGCACGCTTCACCCAGCGTCTGAGCCAGTTGCTGGGCGACATCCGCACTATCCTGTTGTAAGCCACACCCCCGGCCTTCTTCACCGAAGGCCGGGGGTAGCGCACTGTTTTCCGAGCGCCACGCTCGTACCTCAACCCCGCCATTTGGCGGGGCTTTTTTTGCCTGCGATTTGAAGAGCCCCTCACCCCAACCCTCTCCCGAAGGGAGAGGGAGCTGATTGGCGGTGCTCTTGAAATCGCGTGCGGTCAGCCCCCTCTCCCTTTGGGAGAGGGGCTGATTGGCGGTGTTTTTGAAATCGCACGCACTCAGTCCCCTCTCCCTTTGGCAGAAGCTCTGATTGGCGGTGTTTTTGAAATCGCAGGCGCTCAGTCCCTTCTCCCTTTCGGAGAGGGCCTGATTGGCGGTGCTCTTGAAGTCGCGCGCGGTCAGTCCCCTCTCCCTTTGGGAGAGGGCTAGGGTGAGGGGCTTTTCTGACACTCACTGCCCTTCAAGCACTACACCCAGCGCTGAATCCATGAATGGGCCAACCACCCAACCACTTCTACCGTTAACCAAAGGACTGGAACCACGCGATTGCCATCGCCCAAACATCAGAAAGGATTTCGATGTGATCTCACCTACAGTTGGCCCGATAGTAGGTTTTACCACCGCACAGCACGCCCGTATTTTCGTGCGCGGCGACTCCGATAAAAACAACGCCGTATTCGCCGGTATCCGGCACCGCAAGGCTGGAGACAGCCAATGGTCAGCCGGTGTGTTTACCAGGCTGAGCCCTGAATTCGACATGTCCGACACGCTGGTCCTGCACAATCTGCGCAGCGATACCCTCTACGAATACCAGGCAGGCTGGTTCGCCACCTCAAGCCCGGGGCATACGCCTGAAACAGTCAAACAAATTGCACTGCAATGGCCAGCCACGGTTTACACCTTCAAGACCGACTCAACCGCGCGCAACCGCACCCGCCGGTACGTTACAGGATCCTGCCGCTACCTCAGGCTCACGGCTGGCATCCCTTCGGCTGCGCACCTGGGTGATGAGATCTTCGCCAGCATCCACGCCCTGGCCCGCCAGCAAGGTCTTGATGCCGTGGTCATGACCGGTGACCAGGTGTATGTCGACGACCTGAATATCATCGCCCCGGACAGCGACTACCCGGCCATCACCCGCAAATACCGTGCAGCCTTCAGCCAGCCCAATATCCGCTCACTCATGGCCCGCACGCCGACGTACATGATCCTCGACGACCATGAGATCGAAGATAACTGGCCAGCCAATCGCAGCAACGGCGACACGGCGCTCTACAACAACGCCATGCGCGCTTATGAGGCTTACCAGTGCAGCCACGGCCCGGCTCACGCGCTACAGCCAGACGGGCGCATCAATCGCAACTTGAGCCGCTACTGGTACATGTTTGCCAACGCCGATATCGACTGGTTTGTCATGGACTGTCGCACTGAGCGAATCCTGGCCGGGCGCGACAAACGCATGATTGGCGTCGCGCAGGAACAGGCATTGCTCAAATGGCTGGTCAACAGCACGGCCAGCGTCAAATTTATCGTCAGCAGCGTCATGTTCATGCCTGACCAACGGCGTGACAGCGACGGCTGGAAAGCATTCACGACACAGCGCAACCGGATCCTGGAGACCATTCGTTCCAACGCCGTCAAGAACGTGGTGTTTGTGTCCGGCGATATTCACGGCTCGCTCTGCTGCCAGCTGACCCACGACAAGAGCCCCGACTTTATCGTTCACAGCGTGGTCTCTTCGCCCCTGTGCAACACCCGGCTGCTGCCGTATGCCAATGTTGGCGATCTGCTCGTCAACACCCCCCTGACGACCGTCGGCACCGGCACCTACTCGCTCACGCTCAACAGCCGCGTTGTCAGCGAGGACAACTTCGCCTGCCTGACCATCACCGGCCAGCAGTTGAAGGTCGATTTTCACAATAAAAAGGGCCGCATCATCGAGACAGCAACTATTGCACTCAAATAAGCTCCAAAGCTTATCGATCGGCCTGTAGAAAATCGCCGGCCGGCCGATAAGCCCTTATAGCACTTAGCCTTTATGTTCACTTGTCAGCACGTTGAGCATGATGCAACCTTGCCGCCATCCACAGAAACAGGGTGACAGCCCGTGCGCAAACCGCATTTGTGAAGCGAGTGCCCCAATGAAGAGCCAACCTGATGCTGCCCCGCGTTTGGCAGCCGAGGTCGTCACCCAGCTCCCCGTGCCCTCCCGGCTCGGCATGCTGCGTTTCGAACGGCTTAATGAAGCCAGCTGGGCCATGCTCTACCTCGACCCCCATTGCGAGCGCCAATTTGGCATGCCCGCCGCGGATCTGTGTGCGCTGGTCGGCTCGCCCTACGCCAGCCTGATGGAGCCCCAGGCACGCTATCGCCTGCACGATGCCATCGAGCAGCAACTCAGGACTCGCCATCACTACGTCGTGCACTACACCCTGCACACCGCCCTGGGCCCACTGAACCTGATGGAACTGGGCGAGGCCTACAAGCAACACAACCGGCATTTTTTGCGCGGCTACCTGCTGGCCATTGAAGACAGCGCTGCCAGCCCTCTACCGGCCCCGGTGGCTGAACTGGAAACACAGAACAGCCGCCTGCAGATCGCCCTTGCACTCAACCAGCGCACCCAGGCCGATCAACTCCAGCATCTGGAACGCGTGCGCGCCCAGCAGGATCTGATCCTGCGCCTGGCCCGCCACCGCTACAGCCAGCACAACTCGCTGCAAGAAGCCGCCGAGCTGATCACCCGCAGCGCCTGCGATATCTATCAAATCGATGGTGCCAGCCTGTGGAACCTTGAAGGCAGCCAGTTGCTGCCGGTTTCAGCCTTCCAGCGCGAGGCCCAGGCGCATATTGCCCAGGATACCTTCGACGCCAGCCTGTTCCCCGACTACCTCGAAGCCCTGCACACCAGCCGCTCGATCGATGCGACGAACGCCAGCCGCGATCCACGCACCCGCGAGCTGGTGGCCAGCCTGGGGCGACACGATGCCAATGCCATGCTCGACGCCGGCATCCGCATCGACGGCCAGGTGGTCGGCGTCCTGTGCCTTGAGCAAGTGGGCAGGACCCGCGCCTGGCAGGCGGATGAAATCGCCTTTGCCGGGGAACTGGCCGACCAGTTTGCCCAGGTCATCAACAACCACAACCGCCGTGCTGCCACCAATGCCCTGCACCTGTTCCAGCGCGCTGTCGAGCAAAGTGCCAACGCCTTTTTGCTGGTCAACTGCGACGGCGTAGTCGAGTACGCCAACCCCAGCTTTACTGCCATCACCCAGTACACCACCGAAGAAGTCCGGGGCCACAAGCTGTCGGAACTGCCGGCACTGGAAAACCTCAGTGATCTGCTGTTCGACGCCCACTCAAGCCTGAGCAAAGGCAACAGCTGGCAAGGTGAATTCAAGAGCCGGCGCAAAAACCTGGAACCCTACTGGGGCCAGATGTCGATTTCCAAGGTGTATGGCGATAACCGCGAGCTGACCCATTACATCGGCATCTACGAAGACATCACCGAAACCAAGCTGGCGCAGCAGCGCATCGAACGCCTGGCCTACACTGACAACCTGACCAATCTGGGCAATCGCCCGGCGTTTATCCGCAATCTCGACGAGCGTTTCGCCCGCAACAGCAACACCCCGGTGTGCCTGCTGCTGGTGGATATCGACAACTTCAAGCGCATCAATGACAGCCTCGGCCACCAGACCGGCGACAAGCTGCTGATCAGCCTGGCCCGGCGCCTGCGCAACAGCCTGAGCGTCAGCGATGGCCTGGCGCGTTTTGCCAGCAACGAATTCGCGGTCTTGCTCGACGACACTGACCTGGCCACCGGGCAACAAATTGCCAGCCAGTTGTTGATGACCCTCGACAAGCCGATGTTCGTCGACAACCAGTTGATCAGCGTCACCGGCTCGGTCGGCGTGGCCTGTGCGCCCTTGCATGGCCGCGACCCGCAAACCCTCATGCGCAACGCGGGCCTGGCGCTGCACAAGGCCAAGGCCTGCGGCAAGCATCAGGTGCAGGTGTTTACCGAAGCCTTGAACGCCGAGGCCAGCTACAAGCTGTTTGTCGAAAACAACCTGCGTCGCGCCCTGACCCAGAACGAACTGGAGGTGTTCTACCAGCCCAAGCTGTGCCTGCGAACCGGGCGCCTGCTGGGCATGGAAGCGCTGTTGCGCTGGAACCACCCGAAAAACGGCATGATCCGCCCCGACCAGTTCATCAGCGTGGCCGAAGAGACCGGGCTGATTATCCCCATCGGCAAGTGGGTTGCCCGCCAGGCCTGCCGCATGAGCCGGCAACTGAGCATCGCCGGGCTGGGCAACTTGCAAGTGGCGATCAACGTATCGCCCAAGCAGTTCTCCGACCCGGATCTGGTTGCCTCGATTGCCAGCATCCTCAAGGAAGAACAGCTGCCGGCGGCGCTGCTGGAGCTGGAACTGACCGAGGGCCTGCTGCTGGAGGCCACCGACGACACCCGCCTGCAACTCGACCAGCTGAAAAAACTGGGCCTGACCCTGGCCATGGACGATTTTGGCACCGGCTACTCGTCGCTCAGCTACTTGAAAAAATTCCCGATCGACATCATCAAGATCGACCGCAGCTTTATCAAAGACATCCCCGACAACCAGAACGACATGGAGATCACCTCCGCGGTGATCGCGATGGCGCACAACCTCAAGCTCAAAGTGGTTGCCGAGGGTATTGAAACCGCTGCACAGTTGGCCTTCTTGCGCCGCCATCGCTGTGATGTGGGCCAGGGCTATCTGTTCGACCGCCCGATCCCCGGCAGCGAACTGATCGAAAAGCTCAAACGTTATCCGCGCGGCCCCTTGGCCTGACAGCGCCGCAACACTCGGGCACACTATTGGCCTGACTTCCTACACTCTGATTGAGAGGACTTGAATCATGGTCTTGCGCTCGGAAATTCTGGTGAATAAAAACGTGCTACCCACTAAAGAACAAGCCCTGCCGGGCCGCGACACCCATGTACAGCTGCCGGAAACCCACTACGTTACCGGTCAGCCGCTGCTGGGCCCATTCCCGAAGAATGTCGACTTTGCGATTTTTGGTCTGGGCTGCTTCTGGGGTGCGGAACGCAAGTTCTGGGAACGCGAAGGCGTGGTCAGCACCGTGGTGGGTTATGCGGGCGGCTACACCCCGAACCCGACCTATGAAGAAGTCTGCTCGGGCCTGACCGGCCACACCGAAGTGGTGCTGGTGGTCTACGAACCGGAAGTGGTCAGCTACAAGCAACTGCTGGCCATGTTCTGGGAACTGCACAACCCGACCCAGGGCATGCGCCAGGGTAACGACATCGGCACCCAATACCGCTCGGTGATCTACTGCACCACCCCTGAGCAGCTTGAACAGGCACTGGAAAGCAAGAAAGTGTTCCAGGCCGAGCTGGACAAGGCCGGGCTGGGCACCATCACCACCGAAATCGACCAGGCGCCAACGGTGTACTTCGCCGAGGCGTACCACCAGCAGTACCTGGCGAAAAACCCGCAGGGCTACTGTGGCATTGGCGGTACAGGCGTGACCTGCCCGATTTGATGTAGCACAAAAAACTGTGGGAGCGGGCTTGCTCGCGATGCAAGCGACTCGGTGTTTCTGTTACACCGCATCGCCTCGATCGCGAGCAAGCCCGCTCCCACATTACAGTTTTCAGCTATTACTCAGCGATCAACCATTCCATCTGCCAGCCGCCCTGGGTTTGCCCCAGTTTCTTGGCCAGCCACGGCAGCAGTTCGCGCAGCTCTTCTTCCAGCCCCCAAGGCGGGTTGGCAATCGCCAAGCCTGAACCATTGAGGCTGTTGGGCGTGTCCAGCGGGTGTACGAACAACTCCACCTGCAGCAACTTCGGAGCACCCGACCCCGCAAGGTCCTGGTAAAAACGGCGCAACTGGCGCTTGTCCTTGATCGGATACCAGATCGCTACCACGGTCTGGCGCATGCGGCTGATCGCGTCTTTCAACGATTCAGCGCAGCGCTTCATTTCGTCGAGTTTCTCGAACGGCGGGTCGATCAGCATCAAGCCACGCTTTTCAGCCACTGGCAGCAATGCCCGCGGCACATGCCAGCCTTCGCCCAGATGCACCGCTACGCGGCGATCACCTTTCATGTTGTCTTTGAGCAACACACCGTCTTCGGGGTGTTTTTCGTTCAACAGCACACGGTCCTGGGAACGGGTCAGGCGTCGCGCCCACTCCGGCGAGCCCGGGTAATAGCGCAACTCGCCATCCGGATTCATCTTGTGCAGCACTTGCATGTAGTCATCAGTCACTGCAGGCAGGTCTTTCTGCCCCCACAACCGCGCAATGCCTTCCAGGTACTCGCCCGTGCGGTTGGCCTGATCGCCCTTGAGGTCGTACAAACCAATACCCGCATGGGTATCGAGGTAGGCGAAAGGCTGCTCTTTGCGCGACATCAGGGCGATGAGGCGGGTCAAGACGATATGTTTGAAGACGTCGGCATGGTTGCCGGCGTGGAAGGCGTGACGATAGTTCATGGTTGCTCCTGCGCAGGAGGCGAAGTTTACCTTGTACGCAACCTGACGTCAGGTGGCGGGCGGTTTTTCCGAGATACGGTGAGCAACACCCAGGCAAAAAAAACGGCCCGTCTCACCTGGAGACGGGCCGTTTCTGAACACTTCAGACTCAGCGCATGCGCTTGCCCGATCAGTGGTTTTGCTGGAAGTCTTTCTCAGCAGCGTTGAAGCGCTCAACCATTCCCTGGGTCGGGCCCTTGCCAGCCAGGCTCGCCAGCACAATGGCCAGGCTGCCCAGGATAAAGCCCGGGATGATTTCGTACAGACCGAACAGTGCGAAATGCTTCCACACGATCACGGTAATGGCACCCACCAGAATACCGGCCAATGCGCCATTACGGGTCATGCCCTTCCACAGTACCGAGATCAGGACAACCGGGCCGAAAGCGGCACCGAAGCCTGCCCATGCATAGCTCACCAGGCCCAGTACACGGTTTTCCGGGTTGGAAGCCAGCGCGATGGCGATCAGCGCAACCACCAGCACCATGATCCGGCCAACCCACACCAGTTCCAGCTGGGAAGCATTTTTGCGCAGGAAGGACTTGTAGAAGTCTTCGGTCAGGGCGCTGGAGCACACCAGCAACTGGCAGCTCAGGGTGCTCATCACGGCAGCCAGGATGGCCGACAGCAGGACGCCCGCAATCCACGGATTGAACAGCAGCTTGGCCAGCTCGATAAACACGCGCTCAGGGTTTTCGGTCACAGGCCCGGCTACTTCCGGGTGCGCCGAGAAGTAAGCGATACCGAAGAAGCCCACAGCGACCGTACCCGCCAGGCACAGGATCATCCAGGTCATGGAGATGCGACGCGCCTTGGCGATCGACTTGACCGAATCAGCGGCCATGAAACGCGCCAGGATGTGCGGCTGGCCGAAGTAGCCCAGGCCCCAGCCCATCAGCGAGATGATGCCGATAAAGGACGTGCCCTTGAGCATGTCGAAGTTGCTCGGGTCGTTGGCTTCGATGGCCAGGAACGTGGTGTCCACGCCGCCGGTGGCCAGCAGCACGATGATCGGCGTAAGGATCAGCGCGAAGATCATCAGGGTGGCCTGTACGGTGTCGGTCCAGCTCACGGCCAGGAAACCACCGATAAAGGTGTAGGCGATGGTAGCCGCAGCACCGGCCCACAGGGCGGACTCGTAGGACATGCCGAAGGTGCTTTCAAACAGACGGGCACCCGCCACGATGCCGGAAGCGCAGTAGATGGTGAAGAACACCAGAATCACGATGGCCGAGATAATCCGCAGCAGGCCGCTGTTGTCTTCGAAACGGCTGGAGAAGTAATCCGGCAGGGTCAGCGCATCACCATTGTGCTCGGTCTGTACCCGCAGGCGACCGGCAACGAACAGCCAGTTGAGGTAGGCACCGGTCACCAGACCGATGGCAATCCAGCTTTCCGACAGACCGGACATGTAGATCGCGCCCGGCAAGCCCATCAGCAACCAGCCGCTCATGTCGGAGGCGCCAGCGGACAAAGCGGTTACAACGCTGCCCAGGCTACGGCCACCGAGAATGTAGTCAGAAAGGTTGTTGGTGGAGCGATAAGCCATCAGGCCGATCAGCACCATTGCTGCGATATAGATCACGAACGTGATCAGGGTTGGGTTACTAACACTCATTGATAAAGCCCTGGCATTGTTTTTATGTTTAGCGGCGGTCTGGCCGTACGCTCACAAACGTCCTGTTTGAGACGATTAACCTTGCCGCGCATTTATGACTGATGTTTCCCCAGGAAATCCATCAGCCGATGAACCAATCTTCTGTAGGAGGTTGCACCTTGGGCGCGAATGCTATGCAACAAAGCAAATCGGGTGCAACCAGTTTCTGCCGGGCAAGTTGCACCTTGTCGCCTTTTCGTCTCAATTCAGGGTTTTTGCGCCTTTTCGGAGCAAAGACCCCGCCAAACCGAAGAAAAAGCACCAAGGAGGAGCAGCCATCCAACCCGCGCAAAAAATTCCTGACGAAGCGTCGACCAATCGACACAAAAACGGGTTGCACCTAGTTGCACCCGTTTCAGCGCAGCGCTAATCTTGCCGCCAGCTGCTGCCACGCAAATGTGGCACCCATGAGGATAAAAAAATGGCTACCACCACCCTTGGGGTCAAACTTGATGACCCAACCCGCGAGCGCCTCAAGGCCGCCGCGACCTCGATTGATCGCACGCCACACTGGCTGATCAAGCAGGCAATCTTCAATTACCTGGAAAAACTCGAGGGTGGTGCAACCCTGACCGAGTTGAGCGGTATCCCTGGCACTGCCAGCGATGACGCCGACGACGTACAAGCCGACCATGCGCATCAGTGCTTCCTGGAATTCGCCGAAAGCATCCTGCCGCAGTCCGTACTGCGCGCTGCCATCACTTCGGCGTACCGTCGCCCGGAACCCGAAGTGGTGCCCATGCTGCTGGAGCAGGCTCGCCTGCCGGCCCCGATGGCCGAAGCCACGCAAACCCTGGCCGCCTCGATTGCCGAAAAACTGCGCAATCAAAAGAGCGCCGGTGGCCGTGCCGGCATCGTGCAAGGCTTGCTGCAGGAATTTTCCCTGTCGTCCCAGGAAGGCGTAGCCCTGATGTGCCTGGCCGAAGCGCTGCTGCGTATCCCGGACAAAGGCACCCGTGACGCCCTGATCCGCGACAAGATCAGCACCGGCAACTGGCACCCGCACCTGGGCAACAGCCCGTCGCTGTTCGTCAACGCCGCCACCTGGGGCCTGTTGCTGACCGGCAAGCTGGTGTCAACGCACAACGAAGCCGGCCTGACCTCATCCCTGAGCCGCATCATCGGCAAAAGTGGCGAGCCGATGATCCGCAAGGGCGTCGACATGGCCATGCGCCTGATGGGCGAGCAATTTGTCACCGGCGAGACCATCGCCGAAGCCCTGGCCAACGCCACGCGCTTTGAAGCCAAGGGCTTCCGTTACTCCTACGACATGCTCGGTGAAGCCGCACTGACCGAGCATGACGCACAGAAGTACCTCGCGTCCTACGAGCAAGCCATCCACTCGATCGGCAAGGCTTCCCACGGCCGTGGCATCTACGAAGGCCCGGGCATCTCCATCAAGCTGTCGGCCCTGCACCCGCGTTACAGCCGCGCCCAGTATGAACGCGTGATGGACGAGCTGTACCCGCGCCTGCTGTCGCTGACCTTGCTGGCCAAAAAGTACGACATCGGCCTCAACATTGACGCCGAAGAAGCCGACCGCCTGGAAATCTCCCTCGATCTGCTTGAGCGTCTGTGCTTCGAACCACAGCTGGCGGGCTGGAACGGCATCGGTTTCGTGATCCAGGCCTACCAGAAGCGTTGCCCTTATGTGATCGACTATGTGATCGATCTGGCGCGCCGCAGCCGTCATCGCCTGATGATCCGCCTGGTGAAAGGCGCGTACTGGGACAGCGAAATCAAGCGCGCCCAGGTCGAAGGTCTGGAAGGCTACCCGGTCTACACCCGCAAGGTGTACACCGATGTGTCCTACCTCGCTTGTGCGAAAAAGCTGCTGGCCGTGCCGGAAGCCATCTACCCGCAATTCGCCACCCACAACGCCCAAACGTTGTCGGCGATTTACCACATTGCCGGTCAGAACTACTACCCGGGCCAGTACGAGTTCCAGTGCCTGCACGGCATGGGCGAACCCCTCTACGAGCAGGTTGTAGGCAAAGTTTCTGAAGGCAAGTTGAACCGTCCGTGCCGCGTGTACGCTCCGGTCGGTACCCACGAAACACTGCTGGCTTATCTGGTACGTCGCCTGCTGGAAAACGGCGCGAACACCTCGTTCGTCAACCGCATCGCTGACCACACCATCGCGATCCACGAGTTGGTGGCCGATCCGGTGAGCCAGATCGAACAAATGGCCACGGCCGAAGGCGGCTTTGGCTTGCCGCACCCGCGCATCCCGCTGCCGCGTGACCTGTATGGCAGCGAACGCGCCAATTCCAGCGGCATCGACATGTCCAACGAACACCGTCTGGCATCGCTGTCCTGCGCCTTGCTGGCCACGGCCCACAACGACTGGAAAGCCGCGCCGATGCTCGGTTGCGATTCCAGCAGCGAAACCCCGGCAGCGGTGCTCAACCCGGCCGACCTGCGTGATGTGGTCGGGCATGTACAAGAAGCCACCGTTGAGGACGCTGACAACGCCATCCAGTGCGCCCTGAGCGCTGCACCGATCTGGCAGGCCACCCCGCCCGCCGAGCGTGCTGCGATCCTGGAACGCGCCGCCGACCTGATGGAAGGCGAGATCCAGCCACTGATGGGCCTGCTGGCCCGTGAAGCCGGCAAGACCTTCGCCAACGCCATCGCCGAAGTGCGCGAAGCCGTGGACTTCCTGCGTTACTACGCGGTACAGGCGCGCAACGACTTCACCAACGATGCCCACCGCCCATTGGGCCCGGTGGTCTGCATCAGCCCGTGGAACTTCCCGCTGGCCATCTTCAGCGGCCAGGTGGCTGCAGCACTGGCAGCCGGCAACCCGGTACTGGCCAAGCCTGCGGAACAAACGCCGCTGGTCGCTGCACAAGCCGTACGCATCCTGCTCGAAGCCGGCATCCCGCAAGGCGTGCTGCAATTGCTGCCGGGCCGTGGCGAAACCGTCGGCGCACGTTTGGTGGGCGATGATCGCGTGAAAGGCGTGATGTTCACCGGCTCCACCGAAGTTGCCCGCCTGTTGCAACGCAACATCGCCGGCCGCCTCGATGCCCAGGGCCGTCCAATCCCGCTGATCGCCGAAACCGGCGGCCAGAACGCCATGATCGTCGACTCTTCGGCCCTGACCGAACAAGTGGTTATCGACGTGGTGTCCTCGGCGTTCGACAGTGCCGGTCAACGCTGCTCGGCGCTGCGTGTACTGTGCCTGCAGGAAGATTCGGCAGACCGCGTCATCGAAATGCTCAAGGGTGCAATGGCCGAATCGCGCATGGGCAACCCTGAGCGTCTGAACGTGGACATTGGCCCGGTGATCGACGCCGAAGCCAAGGCCGGGATCGAGCAACATATCCAGGGCATGCGCGACAAGGGCCGTACTGTTTACCAGATGGCCATTGCCGATATCGAAGAATGCAAACGCGGCACCTTCGTCATGCCGACCCTGATTGAACTGGAAAGCTTCGACGAGCTGGAACGTGAGATCTTCGGGCCGGTGCTGCACGTGGTGCGCTACAAGCGCAAGGACATCGACCAGCTGATCGCACAGATCAACGCTTCGGGTTACGGCCTGACGCTGGGCGTGCATACCCGCATCGACGAAACCATTGCCAAGGTGGTCAACAACGTCAACGCCGGTAACGTCTACGTCAACCGCAACATCGTGGGTGCCGTGGTCGGCGTGCAACCGTTCGGCGGTGAAGGCCTGTCGGGCACCGGCCCGAAAGCCGGTGGTCCGCTGTACCTGTACCGCCTGCTGTCGACCCGCCCGGGCAATGCGATCGAGCAATCGTTCGCCAAGGTCGATGCCGTAACAGCTCCTGATACCCAGGCCCGCGAAGCCATGAGCAAACCGCTCAGCGCCCTGCAAGCCTGGGCCAGCAGTAACCAGCAGCCAGCGCTGGCCGAACTGTGCAGCGAATACGCCGCTCACTCGCAAAGCGGCATCACGCGCCTGCTCAACGGCCCGACCGGCGAGCGCAACAGCTACGCCATCCTGCCGCGTGAACACGTGCTGTGCCTGGCCGAGGTTGAAAGCGACCTGCTAACCCAACTGGCTGCCGTTCTGGCCGTGGGCAGCTCGGCCGTCCTGCCGCAAAGCGAACTGGCCAAGGCCCTGTTGGCCCGCCTGCCAAAAGAGGTGCAGGCGCGCATCACGCTGGTGGCCGACTGGACCAAGGACGACGTGATCTTCGACGCCGTCCTGCACCACGGTGATTGCGACCAGCTGCGTGACGTGTGCCAGCAAGTGGCACAACGGGCTGGCGCCATCGTTGGCGTACAGGGCCTGTCTCAGGGTGAAACCAATATCGCCCTGGAACGCCTGGTGATCGAACGCGCCTTGAGCGTCAACACCGCTGCTGCGGGTGGCAACGCGAGCCTGATGACCATCGGTTGATGGGGTGATCGGGCACTGAAAAACCGGGCTCCCGAAAGGGTAGCCCGGTTTTTTTACGACACGATTTCAGCGCTGGCCCGTGAACGCCACATAGGCAACGGCGGCCATCAACAGCGCACCGACCACCATCCAGGCAATATTGATGCCGTTCAAGGCCTTGTTATGGCTGCCCTGCGGGTCACCCGCCAGGGTGTTGATTGCGCGCTGGGCAGCCACCAGCATGGCGCAGCAAACGGCAATCAACGCCACATTGGCAAACAACACGTAGGCCTCATCCGAGGGCCGGGTAAAGAACGTGTTCACCAGCACCGAGAACATGACCAGCCCCATGATGACCAGCCCCCTGGTCTCGGGCTGCCAGAAATAGTAGCGCCCAGACCTGTCCAGACCGTTTTGCACCACTTCAAACAACGGCAGGATAAAAAATGGCCAAAGTACCCCGCGCACCCCCGGCGTGATCGACGCCCCGCTCACTGCTTTGTAGGACGCCCAGTTGCGATATGACCAATAGACCATGTACCCGCCAGCCGTAAACCCATACAGCAACAGAAACTTGCTGACAGACACGACATAGAGGTTGATCCGCTGGTCGTCGCACTGCGATGGGGTGTTCGATAGCCTGTTGCCAGCCTCGGTTGCGGGGTTCATAGCCTGTCCATGCATAAATGGGAGGCTGCAGTAGACACAAATTGCCCAATATAAAAATGCAGTGAAAATCTGTTTTTTATGTAAGAAAGACCTTTCAACCCTACTAAACAGGCCCAAATACGCTCAGGGCGAAATTCATTCAAAACCTTTTTGACAGCCCGCCAATCGCGCAGGTTAGAATCGATGGCACGCAGGCTGCATGTTGAGTCTGCGCCCTGTCTTTTGAGCTTTCTGGAGTACTGCCTTTGAATGCGACGACCATCAACAGCCTGTTCTTGATCGGCGCGTTGCTGGTAGGTGCAAGCATCCTGGTGAGTTCCCTGTCTTCGCGCCTGGGCATCCCGATCCTGGTCATCATCCTTGCGGTGGGTATGACGGCGGGTGTCGATGGCGGCGGCATTATTTTTGACAACTACCCCACGGCCTACCTGGTGGGTAACCTCGCCCTGGCGGTGATTCTGCTCGATGGCGGCTTGCGCACCCGGGTTTCCAGTTTTCGCGTGGCGTTATGGCCCGCGTTATCGCTGGCCACGGTGGGGGTGATGATCACCACCGGGCTGACCGGGCTGATGGCCGCCTGGCTGTTCAATCTCAACTTGATCCAGGGCCTGCTGATCGGCGCCATTGTCGGCTCCACCGATGCCGCGGCGGTGTTCTCGCTGCTGGGCGGCAAGGGCCTGAACGAGCGGGTTTCCGCCAGCCTTGAGATCGAATCAGGCAGCAACGACCCGATGGCGGTGTTCCTCACCGTCACTCTGATCGACATGCTCGCCAGCGGCGAAACCGGCCTGCACTGGAGCCTGTTGTTCAATCTGGTGCGCGAATTTGCCATCGGCGGCGCAGTCGGCCTGGCAGGCGGCTGGCTGATGCTGCAGATGGTCAACCGGATCAACCTGGCCAACGGCCTGTACCCGATCCTGGTGATCGCCGGCGGCCTGGTAGTGTTCTCCCTGACCAACGCCCTGCACGGCAGCGGCTTCCTCGCGGTCTACCTGTGCGGCCTGGTGATCGGCAACAGCCCGATCCGCAGCCGTCATGGCATTTTGCATATGCTCGACGGCATGGCCTGGCTGGCCCAGATCGGCATGTTCCTGGTGCTGGGCTTGCTGGTCACGCCACACGACCTGCTGCCCATCGCCATTCCCGCGCTGGCCCTGGCCCTGTGGATGATTCTGTTCGCCCGCCCCTTGTCGGTGATGGTCGGGCTGCTGCCCTTCAAGGCCTTCCACGGCCGCGAAAAAGCTTTTATCTCCTGGGTAGGCCTGCGCGGTGCGGTGCCGATCATTCTCGCAGTGTTCCCGCTGATGGCCGGGCTGCCCAATGCGCAGCTGTATTTCAACCTTGCGTTCTTTATCGTGCTGGTGTCCCTGTTGGTGCAAGGCACCAGCCTGCCGTGGGTTGCCAAGCTGCTCAAGGTGACCGTGCCGCCAGACCTCGCCCCCGTGTCCCGCTCAGCCCTTGAAGTGCATGTCACCAGCGAGTGGGAACTCTTTGTTTATCGCCTCGACGCACAAAACTGGTGCATCGGTGCTGCCCTGCGCGAGCTGAAAATGCCTGACGGCACCCGCATCGCGGCCCTGTTTCGCGACAAGAAACTGCTCCACCCGTCGGGCAGCACCACCCTTGAAGTGGGTGATCTGCTCTGTGTCATCGGCCATGAACATGACTTGCCAGCCCTGGGCAAACTGTTCAGCCAGCCTCCGAGCCGTGGCCTGGACCTGCGCTTTTTTGGCGACTTCGTGCTCGAAGGCGACGCCCAGCTGGGCGCTGTAGCCGCCTTGTACGGCCTCAAGCTCGACGGCATCAACCCGGACACCTCGCTGAGCAGCTTCATTGCCCACAAGGTCGGCGGCGCGCCAGTGGTCGGTGACCAGGTGGAATGGAACAACACCATCTGGACGGTTGCGATGATGGAAGGGAACAAGATCGCCAAAGTGGGCGTCAGATTCCCCGAAGGAAGTGCACCGGGCCCCGGGCTGTTCCTCTAAACTGCAACTTTCTGCCCCTTGTCTGACCGGTATCTATGCCAACTCTGCGCACGTTCATCGCAACCGTCCTGCTCGGTCTGAGCCTTTGTGTCGGCCCGCTTCATGCGGCCGAGCCGCCTACCGCCGAGGCGGTGCAGCAAAGCCTGGACAAAATTGCCGACCGCAAGCTGCCGGATGCCGATCAAAAAGCACTGCAGGCGGTGCTCCAGCAGACCCTGACCCTGCTGGAAAGCAAAGCTGATTACGAACAGCGCCTGAACGACGTCAAGCAGCAGCTCAATGATGCGCCGCGCCAGACCGGCGAAAACCAGCGCGAACTGGCCCGGCTCAAGGCCAGCACGCCGATTCCGGTGGCACAGCGCTATAAGGACCTGTCAGTGCCGCAGCTGGAGCAGATGCTGGCCGAGCGCACCACGCAACAAGGTGAGTTGCAAAAAGCCCTGGCCATTGCCAACAGTCAAAGCATTGCCGCACAGACCCGCCCGGAACGGGCCCAGGCCGAAATCAGCAACAGCCAGACGCGCATCCAGCAGATCGGCAACATCCTGAAAACCGGTCGCGACAATGGCAAGTTGCTAACCCCTGACCAGCGCAACCAGCTCAATGCCGAGGCCGCCTCGCTTACCGCGCTGATCGCCCTGCGCCGCCAGGAGCTGGCCGGCAACAGCCTGCTGCAAGACCTGAGCGGCAGCCAGCACGACCTGCTGCTGGAAAAGACCACGCGCCAGGACCAGGAAATCCAGGACCTGCAAACCCTGATCAACCAGAAGCGCCTGGCCCAGTCGCAGCAGACCGTGACCGAACAATCCATAGAGGCGCAAAAATCGGGCAGCAGCAGCCTGCTGGCGACCGAAAGTGCCATCAACCTCAAGCTTTCCGACTACCTGCTGCGCAGCACCGACCGCCTCAACGAAGTCACCCAGCAGAACCTCGAAACCAAGCAGCAACTGGATAACGTCACCCAAAGCGATCAGGCCCTGGATGAGCAGATCAACGTGCTCAAGGGCAGCCTGCTGCTGTCGAAAATCCTGTACAAGCAAAAGCAGGCCCTGCCGCGCCTGCAAAAGATGGACAAGAACCTGGCAGACGAAATTGCCGATATCCGCCTGTATCAGTTTGAAATCAACCAGCAGCGCGAGTTGATCAGCAACCCGACGACCTACGTCGATAACCTGCTGTCGACCCAGCCCGCCGACCAGGTCACCCCGCAACTGCGCAAAACCCTGATCGACCTGGTCAACACCCGCAGCGACCTGCTGGACCGCCTGAACCGCGAACTCAGCTCGCTGCTTAACGAATCCATCACCCTGCAACTGAACCAGAAGCAACTGCTCAGCACCGCCCAGAGTCTGCGCGCAACGCTGGACGAGCAGATGTTCTGGATCCCCAGCAACAAGCCGCTGGATCTGGAATGGCTGGAAACCGCACCGCGCCAGCTTGAACAGCAAGTCACCACCCTGCCGTGGGGCTCCAGCGTTAGCGAGCTGGCAGAAGGCCTGGTGCAGCGGCCGCTGCTGTTTCTGCCGTTTTTGCTGGTGGTGGTAGCCCTGCTGTGGAAACGCCGCTATCTCTACAGCAAATTGAACAAGATCCACCAGGACATCGGTCACTTCAAGCGCGACAGCCAATGGCACACGCCGCTGGCGATTCTGATCAATATCCTGCTGGCGATGCCCATTTCACTGGCCCTGGCCCTGTGCGGCTACGCCCTGCAAACCGATGCCCGGGGCATGAACGCCAATACCGGCGCGGCCTTGATCCAGATGGCCGAGGCCTGGCTGGTGTTCTACACCGCCTACCGGATTCTGGCCCCGGGTGGCGTGGCCGAACTGCATTTCCGCTGGGAAAAACCCCTGGTCGCGTTCCTGCAGAACTGGATTCGCAAGCTCGGCTTCGTCGTGCTGGCCCTGGTAGCCGTGGTCGCCTTTGCCGAACAACAACCGGCGGCGCTGGCCGACGACGTGCTGGGCATCCTCGTCGTGTTGAGCTGCTATGCCGCGATGGCCTGGCTGCTCTGCCGCCTGCTGCTCAATGACTTCGAGACCGCGACAAAAGCCTATCGCCTGCGCAAGTTGCTCGGCTTTGCTTTTGCCCTGCTACCGCTGGCGCTGTTCGTGGCAGTGTGTTTTGGCTATTACTACACCGCGCTCAAGCTCAGCGACCGCCTGATCAACACCCTCTACCTGCTGATGTTCTGGCTGGTGGTCGAGGCAGCCTTTGTGCGCGGCCTGGCCGTGGCGGCACGGCGCCTGGCCTACCAGCGCGCACTGGCCAAGCGCCAGGCCGCCAAGGAAGCCGGCGAAGGCAACGATGCCATCATCGAAGAACCGACCCTGGATATCGAACAGGTCAACCAGCAATCCCTGCGCCTGATCCGTCTGGCCCTGCTGGCGGGCTTTATCGGTGTGCTGTATTGGGTGTGGGCCGACCTGATCTCGGTATTTGCCTACCTCGACAACATCACCCTGTACGAATACACCAGCGGCACCGGCGCCAACATGAGCATGGTGCCCATCAGTATTGGCGACGTGATCGGTGCGCTGGTCATTATCGGCATCAGCATCGCGCTGGCGCGCAACCTCCCCGGCCTGCTCGAGGTGCTGGTGCTGTCGCGCCTCGATCTGGGCCAGGGCAGTGCCTACGCCACCACCACGCTGCTGACCTATGTGATTATCGGCATCGGCTTTGTCTCCACCCTGTCCACCCTGGGCGTGAGCTGGGACAAGCTGCAATGGCTGGTGGCGGCGCTGTCGGTGGGCCTGGGTTTCGGCATGCAGGAAATCTTCGCCAACTTTATTTCCGGGATCATGATCCTGTTCGAACGCCCGGTGCGTATCGGCGACACCATCACCATTGGCAACCTGTCGGGCACCGTGAGCAAGATCCGCATTCGGGCCACCACCATCACCGACTTCGACCGCAAGGACATCATCGTCCCGAACAAGACGTTTATCACCGGGCAACTGATCAACTGGTCGCTGACCGACACCATCACCCGCGTGACGCTCAAGCTGGGGGTCGATTACGGCTCTGACCTGGACCTGGTCAAGCACTTGCTGCTCAAGGCCGCACAAGAGAACCCGCGCGTGCTCAAAGACCCGGAGCCGCACGTGTACTTTCTCAACTTCGGGCAAAGCACCCTCGACCACGAACTGCGCATGCATGTGCGCGACCTGGGCGATCGCAACCCGGTGATCGACGAGGTCAACCGCTTTATCAACCGCGAGTTCAAGAACCACAACATCAACATCTCGTTCCAGCAGATGGAGGTGTACCTCAAGAACCTGCAGGGGCAAGAATACAAGCTGGTGCCCGTAGGGCCGGAAGTCCCGCCCGAGCCGACACCACCACCGCAAAAGCCGCAGTTGGGCAAGCTCGACTGACTCAAGGCTGATGCAACCTCTGTGGGAACTGGCTTGCCTGCGATGCAGACGAATCGGTTTAACTGGCCAAGCCCGTTCCCACCTTAGACATGCATTTACTGGAGACGGTCATTGAAAGCCCTCGACGAACTGACTTTTGATAACCGCTTCGCTCGGCTGGGTGACGCGTTTTCAACTCACGTGCTGCCCGAGCCCATCGACGCACCCCGCGTGGTGGTGAGCAGCGACGCCGCTATGACGCTACTCGATCTCGACCCGGCTGTCGCCCAGGACCCGGTCTTTGCCCAACTGTTTGGCGGCCATACCCTGTGGGCCGATGCCGAACCCCGGGCGATGGTCTACTCCGGTCATCAGTTCGGCTCCTACAACCCGCAACTGGGCGATGGCCGCGGGCTACTGCTGGGCGAGGTGTATAACGACGCGGGCGAGCATTGGGACTTGCACCTCAAGGGCGCCGGCATGACCCCTTACTCGCGCATGGGCGATGGCCGCGCAGTACTGCGCTCCTCGATCCGCGAGTTTCTCGCCAGCGAGGCCCTGCATGCCTTGGGCATTCCCAGCAGCCGCGCCCTGTGCGTGATCGGCTCCGATACCCCGGTGTGGCGCGAAACCCGGGAGCGCGCCGCCATGGTGCTACGCCTGGCGCCCAGCCATGTGCGTTTCGGCCATTTCGAATACTTCTACTACACCAAGCGCCCCGAGCAACAAAAGCTGCTGGGCGAGCATGTGCTGGCGCTGCACTTCCCCGAGTGCCTGGAGCAACCCGAGCCGTACCTGGCCATGTTCCGCGAAATTGTCGAGCGCAACGCCGCACTGATCGCCAAGTGGCAGGCCTACGGCTTTTGCCACGGGGTGATGAACACCGACAACATGTCGATTCTGGGCATTACCTTCGACTTTGGCCCGTTCGCCTTCCTCGATGACTTTGACGCCCAGTTCATCTGTAACCATTCCGATCACGAAGGCCGCTACTCCTTCAGCAACCAGGTACCGATCGGTCAATGGAACCTCAGCGCGCTGGCCCAGGCATTGACGCCGTTTATCAGCGTTGAAGCCTTGCGCGAAACCCTTGGGCTGTTTTTGCCGTTGTATCAGGCCCACTACCTGGACCTGATGCGCCGCAGGCTGGGCCTGACCAGCGCCGAAGACGCTGATCAGCAACTGGTCGAAACCCTGCTGCAAAAGATGCAAGGCAGCAACATCGACTACACCCTGTTTTTCCGTCGTTTGGGCGACGAACCCGCCGAGCAGGCAGTGGCCCGATTGAGGGAAGAATTTGTCGACCTCAAGGGTTTTGATGACTGGGCCGCGCAGTATGTGGCCCGCGTCGCCCGGGACGGCGCAAGTGATGAACAGGCACGGCGTGAGCGCATGCACGCGGTCAACCCGCTGTATATCTTGCGCAACTACCTGGCACAAAAAGCCATCGATGCGGCCGAGGCCGGGGATTACAGCGAAGTGCAGCGCTTGCACACGGTATTGACCCAACCGTTTACCGAACAGCCGGGCATGGAAGGCTACGCCGAGCGCCCGCCGGAGTGGGGCAAGCACCTGGAAATCAGCTGCTCGTCGTGATTCACAACCGGCAAATATGCCTCCTGTGGGAGCGGGCTTGCTCGCGATGCAAGCGCCGCGGTGTTTCAGTTGAATCGCGTCGATTCAATCGCGGGCAAGCCCGCTCCCACAGAACCGAGGCCAGCCTCCGGCTCCTGACCAGATCATCTGGCCACACACCAGCCACGGCGTGGCGCAGCCGTCAGCCTCAGATAAACATATCCACAGGCACTTTGAAGTAATCGGCCAGCCAACGAATCTGCCGAACGTTGAGCTGGCGTTTGCCGCTGAGGATTTCAGACACCACAGACTGGGTGCCCACACCCGGCAAATCGCTTTGCGTCAGCCCGTGCTCCTGCATTACCGAGCGCAGCACATCGACGCCACTGACCTTGGGCATCGGCCGATGCTCAAGGTCGTAGGCCTCAACCCAGTCACCGAGGATGTCCACCAGGCTCATCAGGGGGTTACTCTCATCATCGCCAATCAAGTCGGTCAGCTCATCAAGGGCGGCGACCAACTCGTCGTAATCGGCTTCGTTCTTCGGTTTTCGCAGCAGCGGCGCCACGAATTGCCAGTGCTGTGCTGCCTGTTCGATCAATGGGTTCATGATGCTTATTCCTTCCATTTGCCCTTGTCATAGTCACGGTGATCCAGCACATGACGGATGTAGAGGCGCTGTACCCGATAACGCATCACAGCGATCAGCCGCAGTTTGTTACCGCCTATGTTGAAAACGTGAAACGAACCCACCTTGTCGGTGGCAGGGAAAAACGACCTTAATGCGGCGAAGTCTTCAGGCCTGAGAACCTTGATCTTGCGATACCACTCATCCAGGGCGCTCGCCGATTGCGGCCATTGTGCTTTCGCTTGCCAAATTCGTTTTGCTGTAATCACTCGCATGCAATGTCCCTATCGCATCTTGCTATGAAGGCTAAACCCGGGCGTTCTCTATCGCAACTTGCGATACTGACCACCTGACCAGTGGCACAAAACCCGGGGGGTATTTACAGACTAGATAGAGACCTGTGAACCGGTTTCGGCACATTGTGAGCAGATACGTCATGGAGGGTGGCGGCCCGGGTGTTCATCTGCTGAACTGCACGCCATCAATCTGGAGTCGCTGCGACAGGCGGCACCCACGACCCTTTTCGAGGAGTTTTCCATGACCGAACCGCTGCTGATTCCCTGCCCCCACTGCAACGGCCTTAACCGCATCCCCGGCGATCGCCTGGGCGAGCACCCCAAGTGCGGGCGTTGCAAGAATGAAGTGCTGCAAGCCAGGCCCTTTGAGTTGCAGCAAACCGACTACGCCAGCCAGATCAAAGGCGATCTGCCGCTATTGGTGGATGTGTGGGCCGAATGGTGCGGGCCGTGCAAAGCCTTTGCGCCGGTGTTCGAACAAGCTGCCAGCCAACTGCTGGGCAAGTGCCGGCTGGCCAAGCTCGACAGTGAGGCCAATCAGCAACTGGCCGGGCAACTGGGTATCCGTTCGATCCCCAGCCTGATCCTGTTTAAAAATGGCCGCGAAGTGGCCCGCCAGAGCGGTGCGCTGCCTTTGCAGCAACTGACCGCCTGGCTGCGCAGCCAAGGGATCAGCGCTTAAGCGTTCTGGTCCAGGTAATCGTGCAAGTCCACGAACTGCCGGGTCAGCTTGTGCCGCGGGTCGAAGTGGATCAGGGGCTGTGAAGCCTGGTGCGATTCGCGCATACGCACCGAGCTGCTCAGGTACATCGGCAGCACCGGCAGCCCCTCCGCCACCAGCTCATCGAGCATTTGCTGGGGCAAACTGGCCCGGGCCTGGAACTGATTGACCACAATGCCTTCAACCAGCAGGTCTTCGTTGTGGTCTTCTTTCAGGTCAGCGATCTCGGACAACAGGCCATACAGCGCCTGACGGGAGAAACTGTCGCAATCAAACGGGATCAGCACACGATCACAGGCGATCAACGCCGAAACGGCGTAAAAGTTCAAGGCAGGCGGGGTATCGACGTAAATCCGGTCGTAGTCTTCAGACAGCTCATCAAGCAACTTGCGCAGCTTGTTGATCTTGTGTTTTGCCTCAAGTTTGGGCTGCAGATCGGCCAGTTCGCCGGTTGCGGTAATGACGTGCAAGTTTTCGAAGGGTGTTTCGTAAATATCGACCCGGTTCTTCTTCGAACCAACGCCGGCAGACAAGCTGTGCTTGAAGAAATCGGCAATCCCCATCGGGATATCGTCGCCCGTCAGGCCGGTCAGGTATTGAGTGGAGTTGGCCTGGGCATCCAGATCCACCAACAACGTGCGATACCCTTCGCTGGCACTGACCGCAGCCAGGTTACACGCGATGCTGGACTTGCCCACACCGCCTTTCTGGTTAAACACCACGCGACGCATTTCAAAACCTCCGTGTACCAATGAGTACCCGAGTGTAGATGGCCTTTACGCGGCTTAGCTACCTTGCAACGAAATGAACTACAGCCATTGAGCCCTTATCCGAGAAAACAAATAAACGCCCCTCACACACAAAGGGCGCTGGTCTTATTTTTTCCAAATTACAAACAAAACATACTCCAAGTGTAAGCAAAATTTGCTACGAACCAACTGCACCGGGATAATGTCGCCATTCTGTATCAAGTGTGGCGCCGATCGGTGCCCACTGTCGCATCAAGGAAGCCCGCAAGGGCGGGATGAAACTCCAGTGATCAATTTCAATATCGCCGCGTGGCGTGCCTGGGCACCGGGCCTCGACAGCGTGGCCGATTGGCAGGCCTGGAGCCAGCGACCCGGCGTACTCGCGCCCAGCAACGCAGCCCCCGACGTCTCGTTTTTGCCCGCCATGCAACGCCGCCGCCTCAGCCGCCTGGCGCGCATGGCATTCAGCGTCGGCTGGCCACTGGCCGAAGGCCATGAAGCGCTGCCACTGGTCTTTGCCTCGCGTCACGGTGAAACCCCGCGCACGTTTGACATCCTTAGCGACCTGGCGGCCGACCAGCCCTTGTCTCCCACGCAGTTCAGCCTCTCGGTGCATAACGCCGTGATCGGCCTGTGGTCGATCATGCGCGGCGAAACCAGCGAAATGACCGCAATTGCCGCCGCCGGGGACGGCCTGGAGCATGGCCTGATCGAGGCCTGTGCCTTGCTCAATGAAGGTGCGCCTGCCGTATTGCTGATCGTCACCGAAGAACAGCCGCCCGACGCCTATGCCCACTGGATCGATGACGTGCCCTTCGCTTATGCCGTAGGCCTGCTGCTGACGCCGGGCGAGCAATGGCAGGTTTCACTGGCCAGCGGCGGCGCAAGCACCGACAAGGCCCGGTGGCCCCATGCCCTGAACCTGTTGTGCCATCTGTTCGATGAGCAGACGTCATTCCAACACACCTGGAAAAACCGCGTGTGGAACTGGCAACGCAGCCTGTGAGCGCCCGTCGGGATGCTTACGCCTGGCGTTTGATCGCCACAGCCATCAGCTTTGCCCTGTTCGGCATCGGTTGCCTGTGCTTGCGCCTGGTGATTTTCCCGCTGCTCAGTTGCCTGCCGGGCGACGCCATGCGTCAGCGCGAGCGCGCCCGTTTTACCATCAGCCGCCTGTTCTGGCTGTTTATCCAGACCATGACGCGCATGGGTGTGCTGACCTACGACGTACAAGGTGCCGAACGGCTCGGGCGGCCCGGCCAGATGATCATCGCCAACCACCCGTCGCTTATCGACGTGGTTTTCCTGATTGGCCTGGTGAGAAATGCCAATTGCGTGGTCAAACAAAGCCTTTGGCAAAACCCGTTTACCCGCAGCCCCGTGCGTGCCGCGCAATACATCAGCAATGATGGCAGCGTAGACATGCTCGACAACGCCGCAGGCGCATTGCAGCAAGGCCAGACCCTGGTCATTTTCCCGGAAGGCACGCGTACCCAGCCGGGCCAGGCACCCGCCTTTCATCGCGGGGCCGCCGCGATTGCCCTGCGGGGTGCGAAGATCCTCACCCCGGTGGTGATCAAGGTCAGCCCCACCACGCTGACCAAAGCCGAACCCTGGTACCGCATACCCGATCGGCGCGTGCACTTCAGTTTTCGGGTAGGTGCCGATATAGATCCACAGACCTTTAGCGCGCTAGGCCCGCCGCCCAAAGCTTCGCGCCTGCTCAATGACTTCGTGCATGACTATTTTATTAAGGAGCTCGCCACAGATGAGCGATCTGAAAAACGACATTAAACAGCTGATCATCGATGCCCTGGGCCTGGAAGACATCAGCGTCAGCGACATTGGCGACGAGCAGACCCTGTTTGGCGACGGCCTGGGGCTGGATTCGGTCGATGCGCTTGAGCTGGGCCTGGCGATTCAAAAAACCTACGGCATCAAGATAGATGCCGACGCCAAAGACACACGCAATCACTTTTCCAACGTGGCCAGCCTTGCGGCTTTTGTCACCGCCAAACAGGCAGCCTGAGACCGAACCATGCAAAACCGTGACGACATTTTCAACACCCTGCGCGACGCACTGGTCGAACTCTTTGAACTGGAACCCGAGCGCGTCACCCTGGACGCCAACCTGTACCAGGACCTGGAAATCGACAGCATCGACGCCGTCGACCTGATCGACCATATCAAGCGCAAGACCGGCAAGCGTATCGCCGCAGAAGAGTTCAAATCGGTGCGCACCGTCAATGACGTGGTCGAGGCGGTTTACCGTCTGGTTCACGCTGACGCATGAGTCGGCTGATTGGCCTTGGCCTGCTGCTGGCTGGCCTGCTGTACCCCTTTGCGGTGCATTTCGGCATGGCCCATTTCGCGCCGTGGCAGTTCGCCCTGCTGCTGGGCAGCCTGTGGCTGGCCCGCGCCCTGACCGGCGAGCGACGCCCCGGCGGGGTGTGGATGGCGGTGGTTGCACTGGTGTTTTGCGCCCTGCTGGCGTTGTTCAACAGCCCGGCATTGTTGCGCTGGTACCCGGTGCTTATCAGCACCTTCATGCTCGGCCTGTTTGGCCTGAGCCTGAAATTCGGACCACCGATGATCGAGCGCCTGGCGCGTTTGCACGAGCCGGTGCTGCCCGACATTGCAATTGTTTACACACGGCAGGTCACCAAGGTCTGGTGCCTGTTTTTCATGCTTAACGGGTTAGTCGCAGCGGGCCTTACGCTGTGGGCGCCGCTGAGCTGGTGGACGTTGTACAACGGCCTGATCGCCTACGCGCTGATGGGGCTGCTGTTTGCCATTGAATGGCTGATACGACAAAAGGTAAGAGGCCGGGCATGAATTGGATAAAACTTGAGCAGCTGTTGCTCAAGGGGTACACGGATCGCCGGGTCACGGTTGACCCCGAGTTGAACCACGCCACGCTGCGTGAACAGGCCCTGCGCCTGGCGGGTGGCCTGCGCCAACGCGGCGTGCAGCACATTGCCGTACACCTGGAAGACGCTGCCGAACTGGCCGTGGCCTTGCTGGGTGCGTGGCGGGCCGGGGTCAGCGTGCTGCTGCCCGCCGACCTGCAGGCGCAAACCCGGCTGCGCTGGGACAGCCAGGTCGACCTGTGGATAACTCAAGGCGACGCACTGCAAGCCTTGTACGCCGAGGCCCTGCCTGCGGCCGAACTGGATCTGGACCTGTGCCGGCTGAGCCTGTGTACCTCGGGCTCCAGCGGCGAGCCCAAGCGCATCGACAAAAGCCTGCGCCAGATGGCCAACGAAGTTCAGGCACTGGAGCAACTGTGGGGCGCGGACCTGGGTGATGCGTGCATTATCGCCAGTGTGGCGGCGCAGCATATCTACGGGCTGTTGTTCCGTGTGCTGTGGCCATTGTGCGCAGGTCGCAGCTTTGTGCGTACACAACTGGCCTTCCCTGAAGACATGCAACGCGCCAGCCGCGAGCACCCTGCTTTTGCCTGGGTCGCCAGCCCGGCCTTGCTCAAGCGCATGGCCGACAACCTCGACTGGCCAGCGCTAAGCCCGGTCCGCCGGGTGTTCTCCTCAGGTGGCGCCCTGCCGCAAGAGGCGGCACAAGCCCTGTACGAACGCCTGGGCCAGTGGCCGACCGAGATCCTCGGCAGCTCGGAAACCGGCGGCATCGCCTGGCGCCAGGGGCAGAACTTGTGGCAGCCCTTTGCCGATGTGCAATTGAGCCAAAGCGAAGACGGCGCCCTGATCATCGCCTCTGCCTACTTGCCCACAGGCCATGTGGAACACACGGCTGATGCGGCCCGCATTGAAGCAGATGGGCGCTTTGAGCTGCTTGGGCGGCTGGATCGCATCGTCAAACTCGAAGAAAAACGCATCTCCCTGCCCATGCTGGAACAGGCCCTGGTCAAGCATGACTGGGTCGCCGAAGCTCGCCTGGGCGTGGTCCATGACAACCGCGCCTCACTGGGCGCCCTGCTGGTGCTCAGTGCCAGCGGCCTGTTTGCCCTGCGCGAACAGGGCCGTCGCGCCCTGACCCAGACTCTGCGCCAGCACCTGAGCCAGCACTGCGAAGCGTTGGCCTTGCCGCGCCGCTGGCGTTTGTTGCGTCAGCTGCCGCTTACCAGTCAGGGCAAACTGCCCCAGGCGCAGGTCGATGCATTACTGCTGGCACCGCGCCCGAAATCCCCCGAAATACTGAGCCAGGTCGAATGTGACGGGCAATGGACCGTGAACCTGTCGATTCCGCCGGATCTGGCGTACTTCAGCGGCCACTTCCCCACGACCCCGGTGCTGCCGGGCGTGGTGCAAGTGGATTGGGCGATCAGCCTGGGCCAGCAACTGCTCGCCCTGCCGCCGCGTTTTGTCGGTATGGAAGTGCTCAAGTTCCAGCAACTGGTGCGCCCCGGCGACACCCTTGAACTGACCCTGCGCTTTGACCCTGAACGCAGCAAGTTGCACTTCGCCTACCGCAACGCCACGGCGCCCTGCTCCAGTGGCCGCATCGTCCTGGAGGCCGTCTGTGGATAATCCCGTAGCAGCTGCCGAAGGCTGCGTCCGGTTGCGCAGCAATCGTAAACCGGCTTGCACGTCGATCCTGAAAAACCTAGGTGCCAGACTTTACGGCGGCTACGCCACCGGACGCAGCCTTCGGCAGCTGCTACGAAGCGCCTGCATCGGCCTGGAGATATCTGCCCATGCATAATCCCTGCGCCGTGATCCCGGTGTACAACCACGAAACCGCCGTGCCCGCCGTGGTCGACGCCCTGCTCGCCGCCGGCCTGCCCTGCGTGCTGGTCGACGACGCCAGCAGCCCCGCCTGCGCTGCCGTGCTCGAACACCTGGCCCTGGGCGATAACATCTTCCTGATCCGCCTGGCCGTGAACCAGGGCAAGGGCGGGGCGGTGATGGCAGGGCTGCGCGAAGCCTCGCGCCTGGGCTTCACCCACGCCCTGCAAGTGGACGCCGATGGCCAGCACGACCTGCGTGACGTCGCCACATTCATGCAAGTGTCGCAGCAAAACCCCGAAGCGCTGATCTGCGGTTATCCACAGTACGACGCCAGTGTGCCCAAGGGCCGTCTGTATGCGCGCTACCTGACCCATGTATGGGTGTGGATCAACAGCCTGTCGCTGCAGATTCCCGACTCGATGTGCGGCTTTCGTGTTTACCCGCTGGCGCCGAGCCTGGCACTGATCAACTCGGTCAAACTGGGCAAGCGCATGGACTTCGACCCCGAGATACTCGTGCGCCTGGCGTGGCGTAACCAGCCAATGCGCTGGCTGCCGACCAAGGTGCATTACCCCCTGGACGGCCTCTCGCACTTTCGCCTGTTCCATGACAATGCGCTGATTTCCGGCATGCACACCAAGCTGTTTTTCGGCATGCTGCTGCGCTTGCCGAGCATCCTCTGGAGGCGCTGCAAAGCATGAGCGAATCCCGTGAGCATTGGGCCGACCACAAGGAGCGCGGCAGTTTCCGGCTGATGCAGCTCACCGCCTTCGGCATCAAGCTGCTGGGCCGGCGCGTACTAAGCCCGGTGCTGTACGCCATCGTGCTGTACTTCTTTTTGTTCGGCAAACGCGCCCGGCGCAGCAGCTGGCTCTACCAGCAGCGGCTGGCCGACTGGAGCGGGCGCAACGAACTGCGCCCTACCCGCTGGCGGGTGTTCGGGCAGTACATGGCGTTCGCTGATGCCCTGCTCGACAAACTCGATGTATGGAACGGCCGCCTCAAGATCGAAGACATCGAAATCGTCGACCCCACCCTGCTGCGCAATCAGTTGCGCGGCGAACGCGGGCAGATGCTGGTGGGCGCGCACCTGGGCAACCTCGAAGTGTGCCGCGCCCTCGCCGAGCTGGGCGAGCAGGTGACCATGAACGTACTGGTGCACACCCGCCACGCCGAGCAATTCAACCGCCTGCTGGGCGAAGCCGGGGCCAGCCACTTGCGCCTGATCCAGGTCAGCGAACTCAACCCGGCGGTCATGCTGCAACTCAATCAGCGCCTGGAAAATGGCGAATGGCTGGCGATTGCCGGTGACCGTGTGCCGCTGCATGGCGGGCGCAGTGTCGAGGTCGACTTCCTTGGCCATCCGGCGCTCTTTCCACAAGGCCCGTGGCTATTGGCCGGGTTGCTCAAGTGCCCGGTCAACCTGATGTTTTGCCTCAAACATGAAGGGCGTTACCGGGTGATTCTCGAACCCTTTACCGACGCCGTACTCTGGCGGCGCAGCGACCGCGAGCAGGTGATCGCCCATTGGGCCACTCGCTACGCCGAACGCCTGGGGCACTACTGCCTTGAAGCGCCGCAACAATGGTTCAATTTCTACCCATTCTGGAAGACCGATGACGACGCATCCGCATGAGCCAGTAACCTTCGGCCAAACCCCGTTGCGCATTGAAGACGTGCTGGCCCTGGCCAATCGTCAGGCGCCGACCCGTTTGCAGGACGACGCCGACTACCGCGAGCGCATCGCCAAGGGCGCGCGCTTTCTCGACTCGCTGCTGGACAAGGAAGGCGTGATCTATGGTGTGACCACCGGCTACGGCGATTCCTGCGTGGTGGCCGTGCCGCTGGAGCACGTCGAGGCCTTGCCGCGCCACCTCTACACCTTCCACGGTTGCGGGCTGGGCAAACTGCTCGACGCCCAGGCCACCCGCGCCGTACTGGCGGCACGCTTGCAGTCGCTGTGCCACGGCGTGTCGGGTGTGCGCATCGAACTGCTGGAGCGGTTGCAGGCCTTTATCGCCCACGACATCCTGCCCCTGATCCCCGAAGAGGGCTCGGTGGGCGCCAGCGGCGACCTGACCCCACTGTCCTATGTGGCTGCAACCCTGTCAGGCGAGCGTGAAGTGCTGTTCAAGGGCGAGCGCCGTCTGGCAGCAGATGTACACCGCGAACTGGGCTGGACGCCGCTGGTACTGCGGCCCAAGGAAGCGCTGGCATTGATGAACGGCACTGCGGTGATGACCGGCCTCGCCTGCCTGGCCTATGCCCGCGCCGACTACCTGCTCAAGCTCGCCACGCGCATCACTGCCCTCAACGTGGTGGCGCTGCAAGGCAACCCCGAGCACTTTGACGAGCGCCTGTTTGCCGCCAAGCCGCACCCGGGGCAGATGCAGGTTGCTGCGTGGATCCGCCAGGACCTGGCCATCGACGCCCCGACCGCGCCGCTGCATCGCCTGCAAGACCGCTACTCACTGCGTTGCGCACCCCATGTGCTGGGCGTGCTGGCCGACAGCCTGAACTGGCTGCGCGGGTTTATCGAGATCGAACTCAACAGCGCCAACGACAACCCGATCATCGACGCTGAAGAAGAGCGTGTGCTGCACGGCGGGCATTTCTACGGCGGCCATATCGCCTTTGCGATGGACAGCCTCAAGACCCTGGTAGCCAACGTCGCCGACCTGCTCGACCGCCAGCTCGCATTGCTGGTGGACGTGCGCTACAACCACGGTTTGCCGAGCAACCTGTCGGGCGCCAGCGCAGAACGGGCGATGCTCAACCACGGTTTTAAGGCGGTGCAAATTGGCACTAGCGCCTGGACTGCCGAGGCGTTGAAAAACACCATGCCGGCCAGCGTGTTCTCCCGCTCCACCGAATGCCATAACCAGGACAAGGTCAGCATGGGCACCATCGCTGCCCGCGATGCGATCCGCGTGCTGGAACTGACCGAGCAAGTCGCCGCCGCCACCCTGCTGGCGGCCAATCAGGGCGTATGGCTGCGCAGCCGTGCCGATGACGCCCGCCCGCTGCCGCCAGCGCTGGCGCAGATGCATGCCGAACTGGCCAGGGACTTCCCCCCGGTGGTTGAAGACCGCGCCCTGGAAGCCGAGCTGCGCCTGTGCCTGAGCCGAATCGCCCAACAACACTGGAGGCTGCATGCGTAGCAAAGGGGTTTTGCACGTTGATACCGAGGTGCTGGTGCCGTTTTTCGACATCGACACCATGCATGTCGTATGGCACGGCCACTACGTCAAATACCTCGAAGTGGCCCGCTGCGCGCTGCTCGACCATATCGGCCACAACTACACGCAGATGCTCGATGCGGGCTATGCGTGGCCGGTGATCGACATGCAGTTGCGCTATGTACGCGGGGCCACGTTTGGCCAGCGGATCAACGTGCGCGCCAGCCTGGTGGAGTGGGAGAACCGCTTGAAGGTCAATTACCTGATTACCGACCTGGCCACCGGCGAACGGCTGACCCGGGCCGTGACCGTGCAAGTGGCGGTCGAAATCGCCAGCAAGGAGATGCAACTGGTGTCGCCCAGGTGCTTTAGCGAGGCGGTGGCGAGGGTGCTGGCATGAACGCGATCATCTGTGGGAGCGGGCTTGCTCGCGATTGCATTACCGCAGTGTGGCGGAAGCTGCGCAGCGCCTGTATCGCGAGCAAGCCCGCTCCCACATTGGTGTGTGTGCTGTTGCTCGGGTTCACGCCCCTGGCCCACGCCTTCGACCTGCAACAACTGAGCGACCAGCTGGCCAAACCCCAGGTGATCCACGGTGATTTCATCCAGGAAAAACACCTGCGCGCCCTGCCCAAGCCCCTGACCAGCACCGGCACCTTTGTCCTGGCCAGGGACCACGGCCTGCTCTGGCGACTCAAGACCCCGTTACAGCAGGACTACCGTATCACCGCCCAGGGCATCGCCCGCCGCGACGGTACAAGCTGGCAGATGCTGCCCGGCAAAAGCGCCGGCGCCGAGCAGAACCGTTTGTTCCTCGCCGTGCTGCAAGGTGACAGCAGCGGCCTGCAACGGGATTTCGACCTGCAACTGCAAGGCACACCCGATCACTGGACGCTAACGCTGACTCCACGCTCCCTGCTGCTCAAGCAAGTGTTCAAGCAGATCAATATTGAAGGCGGCGAGTTGGTGCAACGCATCGAACTGCAAGAAGCCCAGGGCGACAGCACGCAGCTGAAGATGCACAACAGCGTCAGCAACCAACCGTTGAGCGAAGCGGAGCAGCACGATTTTGCGCAGTGAACGCTGGTTGCCCCGTGGCTTTCTGATCCTGCTGCTGGCCGTGCTCGCACTCGCCGGCTGGCAGTGGCGTCACGGTGCACCGCTGTCGGCCAATTTGATGGACCTGGTGCCCGGCGACGCGCCGGACGCGCTGGAGCTGAGCGCCGAACAACGCATGCAGGAGCCACTCAACCGCGAAATGCTGGTGCTGGTGGGCAGCAGCGACCGTCAGCAAGCCATCGCCACGGCCCGGCAACTGGGCACGCAATGGCAGGCCAGCGGCCTGTTTGAAAAGGTCCAGTGGGACCTGCAGGCCGACCTCCCGGCCCTGCGCGAACAACTGCTGCGCGGGCGTGTGGCCATGCTCTCGGCCGCCGACCGCACCCAGTTGATCGAACACCCCGAAGCTTTTATCCAGCAACGTGTGCAAGCGTTGTTCGACCCTTTTAGCGGGTTCAGCCTGGTACCCAGCCAGGACGACTGGCTGGGCCTCACCGGGCGTATCCAGAACAGTCAGCCGCAACGTGGCACGGTACAACTGGATATCGGCAGCGGCGCGCTGATCGCCGAGGCCGACGGCAAACACTGGGTACTGCTGCGCGCCCGCACCCGGGGCAATGCCTTCGACATGAAGCTGCCCGTGCGGATCGCCCAACTGCTCGAAGACAGCCGCACCCAAGCGGCCAACAACGATGTGCAACTGCTGGCCGCCAGCGGCCTGCTTTACGCCGCCAGCGGCCAACAGCAAGCAAGCCGTGAAATCACCTGGGTCGGTGGCGGCGCCACCGTGGGTATTCTGCTGCTGTTGCTGCTGGCGTTCCGGCGCTGGCGGGTGCTGCTGGCCTTTGTGCCAGTGCTGGTGGGCATGCTTTTTGGCGCTGTGGCCTGCGTCGCGTTCTTTGGCAGCATGCATGTGATGACGCTGGTGTTGGGCTCAAGCCTGATCGGCGTGGCGGTGGATTACCCGCTGCATTACCTGTCCAAAAGCTGGAGCCTGAAACCCTGGCGCAGCTGGCCCGCCCTGCGCCTTACCCTGCCGGGGCTGAGCCTGAGCCTGGCCACCAGTTGCATCGGTTATCTGGCCCTGGCCTTTACGCCGTTCCCGGCGCTGACCCAGATCGCCATTTTCTCCGCCGCTGGCCTTGTCGGTGCCTACCTGAGCGCCGTCTGCCTGCTGCCCGCATGGCTCAAAGGCGTGGATTTGCGCCCTGCGCAATGGCCGCTGCGTATCGCGCAAACCCTGCTCAATATGCGCGAAGCACTCCTGGACAAAATCCCCACCCCGGCGCTGCTGGTGTTGCTGCTGGCGTTCTGTGCCGCCGGCGTGTGGCAACTGACCAGCAAGAACGACATCCGCCAATGGGTCAGCGCGCCGCCCCAGCTGCTGACTGAAGCCCAGGCGATTGCCCGCATCACGGGTTATCAACCCACCAGCCAGTTTTTCCTGGTGCGCGCCGATAACGAGCAGCAGTTGCTCGAGCGTCAACGCGCCCTCAGCGAGCGACTTGACCAGTTGGTCGGCCTGGGCAAGCTGCAGGGTTATATGGCCCTCAACCAACTGGTCAGCCTGCCCGTCGAGCAACAGCAGGTACGCGCCGCCCTCAACGTCTTGCCACAGCACTGGCAGCCGCTGCTGGAGCTGGGCGTGCCCGAAAGCGCCCTGCAAGCCGAACTGGCGCAACTGCAAGCCTTGCCCGGGCAGTCGATTGACGATGCGCTGAGCGGCCCGCTGGCCGAGCCGTGGCGGGCACTGTGGCTGGGTAAAAACGCCGAAGGCGTAGCGGCAATGGTCAGCCTGCAAGGTTTGAACAGCGCCAGCCTGTTGCGCATACAAGCACTGGACTTGCCCGGTGTGAAGCTGGTGGATCGCCTGGGCGATTTGAACAACGTATTTGCCGCCACACAAATCAGCGCCGCCGAACTGAAGCTGCTGTCCTGCGTGCTGATCGTGCTGCTGCTGATCGCTCCGTTCGGCTTCGGCGGCGCCCTGCGTATCGTTGCGCTGCCATTGCTGGCGGCCTTGTGCAGCCTTGCCAGCCTCGGCTGGCTGGGCCAGCCCCTGACCCTGTTCAGCCTGTTCGGCTTGCTGCTGGTGACGGCCATCAGCGTCGATTACGCGATCCTGATGCGCGAGCAAATCGGCGGCGCCGCCGTCAGCCTGCTGGGCACCCTGCTGGCGGCACTGACCACCTGGCTGTCGTTCGGCCTGCTGGCGGTTTCCAGCACCCCGGCAGTCAGCAACTTCGGCCTGGCGGTCAGCCTGGGCCTGGCGTTCAGCTTTATCCTCGCGCCCTGGGCCGGCAAGCAGGAGCACCGCCAATGATGATCGCCGCATTCTGGCTGCTGGTCCTGGCCCTGTTTGCCGTGGCTACCCGGGTGGGCCGCCACTTTGGCGTGATCCCGATTGTCAGCCAGTTGCTGCTGGCGTCCATCGGCCTGCCGTTGCTGATGCTGCTGTGGATCGAACCGCACTGGCAGCTCAGTGGCGCACAACTGGTCGCGCCGGTCTGGCTAAAAAGCCTGTACAGCCTGGGTTTTGCCCTGTTGCTGGGGACCATTTTGAGTGATGTGATCGACCTGCGCCTTGATCGCCAGAGCCTGAAAATCGCCCTGCCCAGTTTCGCCGTGCCGTTTGCCTGCGGGCTGGCCTGCGCAGTCTGGCTGCTGCCGGAACAACCCTGGCTCAGTTCACTGGCCATCGGGCTGGTGTTTGCCATCACCGCGATCCCGGTGTTGTACCTGTACTTGCGCCATATCCATTACCCGCCTGCGGCCACCCGGCGTCTGGTGCAAAGCGCGATCCTTATCGACCTGACCTGCTGGAGCCTGTTTGGCCTGGCCCAGGGCAGCCTCGATTTCAACAGCCTGCTGTTGCCTATCGCCGCAGCCTTGCTGCCATTGCTGTTGCGCGCCCTGCGGATTCGTCAGCCGCTGTGCTACAGCCTGAGTTTTTTCGCCCTGCTGGTGGTGGCCGAGCATTACCGCCTCAATGCGCTGATTTTCGGTGTCGGCTACCTGCTGTGCATGGCGTGGCTCAAGGTCGCGTGGGTGATGCCGCTAAAGACCCTGTGGCTTGGGCGCTTGCAAAGCCACCTCGCGGTGCCGTTGATCCTGGCTTTCGGGATTGTGCAGATCGATGTGCACAGTGCCCTGAGCGACATCAACATGCTGCAATTGGCGGCGCTGTTGCTGTTGCCCATGCTCAGCAAAGTGCTGGGCAACTGGCTCGGTTTGAGCTGGGCCACGCCGTCGTTTGCCGGCGCCAGCAAATGGCGTGAAAGCCTGTTACTCAATATTCGCGGGTTGAGTGAGATCGTGTTTCTCAACCTGCTGCTGCAACAACAGCTTATCAGCCCGGCGCTGTACTTTGCGCTGATGCTGATGGGCCTGATCGCCACGCTGTTACCGGCGCTGGCGGGCATGAACAAACCCCCTTTGAAGTCGGCTGTAGTCCCCGGCAAGGAGCCTCTGTGTCAGTAGTAGAAATGGAATGTCGTCAGGTTGTGGTCATTGGTGCCGGGCCTTCCGGGGCCATCGCCTCGGCGTTGCTCAAACGCAAGGGCCACGATGTGCTGATCATCGAGCGCCAGCACTTCCCGCGCTTTTCCATTGGCGAGAGCCTGCTGTCCCATTGCATCGACTTTATCGAGGAAGCGGGCATGCTGGAGGCCCTGCAGGCCGCCGGCTTCCAGCTGAAAAACGGCGCGGCCTTCGCCTGGGGCGAGCAGTACAGCGCCTTCGATTTTGGCGACACCTTCAGCAACGGCAAACCCACTACCTTTCAGGTGCAGCGCGCCGATTTCGACAAGCTGCTGGCCGATCAGGCCGCCTTGCAGGGCGTTGAAATCCGCTACGGCGAAACCGTGATGGCGGTTGACGTTGAACGGGAAAAACCGCTGCTGCAGGTTGAACGCGAAGATGGCAGCTGCTATCAGCTCGAAGCCGATTTCATTCTCGACGCCAGTGGCTACGGCCGCGTCCTGCCACGCTTGCTCGACCTTGAAGCACCGTCGAACTTTCCGCTGCGTCAGGCGGTGTTCACCCACGTTGAAGACCGCATCGACCACCCGGGTTTCGATCGCAACAAAATCCTCATCACGACCCACCCTACCCAACGGGATATCTGGTTCTGGAGCATCCCGTTCAGCAATGGCCGTTGTTCGGTGGGCGTGGTGGCCGCAGCAGAACATTTCAAAGGGCGCAGTGAAAACCTCGACGAATGCCTGCGCAGCTTTATCGATGAAACCCCAAGCCTGCAACATGTGCTGGTCAATGCCATATGGGACACCCCGGCGCGCACCCTGGGCGGTTACTCGGCCAACGTCAAAACCCTGCACGGCCCGGGCTTTGCCCTGCTGGGCAACGCCGCCGAGTTCCTTGACCCGGTGTTCTCCTCGGGCGTCACCATTGCCATGCGTTCGGCGAGCATGGCCGCCGGTGTACTGCACCGCCAGTTGCAAGGCGAAGCGGTGGACTGGCAAAGCGAATTTGCCGAGCCGCTCAAGCGCGGGGTCGACACCTTCCGTTGCTATGTCGAAGGCTGGTACGCCGGGACCTTCCAGGACGTGATCTTCCACCCCGGCAGCTCGCCGCACATCCGGCGCATGATCAGCTCGATCCTGGCCGGCTATGCCTGGGACGAAACCAACCCGTTTGTCAGCGAACCCAAGCGCCGATTGCGCATGCTGTCGGATATCTGCGCCACGGAGCCCGCATGAAACCTCTGAGCGATACCTACGTCGAAGAAACCCGTATCGGGTTCTGGTTCTTGCGCAGCCATACCTGGCAGCACCATGTGCTGCGGGTGGCCATCAACGACCTGCGCAGCCTGTTCAGCGAGCCGCTGCCCGCCGCGCCGGTGATCCTCGATGCCGGTTGCGGCCAGGGCAAATCGTTCCAGTACCTGTACAAGACCTTCACCCCCCAGCGCCTGATCGGCCTGGATGCCGACCCGCTGAGCCTGCAGCTGAGCGGCGAAGAAGCACAGCGCCAGGGCTTTGATGTGGAACTGATCGGCAGCGACTGCGCCGAACTGGACGTGCCCGACGCCAGCGTCGACATCCTGTTCTGCCACCAGACCTTTCATCATCTGGTGCAACAGGACCGTGCGCTGGCCGAGTTTTACCGGGTGCTCAAGCCCGGCGGTTACTTGCTGTTTGCCGAGTCCACCGAAGCCTATATCGATACCTGGGTGATCCGCTGGTTGTTCCGTCACCCCATGCATGTGCAGAAAAGCGCGGCGCAATACCTGGAAATGATCCGCGACCAGGGCTTTGAATTCGAGGCGCAGAACGTCTCTTACCCGTACCTGTGGTGGAGCCGCTCCAAAGACTTCGGCCTGCTGGAGCGGGTTGGCCTGTTCAAGCCAAAACCGGTGGGCCAGCGCGAAGAAACCCTGGTCAACGTGGTGGCACGCAAGCCCCTGCCAGGCCAGGCCCAATGATCAATTCAAACCCTGTAGCCGCTGCCGAAGGCTGCGATGGCATGCGAAGCAGGCCCGTTTTCTTGAAGGCCCTGCGGGTCTTTTCGCAGCCTGTCGGCAGCGGCTACAGGCTAAGCGCAGCACTGTGGATGCTCTTGCTGCTCAGCGCCTGCACCAGCCTGCCACTGCCACGGCACACGCCAACCCTGGCCTTGCCCATGCAATTGCATATCCAGCGCCAGCAGGCCGATCAGCGTCAGGACTGGTTGCTAGTCATCCAGCAACAAGACACCGCGCTGCGCTGGTCACTGATGGACCCGCTGGGCATTCCACTGGCGCGCCAACTGCTGCAAGACGGCAGCTGGCACGCCGACGGGTTGCTGCCGCCCAACCCCGAAGCCCGCGAGCTGTTTGCCGCGCTGCTGTTTGCACTCACACCAGCAACGCAGCTTGCGGATAATTATCCACAGGCCAAAACGGCGCCTGACCTGCGCTTCATCAAACAACGCTGGCAAGTGCACTACCCGCAACCCGAGGTGTTTCGCATCGACATGAAGGGCGATCTGCATTACACCGTAAGCCCCCTGGAGACCGCCCCATGACGGCTTACCTCAATGCTCTGGGCGTGGTCTGCGCCCTTGGCCGTGGCGCCGATGAAGTGGCAGGCAAGCTGTTTGCCGGTGACTGCTCGGGCATGCAGCGCGCCAGCGGCTGGGTGCCCGAGCGCGCGCTGACCATCGGTGCGGTGAACGGTGAGCTGGCGGCAATCCCGGCCGAACTCCAGGCGCAAAACAGCCGCAACAACCAGTTGTTGCTCGAAGCCGCCCTGCAGATCCGCGACGCTATCGAGCAGGCCATCGCAACCTTCGGCCGCGAGCGCATCGCCATCGTGCTGGGCACCAGCACCTCGGGCATTGATGAGGCCAGCCAGGGCATTGCCCACTACCTGCAGAACCAGCAGTTCCCCGCTGACTACACCTATCAGCAACAGGAGCTAAGCGCGCCGGCCACCTTCCTGGCCGACTGGCTGGGCATCAGCGGCCCGGCCTATGTGATTTCCACCGCTTGCACCTCCAGCGCCCGCGCCCTGATGAGCGCGCAGCGGCTGCTGGACATGAACCTGTGCGACGCGGTGCTGTGCGGCGGCGTCGACACCCTCTGCAAATTGACGCTCAACGGCTTTTCGGCACTGGAAGCCGTGTCGGATGAGCGCTGCAATCCGTTTTCGGTAAACCGCCACGGCATCAATATCGGCGAAGCAGCGGTGCTCTTTGTAATGAGCCGGCAACCTGCCGCCGATCACGCCATCGCCTTGCTCGGCGCGGGGGCCAGCAGTGATGCCCACCATATTTCCGCCCCTGAACCTGGCGGGCGCGGCGCCGTTCAAGCCATGCAACAAGCCTTGAAGCGCGCGGGCCTGCAGGCGGACCAAATCGGCTATCTGAACCTGCACGGCACCGCCACCCAGCACAACGATGCCATGGAAAGCCACGCCGTGGCCCAGGTATTCCCCGAAGGGGTACCGTGTTCATCGACCAAACCCATGACCGGCCACACCCTGGGTGCGGCTGGCGCGCTGGAAGCCGCCTTCTGCTGGCTGAGCCTGAACCACGACGGTGCCTTGGCACCCCACGTCTGGGACGGCCACGGCGACCCGGCGCTGCCTGCCCTGAACTGGGTAACCCCCGGCCAGACCCTGGCCCCGACCCTACAACGCTGCCTGATGAGCAACTCGTTTGCCTTCGGCGGCAATAACGTCAGCCTGATTATCGGAGAGGCCCCATGATCGATTGGCCGCTCGCCGAACTGCTGCCCCACGCTGGCGACATGATCCTCATCGATCAGGTACTGGCGTTCGACGAAGAACAGATTCAAACCCGCCTCACCGTGCGCGCCGGCGGTTTGTTCAACCGTGAAGACGGCAGCCTGCCCGCCTGGGTGGGCGTTGAGTTGATGGCGCAAAGCGTCGCCGCCTACGCCGGTTGCCGCGCCCGCGTGCAGGGCAACCCCGTGGCCCTGGGTTTTTTGCTCGGCACGCGTAAATTTGAATGCAACGTCGAACAGTTCCCTGCGGGCACCGAGCTGCATATCCACGCTCTGCGCTCGCTGGAAGACGACAACGGCATGGGCGTGTTCGAGTGCCACCTCACCGGCCCCGGCATCCATGCCAGCGCCCGCCTGAACGTGTTCCGCCCGCCCCGGGCCGAAAACTACCTTGCCCAGACACCCCAGGAGACCCGCCATGACTGAGTCCATTTTGGTCACAGGTTCCAGCCGTGGCATTGGCCGCGCCATCGCCTTGCGCCTGGCCCAGGCCGGTTTTGATCTGGTGCTGCATTGCCGTAGCGGCCGCAGCGAAGCCGATGCCGTAATGGCCGAAGTACACGCCTTGGGCCGCAATGCCCGGGTGTTGCAATTCGACGTATCGGAGCGCGCCCAATGCAAGGCCATTCTCGAAGCCGATGTTGAGACGCACGGGGCCTATTACGGCGTAGTGCTCAACGCCGGGCTAACTCGTGACGGAGCCTTCCCGGCGCTGAGCGAAGACGACTGGGATGTGGTCATGCGCACCAACCTCGATGGTTTTTACAACGTGCTGCACCCGTTGATGATGCCGATGATCCGCCGCCGCGCGGCCGGGCGCATCGTCTGTATTACCTCGGTTTCGGGCCTGATCGGCAATCGCGGGCAGGTCAACTACAGCGCCTCCAAGGCCGGCCTGATCGGCGCGGCCAAAGCCCTGGCCATCGAGCTGGGCAAACGCAAGATCACCGTCAACTGCGTCGCGCCGGGGCTGATCGACACCGCCATGCTCGACGAAAACGTACCGGTAGAAGAACTGATGAAAATGATCCCCGCCCAACGCATGGGCACCCCGGAAGAAGTCGCGGGGGCTGTCAACTTCTTGATGTCGGCCGAAGCGGGCTATATCACCCGCCAGGTGCTGGCCGTCAACGGAGGGTTGTGCTGATGAAGCGCGTCGTCGTCACCGGCATGGCCGGCATTACTTCACTGGGCAGTGACTGGGCCAGCATCGAGGCCAATTTTGTGGCCGGACGCAGCGGTATCCGGCGCATGGACGAGTGGGACCGGTTTACCGAGCTCAACACCCGCCTGGCTGGCCCGATCGATGATTTTGCAGTGCCCGCCCACTGGACCCGCAAACAACTGCGCAGCATGGGGCGCGTCTCGCGCCTGGCCGTCGGCGCTGCAGAACAGGCCTTGCAGGACGCCGGCCTGCTCGGCAACCCGATCATCCGCGATGGCCGCATGGGCGTGGCCTGCGGCTCGTCCACCGGCAGCACCGACGAGATCAAGGCATTCGGCAACATGCTGCTCAACTCCGTGGCAGACGGCCTCAACGCCAACAGTTATGTGCGCATGATGCCCCATACCACGGCGGCCAATATCAGCATCTTCTTTGGCCTGACCGGGCGCCTGATCCCCACCTCCAGCGCCTGCACCAGCGGCAGCCAGGGCATCGGCTATGCCTATGAGTCAATCAAGTTCGGCCGCCTGCCGTTGATGCTGGCCGGTGGCGCCGAAGAACTGTGCCCCACCGAAGCGATGGTGTTCGACGCGCTATACGCCACCAGCCTGAAAAACGACGCACCGCACACCAGCCCCCGCCCCTACGACAGCGGTCGTGACGGTCTGGTGATAGGTGAAGGCGGCGGCATGCTGGTGCTTGAAGAGCTGGAGCACGCCCTGGCTCGGGGCGCCCATATCCATGCGGAGATCGTCGGTTTTGGCAGCAATGCAGACGGCCAGCACACCACCCGCCCGGAAGTCGGCACCATGCGCCGGGCGATGGAGCTGGCACTGGAAGATGCAGGCATTGGCGCAGATGCCATCGGCTATGTAAACGGCCACGGCACCGCCACCGAACAGGGCGACATTGCCGAGACCCTGGCCACCAGCGAGTTGTTCGGCAAGCACATGCCGATCAGCTCGCAGAAGAGTTTCCTGGGCCACACCCTGGGTGCCTGCGGGGCGCTGGAGTCCTGGTTCAGCATCGAGATGATGAACCGCGACCGCTATGTCCCTACGCTCAACCTCGATGAAGTCGACCCCCGCTGCGGCGAACTGGACTACCTGCGCGGCGGGTTTCGCGTCATGCATAACGATTTCGTCATGAACAACAACTTTGCCTTTGGCGGGGTCAACACATCGTTGATCTTCCGTCGTTGGTCCTGAGATTTCTGGAACCCACGCAATGACTGACCTGCTGCGCATCACCCTGATTGCCCTGGCCCTGCTGACCACCGTGTCCTGCACCAGCAAACGCATGCTGACCCCGGACCGCACGTTGCATGCCTCGATCCACAGTGACCGGGCGCAGATGCAACAAGCCATCGTAAAGGCGCTGGTCGGGCGCGGCTGGACTGTGCAAGAAATCACCCCGCAGCGGGTGCAGGCGCAGATCACCGTGCGCGAGCAATACCACGCCGAAATCGACATCCCCTACAGCGCCGACCACTACCGCATTCAGTACCGCAACAGCAGCGGCCTGGACTACAAGGACGGCAAGATCCACAAAAACTATATCCGCTGGGTACGCCTGCTCGATCGCGACATCGTGCGCGACCTCAAGGACAATCAGAACGAGCGCACGGCCAGGCAATTGTCTGAGTCAGCGCTGGTAAAACCGTTGTAACCCTGCATTTTTAATCGTCAAGGAGACTACCCCGATGCACTTCAAAACCCTGGCTGCTGCCACCGCGATACTGCTCTGCGCCCTGCCAGCCGTGAGTCAGGCCCGCGACAGCGCGTTGTACCTGCCGTTTGAACAGGTCGTGAACGAAGCCATCAGTTCCGGCAAGATCGATGGCAGCGTCAAGTTCTACCTGGCGGGCAACACCCCGGGCGGTAAAGTCACAGTGCTCAGCCCCGGTGCCGTGACCAACAAGAAAACCAATGCGTTTAACAAGACCGATTACCAGGCCTGTTCCTGGGCGCTGCAATCGGCGTTGATTACCTTGCATGAAGCGGCAAAAAAAGTCGGCGCCAATGCGGTGACTGACATCACCAGCTTCTACAAACGCAACGAACGCAAAGATCCGAAAACTTACGAGTGCCACGCCGGTGCCGTGATCGCAGGTGTCGCCTTGAAGGGTGATTTGTCGAAGGTGAATTGAAAGCCGCTGTAATGGCTTGACCCCAGACATGACAAAGGCGCCTTTCGGCGCCTTGTTCACAAACAGACGGGCTTGTCATCGCACTGTGTCTGTCCGGCTCTGCGATGGCTGGTTGCCCAGGATCCTCAGAGTCTCGCAAGCCCCTTTCGGGAACGGAGTGAGTATTACGCTCACTCCAAATTAAGGCAACCCCGCCCTTGCCCGTCCGTCACCTCATGCAAGTGCCTTACAGCCCCAAAGCGCAGCGCACTGCAGCTTTGATGGCGATAAACTCTTCTGTTTCAAGTTGTGAAACCACATAAATACGCCGGCCTTGCCTGTCCCGGGTCTTTATTCGATCGAGCCTGGCAAGACTGACCGTCGCCAACATGTCACATTTGGCCCAACACAGCGGGCGTGCTCCCTGTAGATGGCTCTGCAGTTCAAGATGATGACCCAGCAAGGACTGCGGCTCTGTCGTGCTCAAAGGAATGACCGTCACCAACTGTTTATTGGTTCGGTGTTTGCGCACAACCACAACGGGGCGCACCTTGATCATTTCAGGTACTTCATAGCCCCTGAAATCACAAATAAGCACGCTGCCTTCTTTCGGTTGATAAAGGAGAGACATTCGTCGGGCCCGGAACAAAAAAAGCAATTTTGCGCAGCTTTATTTGGAAGATTCCAAGCCTGTTGTATGACTGCGAATGTCCTGCTTTTTTGCCCCCCCTCAGGGAGAGGATCAAGGGTGCACGGTCTTGCGCGTCAGCAACTGCGCAAACGCATTCGCCATCGGCGAGTTGTTGCCCTTGCGCTGCACCAGCCACACGGCGGTATTGGCGTCCGGGTCCAGCAGCGGCCGATAGACCACACCCTTGATGCGCATATGCTGGAATGACGCCGGCAGCACCGACACCCCCAACCCCGCCGACACCAGCCCGATAATGGTCATGGCCTCACCCGCTTCCTGGGAAAAGTGCGGACTGAACCCCGCCTGTCGCGCCAGGCTGAGCAATTGCGCATATAAGCCGCTGCCATAACTGCGCGGGAAAAACACAAAGGGTTCATCGGCCAATGCCGCCAGTTGCAAGCCATCTTCGCTGCCTTCTGCCAGAGGATGGTCAGCACGGATGACCGCCACCAGCGGCTCGCGAAACAGCTCCACGGCGCTCAAGGAATCAGGCAACGCCAGCGGGCGCATGATGCCGACTTCGATGGACTCGTCCACCAACCCCTCGGCCACCTCGCGACTGCTCATTTCCTTGAGGTCCAGATGCACCGCCGGGAATGTCTGGCGAAAGGCAAAAATGGCCTGGGGGATGCTGGAGTTGAAAGGCGCCGACGAGGTAAAGCCAATCTTCAGTTCGCCCAGCTCGCCCAACTGCGCACGCCGGGCCACGTCGGCGGCCTTGTCGACCTGGGCCAGCACCCGCCGCGCCTCTTCCAGGAACAATCGTCCGGCCTCGCTAAGCGCTACCCGACGGTTGGTGCGATCGAACAAACGCGCCCCCAGTTCCTGCTCCAGTGCCTGGATCTGCTGGCTCAGCGGTGGCTGGGATATGCCCAGCACCTGCGCCGCCCGGCCAAAATGCAGCTCTTCGGCCACGGCAATGAAGTAGCGCAAATGGCGCAGTTCCATACAACCTCCATTAAGTCGTAAAACCTCTTAAACAGGTCGAATAATATATTGGAAAGAATCGTTAGCCGCCTATATTCTTTTGCCATTGCCGTTCGGCTTTACCGCACTTTGAGGTCCCCGTGAAAACTGCCGCTGCACCCCTGGCCCACGAAATCCCGCCGTCCGCGCTGGATGATGTTGTTTCCCAACTCAATGATGTGTTTATCGAGAAAGGCACGCCGATGTTTATGCGCACGGTGCTGGCCCTGTTCTCGGGTGGGTTCGCGACCTTCGCCCTGTTGTATTGCGTGCAGCCGATGATGCCGGTGTTGAGCCATGAGTACGGGATCAATGCCGCGCAAAGCAGTCTGATTTTATCCGTGGCCACGGCAATGCTGGCCATTGGTCTACTGATTACCGGGCCCATTTCTGACGCCTTCGGCCGCAAGCCGGTGATGGTGTTTGCGTTGTTTTCCGCGGCGCTGTTTACCGTGCTCAGCGCCATGATGCCAACCTGGGAAGGGGTGCTGGTAACCCGCGCGCTGGTGGGCTTGTCCCTGAGCGGTCTGGCTGCGGTAGCCATGACCTATTTGAGTGAAGAAATCCATCCGCAGCACATTGGCCTGGCGATGGGCCTGTATATCGGCGGCAACGCCATTGGCGGCATGAGCGGGCGCTTGATCAGCGGTGTATTGATCGACTTTGTCAGTTGGCACACCGCCATGCTGGTAATTGGCGTGCTGGCGCTGGTGGCCGCAGTGGTGTTTGTGAAAATCCTGCCCGAATCGCGCAACTTCCGCCCGCGCGCCATGAACCCGCGCAGCCTGCTCGACGGGTTCACCATGCACTTTCGCGATGCCGGGTTGCCGTGGTTGTTCCTGGAAGCCTTCCTGCTGATGGGCAGCTTTGTCACCCTCTTCAACTACATCGGTTATCGCCTGCTGGCTGACCCGTACAACATGAATCAGGCCGTGGTGGGCTTGCTGTCGATTGTTTATCTGTCGGGTATCTACAGCTCGGCGCAGATTGGCGCGCTGGCCGACAAGCTGGGCCGTCGTCGCGTGTTGTGGGCCGTCATTGTGCTGATGTTGGCCGGTATCGCGCTGACCCTGCTCACGCCCATCGCGTTTGTGATTATCGGCATGCTGATGTTTACGTTCGGCTTCTTCGGCGCCCACTCGGTGGCCAGTAGCTGGATCGGCCGCCGGGCCACCAGGGCCAAGGGGCAGGCGTCATCGCTGTACCTGTTCAGTTACTACGCCGGGTCGAGCGTGGCCGGCACCCTGGGTGGCGTGTTCTGGCATCTGGCGGGCTGGAACGGCATCGGCGGTTTTATCACCGGCATGCTGGTGATTGCCCTGTTGGTGGCGTTGCACCTGGCCCGCTTGCCGGTGCTGCCGGGGAATGCGAAAAACGCCTGAGCCCTGTAACAGGCACAAAAAAGCCCGGTTCTTGTGAGAGAACCGGGCTTTTTTAATGCGGAAAGCTTACTGGTGATACTGCCCCGAGAACTCATGAACCGCGCTGATAAAGGCGCCGGCGTGCTCCGGTTTCACTTCCGGGGTAATGCCGTGACCCAGGTTGAACACATGGCCCGAACCGTTGCCGTAGCTGGCCAGGATGCGCTTGACCTCAGTGCGGATCGCCTCCGGGTTGGCGTACAGCACCGTCGGGTCCATGTTGCCTTGCAGCGCAACCTTGTTGCCCACACGCTTGCGGGCTTCGCCCAGGTCGCAGGTCCAGTCCAGGCCCAGCGCGTCTGCGCCAGCATCGGCGATGCTTTCCAGCCACAGGCCACCATTTTTGGTGAACAGGATGACCGGTACCTTGCGGCCTTCGTGTTCGCGGATCAGGCCGCTAACGATTTTGCGCATATAGGCCAGGGAAAACTCCTGATACGCCGCAGCCGACAGGTTGCCACCCCAGGTGTCGAAGATCTGCACAGCTTGTGCGCCCGCCAGGATCTGGCCATTGAGGTAGGAGGTCACCGACTGCGCCAGCTTGTCTAGCAGCAGGTGCATGGCCTGCGGGGTGTCGTAGAGCATGGCCTTGGTTTTGCGGAAGTCCTTGGACGAGCCGCCTTCAACCATATAAGTGGCCAGCGTCCACGGGCTGCCGGAGAAGCCGATCAATGGCACACGGCCATTTAGCTCCTTGCGGATGGTGCTGACAGCATTCATCACGTAGCCGAGGTCTTTTTGCGGATCGGGAATCGGCAACGCTTCGATGTCGGCCAGGGTGCTGACAACCTTTTTAAAGCGCGGGCCTTCACCGGTCTCGAAATACAGGCCCTGGCCCATCGCATCGGGGATGGTCAGGATATCGGAAAACAGGATCGCCGCATCCAGCTGCGGGAAGCGGTCCAGAGGCTGCATGGTGACTTCACATGCGAATTCGGCGTTCTTGCACAGGCTCATGAAATCGCCGGCCTTGGCACGGCTGGCGCGGTATTCCGGCAGGTAGCGACCGGCCTGACGCATCATCCAGACAGGCGTTACGTCTACAGGTTGCTTGAGCAAAGCGCGAAGGAAACGGTCATTCTTGAGAACAGTCATGTCAGCATCCGGAAAAAAAGTGGGGGCATTTTCTCAGAGACGGACGCAAAAGGCACGGCAAGTGCCGTGCCTTTTATCTATCGGGTCGATTTGCAGCGGTTTAACGGCTTATTTGGCAACACCGCGAAACAACTGTGGGAGCGGGCTTGCTCGCGATAAGGGCTTCACATTCAGCATCTGCACTGAATGGTCTGTCGCTATCGCGAGCAAGCCCGCTCCCACATTTTGATCTCATTCCCATTCGGGAAAGTGATCAGACACCCAGGTAATCCATGATCCCTTCCGCCGCGGTGCGGCCTTCGAAGATCGCGGTCACCACCAGGTCAGAACCGCGCACCATGTCACCACCGGCAAAAATCTTCGGATGGCTGGTCTGGTGCTTGTACTGCGATTGCTCGGGGGCAATCACACGGCCCTGGCTGTCAGTCTGGATCTCAAACTGCTCGAACCACGACGCCGGGCTTGGACGGAAACCAAACGCGATAATCACGGCGTCTGCCGGGATGATCTCTTCTGAACCCGGAATCGGCTCGGGGCTACGACGGCCACGGGCATCCGGCTCGCCAAGACGGGTTTCGACCACCTTCACGCCTTCAACCTTGCCTTCACCGACAATGGCAATCGGCTGACGGTTGTAGAGGAATTTCACGCCTTCTTCCTTGGCGTTCTTCACCTCTTTGCGCGAACCCGGCATGTTGGCCTCGTCACGACGATAGGCACAGGTCACCGACTTGGCGCCCTGGCGAATCGAGGTACGGTTGCAGTCCATCGCCGTGTCACCACCGCCAAGCACCACAATCTTTTTGCCTTTCATGTCGACGAAATCTTCCGGCGACTTCTCAAAGCCCAGGTTGCGGTTGACGTTGGCGATCAGGAAATCCAGGGCGTCATGCACGCCCGGCAGGTCTTCACCGGCAAAACCACCTTTCATGTAGGTGTAGGTGCCCATGCCCATGAACACGGCGTCGTATTCGGCCAGCAGCTGTTCCATGCTGATGTCCTTGCCGATTTCGGTATTGAGACGAAACTCGATACCCATGCCGGTAAACACTTCGCGACGGTGGCTCAGTACGGTTTTTTCCAGCTTGAACTCCGGGATGCCGAAGGTCAGCAGACCGCCGATTTCCGGGTTCTTGTCGAACACCACCGGGGTCACACCGCCACGCACCAGCACATCGGCACAACCCAGGCCCGCAGGCCCGGCACCGATAATGGCCACACGCTTGCCGGTGGGCACGACCTTGGACATGTCCGGGCGCCAGCCCATCGCGAACGCCGTGTCGGTGATGTACTTCTCCACCGAACCGATGGTCACTGCGCCAAAACCGTCGTTGAGGGTGCAGGCACCCTCGCACAGGCGGTCCTGCGGGCACACCCGCCCGCATACCTCAGGCAGGGTGTTGGTCTGGTGCGACAGCTCGGCGGCCGCGAGGATGTTGCCCTCGGCCACCAGCTTGAGCCAGTTGGGAATGAAGTTATGCACAGGGCATTTCCATTCACAGTACGGGTTGCCGCAACCCAGGCAGCGGTGGGCCTGCTCGGCCGACTGCTGGGGTTTGAAGGGTTCGTAGATTTCCACGAACTCTTTTTTGCGTTGACGTAACAGTTTCTTCTTCGGATCTTTGCGCCCGACATCGATGAACTGGAAGTCGTTACTCAGACGTTCAGCCATGGTTAAAACCTCATCAAACTTTTCAGGCGCATATCACTGCGGGTTGGCACGGATGCTGGAAAGCAACGATTTCAAGCTGGCAGCCTTGGGCTTGACCATCCAGAAACGACGCAGGTAATCATCGAGGTTTTCCGAGAGGTTGCGACCCCACTCGCTGTTGGTTTCCTCAACGTATTCGTCCAGCACGTGTTGCAGGTGATTACGGTAAGCCTCCATCGCTTCGCCACTGATCCGCTGGATTTCCACCAGCTCGTGGTTAACCTTGTCGACGAAGGTGTTGTCCTGATCCAGCACGTAGGCGAAACCGCCGGTCATGCCCGAGCCGAAGTTGTAACCGGTTTTACCCAGCACGCAGACAAAACCGCCGGTCATATATTCGCAGCAGTGATCGCCTGTGCCTTCCACCACGGTGTGGGCACCGGAGTTACGCACGGCGAAACGCTCGCCCGCCGTGCCCGCTGCGAACAGCTTGCCGCCGGTGGCGCCATACAGGCAGGTGTTGCCGACAATCGCGCTGTCCTGGGTTTTGTAGACGCTGCCTGCAGGCGGGACAATGACCAGCTTGCCGCCGGTCATGCCTTTGCCTACGTAATCGTTGGCATCGCCTTGCAGGTACATGTGCAAACCACCGGCGTTCCACACACCAAAGCTCTGACCGGCAGTGCCTTTGAAGCGGAAGGTGATCGGTGCCTTGGCCATGCCCTGGTTGCCGTGGGTACGGGCGATCTCACCCGATATACGAGCACCGATCGAACGGTCGCAGTTGCAGATATCGAGGTCGAACTCGGCACCGCTCATGTCGTTGATCGCCGGGCGCGCCATGTCGAGCATCTGCTCGGCCAGCAGGCCCTTGTCGAACGGCGGGTTGCGGTCGACCTGGCAGAATTGCGGCTTGTCGGCCGGGATATGGTCGCTGCCCAACAGTGGCGTGAGGTCCAGGTTGTGCTGCTTGGCGGTTTCGCCCTGGAGGATTTCCAGCAGGTCGGTACGCCCGATCAGCTCTTCCAGGGTGCGCACGCCCAGCTTGGCCAGCCATTCACGGGTTTCTTCGGCCACATAGGTGAAGAAGTTGACCACCATGTCGACAGTGCCGATGTAATGGTTTTTACGCAGCGATTCGTTTTGCGTCGCAACGCCGGTGGCGCAGTTGTTGAGGTGGCAAATACGCAGGTATTTGCAGCCCAGTGCGATCATTGGCGCGGTGCCGAAGCCGAAGCTTTCAGCGCCCAGGATCGCCGCCTTGATCACGTCGAGGCCGGTTTTCAGGCCACCGTCGGTTTGCACCCGCACTTTGCCGCGCAGGTCATTGCCGCGCAGGGTCTGATGGGTTTCAGCCAGGCCCAGCTCCCACGGTGCACCTGCGTACTTGATGGAGGTCAGCGGCGATGCGCCGGTGCCGCCGTCATAGCCGGAGATGGTGATCAGGTCGGCATAGGCCTTGGCCACGCCTGCGGCGATGGTGCCTACGCCCGCTTCTGCTACCAGCTTCACCGATACCAACGCTTTCGGGTTGACTTGTTTCAGGTCAAAGATCAGCTGCGACAAGTCTTCGATGGAATAGATGTCGTGGTGCGGCGGTGGCGAAATCAGGGTCACACCCGGCACGGCGTAGCGCAGTTTGGCGATCAGGCCGTTGACCTTGCCGCCCGGCAGTTGCCCGCCCTCGCCCGGCTTGGCGCCTTGCGCAACCTTGATTTGCAGCACTTCGGCGTTGACCAGGTATTCCGGTGTCACACCAAAACGGCCAGTGGCCACTTGCTTGATCTTCGAGCTGCGGATAGTGCCGTAACGCGCCGGGTCTTCGCCGCCTTCACCGGAGTTGGAGCGTGCGCCCAAGCGGTTCATGGCTTCGGCCAGGGCTTCGTGAGCCTCGGGCGACAAGGCGCCAAGGGAAATACCGGCCGAGTCGAAACGCTTGAGGATCGAGTCCAGCGGTTCGATATCGTCGATCGACAGCGGGGTATCGAGGGTCTTGACCTTGAACAGGTCGCGGATCATCGACACCGGGCGCTTGTCCACCAGTGCTGTGTATTCCTTGAACTTGCTGTAGTCGCCCTGTTGCACGGCAGCTTGCAGGGTGGCCACTACATCCGGGTTGTAGGCGTGGTACTCGCCACCGTGTACATACTTGAGCAGGCCGCCTTGCTGGATCGGCTTGCGCGCACTCCAGGCTTCGGCCGCCAGCAGCTTTTGCTCGGCTTCAAGGTCGACGAAACGCGCGCCCTTGATGCGGCTTGGCACGCCACGGAAGCTCAGTTCACAAATTTCTTCGGACAGGCCGATGGCTTCGAACAGCTGCGCACCACGGTACGAGGCAATGGTCGAGATACCCATTTTCGACAGGATCTTGAGCAGACCCTTGGTGATGCCTTTGCGGTAGTTCTTGAACACCTCATAGAGGTCGCCCAGCACTTCACCGGTACGGATCAAGTCACCCAGCACTTCGTAAGCCAGGAACGGATAGACCGCCGAGGCACCGAAGCCGATCAACACCGCAAAGTGATGCGGGTCACGGGCAGTCGCGGTTTCGACCAGGATGTTGCTGTCGCAACGCAGGCCTTTTTCGGTCAGGCGATGATGCACGGCGCCCACAGCCAAAGAGGCGTGAACCGGCAACTTGCCCGGCGCGATATGACGGTCGCTCAGCACGATCTGGGTGCGACCGGCGCGTGCGGCTTCTTCGGCCTGATCGGCGATATTGCGCACGGCCGCTTCCAGGCCGACGCTCTCGTCGTAGTTGAGGTCGATGATCTGACGCTCAAAGCCCGGCAGGTCGAGGTTCATCAGCGAACGCCACTTGGCAGGCGAAATCACCGGCGAACTGAGGATCACACGGGAAGCGTGCTCAGGGGATTCCTGGAAGATGTTGCGCTCGGCACCGAGGCAGATTTCCAGGGACATGACGATAGCTTCACGCAGCGGGTCGATCGGCGGGTTGGTGACCTGCGCGAACTGCTGGCGGAAGTAGTCGTATGGCGTGCGAACACGTTGCGACAGCACGGCCATTGGCGTGTCATCACCCATCGAACCTACGGCTTCGTAGCCTTGCTCGCCCAGCGGGCGCAGCACCTGGTCGCGCTCTTCGAACGTGACCTGGTACATCTTCATGTATTGCTTGAGCTGATCGACGTCGTAAAACGCGGAGCCGTGGTCGTTGTCTTCCATCGTCGCCTGAATACGCAGGGCATTCTTGCGCAGCCACTGTTTGTACGGGTGGCGCGACTTGAGGCGGTTGTCGATGGAGTCGGTGTCCAGCACCTGGCCGGTTTCGGTGTCCACGGCCAGGATCTGACCCGGGCCGACACGGCCTTTGGCGATCACGTCTTCAGGCTTGTAGTCCCATACGCCGATTTCCGAGGCAATAGTGATATAGCCGTTGGTGGTGGTCACCCAGCGCGCAGGGCGCAGACCGTTGCGGTCGAGCAGGCAGACCGCGTAGCGACCATCGGTCATGACCACGCCCGCCGGACCGTCCCACGGCTCCATGTGCATGGAGTTGTACTCATAGAACGCCCGCAGGTCGGGGTCCATGGTTTCAACGTTCTGCCATGCCGGTGGAATCAGCATGCGCACGCCACGGAACAGGTCGATGCCGCCGGTAACCATCAGCTCGAGCATGTTGTCCATGCTGGAGGAGTCGGAGCCTACGCGGTTGACCAGCGGGCCGAGTTCGTCGAGGTCGCCGATCAGATCGTTGGCAAACTTGGTGCGACGGGCCTGGGCCCAGTTGCGGTTGCCGGTAATGGTATTGATCTCGCCGTTGTGGGCGAGAAAGCGGAATGGCTGGGCCAGCGGCCATTTCGGCAGGGTATTGGTCGAGAAGCGCTGGTGGAACACGCAGATCGCGGTTTGCAGGCGCTCATCACTCAGGTCCGGATAGAAGGCGGTGAGGTCCGCCGGCATCATCAGGCCTTTATAAATGATGGTCTTGTGGGAAAAGCTGCAGATGTAGTGATCGCTGTCAGCGGCGTTGCTCACCGACGAGCGGCGGCGGGCGCTGAACAACTTGATCGCCATGTCCTGATCGCTCAGGCCGTCACCGGCGATAAACACTTGCTCGATCTGCGGCAAACGCTCCAGCGCCAGGCGACCCAGCACGCTGGTATCGATCGGCACCTTGCGCCAGCCCACCAGTTGTAGGCCGGCGGCGAGGATTTCGCGATTCATGTTGCTGCGGGCCGCTTCGGCCTTGATCGGGTCCTGGTTGAAAAACACCATGCCGACCGCGTATTGCTTGGGCAAATCGGTACCGAACTGTTCCTTGGCGGTTGCACGCAGGAACAGGTCAGGCTTTTGAATCAGCAGGCCACAACCGTCACCGGTCTTGCCGTCTGCGTTGATCCCACCGCGGTGGGTCATGCAGGTCAGGGCTTCAATGGCGGTTTGCAGAAGAGTATGACTGGGCTCGCCCTGCATATGGGCAATCAGGCCGAAACCACAGTTATCCTTGAATTCATCGGGGTGGTACAGACCTGCTTTCATAGACACTTTCTCACCAGGCTGCCCCAAAAAGGGGCAAATTTCTTTTAATTCAACCACTTGCTTCCCGCGCTGAACGTACGCCAGCTTGGCAGGGGCAAAAGGGTGGTCATTCTACACACCGTCACAAAGACCCACAAATTTAGCGGCGATTAACCGTAAGTTCGTGTCGCATTTATGAAAGGTTTAAAGCGATTGCTCGTGCTAGTCAAAACATTTTTGATGTCGACTGCAGCGCGGCGCAGACACCACAAGGCACACGTCTTGGAAAGCAGGTATGCACAAGCAGGGATTTGATGTGCTAGAACGGCGACCTGGGTAAGGTCGCCGGATCATCAGCGAGCTGTAGCCAGCTCTTTTTGAACGCTGGCGACAGTGCGAGGCCAAGGTTTACCAGCCTGCGTCTTCGCTGGCAAGTTCTTGATTGCTGCAGTGGCCGCAGCATGGCTTGGGAAGTTGCCATAGGTGACGACGTACAGTGGCTTGCCATTCAAGGTTTTCTTGAAGTAACGAGCGTCGCCGCCCAGTTCTTTGGCGACATTTTGCGCAGACGCTTCAGAGCTGGTGCCGACGATCTGCACGACATAGTTGTTGGCAGGCTGGCTGCTGTACCAGCTACCGCCCGGTGCGGCCTTGGCCAGGGTGACCGGTTTCTCGGCCGGCTTGGCCACAGGCTTGGCTGCCGGGGCCGGAGCAGGCTTGGCAACCGGTGCTGGGGCTGGTTTGGCCGTGGCTACGGTCGGCGCCGGTGTCGGGCGCGGCGTGGCTACAGGCGCCGGGCCGGCAGGTACGCCGACCGGTGGCGCAGTAGTGGTGACGGTCGGTGGCGAAGCGACACCGCCGTCGACCGCAGGCACGCCGCCATCGTCGCCCTCAGCGATACCACCGGCGGCTTCAGCCAGCGGGCCACGCATGACCGGCTGCGATTGCCCAACCAGCGGCAACGGCATCGGCTGCGAAGAGCCGGCGAAATCAACCGAAGGCTGGGCACCGCTGTTCGGCGCGGCCTGACCCAATTGTGTCTGTTCAGTACCCGGCGCCGTTGGCGCCTTGCTGCGACCCGGAATCAGAACGGCAGCAGCGACGGCCACTACCACTACTGCACCAATGGCCAATACGTGTTTCTTCGGCATCTTGAACCCCATACTTGGACGCTTGACCGCTGAGCGGCTGGCAATCATGGCTTCGATCATTGCATCGCGGGCGACCTGGTTGATAATCCCGGGCCAGCCTTCGGAGCTCTCGTGTATATCTGAGATCTGCTGCGCGCTAAAGAGTTCGATCCCGCGCCCGGCACCTTCAAGACGCTGGGCCAGGTACTCGCGGGTTTCTTCGAGGTCATAGGGCTGCAGGTCGATGACATGGAAGCGCTCTTCATCAGCGCTCAGTTCCTCAAGACCGGCAATCATCGACGGCTCACCGAACAGGAACACATGCGGACGGCCTTCCGGCGTGCCCGCAGCCAGCGCCAGCAGGGCTTGCAGCGCAGACTCATCGAGCTGCTCGGCATCATCGACCAGCAGGTAGACTTCCTGCCCGGTCAGTGCCAGTTGCACCACTTGCGCCAGGATGGAGCCTACGTCTGCACGGGCAACGTTCAGGGTTTGCGCCACTTGCTGCAGGATGCCGGCAGCATTGCCGGCCCCGCGCGCCGAAACCACGACACTTTGCACCGACTGCTTGTTGGTGCTCGCCACCAATGCCTGGCGCAGCAAGGTTTTACCGCTGCCCTCAGGCCCGGTGACCACCAGCAGCAGCTGGCTGTAGCGGGCAAGGTGATGCAACTGCCCCAGCACCGGCTTGCGCTGCGCCGGAAAAAACTTGAAGCCCGGAACCCGTGGGGCAAAGGGGTCGTGGTTGAGCTGGAAGTGACCGAGGAACGCCTCGTCGGCATGCAAACTAGTCATCGGGATCTTATTAACCTTTAAGCTGAGCCAGCGCGCGGTAATCCGCACCCAGCGTGGCTTGTAGAACCTCTTGTGGATAATCGTCAGTCACTGTGGCTTCGCCCATGCGGCGCAACAGCACCAGGCGCATACGACCGTCGATCACTTTTTTATCTACTGCCATGTGTTGCATGAAGTCGGCCGGGGTCATTTCGCTGGGCGGCACTACTGGCAAGCCGGCGCGCTGAAAAATGCGAATACCGCGATCACGCTCCGCATGGCTGATCCAGCCCAGACGAGCGGACATTTCCAGCGCCATCACGGTGCCTGCAGCGACGGCCTCGCCATGCAGCCACACGCCATAGCCCATATGGGTCTCGATGGCATGGCCAAAGGTGTGCCCCAGGTTGAGCGTGGCACGCACGCCCGACTCGCGCTCATCGGCGCCGACCACTTCGGCCTTGGCCGCACACGAACGCTGGATCGCTGCCGTCAGGGCAGTCTGGTCCAGGGAGCGCAAGGCATCCATGTTGTCTTCAAGCCAGGTCAGGAACGGCTCGTCGCAAATCAGGCCGTACTTGATGACTTCGGCCAGCCCTGCGGACAGTTCGCGGGCCGGCAGGGTGTTGAGGGTCTGGGTGTCGATCAGCACCAGGTTGGGCTGGTAGAACGCACCGATCATGTTCTTGCCCAGCGGATGGTTGATGCCGGTTTTGCCGCCCACCGACGAATCGACCTGGGACAGCAAAGTGGTCGGCACCTGGATAAAGTCGACACCACGCTGGTAACAAGCCGCTGCAAAACCGGCCATATCGCCGACAACGCCGCCGCCCAAGGCAATCACGGTAGTGCGTCGGTCATGACGGGCAGTGAGCAGGCCATCGAAAATCAGCTGCAGGGTTTCCCAGTTTTTGAACGACTCGCCATCGGGCAGGATGATCGGCAATACCGAGAACTGCGCAAGGCTACGGGTCAAGCGTTCAAGATAGAGTGGCGCGACCGTGGTGTTAGTCACAATTGCCACCTGGCGACCGGCGATGTGCGGAGCCAGCAACTGCGGCTGATCCAACAAACCTTCGCCAATATGAATCGGGTAGCTACGCTCGCCTAGATCAACCTTCACTGTCTGCATGAATCCCCGCGTTGAAGCACGGCGCCAGCGCCCTGCTTCGCAATTATCAAGTGATGGCACGCCGTGAAAAGGCATGCTCGGCGCCGAGAATAGCGCATTTCGTATCGCACTTTAATGGTCTTGCGAGCGCTTCGCCGCCCCGCGCCTCGCCAGGTGCTAGCGGGGAGGCAGCTGGGCCAGACGCTCAAGAATGTCGAGCACCACCATGCGCGGTGGCCGTTCATCGGTTTCAACCACCAGGTCGGCGATTTCCCGATAAAGCGGGTCGCGCACGGCCAACAGGTCGCGCAGGATTTTTTCCGGGTTGGCATTGCGCAGCAATGGCCGGTTGCGATCACGGGAGGTACGCGCCACCTGCTGTTCGATGGAGGCGTGCAAATACACCACACGCCCGCCATTGCGCAGCGCCTGCCGATTTTCCGGGCGCATGACCGCGCCACCACCGGTGGCCAGAACAATGCCGTTTTCATGGCATAGCTCGACAATCATGGCTGTTTCACGATCGCGAAAGCCCGGCTCGCCTTCTTTATCGAAGATCCACGGGATATTGGCACCCGTGCGCACTTCAATTTCCTTATCGGAATCTTTGAACGGCAGGTGCAGCTCTTTGGCCAGCAAACGTCCGATGGTGCTTTTTCCAGCCCCCATTGGCCCAACAAGAATCAAATTTCGCACAGAATCAATGACTCACAGCAATCGCCTGGTTGTTCATGATACGCGGAGTCAGGAACACCAGCAGTTCGGATTTTTTTTCCAGGACAACGTCTCTATGGAAAAGTCGGCCAACATACGGCAGATCGCCCAAAAATGGCACTTTATCTACCACTTTGCTTTGAGTTTTTGAGAACACCCCCCCAATCACGATGGTTTCGCCATCCTTGACCAACACCTTGGCCCTGACCTCGTTCTTCTTGATGGGCGGCACATCCTGCAACCGGCTCATGTAATCAGGCTCATCCTTGGTCACTACGACGGCCATGATGACACTGTTGTCCGGGGTGATTTGCGGCGTGACTTCCAGCGACAGCGAGGCCTCCTTGAACGAGACCGATGTAGCACCGGTTTTGCTGGCCTGTTGATAGGGAATTTGCGTGCCTTTGAGGATTTTTGCGGTTTCCTTGTCTGCGGTAACCACCTTGGGCTGCGAGATGATTTCGCCATTACCGGTTTTTTCCATGGCCGTCAGCTCCAGGTCCAGCAGCACATTGTTGGTCACAAAGGCGATGCCCAACCCCGATGAGTTGCGCGAAACCCCCAGGTCGACAAAAGGCGCGCTGGCGTTGCCGGGCGCAGCCCCTGACTGCAATGGCTGGGTGATGCCGCTGGCACTCCACAGGCCGCTGTTGCTTGATGCCCCACCCCAGCGAACACCCAGGCTTTTTTCGAAGTCCACTCCCGCCTCGACAATCCAGGCCTCAATCATCACCTGGCGCACCGGCACGTCCAGTTGGGCCACGATGCGCCGCAGCTCATCCAGCCGTTCACTGGATTCAAAGGCAATGATGTTATTGGTGCGCTCATCTACCGTGATCGTGCCCTGCCCCTCGAGACCGGCCTGACCGCCGGTCACTGACTGGAACAGCATGACGATATCTGCGGCCCTGGCGTAATTGACCTGCACCAGCTCCCGACGCAAAGGCGCAGGCTCTGGCCGCTCGCGGGCGGCGATCTCGTCCAGGGGCGCGACCCACAGCACATTACCCTCAAGGCGCTTTCCCAGGCCCTTGCTGCCAAGCACCAGAGCCAGCGCCTGATCCCAAGGCACGTCCTGCAAACTGAGGGTGATACTGCCTTTGACGGTATCGCTGACCATCAGGTTGAACCCGTTAAAATCCGCCAGCGATTGCAGCACCGTGCGTACTTCAAGGTTCTGCACGTTCAGGGACATGGGTTCGCCCACATACTGCGCACTCGCGATGGATGAGGGCGCGGCCTGTCCGGCCGCCAGTGTTGCCTGCGAATTCAGCGCACTCCATAGCGCCAGTACGCAGACCGGTGAAATCCTTTTCATGTGTTTATCCGTTAAGACTGTTGTTTTAAAGGGATCGTCAGGGACCTTTCCAGCCAACCGCCCCGACCATCGGGAATCAATTCAAATACTTCAATCTGCTGCGCCTGGATCCAGGCAACCTGGCCATTGTTGCGCCCCAGGTAATCGCCCACTTTCACGCGGTGAATAACCCCATTGACCCGCAGCAAGGCGCTGGCCTGCGACTCACTGGACAGCGCGCCAACCATTTCGAACTGTTCCAGATCAAAGCCTTCCAGAAACTGCCGGGGCCGGTCCGCATCAAGCTCATCGCCAGCCAGGCTGACCTGCCAACTGCCGCCCCCTTGCCCCGCGATGGCCTGGAACGGATTGCGCAAAGCCATTGCATCGTAGGTAACCGCAGGCGCAGCCGTGATCACGGGGAGCGGCTCAATGGTTGTGCTTGCATGCCCCGGTGTGTCCTGCAAATAGCGGTGCAGCTCGGCGGCACTCTGGGAGCTGTCGCACCCCGCCAGGCCTGCCAGCAATCCGGCGCCAAACACCCGCCAACCCGCATTCACGGGGCCAGCCCCTGGTCATGGCTGCGGTAGGCCCTTGCCAGCAGCGTCATGCGCAACTGACCGTCGCCTGTACCGTTGCTCGGCGCAAGGCTGAGGTCATGCACGGTGACAATGCGCGGCAGGCTGGCCAAGGCACTGACGAAAAGCCCAAGCTCGTGATAGCCGCCCACAAGGGTCATGTGCAGTGGCAGCTCGGCATAGAACGTTTGCAGGACTTCGGGGAGCCATTGAATGTGCTCGAGCAGCAGGCCATTGCCCTGGCCCAACCGCGAAACCTCATCCAGCAATTCGGGCACTTGTGCCTGAGCGGGCAACTGAGCGTGCAACCCGTCGAATCCGGATTGCAGCCTGTGTACTTGCAACTGATAGGCCTCCAGGCCGGTCACCTGTGTGGCCCTGGACTCAAACGTCGCCTTCAGCGTGGCTTGCGCCTCGTGCAGCTGGTGCAAGCGTGCCACAGACACTTGAAGCAGCAGTGCATAGCCTGATATCAGCAGCAGGCCCAGCCACGCCAAGGCCACGCTTGCCTTGCGCGTTGGCGACCAGGTTCCCGCGTTGGCGAAGTCCAGTTCCCGCAGGTCGACACTGCGCAGGCTGTCGAGCCAGTGCGCAGGCATCACAGCGCGCCCCCGGCAGGGGCATGCCGGGCTTCACGCACGGTCATCTGGAACAGTCGTTCCTGCCCCCCCGCCTGGGCAGGGTCTGCCTTGACGTCATTGAGTTGCGGTGTTTCCAGCCAGTGCGAAGCATCGAGATTGCGCATCAACTGGGCGACAAGGTTGTTGGTCTGGGCAACCCCCGTGATGACAATGGTGCCCTCGGTCATTTTTACATCGGTGAAATACACCCCCTCCGGCAAGCTGCGCGCCAACTGTTCCAGAATGATCCCGCTGCTCGAGCGGCTGGCCTGCAGCGTGCCTATTGTTTGCATGCGCTCAAGCAATTGCTCACGGCGCACCTTCAACTGGTCGATCTGCTGCGCACGGCCATCGAGCTGGAACGTGGCACTGCGGATCAGATCATTGCGCTCCAGCTGGCGTTCTACCAAGGTGTCAATAAAGTGATCGGCAGCAAACAGCCCCGCCACGGCCAATACAGACAAAACCGCCAGCACCGCCAAAAAACGCCTGCGCCGCTGTTCACGCAACAACGCGCGCCAGGGCAACAAATTGATTCTCGCCATTAATCGAACCCCCTCAAGGCCAGGCCGCAGGCAGTCAACAACAGTGGTGCATCGCAAAGCAAGGCTTCAGGGGTGAGCGCGGGGGCTTGGTCCATTTGTACAAACGGGTTGGCAATGCGGGTTGGCGTACCCAGGCGGGACTCGACCCGTTGCGCCAGCCCAGGAACCACGGCCGCCTCGCCGGCCAATACGATCAGGCCCACTGGCCCAAACAGCTCAAGCTCGTGCTTCAGATGCTCAACCAGCGTGGCCTTGGAGGCATGCGCCCCTGCCAGCTCCCGGGAGTAGATGACCCGGCCCTGCTGCACAATGCTCAATACGCCCGCACAGGCTGCACCGTCGACCACCGCCACGGCTACGTCCCGGGCCAAGCCTGCGGTCATGGCGCCAACGCCCCGCCCCAGGGCATGGCTCTCCACAGCGACCACGCGCGGGATCAGTCCGGCGCCGGTCAAGACCGAACGCTGCCACTCCAGCGCCTCCTGACGGCATGCCGCCATCAGCACGTTGACCCGCCCGGGCTGGCTCGACAAGTGCTCCAGCACCTCGAAATCCAGCGCCATGTCATCCAGCGCACAAGGGATATGCTGCTCTGCCTCAAGGCGCACATGCAGCTCAAGCTCGACCTCGCTCAAGCCTGCCTCCACCTCCAGGGTTTTGCAGATAACCTGCCCGTCTGGCACCGCGATAATGGCATCACGGGCCATCACTGCAGCCTGCTCCAGCGCCCTGACAAGCACTGGCACGACACTTTTGGCTTCGGCGCCGGTCTGATCATCCATAAGCCCGGCTGGCAAGGGCTCCATTGCATAGCCCTGGAGCTTGAACCGGCCCTGTGAACGGCTCAGTTCGACGATTTTGATCGCGTGCTGGCTGATATCTATGCCGATGCAGCGCTGGCGTGTTTGAGCAAATAATCCGGGCACCTTTGTTTTCCCTAATGCAATCCGTCACTTACGGAGGGTAAAAAATGAGATCCGTGCAAAACCTGTTCTGACATGCGGCTCATGACGTTCATGAGCGAAAAATGCTTATAATGCCGGGCGTTTTTTCCGTATCGTCGACCCGGCGCAACTGCGCACTACCCTGACGTGCAAACCCATTTCTTGATCTGGAAATCCAAAAGCCTTGATTCGTCTGCTGAAGTTTTTCGGGTGGTCTTTCGTTGCCGTGTTCTGCGGGCTGTTGCTCGTGTTGAGCGGCGCGTTTCTCTATCTTAGTCCTGGCTTGCCGTCCGTAGAGTCGTTGAGAAGCATCCAGTTGCAGATTCCTTTGCGGGTCTACACCAGCGACGGAAAGTTGATCGCAGAGTTTGGCGAAATGCGCCGCTCACCGATCAAGTTCGCCGACATTCCGCCCGATTTCATCAATGCCCTGCTTTCTGCAGAAGATGACAATTTCGCCAATCACTACGGGGTAGACCCCAGCAGCCTGATGCGTGCCGCCACCCAGTTGGTAAAAAGCGGACACATACAATCGGGCGGCAGCACCATCACCATGCAGGTGGCGAAGAACTATTTCCTCTCCAGCGAGCGTAGTTTTTCGCGCAAGACCAACGAAATCCTGCTGGCCCTGGAAATCGAACGCGAGCTGACCAAGGACGAGATCCTTGAGCTGTACGTGAACAAGATTTACCTGGGCAACCGCGCCTACGGTATTGAATCCGCGGCCCAGGTTTACTACGGCAAGTCGATCCGCGACCTGAGCCTGGCGCAGATGGCGATGATCGCCGGCCTGCCCAAGGCCCCTTCACGGTTTAACCCGCTGGCCAACCCGGTGCGCAGCAAAGAGCGCCGCGACTGGATCCTGGGGCGCATGTACAAGCTGGGTAAAATCGACCAGGCCAGCTATGAAGCGGCCATCGCCGAGCCGGTAAACGCGAGCTACCATGTGCCAACCCCGGAAGTGAGCGCGCCCTATATCGCTGAAATGGCCCGCGCCGAAATGGTCGGCCGTTACGGCAGCGACGCCTACACCGAAGGTTTCCGCGTAACCACCACGGTGCCCAGCGACCTTCAGGAGCTGGCCAACACAGCCGTGCATGAAGGCCTGATTGCCTATGACCAGCGTCACGGTTATCGCGGCCCCGAATCGCGCCTGCCGGGCAAGACCCTGGCCGCATGGACCCAGGAACTGGCCAAGCAGCGCCCGATCAGCGGCCTTGAGCCGGCCATCGTGACCCAGGTCGACAAGGACGGCATTCAAGTGCTGACCCGCACCGGTGAAGCCCACGTCTCATGGAACACCATGAAATGGGCGCGCAAGTTCCTCAATACCAACAGCATGGGGCCGATGCCCAAGCAGCCTTCGGATGTAGCTCAGGTCGGTGACCTGATTCGCGTTCAACCCCAGGCCGACGGCAGCTACAAATTCAGCCAGGTGCCTACCGTACAAGGCGCGCTGGTATCGCTGGACCCGGATAACGGCGCCATTCGCGCACTGGTGGGCGGCTTCGCCTTCGAGCAAAGCAACTACAACCGGGCGATGCAGGCCAAGCGCCAACCCGGCTCAAGCTTCAAGCCGTTCATCTACAGCGCCGCACTGGATAACGGCTACACCGCCGCCACCCTGGTCAACGACGCACCGATCGTGTTTGTCGATGAATACCTGGACAAGGTCTGGCGCCCGAAGAACGACACCAACACCTTCCTCGGCCCGATCCGCGTGCGTGAAGCGCTGTACAAGTCGCGCAACCTGGTCTCTATTCGTTTGCTGCAAAGCCTGGGCGTGGACCGCACTGTCGACTACATCAGCAAGTTCGGCTTCAACAAGCAGGATTTGCCGCGCAACCTGTCGCTGGCCCTGGGGACTGCAACCCTGACGCCAATGGAGATCGCCACTGGCTGGAGCACGTTCGCCAACGGTGGCTACAAGATCACGCCGTATCTGATCGACAAGATCGAAAGCCGCAACGGCGAGACCCTGTTCGTGGCCAACCCGCCAAGCGTGCCTAAAAACGACACCAAAGACGTGCCGCCAGAAGCCGCCGCGCTGACCATCGACACCATCAATGCCGCACCCGGCCTGCCAACAGTGGAAACACAAGCGGTAGCCGAACGGATTGTCGACGGGCGCACCACTTACATCCTCACCAGCATGCTGCAGGACGTGATCAAGCTCGGCACCGGCCGCCGCGCCCTGGCGCTGGGCCGCACCGACCTGGCGGGTAAAACCGGTACTACCAACGAATCCAAGGATGCCTGGTTCTCCGGTTACAACGCCGATTACGTCACCACCGTGTGGACCGGTTTCGATCAACCCGAAAGCCTGGGCCGTCGCGAATACGGGGGCACCGTCGCCTTGCCGATCTGGATGACTTACATGGGTGGCGCGCTCAAGGGCAAGCCTGCCCATACGCAGCCTGAGCCCGAAGGCATCCTCAGCTTGCGGATCGATCCGTCGAGCGGGCGTATTGCCTCGCCAGGCACTCCGGGCGCCTACTTTGAGCTGTTCAAAAGCGAAGACACACCGCCTACCAACAGTGAACTGGGCAACAACGTAGCACCGGGCAGCCCGCTGCCAGCGGATGACGGGGCTCCAATAGATCTGTTCTGATAAACAGAGCGGCAAGCCCTTAAAAGCTTGCCGCTTGCCACCTCAAGCAAGCATATGCCCCTGGGGCATCCTGTCTTCGAGCAACTCATCAACAGGCGCCAAGGCCAACTGGTCAATACGCGTGCTTTCGCTGTGCGCCTCCCAGCGCGCCAGGCTTTGCGCCAACGCCTCGGGATGCAGCGCAAAGCGGCCAAACACATCTGCCTGGCTGGGCACTTTAAATCTGAGCGTGTACAACTGCTTGCGGGTCTGGTGGACATTGCCCATCTCGCGCATCAGCAGGTTCATGGTGTGCACCTGCGCTTCAAAGCTGCTGCGCTTGCGCGCCATTTCCTCACGGTATTCAACCCGTAGCTGTTGCGCCAGATGTTCAAGGGCCTGATCTACAAACAGCACTTCGCGCTCTGTCACCAGCGAGCGCCGGGCCTGCTGTGCTTGCTGGCTGCGGCGCAAGACCGCCCAACTGCTGGGGATATAACTGTCGAGCATAAACTGCTGGCCAATCTCGACCCGCTGCCCAAGAAGCCCGTCAACCTCTGACAGCGCGCTTTTTTGTTCAAGCACCGCTCGGCTCAAGGCATGCTGGGTGACGGTATCGCTTAACGGCTCCCACAGCACATGGGACACCTGGCCTTGAGCAAACTCCACAGGCATGAAGTGACGCAAGGTGCCGTGATGCTGATACGGCTCGCCGAGCAAACGACTCAGGCCGGGCACAAACACGCCAAACCCTGCAGGCACGCCAGTAAACGTCATCAGCGCCCCGGCATCGCAAGCAGACAGTCGCGTGCTCAGCCAGCTCCCCGGCACACTGGGGACCGGGTCGTTATGGTTGACCATGCGCTGATGCACCAACCCCCGGGCGGCGCTGACAAACGTCGCGTCAGCTGCCCGCGGTGCGCCGTAGGAATACAGCTGCACTTCACAAGAGCGCCGCAGGCGCAGCATTTGCGCCAGGATCAAGGCAACGGCACCGCCCAGGCTATGGCCACAGATCAGCACGGGCTGCCCGGCATGGAATTTATCCATATAGGCCTCAACCAGCGTACACGCCTGCCTGGCCGCGTCGTAAAAGCCGCGATGCACCTTGCCCTCGCCTTCTGCAAACGGCACTTGCAGCGCATCAACATCGCGTACGAAGTCCGACCATGCACAGGTGCCGCGCACAACAACCAGCATAAGGTCATGGTTATGGGTGACGAAGGTCTGGACATCAGGGCCTGCTGGCCCCAGGCGTATGTCATCCCGGAAATGGACCGTGGCTGCAGTCTCCTGAGCCGCTTGCGAATGCGGGTCATTGGCCGGGTAAAGCACAGGATCGAAGGGCACAATTTCCAGACGCCTTGAATACGCCACATTGTCATACAAGGGGTAATACGATTTTGCCTGCTCGGGGCTGACCTGCCAGTCCCCCATGCTCCGCTCCTCATCGAAGCCCCGGTCACGCGGCCTGCCTTTTGAATCACCAAAAGGGCAATCACTCAACGTGGCCATCAACGCCAATTGGTAGAGGTTAAGCGCACAGAACTGCGGGTCGGTTGACAGCAACGGGCACAAGGCTCGCAAAGGGCGAACCTCCAGCACGGTAAAACGGCCACAGGCCAGGGTGACGCCCGGCGCCCTGCAGCGCGGCGGGTATGCGCAATCGACCACGGGGGGTAAGTGCGAAACATGCTCGACCAGATGTCGGACTTCAACCTGAAAGTAGTCGGCATCAGTGTCGACAGGTGCCGGCCTGGTCTGCGAACGTTCGCCGGCCGTGTTGAGCCAGCGGGTCTGTTCGGCCCTGACCTGAAGTTCGGTGATATAAAGCGGGTAATGCGGGCGATCCATCAACCGCGAATACACTGCACGACTGCGGTCGTGGGCCTGCGTAAACCTAATGGCAACAGGCCCGGCAATCTGCTTGCCTGCCTTGCCTGCCCCGCTGGCATCCAGATAGCCGTGGTGTACTTGCCCGTGCCGGTCGACAAGCTCATAGGCCAACCCTGCATAGGGCACTCCTGCGCCATGCTCATCAATCAGTTGAAAGCGGGTGTCGCGACAAGGGTGTGGGCGCCAGGGTTTGAACATCCATGCTTCCTAAATAAAGAGGGCTCACTTCTGAACAAAGTCTCCCCCCAGGACAAAGGACTGAAGCTAACGGATGCCTGACAGAATAAATGTAGGACGATTCCTATTACGCTAATGGACTTATCTTGATTTCAGGTTCACTGCCAGAAAAGCAAAAAACCCCGATGCCTCAACAGCATCGGGGTTTTTAGTGTGACGCTATACGGACTTAGCCGTTGAAGACGTCATCCACGCTCTTGAGCGGGTAGTTTTTCGGGTACGGCAGGGTTGCAACACCGGTCTCGATGGCAGCCTTGGCCACTGCATCGGAGATCAGGGTGATCAGGCGCGCATCCATTGGTTTCGGGATGATGTATTCACGACCGAATTCCAGCTTGATGCCGCCGTAAGCGTCACACACTTCCTGTGGCACTGGCAGTTTGGCCAGTTCACGCAGTGCGTTGGCTGCAGCGATCTTCATTTCTTCGTTGATGCGCTTGGCGCGAACGTCCAGGGCACCACGGAAGATGAACGGGAAGCCCAGTACGTTGTTGACCTGGTTCGGGTAGTCCGAACGGCCAGTGGCCATGATCACGTCGTTACGGGTGGCGTGAGCCAGTTCCGGGGAGATTTCCGGATCCGGGTTCGAGCACGCGAACACGATCGGGTTAGGCGCCATGCGCAGCAGGTCTTCAGCGCTCAGCAGGTTTGGACCCGACAGGCCGACAAACACGTCTGCGCCGTCCATGGCGTCAGCCAGGGTGCGCTTCTCGGTGGCGTGGGCGAATGCCGACTTGTACTGGTTCAGGTCGTCACGGCCGGAGTGGATCACACCGGTACGGTCGATCATGTAGATGTTTTCGATGGTTGCGCCCATGCTCACCAGCAGTTTCATGCAGGAGATGGCGGCAGCACCGGCGCCCAGGCAAACGATCTTGGCATCAGACAGGGTTTTGCCAGCGATTTCCAGGGCGTTGATCATGCCAGCCGCGGTCACGATAGCGGTGCCGTGCTGGTCATCGTGGAATACAGGGATATCGCACTGCTCGATCAGAGCACGTTCGATCTCAAAGCACTCGGGTGCCTTGATGTCTTCGAGGTTGATGCCGCCGAAGGTGATGGAGATGCGTTTTACGGTGTCGATGAAAGCCTGTGGGCTCTCGGAATCAACTTCGATGTCGAATACATCGATACCGGCAAAGCGCTTGAACAACACGCCCTTGCCTTCCATAACAGGTTTGGAGGCCAATGGGCCGAGGTTACCCAGACCCAGAATAGCGGTGCCATCAGAGATCACGGCTACCAGGTTGCCCTTGCCGGTGTACTTGTAGGCCAGTTCAGGGTCGCGGGCGATTTCGCGCACTGGTTCGGCTACACCCGGGCTGTATGCCAGCGCTAGATCGCGGGCAGTAGCGGTAGGTTTGGTAAGCTCGACACTCAGTTTGCCTGGACGTGGCTGGGCATGGTATTCGAGAGCGGCAGTTTTCAAATCAGACATGTGGGCATTCCGCTTTTTTTGCTGTTGGACAGACGAATCGCCGAGCATACGCGTGTCGCAAAGTCCCGACAAGACTGACCAGTCAGCAGTGTCAAGGCCTTTACCTTACGACTTTGGCCCAAGAGCCGCGCCCCACAAGGGCTAGAGTGTTCACAATCCACATTTAAAATTGTCTACAATTTTTAGCGCGCAATGACTTTCAGCATCCCCGGATGAGTCAAAGGCAACATCCAGCGCGCTTGCCCTGCCTTCGCGCCTGCGCGCCGGGAACGGTCCAGCACCCAGCCTCTGGCCTCGACTTTGGCACCTTGCAGACTGGCAAGTTGCTTTTGGTTGAAGCTGGCCAATTGCCTGGGACCAATATGCAGAACCAGGCCGCCCTGCAGATCGATCCAAAGCCCACCCTGGTTGCGCCCGACCTGACTGACCTTGCCCCCCACCAGGGCGAAACCCGAGCGGCGTATCTGTTGTGGCGCCAGCACCGGCGATTGTCGCCAAAGCCCCAGGCGAGCCTTGCGCGCACTGCGCTCAGCAGCCTGCTGACAGCCAAGCAGCGCCACATTCGGCGCGATTGCCACCTGATACCCCAGGCCTTCAGCCAGCAAGCGGGCCTCAAGGTTGCTGCCATCGGCACCAAACACATGGGCCAGCGTGCGGCCATAACGGTCCCTGGACTGTTTGCCCGCCAGCAACCCGACACGACCATTGCTCTGCGCCACCAGCGTTTGCAGGCGCTTGCGCGCCGCGTCGGCAAAGGGTTCGGCAGACTGGCCCTGCTTACCGGTTTCCGGGGCATTGAGGCCGATCATGCGCACGCTGCGGCCATCTTTAAGGCGCAGGGTGTCGCCATCGGTCACCCGCTCCACCGTGGCGTAGGTCACTGCGCCCGGTGCCGGGCACAGCGGCGCGGCCCAAGCACTGCCCAGCCAAATCGCAGGCACAAAAAAGGCGCCCGCAAGGGACGCCTTTTTCAATAACCTGGCCAGACCCAAAAGCCTGCCCATGGTCATGCGCCTTACTCGGCGGCTTTTTTCGTAGCGCCGAAAGCACCGAAACGAGTTTTGAAGCGATCAACACGACCGCCAACGTCCAGAGTTTTCTGCTTACCGGTGTAGAACGGGTGGCACTCGTTGCATACGTCGGTGCCCAGTGGCTTGCACAGGTTCGAACGAGTTTCGAACTTGTTGCCGCAGCTGCAAGTTACCAGGATTGTTTCGTACGCTGGATGGATATCGGCTTTCATGGGGTATTCCTCTAGCGTGCCGCCACTCAACACCATTGTTGAATACCGCACGTAAAATTAGGGCGCCGATAATACCAGACCTTTGCATTGACGCAAGCGGCCAAGCATGCTCCACCTCAAATCATTCATCTTTCAGCATCCGACCTTTTAGTCCCTAAGGGCTTTGTCTGCTAGGCTCCGGGCCATCTTTGCCGTTCATCACTTGAGAGCCCCGCGTGCCCGACGCCATTTTGCGCCTTGCCCTGCCTTCCCCCCTGCGCCGCCTGTTTGATTACCGGGCGCCTGCCGGCGTGCTGCGCAGTCAATTACAGCCCGGCATGCGCCTGCGGGTGCCGTTCGGGCGAAGGGAGATGATCGGCATTCTGGTCGAAGTGGTCGATCACAGCGAAGTGCCGGCTGACAAGCTCAAACCTGCCATTGCCCTGCTCGACGCCGTGCCTCCGCTGCCCGCGTCCTTGTTCAAGCTGTGCCTGTGGACCTCGCAGTATTACCAGCACAGCCTGGGCGATACCTTGAGCTGGGCACTGCCGGTGTTGCTGCGCCAGGGCGAACTGGCCGAAACCCGCCAGGAACGGTTCTGGCAGATTGCTCCCGGCGCCCGCCTGGACGACCCCCGCGTGGCCCGAGCCCCGCGCCAACGTGAAGCCCTGGCCACCCTGGCCCAGCACCCCCACGGCGTGGCGCATCAACTGTTAAGCAAGTTGATGCTGAGCAAGGACAGCCTCGACCTGCTGCTGGCCAAAGAGCTGGTCACGGTCGAGATTCGCCGCCATGCGCCCAGCGAGCGCCATGAACATTGGCTGGCCCAGCCCGAATTGCCGCTCAACACTGAGCAGCAGGCAGCCTATGAAGCCATTCGCGCAGGCTTCGACCACTTCCATGCCTTCCTGCTGGCCGGGGTCACTGGCAGCGGCAAGACCGAAGTGTATTTGCAGTTGATCCGCGAAACCCTGCAGGCCGGCAAGCAAGCGCTGGTGCTGATCCCCGAGATCAACCTTGGCCCGCAAACCCTGGCCCGCTTCGAACAGCGCTTCAATGCCCGTATCGCCCTGGTGCATTCGGCGGTCAACGACCGCGAGCGCCTCGAAAGCTGGCTGGCGGCTCGGGATGGCGAAGCCGACATTATTATTGGTACCCGCTCGGCGCTGTTCACCCCGATGAAAAACCCGGGGCTGATCATTATCGACGAAGAGCACGACGGTTCCTATAAACAGCAGGAAGGTTTGCGCTACCACGCTCGCGACCTTGCGCTGGTGCGCGCACGGCAGGAAAACATCCCGATCGTGCTTGGCTCCGCAACTCCATCACTGGAAAGCCTGCATAACGCCTACACCGGCCGTTATGGCTTGCTGCGCCTGAATGAGCGCGCGGGCGGGGCCAAACAGCCACGTTTCCTGCGCCTGGATGTAAAAAGCCGGCCACTGGACAGCGGGATTTCCGGGCCGATGCAGCAAGCCATCGGCCAGACCCTCGCAGCAGGCCAGCAAGTGCTGGTGTTCCTCAATCGTCGCGGCTTCGCGCCCACTCTGCTGTGCCATGACTGCGGCTGGATGTCGGAATGCCAGCGCTGCGATGCGCGCATGACCGTTCATCAGCGCTCCGGCGAGCTGCGCTGCCATCACTGCGGCTATGTCGAGCGCGTGCCGCGCAACTGCCCGCAGTGCGGTAAAGTCGACCTGCGGCCAGTAGGGGCCGGGACTGAGCGCGCCGAAGAGCGGCTGGGGATTCTATTCCCCGACTACCCGGTGCTGCGTGTCGACCGCGACAGCACCTCGCGCAAGGACGCGATGAACCAGCTGTTTGCCACTATCCAGAAGGGCCAGCCGTGCATTCTTATCGGCACGCAAATGCTCGCCAAGGGCCATCACTTCCCCCGGGTGACCCTGGTGTCGATTCTGGATGCCGATGGCGGCCTGTTCTCCGGTGACTTTCGCGCCAGCGAGCGCATGGCCCAATTGATCGTGCAGGTCGCGGGCCGTGCCGGACGCGCCGAAGAGCCGGGCAAGGTGATTATCCAGACCCATCTGGCCGACCACCCGTTGCTGATCCAACTGACCGAGCAGGGTTACTTTGCCTTCGCCGAACAAGCCCTGAGCGAGCGCCGGGCGGCGGGGCTGCCGCCTTTCGCCCACCTGGCGCTGCTGCGCGCCGAAGCCCACAAACCCGGGCAAGCCGAGGGTTTTCTGGATGAAGCCTGCAGCGAGGCCGAACGCCTGCTGGGCGAGCTGAACCTGGGCGGCATCGAACTGCTCGGCCCCGTGCCTGCGCCAATGGAGCGCAGGGCCGGACGCTATCGTGCTCAACTACTATTACAAGCCAACGCCCGCGCACCGCTGCACCGCTTGCTCAGCCAATGGCTGCTGGCCCTTGAGCAAATGCCCAGCGGGCGCCAGGTGCGCTGGTCGCTGGACGTGGACCCGGTAGACCTTTATTGAGTCACCTCGTGACACCCGTGGGAGCGGGCTTGCTCGCGATACAGACGACGCGAAGCAACTGAAAAACCGCAGCGATACCCTCGCGAGCAAGCCCGCTCCCAGCGTTTTGAAGTAATAACCGAACACCGCAGATCCATAACCCGCCTGCTAAGGTTGGCAAGGCCGACCCGGCAACGGATAATGCCCAGTTTTTCCACCTGCGCACTGAAGCGCTACCGCGCTTGCGGTCGAAAGAGAAGACCATGAAAGACACCATTCGCCAGCTTATTCAACAAGCCCTAGCTCAACTCGTCACAGAAGGTGTGTTGCCTGAAGGCCTGACGCCAGCGATTCAGGTGGAAAACGCCCGTGACAAAACCCACGGCGACTTCGCCAGCAACATCGCCATGATGCTGGCCAAGCCTGCAGGCATGAAGCCCCGTGACCTGGCTGAAAAAATCATCGCCGCCCTGCCGGCCGATGAGCAGATCAGCAAGACCGAAATCGCCGGCCCGGGCTTTCTGAACTTTTTCCAGAACACCCAGGCCCTGGCCTCGCGCCTTGATGCCGCACTGGCCGACCCGAAAATCGGCGTGCGCAAAGCCACCCCGGCCATGCGTACCGTGATCGACATGTCCGCGCCCAACCTGGCCAAAGAGATGCATGTGGGCCATTTGCGCTCCACCATCATTGGTGACGGCGTGGCTCGCGTCCTGGAATTTTTGGGCGACGAAGTAATTCGCCAAAACCACGTTGGCGACTGGGGCACCCAGTTCGGCATGCTGATGGCCTACCTGGAAGAGAACCCGATCACCAGCGACGAGCTGAGTGACCTCGAAAACTTCTACCGCGCGGCCAAAAAGCGCTTCGACGAGTCGCCGGAATTTGCCGACCGCGCCCGTAGCCTGGTGGTCAAGCTGCAAGCTGGCGACCCGGACTGCCTGGCGCTGTGGACCAAGTTCAAGGACATCTCGCTGTCGCACTGCCAGAAAATCTACGAGCAGTTGAACGTAAAACTGACTATGGCCGACGTGATGGGCGAAAGCGCCTACAACGACGATCTGATCAACGTGGTCAACGATCTCAAGGCCAAAGGCATGCTGGTCGAGAGCAACGGCGCCCAGTGCGTGTTCCTCGACGAGTTCAAGAATGCCGAAGGCGAGCCGCTGCCGGTCATTATCGTCAAGGCTGACGGCGGCTATCTGTACGCCACCACTGACCTGGCGGCCATCCGCTACCGCAGCGGTGTATTGAAAGCCGATCGCGCCCTGTACTTTGTCGACCAGCGTCAGGCTCTGCACTTCCAGCAAGTATTCGCAGTTGCGCGCAAAGCCGGCTTCATCACCCATCCGATGGAAATGGAACACATGGGCTTCGGCACCATGAACGGCGCCGATGGCCGTCCATTCAAGACCCGTGATGGCGGTACGGTCAAACTGATCGACCTGCTCAACGAAGCCAAAGAGCGTGCCTACACGCTGGTTAAAGAGAAAAACCCGGAACTGCCTGAAGACGAACTGCGCGCGATTGCCAAAGTTGTCGGGATCGGCGCGGTGAAATACGCCGACCTGTCCAAGCACCGTACCAGCGACTACAGCTTCAACTTCGACCTGATGCTCAACTTCGAAGGCAATACCGCGCCTTACCTGCTGTACGCCTACACTCGCGTTGCAGGCGTGTTTCGCAAACTGGGCAAGGGTTTTGAAGAAGTTCAGGGCCAGATCGTGCTTGAAGCCCCGCAAGAGCAGGAACTGGCCGCCAAACTGGCGCAGTTCAGCGAAGTGCTGAACAACGTGGCCGAAAAAGGCACGCCGCACACCCTCTGCACCTACCTGTACGAAGTGGCCGGTCTGTTCTCCAGCTTCTACGAGAACTGCCCGATCCTCAGCGCCGAGGACGAAGCACAGAAACAAAGCCGCTTGCGTCTGGCGGCACTGGCAGGCCGTACCCTCAAGCAAGGCCTGGAACTGCTGGGCCTGGAAACCCTGGAGCGCATGTAAGTTGGCCGCCAAGAAAAAACCAGCCCCCAAGCGCGGCGCCAGCCGGTATCAGGCGCCCGCCAAAAAGCCGATCCCGGGCTGGCTATGGATGGCCATCGGCCTGACCGTGGGCGCCTTTATCGTGTTTCTGATGAAGCTCGAACCCGGCCAGGGCGATGACGTCAAACGGGTCAAGCAGGAGCAGCAGAAAGCCACGAAAGTGGCCGAAGCCAACAAGACCGCGCCCAGCCCGACCCAGCCGGCCAAGCCCAAGTACGACTTCTACACCTTGTTGCCCGAGTCTGAAGTGATCGTGCCGCCGGAAGCCGTGCCTGAGAAGACCCCGCCTACGCCGCAAACTGCGCCGCTGACTCCGGTAACGCCGGCCGAAGCAGCGAAAATCGATACCGTGCGCGCCCAGGCTGCGTTGAACGGCCTGACCCCTCCACCTGCGCCGCCGGTTGTCAAAGCAGCGCCAGTGACCAAGTTCTTCCTGCAGGCGGGCTCGTTCCGCAAACAGGCGGATGCGGAAAAAGTACGGGCACAAATCATCCTGCTGGGCCAGACCGCTACGGTTGAAGCTGGCACAGTGAAGGACGAAACCTGGTACCGGGTGCTGGTCGGCCCGTTCAGCAATCGCGACCAGTTGACCGTGGCCCAAAAGCAATTGGCGGGCGGCGGCTTCAACAACTTGTTATTGCAACAGCGCCGCTGATACCAGCCGCTCCCACGGGGCTCCACTACCCCCCTGTGGGAGCGGGCTGGCTCGCGATGGCATCACCGCGATCAGCCTGACACTCCGGGGCGCCTGCATCGCGATGCAAGCCCGCTCCCACAATACCCTCGCCAAATCCTGCTTCTCCGTTCATCCCCATTCCCTCCCCGCTGTTGAAAAATCCGCGACAACCCCCATATGTATTCCCATCAGGCATTTTCGCCCCGCTGCGTGGAGACTCTCCCTTGACCACCATCGTTTCAGTACGCCGCCACGGCAAAGTCGTCATGGCTGGCGACGGCCAGGTTTCCCTGGGCAATACCGTAATGAAAGGCAACGCGAAAAAAGTCCGTCGCCTCTACCACGGCCAGGTCATCGCCGGTTTCGCCGGTGCCACCGCTGATGCATTCACCCTGTTCGAACGTTTTGAAGGCCAGCTTGAAAAGCACCAGGGCCATCTGGTTCGCGCCGCTGTCGAGTTGGCCAAAGAATGGCGTACCGACCGCTCGCTGAGCCGCCTGGAAGCCATGCTGGCCGTAGCCAACAAGGACGCGTCCTTGATCATCACCGGTAACGGTGACGTGGTTGAGCCAGAAGACGGCTTGATCGCAATGGGTTCGGGCGGTGCATTCGCCCAGGCAGCGGCCCGCGCCCTGCTGATGAAAACCGAGCTGTCGGCCCGCGAAATCGCCGAAACCGCCCTCGGTATCGCTGGCGACATCTGCGTGTTCACCAACCACAACATCACTATTGAGGAGCAGGACCTCGCTGAATAAGACGTCTGCCGGGCTGGCCAGCCAGCCCGTATGTGAACCTTACTTTAGCTAGAGGAACGCCAATTATCATGTCCATGACTCCCCGCGAAATTGTCCACGAACTCAATCGCCACATCATCGGCCAGGACGACGCCAAGCGCGCCGTAGCCATCGCGCTGCGCAACCGCTGGCGCCGGATGCAACTGCCCGAAGAACTGCGCGTTGAAGTCACGCCAAAAAACATCCTGATGATCGGCCCGACCGGTGTCGGTAAAACCGAAATCGCCCGTCGCCTGGCTAAGCTGGCCAACGCGCCGTTTATCAAGGTTGAAGCGACCAAGTTCACCGAAGTTGGCTATGTAGGCCGCGACGTTGAATCGATCATCCGTGATCTGGCTGACGCCGCCATCAAGCTGTTGCGTGAGCAGGAAATCGTCAAGGTTCGCCACCGCGCCGAAGACGCCGCTGAAGAGCGCATCCTCGACGCCCTGCTGCCACCTGCCCGCACGTTCGGCGAAGAAGCGGCCGTACCGCAGGACTCCAACACTCGCCAGCTGTTCCGCAAGCGTCTGCGCGAAGGCCAGCTGGACGACAAGGAAATTGAAATCGAAGTGGCCGATGCCGTGGGCGTCGACATCTCCGCGCCGCCAGGCATGGAAGAAATGACCAACCAGCTGCAAAGCCTGTTTGCCAACATGGGCAAAGGCAAGCGCAAGAGCCGCAAGCTGAAAGTCAAAGAAGCCCTGAAAATGGTGCGTGACGAAGAAGCCGGCCGCCTGGTCAACGACGAAGAACTCAAGGCCAAGGCCCTGGAAGCCGTCGAGCAGCACGGCATCGTGTTTATCGACGAAATCGACAAGGTGGCCAAGCGCGGTAATGTCGGCGGTGCCGATGTGTCCCGCGAAGGCGTGCAGCGCGACCTGCTGCCGCTGATCGAAGGTTGCACAGTCAATACCAAGCTGGGCATGGTCAAGACCGACCACATCCTGTTTATTGCGTCCGGTGCATTCCACCTGAGCAAGCCGAGCGATCTGGTGCCTGAGCTGCAAGGCCGTCTGCCGATCCGCGTCGAGCTCAAGGCACTGTCGCCACAGGATTTCGAGCGCATCCTCAGCGAGCCGCACGCATCGTTGACCGAGCAGTACCGCGAGCTGCTGAAAACCGAAGGCCTGAACATCGAGTTCATGCCTGAAGGCATCAAGCGCCTGGCGGAAATCGCCTGGCAAGTGAACGAGAAAACCGAGAACATCGGTGCCCGTCGCCTGCACACGCTGCTTGAGCGTTTGCTGGAAGAGGTGTCCTTCAGTGCCGGTGATATCGCCAGCGCGCAGAATGAAGAGCCGATTCGCATCGATGCCGAATACGTCAACAGCCACCTGGGCGAGCTGGCCGAGAACGAAGACCTCTCGCGTTACATCTTGTAAGCCGAACCCCTGTAGCCGCTGCCGCAGGCTGCGATAAGGCGAAAGCCTTCAACGATCTCCGGATCTTGCGCCAACTGTGTTGGCGATCGCAGCCTGCGGCAGCGGCTACACTGTTTGTGCAATGACCGAAGGTTATGACCATGATTCCCAGCGCCATCAACCTGCATAAAGCCTCAAAAACCCTCACCCTCAAATACCCGTCCGGCGAAGAGCACCACCTGCCGGCCGAGTTTTTGCGCGTGCACTCCCCCTCTGCCGAGGTCCAGGGCCACGGCAATCCGATTCTGCAATTTGGCAAGATCAATGTCGGCTTGAGCAAGATCGAGCCCGCAGGGCAATACGCGCTGAAACTGACCTTTGATGACGGTCACGACAGCGGGCTGTTTACCTGGGACTACCTTTACCAGCTGGGCGTACGCCAGGAAGAACTCTGGGCGGACTACCTGCAGGAACTGAAAAAAGCCGGCAAGTCCCGCGACCCTTCGGTTTCAGTGGTCAAATTGATGCTCTGAGCCGGATTCATACATCCCTGTAGCAGCTGCCGCAGGAACGAGGCTGCGTCCGAGTGCGAAGCGCTCGCAAATCCAGTCATCGCGGTGTGTCTGAAGCACCGGGACATCCTGGCTTTACGACTGCTTCGCAGCCGAACGCAGCCTCGTTCCTGCGGCAGCTGCTACAGAAGCATGCGTACCTTCGATTAAACGGATGCAGTAGGTGCTGGCGCAGTTGCCTCGACCACTGGAGCCTTAGGCGCGGCGGCTGACTTCTTCGCCGCAGGTTTTTTGGCGGCCGGTGCGGGCTTGCTCGCTGCAGGCGCTTTGGCAGCCGCAGGTTTGGCTAGAGGCTTAGCCGCAGGTTTAGCCGCTGCTTTCACCGCAGGCTTGGCGACGGGCTTGGTAGCCGCTTTAACTGCCGGCTTGGCAACCGCAGGTTTTGCCGCAGCCTTGGCCGGTGCCGCCTTGCTCGCAACAGGCGCCTTGCTGGCCGCAACCTTGGCAGCCGCCGCTGTCAGCTTCTCGATATGCCTGGTCAGGGTCTCGACCTTGGCATGCAGCGCCTTGACCTCTTCACGGCTGGGTACACCCAAACGGGTAATGGCGCTGTTTAGGCGCTTGTCGAAAGCCTCTTCGAGCTCGCCCCACTTTTCCAGGGCCAGATCCTTGACATCCTCAACCCGGGAACGGGCGGACGAGGTCGACGATTTAACCCCCTCGGCCACTTTATGCCCGGCCTCCTTGGCCAGCTTTTCCGCCTTTTCACCGTCCTTGACCAGCGTATCGAACAGCTTGCTGCCGTCAGTATCAATCTTCGAGTACACACCCAAACCTGCGAGCCAGATTTTGCGGGAGTACTCTTCAACCTTGCCTACCCAGGTGTTGCTGTCTTTAGCAGTCGGTTTCTTCGCAGCCATCGTGTTCCCCTCAATGTCATGTCGCGACGCCGGTGAGCAGGATCGTCGAATCATCAAGATGAACAAAGGTGCTCACCTGCATCAGGTTTAGACGTTAAACCGCCTTGTATCAAGGGCGCGGCCGCTATTAGACCGGCAGGACGACTACGACAGCGCCTTATCCAGCGAGCGTTCGATTTCCGACTGGATCATGCCGCTCATCGCCGACATCAGCAGGCCCAGCTCAACATCGACCTTGACGTTGTTCTCGCTGATTTGCAGGGTGCCATTCACCCCGGAGCGCTTGAGTTTTACTGTGTCGCCCGCCCAGGTCGGGGTCAGACCGTACTGGCCGGCCAGTTTCTCGACCAGAGGCCGGGCTTTTTCACGTGCGGCCTCAAGGCCCAGTTTGTGGGTACGTTCAACGCTGATACGCGCCATGGCGTCACTCCTGTTAAATAAAGCCGCCACTATACATTCACCCTCGCCAAGACAAAGCCGGCCACCGGGATTAGAATGGCCAGCATTCTCTTTTGGTGACAGCGATATGACTGATCAGCGCAAAGGCAGCGATGCCGAACCCACCACTCACTTCGGTTTCAAAAACGTACCGGAAAGCCAGAAGGCCGAGAAAGTCGCCGAGGTTTTCCACTCTGTAGCCGGCAAATATGACCTGATGAACGACGTTCTGTCGGGTGGCATGCACCGTCTGTGGAAGCGTTTTACCATCGAACTGTCCGGTGTTCGCCCCGGCAACAAGGTGCTGGACATCGCTGGCGGTACCGGCGACCTGGCCCGCAAGTTTTCCCACCTGGTAGGCCCTACCGGCCAGGTCGTGCTGGCCGATATCAACGCCTCCATGCTCAAGGTTGGCCGTGACCGCCTGCTCGACAAGGGCGTGGCCGGCAATATCGAGTTCGTTCAGGCCGACGCTGAAAAGCTGCCGTTCCCGGACAACTACTTCGATTGCGTGACCATCGCCTTTGGCCTGCGCAACGTCACCCACAAGGAAGACGCCCTGCGCTCCATGCTGCGCGTGCTCAAGCCCGGCGGCCGCCTGTTGGTGCTGGAGTTCTCCAAGCCGACCAACGCGCTGATGTCCAAGGTCTACGACACTTACTCGTTCGCCTTCATGCCGATGGTGGGCAAGCTGATCCTTAACGACCCGGACAGCTATCGCTACCTGGCCGAATCGATCCGCATGCACCCTGACCAGGAAACCCTGAAGTCGATGATGGTCGAGGCAGGTTTTGACCGCGTGACTTACCACAACATGACTTCCGGTATCGTCGCCCTGCACCGCGGCATCAAGCCCTGATGTTGCTGCGCGGCCTTCTCGCCAGCGTCGAACACGGCGTCAACCGCGTATTGCGGCTCGACAGCACGGCCCTGGCGCGCTTGCGCCCCTTGACCGGCAAATTGATTGCCGTCGATTGCGCGAGCCCCTCGCTGCAGCTGTTTATTCTGCCCAGCGATGAAGGCCTGATGCTGGCCAGCCAGTGGGCGGCCGAGCCTGACTGCACTCTGCGCGCCCCCGCCAGCAGCCTGTTGCGTCTTGCCCTGAGCAAGGACAAGAGCGCCATCCTGCACAGCCCTGAAGTCGAACTCGAAGGCGACAGCGCGGTGCTCATGGAACTGGCAGCGGTGCTGCAAGACCTGGAGCTGGATTGGGAGTACGAACTCTCGAACTGGATCGGGCCGGTGGCTAGCGCCTTGATTGGTGGCCATGTCCGCAGCCGCGCCAACTGGTATCAGCAAGGGTTCGCCAGCCTCAATCAGAACCTGGCCGAATACCTGAGCGAAGAAGCCCGCACGCTGGTCGGCGAACGTGAAGCGCAAGCGCGCTTTGACGAGCTGGACCAACTCAAACTCGACCTGGATCGCCTTGAGGCGCGCTTCGAGCGCCTGGCCCGATCCCTCAATTCCAGCGATAACGCATGAAGCTGCTTGCCATACGCCGTTTGTTTCGCATCCAGCGCGTCGTCATTCGCTACCGGCTCGATGACCTGCTGTTTGCCCTGCCCTTGCCGTGGTGGATGCTGTCCCTGCGCTATGCCCTGCCGTGGCGCTGGTTCCCGCGCAAAAAGCTGGAGCTGAGCCGTGGCGCGGCCCTGCGCCTGGCCCTGCAGGACCTCGGGCCGATCTTTATCAAGTTCGGGCAGATCCTCTCGACCCGCCGCGACCTGCTGCCCGCCGATATCGCCGACGAGCTGATGCTGCTGCAAGACCGCGTGCCACCGTTTGACCCGCAGTTGGCGGTCAAGCTGATCGAAGAACAGCTCGGCGCCAAAATCAGCGAGGTGTTCAGCCGTTTCGACATCGAACCGCTGGCCTCGGCCTCGGTGGCCCAGGTTCACTCGGCCAAGCTCAAGACCGGCGAAGAAGTGGTGGTCAAGGTGGTGCGCCCGGGCCTCAAGCCGATCATCGGCTCTGATCTGGCCTGGCTCTTTATCCTCGCCCGTACCGCCGAGCGCCTGAGCGCCGACGCCCGCCTGCTGCACCCGGTGGATGTGGTCAGCGACTACGAAAAAACCATTTACGACGAACTCGACCTGTTGCGCGAAGCGGCCAACGCCAGCCAGTTGCGCCGCAACTTCGAAGGCTCGCCGCTGATGTATGTGCCTCAGGTCTACTGGGACTGGTGCCGCCCCAAAGTGCTGGTGATGGAGCGTATCTACGGGATCCAGGTCACCGACCTTGAGGCCCTGGCCGACCAGCGTACCGACATGAAGATGCTGGCCGAACGTGGCGTGGAGATTTTCTTCACCCAGGTGTTCCGCGACAGCTTCTTCCACGCCGACATGCACCCCGGCAATATTTTTGTCAGCACCGTGAACCCGTGGGCCCCGCAATACATCGCCATCGACTGCGGCATCGTCGGCAGCCTGACTCCCGAGGACCAGGACTATCTGGCGCGCAACCTGTTTGCCTTTTTCAAGCGCGACTACCGCCGTGTGGCGCAGTTGCACATTGACTCTGGCTGGGTACCGGCGCACACCAAGCTCAACGAATTTGAAGCGGCGATCCGTACCGTGTGCGAGCCAATCTTTGAAAAGCCATTGAAGGAAATTTCCTTTGGCCAGGTGCTGATGCGCCTGTTCCAGACCGCTCGACGCTTCAATATGGAAGTCCAGCCGCAGTTGGTACTGCTGCAAAAAACCCTGCTCAATATCGAAGGCCTGGGCCGCCAGCTGTACCCCGACCTGGACCTGTGGAGCACCGCCCAGCCGTTCCTGGAGCGCTGGATGCGTGAGCGCGTCAGCCCCAAGACCCTGCTGCGCAACCTGCACAGCCAGGTCGAGCAGATCCCGCACCTGGCCGGCATGACCCGCGACTTGCTCGAACGCATGTCGCAGCCCCACGCCCACAACAAGCAGTTGATCGTGCGTGAACCCCGTGACAGCTGGTTCCTGCGCCTGATCGGCGCCGGGCATCTGGCTGCCGGTGCCTTGCTGGCCAGCCTCGGGCCGTTGCACACTGCCGGTTACTGGCCTGCCGGCATAATGCTGGCCGTGGGCTTGTATCTGATCGTGCGCCGATAGCCAGCTCGGGGCCAGGCTGGCAAACTGTGAATTCACCAGGCCTCAGCCACAGGGCTGAGGCAGGTTGTCGGAGTCGAACATGAAAGACTGGCTGGACGAGATCAAATGGGACAACGACGGCCTGGTGCCGGCGATTGCCCAGGACCACAAAACCGGGCGCGTACTGATGATGGCCTGGATGAACCGCGAGGCGCTGAGCCTGACCGCGGCCGAGAACCGTGCCATCTACTGGTCACGTTCCCGTGGCAAACTGTGGCGCAAGGGCGAAGAGTCCGGCCATGTGCAAAAGCTGCATGAAATGCGCCTGGACTGTGACGCCGATGTGATCATCCTGATGGTCGAACAAATCGGTGATATCGCCTGCCATACCGGTCGTCAGAGCTGCTTCTACCGCGTGTACGAAAACGCCGAGTGGAAGACCGTCGACCCGGTACTTAAAGATCCGCACGCCATTTATCAAGCAGGACACTCCCATGACTGACACCCTGAGCCGCGTAGCCCAAGTGCTCGAAGCGCGCAAAGGCGCGACACCCGACAGCTCCTATGTGGCCAGCCTGTACCACAAGGGCCTGAACAAGATTCTGGAAAAGGTCGGCGAAGAGTCGATCGAAACCATCATTGCCGCCAAAGACGCCGCCATCAGCGGTGATTGCAGCGATGTGATCTACGAAACAGCCGACCTGTGGTTCCACAGCATGATCATGCTGGCCCAACTGGGGCAGCATCCTCAGGCCGTCCTGGATGAACTGGAACGTCGTATCGGCACCTCCGGCCATGTGGAAAAAGCCTCGCGGCCGTCCGCCTAACCCCTATTTGCAAAGGAACAGATCATGGGCATTTTTGACTGGAAACACTGGATCGTCATTCTGGTAGTCGTCGTCCTCGTGTTCGGCACCAAAAAACTGAAAAACCTGGGCACGGATGTCGGCGAATCGATCAAGGGCTTTCGCAAGGCCATGAACGACGACGAGAAACCCGCCGAGCCTGTGGTTCCGCCTGCGCAGCCAACTGCCGCGCCGCAGCCACACACCACTTCGACCCTGAACGAGCCGCACACCATCGACGTGCAGGCGCAAAAAGTCGAAGAGCCGACCCGCAAAGACGTGTGAGCCAAAACTAATGTTCGGTATCAGCTTCAGTGAACTGCTGCTCGTCGGCCTGGTGGCCCTGCTGGTGCTTGGCCCCGAGCGCCTGCCGGGTGCCGCGCGCACGGCGGGCCTGTGGATCGGGCGCCTGAAACGCAGCTTCAATGCGATCAAACAGGAAGTTGAACGGGAAATCGGCGCAGACGAAATTCGGCGGCAGCTGCACAACGAACATATCCTGTCGATGGAAGAGGAAGCCAAGAAAATTCTGGCTCCGCTGCAGGACGCCGTGAAGCCGTTAACACCCGCCGAGCCAGCAGCGCCAACAGAGCCTGCGAGCCCTGCGCCCGTGAGCCTGAGCAAGCCCGCATCCGACCCTGCGCCTCAACCGGCAGCGCCACACGACCCCACCCTGCCACCGCGAGCCCCTTAAGCGCATGAGCGATAAGCCTGAACACGACCAGCCAATGCCGCTGGTTTCGCACCTGACCGAGCTGCGTACCCGCCTGTTGCGCTGCATCGCGGCGATTTTCATCATTTTTGCCGGGCTGTTTGCCTTTACCCAGCAGATCTACACCCTGGTCTCCACGCCGCTGCGCGAATACCTGCCGGTGGGCGCAACGATGATTGCCACCGACGTGGCCTCGCCGTTCCTGACGCCGCTCAAGCTGACCATGATGGTCTCGCTGTTTATCGCCATCCCGGTGATCCTGCATCAGATCTGGGGCTTTATCGCACCCGGCCTGTACAAGCATGAAAAACGCATCGCCGTGCCGCTGCTGGTGTCGAGCATTTTCCTGTTCTACGCCGGCATGGCCTTCGCCTACTTCCTGGTGTTCCCGCTGGTGTTCAAGTTTTTCGCCGCCGCCACCCCGGAAGGCGTGGCGATGATGACCGATATCAGCAGCTACCTCGACTTCGTCATGACCCTGTTCTTTGCCTTCGGCGTGGCCTTTGAAATCCCCGTGGCCGTGGTGCTGCTGGTATGGATCGGCATTGTCGATGTGCAGTACCTGCGCAAGATCCGCCCCTATGTGATCATCGGCTGCTTCGTGGTCGGCATGATCCTGACCCCGCCGGATATCTTCTCGCAAACCCTGCTGGCGATCCCGATGTGGATGCTGTTTGAAATCGGCATCCTGTTTGGCAGCCTGGTCAGCAAGAACAAGCGCGGTGATGACGCAGACGAGCCATCGGCTGACAACGACGCCCAACCGCCAGCAGCACAACCGTGAACCTGCTGCTCCTCGAAGAGGCTGATTTCATTGCAGCCGATCGCGTGATCCTGCGTGACCGGCGTCTGACGCATATGCAGGAAGTCCACCGTGCTGCTGTCGGCGACAGCCTGCGCGTGGGCCGTATCGGCGGGTTGATGGGCAACGCCGAGCTGGTACGCCTGGAGGCCAAAGAAGCCGAGCTGGTGATCCACAGCCTCGACCAGGCGCCACCCGCCAAGCTGCCGTTGACTCTGCTGCTGGCCCTGCCACGCCCGAAAATGCTGCGCCGGGTGCTGCAAACCGTGGCCTCGATGGGTGTGCCCAAGGTGATTCTGGTCAACAGCTACCGGGTTGAAAAAAGCTTCTGGCAGACCCCGTTCCTGGATCCCGAAGCCATCCGCGAGCAGTTGATCCTGGGGCTGGAGCAGTCCCGGGACAGCGTATTGCCCGAGGTCATCATCGAAAAACGCTTCAAGCCGTTCGTCGAAGACCGCCTGCCGGCGCTGGTCGAAGGCACCCTGGGCCTGGTCGGCCACCCGGGGGATTACCCGGCCTGCCCGCGCGGGCTGGACGAGGCCGTGACCCTGGCCATCGGCCCGGAAGGTGGCTGGATCCCTTACGAGATCGACCTGCTGGCCAAGGCCGGCTTGCAGCCGGTGCAACTGGGCGCACGCATCCTGCGGGTTGAAACCGCCGTTACCGCCCTGCTCGCCCGGTTGTTCTGACGCCAAAACCCGTGGTCGCTGCAGCAGCGGCTACGGGTTGTTGATCTGCATCACACATTCGACCACCCCCCCTTCAGTTCTACTCCTGCGCGCCGATGCCCTGATAACCCATCAAAGACCGTCACGAGTCTCGGTTAGTAAAGGAGTATCACCATGTACCGTTGGCTGGCCACACTGCTCGGCAATATAAGCGTCAATCGCAAACTCAGCCTGGGTTTCGGCCTGGTACTGGTGCTGACCCTGCTGATTGCCGGCACGGGCTGGAAGGGGCTGGTCGCAGTGATCGACCGTGGCGACAAACTGGCCAATATTTCGAAAATCATCAGCCTGACCAAAGACCTGCGCATTGCCCGCCTCGAATATGAACGCCAGCCCGGCGAAAGCGCACTTGCCGGCGTGACCACTCAACTGACCGAACTGGACAACGCACTGGAGCAAACGCGCTCGCAACTGACCGCGTCCGACGATCTGGCCCTGGTTGAGCAGCAACTCAACGCCGTGGCCGAGTACAAACGCGCCTTCGCCGATCTTATCCAGGGCTCCCAAGCCAGCGATCAAGCCGTTGAGCGCATGCACCAGCAGGGCAATGTGTTGATCGAGCAAAGCCAGAAACTCTCGGCCCTGCAGGCAACCAAACGCAACAACGAAAGCCGCCAGGCCACAAATCTGTTGATCGGCTGTACGCTACTGGCACTGGTACTGGGCATCATTGCTGCCTGGGTCATCACCCGCCAGATCGTGATCCCGCTGCAACGCACCCTCAAGACCGTTGAGCGCATTGCAGCCGGTGACCTGACCCACGACCACCACACCGATCGACGCGACGAACTGGGGCAGCTACAACAAGCCATTCAGCGGATGACCCAGGGCCTGCGCGAACTGATTGGCGGAATCAGCGATGGGGTGACGCAAATCGCCAGCGCGGCTGAAGAGCTATCTGCCGTGACCGAGCAAACCAGTGCCGGGGTCAACAACCAGAAGGTCGAGACTGATCAAGTGGCCACCGCCATGAACGAAATGGCCGCCACCGTGCAGGAAGTCGCGCGCAACGCCGAAGAAGCCTCTGAAGCCGCAGTGGCCGCAGACCAGCAGACCCGCGAAGGGGATGCCGTAGTGGCGCAGGCCATTGCCCAGATCGAGAAGCTGGCGGTTGAGGTGGGCCACTCCACCGAGGCCATGAGCCATCTCAAGCGTGAAAGTGACAAGATCGGCAGCGTGCTGGACGTGATCAAGTCTGTGGCCCAGCAAACCAACCTGCTGGCCCTGAACGCGGCAATTGAAGCAGCACGGGCCGGTGAAGCCGGGCGTGGCTTTGCCGTGGTGGCCGATGAGGTACGCAGCCTGGCGCAGCGCACGCAAAAATCCACTGAAGAAATCGAAGAGCTGATTGCCGGTCTGCAGAGCGGTACCCAGCAGGTATCCAGCAGCATGGACAGCAGCCGCGCGCTGACCGACAACAGCGTTGAGCTGACCCGTCGTGCAGGCGAGTCTCTGGGCACCATCGCCCGTACCGTGTCGACGATTCAGGGCATGAACCAGCAGATTGCAGCCGCCGCCGAGCAACAGAGTGCGGTGGCTGAAGAGATCAACCGCAGCGTGTTGAACGTGAGGGATATATCGGACCAGACCGCCGCCGCCAGCGAAGAGACGGCGGCGTCGAGCACGGAGCTGGCGCGGCTGGGCACGCATTTGCAGACACTGGTGGCGAGGTTCAAGGTCTAGAACCCCCCCGCCCCTGTGGGAGCGGGCTTGCTCGCGATTGGATCGACGCGGTTATCCAGACAAACCGCGGCGCCTGCATCGCGAGCAAGCCCGCTCCCACAAAAGCACGCAGGCCCTGCTTTAAAGCACCTGACGCAAAAACGCCTGGGCGCGCAGGTCTTTGGGCGAGGTAAAGAAGTCTTCCGGGGCGGAGTCTTCCAGCAGCTTGCCGTGGTCAAAGAACAGCACGCGGTTTGCCACTTCACGCGCAAAGCCCATTTCGTGAGTCACGCAGACCATGGTCATGCCTTCGCGGGCCAGGGTCTTCATCACGTCCAGCACTTCACCGACCATTTCCGGGTCAAGCGCCGAGGTAGGCTCGTCAAACAGCATCACCTTGGGTTCCATCGCCAACGCCCGGGCAATCGCCACACGCTGTTGCTGGCCCCCCGAAAGGCGCGACGGGTACTCATTGGCCTTTTGCCCGATCCCGACCTTGTCCAGCAACGCCCGGGCCTTGGCCTCGCGCTCGGCCTTGCCGCGCTTGCGCACCACCTTCTGCGCCAGGCACAGGTTTTCCAGCACGGTCATGTGCGGGAACAGGTTGAAATGCTGGAACACCATGCCGACTTCACGCCGGTAAGCGTTGACGTCGGTCTTGGGGTTGGCCAGGTCCAGGCCGTCGATGCTGACGGAGCCCGAGTCGAAGTCTTCCAGGCCATTGAGGCAGCGCAGGAAGGTCGACTTGCCAGAGCCCGACGGGCCAATCACCACCAGCACTTCGCCCTGGGCGACGGTGGTGCTGACGTTGTCCACGGCGCGCACGATATGGCCGCGGGTGTCGAAGACTTTTACCAGTTCGCGAACTTCAATCACTTTGCGCGAGCCTCCGCTCAAGCCGGCTGGCGAAGTGCGACAGCGGCAGGTTGATCAACAGGTACAGGCCCGCTACGCAGAACAGGATTTCGAACGGCGAAAACGAGGTGGTGATGACTTCACGGCCACTCTTGAGCAGCTCGGTAATGGCGATCACCGACACCAGCGAGGTGTCCTTGACCAGGCTGATAAATTGCCCGGCCAATGGCGGCAGTACGCGCTTGAACGCTTGCGGCAACACCACATAGCGCATCGACTGGCTGCCGTTGAGGCCCAGCGAGCGGGCTGCTTCGTTTTGCCCGCGAGCGATGGACTGCACGCCCGAGCGGATGATTTCAGCCACGTACGCACCGGTGAACAGCGACAGCGCGGCAATACCGGCAAATTCGCGGGACAGGTTGAGTACAGTGCCGATAAAGAAGTAGAAGATAAAGATCTGCACCAGCAGCGGCGTGCCGCGTACCAGTTCTACATACAGCGTCGAGAGGTCACGCAGGGTCGGGTTGTTCGACAGCCGGCACAGGCCGGTGGCCAGGCCGATGATCAAACCCAGCACGCCAGACACCAGCGACAGCCAGACCGTGGTCCACAAGCCCCACAGCAGCGGCCCGGCAGCCCAGTGGCGGTTGACGCCAATTACATCACCTTCGTCGACTTCGTCGCCTTCAGCCAGTTGCAGGCTGTTGCCGGCAACGGTTACCCGTTGTTCATTGCCATCTTCGCCACGCAGCACCACTTCGGCGCTGTCGCCCTTGCGTACCAGTTCGATGATGGTCGAGTGTTCAGCCGCCCGCTGGGCTTCTTCGGCCTGATAGGCGAAGTACTGCGGAACGCGGTTCCAGCGCCATTCGTAAGACATCAGCGAGGTGGCGTAATACAACGCACCCGCCAGGCCGATGAGCACCAGCACGGTCAATACGTGCCAGGGCCACTGGACTTTTTTTTGTTTGATCACTTTCAGGTTCCACGTTTTGTGTCGCTAGGGAGGCCATCATCGCGAGCAAGCCCGCTCCCACAACCGGGGTGGGAGCGGGCTTGCTCGCGATTGATTAATCAGCCTTATTCCATGTCTTTGAGCCAGGCGGTGTCTTTGAACCACTTGTCATGGATGCGATCGTAAGTGCCGTCTTCGTGGATCTGGTGCAGGAAATTGTTGATGAAGTTGATGCTGTCGTAATCACCTTTCTTCAGACCGAAGGCCAGTGGCTCGTAGGTGAACGGCTGGTCAAGGAACACCAGTTTGCCGTTGCCGAACTTGTTGACTGCAACCACGTTGTAAGGCGCGTCGTATACAAAGGCATCAGCCTTGCCGTTGACCACGTCCAGTACACCTTCAGGCTCGTTGTCGTAACCGTGGTACTGGGCTTTGGACATCAGCTTGCGGGCGATCATTTCGCCGGTGGTGCCGATTTTCGAGGTCAGGCGGTATTGCGGGTCATTGAGGTCTTTGTAGGACTTGATCTTGTCAGCCAGTTCCTTGCGTACCAGCAGGGTTTGGCCCACAACAATGAAGGGTTCGCTGAAGTTCAGGCGCAGGTTGCGCTCCTGGGTCAGGGTCATGCCGCTGCCGATCATGTCGAACTTGTTGGTCATCAGGGCCGGGATGATGCCGTCATAACCGGTAGACACCAGTTCCAGCTTGACGCCCATGGATTTGGCCATCGCCTTGAGCAGGTCAACTTCGAAGCCAATGATCTGGCCGCGCTTGTTGGTCATTTCGAAGGGCATGTAGGTCGGGTCCATGCCCACCTTCAACGTGCCGCGCTTGACCGCATCATCAATAGCGCCTGCATGGGCAGCGCTGATCGCCAGCAGTGCCGTGACGCCACACAGCAGTTTCGAGACAAACTTCTTCATCATCAACTCCCCCTCACCTACTCAATTAAGGTGTTGGCCTGCGGCTGGCTTGATGCATAAAGCCAATAAAGCCGGGCACTCACCCATTCGAAAACGGATGCTAACTCACTGAGGGTTGGGACACGAGTTTTGCGAGAGAAAAGCGCGATGGGTGTGGGATGCAGGACTTAGGAGATCCTGTAGGAGCGGGCTTGCTCGCGATGCAGGCAACGCGGTGCAACATGTAGTACGCGGTGATGCAATCGCGAGCAAGCCCGCTCCCACAAAAGAGGAAACGGGCTGCCCGCGATCAATCAGGCAGCAGGCTGCAACGGCAACAACGGTGCGTGAGGGTCAGCGGCAACCGACTCACGCCAGGCGTTCAGCCAGCCTTCATGACCTTCGCTCCACACCAGCGCATGCAGGCGCGCCAGAGCAACCGGGTCGCTGAGCAACTGCATGCGCTCGTTGTTGGTGACACCCTGCGGGCCGACTTTGAGCGCATGACGCACACGCTCGGTACGCAGCCATTCTATCGGCTCGGCTTCACGGTGACGGGACGTCGCCAGGGCACAGGCCAATGCGTTCTGCTGCGGATCGACCACGGCCCGGACAAAACCGTCATGCAGCGCGTGGTAGCGGTTCTCATGGGTGTATTCGGCGGTGGCCGACAATTCACGCGGCGGTGCGTATTCCTCAGGAATCAGGAACAGGCTTTCGTCGCGGGTCTTGAGGCCCAGTTTCACCCGGCTGGAAATCACCGATACCGGGATCGACAGCATCAGCGAGCCGACAATCGGCACCAACCACCACAAGAAGCTCGGGTTCAACCACAACACCAATGCCGCCCAGGCAGCACCCAGCAGAGTTTGCGGACCATGACGGCGCACCGCTTCGCTCCACGGCGTGGAGTCGTCGTCACGCTGTGGCGAGTTCCAGGTTGCCGCCCAGCCCAGAAACGCAGCCAGTACAAAGCGGGTGTGGAAGATCATGCGCACCGGTGCCAGCAGCATGGAGAACAACATCTCCAGCAGCATCGACAACGTCACCTTGAACTTGCCACCGAACTCTTTGGCACCCTTGGCCCAGATCAGGATGATGCTCAGCAGTTTAGGCAGGAACAACAGCACGATCGTGGTCGAGAACAGCGCGACGGCTTTGTCCGGGTGCCATTGTGGCCACAGCGGATACAGCTGACGCGGTTCCATGAAGTATTGCGGCTCCATCAGCGTGTTGACCGCCAGCAAGGCCGTCGACAGCAGCAGGAAGAAGAACCACAGCGGCGCCGACAGGTATGACATCACCCCCGTGAGGAACACCGCACGGTGTACCGGGTGCATGCCCTTGACCAGGAACAGACGGAAGTTCATCAGGTTACCGTGGCACCAGCGACGGTCACGCTTGAGCTCATCCAGCAGGTTAGGCGGCAGTTCTTCGTAGCTGCCCGGCAAATCGTAGGCAATCCACACGCCCCAACCGGCACGACGCATCAACGCGGCTTCAACGAAGTCGTGGGACAGGATCGCGCCCGCAAACGCACCTTTACCCGGCAGCGGCGCCAGGGCGCAGTGCTCGATAAAGGGCTTCATGCGGATGATTGCGTTGTGCCCCCAGTAGTGGGATTCACCCAACTGCCAGAAGTGCAGACCGGCGGTAAACAGCGGGCCGTACACACGGGTGGCGAACTGCTGCATGCGTGCATACAGCGTGTCCATGCCCGAGGCACGCGGTGCAGTCTGGATGATGCCGGCGTCTGGCGTGGCTTCCATCAAGCGCACCAGGCTGGTCAGGCATTCACCGCTCATCACGCTGTCTGCGTCGAGCACCACCATGTACTTGTAGTCACCGCCCCAGCGACGGCAGAAGTCGTCGAGGTTGCCGCTTTTACGCTTCACACGGCGACGGCGACGGCGGTAGAAAATGCGCCCGAAGCCTTCGGTTTCGCGGCACACATCCAGCCAGGCCTGTTGCTCGGCCACGCAGATATCGGGGTCGTTACTGTCACTGAGAACGAAGAAGTCGAAACGATCCAGGTCGCCGGTGGCGGCCACCGACTCGTAGGTCGCGCGCAAACCCGCGAACACACGGGTGACGTCTTCGTTGCAGATCGGCATCACCAGCGCAGTACGCGCCTGCTCCGGGATTGGCTCATCACCGGCGCTGGCGCCGGAAATGCGGTATTTGTCATGCCCGGTCAACAACTCCAGAAAGCCCATCAGGGCTGTCCAGAAACCTGCCGATACCCAGCAGAACAAAATCCCGAACAGGATCAGGATGCTGGTTTGCAGGGCATAGGGCAGCACTTGCTGGGCCGTTTGCATCAACGGCTGGTGCAGCACTTCTTCAAGATCAACGAAGGCCCAGCCCTGGTACGGCATGATGCCTTTCATGTACCAGCCGGCGACGATGGTCTGGCCGAGCATCAAGACCAGCAGGATGTAACGGCGGATCGAGCCCACCGTACGCCAGCGGGCCTTGGGCAGTACGCGCTCGTCGATTTCCGGCTTGGGCGGGTTGCTGCGCCCGGTCAGGCGCCGCCAGCCACGCACCAGGATATTGGTGCGCCACGGCTCGGGCACCACCTTGGTGCGGCGAATCGGTGGCGTGGCCTTGAGCATCACCCGGCCGCTGGCGTCGAGGGCGAGCATTTCTGCTTCCTCAAGTTCAGCCGCCGAGGTCAGGTTCAGACGCGTGCCCACCGAGGCCTGAGCGGCCTCGGCAGCATCCACGTCGCTCTGCGCCGACAAGCGCGCATGCAACTCGGCGAACGAGGTGCAGCTCGCCAGTTCAGCGCGCTGCTCATCGCTCAGTGGCAAATGCGCCAGGTACTCGCCAAGCGAGACCTCATGGGGCTGAGCATTACTCATCGGCTGGCAACTGGTAGCTCCAGGTCTCGGTCAGCACTTTTTCAGTCTTGACCGGCTCCGGAGTGGCTGGTGTCGCTTCAGGCGCCTTGGCGTCCTTGGCTGCATGGTCTTTCTTTTCCAGCGCCTTGGCCGCAGCTTTCTCGGCTTTGGTCTCAGGTGCCTTATCAGCTTTGGCGGCGGCAGCCTGCTCGACATCCTGAACCAGCGCCGCGCGCAGTTCGGTGGACTTGCTCGGGTCTTTGACCTTCAGGCGCAGGGTCAAGCGCCAGCCCTTGGTTTCAGGGTTGTAGCGCACGTTGTTTTCTACCAGCTCGGCGTTGTCACCCACGCTGACCTGGCTGCGCACGGCGGCGTTTTCCGGCAAGGCCTTGAGGGACGGGCCCTCGAAGTCCACCAGGTAGGCAACGCTACCGTCGGGCTGGCGGATCAGGTTGGATTGCTTGACGTCGCCGGTCGAGCGCAGGGTCTGCTGGGCCCAGGCGCTATCGGCCGGGTGCAGGGCCGCTTCGTCCATGGTCCAGTGCAGGCGATAGGCGAAATCGAATGGCTTGAGCGGCTCTGGCAGGGTGTCCGGGCTCCAGAACGCAACGATGTTGTCGTTGGTTTCGTCAGCGGTCGGAATTTCTACCAGGTCAACAGAGCCTTTGCCCCAGTCGCCCTGCGGTTCGATCCAGGCGCTTGGGCGCTTATGGTAGTTGTCGTCCAGGTCTTCGTAGTGGCTGAAGTCGCGACCACGTTGCAGCAAGCCAAAGCCACGCGGGTTTTCAACCGAGAAGTTGCTCACCGACAGGTGTTTCGGGTTGTTCAGCGGGCGCCAGATCCACTCGCCGTTGCCGGCATGGATCGCCAGGCCCGAGCTATCGTGCAGCTCGCGACGGTAGTTGAGGACTTTGGACGGCTGGTTGGCGCCGAACAGGTACATGCTGGTCAGCGGAGCGATGCCCAGCTTGCCCACTTTGTCACGCAGGAACATCTGCGCCTTGACGTCCACCACCGTGTCCACGCCCGGGCGCAGGGTAAAGCGGTAAGCACCGGTCGCCCGTGGCGAATCCAGCAGGGCGAAGATCACCAGGTGCTTGTCGTTTGGCTTGGGTTTTTCGATCCAGAATTCGGTGAAGCGCGGGAACTCTTCGCCCGACGGCAATGCGGTGTCGATCGCCATACCACGGGCCGACAGGCCATAGATCTGGCCCTTGCCCACAACGCGGAAGTAACTCGCGCCGAGCATGGTCATGATTTCGTCCTGCTTATCCGCCTTGTTGATCGGATACAGCACGCGGAAACCCGCCCAACCGAGGTTTTCGGTGGCTTTAGGGTCAAATTTGACGTCGCCGAAATCGAAACGGCTCGGGTCGTACTTGATCTCTTCAACCGTGGTGGCGGTCACTTCGTTGATTTTCACCGGGGTGTCGAAATGCATGCCCTGGTGATAGAAGGACAGTTTGAACGGGGTTTTATCGCCCGCCCACTGGGCCTTGTCGCGGTTGAACTGGATTTTCTGGTAGTCCGCGAACTTCATGTCGCGGAACTCTTTTGGCAAATTGCTGCGCGGCGCTTGGTACTTCTGCTCGGCGAGGGTTTTAGCCTCAGCCGCCACGTCATCCAGACTGAATGCCCACAGTTGACCCGCACCGAACAAGCAAAAGAGCGCAGAGCCCGTCACCAGTGCGTTACGCAACCGCTTGGCAGACATTTTTGGTGCATTTAATGGACTAACAATCACGAGCAAACCTCGCCGAAAACAGATGATGAAACCAACGGCCAGCGATCTAAATGCCAGGTTGGCGAGCACTGTTCCGACCGTCAAAGGATAGAATGATTCCCCAGACGTGTCGGATTAGTCTCTGTGTAGCGCAGGATTATCTAGTAGCCCGCGTTACAACGCATCTACTGTCAGCAAGTATTTCTCGTTAAAAACCCCTGTTTTCAGACGAAAACACGGTTTTTCAGGGTTTTAGGTTTGTAACAGAAATGTCACAGGGCCATCATTGGTCAAATGCACCTGCATATCGGCGCCAAAACGCCCCGATGCCACGGTTGGGTGCAACCGTTTTGCCTCGCCCAGCAAGTCATCGAACAACGCCTGGGCCAACGCCGGGGGCGCTGCTGTGGAGAAGCTGGGACGCAGGCCGTTTTTGGTGTCTGCCGCCAGGGTAAATTGCGAAACCAGCAGCAAGCCACCGCCGATATCGGCCAGTGACAGGTTCATTTTGCCTTCGCAATCACTGAATACCCGGTAGTTGAGCAGCTTGTGCAGCATCTTGGCCGCGCTGGCCTCGGTATCGCCGGGTTCGACGGCGACCAGCACCAGCAAGCCCTGATCGATCGAACCGACAATCTCCCCCGCTACCTCTACCCGTGCGCCACTGACGCGCTGCAACAGGCCCCTCATGCTTCGTCGGGCTGCAAGTTGAGCAGGCGCCGGGCCATTTGCTCGGTGGCGCGCACCAGGGCGTCGGTAATCCCGGGCTCGGTGGCCACATGACCGGCTTCGCGGATGATTTGCAGCTCACTGCCCGGCCAGGCCTGGTGCAGCTCCCAGGCGTTATCCAGCGGGCAGATCATGTCGTAGCGGCCATGCACGATCACGGCCGGCAGGTGGGCAATCTTGTGCATGTCCCGCAGCAGCTGATTGGGTTCAAGGAACGCGTTGTTCATAAAGTAGTGGCATTCAATACGGGCAATGGACAATGCCCGGTGCGGGTCGCAGAAGCGCTCGACCACCTGCGGGTTGGGCCGCAGGGTGGCGGCGCGACCTTCCCAGGTCGACCATGCCTTGGCCACATGCATCTGGGCAATCTGGTCGTTGCCCGTAAGGCGCTTGTGAAAGGCACTCATCAGGTCGTCACGCTCTTCCTCAGGGATCGGCGCGATATATTCCTGCCAGTAGTCGGGGAAAATCCGGCTGGCCCCTGCCTGATAGAACCATTCGATTTCCTGCGGCCGTGCCAGAAAGATCCCACGCAGAATCAGGCCATGCACTTGCTCTGGATGGCTTTGCGCGTACGCCAGAGACAGGGTCGAGCCCCACGAGCCGCCAAACAGCACCCATTTTTCGATGCCCAGAAACAGACGGATCCGCTCCATGTCGGCGACCAGGTCCCAGGTTGTATTGCTGTCCAGGCTGGCGTGGGGGGTAGAGCGCCCGCAACCGCGCTGATCGAAAGTGATGATGCGATACAGGCCCGGGTCGAAGTAGCAGCGGCTGTTGGCATCACAGCCCGAGCCCGGCCCGCCGTGGACAAACACCACCGGCAAGCCGTCTGGCGAACCGCTCTCGTCAACGTAAAGCACATGCGGGCCATCGACCGCCAGCTCATGCCGGGCGTAGGGTTTGATCTGCGGGAACAAGGTCTGCATTACGCACTCCAGGGAGGGGGTCGAAAGAGATTGCCGTCAGGCATCATAAACCCGATTGGAGGTGTTGAGCATGCCCTTATAAGTCCTGGGGGCAAGACCACTGAACCTGTGGGAGCGGGCTTGCCCGCGATAGTCGCGACACGGTGTATCTGTAGCCCCGCAGCGATCCAATCGCGAGCAAGCCCGCTCCCACAAGTACTGGGCCTTCTTCTCCCGGGCCATCAGGCGTAGCGTTCACGCCCCCACTCGATCACCCGCGCCAGCAATTGCCTGAGCACCACCCGGGTCGGTGCGGCGAGGTCTTCGCGGTAGTTGAACGGCTCGACCTCTTCCATATAAGTACATTGCGCCAGTTCCAGCTGCACAGCGTGGATGTTACCCACAGGGCTGCCGTAATGACGAGTGATATGGCCACCCTTGAAGCGCCCGTTCAGTACATGGCTGTAGGCCGGATGCCCGGAACAAATGGCTTCCAGGTCACGGGCCAGCGCAGGGTCGCAACTGGCGCCATTGAAGGTGCCCAGGTTGAAGTCCGGCAGGCGGCCGTCAAACAGATGAGGGATTTGCGAGCGAATGGAGTGCGCATCGAACAGCAGCGCATAGCCAAACTCGTCTTTCATGCGCTGGAGTTCCTGTTGCAGGGTCTGGTGATAAGGCTTCCAGATCTGTTCCAGGTACGTCGCACGCTCCTCTTTCGTAGGCACCTGCCCCTCACGAAACAATGGCACGCCCTCAAATAGCGTGGCCGGGAACAAGCCTGTGGTCGCGCCCACATACATCGGCGCATCGTCCTGCGGGCGATTGAGGTCAATTACAAAGCGCGAATACTCGGCCGCCAGGGTGCTGGCCCCCAGCTCACTGGCAAAGTCGTAAAGCTGCGGGATATGCCAGTCGGTGTCCGGCAGGCTTTGCGCCTCGGGGATCAGCCCGGCCTTGACCGCTGGCGTCAGTTTCAGACCGGCATGGGGCATGCTGATCAGCAATGGCACGCGGCCTTGTTTGAATGTCAGAACCTTGTCCACAAGCTTTCTCCTAAAGCGTTACGTCAACGCCGCTGCGCACAACGCGTTTGTCCAGATCACCGCCCAGCCAGTAGGCCAGGTCTGCAGGGCGATCAATGTTCCAGGCGACAAAGTCGGCCACCTTGCCAGGCTCAAGCGAGCCGTGGGTCTCGCCCATGCCCAATGCCATTGCCGCGTGCAGGGTGACCCCGGCCAGGGCTTCTTCGGGGGTCATGCGAAACAGAGTGCAGGCCATGTTCAGCATCAGGCGCAGCGACAAGCCCGGCGAGGTGCCCGGGTTGAGGTCGCTGGCGATGGCGATTTTTACCCCGTGCTTGCGCAGGGCTTCCATCGGCGGCAATTGCGTTTCACGCAAAAAGTAGAACGCGCCCGGCAAGAGTACGGCCACGGTGCCGGATTCGGCCATAGCAATGGCGTCTTCTTCAGTCATGAATTCCAGATGATCGGCCGACAGCGCCTGATAACGCGCCGCCAAGCTGGAGCCATGCAATGAAGACAGCTGCTCGGCGTGCAATTTGACCGGCAGGCCCAGTTGCTGCGCCACCTTGAACACCCGCTCCACCTGCTCAGGCGAAAATGCCAGGTATTCGCAGAAGGCATCCACGGCGTCCACCAGCCCTTCGGCCGCCAGCGCGGGCAGCATCTCGTTACAGATATGCTCGATATAGTCGTCGGCGCGATCCTTGTACTCCGGCGGCAAGGCATGGGCGGCCAGGCAGGTGCTGCGCACCGTCACCGGCAACTCTTCACCCAGGCGGCGGATCACCCGCAAAATCTTGCGCTCACTCTCAAGGCTCAAACCGTAACCGGATTTGATCTCGACACTGGTCACGCCATCGCGCAGCAAACACAGCAAGCGCTGACGGGCGCTGTCGAACAACTCGTCCTCGCTGGCCGCACGGGTCGCACGCACGGTGCTGGCAATACCGCCACCGGCGGCGGCGATTTCGGCATAGCTCACACCTTGCAAGCGTTGCTCGAATTCACCGCTGCGGTTGCCGCCAAATACCGTGTGCGTATGGCAATCGATCAGCCCCGGCGTGACCCACGCGCCTTCAAGGCCGTGGGTTTGCCCATATTCACCCGCCGGCAACTGCTGACGCGAACCAAGCCACTCAATGTAGCCGTCACGGGTGACGATGGCGGCATCCTCGATGATCGAGTACATGCCATTGGCCATTGTTGCGACATTGCAGTGTTGCCAAAGGGTTTTCATCGGGTCACTCCGTCAAAAATCAATCACTCAGGAAAGCTCGGGCGCCACTTCAATCGCCCGCCCTGCTGCCGGCTTTACCCACAACAGGTAAGCCACAACCAGCATGAGAATCCAGACCACGCCTACCATCAGCGCTGCCTGTGTCTCAGGGAAGTAACCCAGTACACCGAAGATAAACACCATGAACACAATGGCGGCAATCGGCGCATAGGGCCAGAACGGTACCGGGAACTTGAGTTCGGCCACTTGCTCGCGGGTCATGGAACGACGCATGGCCACCTGGGTGACCAGAATCATCAGCCACACCCATACTGTGGCAAAGGTGGCAATCGAGGCGATCACCAGGAAGATGTTTTCCGGGATCAGGTAGTTAAGCACCACACCCACCAGCAAGGTGGCGCCCATGACCAGCACGGTCATCCACGGCACACCGTGCCTGGAGATCTTGGCAAAGCCCTTGGGCGCCTGCCCTTGCTGGGCCAGGCCGTACATCATGCGGCCCGCGCCGAAAATGTCGCTGTTGATCGCCGACACTGCCGCCGAGATCACCACGATATTGAGGATGGTGGCCGCCGAGCTGATGCCCAGGCTGTCAAAAATCTGCACAAAGGGACTGCCCTGGCTGCCGATCTGGGTCCACGGGTAAATGGCCATCAACACAAACAGGGTCAGCACGTAAAACAGCAGAATGCGCAGCGGCACCGCGTTGATCGCCTTGGGGATCACACGCTGCGGGTCTTTGGCCTCACCGGCGGTAATACCGATGATCTCAATACCGCCAAAGGCAAACATCACCACGGCGAACGAGGCGATCAGACCGCCCACACCATTGGGCATAAAGCCGCCGAAGGACCACAGGTTGCTGATGCCGGTCGCCACCGCATCGGAGCTGCCCGAGGTGCCGATGCCAAACAGCATGATGCCGAAACCAGCCAGGATCATCGCGACGATGGCGGCGACCTTGAGCAGTGACAGCCAGAATTCCATTTCACCGAAGACCTTGACGCTGCACAGGTTCAGGCCGCCAATCAGCAGCACGATGCCCAGCACCCAGATCCAGCGCGCCACTTCCGGGAACCAGAAGCCCATGTAGATGCCGAACGCGGTGACATCGGCCAGACACACGATGATCATTTCGAAGGCATAGGTCCAGCCGAGGATAAAGCCCGACATGGGCCCCAGATAGGTGCTGGCGTAGTGCCCGAACGAGCCGGACACCGGGTTGTGCACGGCCATTTCGCCCAATGCACGCATGACCATGAAAACCGCCGCGCCACCAATCAGGTAAGCCAGCAAGACAGCAGGCCCAGCCATCTGAATGGCAGCGGCTGAACCATAAAATAGACCCGTCCCGATCGCTGAACCCAGCGCCATGAAACGGATGTGGCGAGCGGATAGCCCGCGCTTCAAACCTTGAGTGTGGTTTTGCATTTCGCGTCCTTGATTATTTTTGTCAGCGAAAACAGAGACGCAGAGAGCCCGTAGGCCCTCTGCGTTTTTTGGATTACAGGCTTGGCAGAGCGTGTGCAGGCAGCAGAGCGTTCAGGCAACGGGACGCCAGCAGTTGCATGGCGATTTCGATGTCCGGGGCGAAGAAGCGGTCTTTCTCATAGTGCGCGACCTTGCTGCGCAGGGTGGTACGGGCAATTTCCAGCTTGGCGGAGGTTTTCAGGCCATCGCGCAGGTCCAGGCCTTGGCACGCGGCCAGCCATTCGATGGCCAGAACACCGCGAACGTTTTCAGCCATTTCCCACAGACGCTTGCCAGCAGAAGGTGCCATCGAAACGTGGTCTTCCTGGTTGGCCGAAGTCGGAATGCTGTCGACGCTGTGCGGGTGCGCCAATGCCTTGTTCTCGCTGGCCAGGGCCGCAGCCGTCACCTGAGCGATCATAAAGCCGGAGTTCACACCGCCATTGGCCACCAGAAACGGCGGCAGTTGCGACATGTGCTTGTCCATCATCAACGAGATGCGACGCTCGCTCAGCGAACCGATTTCAGCAATCGCCAGGGCCATGTTGTCAGCTGCCATCGCCACCGGTTCGGCATGGAAGTTGCCGCCGGAGATCACGTCGCCCTGCTCGGCGAACACCAGCGGGTTATCCGATACTGCGTTGGCTTCAATGCCCAGCACCTCGGCGGCCTGGCGGAACTGGGTCAGGCAGGCGCCCATCACTTGTGGCTGGCAGCGCAGGGAGTACGGGTCTTGTACCTTGTCGCAGTTTTTGTGCGACTCGGACACTGCGCTGCTGGTGCCCAGCAGGTCGCGATAAATCGCGGCGGCGTCGATCTGGCCGCGTTGGCCGCGGGCCGCATGAATGCGCGGGTCGAACGGCGAGCGCGAACCCAGTACAGCTTCAACGGTCAGGCCGCCACAGGCCATCGCGGCGGCAAACAGGTCTTCGCCTTCAAACAGGCCGCGCAGGGCGTAGGCCGTCGATACTTGCGTACCGTTAAGCAGGGCCAGGCCTTCCTTGGCAGCCAGGGTCAGCGGCTCAAGACCGGCTTGCTTCAAGGCAGTGACGGCATCCAGCCACTCACCTTTGTAACGGGCCTTGCCTTCGCCCAGCAGCACCAGCGACATATGCGCCAACGGCGCCAAGTCGCCCGATGCACCCACCGAGCCTTTGAGCGGGATATGCGGGTAAACCTCGGCATTGATCAGGGCGATCAATGCATCGATAACCACGCGACGGATCCCGGAGAAACCACGGCTCAGGCTGTTGACCTTGAGCACCATGATCAGGCGCACCAGATCATCGCTGATTGGCTCGCCGATACCAGCTGCGTGGGAAAGCACCAGGGAACGCTGGAGGTTTTCCAGGTCTTCGCTGGCGATTTTGGTCGAAGCCAACAAGCCAAAACCTGTGTTGATGCCATAGGTGGTGCGGTTTTCGGCGAGGATCTGCTCAACGCACGCCACACTGGCATCGATCTGCGCAGAAGCGCTCTCGTCCAGGCTGAGGGTAACCGGCTGCTGATAAATGTCACGCAGCTGGGCAAGGCTCAGTTGGCCGGGGATCAGGTTTAACTCAAGCACGTTAATACTCCTTCACGCGTGTTACCGAAATTATAGAAATTGTTCGTAACCTTGTGGGAGCCGGGCTGGCCCGCGATGGCATCATCTCGGACTGCCTGAAGCACCGAGGCGTCTGCATCGCGAGCAAGCCCGCTCCCACAGGATTCGTGCCCGCAGGTCAGCCGTTGATCATCGGCAGGTTCAAGCCCTGCTCGTTGGCGCAGTCGATGGCGATGTCGTAACCGGCATCGGCATGGCGCATCACGCCGGTGGCCGGGTCGTTGTGCAGAACGCGGGCGATGCGCTCGGCCGCTTCGTCGGTACCGTCACACACGATCACCATCCCCGAATGCTGGGAGAAGCCCATGCCCACGCCGCCGCCGTGGTGCAGCGACACCCAGGTCGCGCCGCTGGCGGTGTTGAGCAGGGCATTGAGCAGTGGCCAGTCGGACACAGCATCCGAACCGTCCTGCATGGCTTCGGTTTCGCGGTTCGGGCTGGACACCGAGCCGGAGTCCAGGTGGTCGCGGCCGATCACGATCGGTGCTTTGAGCTCACCGCTGCGCACCATTTCGTTGAATGCCAGGCCCAGCTTGGCGCGCTGGCCCAGACCGACCCAGCAGATACGTGCCGGCAGACCCTGGAAGCTGATGCGCTCGCGGGCCATGTCCAGCCAGTTGTGCAGGTGGGCGTCGTCGGCGATCAGTTCCTTGACCTTGGCGTCGGTTTTGTAGATGTCTTCGGCATCGCCCGACAGCGCGACCCAGCGGAACGGCCCTACACCACGGCAGAACAACGGACGGATATAAGCAGGGACAAAACCCGGGAAGTCGAAGGCGTTTTCTACGCCAACTTCTTTAGCCATCTGACGGATGTTGTTGCCGTAGTCGAAGGTTGGAATGCCAGCCTTCTGGAAGGCCAGCATCGCTTCAACGTGCTCGCCCATCGAGGCCTTGGCGGCTTTGACCACAGCAGCCGGATCGGTCACGGCGCGGTCGCGGTACTGTTCCCAGGTCCAGCCTTTTGGCAGGTAGCCGTTCAATGGGTCGTGGGCGCTGGTCTGGTCGGTGACCATGTCCGGGCGCACGCCACGGCGGACCATTTCTGGCAGCAGTTCAGCAGCGTTGCCGCACAGGGCAATGGAAATTGCCTTGCCTTCAGCGGTGTATTTGGCGATACGGGCCAGCGCGTCATCCAGGTCCGCAGCTTGCTCGTCGACATAACGAGTGGCCAGGCGGAAATCGATACGGCTTTGCTGGCATTCGATGTTCAGCGAGCAGGCACCGGCCAGGGTTGCCGCCAACGGTTGTGCGCCGCCCATACCGCCCAGGCCAGCGGTCAGTACCCACTTGCCGACCAGGCTGCCGTTGTAGTGCTGGCGACCGGCCTCGACGAAGGTTTCGTAGGTGCCCTGGACGATGCCCTGGCTGCCGATATAGATCCAGCTGCCGGCGGTCATCTGGCCGTACATGGCCAGGCCCTTGGCATCCAGTTCGTTGAAATGCTCCCAAGTGGCCCAGTGCGGTACCAGGTTGGAGTTGGCGATCAGTACCCGCGGTGCGTTGCTGTGGGTTTTGAATACGCCAACCGGCTTGCCCGATTGCACCAGCAGGGTTTCGTCATCGTTGAGGTTGGTCAGGCTTTCGACGATCTTGTCGTAGCATTCCCAGTTGCGCGCAGCCCGGCCAATACCGCCATACACCACCAGCTCGGTCGGGTTCTCGGCCACTTGCGGGTCGAGGTTGTTCATCAGCATCCGCAGGGACGCTTCGGTCATCCAGCTTTTGGCTGTGAGCTGGGTGCCGCGGGCGGCGCGGATCTCACCATCACGGTGGCGGGTGAACTCGGCAGGCGATTTTGGGGTAGTTGAAGTCACGGGTAACTCCTCAGCGATGGTCGGATGCGTCGGGTGTGAGAAGAGGATCGACGCACACTTATGTACTTGTACATACAAGCATATGCAAGTTAGCGGCCAGCTTTTGAATTCAACCTGTAAAAACGCTGAAATGCCCGTAAACAAAGGGCCTCGGAGCGTAGAAAATTTTCAGGGCGGGAGCTGTGTGAAGCGCGAGGATGTTACGGAGGATGACCAATGCAACATTTTGGGGCGTTTGGTAACACGTTGTGGCTTTTAGACCTGTGGGAGCGGGATTGCTCGCGATGCAGACGATGCGGTCTTACAGATAAGCCGCAGTGATACCATCGCGAGCAAGCCCGCTCCCACATTCAGTAGCTCAGACCGCGCTTAACTCAATCACGCAGCACAGGCCTGTCAGGGTTATTTCCAGCAACTGGCGATTGCCGCTCAGTTGCAGGCAGTCATAGAGGCCCAGGTGTTCGTGGCAGGTGTTACCCAAGCCCACATGAACTTCGCCCGCACTGAACACCAGCACGGTATGCGCCGAACTGAACAGGCGTTGCGGGGTGGTTGCATCCAGCCATTGCAGGCGGGCCGTGTAACGCTGCGGGGCGTAGATCAGGTTGAAGTCGCGGATCGGCCCGTCAATCAGGCTGCAACTGACGGCACTTTCGCCCTTGAATGCAAAGGCATCGAACGGTCGCAATGCCCGCGTGCTCAGCCCATCAACCTGCAGGTGCATGCCCGCGCCCTGCAGCACGCTGATGATCCGCTGATAACCCTCAAAACGGGAAAAGCCGCCGGACTCGCCAATATCGGCAATCGACAGGCGCCAGCCAAAGCCTTCGAGGCCCTCGCCTGCGTCACGGGTGATTTCTTCAGTGCTGCCGCCGCCATTTTTCCAGGGCATGCGTGGGTAATCGGCGGCGCGCAAAACAACGGGCTGGCTCATTTATTGAAGCGTCCTTCGAGGCGATGACGGGAACCGGGATGGATCAGACGGGCAGCGGTAACCGGTTGACGGCCCGACCAGGTGCGGCGGCGAATCAGCAGGCACGGTTCGCCGGGCTCGATTTGCAGTAATTTGCACTCTTGGGGGTCCGCCAGGATCGCTTCCACCACATGCTCGCCTTCGGTCAGCGGTGCGACCTGAGACAAATAAGCGTAAGGCGTTTGCACGGTGAAATCCTGCTTGAGGTAGTCCGGCGCCACCTGTGCATTGACGAAACGGTCCTCGATTTGCACGGCAATTCCGTTTTCGTAATGCACGATCAATGAATGAAAGACCTTTTGCCCTTCACGCATATCGAGCACGGCGGCGCGTTCCGAGCCGGCCATTTCTTCACCCAGGCTGATCACCTTGCACGTGTGCGTATGCCCACGGGCGGCGATTTCATCGGCGATGTTGTTGACTTCAAACAGCGCGGATTGCGTCTTGGGCTCGGCCACAAACGTGCCGACACCCTGCATGCGCACCAGCAAGCCGTCGGCGGTCATTTCACGCAGCGCACGGTTGATGGTCATGCGGCTGAAACCCAGCTGGGTCACCAGTTCGCTTTCGGATGGCACGCGGTAATGCGGCGGCCAGTTTCCACTCTGGATTTGTTGAGTGATCATTTGCTTCACGCGGGCGTAAAGCGGGGCCGGGCTGTCGCCCATGTGGGCGGCCAGCGGGGACACGACAGGCGGAGTCGACACAGGCAATCCTTGTTCATGAGTAAAGGGCGTAGCTTGCCGGAGTTTACCGAGCAGGCAAACGTCTGTATATGTATATACAAATAACAAGCTTTGGGGTACCGAACCGATGTCCGTCTTCTTTGCCGAGCGCGCCCTGCTACCGACTGGCTGGTCTGCCAATGTCCGAATCGAGGTGGGTGCCGATGGTTGCCTGACACAAATTACAGCCAATTCCGATGCTCAAGGCGCCGAATATCTGTCAGGCCCTGTGCTGCCGGGCATGCCGAACCTGCACTCCCATGCCTTCCAGCGGGCGATGGCAGGCTTGGCCGAAGTGGCAGGCAACCCCAACGATAGTTTCTGGACGTGGCGCGATCTGATGTACCGGCTCGTCGGAAAAATCAGCCCCGAACAGCTCGGCGTTATTGCCCGCCAGTTATACATCGAAATGCTCAAGGCCGGTTACACCTCGGTGGCCGAATTCCATTATGTCCATCACGACCTGTCGGGCCAGCCCTATGCCAACTCGGCAGAGCTGGCGCTGCGCATTAGTGAAGCGGCGCGTTCGGCCGGTATCGGCCTGACCCTGCTGCCAGTGCTGTACAGCCACTCGGGCTTTGGCGGCCAGGCGCCCAATGAGGGCCAGCGGCGTTTTATCAACAGCACCGAGCAGTATCTGAAATTACAGCAACAGCTCAAGCCATTGCTCTCGCAACAGCCGGCGCAGGCCCTGGGGCTGTGCTTCCACTCGTTGCGCGCCGTCACGCCCGAACAGATCCACGAAGTGCTGCAGGCCAGCGACACGGCTTGCCCGGTGCATATCCATATCGCCGAGCAGCAAAAGGAAGTCGACGACTGCCTGAGTTGGAGCGGCAAGCGCCCGATCCAGTGGCTGTATGACAACGTCGAGGTCGATCAGCGCTGGTGCCTGGTGCATGCAACCCACGCCAATGCGCACGAAGTTCAACGGATGGCGCAGAGCAAGGCCGTTGCCGGGTTGTGCCTGACCACCGAAGCCAACCTGGGCGACGGTATTTTCCCGGCAGTGGATTACCTCGCTCAAGGCGGGCGCATGGGCATTGGCTCGGACAGCCATGTATCACTGAGCGTGGTCGAGGAACTGCGCTGGCTGGAGTACGGCCAACGTTTGCGAGACCAACGCCGCAACCGGATGTACCGCAGCGACCAGCCGATGGTCGGCCGCACGCTGTACGACGCAGCACTGGCGGGCGGCGCCCAGGCAATGGGGCAAGCGGTTGCCGGGCTGGCCGTGGGCCAGCGCGCCGACTGGCTGGTGCTCGACGGCAACGATCCGTACCTGGCCACCGCGCAGGACGACGCCATTCTCAACCGCTGGCTGTTTGCCGGCGGCGACCGCCAGGTGCGCGACGTAATGGCCAATGGCCAATGGGTGGTGCGCGACGGCCGCCATGCCGATGAGCAGGTCAGTAGCCGCGACTTTACCCGCGTGCTGCGCGAGTTGCTGGGGTAGGTGCATAACACCTTGTGGGAGCGGGCTTGCTCGCGATGGCAACGACGCGGTTTCTCTGTCAAACCACGGCGATCCAATCGCGAGCAAGCCCGCTCCCACACCCCCCACAGGTAGTTGGATTACAGCTCGTTCAGATGCTTCGCAGCCCAATCCCGGACTTCGGCATAGGGATAATTCTCCAATGCCGCAAACCCCGGAATGGCCCGCGCTTTCATTTTGGTGAACATCGGTACGCTGATCCCGCACAAAAACCGGGTCAGGCGTTCTGCCGGGGGATAACTACCCGTGTAGTCCTGATGCTTGTGGATAAAAGCGCCACAAAGGGTTTCAAAGTTTTTATCCACAAGCGGTGACAATGCGGGCGGTTCCGGCAAATAAGCGACCTGCCCTGCACACACCGAACAATGGCCACACTGCCGGGGTGCCTGCTCATCACCAAAATACTGCGCCAGCCGGTAGCTCAAACAGGTTTCGCTGGCAAACAGCGCCAGCATGGCGTGAATCCGTTCGATTTCGCCACGCTCGTGGGCCGTGAAGTAAGCGTGCAGTTCCTGACTTAACGCCGCTGCATCAAAATCCGCCACCAACAGGCTGTAAACCTCGGTCATCTGCTTGCTTTCAAGCTCGATCCAGCCCTTCTCCTGAAAATAATCCAGTGCCTTGACCACCCGATTGCGGTCGGCCTGATGCTGGCTGTACAGGGTATCGAAATTCACCGTGGCCCAGGTTCTAGCGCGGCTGGAAGTCTGGATGATGGCCGAGACAAACTGTTGGCGCTCACCCTCGAACTTGGCCAGCAGCACCTCGGGCTCGATCAGAAACTTGAAACGGTATTCGGCAAAGTAGGCATAGCGCGGCGCTATCAAACCGCGCAACTCCAGCTGCACCAGCAAGGTTTTAAGCGGCAGCTGACGGATATTGCTCTGATCGGATAATGGCAACAGCATGAATTCCCACTGCCCTTCAGGAATAGCCTCACGCAATTCATCGAGTACATAGCGAATACCTTGCAGCTCCGGCGTATCGCCGTACACAAAGTTTTCCAGCACATTGAGGCTGTCGCGATTGGCCAGCACCAAACAATCCGAAGGCTGGCCATCACGCCCGGCGCGGCCGATTTCCTGGCTGTAGTTTTCAATCGACTTGGGCAAGTCGAAATGCACCACATTGCGGATATCGCTTTTATCAATGCCCATCCCGAAGGCGATGGTGGCAACGATGCAGTTCAACTGCCCGCCCATGAACTGGCGCTGGATGCCCTCGCGCTGCTCATGGGGCAAACCGGCGTGGTAAGCGTTGGCGCTGATGCCGTGCTGGTTGAGGTGTTCGGCAATCTGCTCGGCGGTCCGTTGCAGCGTGACATAGACGATGCTCGGCTGGCCGATGCGCGCGCCCATCCACTGCACCAGGCGCTGGCGCTTGGCTGTACCGCTGACCGGCTCGACCCACAGGTTAAGATTGGCGCGATAGAAACCGGTAGTGATGACATCCGCCTCGGCAATGGCGAATTTGGCCTGCATATCCGCAATGACATTGGGCGTGGCAGTCGCCGTCAACAGCAAGGCCTGCGGGATATTGAACTGACGCTGGTAGTCGGGGAGCTTCAGATAGTCCGGGCGGAAGTTATGCCCCCACTCGGAAATACAGTGCGCTTCGTCCACCACCAGCAGGGAAATCGGTACTTGCTGCAAAAAGTTACGGAAGCGCTCGTTTTTCAGGCGCTCGACCGAGATCATCAGGATCTTCAATTCGCCCGCTTTGGCCCGGGCCATGACGTCGCTGGCGTCCTCACGGCTTTGCGCCGAATCGATGCTGGCCGCGGCAATGCCGTGGCGCTGCAAAAACGTCAGTTGGTCCTGCATAAGGGCCAATAGCGGCGAAACCACCAGCGTCAGGTGAGGCAGCAACAAAGCCGGGAGTTGATAACACAACGACTTGCCCGAGCCCGTGGGGAAAATCGCTGCCGCCGAACGCCCGGCCAAAACGGCACTGACCACCGCCTCTTGCCCGGCACGAAACTGTGGATAACCGAAAACCTGTTCCAGGGTGTTGTGCATCACTGTCACTCCATTGACCGCTGCAAAGCGCAGAACTTTAACGCGAGGTTTGCAGACGATCGAGAAAAGGCCGGGGGGCAAATTGAGAGGGGATGATACAGGGTCATGCCGCAAAGCCTTGAACAACCCTTTGTCTGAAGAAAACGCAAAATCTGGCAACAAACTGGCTTAGCCAGTAGTATTTATTGTGCATACGATAAATAGATGCGAATAACCTACGACATCATCAAGCGCAACAAGACGCTACTCGAGCGAGGCCTCGATTTCGCTGACGCAAAAACCGTATTTTCGGGTCATCACCTCACCGCTGAAGACTCTCGCCAAGATTACGGAGAAGTCCGACTAATCAGCATCGGTCTGTTAAAGGAACGCATGGTGGTTTTGGTCTGGACTCCGCGCGGCGCGGATCGCCGTATTATTTCCATGAGGAAAGCCAATGAGCGCGAACAAGCACTCTACGCACATCGACTGGGCTGACCCCGATGACGCGCCGGAGCTGACGGAAGCATTTTTTGAAGCTGCCGATGAATTCAAAGGCCCGCAGTTGATTAAACGTGGCAGGCCCAAGGCTGAAAAAGTACTGACACGTATCACTATCCGGCTTGCGCCAGAGGTTGTGGAGCAATTCAAGGCGTCCGGGCCAGGCTGGCAAACACGGATGAATTCAGCATTAGCCGATTGGCTGAAGACGCATTCGCCTGGAGAACTACCATGAAGTACTTTTCGGACCTCTGCCGATGAAACTCGCCGCCAACCTCCCCGACACCCCCACCCTGCGTGAACTGCTGCAGTTGCTGCACGAAGAGATCGGCTTGCCGGAACACAAAACCATCAGCCTCAAGACCGCGATCAATGCTGACCTGGGCTGCAATGGCGCAGATGCCCAGCACTTGATGGAGGCGCTGGAAGAGCGTTTTGGCCTGGAGTTGGCCGACTACGATGCTTATCGCTATTTCCAGCCCGCCGGCAATGACCCGCACCTCAAGCGCAAGGCCAAGGGTCGGGAGAGCAAAGTACCGTTGACCATCGGCATGCTCTACGCGGCGATCAGCAGCGGTCATTGGGATACGCAAAAACTGGAAGCCTAAGCGAGGCTGTCTGTGGGAGCGGGCTTGCTCGCGATGGCATCGCTGTGGTGAATCAGACAAACCGCAGCGTCTGCATCGCGAGCAAGCCCGCTCCCACAACAAGCCCCCCACAGGATGCCTACCCACAGAAAATTCCAGGCACAAAAAAGCCGCCCTTTCAGGCGGCTTTTTTGTGAATCAAAACACTGATCGATGGCTTACGCCTTCGGGCCAGCAGCCTTGATCGCGTCGCTGACGTCGAACTTCTTGAAGTTCTCGACGAACAGGCCGGCCAATGCCTTGGCAGCTTCGTCGTAGGCCGCTTTGTCAGCCCAGGTGTTACGCGGGTTGAGCAGGACAGTTTCAACGCCAGGTACGGCTTTAGGCACGTCCAGGTTGATGATGTCCAGGTGCTCGGTTTCAGCGCCGATCAGAGCACCGCTCTGGATCGCAGCAATCACCGCACGGGTAGTCGGGATGTTGAAACGCTTGCCAACGCCGTAGCCACCGCCGGTCCAGCCGGTGTTGACCAGGTACACCTTGGAGCCGAAGCCGCGGATGCGCTTGATCAGCAGCTCTGCGTATTCGCCAGCCGGACGCGGGAAGAACGGTGCGCCGAAGCAGGTGGAGAAGGTCGACTTGATGCCGCTGCCCGAACCCATTTCAGTCGAGCCCACCAGTGCGGTGTAGCCAGACAGGAAGTGGTAGGCCGCCTGCTCTTCGCTGAGGATTGACACCGGTGGCAGTACGCCAGTCAGGTCGCAGGTCAGGAAGATCACGGCGTTTGGCTCGCCGCCCAGGTTTTTCTCGGAACGCTTGGCAACGTGTTCCAGCGGGTAGGCAGCACGGCTGTTCTGGGTCAGGCTGACATCGGCATAGTCAGGGTGACCGGCAGCGTCGAGCACAACGTTTTCCAGCACCGCACCGTGCTTGATGGCTTTCCAGATAACCGGCTCGTTCTTCTCGGACAGGTCGATGCACTTGGCATAGCAACCGCCTTCGATGTTGAACACCACACCCTCGCCCCAGCCGTGTTCGTCGTCACCGATCAGGTAACGGCTTTCGTCGGCGGACAGGGTGGTTTTACCGGTGCCGGACAGACCGAAGAACAGGGTCACGTCGCCCTCTTCGCCGATGTTGGCAGCGCAGTGCATCGGCAGCACGTCAGCAGCAGGCAGCAGGAAGTTCTGTACCGAGAACATGGCTTTTTTCATTTCACCGGCGTAACGCATGCCGGCGATCAGCACTTTTTTCTGGGCGAAGTTGATGATCACGCAACCGTCAGAGTTGGTGCCATCACGCTCAGGAACGCACTCGAAGTTGGCCACGTTAAGCACTTGCCACTCATCACGACCAGCCGGGTTGTACTTGGCCGGGTTGATGAACAGGCAACGACCGAACAGGTTCTGCCAGGCAGTCTGAGTGGTCATTTTCACGGCCAGGTAGTGGTCTTCGGAAGCACCTACATGCACATGGGAAACGAAATGCTCTTGCGCGTTGTTGAACGCCTCGACGCGGTCCCACAGGGCATCAAACTTGTCGGCCGGGAACTTGCGGTTGATCGGGCCCCAGGCAATGGCAGCCTGAGTGGACGGTTCTTCAACAATGAAGCGGTCAGCCGGCGAACGGCCTGTACGGTGGCCAGTTTCGACAACCAGTGCGCCATTGTCGGCAAGCACGCCTTCACCACGGCTCAGGGCTTCTTTGACCAGATCGTCGATGCTCAGATCGGTGTACACGGCGTTATTAGCTTGCGTCATGAGGTTCCCCGTCGGCCATTGGCCGAGTGCGCCAAACGTTTTGTAGTAGAAAAATTTGCACTACTACCGCGAAAAAAGTGGGCCGGATTATGCCAGAAAACCCCAAAAAGAGTAGGCCCCACCTGTCAGAACCGCGCAAGAACGGGCTTTGACAGGTGTTTTACCTAGGCTGAAACGTTTTAGTGATGAGTGCCCGACGGGGATTCAACACCTGCGCCAGCGAACAATTGATCGACGTCAGCGGCATCAAACAGATAGCGCTCGTTGCAGAACTGGCAGTCGATTTCGATATGACCGCCATGCTCGGTCACCAGATTGAGCGCATCGGCGTGGCCCAGGCTGGTCAGGGCGTTACCCGAACGCTCACGGGAGCAGCTGCACTTGAATTCAATGGCCTGATGATCAAACAGGCGCACGGTTTCTTCGTGATACAAACGGTGCAGGATGGTCTCGTTGTCCAGCCCCAGCAGCTCTTCAGACTTGAGCGTATCGCCCAGCATCAGCAGGCGGTCCCAGCTGTCGACGCGCTCGTCTTCATCCTTGACCACGTCGGCAGGCAACTGCTGCAGGAACATGCCACGGGCGCGCTGGCCATCGGCAACCAGCCAGAAACGGGTCGGCACTTGCTCGGACATGACGAAATAGTTGGTGAAGCAGTCCGCCAGGGTCTCGCCGTTCAGGTCCACGATGCCCTGGTAGCGCTTGCCAACGGTAGGATCGATGGTAATGGCCAGTACGCCGTTGGGCAGCAGGTCGGCCAGCGTGGCATCCGGGGCAATGCTGGCCGCATCAAAACGGGCCAGGCCACGGATTTCTCGATCGCTGGTGCATTCGATCATCAGCAGCGGCACCGGGCCTTCGGAACGGGCCTGCAGGCTCAGCAAACCATCGATCTTCTGGTTGCCCACCAACAGCGCGGCCGCAGCCATCAGCTCGCCCAGCAATTGCTGAACCGGCTGTGGATAAGCGTGCTTGGCCAACACGTCAGCGTAGCTGTGCTCCAGCGAGGCCAGCTCGCCACGGGCGTCGCTGGTGTCGAACATAAAGCGTTGTGTGGCATCGGTTTTGAGTAAATCGGACATAAGAATAGAGTTCTGAATTGGTGACAAAATGTGTACGAGTCATTGAATGTCGTGCAGGTCTGATGACCCTATATGGCGCCATACCTGCGTGATTACAAGTTATGCAGCCACAGACTCGACGTACGGTTTACAGGCTTGGGCCGGCTCACTCGGCCCCACTGGCGTCATGAAACTGATGCAGTTGGCGCCGCTGCTTCTTGGTCGGCTTGCCATCGGTACTGATCCCCATAGCCCCGGATTTGCGTAGGGCGGCGGCGTTTTCACGCTTGGCGATGCTGTGTTCGGTTTCGGCGTAGAGCAATTGGGCTTCAGGGGCGCCACGGCGAACCACGGACAGTGCCTTGACTTCGACAGTGCGTTCTTCAAGGCCCACACGAATTTGCAGTTCATCGCCCAGGCGAGGCTCTTTGCTGGGCTTGCAGCGCTCACCCCGGCAATGCACCTTGCCGCTTTCAATCGCAGCCTTGGCCAATGCACGGGTCTTGTAAAAACGCGCAGCCCAGAGCCACTTGTCCAGGCGAACCTTGTCGTCCTCTTCCTGCTTTTGCGCCACTGGAATTCCTCTTCACTTAAATAGTCAGAACTGTACTACTGCTTGCAATGAACAACTGAAGCATTCGGCCCGATAGAATGCCTGCTTGCCGAGCAGCCTACACTCAGATAACTGTCGCCATTTGCCGGATATTCTGCGTGAATGCGCTTTGTACGCTGCCAAATCGGCATCGCCGATTGTTTTACCTGCAGGGTTCCTCCTGCGGCCTGAATACGTTAATCGCTGGTTACTTATATTGAAGACTTTTGATCACTTGACCGTTGTCGGTCTGCGCGAGTGGGTGGCGCTTCCCGATTTGGGAGTCGCCGGCCTGCGCGCGAAAATCGACACCGGTGCCAGTACCTCCAGCCTGCACGCCACCGAAATCGAGCCTTTTGTGCGCGATGGTGTCGAGTGGGTACGTTTCAATGCCCATCTGGGCACCCTGGTACAACTGCGTCACCGTCACTGTGAAGCCCCTTTGGTGGCGATTAAAACCATTAAAAGCTCCAATGGCCACACCCAGGTTCGCTATGTGATCCGCACCGGCCTGGCGCTGGGTGATCGGGTCTGGGAGGTGGAGTTCACGCTCGCCTGTCGCAAATCGATGCGTTATCGCTTGCTGCTGGGCTCAAAAGCCCTGATTGAGGGCCAGCTGGTCGTCAATCCAGAACACAAATACGTTCAAGACAAGCCGGTGTTTCCGGTCACTACTACCTCTGCCACAGGTGTTGCATGAAGATCGCTGTGCTGTCGCGTAACCCGCGTCTGTATTCCACTCGTCGTCTGGTTGAAGCCGGTACCGAACGAGGCCATGAAATGGTAGTGATCGATACCCTGCGCGCCTATATGAACATCGCCAGTCATAAGCCGCAGATCCACTATCGTGGCAAGCCGCTGGAAGGCTTCGATGCCGTGATCCCGCGCATCGGTGCCTCGGTCACGTTCTACGGCTGCGCGGTGCTGCGTCAATTCGAAATGATGGGGGTTTTCCCGCTCAACGAATCGGTGGCCATTGCCCGCTCGCGGGACAAATTACGTTCGCTGCAACTGCTGTCGCGCCGCGGCCTGGGGTTGCCGGTGACCGGTTTTGCCCACTCGCCGGATGATATCCCCGACCTGATCGAAATGGTCAACGGCGCGCCACTGGTGATCAAGGTGCTGGAAGGCACCCAGGGTATCGGCGTGGTGCTGTGTGAAACCGCCACTGCCGCCGAGTCGGTGATTGAGGCCTTTATGGGGCTCAAGCAAAACATCATGGTGCAGGAGTACATCAAGGAAGCGGGCGGCGCGGATATTCGCTGTTTCGTGGTCGGCGACAAGGTGATCGCGGCCATGAAGCGTCAGGCCAAGCCGGGCGAGTTCCGTTCCAACCTTCACCGTGGCGGTAGCGCCAGCCTGATCAAGATCACCCCCGAAGAGCGCATGACCGCCATTCGTGCAGCCAAGGTCATGGGCTTGAGTGTGGCGGGGGTTGATATCCTGCGTTCCAACCACGGCCCGCTGGTGCTGGAGGTCAACTCGTCGCCAGGCCTGGAAGGCATTGAGACCACCACCGGCAAGGATGTGGCCGGGATCATCATCCAGCATCTGGAAAAAAACAGTAGCCCGCATATGACGCGGACCAAGGGCAAAGGCTGACAGCACACCAACCCTTTAGCGAGCAGACTTGTTGTGGGAGCGGGCTTGCTCGCGATGCTGGCGCCGCGGTGTGTCTGACACACTGCAGCGATGCCATCGCGGGCAAGCCCGCTCCCACAGGGTCAAAAAAGCTATACCGCTCCTCTTGGCAGCATTAGCCCCAGCGGCAAACGTACACGGGCTTCCAGCCCACCGCCGCTGCGGTTGCGCAGCTCGACATTGCCGCCATGCATGGAGGCAATTCGCTTGACGATCGCCAGGCCCAGGCCCGTACCTTTACCGCCACGGGCACGGTCGCCGCGGATAAACGGGTTGAAGATGTCTTCCAGCTCCGCCGGATCAATCCCCGCCCCCCGGTCCATCACGCTCAGCACCACATACGGCGCGCTGACATCCCCCGACACATAAGCCGCAACCTCGACGTCTTCGCCAGCATGGTGCAAGGCATTACCAATCAAGTTATTGAGCAGACGCTTCATCGATACCCGCCGCAGCGCAAACGGCTGAATCGGCTGCAGGCGCAGGCGTACTTGCTCGCCGTTCTGGTTATAGGGCGCCACGACTTCGCGGATCAATTCACACAGGTCAACTTCTTCGACCGGCTCGTCACGACCATCGCGAATAAAGGCCAGGAACTGATCGAGGATCGCGTCCATGTCCTCGATATCACGCACCATATCGTCGGTCAGATCATTGTGGTTGCCCATCAGCTCCAGGGACAGGCGCAAGCGGGTCAGCGGGGTGCGCAGGTCATGGGACACGCCGGCCAGCATCAGCTCGCGCTCGCGGCCCGCCTGCTCGACGTCTTCAGCCATCTGGTTGAAGGCGCTGTACACCTCGGTCATTTCGCTGGGCGTATCACCAACCGGCAAGCGCACACTGCGCCCCTGCCCCAGCTGGCGGGCCGCATACACCAGACGCTTGAGCGGCTGGTTGAGCTGACTGACGAAAATCCAGGCCGATGCGGTGGATAACAGGCCAATGGCCAGGAACCAGCCCAGTACGTTCCAGATTTTCTGCCCACGCAGCGGGTGTGGATACAGCGGTACTTTCAGCCAGCCGTCGCCCAGGCTAGGGGCACGCACCCACAACGCCGGGGAGGTGTGCATGCGCAAACGCACTTCAGTATCCGGGCCAAGTTCGGCCTGCATCTGGCGCTGATAAATTTCGCTGTAGGGCCAGTGCTGCTCACCCTCGGGCACACCGCCGCCCACAACGCGCACCAGATCAACGGCATCGATGATCTTGTTGCGGTTTTCCTCATCGGCGGCCCAATAAGCGCGCAGGGTCAGTGCCACGCCGTGGCTGTACTGGCGATCGACCAGCACGTCCTCGTTCATGAGCAGGTAAACCAGCGTCAACGCCTTGGAAAACAGCACGACAATCAGGACAAGCCAGAGCGTGCGCGAGAAGAAACTTTGGGGGAACCAGACAGGGGTTTTCATAGACAGCCGCTTTTAGACTTTGCAGGAGCGAGCCCGCAGGCCCGCAAAAAAATGAATCGCGAGCCGCCGGGCGACTCGCTCCTACAAATGATCTGTCACTTGGTTGCATTGCCATCCGGCACGAACACATAACCCACGCCCCAGACAGTCTGGATATAGCGAGGCTTGGACGGGTCCGGCTCGATCATGCGGCGCAGACGGGAAATCTGCACATCGATCGAACGCTCCAGCGCATCCCATTCGCGACCACGCGCCAGGTTCATCAGCTTGTCGCGGGTCAACGGCTCGCGGGCATGCATGACCAGGGCCTTGAGCACCGCAAATTCGCCGGTGGTCAGCATGTGAACTTCGTCGCCACGCTTGAGTTCGCGGGTTGCCAGGGACAGCTCGTAATCGCCGAATGTCACGCTTTCGTCTTCACTGCCCGGTGCGCCCGGCACTGGCGGTGCCTGGCGACGCAGTACCGCGCGCACCCGTGCCATCAGTTCGTCGGGGTTGAACGGCTTGGCCAGATAATCGTCGGCGCCCAGCTCCAGGCCCTTGATACGACTCAGCTCGTCGCCCTTGGCGGTCAGCATGATGATCGGCACCCGGTTGCCCGCCGCACGCAAACGGCGGCAGGCAGACAGGCCGTCTTCGCCGGGCAGCATCAGGTCCAGTACCACCAGGTTGAAAACCTCGCGAGCCAGCAAACGATCCATTTGCTCGACGTTCGGCACAGCCCGGGCGCGATAGCCCTTGCTGACGAAGAAGCGCTCCAGCAGGCTGCTCAGCCCCGGATCGTCATCCACGATAAGAATTTTTTCGCCTTCAGCCGTTTGTGCAATGCTGCTCATTAGATGCTCCTGTGATCTCGGCGCGCATTATGGCTTAGCCGCTGTAATACGTATGGTGTGCATTGTTAGCAGATTTTTCCTCCTTAAACAGTAGCCCAACCCATGAGGCAACAGCGTGCAGTGCCCTGAAACCGGGAACGCTGGTTATAATGCTGCGCCTTTTGTGTCAGGCAAACGCGAATTTTCAAGGGTTGCGCCAGGCTTTATTTTTTCCGGCGCCAGGCGTAATCCGCTGACTTCACGGGTCAACAGGCTGCCCTTTTGGCCCAGGTAGCGGCCCCTTTCGGGCTGCTCAACCAGCCTCGCAAGCCTTCAAGCCCGGGCCTGCGAGCCTGCATCACAATTTGTCAGGTGGTTTTATGGACAGCATCAACAGCCGCATCGCCGAAGAACTTGGCGTGCGCCCGCAGCAGGTCGAAGCGGCCGTCGCTCTTCTCGATGAGGGCTCCACCGTACCCTTCATCTCCCGCTACCGTAAGGAAGTGACCGGCAGCCTGGATGACACCCAGTTGCGCCACCTCGAAGAGCGCCTGCGCTACCTGCGCGAACTCGACGAACGGCGTGCGAGCATCCTCGCCAGCATCGAAGAACAAGGCAAGTTGACCCCAGAACTGGCCCGCGACATCAAGCTCGCCGACACCAAGACCCGCCTCGAAGACTTGTACCTGCCGTACAAGCAAAAGCGCCGCACCAAGGGTCAGATCGCCCTGGAAGCCGGCCTCGGCGAGCTGGCAAACGGCCTGTTCAACGACCCGACACTCACGCCCGATACCGAAGCCGCCCGTTTCGTCGACGCCGAAAAAGGCGTGGCAGACGTCAAGGCGGCCCTTGATGGCGCCAAGTACATCCTCATGGAGCGCTTTGCCGAAGACGCCAGCCTGCTGGACAAGCTGCGCAGCTTCCTCAAGCAGGAAGCCATCCTCAGCGCCCGCGTGATTGCCGGCAAGGAAGAGGAAGGCGCCAAGTTCCGCGACTACTTCGAGCACGACGAACCGCTTAAAAGCATGCCGTCGCACCGTGCCCTGGCGATTTTCCGCGGGCGCAACGAAGGCATTCTCAGCTCTTCGCTCAAGGTCGGTGAAGAATTGCCCGGCACGATGCACCCCGGCGAAATGATGATTGCCCAGCGCTTCGGCCTGGAAAATCAAAATCGCCCGGCTGACAAATGGCTGGGTGAAGTGGTGCGCTGGACCTGGAAGGTCAAGCTCTACACCCACCTTGAAACCGACTTGCTGGGCGAGTTGCGCGACGCTGCCGAAACGGAAGCGATCAACGTTTTTGCCCACAACCTGCATGACCTGCTGCTGGCCGCACCAGCCGGCCCGCGCGCCACCCTGGGCCTGGACCCGGGCCTGCGCACCGGTTGCAAGATTGCCGTGGTCGATGCCACCGGCAAGCTGCTGGAGTACGCCACCGTGTACCCGCATGTGCCGCACAACAAGTGGGACCAGACCATTTCGGTCATGGCCGCCCTGTGCGCCAAGCATTCGGTCGACCTGATTGCCATCGGCAACGGCACCGCCAGCCGTGAAAGCGACAAGCTGGTGATCGATCTGATGAAAAAATACCCGGCCCTGAAAGTCACCAAAGTAATGGTCTCCGAAGCTGGTGCTTCGGTGTACTCGGCATCGGAACTGGCAGCCAAGGAATTCCCGGATCTGGACGTTTCTATCCGTGGCGCCGTATCGATCGCCCGCCGCCTGCAAGACCCGCTGGCCGAACTGGTAAAAATCGACCCTAAATCCATCGGTGTCGGCCAGTACCAGCACGACGTGTCCCAGCTCAAGCTGGCACGCGGCCTGGACGCGGTGGTTGAAGATTGCGTGAACGCCGTGGGCGTGGACGTGAACACCGCATCGGTAGCGCTGCTGGCGCGAATTTCGGGCCTCAATGCCACACTGGCGCAAAACATCGTCGCGCACCGCGACGAACACGGCGCCTTCAAAACCCGTGCGGCGCTGAAAAAAGTCAGCCGCTTGGGCGAAAAAACCTTCGAGCAGGCGGCAGGTTTCTTGCGCGTGATGAATGGTGACAACCCGCTGGACAGCTCGGCGGTTCACCCCGAAGCCTACCCGCTGGTCAAGCGCATCGCTTCGGACACCGAGCGTGACATCCGCTCGCTGATCGGCGACGCCAGCTTCCTGAAACGTCTTGATCCGAAGAAATTCACCGACGAGACCTTCGGCCTGCCGACCGTGACCGACATTCTCCAGGAGCTGGAGAAACCGGGCCGTGACCCGCGCCCGGAGTTCAAGACTGCCGAGTTCCAGGAAGGCGTCGAAGACCTCAAGGACCTGCAACTGGGGATGATCCTGGAAGGTGTGGTGACCAACGTGACCAACTTCGGTGCTTTCGTCGATATCGGCGTGCATCAGGATGGTCTGGTGCATATTTCGGCGCTGTCCGAAAAATTCATCAAGGACCCGCGTGAAGCCGTGAAAGCCGGCGACGTGGTCAAGGTCAAGGTCATGGAAGTCGACATCCCGCGCAAACGCGTAGGCCTGTCGATGCGCATGAGCGATACCCCGGGTGAGAAGATCGACGGTGCCCGCGGCGCACGCCCGGGCTCGGCACCGCGTCAGCAAAATACCGCACCGCGCAAGGAAAGCGTGGCCGCAGCGCCGAGCAATAACGCCATGGCTTCGTTGTTCGCCAACGCCAAACAGTTGAAGAAACGCTGATGGCCCTCCCGGACGGTCTGACCCAGAGCGCCTTCAGCCAGTTGCTCGGCTGCCGCGTGCAAGCGCTGGAAGACGGCGTGGCGCACGTTGCCCTGAGCCTGGAGCCGCAACTGCGCAACCGCGCCGGCAAGCTGCACGGTGGCGTGTTGTTCAGCCTGGTGGATATCAGCATGGGCCTGGCCTGTTCCAGCTCCCATGGCTTCGATCAGCAGAGCGCGACCATCGAGTGCAAAATCAACTACATTCGCGCGGTGGCCGAAGGCGAAGTGTTATGTATCGCCAAGGTCATCCACCCCGGGCGACGCACGCTGGTCGTCGAAGCGGATGTGTTGCAGGGCGACAAGCTTGTCGCAAAAGCACAAGGCACGTTCGCGGTCCTGTAGCGGCCAACCGCTGATTTGAGTTAATTTCGGCACTGCCAATGCAGTGCCGAAATGCGCTTGGAGCGCCGCGGCGCCAAATCAGGGACGGGACTGAGCGATGCCAACAAAACCAGGCGACCACGCCAGTTTCAACTTCACCCTTGTAGACCGTCCTGACCACCCCCATATTGGGGCGACTGACGCGTGAAGGAATCCAACTTGAGCCAACTTCTCAACCGCCGCCTGGCTCTGCTCAGCGAGCGCGCCAACCTCTCTCTGCTGGAGCAGTGCCTGCACGGCATCGAGCGCGAATGCCTGCGCGTCACGGCCGATGCTCGCCTGGCGCAGACCCCGCACCCGGAAGAACTGGGCTCGGCCCTGACCAACGATCAAATCACCACCGACTATTCCGAGTCGCTGCTGGAGTTTATTACCCCGGCCCTGCCTGACCCTGCGCAGACGCTGGCCAGCCTCGACAAGATTCACCGTTTTGCCTACAGCAAGCTCGGCAACGAGTTCCTGTGGAGCCCTTCGATGCCGTGCCCGTTGCCGGCCGAAGAAGACATCCCTATTGCCTACTACGGCACGTCCAATATCGGACAGCTCAAGTACGTTTATCGCAAAGGCCTTGCCCTGCGCTACGGCAAGACCATGCAGTGCATTGCCGGTATCCACTACAACTTCTCCCTGCCAGAGGCCCTGTGGCCTGTGCTGATGCAGGCTGAAGGCTTTGTCGGCACCGAGCGCGACTATCAGTCCAATGCCTACATCGCCCTGATTCGCAACTTCCGTCGCTATAGCTGGCTGCTGATGTACCTGTTCGGTGCCTCGCCGGCGCTGGATGCAGGCTTTTTGCGCGGCCGTTCGCACCAGTTGGAACAACTGGATGCAGACACGCTCTACCTGCCGTATGCCACCAGCCTGCGCATGAGCGACCTGGGTTACCAGAGCAACGCCCAGGCAGGCCTGACGCCGTGCTACAACAACCTCGACAGCTACACCGACAGCCTGCGCAAGGCCGTGGCCACGCCCTACCCGCCGTATGTCGAAATCGGCACGCACAAGGATGGCGAGTGGGTACAGCTGAACACCAACATCCTGCAGATCGAAAACGAGTACTACTCCAACATTCGCCCCAAGCGCGTGACCTACACCGGCGAACGGCCGATTCAGGCCCTGGTGTCCCGTGGCGTGCAGTACGTTGAAGTGCGCCTGCTGGATATCAACCCGTTCCTGCCGGTGGGCATCGACCTGCCTGAAGCGCGTTTTCTCGACGCCTTCCTGCTGTATTGCGCACTGCAGGACAGCCCGCAGTTCGACAATACGGAATGCGGCAGCTGTTCATCCAACTTCCTGAGCGTGGTCAAGGAAGGTCGCCGTCCGGGCCTGCAATTGCAGCGTGATGGTGCAACGGTAGACATGAAGGAATGGGCAACCGAGCTGCTGGAAAACATCGCCCCGCTGGCCGCCCTGCTCGACCAGAGCCACGGAGGCGACAACCACAGCAAGGCGGTCGACGAACAACTGGCGAAGATCAAGGACGTGTCGCTGACGCCGTCGGCCAAAGTGCTGGCCAGCATGGCCGAGCACAAGGAGAGCTTCGCTCAGTTCTCGATGCGCCAGAGCCTGGCCCATGCCGAATTCTTCCGTAGTGAACCGCTGAGTGCTGAAGACCAGGCGGCGTTTGAAGAAAAAGCGCGCAAGTCACTGCTAGAGCAGGCCGAGACCGAACAAACGGAAGAAGGCGACTTCGACCTGTTTGTGGCCTCGTACCAGGCGAGCATTTTGGCAATCAGTAACTAAAAAGCCCCTCACCCTAGCCCTCTCCCGTAGGGAGAGGGGACTGATCGGTGGTGTGCTTGCGAGCACGATCATGCTCTCCCCGCAGTTGCAGTTGTTCGTAGCAGCTGACGAGTGGAACGAGGCTGCGTTCGGCGGCGAAGCCGTCGTAAAGTCAAAAAACCGTGGTGTGCCAGTTAAACTTGGAACTCTGGTTTTACGGTCGCTGCGTCGCAGTGGCGCACCAAACCGAACGCAGCCTCGTTCCACTCGTCAGCTGATACGAATCTCCTCCAGCCCAGCGCCTGAACAGTAGGCGCCTTACAACGTCTTTTCGAAGATCTTCGAATTACGCTGGTAGTTGTACAGCGACGCCCGCGCCGCCGGTAAACGCTCTACACCACTCGGCTCAAACCCGCGCTCACGGAACCAGTGCGCAGTACGCGTGGTTAACACGAACAAGGTTTTCAGCCCCTGAGCCCGAGCGCGGTTTTCGATGCGCTCCAGCAACTCATCGCCACGGCGCCCATGACGGTACTCCGGGTTCACCGCCAAACACGCCAGCTCCCCCGCATCCGAATCGGCAATCTGATACAGCGCCGCACAGGCGATGATCATGCCTTCGCGCTCAACCACGCTGAACTGCTCGATCTCACGCTCCAGCACTTCACGCGAACGACGCACCAGAATGCCCTGCTCTTCCAGCGGGCTGATCAATTCAAGCAGGCCGCCGACGTCTTCAATCGCCGCCTCCCGCGTAACTTCAAATTGCTCCTGCGCCACCAGCGTACCGCCACCGTTACGGGTGAACAGCTCGGTCAGCAGCGCACCGTCTTCGGCATAACTGACGATATGGCTACGCGCCACACCACCGCTGCAGGCTTCGGCGGCGGCTTCCAGCAATTCGGCCTGGTAGTCGCTGCCCAGGCGTTTCATATGCGCCGGCACCTGCTGTGGGCGCAACTCGCGCACCAAACGCCCTTCGGCATCGAGCAACCCCGATTCAGCACCGAACAGCAGCAGTTTGTCCGCCGCCAGGTCGATGGCAGCACGGGTGGCCACGTCTTCACAGGCCAGGTTGAAAATCTCACCGGTGGGCGAGTAACCCAGGGGCGACAGCAGCACTATCGAACGCTCATCGAGCAGGCGGTTGATGCCCTTGCGGTCGACCCGACGCACTTCGCCGGTATGGTGGAAGTCCACGCCATCAAGCACGCCGATCGGCCGCGCCGTCACCAGATTGCCGCTGGCCACTCGCAGGCGCGAGCCCTGCATCGGCGAGGACGCCATGTCCATCGACAAACGCGCTTCAATCGCAATGCGCAACTGCCCTACGGCGTCAATCACGCACTCCAGGGTCGTCGCATCGGTAACACGCATGCCGTTGTGGTAATGCGGCACCAGGCCGCGTGCCTCAAGACGGCTGTCGATCTGCGGGCGCGAGCCGTGAACCAGCACCAGCCGCACACCCAGGCTGTGCAGCAGCACCAGGTCGTGGACGATATTGCCAAAGTTAGGATGGGCCACACCGTCGCCAGGGAGCATGACGACAAAAGTGCAATCGCGGTGGGCATTGATGTAGGGAGACGCGTGACGCAACCAGTTAACGTAATCGTGCATAACCAGAGCCTGTAGAAAATAAGTCGCCTAAAAAGGGCTAGAACAGCAAACGCACAACGGGCTGATGGTTATCGTCGAAACATTGTTGGCAACACGCGTACTCTCCTTTTCCGTTATTTAAGACAATAGTGTTCTATCAGTTGTGTCAGTAGACGCACCGTCGGCTGCAAACGTGACATTTCCAGGTATTCCCCCGGCTGATGCGCACAGGCGATGTCGCCCGGGCCCAATACCAGCGTTTCGCAGCCAAGCTGCTGAAGATAAGGTGCTTCGGTGCCAAACGCTACTGCCTGCGCAACATGCCCGGTCAGCCGCTCGGCCACCCGCACCAGCTCGGCATCGGCCGCCTGCTCAAAAGGCGGTACACCGGCGGCAATGGGGGCGAAATCAATTTTTACCTGATGGCGCTCGGCCAAAGGCTGCAATTTGCCACGGATGATGGCCCGCAGCGCGTTGGGGTCCATGCCCGGCAGCGGCCGCAGGTCGAATTCCAGCGAGCATTGGCCACAAATCCGGTTGGGGTTGTCGCCGCCATGGATGCAACCAAAGTTCAGGGTCGGCTGCGGTACGCTGAACTGCGGGTTGCGGTATTCATTGAGCCACTGCTGGCGCAGGCCTTTAAGTTCGCTGATCGCGTCATGCATGGCCTCCAGTGCGCTGTGGCCAAGGCTTGGGTCTGATGAATGACCGCTTTGCCCCAGAATCTCGATGCGCTCCATCATCACGCCCTTGTGCATGCGGATCGGCTTGAGCCCGGTCGGCTCGCCGATCACCGCCGCACGCCCCAGCGGCCGGCCTGCTTCAACCAGGGCCCTGGCGCCGGCCATCGAAGTTTCTTCGTCACAGGTGGCGAGGATCAGCAGCGGCTGCTTGAACGGTTGGTCGAGCAACGGACGCACCGCTTCGATCACCAACGCGAAAAAACCCTTCATGTCGCAACTGCCCAGGCCGACCCAGCGGTTATCCACTTCTGTCAGCTTGAGCGGATCGGTCTGCCACAGCGCTTCATCGTAAGGCACGGTATCGCTGTGCCCGGCCAGCACCAGCCCGCCGGGGCCTGTGCCAAAGCTGGCGAGCAGGTTGAATTTGCCGGGGCTGACCTGCTGGATATCGCAGTTGAAACCCAGGTCGCCCAGCCAGGTGGCCAGTAAATCGATCACCCCACGGTTGGACTGATCCAGTGAAGGCTGGGTGCAACTGACCGACGGTACGGCGATCAAGGCAGCGAACTGCTCTTTCATGGAAGGTAGGGGCATGCGCTGACTTCCTGTTGGCGGGGCGAGGCCCATCATAGAGCCATCTGCGCCGCAGAATAAACCCGTTCGGCGCGCCGGGGCGGCTTGTCCTGTACACTGCACGGCCTTGGCAGCCACACTTTTCCCGGCTGCGCACCGATCCTGGATTTTCCGGCCATGCAGAAAGAAACCGAAATTAAACTCCGTGTCAGCCGCGAAACCCTCGCCGCCCTGCGCGAGCACCCCTTGCTGAAAAAGCGCAACAAAAGTGGCTGGGAAAGCCGTGAGTTGCTCAACCAGTACTTCGACACGCCTGAGCGCGACCTGGCCAAGGCCAAGGTAGCCCTGCGCCTGCGCCGCGATGGCGAAGACGTAATCCAGACCCTCAAGACCCGTGGCGAAAGCATTGCCGGCCTGTCGGTACGCAACGAGTACGACTGGAACCTGCCCAAAGCCAAGCTCGACATCAAGAAGCTCGACGGCGAATGCTGGCCACAAGAGCTGGCCGAGCTGGACAAGAAAACCCTCAAGCCGATCTTCACCACGGATTTCGTACGCGAACGCGCCGAAATTTCCTGGGGTCGCGGCAAGGCCAAGGTGGTGATCGAAGCCGCTCTGGACCTGGGCCATGTCATTGCCGGCAAGCAGAAAGAAGAAATCTGCGAGCTGGAACTTGAACTGCGCGAAGGCGAGCCGGCAGCCCTGCTGGAACTGGCCGCCGAACTGGCCGAGAAGCTGGCCCTGATGCCGTGTGACATCAGCAAGGCCGAGCGCGGCTATCGCCTGTTCGACGCCAACAGCTACGCCGTCACCCTGCCAGCCCCTGTGCTGACACCCGAAACGCCGCTGGACGACGCCTTCGCCGCCCTGGCCTGGCACTTGCTGGGCAACAGCCAGCGTCTGGCCGAGCAATATCGCTTCAATGGCCATTGGCGTTTGCTGCAGGACTGGGTTCAGCAGTTGATCGACCTGCGCGCGCTGGTCAGCAGCCTGGGCCAGGCTGCACCACGCCAATCCACCAATGCCCTGCGTGCTGCGCTGGACGCCCTGCTCGAAGACTGGCGCCCGCTGGTACAGATCGGCCAGGACGACGAAGACGTGCGCAAAGCCGCACCCGAGCAGTTCCTGGAAGAGCTGGAAGACCCGCGCTGGGGCCAGTTCTCCCTGAACACCTCGCGCTGGTTGATGGAGCGCAGCTGGACCGTGGATCGCGGCACCACCCGTGGCAACCGCCAGGGTGCTGCGCAACTGCAAAGCTGGTTGCCGCGTTTGCTATCGGATGAAGCAATTGCCTTGCGTCTGAACCGTTACCAGCAGCAACCCGAAGACCTGGCCGAGCAACTGCCGCGCATCGAGCGCATTCAGGCCTGGTTGCGTCTGGCGCGTAACGTGCTGGAAATCCCGGAACTGGACCGTCTGTACGGCGAGATGAACAAGCTGCAGGAACTGGCCAACATGCCAATTTCTGAAGATGCCGAGAGCAACGACGAACTGCTCAACGCCCGCAAGCAGCAAGCCATCGCCGTTTACCAGAACCGCGCCTGGAAGACCCTGCTGCGCGCTTAAGCGCCCGGTCTGTGCCCCTCAGCGCCCGCTGAGGGGCATTGTTGCCTTACTTCGCGCCCTTGGGCATGTCCGCATCCGGCGTGCGCCAGATCAAGCGTGTGGTGTCATAGCCTTGCTGTTGCGCCTTGCTGAGCAGCTCGTCACGGGTTTGCTGATCAACCTGCGGTTTACGCGACAGCAACCACAGGTATTTACGGTCGGGGTTGCCTACCAGCGCCGTGCTGTAGTTATCCCCCAGGTACAACACCCAATAATCGCCCTTGGTCACACCCGGCAACAGGGTCGATACCCAATTGTCGAACTCGACCCACAACTTGTCGGTCTTGCCCTCCACTTGCGGCGTTGCCGTTCCCTTGGCTTCTTCCCACTTGCCCTCTGCGGTGCGGCAACGGTTCAACACCGCCACATTGCCGTCCGGCTTGAGGCTGTAATGGGCTTCGGACTGCGCGCAATTGCGCTGGAAGAACATCGGCAAACGCGCCAACTCATACCAGGTGCCCTGATAGCGCTTGAGGTCGACACTGGAGACGGTGTTGGGCGCCAGCGAATCGCTGCTGGAACTTGCACACCCGCCCAACAACAGCGCGGCCCCGAGACTGACTAAAAGACGTTTCATCGCAAACGCTCCTGATCGGTCTTACTTCAAACCCTGGCCCGAGAAAATCAGCACTTTGTCGCCTGCGTACTGCACGCTGATAAAGCTCTTCTGATCGCCCCATGTGCAGCTCGACATGCCCAGCGCGCCCGAGCAATCGGTTGGGGTGCCCAGCAACTGCTCAACTTCGGCCTTGGTCATGCCGGTCGACAGTTTCGAGTAGTTTTGCTGATTGATTTTGCTGCACGCGGCCAGCAAGACACAGAACGACAACAACGCCAGAGAACGCAACTTCATGGAAAGCTCCTGAAAAAGAAAGTCGGCAGCGCCGCTTGATCCAAGCTTAGAAGAGAAAAGCGCAGGCTGGTTCCCGCAGGACGCAGGGATTTATTTCAGGAGGGAGAACAACTGTGGGAGCGGGCTTGCTCGCGATGCATGCAACCCGGTATGTCTGACATACCGTGTCGATGCTATCGCGAGCAAGCCCGCTCCCACAGGGGCTTACGCTTTGTGGTAAGCGGTGATGCGCGCGACTTCTTCTTTCGAGCCCAGGTACACGGCTACACGCTGGTGCAAGCCTTCCGGCTGGATGTCGAGAATGCGCTGATGGCCATCAGTGGATGCGCCGCCAGCCTGTTCCACCAGAAACGACATCGGGTTGGCTTCGTACATCAAACGCAGCTTGCCCGGCTTGGACGGCTCACGGCTGTCGCGCGGGTACATGAACAAACCACCACGGGTGAGGATTCGGTGCACGTCGGCAACCATGGCGGCAATCCAGCGCATGTTGAAGTTTTTCTTCAACGGGCCTTCTTCACCGGCCAGCAGTTCGTCAACGTAGCGCTGTACCGGGGCTTCCCAGTGACGCTGGTTGGACATGTTGATGGCAAATTCCTGGGTAGCGTCAGGAATGGTGATGTCTTCGTGGGTCAGGACGAAGCTGCCCATTTCGCGGTCCAGGGTAAAGCCTTTGACGCCGTCGCCCAGGGTCAGTACCAGCATGGTCTGCGGGCCGTAGATGGCGTAACCGGCAGCGACCTGTTGGGTGCCTGGCTGCAGGAAGGCCTTTTCATTCAAAGGCTCGTTCTGGGTCAGGTATTCGTTCGGGCAACGCAGTACCGAGAAAATGGTGCCAACTGGCGCGTTGATGTCGATGTTCGACGAACCGTCCAGCGGGTCGAATACCAGCAGGTACGCGCCTTTCGGGTATTTACCCGGGATCTGGTAGGCATTGTCCATTTCTTCGGACGCCATGCCGGCCAGGTGACCGCCCCATTCGTTGGCTTCGAGCAGGATCTCGTTGGAGATCACGTCGAGCTTCTTCTGCACTTCACCTTGCACGTTTTCGGTGCCCATGCTGCCCAGCACACCACCCAGGGCGCCTTTGGACACGGCGTGGCTGATCTCTTTGCAAGCACGCGCCACCACTTCGATGAGGAAACGCAAATCAGCAGGCGTGTTGTTGCTGCGGGTCTGCTCGATCAAATAGCGACTCAGGGTAACGCGGGACATGTAAGGCTCCGAACAAGGGGGAGGGGGCGAAAAACCCGCGCAGTTTAGCGCGTGTTGCCGTGCAAATCTTCTAATCAGACTGAGAACTGGCCGAACGGGTTCCAAAACAGCCACCAAAGACCCCGTGGGAGCGGGCTTGCTCGCTCCCACAGTGTGTGAAACTTCCTACAACGCTTTCCAGATATCGGTCGCGTATTCACGAATGGTCCGGTCTGATGAGAACCAGCCCATGCGCGCCGTATTCAACACGGATTTGCGCCACCATTCTTCCTTGTCGTGCCACAGTTGCTCCACGCGCATCTGGGCATCCCAGTACGCATCGAAGTCGGCACATACCAGGAAGCGGTCATATTCGATCAGCGAATCCACCAGGCCGGTGTAGCGAGCCGGATCATCGTGGGAGAACACCCCGCCACGAATCGCCTGCAACACGTCATTAAGCCGGTGTGAAGCGGCCACGTCCGGCGCGGCATGGAACTCGCCATTGCGCTTGCGCGCTTCAACCTGCTGCGAACTGAGGCCGAAGATAAACATGTTTTCGGTCCCCACCCGCTCGCTCATTTCAACGTTGGCGCCATCCATCGTGCCAATGGTCAGCGCACCGTTGAGGCCGAACTTCATGTTGCTGGTGCCCGATGCTTCGTAGCCGGCAGTGGATATCTGCTCGGACAGGTCCGCCGCCGGGATGATGCTTTCGGCCAGGCTGACGTTGTAGTTGGGGATAAACACCACCTTGAGCAGGCCGCGCACGGTGGGGTCGTTGTTGACGGTGCGGGCGATGTCATTGGCCAGCTTGATGATGAGTTTGGCCTGCTCATAACTGGCCGCCGACTTGCCGGCAAAAATCTTCACCCGTGGCACCCACGGGTTGCCCGGCTCGGCCCGGATGGCCTGATACAGCGCCACGGTGTGCATCAGGTTGAGCAGTTGGCGCTTGTATTCGTGTATCCGTTTGACCTGTACATCGAACAGGGCCTCAGGGTTGACCACGACCCCCAAACGCTCATAAATCAGCGCCGCCAGGGTGCATTTGTTTTGCAGGCGCTGTTCGGCGAAGCGTTTGCGAAAGTCTGCCCGCCCGGCAAAAGGCTCCAGCTTGATCAGTTTGTGTTCGGTTTCATCGAGCACATCAGGCCCCAGTGCATCCACCAGCATCGCAGTCAGCGGCGGGTTGGCCTGGAACAGCCAGCGGCGGAAGGTTACGCCGTTGGTCTTGTTGTTGATGCGGTCGGGGTAGAGCTTGTGCAGCTCGGCGAACACGGTGCTGCGCATCAATTGTGTATGCAGCCCGGAAACCCCGTTGACGCTGTGGGAGCCCAAAAATGCCAGGTTGCCCATACGCACCCGGCGGCCATGGTCCTCCTCGATCAGCGACACCGCGCGCAACACGTCAAAGTCGTGAATACCCTTGGCCCGCAGGGCGTCGATGTGGTGCGCATTGATCAGATAAATAATCTGCATATGCCGCGGCAACAGCCGCTCCATCAAACCGACGGGCCAGGTTTCCAGCGCTTCGGGCAATAGCGTGTGGTTGGTATACGACAGGGTATCAACGGTGACTTGCCACGCGGCATGCCACTCGACGCCGTGCTCGTCGACCAGGATACGCATCAGCTCGGCAACGGCAATCGAGGGGTGGGTGTCATTGAGCTGGATCGAGACGTGCTCGGCCAGGTTCATCAACGTGTCGTGAACGTGCAAGTGGCGGCGCAGCAGATCCTGCAGCGAGGCCGAAACAAAGAAGAACTCCTGGCGCAGACGCAGCTCTTGCCCGGCCTCATTGCTGTCCGCCGGGTACAGCACGCGGGAGATGCTTTCAGCGCGCACCACTTCGGCCACCGCGCCCAGGTGGTCACCGGCGTTGAAACGGCCAAGGTTCAGGTCGTGCAGTGCCCTCGCCCGCCACAGGCGCAGGGTGTTCACACTGGCACCGCGCCAGCCTACTACCGGCGTGTCATAGGCAATCGCCCGCACCGTCTCGCCCGGCCACCAGATTTGCCGCAACTGGCCCTGCTCATCCTGCTTGGTTTCGACCGAGCCGCCAAAGCCCACCGAGTACAGCACTTCGGCGCGCTCGAACTCCCAGGGGTTGCCGAAGTCCAGCCAGTTCTCGGTTTGCTCCTGCTGCCAGCCGTCGACAATGCTCTGGCGAAACAGCCCGTGTTCGTAGCGGATGCCATAACCGTGGGCGGCGATGCCCAGGGTCGACATGCTTTCCATAAAGCACGCCGCCAGGCGGCCGAGGCCGCCATTGCCAAGGGCCGCATCCGGCTCCAGCACACGAATGCGCTCCAGATCCACGCCCAGCTCGCCCAACGCTTCCCGCGCCACCTCCAGCAGCCCCAGGTTGCTCAGGCTGTCATACAGCAGGCGACCGATCAGGAACTCCAGCGACAGGTAGTACACCCGCTTCTGGTCTTTGCGGTAAATCTGCCGGGTGCTGTCCATCCAGTGCTCGACCATATGGTCGCGGGCGGCCAGGGCTATGGCTTCAAACCAGTCATGGTCAAACGCGTGTTCCGGGTCCTTACCCACCGCGTAAGTCAGTTTGGCTACTACAGCGGCACGGAAAGCCGCCACCTGTGCGTCACGAACAAGCGGTTCCTGGGACATCGATACAACCTCAATCGAGATGGGGCGATTTGAAGAACGAGTGGATTCAGCCTAGACCCTTGGCCAGAAATAAAGCGCTTTGTTTACGGCTTTTTTGGCGGTTTGCCTGAAAAAACTGATCAACCAAGTCCTGCCCCAAAACGAGGCACATTCGCAGTCGAACGCTTTAAAACATGGCCCTGATCGAAAAACCGGCAAATGGTTGTTCACACATTCACCAACCCCGGTATGATCGCGCGCCCTGATGCACGCTGGAATACAAGCCTGATGAAGTCCAACCTGATCGCCGCCGCGGAAATCGACCGTCTCGATACCTGGGCCAAATACTCCGCGCCCATGTGCGGCTCCTGTGTTTCCAGCTGTTGCACGCTGCCGGTCGAGGTCAAGATCAAAGACCTGATCCGCATCGGCATCGTCGATGAGTTCGAGATGGGCGACCCGCCGAAGAACATCGCCAAGCGCCTGCAAAAAGAAGGGATCGTGGAGCGCTTTAACCAGAAGTCGGGGATTTTCACCCTGCAGCGCATGAGTAATAACGACTGCCTGTACCTGGATCGCAAGTCGCGCATGTGCACCATCTACGACATCCGCCCGGACACCTGCCGCAACCACCCGCGGATCGGTCCGCGCCCTGGTTATTGCGCCTATGTGCCCAAGGCCGTTGAGCGCAAGAACAGCAGCGTCAAGCTGATGGATTTTTAACCTGCAGCGCAGAATCGACTGACAGATCGCTTCGCGGGCAAGCCCGCTCCCACAATTACCACAGCCCCCTGTGGGAGCCGGGCTTGCCCGCGATGGCCTTTACGCAAATGCCCTGACAGACCGCGCTCGTCGCAGCGCGGGCAACGATAAATGCGTCAAATCCCGGCCATAAAAAAACGCCCCCGACCGCAAGGTCGGGGGCGTTTTTGTAACCGCTAACTAAGTAACTTAGTTTTTGGCCTTTTTAGCAGCGCGGGTACGCTCGCCTTCGTCCAGGATCTTCTTGCGAAGACGGATGGACTTAGGAGTTACTTCGCACAGCTCGTCGTCCTGGATGAATTCCAGAGCCTGTTCCAGAGTGAAACGAACAGGTGGAACCAGAGCGATGGTTTCGTCTTTACCCGAAGCACGCATGTTGTCGAGCTTCTTGCCCTTGGTAGGGTTAACGCCCATGTCGGTGTCACGGCTGTTCAGACCAACGATCTGACCGTTGTAGATCTCTTGACCGTGCTCAACGAACAGCTTGCCACGCGCCTGCAGGGTTTCCAGGGAGTAGGTCAGTGCCTTGCCAGTCTCAACCGATACCAGAACGCCGTTCTGACGGCCGGACATGTGGCCCGACTTCATCACGTCGTAACGGTCGAAGATCGAGGTCAGGATGCCAGCACCGTTGGTCAGGGTCAGGAACTGGTTACGGAAACCGATCAGACCACGAGCAGGGATGTTGTATTCCAGACGCACACGGCCTTTGCCATCCGGCACCATGTTAGTCAGGTCGCCTTTACGCAGACCCATCTCTTCCATCACCTTGCCCTGGGATTCTTCTGGCAGGTCGATGGTGACGTTTTCGAACGGTTCGTGCTTGACGCCGTCAACCAGGCGGATGATTACTTCTGGACGACCAACGCCCATTTCGAAGCCTTCACGACGCATGGTTTCGATCAGTACGGACAAGTGCAGCTCGCCACGGCCCGATACCTTGAACTTGTCAGCCGAGTCGCCTTCTTCAACGCGCAGTGCAACGTTGTACAGCAGCTCTTTGTCCAGACGTTCCTTGATGTTACGGGAAGTCACGAACTTGCCTTCTTTACCGCAGAATGGCGAGTCGTTTACCTGGAAGGTCATGGAAACGGTTGGCTCGTCAACGGTCAACGGCTTCATCGCTTCAACGTTCATCGGATCACACAGGGTGTCGGAGATGAACAGCGAATCCATACCGCTGATGCAAACGATGTCGCCTGCCGAAGCTTCTTCAACGTCTACACGGTGCAGACCGTGGTGACCCATCAGCTTCAGGATACGACCGTTGCGGCGCTTGCCGTCAGCGTCGATGGCAACAACCGGGGTGTTCGGCTTGACGCGACCACGAGCGATACGGCCAACGCCGATAATGCCCAGGAAGCTGTTGTAGTCCAGTGCCGAGATTTGCATCTGGAACGGACCGTCACGGTCTACAGCTGGTGCTGGTACGTTGTCGACGATCGACTGGTACAGCGGGGTCATGTCTTCAGCCATGTCGGTGTGGTCAAGACCAGCAATACCGTTCAGGGCAGAGGCGTAAACCACTTTGAAGTCCAGCTGTTCTTCGGTAGCACCCAGGTTGTCGAACAGGTCGAAGATCTGGTCCAGAACCCAGTCCGGACGCGCGCCTGGACGGTCAACCTTGTTGATTACCACGATTGGACGCAGGCCGGCTTCGAAAGCCTTCTTGGTCACGAAACGGGTTTGCGGCATAGGGCCGTCTTGAGCGTCAACCAGCAGCAGAACGGAGTCAACCATCGACATTACGCGTTCAACTTCGCCGCCGAAGTCGGCGTGGCCCGGGGTATCCACGATGTTGATGTGGTAGCCGTTCCAGTTGATGGCGGTGTTTTTCGCCAGAATGGTAATACCGCGCTCTTTCTCCTGGTCGTTGGAGTCCATTACGCGTTCGTCGTTAAGCTCGTTGCGCTCCAGGGTGCCGGATTGACGCAAGAGTTTGTCTACCAGGGTGGTTTTACCGTGGTCAACGTGAGCAATGATGGCGATGTTACGTAGATTTTCGATCACTTGTGTATCTCGATCAGAGGATTCGGTGTGCTGACTGAGTCCAGGCAGCGATTAACAGTAGAGTCCGTGCAAGCCGTTACAGCTTGACGGCGGCGTCGGGGGGCCGGTGACGCAGGCCACAGGCATACAGCCCCGGGCTCTTAGCTCGGTCGATAAACGCGCACATTGGCATGTCCCTCACTGAGCAAATGGTGAGCATGCAGGCGACTCATCACGCCTTTGTCGCAATACAACAGGTACTGACGGGTGTCATCCAGTTCCTTGAAGCGGCTGTTCAAAGCATAGAACGGCAACGCTTGTACTTCGATGCCAGCCAGTTCCAGCGGTTGATCTTCCTGAGCATCCGGGTGACGGATGTCGATCACGATCTGGCCCGCCAGCACTTCGCTGACTTCTTCGACTTGCAAGTCCTGGCCCAATTCATCGATCACCCGATCAATCGGCACCAGTTTGGCCCGCTCAAGCGCACGCTCGAGCACGGCCATATCAAACTGTTGTTCTTCATACTCCACGCGGTTGCGCTTGGCGTGGGTCTTGGGGTTGACCGAAATCACCCCGCAATACTCAGGCATATGCTTGGCAAAATCGGCCGTACCGATTTCTTCCGCCAAATCAATGATGTCCTGCTTGTGGCTCGCGATCAGCGGGCGCAGCACCAGTTTGTCCGTAGCCGAATCGATCAGCGACAAATTGGGCAGTGTCTGGCTGGATACCTGGGAAATCGCTTCACCGGTCACCAGCACTTCGATATCCAGGCGTTCGGCAATACGTGTTGCAGCGCGCAACATCATACGCTTCAAAATGACGCCCATATGACTGTTATCGACTTTGCCGAGAATTTCGCCCAAAACTTCTTCGAACGGAACGCTGACAAACAGCACGCGCTGGGAGCTGCCGTACTTCTTCCATATATAGTGCGCGACTTCCATCACGCCCAGTTCATGGGCACGTCCGCCCAGGTTGAAGAAGCAGAAGTGGCTCATCAGGCCGCGACGCATGATCTGGTAGGCCGCCACGGTGGAATCGAACCCACCCGACATCAGCACCAGGGTCTGCTCAAGCGAACCCAGCGGGTAGCCACCAATACTGTCGTGCTGATTGTGAATCACAAACAACCGTTGGTCGCGAATTTCAATTCGAACTTCAATTTCGGGCTTTTTCAGCTCGATTCCAGCCGCACCGCACTCACGCCGCAGCTTGCTGCCGACGTATTTCTCGACTTCCATCGAGGTAAACGGGTGCTTGCCAGCGCGCTTGCAACGTACCGAAAAGAGCTTGCCCGCCAGTGCATCGCCGAAGTGCAGCTTGCACTTCTCAACGATGTCGTCGAAGTCGCCCAGAGGGTACTCGTCGACCTGCAGGAAATGCGCGATGCCCGGCATGCAGCTCAGGCGTTCGGTCATTTCTTTCAAGGCTTTAGGGTCGGTTACGCGCGTTTGCAGCTCGATGTTGTCCCACACGCCCGTCACCACCACAGCCGGGTCCAGATCGCGGAGCACAGTGCGGATGTTTTTGGCCAATTGACGGACGAAACGCATCCGAACCGGACGGCTCTTGATAGTGATTTCGGGGAAGACTTTAACGATTAGTTTCATGAAAACAGCGCGCGAGCAGCCTGCCAAAAAAGGGGGGCGCGGATTATAGCGGAAATTGCTCAAGGTTTAACCAGTTATCGTACAAACGGTTTTCGTCGCACCAAAATGGAACATAAACGCCCGATTTCGCTTCATTTGGGTGCGATAAACGCCGCTAATCGGTAGTCTGCCCCGCTTACCTGCTTGAGATTGGCGCATTACGCCCAAGTCGGGGCACTGGCATGCAATTTGCTCCCTTGTGAGGCAGGTTGCCTTGGCAGAGTATTCGCGCCGGCATCAACCACTTATTAAGGGCATTCCACTACCCGCCCTAAGCCACCCCGGAGGACACTATGTCGAAGTCGGTTCAACTCATCAAAGATCATGACGTCAAGTGGATTGATCTGCGCTTCACTGATACCAAAGGCACTCAGCACCACGTGACCATGCCGGCCCGTGATGCGCTGGATGAAAACTTCTTCACCGACGGCAAAATGTTCGACGGCTCCTCCATCGCTGGCTGGAAAGGCATCGAAGCGTCCGACATGATCCTGCTGCCAGACGACAGCACGGCCGTTCTGGACCCGTTCACCGAACAGCCTACGCTGATCCTGGTGTGCGACATCATCGAACCTTCGACCATGCAGGGCTATGACCGCGACCCACGCGCCATCGCTACCCGTGCCGAGGAATACCTGAAGTCCACCGGTATCGGCGACACCGTTTTCGTTGGCCCGGAGCCAGAGTTCTTCATCTTCGACCAGGTGAAATTCAAGTCCGACATCTCCGGTTCGATGTTCAAGATCTACTCCGAACAAGGTTCGTGGATGTCCGACCAGGACGTGGAAGGCGGCAACAAAGGCCACCGTCCTGGCGTCAAGGGCGGCTATTTCCCGGTTCCGCCATTCGACCATGACCACGAAATCCGTACCTCCATGTGCAACGCCATGGAAGAAATGGGCCTGGTTATCGAAGTTCACCACCACGAAGTGGCAACTGCTGGCCAGAACGAAATCGGCGTGCAGTTCAACACCCTGGTGAAAAAGGCTGACGAAGTTCAGACCCTGAAGTACTGCGTACACAACGTGGCAGACGCCTACGGCCGTACCGCTACCTTCATGCCAAAGCCTCTGTACGGCGACAACGGCTCGGGTATGCACGTTCACATGTCCATCTCCAAAGATGGCAAGAACACCTTCGCAGGCGAAGGCTATGCCGGCCTGTCCGACACTGCCCTGTACTTCATCGGCGGTATCATCAAGCACGGTAAGGCCCTGAACGGCTTCACCAACCCGGCTACCAACTCCTACAAGCGTCTGGTACCAGGTTTCGAAGCGCCGGTCATGCTGGCCTACTCGGCTCGTAACCGTTCGGCTTCGATCCGTATTCCTTACGTGTCCAGCCCTAAAGCTCGCCGTATCGAAGCTCGTTTCCCGGACCCGGCAGCCAACCCGTACCTGTGCTTCGCCGCACTGATGATGGCTGGCCTGGACGGTATCCAGAACAAGATCCACCCTGGCGACGCAGCTGACAAAAACCTGTATGACCTGCCGCCTGAAGAGGCCAAAGAGATCCCACAAGTTTGCGGCAGCCTGAAAGAAGCCCTGGAAGAGCTGGACAAGGGCCGTGCGTTCCTGACCAAAGGCGGCGTTTTCAGCGACGACTTCATCGACGCGTACATCGCCCTGAAAAGCGAAGAAGAAATCCAGGTTCGTACCTTCGTACACCCACTGGAATACGAGCTGTACTACAGCTGCTAATCCGGTGACGCCCGCGCAAGCGGCGTGATTCGAAAAAGCCTCCTTCGGGAGGCTTTTTTGTGGGCGTCGTCTTACGCAAGCATCGGATCAGAGCCTCTGGATTCGTGTCAGTCCCTGACAGCCACCTGATTGGGTGATGGGTAGTTTATGGCCCTCAACCACTGGAGACTGACATGCACCCCCTACTCACCCTCAAAGCCCTGCTGTTGTCGTGCGCCTGCCTGCTTCTGCTGGGCTGCGCCAGCCCACCCACTGCTGTGAAGGTCGAGCAACTGCTCAAGACCGGGCAATCGTGGATTGGCACCCCTTACACCTGGCCGGACGGCAAGCCGGAATTCACCGTGGTCAAAATCACCCTTCCGGCCAGCACCGCACTGAAATGGCACACGCACCCCATGCCTAATATCGCCTATGTGGTGGCTGGCGAACTGACGGTTGAAACCGAAGACGGCCTGCACAAAACCACACTTGGGCCTGGCCAGGCACTGCCCGAGATGGTCAACACCGCCCATCGCGGCACCAGCGGCAAGGTCCCGGTTGAACTGATCGTGTTCTATGCCGGCACACCTGGCATGCCCCTGTCCCATTAACCACGCAAGGCCCGTAGCAGCTGCCGGAGGCTGCGTCCGAGCGCGAAGCGGTCGCCACATCAGAGATCGCGGTGTCTCAGTTCAATCGCGCACTCAGGGTTTGCGACCGCTGCGCGCTCGAACGCAGCCTTCGGCAGCTGCTACACACGCCCGGCTGCGGCAATAACAACAATCCCATGCCCTTTTTCAAGCAACTGAATCCATTCATCTAAATTGCACTATATTGGTGCAACTATAGTTTGATAGTGCATTAACCAGCCCAATTTGGTTCAAAAACACTCGCAAGCCGGATTGCGGCGATATGCGTTCAAGTTGTAAACGCCTATTTCAGGGGGGCGACGCTTCTTTTCGGAGCCTTGGTTTGGTTTTTGCATTTTCCTTGCACCAGCGCTTCACCCGCGCACGCAATCCGGGATCGGCCCATGACCATCAGTGACGCCCTGCACCGACTGTTACTCGACAACCTGACCACCGCAACGCTTCTACTCAATGCCGACCTGCGCCTTGAGTACATGAACCCGGCGGCAGAGATGCTGCTGGCGATCAGCGGTCAACGCAGTCACGGGCAATTCATCAGCGAGCTGTTCACTGAGTCCACCGAGGCACTGCACTCGCTGCGCCAGGCGGTTGAGCAAGCACACCCGTTTACCAAGCGCGAAGCCATGCTGACCTCGCTGACGGGCCAGAACCTGACGGTGGACTATGCAGTAACGCCCATCTTGAGCAACGCCGGCACCCTGCTGCTGCTTGAGGTGCACCCCCGCGACCGCCTGCTGCGCATCACCAAAGAAGAAGCCCAGCTGTCCAAGCAGGAAACCAGCAAGATGCTGGTGCGCGGCATGGCCCACGAAATCAAGAACCCGCTGGGCGGCATTCGCGGCGCGGCCCAGTTGCTGGCCCGCCAACTGCCCGACGAAAACCTGCGCGACTACACCAACGTCATCATTGAAGAAGCTGACCGCCTGCGTAACCTGGTCGACCGCATGCTGGGCTCCAACAAACTGCCGTCGCTGGCCATGACCAACGTCCACGAAGTGCTTGAACGCGTGTGCAATCTGGTCGAGGCCGAGACCCAGGGCAGCATCACGTTGGTGCGTGACTACGACCCAAGCCTGCCCGACCTGCTGATCGACCGCGAACAAATGATCCAGGCAGTACTCAATATCGTGCGCAACGCGATGCAGGCCATCGGCAGCCAGAACGAGCTGCGCCTGGGGCGCATCAGCCTGCGCACCCGCGCCATGCGCCAGTTCACCATTGGCCATATACGCCACCGACTGGTCACCAAAATCGAAATTATCGACAACGGCCCGGGCATACCGGCCGAACTGCAGGACACCCTGTTTTTTCCGATGGTCAGCGGCCGCCCGGACGGTACCGGGCTGGGCCTGGCCATCACGCAAAACATCATCAGTCAGCACCAGGGGTTGATCGAGTGTGAAAGCCACCCCGGCCACACACTCTTCTCGATCTTTCTACCACTGGAACAAGGAGCCGCATCGACATGAGCCGAAGTGAAACCGTGTGGATCGTCGACGACGACCGTTCAATCCGCTGGGTCCTGGAAAAAGCCTTGCAACAGGAAGGCATGACCACACAAAGTTTCGACAGTGCCGATGGGGTCATGAGCCGACTGGCTCGCCAGCAGCCTGACGTGATCATTTCCGATATCCGCATGCCCGGTTCCAGCGGCCTGGACCTGCTCGCCAAAATCCGCGAGCAACACCCGCGCCTGCCGGTGATCATCATGACGGCTCATTCCGACCTGGACAGCGCAGTGGCGTCCTACCAGGGCGGGGCATTCGAATACCTGCCCAAGCCGTTCGACGTCGACGACGCCGTGTCCCTGGTCAAGCGCGCCAACCAGCACGCCCAGGAGCAACAAGGCCTGGCCGTGGCGCCGACGCTGGCCCCCACCCCGGAAATCATCGGCGAAGCGCCGGCCATGCAAGAGGTGTTTCGGGCCATTGGCCGCCTGAGCCACTCCAACATCACGGTGCTGATCAACGGCGAGTCAGGCACGGGCAAAGAGCTGGTGGCCCACGCCCTGCACCGCCACAGCCCGCGCGCCGCATCACCGTTTATCGCGTTGAACATGGCTGCGATCCCCAAGGACCTGATGGAGTCCGAGCTGTTCGGCCATGAAAAAGGCGCTTTCACCGGCGCTGCGAACCTGCGCCGCGGCCGTTTTGAACAGGCCGATGGCGGCACTTTGTTCCTCGATGAAATCGGCGACATGCCGGCCGACACCCAGACCCGCCTGCTGCGGGTGCTGGCCGATGGCGAGTTCTACCGGGTTGGCGGGCACATGCCGGTCAAGGTCGATGTTCGCATCATCGCCGCTACGCACCAGAACCTGGAAACCCTGGTGCAGGCCGGCAAGTTTCGTGAAGACCTGTTTCACCGCCTGAACGTGATCCGCATCCATATCCCGCGCCTGTCGGACCGTCGCGAAGATATCCCGACCCTGGCCCGGCATTTCCTCAGCAGCGCTGCGCAAGAGCTGTCCGTGGAGCCCAAACTGCTCAAGGCCGAGACCGAGCAATACCTGAAAAACCTGCCGTGGCCGGGCAATGTGCGCCAGCTGGAGAACACTTGCCGCTGGATCACGGTGATGGCATCGGGTCGCGAAGTGCATATCGGTGACCTGCCCCCTGAGCTGCTGAACCTGCAACAAGACGCCTCCCCTGTCACCAACTGGGAGCAGGCGCTGCGCCAGTGGGCTGACCAGGCGCTGGGGCGTGGCCAGTCGAACCTGCTCGACAGTGCCGTGCCGACCTTTGAGCGGATCATGATCGAAACCGCGCTCAAGCACACCGCAGGCCGTCGCCGCGACGCTGCCGTGCTGCTGGGCTGGGGCCGCAACACCTTGACCCGCAAGATCAAGGAACTGGGCATGAAGATCGATGGCGACGAGGATGAGGGCGACGAGGCCTGAAGCCGTTCAAAAGCGCCCTCACCCCGACCCTCTCCCGGAGGGAGAGGGAGCTGATTGGCGGTGTTGCATAAATCTGCTTTTGCTTTTAGTCCCCTCTCCCTCCGGGAGAGGGTTAGGGTGAGGGGCTCTTGATCTGACCGCACCACCCTCAAGCAATCTGCCCCAATATCGTGCACAGCTCTAGCCCAAGGGTTTGCGCCAAACCCTGGAACAAAATCAGCCCCCAAACAAAAGCCCCGGAATCCGGGGCTTTTGCGTACTCAAGAGGCAATTTTTACAAAGAATCAAAAACTGGCACGCCCCCTGCAATACCTATTACACGCAACACCGGTTTAGGGGACCTTGATACAGGCAGGTCAAGACTCCCCACTTTTACACCCGCAGCCTTGATGCCTTTTGCATCAACGCGCACAACGCTTTTGGGGAACCCGGTACAGGCAGGCTGGAATTCCCTCTTTTATTACTCTCGCAGGTTCACCTGCAACCGCCAGCGCCCATCCTGCGGCGCCCCGGCCCAGTCGCCTCGCAAGGCACGGGCCGCCACCAGGGTCAGCAGCAACCCGCCATCTGTATCACGCAGCCGCCAATTCACGCTCTTGCCGTTAAACACCAACTGGCCGTTCTGAGCCTTGCCCTTGGCATCGAACAGCAACCCCAGCGTGCCGTCGACCAACTCGCCATGCAGCTTGGGCTCGGCGCTGAACCACACCACCAGGCCACCGGGCAGCACGTCCACCTGTTGCAGCTCAACCGGGGTTGGCGCGGTCAAACGACCGATCATCATCCCCACCATCACGCCCACTATCACCAAAGAACCCAAAACCCGTGGCCATAGTTTCGGTCGCGGGTCTTCTTCAGGCGTAGAATGCTGCCCATCTTTAAGTTCGGAGCCGTGCATGTTTCACGTCATCCTTTTTCAACCAGAAATTCCGCCGAATACCGGCAACATTATCAGGCTGTGCGCCAACAGCGGCTGCCACCTGCATTTGATCGAGCCTATCGGTTTTGAGCTGGACGACAAGCGCTTGCGCCGGGCCGGGCTCGATTACCACGAGTATGCGCCACTCAAGCGGCATGCCGACCTGGCCAGTTGCCTTGAGAGCCTGGGCCATCCGCGCCTGTTCGCCTTCACCACCAAAGGCTCGAAGCCGTTTCACGACGTGCAGTTTGCCGAGGGCGATGCCTTTCTTTTCGGCCCTGAAAGCCGTGGCTTGCCGCCTGAGGTGCTCGACGCCCTGGACGGCGATCACCGCCTGCGCCTGCCCATGCGCGAAGGATGCCGCAGCCTGAACCTGTCCAACACCGTGGCCGTGGCGGTGTACGAAGCCTGGCGCCAGCAAGGGTTCAAGTAACCACACCACCCCTGTGGGAGCGGGCTTGCCCGCGATGCAGGCTACGCGGTGTACCTGTTGCACTGCAGCGATTCCATCGCGAGCAAGCCCGCTCCAACACACAAAAAAAGCGCCCTTAATGCGCTTTTTTTGTGGCATCGGCTGTTTATTGAACAGTCGGGCTGCCTTCTTCCTGCATGCGCTGCAATTCTTGCGCGTACAGGGCATCGAAGTTCACCGGAGCCAGCATCAACGCCGGGAACGAGCCGCGAGTTACCAGGCTGTCCAGGGTTTCACGGGCATACGGGAACAGGATGTTCGGGCAGAACGCGCCCAGGGTGTGGTTCATCGACGCTGGATCAAGGTTTTTGATCAGGAAGATGCCAGCCTGTTGCACTTCAGCAATAAACGCCACTTCGTCGCCGTTCTTGACGGTAACCGACAGGGTCAGAACCACTTCGTGGAAGTCGCCTTCCAGCGGCTTTTGACGGGTGTTCAGGTCCAGGCCAACGCTCGGTTCCCACTGCTGACGGAAGATCGCCGGGCTTTTTGGCGCTTCGAACGACAGGTCACGCACATAGATGCGCTGCAGGGAGAATTGCGGTGCGGTGTCTTCATCGCTAACAGCAGCGGTGTTCTGTTGGTCAGTCATCACAGATCCTTGTTGATCTTGGGGCTTATAGAGAATGAGAGTCAGACGTTCAGCAGCGCATCCAATTTACCTGCGCGCTCAAGAGCAAACAGGTCATCGCATCCGCCAACATGCTTGTCACCGATCCAGATTTGCGGGACCGACGTGCGACCGGCCTTCTGCGCCATCTCGGCGCGTACCTGTGGCTTGCCGTCGACCTTGATTTCTTCGAAGGCAACACCCTTTTTCTCAAGCAGGGCCTTGGCCCGCATGCAGTAAGGGCAGTAGTCGCTGGAGTAAACGATGACCTTGGACATGCTTACTTCACCACTGGCAGGTTGTCGGCGCGCCAGCTGGAGATGCCGCCAGACAGCTTGGCCGCATTGTAGCCAGCCTTGAGCAGCTCACGGGCATGGCCGCCCGAGTGCTGGCCGGCAGCGTCGACCAGAATGATGGTCTTGCCCTTGTGCTTGTCCAGCTCGGCAATGCGCGCCATCAGTTTGTCTTGCGGGATGTTAATAGCACCCACGATGTGGCCAGCGGCAAAATCCTTGGCCGGGCGAATATCAATCACCACACCTTCGTCGCGATTGACCAGACCGGTCAGTTCGCCCGTGCTGATGCTGCGCCCGCCACGGCTCATCTCGTGGGCGATCAACAGCGCCAGCAGGATGACAAACGCGCCTACAAGCAGGTAGTGAGAAGTCGCAAATGCAATCAGGTGCTCAACCATCAGAAGGTTCCAGAGTCGTAAAATGTGGGCCAGTATACACAGCCACCTTGGTCGGCCAAACCCCGCCCGGCGGTGACGCCACATGAACTTCGCTTTAAACTGCGCGTCCTCTGCATACCTTCTTATAAACCAGCCACGAGTGGGATCTATGACTACCACGCCTAAACCTTTGGTCCTGATCATCCTGGATGGCTTCGGTCACAGTGAAAGTCACGAATACAACGCCGTTTATTCGGCCAAGAAACCGGTGCTGGATCGTCTTTGCGCGAGCATGCCGAACGGCCTGATCTCGGGTTCGGGCATGGATGTCGGTCTGCCTGACGGCCAGATGGGCAACTCCGAGGTCGGCCACATGAACCTGGGCGCCGGCCGCGTGGTGTATCAGGATTTCACCCGTGTCACCAAATCCATCCGCGATGGCGAGTTCTTTGAAAACCCGACCATCTGCGCCGCGGTCGACAAAGCCGTGGGTGCAGGCAAGGCAGTGCACATCCTGGGCTTGCTGTCCGATGGTGGCGTACACAGCCATCAGGACCACCTGATCGCAATGGCTGAGCTGGCCTTTAAACGCGGTGCAGAAAAAATCTACCTGCACGCCTTCCTCGATGGCCGCGATACCCCGCCAAAAAGCGCGGCTTCGTCCATTGAGCTGCTGGACGAGGCGTTCAAGGACCTGGGCAAGGGCCGTATCGCCAGCCTGATCGGCCGTTATTTCGCAATGGACCGCGATAATCGCTGGGACCGCGTCGAGCAGGCCTACAACCTGATCGTCGACGGCAAGGGCGAGTTCAACGCCGCCACCGCCCAACAAGGCCTGGAAGCGGCCTACGAGCGTGGCGAAAGCGACGAGTTCGTCAAGGCCACCACCATCGGCGAGCCTGTGAAGGTTGAAGACGGCGACGCCGTAGTCTTCATGAACTTCCGTGCCGACCGCGCCCGCGAACTGACCCGGGTGTTCGTTGAAGATGATTTCGATGCCTTCGCCCGCGCCCGTCAGCCAAAGCTGGCCGGTTTCGTGATGCTGACCCAATACGCCGCCAGCATCCCGGCACCCAGCGCATTTGCTCCCGGCAGCCTGGAAAACGTACTGGGTGATTACCTGGCCAAAAACGGCAAAACCCAGCTGCGTATTGCCGAAACCGAAAAATACGCCCATGTGACCTTCTTCTTCTCGGGCGGGCGTGAAGAACCGTTCCCGGGGGAAGAGCGCATTCTGGTGCCGTCGCCAAAAGTCGCCACCTACGACCTGCAGCCGGAAATGAGCGCCCCCGAAGTCACCGACCATATCGTCGATGCCATCGAAAACCAACGTTATGACGTGATTGTGGTCAACTACGCCAACGGCGACATGGTCGGCCACAGTGGTGTATTCGACGCAGCCGTCAAAGCGGTCGAGTGCCTGGATGCCTGCGTGGGCCGTATCGTTGAAGCGCTGGACAAGGTCGGCGGCGAAGCTCTGATCACCGCTGACCACGGTAACGTCGAGCAAATGGAAGACGAGTCCACAGGCCAGGCGCACACCGCCCACACCTGCGAACCCGTACCGTTCATCTATGTGGGCAAGCGTGCGCTCAAGGTTCGCGAAGGCGGCGTACTGGCCGACGTGGCGCCGACCATGCTCAAGCTGCTGGGCCTGCCTCAGCCGCAAGAGATGACCGGCAAATCGATTCTGGTTGACGCATAAAACAATGCAATGCCTGTGGGAGCGGGCTTGCTCGCGATACCGGCGACGCGGTGCATCAGGCATTGTGTGGTGATGCTATCGCGAGCAAGCCCGCTCCCACAGGATCAACGGCTACAATTTCACCTTCATCCATTTCTTATAGGTGACGAGGGCGGGCATACTAGGCCGTCCCGTTCCCCAGGTGTCGCCCGCCCCATGCTTCGCGCCCTTATAGCCCTGACCCTCGCATGCCTGCTCCAACCGGCGTTTGCCGACGAGCGCGCGCAAACCCAACAGCAGCTGGATGCCACGCGCCAGGATATCAGCGAGCTGAAAAAGCTCCTGGGCAAGCTCCAGGAAGAAAAATCCGGCGTGCAGAAAGACCTGCGCGGCACCGAAACCGAAATCGGCAAGCTGGAGAAGCAGGTAGAAGCCCTGCAACAAGAACTAAAAAAGAGTGAAGGCGAGCTGCTGCGCCTAGATAGCGAGAAAAAAAACTCCACAGCGCAAAACTTGAACAGCAACGCCTGATCGCCATTCAGGCCCGTGCCGCCTATCAGGGCGGGCGTCAGGAATACCTGAAGATGCTGCTCAACCAGCAAAACCCCGAGAAGTTCGCCCGAACGCTCACCTATTACGATTACCTGAGCGAAGCCCGCCTGGCCCAGCTCAAGGGTTTTAACGAAACCCTGCGCCAGTTGGCCAATGTCGAAGCCGATATCAACTTGCAGCAAGCGCAACTGCTGACCCAGAAAAGCAGCCTGGACACCCAGCGCGCTGAACTCGACAAGGTGCGTGCAGAACGCCAGCAAGTCCTGGCCAAGCTCAATACCGACGTCAAGGACCGCGACCAGAAGCTGCAGGCTCGCGAGCAAGATCAGGCCGATCTGGCTAAAGTCCTCAAGACCATCGAAGAAACTCTCGCCCGCCAGGCCCGCGAAGCCGAACAGGCACGGCAAAAAGCCCTGATTGCGCAGCAGGAAGCCGAGAAAAAACGCCAGCGCGAGGCTGCCTCGGTGGTCACCGACGCCCCGCGCAAACCGGTGCAATCTACGCCGGGACCATTGGTCTCCAGCGCAGGTGCGTCCTACGGCGGCGCTTTTTCTCAAGCCCGGGGCAAACTTCCGTGGCCGGTTGATGGTCGACTGCTTGCACGCTTCGGTGAAACCCGTGGCGACGACTCGCGCACCAAGTGGGACGGCGTGATGATCAGCGCCGGTGCCGGCACCCAGGTACACGCCGTACACGGTGGTCGCGTGGTGTTTGCCGACTGGCTGCGCGGTGCAGGCCAGTTGGTGATTCTGGACCACGGTAATGGTTTCTTAAGCTTGTATGGCCACAATCAGACGTTGCTCAAGTCTGCCGGCGACGTTGTAAAAGCCGGCGAGGTGATTTCCACCGTGGGCAACAGCGGTGGGCAGGCCACGCCAGCACTGTATTTTGCTATTCGTCAGCAGGGACGCCCAAGCGACCCTGCACAATGGTGTCGCACTCAGGGATGAGTCCATCACCTTTAATACGTAGGAGTTCGCTCAACATGCCGCATTTGTCCCGCCTCAACTCGCTGGCCCTGACGATCGCTCTGCTGATCGGCTCGCCACTGGCATTTGCTGCCGAGCCGAGCATTCCGCCAGCCGGGGCTGCTACCAGCGCCAAGGCCCCGCTGCCTCTGGAAGAGCTGCGCACATTTGCCGAGGTCATGGATCGGATCAAGGCCGCCTATGTTGAGCCGGTAGACGACAAAACCCTCCTGGAGAATGCCATCAAGGGCATGCTCAGCAACCTCGACCCGCATTCTGCCTACCTGGGGCCGGAAGATTTCGCCGAGCTGCAGGAAAGCACCAGCGGCGAGTTCGGCGGGTTGGGTATTGAGGTCGGCACTGAAGACGGCAACATCAAAATCGTCTCGCCAATCGACGACACCCCTGCCAGCAAGGCCGGGATCCAGGCCGGTGACTTTATCGTCAAGATCAATGGCCAGCCCACTCGCGGCCTGAGCATGACCGAAGCCGTGGACAAAATGCGCGGCAAGATCGGTCAAAAAATCACCCTGACCCTGGTGCGCAACGGCGGCACGCCTTTCGACGTGACCCTGACCCGCGCCAATATCCAGGTCAAGAGCGTCAAGGCCCAGCTGCTTGAAGATGGCTACGGCTATATCCGCATTACCCAGTTCCAGGTCAAGACCGGCGAAGAAGTGGCCGCAGCACTGTCCAAACTGCGCCGCGAAAACGGCAACAAACGCCTCAAGGGCATCATCCTCGACCTGCGCAACAACCCGGGCGGCGTGCTGCAGTCGGCAGTTGAAGTGGTAGACCATTTCATCACCAAGGGTCTGATCGTCTACACCAAGGGCCGCATTGCCAACTCGGAGCTGCGTTTCTCGGCCACCGGCAAGGACTTGAGCGAAGGCGTGCCATTGGTGGTGCTGATCAACGGCGGCAGCGCCTCGGCGTCCGAGATCGTCGCCGGTGCCTTGCAGGATCAGAAACGCGGCGTGGTGATGGGCACCACCAGCTTCGGCAAAGGCTCGGTGCAAACCGTACTGCCACTGAACAATGACCGCGCGCTGAAGATCACCACGGCGCTGTACTTCACTCCGAACGGGCGCTCGATCCAGGCCCAGGGCATCGTGCCGGACATCGAAGTCAGCCGCGCCAAGATCACCCGCGAGCAAGACACCGAGTACTACAAGGAGGCCGACCTGCAAGGTCACCTCGGCAATGGCAACGGCGGAGCCGACAAGCCGACCGGCTCCGGCCCCAAAGCCAAGCCAATGCCCCAGGACGATGACTTCCAGCTGAGCCAGGCCCTGAGCCTGCTTAAAGGCTTGAGCATCACTCGCGGCAACTGAGGTGCGTCTTTTCCCGGCCCTTGCCCTGCTCTGCTGCCTGACCGGTGCCGCCCACGCGGCACCGGCCAGCGCGCCCGCCACACCGCACAAGGCTTACTTGAGCCTGATCATCGATGACCTGGGGCAAAACCTGCCCCGGGACCGCCGCGTGCTGGCCTTGCCCGGCCCGGTTACCACCGCCGTGATGCCCGATACCCCCCATGCCGCCGAATTTGCCCGTGAAGCCCACAAGGCCGGCAAGATCGTGATCTTGCATATGCCGATGGACCCGGCCACCGGGCCTTTTGCCTGGCACCCGGACTTGCCAGTCGACGAACTGGCAAAACGCCTCAACGCCGCATTCAAGGCCGTGCCCTACACCAGCGGCATCAACAACCATATGGGCAGCCGCATGACCTCCCAGCCGCAAGCAATGGCCTGGCTGATGGGCAATTTGCAGCAGCGCCATAAGTTCTTTGTCGACAGCCGCACGAGCGCGCAAACGGTAGCCGCAGCCGAAGCACAAAAGATCGGCCTGGCCAGTGTTTCGCGGGATGTGTTTCTCGATGATGTGCGCACAGAACAGGCGATCACCACGCAACTGCAAACCGCGATCAAGTTGGCGCACAAGCAGGGTTCGGCAGTGATGATCGGCCATCCTTATCCACAGACCCTCGCTGTGCTCGAACGCGAACTGCCCAGGCTCAAGGCCCAGGGCATTGACTGGATCGATATCAGGCAGATGATCGGTGTGCGCAGCAACAAGGCGATGGCCGGGCATGGGAAGGATGGGGTTTACCGCTGAAAACGGGATACGCACCAGCTGGCTCTTGTGGGCGCTGGCTTGCCTGCGATGCAGGCATGCGGTCTGTCAGGCAAACCGGGAGGATGCCATCGCGGGCAAGCCCGCTCCCACAGGTTAGGCAGTACCTGGGGTTACAGGTACTTCGCGCTGATCTTCTGCAGCACGCCCTCAGCCCTTAGCTGATCCAGCGCCTTCTGCAACTTGCTCACCAACTCGTCAGGCACATCCTTGTTCAGCGCCAGATACAACTCGGCCTGATGAAAGCGCAACACCGTCTTGAACCCGGAAATCCCCACTTGCCGCGCCAAAAACTGCCCGGCCGGTGCCCCCGTGGCCCACAGGTCGATTTGCCCGGCCTGCAACTTGCGGGCGTTGTCCTGATCACGCAACACGATCACCGGCGCCAGCCCCTGCTTCTCAAGGGACAGGGCAATGGCGTCGCCCTTGTAAGCCCCCACCCGGTACTGGCGGGCCTGTTCAAGAGACGTCAGGGTAATCGGGCTATCCCCTCGGGCCAGCAACACCCAGTCGTCCGGGCCGATGGGGCCTACCCACTTGAACAGTTTTTCACGCTCGGGCACGCGGGCTGTGACGAACACGCCGTAGCCGGGGTTTTCAAGGGCCAGGTGATAGATACGCTCCCAAGGGAAACGCAGGGTCATGCTGTAGGAGATATCGGCACGTTTAAAGGTTTCACGCAGGATATCGACGGCGATGCCTTCAATATTATCGTTTTGCGCAAAATTCTTGCCGTTTTTGGCCATGTTGTAGGGCGGGAAGTTTTCAGTCAGCAATACGATCGACGGGTTCGACGTATCAGCCGCAAAAGCGGTGCTCGCCAGCCACATCGTGGAACTGACGAGAACAGGCAAAAAGCGTTTGAACATGACAGGCGACCTGAATCCATGGCGTGCTCAAGAGTGCCGTGGGCACGCCATGCTGTCCAGTAGCCTTTGGCCTTAACGGACGACGATTCCGCGCTCGGCCATGTACGCCTTGGCCTCTGGCACAGTGTATTCGCCGAAGTGGAAAATGCTCGCTGCCAGTACTGCACTGGCGTGACCTTCAAGGATGCCGTCGGCCAGGTGCTGCAAGTTGCCCACGCCACCCGAGGCAATCACCGGAATGCCCAGCGCATCGCTGATGGCACGGGTCACGCCCAGGTCGAAACCACTTTTCATGCCGTCCTGATCCATGCTGGTCAGCAAGATCTCGCCAGCGCCCAGGCCTTCCATCTTCATGGCCCACTCGACCGCATCTAGCCCGGTTGGCTTGCGCCCGCCGTGGGTGAAGATTTCCCAGCGCGGGGTTTCGCCCGGCAAGGAGACTTTCTTGGCATCAATGGCAACCACAATGCATTGCGAACCGAAATGCTGCGCCGCTTCGCCCACAAACTCGGGGTTGAACACCGCTGCAGTGTTGATCGAAACCTTGTCGGCCCCGGCATTGAGCAGGTTGCGGATGTCCTGGATGCAGCGCACGCCGCCGCCAACGGTCAGCGGGATAAACACCTGGCTGGCCATGCGCTCGACGGTATGCAGCGTGGTGTCGCGACCATCGACGCTGGCAGTGATATCGAGAAAGGTAATCTCGTCAGCACCCTGCTCGTCGTAGCGACGGGCGATTTCCACCGGGTCGCCGGCATCGCGAATGTTCTCGAACTTGACGCCCTTGACGACCCGGCCGTTATCCACGTCCAGGCAAGGGATGATGCGTTTGGCCAGCGCCATGGGTCTCTCCTCAGGCCTTGTAGCTGTCGCAGAAGGCTTGAGCCTCGGCTACATCCAGCGTGCCTTCATAGATGGCACGACCGGTGATGGCGCCGACGATGCCCGGAGCCTTGGCATCCATCAGGGCCTTGATATCACCCAGGTTGTGGATGCCACCCGAAGCGATCACCGGGATGCTGGTAGCAGCAGCCAACGCAGCGGTATAGCTCACGTTACAGCCCTGCATCATGCCGTCTTTGGCGATGTCGGTATAAACGATGGCCGACACGCCGTCAGCTTCAAAACGCTTGGCCAGGTCGATGACCTGCACGGTGCTGACTTCAGCCCAGCCGTCGGTGGCCACGAAGCCGTCTTTGGCATCCATACCGACAATGATCTTGCCCGGGAATGCGCGGCAGGCTTCGGCCACGAACTCAGGGTTTTTCACTGCTTTGGTGCCCAGGATCACATAGCTCACGCCCGCCTTGACGTAATGCTCGATGGTTTCCAGGGAGCGAATCCCGCCGCCGATCTGGATCGGCAGGTGCGGGTACAGCTTGGCAATGGCGGTGACCACTTCGCCGTTGACCGGCTGGCCTTCAAAGGCACCGTTCAGGTCGACCAGGTGCAGACGGCGGCAACCGCCCTCTACCCATTTGGCAGCCATGCTCACCGGGTCATCGGAAAACACCGTGGAGTCTTCCATACGGCCCTGACGCAGACGTACACAGGCACCGTCTTTAAGATCGATAGCGGGAATAATCAGCATGTGGCAAACCTTCAAATTCGGGAGTCTGAGACTCGGAAATCAGTTCTTCTCGAGCGCCCACAGGTCGCTTTCGATGCTCTCGAACCTCTCTTTGAGGTGCGCTTGCACATCGAAAATCGCCCGATTGTAGTAATGCGGCGCGATTTCGCGGGTGAACAGCTCAAGGATTTCAGCCGCCTCGAACGAACCCAGGTCCAGTTCGAAGCGGTCTTCCATAAAGCGTTTGATCTTGCTGTTGGCTTCGCTCTCTTGCTCGGGGGTGAGCGTGAGAATCGGCGGCTTCTTGCGCGGCGCCATTACCAGCGGCCATCCCAGGCCGCAAAGTTTTCCAGCAGCTGCAAGCCGTGGGTATGGCTTTTTTCCGGGTGGAACTGCACCGCGAAGCGCGAGCCCTCGGCCAGCGCTGCGGCGAAATCAACACCGTAATGCCCGCCACCGACTACCTGGCGGGGATTGCCCGCCGCAATGTAGTAGCTGTGTACAAAGTAGAACCGCGCCAGGTCGGGGATACCGTGCCACAGCGGGTGATCGACTTTTTGCTGCACTTCGTTCCAGCCCATGTGCGGCACCTTGAGGTGCTCGCCGTCTTCGTGCAGGTCCTTGCCGAAGAACTTCACGGCGCCCGGAAACAGGCCGATGCAATCAACGCCACCGTTCTCTTCGCTGCTGTCGAGCAAGGCTTGCATGCCGACACAAATACCGAGAAACGGACGATCCTGACTGACTTCGCGTACCAGCGAGTCAAAACCCAGACGACGGATTTCCGCCATGCAGTCGCGAATCGCGCCCACACCCGGAAACACCACGCGGTCGGCTTCGCGAATCACGCTGGCATCGCTGGTAATCAGCACCCGGCCGGCGCCAACGTGCTCCAGCGCCTTGGCCACCGAGTGCAGGTTACCCATGCCGTAATCGATTACCGCAACTGTCTGCATCAGAGCACGCCCTTGGTAGAAGGCATTTGCCCAGCCATGCGCTCATCCAGTGCAACGGCCATGCGCAGCGCGCGGCCGAAAGCCTTGAACACGGTTTCGATCTGGTGGTGGGTGTTGGTGCCGCGCAGGTTGTCGATGTGCAGGCTGACATTGGCGTGGTTGACGAAGCCCTGGAAGAACTCCTGGAACAGGTCAACGTCGAAACCGCCTACGGTTGCGCGGGTATAGGGAACATGCATTTGCAGACCAGGACGACCGGAAAAGTCGATGACTACACGGGACAGCGCTTCGTCCAGCGGGACGTAGGCGTGACCGTAGCGGGTCATGCCCTTTTTATCGCCGACGGCTTCGCTGAAGGCTTTACCCAGGGTAATGCCGACATCTTCGACGGTATGGTGATCGTCGATATGCAGGTCGCCTTTGCACTCGATGTCCAGGTCGATCAGCCCATGTCGGGCGATCTGGTCGAGCATGTGCTCAAGAAAAGGAACACCGATATCGAATCGGGCCTTACCGGTACCATCCAAGTTGATCGAGGCTTTAATCTGGGTTTCCAGAGTATCGCGCTCGACTGACGCCTTACGTTCGGCCATCACCAGCTCCGCAAAATCATTGGGCGAAAAAGGTGGCCATTATAGGCACGGGTCAGGCAAACAGAAACATTAAGGGTGCGGTGGCTGACGTAATGCGCATTGACGCACAGGCCGCGCCGCCTGAATCGCGAGCAAGCCCGCTCCCACAGAGACGCAATCCGTCTGTGGGAGCGGGCTTGCTCGCGATGGCGTCAGCGCAGACTCAACACGTCAATCAGTGAAACAACACCGCCGTCTTCTGCACCGTTACCCACACGCCCCACAGCAAGGGAATGCCCACGGCCAGCCAGGCGGCGATCACCAATGGCCGGCTGCCCGGCGCGGCTTTCCACTCCAGCGATGTGCTGGCGTCTGCGCCCTTGTCGTGCCCCAGCGCTTGTTCGGCTGCCAGTTCGGCGTCGGTCATAAAGTATTTGTCGGCCACCGGGCGCACCAGCAGGTTGCAGATAAAGCCCAGCACCAGCAGCCCGGCGAGGATGTACAAGGTGATGTCATACGCCGCCGCACGCTCAACCCCGATGCTCAGCTGATACTCGCGCAGGTAGTTGACCAGCACCGGCCCCAGCACGCCCGCAGCGGCCCAGGCCGTCAACAGGCGACCGTGGATCGCGCCGACCATTTGCGTACCGAACAGATCGGCCAGATACGCCGGCACCGTGGCAAACCCGCCGCCGTACATCGACAGGATGATGCAGAACGCCGCCACGAACAGCGATACGTTGCCCAGATGGCCCAGGTTCGGAATCATCGCGTACAGCGCAAAACCCAGTGCGAAGAACACAAAGTAGGTGTTTTTGCGCCCCAGGTAATCCGAGAACGACGCCCAGAAGAATCGCCCGCCAATGTTGAACAGGCTCAGCAAACCGGTGAACCCCGCGGCAATCGCGGCGATCTGCGCCAATTGCGCGGCATCCAGCTGGCTGAAGGTGAGGTCATTGCCCAGCAACTTGCCCGCGAACACTTCCTGCAACAATGGCGAAGCCATGCCCAGGATGCCGATACCGGCCGAAACGTTAAGGCACAACACCAGCCACACCAGCGCAAACTGGGGGGTTTTCCAGGCCACACTGACGTGTACATGGCGCTGGGTGATCATCGCGTTAGACGCTTTTTTTGCCGGTGCCTTCCAGCCCTCAGGCTTCCAGCCGGTCGGTGGCACGCGATAAGACAAGGCGCCGCCGATCATGAACACGAAGTAAATCGCCGCCATTGCCACAAAGCTCTGCCACACGCCCACACCGTCAGGCCCGGCAAAATGGTTCATCAGTGCTGCAGCCAGCGGCGCACCCACCATTGCCCCGCCACCAAAGCCCATGATCGCCATGCCCGTTGCCATGCCGCGCTTGTCCGGGAACCACTTGATCAGTGTCGACACCGGCGAGATATAGCCCAGCCCCAGGCCAATACCGCCGATAACCCCCGAGCCCAGCCACATCAACCAGATCTGGTGGGTATAAATACCCAATGCAGAAATCAGCAAGCCGCCGCACCAGCATAACGCCGACACCACACCAGCCTTGCGCGGCCCGGCGTGCTCAAGCCAGCCACCCCACACGGCTGCAGAGCAACCCAGGAAGATAAAAAACAGGGTGTAGATCCAGCCGAGCATCGAAATCGGCCAGTCGCATTGCGACGAGAACACTTGCGCGATAAAGCCCATGTCCGGCGCACAAGCCACAGGCGCAGTCACGCCCAGGGCTTTGGACAGCGGCAACCAGAACACCGAAAAACCATACGCCATGCCGATGCACAGATGGATGGCCAGTGCAGCGGGCGGCACCAGCCAGCGGTTGAAGCCGGGTTTGGCGATGATGCGTTCCTTGGACAGGAACGCAGGCTGTAGAGCAGGACTGCCTGCAGCGTTGCTGCTAGTCATGGTTATTTCCCCCAGGTAATGAAGTGATTCCCCGGACACACTCGACCCCTGACTTTGGCGCCCTTGGGCACACAGCCGTTTTTGTTGGGTAAAGACGCGGCATTTCGCCGCAGAAGGCCCGAAAAACAGACGAAGATTACCATTTGAGCGCAGGCCTGGTCCTAACCTGATGTGGTCTTTGGCCGAGCAACTGATCCGCAACTATCCACCCCCCAGTCAGCGTGCGCGTGGCGCTATACTCTGCGGCTGAATTTAAAACTAACCTTCACACAGACCTACAAGGACTCGCCCATGAAAGCGTTCGGCAAAATCCTGGGTCTGGTGCTTCTCGGATTGTTGCTGATCGTCGTGGCCCTGGGTTTTGCCCTCAGCCATCTGTTCGATCCCAACGACTATAAAGACGAGATCCGCCAGATAGCCCGTGACAAAGCCCACATTGAGCTGACCCTCAATGGCGACATCGGCTGGAGCCTCTTCCCCTGGCTTGGCCTGGAGCTGCACGACGCCAGCGTCGCCACCCTCGCGGCGCCAACCCAGCCTTTTGCCGATCTGCAGATGCTCGGCCTGTCCGTGCGCGTGCTGCCACTGCTGCGCAAAGAAGTGCAGATGAGCGACGTGCGCGTCGAAGGCCTGAACCTGCGCCTGACCCGCGACAAGGACGGCCACGGTAACTGGCAGGACATCGGCAAACCGGCCACCGCCGCCACCGCGCCAACCGCCGGCACCGAACCCGCTGCGGCCAACAAGCCTGACAGCGCCAGCCAGCCGCTCAAGCTCGATATCGACAGCCTGACCGTGAACAACGCGCGGGTTGAATACAACGACGAGCAAAGCGGCAAGCAGTTCAGCGCCGAGAGCATCCAGTTGAGCACCGGCCCGGTTCACGAAGCCACCAGCATCCCGGTCAAGCTGACGGCCTTCCTGGGCACCAACCAGCCAGTGATGCGAGTCAAGACTGAAGTCGACGGCAAGCTGCGTTTTGACCGCGTGCTCAAGCGCTATCAGTTTGAAGACATGAAGGTCACGGGCGAAGCCTCGGGTGAACCGCTGCAGGGTAAAACCATGACGTTCGCCGCGCAGGGGCAAATCCTGGTTGATCTGGCGGCGAACGTCGCCGAATGGAGCGGCCTGAAGGTCTCCGCCAACCAGCTGCGCGCCCTCGGTGAACTCAAGGCCAACAGTCTCGACACCACACCGCAAATCAGCGGCGGCCTGTCGATTGCCCAACTCGACCTGGCGCGGTTCCTCGACAGCATTGGCCACCCGCTGCCTGCGATGGCACCGGGCAGCCTGAGCAAGGTCGAGCTGGTCAGCCGCCTGTCGGGCACGCCCACCAGCGTGACCCTTGACGAGCTGAACCTGAAAGTCGATGACAGCACCTTCACCGGCCTGGTCGCCATTGACGACTTCGCCAAACAAGCCGTGCGCATCCAGCTCAAGGGCGACACTTTCGATGCCGATCGCTACATGCCGCCAAAATCGGCCGAAGCCAACAGCGCCAGCGTTGCGCGCAAGGCCGAAGTTCAGGGCAGCGAAGCCGGCGCCCTGGCCGCATCGGGCGATACGCCACTGCCCGACGCACCGACCAAAAGCGGCTGGAGCACCGCCAAAATCATTCCGGTCACCCGCCTCAAGGCGCTCGACCTGAATGCCGATATCAGTTTTGGTCAACTGACCCTGAGCAAACTGCCGATCCAGAATGCCGCGCTCAAGGCCAGCAGCAAGGCAGGCGTGCTGACCCTCGAAAACCTCAGCGGCAGCCTCTACAAAGGCAGCTTTGCCGCCAACGGCAGCCTGGACGTACAACCCATGCTGCCGGTGGTCAAACTGCAGACCCGCATCACCAATGTGCCGGTAGAAAAAATCCTGCAAAGCCAGGGGCAAAAACCACCGGTGACCGGCCTGCTGACCCTCAACAGCAACGTCACGGGCAGCGGCAACAGCCAAAGTGAGCTGATTTCCAGCCTCAACGGCACCGCCAGTTTTGTGCTCAATGACGGCGTGCTGCTCAATGCCAACCTTGAGCAACAGCTGTGCAAGGGCATCTCCGTGCTTAACCGCAAGACCTTGAGCGGCGCCCCTTTGGGCAAAGACACCCCGTTCAAGGAGCTCAAGGGCAGCCTGGTGTTCCGTAACGGCGTAGCCAGTAACCCGGACATGATCGTGCGCATCCCCGGCCTGAGCGTTAAAGGCGATGGCGACATCGACCTGCGCGTGCTGGGCATGGACTACCGCCTGGGCATCGTGATTGAAGGCGACACCCGTGCCATGCCGGACCCGGCGTGCCAGGTGGGCAAGAACTTTGTCGGCATCGAGATACCATTGCGCTGCCGCGGCCCGCTGGAACTGGGGGCCAAGGCCTGCCGTCTGGACAAGGAAGGGTTGGGCAAGGTCGCCGCCAAAGTGGCGGGCAACAAGCTCACTGACAAACTCGAAGAAAAGCTCGGAGACAAGGTCAGCCCCGAGCTCAAGAACGCGCTCAAAGGGCTGTTCAACCGATGAGAGATGAGCAATTTTCAACGGCGGTACTGGACTGGTATGACCACCATGGCCGCCACGACCTGCCCTGGCAACAGGGCATCACCCCGTACCGGGTGTGGGTCTCGGAAATCATGTTGCAGCAAACCCAGGTCAGCACCGTGCTGAACTACTTCGACCGGTTCATGGCCTCGCTGCCGACGGTCGAGGCCCTGGCCGCCGCCCCGGAAGACGAAGTGCTGCACCTGTGGACCGGCCTTGGCTACTACACACGTGCGCGCAATTTGCAAAAGACTGCCAAGATCGTCGTCGCCGAATATGACGGCCATTTTCCGCGGGATGTGGAAAAACTGGTCGAGCTGCCCGGTATCGGCCTGTCCACAGCCGGTGCAATTGCCAGCCTGAGCATGGGCCTGCGGGCGCCGATCCTGGACGGCAACGTCAAGCGGGTGCTGGCCCGCTACACGGCGCAGGAGGGCTACCCGGGCGAACCCAAGGTGGCCAAACAGCTGTGGGCCACTGCCGAGCGCTTCACCCCCCACGACCGTGTCAACGCCTACACCCAGGCGATGATGGACATGGGCGCCACACTCTGCACCCGCAGCAAGCCCAGTTGCCTGCTCTGCCCGCTGGAAAGCGGCTGTGAAGCGCATTTGCTGGGCCTGGAAACCCGCTACCCGATCCCCAAGCCGCGCAAGACCATCCCGCAAAAGCGCACGCTGATGCCGATGCTGGCCAATGCCCGGGGCGAGATCCTGCTTTACCGCCGTCCGTCGACCGGTTTGTGGGGCGGCCTGTGGAGCCTGCCCGAGCTGGATGACCTGCAGGACATCGAGCATCTGGCGCTGCAACACTCCCTGGCCCTGGGCGCGCAACACGAACTGCCCGGCCTGACCCATACCTTTAGCCATTTCCAACTGGCCATCGAACCCTGGCTGATCCACGTCAACGAGTCTGGCCATCACGTGGCCGAGGCCGACTGGCTCTGGTATAACCTCGCCACCCCGCCGCGCCTGGGCCTTGCCGCCCCGGTCAAGAAGCTGCTCAAACGCGCAGCCGACCTATTGAACGCTGGAGAGACGTCATGACCCGCACCATCATTTGCCGCAAGTACAAAGAAGAACTGCCTGCCCTTGAGCGCGCTCCGTTTCCGGGTGCCAAAGGCCAGGACATTTTTGAACACGTTTCGGCCAAGGCCTGGGCTGACTGGCAAAAACACCAGACCCTGCTCATCAACGAAAAGCGCTTGAACATGATGAACGCCGAAGACCGCAAATATTTGCAGGGCGAAATGGACAAGTTCTTCAGCGGCGAAGAATACGCCCAGGCCGAAGGCTACGTTCCGCCAACGGAATAAACCCCGGTTTTAAAGGCTTTGGTCCGTAAGCGACGGTAATAATTAAATATTTTTCAAAAAAGTGTTTGACGGGTTATCGAAAAAGGCTTCTAATGCGCCCCGTTGCCCAGATAGCTCAGTCGGTAGAGCAGGGGATTGAAAATCCCCGTGTCGGCGGTTCGATTCCGTCTCTGGGCACCACATTCAGTTTTGATGTGGTGTTCACACCACGCCAAAACACAGAAAAACCCGCCTAGTGCGGGTTTTTTTTTGGCCGCAATTTATACCCGGCGGCGCCACCTCTCTTGGCGATTGCAAAGAGATGGGGTTCAATCCTCTGATCAGCCTGCAAAGGACACACCTTTATGTCATCGCCAAAAAAGCAGCAAAAAAACGCGCAGCGGGCCAAAACCAAAGCCAAGCAGAACCGCGTGGGCAAACCGGCCAAGGCATCGGCCGGGGCACTGATCGACAATCCGTTCGATGATGTGAAGATCGACCTCAGCACCTTCAACTTCCAGGACATCCTCGACAACGGTTTCGACCCGGCCGATTTCGACGACCTGTTCCAGGCCATGAAGGCCGCCGAAGCCATCAACCTGCAGACCCTGTGCCTGGTGTTCCTGCAATACCCGGTACTGGAGCTAGTGATCTCGGAAGAGGAAGAAGAACCGGCCACCGATTTCCTCATGGGCCTGTTGATCGAATACCGCATTGCCGTGCATGGCGACGATGAAGACAGCGCCGTGGCCTGGATCGAAACCCCGGCATTCCAGAAAGCCTACGTCGAAGCTTCGCGCCTGCTGACAGAGCGCAACGCCCGGAGCGTGCACTGACCGCAGCCCTGCTCGAACCTGTCAGCCGGGCGTTTACCGAGCCTGCTGCTGACGGTTACCTGCTGGGCGGTTTCGAATGGCGCCAGCGCACACCGGACAGCACGCGGGCAGTAGTCATCATCAACGCCGCCACCTCGGTGCGTTGCCAGTATTACTCGCGGTTTGCCGAATACCTGTTCAGCCACGGCATGGATGTGATGCTGTTCGATTACCGCGGCATCGGTGCCTCACGCCGCGGATCGTTACGCGGCTTTGCGGCCTCCTGGTCAGACTGGGGCGCACTGGACACAGACGCCATGCTCAAGCGCGCCCTGCGCGAATACCCCGGCCAGCCGGTCGACGTGGTTGGCCACAGCTTTGGCGGCTGCGCGGCGGGCCTGGCGGCGTCCGGGCAAGCTATTCGCCATCTGGTGACAGTGGGCGCGCAATTTGCCCACTGGCGCGACTACGCGCCCGCACAACGCTGGCAGATGCTCGCCAAATGGCACGGAGTCATGCCGTTGCTGACCCGTGTGTGCGGCTACTTCCCCGGCAAGCGCCTGGGCTGGCTTGAAGATACCCCGGCCGGCGTGGTCAAGGACTGGGGTGCCTTCAGCACGCGCTTCGAACAACTCCCCAGCGCACGCAGCCTGGCTGCCCTGCCCTTTGCCGACGTTAGCGCCAGAACCCTGGCCATCAGCTTCAGCGACGACCCTTTTGGCACCGTGGCGGCCATCGACCGATTGCTGAGCTACTTCAGCGCCAGCCCGCGTACACATCTGCGTATCAAGCCGCAGGATATTGGCGAAACAGCCATCGGCCATTTCGCGTTTTTCCATAGCCGCTTTCAGAGCAGCTTATGGCCGATTGCCTTGCAGTGGTTGCAGCAGGGGGAATTGAGCGCAGATGTGCCAGGCCAGGTACTCAGCCGCACCCCCTGAAAGACCGCGTCGCCCCTATCGCGAGCAAGCCCGCTCCCACAGGTTTTGCCAAGCTCATAACACGGGATGCCGGCAGGGCCATTGTGGGAGCGGGCTTGCTCGCGATGCAGGCACCACAAATGGGTCTGGCTGACGCCACCTCAAACCATCAACGCGCCGTACAGCCTTCAGGCTTGAACACTCGCTCACTGGACGGCGGATTATTCGCCAGCTTGCTCACCGGCCTGCGCGGGCGCACCAACAGCTCGCCCCCACAATTGGGGCAAAGCCCGCCCAAATGCTGCTCGGAACACGTCGCGCAAAAGGTGCACTCGAATGAACAAATCCGCGCTTGTGCTGAATCTGGCGGCAAATCGCAATCACAGCATTCGCAATTGGGGCGTAATTCGAGCATGAGCACCTCACATTGAATCGGTAATTTTCATCTTTACATTTAAGACGCTTCCCGCAAAAAACCAACTGCCAATACAAAATGGCAGTGACATTCTCAATGTCCCCTTTGGTCAATGCGCGGCACTTGCCATGAACCTACCGCTTCCCGTGAACACACCCAACACCGCTCTGAGCACCCTGCTCAACTCCTTGAGCGAAATGATCCGCCAGGCCCGGCAAAAAGCCCTGCGCGTGGTGGATACGCTGCAAGTGCAAACCTGCTGGAACATGCGGGGGTTTTATCAGGCATTTCCAATTTGGAACGCAGTGCGTACCGAATTGAGCTGGACTCATTACCGCACCCTGCTACGGGTCGAAAGCGAGCATGCTCGCCAGTGGTACATGAACGAAGCCGCCACGCTGAACTGGTCTACACGCACACCCATGCCAACCGCCGTTCTGCCCGGTTTTGTGGCAAATTAATTGCACTTTTTTATTGCCATGACCTCCTACAGTCATGAGCGCCGATTTCACGCGCACACAGAGAGCCGTCTTACAAGGCATGTCACAAGACCAACCTTTATCAGCGGTATCGGCCGTTCTGCATGAGCTGCGCGCCGGCACACATACACGTCATGTAGCCCTTGAGAAACGCCTGCCGTTTTTCAGCGACACACTCGACCTTGAACGCTATACGCGGCTGCTAAGCGCCTATTACGGGTTCTACCACGAACTGGAGAACCGGCTGCTGCACAGCCCCTGGCATGTGGACGGATTTGACCTGCAGCAGCGGCTCAAGACCCCCGCACTGGGTAAGGACTTGCAGGCTCTGGGTGTAAGCGTTCAACCCCTTGCGCTGTGCGAAACCCTGCCCGCAATACACAGTCAAGCCGCCATGCTGGGGGTGCTGTATGTGCTGGAAGGCGCCACCCTGGGCGGTAACATTCTGCGCAAGCAGATGTCGGAACGCCTGGGCCTGGAAGCGCACAACGGCTGCGCTTTTCTTTACGTCTACGGCGAAGCGACCGGCCGGCAGTGGAAGGTGTTTATGGATTTTCTGGGCAGCGTGCCCCTCGATGCACAAGCGCGAGGCGAAACCGTACAGGCTGCCCGCTCTACGTTTAGCTGTTTCGAGCACTGGCTCGAACGTCAGGAGGTTTTGTTATGAATCCACAGGACCCTCAAGCTTTTGAACGCTTGCTGGCCAATTGTGCTGATGAACCCATTCGCTTTCCCGGAGCAATCCAGCCCCACGGTCTGCTGGTCACACTGTCGGAGCCCGATCTGCAGATCCAGCAGGTCAGCGCCAATGTGCAGGCCATGTTCGGCATCAGTGCCGAATCGCTACTGGGCCTGCCGCTGGCCGCGCTGAGCGGCTCCGAGGCCGCCAACGCAGTGCAGCAGGCCGCGGTCTACGCCACCCTGGCCGATGCACCGCCTTTGGCCCTGACGCTGCTGGGGCGTGAATACGAAGGCCTGCTGCACCGCGACAAGGGCATTCTGGTTCTGGAGCTGGAACTCAAGCCCGACGCTTCGCAAATCCACAGCACCATGAACAAGGTGCGCAACCTGAGCCGCATGCTGCAACGCCTGCAAGGGGCCAAGACCCTCACCGCACTGTATGAAATTTGCGTACGCGAGATCCAGGCGCTGACAGGCTACGACCGCGTTCTGATCTACCGCTTTCAGGATGAAGGCCACGGCCAGGTCATCGCGGAAGCCTCTTCGCCCGCGATGGAGTTGTTCAACGGCATGTTTTTCCCTGCCTCCGACATCCCGGAGCAAGCCCGCGAGCTGTACCGCACCCACTGGTTGCGCATTATTCCGAACGCCGATTACCAGCCCGTGCCGCTGATTCCCACATTGCGCCCGGACACCGGCGAGGCGCTGGACCTGAGCGGGGCCGTGTTGCGCAGTGTTTCGCCGATTCACTGCCAGTACATGAAGAACATGGGCGTGCTGTCGTCCATGAGCATTTCGTTGATGGACGGCGAGCGCCTGTGGGGCCTGATCAGTTGCGGGCATCGCCAAACGCTGCATGTACCCCATGAACTGCGCATGGCCTGCCAGACCATCGGCCAGGTGTTGTCCCTGCAGATCAGCGCCCTGCAAACCCTGGAAATCAGCCGTCAGCGCGAAGCCAAGATGGATGCCCTGGTACGCCTCAACGCGGCCATGGTGCACAGCACCGAAGCCGTATTTGATGGCCTGGCACAAATGCCCGAAGCCTTGATGGCACTGACCGGCGCCAGCGGTGTGGCGATTATGGAGGACAAGGTGCTGCACCGTTATGGCCAGTGCCCGTCCCCCGAAGCCACCCGTGAGCTGTACCAATGGTTCAAGGACAGCGCCCAGCCGGTGTTCTCCAGCCATAACCTCAGCGCCCTGCATGCCCCGGCAGCGCAGTACAAGGACATCGCCAGCGGCTTGTTGGCCATGACCCTGCCCAAACCTGTGGACAACGCCGTGCTGTGGTTTCGCAGTGAGGTCAAGGAAAGCATCCAGTGGAGCGGCGACCCCAACAAGCCGCTGAACCTGGAAGCCGGCAGCAACGGCCTGCGCCTGAGCCCGCGCACCTCGTTCGAAATCTGGAAAGTCGAGATGGACGGCATCTCGACCAAGTGGAGCCACGGCGATCTGTTTGCTGCCAATGACCTGCGCCGCTCGGCCCTGGAAAACGACCTGTCGCGCCAGGTGCTGCGCGAGCAACAGGCCGTGCGCGCACGGGATGAACTGGTGGCAGTGGTCTCCCACGACCTGCGCAACCCCATGACCATTATTTCGATGCTCTGCGGCATGATGCAAAAGGCCTTCAGTAGCGACGGCCCGCACACCTCGCGGCGCATCACCTCGGCCATCGACACCATGCAACAGGCCAGCAGTCGCATGAGCGTGCTGCTCGACGACTTGCTCGACACCTCGAAAATCGAAGCCGGGCGCTACACCATCACCCCGCAGCCGCTGGATGTGAGCCAGATTTTTGAAGAGGCCTTGTCGTTGCTTGCGCCGCTGGCGCTGGACAAGGCCGTGGAGCTGACCTTTCACGCCGAGCCCGATCTGAAAATCAACGCCGACCCCGAGCGGCTGTTCCAGGTGCTGTCCAACCTGATCGGCAACGCGATCAAATTCACCCCCGCACAGGGCAAAATCGGCGTGGCGGCCATGTCCAACGGGGACGATATCGTGTTCAGCGTGCGGGATTCGGGCAAGGGCATTGCCCCCGAGCAGTTGCCACATATCTTCGACCGCTACTGGACGGCAAAGGAAGGCAACGCACTGGGCACGGGCCTGGGGCTGTATATCTCCCAGGGCATTATCAAGGCCCACGGCGGCCAGTTACTGGCCGAAAGCACACCGGGAGAAGGCAGCGAGTTTCGCTTCACGGTCCCAAGAATGGTCTGATGGTTAACAGCGCAATGCCCCGCAGCTATCACATTTGAATGCTGCATAAAAACGGCCGCCTCCTTGACGGGAGAGCGGCCGTTTTGCATCGAGCCCGTCAGCTGAAGGCGTTGATAAACCAGGTGATCATCGGGATCGCCACGATATCGATCAGCACCGCCCCACACAGCGGCACGATGATAAAGGCCTTGTACGAGAAGACTTTATAGTGATCGCAGATGGCCCCCATATTGGCCACGGCATTGGGCGTCGCGCCCAGCCCGTGCCCCATGAAGCCCGCGCACAAGACCGCGGCGTCGTAGTTGCGGCCAAACAGGCGGAACAGGACGAACACGCACAGCAGGATCATGATCACCACCTGCACCACCAGAATCACCAGCAACGGCAAGCCGAGCTTCTCCAGCTCCCAGAACTTCAAGCTCATCATGGCCATGGTCAGGAACATGCCCAGGCACACATCGCCGATCGTGCTGACGGCATGGTCAGGCACCTCGATCACCTGGGCCCGGTCATTGAGGTTGCGCAGGATGATCGCGACGAACATGGCCCCCACATAGCTCGGCAACACGATACCCAGATGCTGCTGCAAGCTGGAACCCAGCCAGAACCCCAGCACCATGATCACCACAATGCAGGTCAACAAACGCAGCAGGGTTGCGGCATCCAGCGCGGCCACAGGGGTGTGGACCACCTCTTCGAACGCCTTGAGGCTGCCCGCGGCTTCGGCCTTGACCACCAGCTTGTTGCGCTCGATCAGCCAGCGCGCCAGCGGGCTGCCCAGCAAACCACCAGCCACCATGCCAAAGGTTGCAGCGGCCAGCGCGGCAGTCGTAGCCCCGACCGCCCCCAGGTTTTCAGCAATCGGTCCAAAGGCTGCCGCCGCACCAAAACCGCCCTCCAGTGACACCGCCCCGGCCATGATCCCCAGCAACGGGTCGATGCCCAGCAGCTTGGCCACACTCACCCCTACCACGTTTTGCACCAGCGCCAGGCCCCAGCACGCGCCCAGGTAGATAAACAGCAGCTTGCCGCCCTTGCGCAACAACCCCAGGCTGCCGCCCAAGCCTACGGTGGTGAAGAACGCCACCATCAGCGGGGTTTGCAGGCTGGTGTCGAGGGTCAGGTTGAGCAGTTGCTGATCACGTAATAACCAAATCACCAAGGCAAACCCGAAACCACCGATGACCGGTGCAGGGACACACAATTGACGCAGCCAGTAGCTGCGCTTTTTCAGTTGGGCACCCAGGCCCAGCAGGAGCAACGCGAGAGCAAGGGTGCTCAGCGCATCCAGTTCGAATGTCAGCATGGCGAATTTCTCTTTTTCTTATGATTCAACAAGCGGTTTCAGGGATTTGCGTAAAACTTAATCAATCAGGCTGGCGAGCAGACGCGCGCCAATGCGGGCGGTTCGGTTGTCGATGTCCAGGCTCGGGTTGAGCTCGGCGATGTCGGCCATGCGCAATTTGCCGCTGGCTTTGGCGTGGCGCACCAGATGCTCGACGATCTGCATGTCCACCCCGTGGGCAGACGGCGCACTGACGCCGGGAGCCTGGCTGGCGGGCAGGACATCGAGGCAAAGGGTCATGTAGAGGTGATCGACGTCTTGCAGGAAATCATCGATCAACGCTTCGCAGGCGCGGATGTCCCAGCTGTTCATTTGCCGGTCGAGGCGGTAACGCACATTCAGGCGTTCGGCCTGTGCAAACAGGGCCTGGGTATTGTTCAACTGGCTGACACCCAGGCAGCAATAAGTGAACGGCATGTCGAAACGCTGGCAAGCCTCGGCAATCTGCCGGAAGGGTGTGCCTGAGCTGCTTTGTTCGGCGTGGCGCAAATCGAAATGCGCATCGAAATTGAGAATACCGATCCGTGGCTGCGGGTGTTTGCGGCGCAAGTGATCGAGCAGACCACTGAAGCTGGCAAAGGCGATTTCGTGCCCGCCACCCAGGCCCAGCGGTAAATGCCCCTGGTCGAGCAAATGGCTGACCTGTTCGCCATAGCCTTGCTGCGCGCCCTCCAGATCATCGCCTGCACAGTTCACATCACCGGCATCGTACAGCGGCGCGTGACCGTGCCATGCCAGGTTGGCCAAGGCCTTGCGCAAAGCCTGCGGCCCCTTGCGTGCGCCGGTACGGCCCTGATTGCGCCTGACCCCTTCATCGCAGGCCAAACCAATCAATGCAGCCCCCGCTGGCAGGCCATCGGCCACAGGCTTGACCCATTGATGCCAGCGCAACGCGCCCTGCCCTTCAGCGACATCAATACGGCCTGTCCACAAGGACATGTCGGGTACAACCGTCATGTTTGAAACTCCAGTCAAATTCAGTCGAGCCGGGCGCTCAGGCGCAGGGCTACGTCCTGGGTCCAGCGGATCAGGCGTTCACTGCGGGTGTGTGCCCGGGTGGCCGGGGCCATGAGGCTGATGGCGCCTTGCAGGCGATTGCGGCTGTCGAGCAACGGCGCGCTGATACCCCAAATACCGTCGTCGATCTCACTCACACTCACGGCATAACCGGCAGCGCGGATCTGGGCAAAGCTGCGCTGGTAGGTGGCAACTTCTTCAGGCTCGACGCCTTGCGCCAGAAGCGCCGACACGCTTTGCGCCTCATCCATATACGCCAGCAGCACCCGCGCAGAAGCGCCGACCAACAGCGGCTGGGCCAGCCCTTTCTGGTAACAGCAGCGCAGGGGTTGCGGGCTGTCGACCAGCTCAATGCAAATCGCCTGACCGTTGCTCGGCACCATCAAGGCCACGCTCTCCTGGCTTTGCTCGGCCAGACGCTTGAGTTCAGGTTTGGCCAGCGTCACCAGCACCGCTTCGCGGTCGAATTTTTTCGCCAGCTGCAAACAGGCAGGCCCTGGCAGATAGCGGCCCTGGCCGTTCTCTTCGGCCAGGCCCCAGCGCAACAGCGTGTTGAGGTGGCGATAGGTGCTGCTCAGCGGCTGCCCCAGTTGCTCGGAAAGCGCCTTGGCGGAGATCGCCTCAGCGGATTGCCCCAGACTGACGAGGATTTGCAGCAAGCGATCAGTTGGCGTGTTGTAGTTCATTGTCGGCCCCATGCTCTTGCCTGCATGGTGCACGGTGTTTCCCATTAGCTGAAATTCGATTCCCACTGAATGGGAAAAAACCGCCAGATAGTGATCAGCGGTCGCAAAATGACCACCTTACAGGCACAAAAAAACCGCCATCCCGAAGGATGACGGTTTTTCTGGGTATTCAACCGCGAGAACCGTCCTGGCCTCAGTTGAGTACCGGTGCCCCCAACTTCTCAATGCGACGACGGCGTGCCACCAGCAGGCCTGCCACCACCACCAGAATGCTTAGCAAACCGGTAGCCATGATTTCAACGCGATGCGCTTCCTGGAACAGCATGACCGTCAGAATAGCCACGATAAAGACGATTACTGCATAGGTCAGGCCCGGGAACAGCCACATCTTGAACGAAATATTCTCGCCCAGAGCCGTGCGCTTCTGGCGCATGCGCAGTTGCGACACGGCAATCACCAGATACACCAGCAATGCAATGGCACCAGAGCTGGCCAGCAGGAACTCGAACACGGCTGCCGGAGCCACGTAGTTGGCGAATACCGCTACAAAGGCTGCGCCCGTGGACATCATCACCGCCCAGTAAGGCGTGCCCGCAGCGTTGGTGCGCTTGGCCGCGGCCGGTGCATCACCACGTTTGCTCAGGGAGTAGAGCATGCGCGAAGAGGTGTAAAGCGCCGAGTTCAGGCAGCTGGTGACGGCAATCAGTACCACGATATCCACGATCAGCTTGGCATTCGGGATGCCCATGCGATCAAGCACGGTCTGGTAGGAACCCAACTGCGCCAGGCTCGGGTCGTTCCACGGCACCAGGGCCACAACGATGAAAATCGACACCAGGTAGAACAGGCCAATACGCCAGATCACCGAGTTGGTGGCCTTGGTGATCTGCTTGCTCGGGTCTTTGGATTCTGCCGCCGCGATGGTGACGATTTCAGTGCCCATGAACGAGAACATGGTGGTCAGCATGGCAGCCAGAACGGCGCCCATGCCATTGGGCATAAAGCCGATGGTATCGGACAGATGCGCCACACCGCTGACCTGGCTGGTAGGCAGATAGCCGAAAATGGCCAGCAGACCCAAAATGATAAAACCGATAATCGCCAGCACCTTGACCAGCGCAAACCAGAACTCGAACTCGCCGTAGTTCTTGACGCTAAACAGGTTGGTGGCGGTCAGCAACAGGGTGATGACCAGGGTAAACACCCAGATCGCCGTGCCCGGGAACCACGCATGCAGGATGGTACCTGCGGCGACAGCTTCCAGCGGGATCACCAGGACCCAGAACCACCAGTACAGCCAGCCAATGGTAAAACCGGCCCAGTGCCCGATGGCACGGTCGGCGTAAGTGGAGAACGAACCGGTGTCCGGCGAGGCAACGGCCATTTCGGCCAGCATGCGCATCACCAGTACAACCAGCGTGCCTGCTGCGGCATAGGCCAGCAGCACAGCGGGGCCCGCCTGGGCAATCGCGTGTCCGGAACCGACAAACAAACCGGCGCCGATAACACCGGCAATCGACAGCATGGTCACATGCCGTGGTTTGAGCCCTTGTTCCAGGCCGCTAGAGGATTGCGTATTGCTCATTGGGACTACCTTTCATTGAAGCCATTCCGAGCACCCGCGTTGACCTTCGTAAAAAGTAACCAACGGGGCGTTTAGAATCCTTGACGCAATAAGTGAGCCAGAATGTGACAAATGCACGGTTTGCGCGGGCTGCAACGATTTGCAACAGACGTTGCAAGCCATTGAGGCTAATGGCTTTTCGCCCATTCGTTACCGAAACACTCAGTTACAGAGGTCTCGGCGCACCAAAAATACCCAAAACTGCCCATATGGCCCAAAAGCAGTGCACATCTTTAACCTTTAGTAGGTTCGCGCTTCCAACACCGGGCCAAAGCTGGCAACATCGCGACCTTTTTTAAGCGACACCTGTCTGGCCGAACGGCGAAATACAGGGTCGGTTGTTGTCGGCGCGACACTCTGCTGTAGCGATGCGACAAACTGCCACCCCCACGCCTTTTGTGTCTTCAGGGCGGCTGGTTGCCTCTGCAACCCTATGCTAGCTTGGCCTGCGCCAGGAAGGCCGCCCAACAGCAGGATCGCACCCGAACACAATGAGGAACGCACATGGCTTTGGCCACGCCCGCGCTTGAAATCCGCAACTTGCACAAACGCTACGGCGAGCTTGAGGTACTCAAGGGTATCTCGCTGACCGCACGCGACGGCGACGTGATCTCGATCCTGGGTTCTTCCGGTTCCGGCAAGTCCACTCTGCTGCGCTGCATCAACCTGCTCGAGAACCCCCACGAAGGGCAGATCGTGGTCGCCGGTGAAGAGCTCAAACTCAAGAAAGCCAAAAATGGCGAACTGATCGCGGCCGACGGCAAGCAGATCAACCGCATGCGCAGCGAACTGGGTTTTGTGTTTCAAAACTTTAACCTGTGGCCGCACATGACCATCCTCGACAACATTATCGAGGCGCCACGTCGCGTGCTGGGGCAAAGCAAGGCCGAGGCCATCGAAGTGGCTGAAGCGTTGCTGGCCAAGGTCGGCATTGGCGAAAAACGCCATGCCTACCCCTCTGAATTGTCCGGCGGCCAGCAGCAACGCGCAGCGATTGCCCGCACCCTGGCCATGCAGCCCAAAGTCATTCTGTTCGATGAACCGACATCGGCACTTGACCCGGAAATGGTTCAAGAAGTACTTAGTGTGATCCGCGCGCTCGCCGAAGAAGGTCGCACTATGCTGCTGGTCACCCACGAGATGGGCTTTGCCCGCCAGGTGTCCACCGAAGTAGTGTTTTTGCACCAGGGCCTGATCGAAGAGCAAGGGTCGCCAGAACAGGTGTTCGACAACCCGGTTTCGGCGCGCTGTAAACAATTCATGTCCAGCAACCGCTAACGGAGCAACACGAATGCAGACCTATAAAAAGCTTCTCATGGCCGCTGCCGCCACACTGGTTTTCAGCGCCAACGCCCTGGCTGTAGACAAGTACAAAGTCGGTATTGAAGGGGCTTACCCACCGTTCAACAACAAGAACGCCAGTGGTGAAGTCGTCGGCTTCGACCCGGATATCGCCATGGCCCTGTGCGCCAAGATGAAAGCCGAGTGTGAAATCGTCACCTCGGACTGGGACGGCATCATCCCGGCCCTGAACGCCAAAAAGTACGACTTCATCGTGTCGTCGCTGTCGATCACTGACGAGCGCAAGCAGGCGGTGGACTTCACCGACCCGTACTACTCCAACAAACAGCAGTTCATTGCGCCGAAAAAAGTCGACTTCAAAACCGACCTCGCGTCCCTCAAGGGCAAGGCCCTGGGCACCCAGCGTTCGACCCAGGCCGCAACCTGGCTGGATGACAACCTGGGCACTGACGCTACCATCTCCCTGTACGACACCCAGGAAAACGCCTACCTCGACCTGACTTCGGGCCGCGTAGATGCGCTGCTGGCTGACAAGTATGCTAACTACGACTGGCTGAAAAGCCCGGCTGGCCAGGCATACGAGTTCAAGGGTGAGCCGGTCAACGAAGACGACAAGGTCGGTATTGCCCTGCGCAAGGGCGACAACGAACTGCGCGCCAAGCTGAACCTGGCCCTCAAGCAAATCGTTGAAGACGGCACGTACAAGAAGATCAACGACAAGTACTTCCCGTTCAGCATCTACTGACCTGCCTGACCGGTGCGCCTGCGGGCGCGCCGGTCCCTAGCAAAGCCTGCCTACCCCATGACTATCGATTTATACGGATTCGGCCCGGCGCTTGCCGCTGGCGCGCTGATGACCGTCAAACTGGCACTCACTGCGCTGTGTCTGGGCCTGGTGCTCGGATTGCTCGGTGCCTTGGCCAAGACGTCCCCCTTCAAACCGCTTAGATGGTTGGGCGGCGCCTATTCGACCCTGGTTCGCGGCGTGCCCGAACTGCTCTGGGTGTTGCTGATCTACTTCGGCAGCGTGAATCTGGTGCGCGCCATCGGCGAATACATCGGCATGCCCGACCTCACCCTCAGCGCCTTTGCCGCGGGTGTGCTCGCCTTGGGCCTGTGCTTTGGTGCCTATGCCACCGAAGTATTCCGTGGTGCCATCCTGGCCATCCCCAAGGGCCACCGCGAAGCGGGCATGGCACTGGGCCTGTCCAAACCACGGATCTTCACCAAGCTGGTGCTGCCGCAAATGTGGCGCATCGCCCTGCCCGGCCTGGGCAACCTGTTCATGATCCTGATGAAAGACACCGCACTGGTGTCGGTTATCGGCCTTGAAGAAATCATGCGTCAGGCGCAAAACGCCGTGACCTTCGCCAAACACCCGTTCACCTTCTACATGGTGGCAGCCGTGATGTACCTGGGCCTGACCGTACTGGCCATGGGCACCATGCACGTGCTTGAAAAACGCGCAGCGCGCGGCTTCGTGAGGAGGACGTAATGGAGTGGGAAGTAATCCTCAAGTGGCTGCCCAAGCTGATGCAGGGCGCAACCCTGACCCTGGAGCTGACCGCCATCTCGGTGATCGCCGGTCTGATCGTGGCCATCCCGCTGGGCATCGCCCGCTCGTCCAAGCTCTGGTATGTGCGTTCGCTGCCTTACGCCTACATCTTTTTCTTCCGTGGCACGCCACTGCTGATCCAGCTGTTTTTGGTCTATTACGGCCTGGCGCAGTTCGATGTTGTGCGTGAAAGCGCGTTGTGGCCGTACCTGCGCAGCCCGTTCTGGTGCGCGATCATCACCATGACCCTGCACACCGCCGCCTATATCGCCGAGATCCTGCGCGGTGCGATCCAGGCCATCCCGCCGGGTGAGATCGAGGCGGCACGGGCGCTGGGCATGTCGCGCTTCAAGACCCTGGTGCATATCGTCCTGCCTCGCGCGGCGCGCATCGGCCTGCCGGCCTACAGCAACGAAGTGATCCTGATGCTCAAGGCCAGCTCGCTGGCGAGTACCGTGACCCTGCTGGAACTGACCGGCATGACCCGCACCATCATTGCGCGCAACTACCAGACAGTGGATATGTTCCTGGCTGCCGGGGCCATTTACCTGATCATGTCGTTTGTGCTGATCCAGGGCTTCAAACTGCTGGAGCGCTGGTTGCGCGTCGATGCCTGCCAGGGCCGCTGACCTGCTGGCCCGCTTCGAGGCGCTGGACAGGTTTCTGCACGACCACCAGCACCTCTGGCGCCCACGGCCCTTCACTCACCTGAACCTGCCGTGGGAAGCGCAACACCCCGAACTGGCGCAGTGGTTGCGCCAGCGTTCGCTGCAAGACGCCGAAGCCAGCCACAACCATCCCCAACTCTTGCCCGCCCCTGCGCCATTCCCTGAACTGGCGGCGACCTCACTCGCCCTGAGCCGGGTCGAGCGCTTGCCCACCCACGCCCTTGCACCCGCCAACCCGCGCTTGCAGGTGGACGTGCCAGGGCGTAAATGGCAACAGATCGAAGCCTTCGCCCAAAGCCTGAGCTTTGCGCAAAAGCCCGCCCACTGGCTGGACTGGTGCTCGGGCAAAGGCCATCTGGGGCGACGGTTGTTAAGCACCGACCAGCAGCTGACGTGCCTGGAATACGACCCGGCCCTGATCGAGGCCGGGGAGCAACTGAGCCAGCGCCATCACTTGCCCGCCCGGCATGTGCAACAGGACGTGCTCGCCCCCGACACGGCCATGCAGCTCACCGCCCACATGACCCCCGTGGCGCTGCACGCCTGCGGCGATCTGCATGTGCGCCTGCTGCAGTTGGCCACGGCGGCAGGCTGTGGACAACTTGCCGTGTCCCCTTGTTGCTACAACCGCATCAGCGCGACGCACTATCAAGCGTTATCCACAGTGGCCAAGGCTTCGCACCTGCAGTTGTCACTGGAAGACCTGAGCCTGCCCATGAGCGAAACCGTGACCGCCGGCAGCCGCGTGCGGCGCCAGCGCGACGAATCGATGGCACGGCGTTTGGGTTTTGATTTGTGGCAACGCCAGCATCGTCAGTGCGACGAATACTTATCCACACCCTCGCTGCCGAGTGCCTGGCTGGGCAAACCGTTTGCCGAGTATTGCGAGGGGTTGGCGACGCTGAAGAACTTATCCACAAGCGGCGACGAAGACTGGCCAGCACTGGAAGCGGCAGGCCGGGAGCGCTTGGCGCAGGTGCGCAACCTGGAGTTGGTGCGCGGGCTGTTTCGCCGCCCGCTGGAGCTGTGGTTGGTGCTGGATCGCGCCTTGTACCTGGAGGAAAACGGCTATCAAGTGCAGATTGGCGAGTTTTGCGACAGCCAACTGACGCCGCGCAACTTGATGGTGCTTGCGCAGCGCTGTGGATAACTCTGTGTGAGCAGGCTTGTTGTGGGAGCGGGCTTGCCCGCGATGGGATCGCCGTGGTTTACCTGAAAAACCGCAGCGCCTGAATCGCGAGCAAGCCCGCTCCCACACAGTTTTTTGCAGGCCTACGAACCGCGATACGTCGAGAACCCATAAGGGCTGAGCAACAACGGAATGTGGTAATGCTGATCCACATTCTTCACTTCAAAAATCACCGGAATTTCCGGGAAAAACGTATCGCGGCCCACCTTTTTGAAGTACTCGCCGGTCTTGAACACCACCCGGTACTCCCCCGCTTCAAACGCCTGCTTGCCCGGGAACAGTTCGCCGATACGTCCCTGTTCATTGGTCACGCCCTGGGCCAGCGGCTGCCAGTCTTTGCCTACGTGTTTTTCCAGGGTCACGTTGACGCCCGGGGACGGCAGACCATTTTCCAGGTTGAGCACATGCACGCTCAACGGGTTGCCCGCCGCCATTGCCAGGCTCGACACCGCACTCAGACTCAACGCCGCCAGGGTGATTCGCAACGATTTCATGGTTATTCCTCAGTGGTTAAAAAGTAATCAACGTTGAATGGTCAGGCCAACTTGCCCGGCAGCCTTGATCGCGCAGGCTTCGTCCTGCTCAGCACCGCCCGCCCCGGCCACGCCCAGCGCGCCCACCAGTTCCCCTTCGGCGAATAACGGCACACCGCCGCCCAACAGCAACAGCTCGGCAATGGAGTTGAGATTGGCGGCCTCGGGGTTGTTACGCGCACGCTCGGCAAACAGGCGGGTCGGGGTTTTGGTCGACAGCGCGGTATAGGCCTTGCGCTGGCTCGCCAGCAGGTTGTGCGGGCCAACGCCTTCCGGGCGCTGCGCCATCAGCACGTTGCCACCGCGGTCGAGCACGCTCAGCGCCCCGGTGCAGTGCTTGAGGGTCGCGTCGGCCAACTGGCGGGCGGTGGCCAGGTCCAGATCGGCATGGCGCGCCAGATTCGGCGCCGCCTGGGCCGCGCCGGCAACGCCAACGGCAGTCCACAGCAACAAGGTTTTCAGCATCATGGGCAAGCTCCTGTACGAATGGGGCCACCGTAACCTGCGACCTTCGTCAGAACCCCGTCAGTTGCATTACAAGTTTGTAATAGGCAACACCGCCGAAGGCGCCTAGCCTGTGCAGACGATTGATCGAGGTGTGCGATGCGTTTGTTAGTGGTTGAAGACGAAGCCAAGACGGCCGACTTCCTGGCCAAGGGCCTCAGGGAGTCCGGGTTTGCCGTGGATGTGGCGCTGAACGGCCTGGACGGGCGTTACTTTATCGAGCAGCAGGAATACGACCTGATCATCCTCGACGTCATGCTGCCGGGGCTCAATGGCTGGCAATTGCTGCAACTGATTCGCCAGCGCGGCGCCACGCCAGTACTGTTCCTGACCGCCAGGGACGCCATCGAAGACCGCGTGCGCGGCCTGGAGCTGGGCGCCGACGACTACCTGCTCAAGCCCTTCGCCTTTGCCGAGTTGCTCGCCCGGGTCCGCACCCTGCTGCGCCGAGGCCCCCTGCGCGAGGCCGAGTCGTATGCCATCGCCGATCTTGAAATCGACGTGCTGCGTCGTCGCGTCAGTCGGGGTGGCCAGCGCATCAGCCTGACCAACAAGGAATTCGCCCTGCTGCAACTGCTGGCCAGCCGCCAGGGCGAGGTACTGTCCCGCACCCTGATCGCCTCGCAAGTGTGGAACCTCAATTTCGACAGCGACACAAATATGGTCGAAGTCGCCGTGCGCCGCCTGCGGGCCAAGATCGACGACCCCTACATGCCCAAGCTGATCCACACCGTGCGCGGCGTCGGCTATCAACTGGAAGCGCCCGATGAGTAAATCCATCGCCTGGCGTCTGGCGCTGGCGATTGCCCTGACCTGTGCGCTGGTGCTGAGTGCGGTGGGGGTGTTCCTGTACCGCTCACTGGCTGCAGAATTGACCTTTCGCGACGATCAGGCCCTGCTCGGGCGCCTTGAACAAGTGCGCGCCCTGCTGCATGACAGTGACAGCCTCGAAGCCCTGCAAGAGCGCCCACGCCTGTACCAGAACATGCTCGGCAACCTGGACAGCGTGCTGCTGGTCAAGCGTGCCGATGGCAGCCCGCTCATCGCCATCAACCCCCACCAACAAGCCTTGCCGGACTTGCCACCCATCGCCCAGGACCGGGCACCGCAGCGCGCCGATATCAAGACCGTGGACGCGACCGTATTGCTCGCCGGCATGGCCCGTGGCCCGGCCAATGAAATCCTCAGCGTGACCGTAGGCAAGCGCCTGGATGAGCGTGAGCAAATGCTCGCCAGTTACCGCATGCGCTTGTACATGGCCGCCGGGCTGGGCACCTTGCTGGCCTTCGGGCTGGGCTTGCTGCTGTTGCGCCGTGGCCTCACGCCGCTGCGCGAACTGGCCCAGGCCATGCGCCATATCGACCCGCGCAGCCTTGACCGGCGTATGCCCACCGAAACCATGCCCAGCGAGCTCAAGGAGCCGGTGCTGGCCCTCAACGCCATGCTCGCGCGGCTGGAAGACAGCTTTGCCCGGCTGTCGCAGTTTTCCGCCGACCTGGCCCATGAAATCCGCACGCCGCTGCACAACCTGCTGGGCAGCAACAGCCTGGCCCTGAACCAGCCACGCAGCGCGGCTGAGTACCAGGAGGTTCTGGCATCGAATATCGAGGAATATGAACGGCTCAACCGCATGGCCGAAAACCTGATGTTCCTCGCCCGTGCCGAGCACGGGCAGCGCCCGTTGCAGCTGCAAACCCTGGACCTTGGCGAAGTGGGTGACGGGCTGTGTGATTACTTCGAGGCGCTGGCCGAGGATCGCGGCTTGCTGCTGGAAAATCAGCTGCGCGGGCCGTTGACGGTGGATCAGCAACTGCTGCAACGAGCACTGGGCAACCTGCTGGCCAATGCCGTGCGCCATGCCCGGGCGGGTTCAACCGTGAGCCTGCAGCGGCGCGATGAGGCGGGAATGTGCTGGATCGGCGTGCACAACCTCGGCCAGCCGATTGACCCGCAGCATATCGACAGGCTGTTCGACCGCTTTTACCGGGTCGACCCGTCGCGGGCCCAGCCGGGGGATTCGGGCGGTCTGGGGCTGGCGATCGTGCAGTCGATCATGCAATTGCATGGCGGGCAGGTGCGGGTGATCAGCAATGACAGCGGCACCCTGTTTGAGCTGGGGTTTGCCCTCTAAATCCCCACGCCCCTGTGGGAGCGGGCTTGTTGTGGGAGCGGGCTTGCTCGCGATTCAGGCGCTGCGGTCTGTCAGGTAAACCACAGCGATCCCATCGCGAGCAAGCCCGCTCCCACATGAGCAAAGTCATATCCCCTGAAGCAGGCGTTCCAGCTCTTCGATGCGCGCCAGCAAGGCCTGGCGTTCGGCGCGTTCGCGAGTGATGTCGTCGATCACGCTGATCAGGTGCTCGGGGCTGTCGTCCTGGGAGTTGCGCTGCAACGAGGTGCGCACATGGGTCCAGATAAAGTGCCCGTCCTTGCAGCGCAGGCGTTTCTCCAGGTCGTAGTTGCTGATCTTGCCCTCGAGCAATAGTTGCAACTGCTCAAGGTTGGCCTGCAGGTCATCGGGGTGGGTGAGGTCCTGGAAGGTCAGCTGGCGCAGCTCCTGCTCGCTGTAACCGAGCAACTGGCACAGGCTGTCGTTGACCCGACGCCAGCTGCCGTCCAGGTCCACATAGGCGATGGCGCCGCAGGCCAGTTCGAACAGCGCGCGGAAGGCCTCTTCGCTTTTGCGCAAGGCTTGTTCAGCGGTCTTGCGGGCGGTGTTGTCCATGCTGATGCCGATCATTTTCACCGGGCGCCCGGCGCTGTCGTTCAGCGGCATGGCCCGCGACGAAATCCAGCGCATCTCGCCATCGGGGCGAAATATCCGGAAGTCGTATTCATAGGGCGTGTTGTTGGCGAAGCACTCGTCGTAGAGCGCATTCATGACCACCTTGTCTTCAGGCAGTACATGGGGCCAGAAATCGTCGTTGCTGTTGACCTGCCAGCCGTACACCCGCTCGACGTTGGCCGAGTAGAACACCTCGTCGGTGATCAGGTTCCACTCCCACGTCACGATCCCGGCGTTCTCTTGCGCCAGGGTCATGCGTGCTTCGCTTTCCATGATGTCGGCGATGTACTTGCGGCGCACATCGGTCATCGGCAGCTCCACCGAGGCCGCCCCCTGCAGGTCCTGCACCGCCTGTTCGCCATAGCGCAGCCACACCCAGTTGACCTTGAACAGGTCAGCCAGTTTGCGCAGATTGCTGTAGTCGATTTCGCCACCACGGGTCCATTTATGCACCGCCGTACGGGAAATGCCCAAGGCAGTGCCGACCGCTTGCAAGGTCATTTTGTGGTGTTCGAGCAGCTCCTTCAGGCGAAAGGCAAAGCTATCTTCAGTCATGACAAGTCCGTGATCACGCAAGGCGCAGGGCGTCGCGATTATACACACACCCCTGTCGCCCCCCGGCGCGATCACGCCAAGCGTATTACAAGTCCAGCACCAGCCGCTCGCCCCGGGCACGGGACACGCAGATCATCATGGTTTGCTGGGCGGCCTTTTCGTCATCGCTCAAATATTGATCATTGTGCGCCGCCTCGCCTTCAAGGATGCGCGTCTCGCAGGTGCCACATACGCCTTCGCGGCACAGGCATTCAACGTCGACATTGGCTTTTTCGATGGCCTTGAGAATGCTCATGCCTGCTTCGACGCGCAGCTCCTGGCCGGACTTGGCCAATACCAGCGTAAAAGCGCCGCCGGTCACGGGCGCGGCGGCGAACTGTTCCCAATGCACGCGATCATCGGCCAGGCCCAACTGCTTGCCGGTGGCGATCACCGCATCGATCAACGGTTTGGGGCCACAGACATAGACGTGCGCATCGCTGGCCAGCGCGCCCATCAGTTCGACCAGGTTCAGCGACTGCCCCAGGCTGTCGGCATACAGCCGAGTACGGTCGGCATGAGGTCCGGCGCTGAGTTCATCCTGGAACGCACCGTGCTCGGGGCTGCGGAAGGCATAGTGCAGCTGGTAGTCGGCGCCGCTGTCGCGCAGTTCATAAACCTGCGACAGGAACGGGGTAATGCCGATGCCACCAGCAATCAACACATGCCGGCCGGCCTTGGGGTCGATGGCAAACAGGTTGTTGGGCGTGGAAATCATCAGCTCGGTGCCGACTTCGACCTGCTGGTGCATGAAGGCCGAGCCGCCTTTGGATGCCTCCTCAAGGCGCACGCCAATCTGGTAACTGGCAGTCTGGCGCGGGTCGCTCATCAATGAATAGGCATTGCTGTGCTGACGGCCGTCGGCGTCTTTCATCTGCACGATGATGTGGCTGCCACCGGTGAAGTCCGGCAGCAATTTGCCGTCCTGACGTACCAGGGTGAAACGTTTGATGTGTGGCGTCACCTGCTCCACCCCGATCACACGGGCGGCAAGCATTTGATATGTGTTGGCCATCGCAAAACCTCTACTGCGCTAAAGGGCGGCACTCGCGTACCGCCTGATTCATGACCCGGTGCGGTCGGCTCAGACCGCCAGGCACAGGTATTTCAGTTGCAGGTAATCTTCGATCCCGTATTTGGAACCTTCGCGGCCCAGACCGGATTGCTTGACCCCGCCAAACGGCGCGACTTCGTTGGAAATCAGCCCGGTATTGACGCCGACCATGCCGTATTCCAGTTGCTCGGCGATGTGCCACACGTGGCCGATATCACGGCTGTAGAAGTAGGCCGCCAGGCCGTACAACGTGTCGTTGGCCAGGGCCACGACTTCAGCGTCGCTGTGGAAGCGCACCAGGGGCGCAACCGGGCCGAAGATTTCTTCGTCCAGCAGCAACATGCCTTTGCGGATATCACCCAGAACGGTGGGTTCGAAGAACTGCTCGCCCAGCGCGTGCACGCCGCCGCCCAGCAACAGGGTCGCGCCCTTGCTCACGGCGTCGTCGATCAGCAGGCGCACTTTTTCCACGGCCTTGAGGCTGATCAGCGGGCCGATTTGCGCACCGGTTTCATTGCCATGGCCGACCTTCAGCTGCGCGACTTTGGCGGCGAATTTACTGGCAAACTGGTCATAGACCGCGTCATGCACATAGAAGCGGTTGACGCACACGCAGGTTTGCCCGGCGTTGCGATATTTGGCGGCGATGGCCCCCTCAACGGCGGCCTCGATATCCGCGTCGGCGAACACGATAAACGGCGCGTTGCCGCCTAGCTCCAGCGAGACTTTCTTGATGCTCTCGGCGCACTGGCTCATCAGCAGGCGACCCACCGGGGTCGAGCCGGTAAAGCTCAGTTTGCGCACCAGCGGGTGGCCGGTCAGCTGCGCGCCAATGGCCTGGGCATCGCCCGTCACGATATTCAGCACACCGGCCGGGATGCCCGCACGCTGGGCCAGTTCCGCCAGGGCCAAGGCCGAAAACGGCGTTTCATTGGCTGGCTTGACCACGATGGTGCAACCGGCTGCCAGCGCCGGCGCGACCTTGCGGGTGATCATCGCCGCCGGGAAATTCCACGGCGTAATAGCCGCGCAGACACCGATGCCCTGCTTGATCACCAGCAGGCGCTTGTCGGTGGACGGCGATGGAATCACGTCGCCATAAATGCGCTTGCCCTCTTCGGCAAACCATTCGATAAACGATGCGGCGTAGCGAATCTCACCCACGGCTTCATGCAGCGGCTTGCCCTGCTCCAGGGTCATAAGCTGCGCCAGATCGTCTTCGTGTTGCAGGATCAGCTCGAACCAGCGGCGCAAGATCTGTGCGCGGTCCTTGGCCGTGCGCTCGCGCCAGGCGGGCAACGCGGCGTCGGCGGCTGCGATGGCGCGAATCGCTTCGCTGCCACCCATAAGCGGCACATTGCCGAGCAACTGGCCTTGGGCCGGGTTGGTGACATCTACGGTTTGCCGACTGTCGGCATTCACCCAGGCTCCATCGATAAAAGCCTGTTGGCGAAACAATTGGGGGTCGTTGAGCTGCACGCAGGACACTCCTCTTAATGGGGTAAAACGCCGCAGGCACGCTGCGGCGTGATCGGGATCAATCGTCCAGATGGGCGACGGCGATCAGGTTGTGGAAGTGCGCAATGCCGTGCTCGCTCATGCCGCTGCGGCTGCGGTCGGCCATGATCCGGCCCTGGCCGCGATAACCGCGCGATTGCAGGCCGCGCTGCACGCTCTCGACCAGACGCAGGTCTTCGGGGCGGAACACGTCGCGGTACCACTCGATCAGCGCCTGCTGCTCGGGGGTGATGTCCTTGTTGAGGAAGTAGATGTCGTAGTGCTGCATGGTCACGCCAGCGCTAACCGGGAACTCGTAGATCACGGTCATGAAGTTGCCGCCCGGTGGCGCGTTGAACATGGTGCACGGCCAGGCCCAGAAACCGCTAAAGGAAGGATCCTTGATCGATTCATCGAACTTGAAGGATTTTTCCGACGACTTGGCGTGCCCGAATTGCAGCGACCAGTTGCCGTGCAGGGTGTGCCAGTACTCGTCGACGCTCACCGAATCGGCAAAGCCGGGGTGGGCCGGGGCGCAGTGGTAACACTCCAGGTAGTTGTCGACGATGGACTTCCAGTTGGCCGGCGTATCGCTGACGAAACGGGCCGCCAGGTGCAGGTCATCCACCACCGGGCAGGCTTCGCGCAGGCGGGCTTGCAGGCCCGGCAGTTGCTCTTCCACGGTGCCGGCTTCGTTGTTCATGTTGATGTAGATGAAACCGGCGTATTCCTCGACCCGCAGGGCCACGAGGCTGGAGTTTTCCTTGTCGAAATTGACCACGTTGTCGCAGTTGCGCGCGTGGGCCAGTTCGCCATCGAGCTTGAAGGTCCAGGCGTGGTACGGACAGGTGATCACGTTTTTGGCCTTGCCGCTGCCGCTCAGCAACTGATGGCCACGGTGCGGGCATACGTTGTAGAACGCGCGCAGCACACTGTCGCGACCGCGCACGACGATGATGCTTTCGCCGATCACTTCGCGGGTGATGTAGTCGTTGCTATTGGCAACTTCGCTGCGGTGACCAACACAAATCCAGGTGTTGGCGAAGATCTTTTCCTTCTCCAGCTCGAACACGCTCTGATTGGTGTAGTAGGACGCGGGAATGGTGTGCGCTTCGTCAGCATTGGTGCAGAAGTCGGCAGGCAATTTCACGATAGTGTTCATCTGGTCTCTCTCAGGCAATTCAGAGGGCGGGGCAGGCCGCACGCCGCCCTGTTTCAGGCTGTTTTTATGTAACCAGTAAATTACAGGCAACTACTGGTTAACAAGGCACGCAAAAAAAACCGCTCAGGTCCCGGCACCGGAGTGTCGGGGCCTGCGCGTGGTTCACAACAACAATTAGCTCAGGGCTGCGGGTACCGCTTTTGCCTCGACCTTGAGCGAGGGGCTTTGGGCTGCGACTTCAAACGCCGCCACATAATCGAGGTCGTTACCGCGGGATACGGCTTCCTCCTCGATCAGGTAAGCCGGCATGGCGCTGTAGTCCTCGAACATCCATTTGAGGAAGCCGTAGATCTTGGTCAGCAGGATCACCATGAACGGAATGGCAGTCAGCACCACGGCGGTTTTCATGGTCGACAGCGAGACCTTGGCAAACAGCATGGCCAGCGGCACCAGGGTCAGGGCGATGCACCAGAACAACCGGTGAGTCGGCGACGGGTCCTGGCCTTCCTGCATGTTGCGGGTACTGGTGGCGGCCACGGCGTAGGCCGCTGCGTCCATGTGCGAGGCACAGAACACCGCCATGATGAACAGGTAAACGCCCAGGAAAATCTGGCCGAACGGCAGCGCACTGAGCAGCATCTCCACCGCCGTTTCACCGCCCTGCTCCGTCAGGATGCGCGGCACATCAATGGCCCCGCTCATGAACTGGTGCATGCTGTAGCTTTCCAGCGTGCCGAAGAAGAACCAGCAGCCAAAACTGCCGCCCATCAACATCGCGGCGACCACTTCTTTCATCTTGCGGCCCTTGGACACACGGGTCACAAACATGGCCACGCCCGGTGCGTAGGAAACCCACCACAGCCAGTAGAAAACCGTCCAGTTGCGGGTGAAGGCACCATCACCTTGCGGGTCGGTAAACAGGCTCATGTGTACGTAGTTCTGCATCATCAGGCCAATGGAGTTGGCGGTGTTGTTGATGATGAATTGCGTGGGGCCAACCAGCAGCACCACGCCGGCAAACACCAGCGCACCGATACACACCATCTTCGACAGACGCTGCATGCCACTGGCAATACCGATATAGGAACTGAGCGAGAACACCACCGCCACCACACCGATCACCATCAATTGGGTGGTAAAGGTATCCGGCATGCCGGTCAGCGCCGACAGGCCGCGGGTCAGGGTGGAAGCGGTGAGCACCAGGGATACGGTCAGGGCGCCAAACATGGTCAGCAAAAACACCAGGTCGACGATCCGCCCTACTGGCCCCTGGGCCTTGAAACCGGTGACGGCTTCGATGACCGAAGACAGGCTCAGGCCGCTCTTTTTGCGCACATGGAAGTGATACGCCATCGCCAGAGACGACAAGGCGTACAACGACCAGGCACTGATCCCCCAATGGAAGAACGAATAACTGACGCTGTAATCCAGCGCTTCTCGCGAGCCTGCGGCAATGTTCAGCCCGGGCGTCTGGTAGTAATACGCCCACTCCATCACACCCCAGTACAGGGTCGACGAGCCCATGCCCGCGCAGATAAACATGAACACCCAGGTAACCGTCGGGTATTCGGCTTTGCCGTTACCCAGGCGGATGTTGCCGTACTTGCTGAACGCGATATACAGCACCACCAGGGCGCAGCAAAACACGAACACCTGCACCGAAGTGCCAAAGGTACGGGAGGCCAACTCGAACAGCATGTTGGCGGTGGTCTCGGCTTGTTGCGGAAAGAAGGCAAGGCCTGCAACGGTGGCCAGTACAGCAATCAGGCTAGTTGATATCAAAAAGACATCTTTTTTATTGTTATTGGACATTTAAGTCTCCAGAGAGAGAGTTTTTTCTCTTACTGCACGGTTCTACGTCAGCACTTACCGCTGTTAAGGACTCCTTTCACGCCGTTGAATCCGACCGTTAACTGCTAGTTAACGCATACCTTTCGGTTAACAATATGCCCTGAGATTTGGCCTTTTGCAACTGGATCCGCAGGAATTTTCGCCATACCCCACTCATCTTTGAACACGCCAAAAAGCCCGCCAAACCCCCGGTTTTCGGGAGGTTTGGCGGGCTTGCAAGTGTCTGTTCCGCGGCTTTTGCCTTACGCGGCCGGAACGTTACGCAGTGCAGCGGCGATCGCTTTTCCGACGTCCTGAGTCGATGCCGTGCCACCCAGATCCGGTGTTTTCGGACCACTGGCAATCACATTTTCGATGGCACGCAAGATCCCGTCATGGGCGGCCTGATAACGCTCATCACCCTTGCCCAAAAATTCCAGCATCAGCGCACCCGACCACACCATCGCGATCGGGTTGGCGATGTTTTGCCCGTAAATATCCGGTGCCGAACCGTGTACCGGTTCAAACAGTGACGGGAAGTTGCGTTCCGGGTTGAGGTTGGCCGATGGCGCAATGCCGATGGTGCCCGCACAGGCCGGGCCGAGGTCGGAGAGAATGTCGCCGAACAGGTTGGAGGCCACTACCACATCAAAACGGTTGGGCTGCAGGACGAAACGGGCGCACAGAATGTCGATGTGCTGCTTGTCCCAACTGACCTGTGGATAGTTGGCCGCCATCGCTTCAGTGCGCTCGTCCCAATACGGCATGCTGATGGAAATGCCGTTGGACTTGGTGGCCGAAGTGACGTGCTTGCGTGGTCGCTCCTTGGCCACTTCAAAGGCGTACTTGAGAATCCGGTCTACGCCGCGTCGGGTAAATACGGATTCTTGCAGGACCAATTCGTTTTCGGTGCCTTCAAACATCCGCCCGCCTACCGAGGAATATTCACCTTCGGTGTTTTCACGGATCACCACAAAGTCGATATCGCCGGGCTCACGCCCCGCCAGCGGGCATGGCACGCCAGGGAACAGGCGCACCGGGCGAATGTTCACATATTGATCGAAGTCGCGACGGAACTTGAGCAACGAACCCCACAGCGAGATGTGATCCGGCACCTTGTCGGGCCAGCCCACGGCACCGAAGTAGATGGCGTCGAAGCCCTTGAGCTGCTCGAACCAGTTGTCCGGCATCATCTGCCCGTGACGCTCGTAGTAATCGCAACTGGCCCACTCGATGATCTCGATCGACAGGTCCAGGTTCCACTTTTTGGCCGCCGCTTCCACAACGCGCAGGCCTTCCGGCAGTACTTCGTTACCAATACCGTCACCGGCGATGGCGGCAATTCTGAATGTCTTGCTCATGGGGCGAACTCTTGATGAGGAGAAGTGGGCCCATGATATAAAGCGCCAATACAAAGATAATCAGGCGAACTGATGATGGATAAGACACGATTCGTGAACAATCTGCCGAATCTCGACGACCTGCGCGTGTTCGTGGTCGTGGCCCGGCGCTCCAGTTTTGCCGCAGCGGCCAGCGAGCTGGGGGTGTCCCCGGCGTATGTCAGCAAACGCATCCAACTGCTGGAGCAAAGCATTGGCGTGCGCCTGCTGCACCGCACCACCCGTCGCGTGGCCGTCACCGATGATGGCGAACGTGTCTACCACTGGGCCTTGCATATCTTTGATGCCGTGGAGCAAATGAGCGACGAAGTGTCGGCGCTGCATCAGGAGCCCCGGGGGCAGTTGCATGTCGTCAGCAGTTTCGGATTAGGCCGTCGCCATGTTGGCCCCGCGCTATCAGAACTGTCGCACCGCTACCCAGCGCTGGACATCCGCTTCGACATGTTCGACCGCCTGGTGGACTTGATCGAAGAAGGCTACGACCTGGATATCCGCATCGGCGACCACATTGCGCCCAACCTGATTGCCAAACTGCTGGCCAACAACGCCCGCGTGCTCTGCGCCAGCCCGGAGTACCTGCAACGCCACGGCGAGCCGCGCACCCTGGCGGAACTGGCGGGCCACGAATGCCTGGTGATCAAGGAGCGCGACCACCCGTTCGGGCTGTGGCGCCTGCAAGGGCCGCAGGGCGAAGAAAGCGTGAAAGTTACCGGCGCGCTGTCGGCCAACCGCGGCGAAGTGGTGCACCAATGGGGGATCGACGGACGTGGCATCCTGCTGCGCTCGCAGTGGGACGTGCGCGAAAGCCTGGAAAACGGCAAGTTGGTACATATCCTTCAGGACTATCGCCAGCAGGCCAATATCTGGGCGGTCTACGCAGCGCCACTGGCCAATTCGGCCAAAGTCCGGGTCACGGTCGAGCACTTGCGCCAGTACTTCGACGAGCGCCGGTCAGAAACGTGAAAATAGTCTGTTATCAGGGGTTTACAAGCTCAAACATCCGGGTATACTCGTCGCCCATAACGCCGGTATAGCTCAGTTGGTAGAGCAACTGACTTGTAATCAGTAGGTCCCGAGTTCGACTCTTGGTGCCGGCACCATACGCAATACCGAAAGAGGCTCACCGCAAGGTGGGCCTTTTTTGTTTTCGGGGTTTGGAGAAGACTGAAGAGCACCACATGGTGACGCTCTTGAACCGATCAAAAGTTCTGAACGCTCAGCTCGCGCAATGCCGCTGTTGCCAGAAACCCTGAACGGGACGCATAGCGGTGGTCCCTGCTGACTCGTTCATCGATGCGCTGCAACAGATTCTCTGGCAAAGACGCGTTGAACCGAACCGACTTGCCGAGATAAGGCGTCAAATCGAAGTCAACGATTGCCCATATCCCGCCGACATAATCCGGGTTCTCCAAGTGGGCATCCACGTCCTTGCCCTGCGGTAGCTCACCGCCGTCCGCAACAATACCTTCCAGATGCAAAGCCAATGCTTCCTGCACGTTATCCAGCGCTTGCGAAAAGGTGGCCCCTGCAGAAAAACAGCCCGGCACATCAGGCACCGTTACGCTGAATTCAGAATCTGCGTCTTTATGTATTACCACTGGAAATTTCATGACCGTAACTCTCCTTTGAGACCTGCGGATTTGAGAATGTTGTGCAGCGTCCCTTTGGCAATTTCTGTCCTGGGATGCGGAACCGTTACCCGACCCGCTTTGGCTGGGTGCTTGAACTGATGGTGACTTCCTTTAACCGCGATCTCAAACCACCCATCCGCCATCAGCAACTCGATAAGTTCACGACTTCGCATTTGATCACCACGTATTGTTGTGTACGTTACACACCACTAAAGAGTGGTGCAACCATCAAATACACACACTACACACGAAAAAACGCGATCGACTTGAAGTTGTGTTACACGCTGTGCTTTCGAAAGAATCTATCTCCAGCAATGCTGCCCCGCCCCCTCCCAATAAAACCCCCTTGCATAAACACTCTGCCATCACAATAATGCGAACAATTACCAATTACATTTTGGTCGCATCCTTATGTCGGCGCTCGATCATTCAGTTCTTCAGCGGCTCTACAGTGAGCACAACGGTTGGCTAAAGGGCTGGTTGCGCGTGCGCCTGGGCAATACGGCGGATGCATGCGACCTGGCCCAGGACACGTTCCTGCGGGTGATGACCGCACGCCATGACGCCCCCATCCGCGAGCCACGCGGGTATCTGAGCGCCATCGCCCGTTCGCTGTTGATCGACAAGGTGCGCCGCCGCACCATCGAGCAGGCTTATCTGCAGGCATTGGCCCTCAAGCCCGAGCCTGTGGATATTTCCCCCGAAGTCCGCCTGTCGATTATCGAAACCCTGGTTTCCATCGACAGCCTGCTCGATGAGCTGGGGCCCCGCACACGGGATATTTTCCTGGCCGTGCAGCTTGAAGGCTTGACCTATGTGGCCGCCGCTGAGCGCTTTGAGGTGTCGGTCACCACGGTCAAGAATCATTTGATTCGCGCCATGACCCGCTGCCTGTTGCTGGTCGACAGTTGATGCCCACCGCCCTGGACTTCAAGACCCTTGAAGCCGCTGCCACCTGGTATGTACAGCTTAACGACGGCAGCGCCGACGAGGCACGCACCCGCGCCTGGCAAACGTGGCTCAAAGCCAGCCCACAACACGCCGCAGCCTGGGCCCGGGTCGAAAAGTTGCAACGCCAATGGGCGATGATCGCGCCAAAAGCAGCCCTCAGCAGCCTGGATGCCGCCAGGGCCCAGCGCCGAGACGTGCTGAAAATACTCGGCATGCTGCTGGCCGTTGGCAGCGGGACATGGCTGGCTGCCGGGCAGGTGCCCTATCGCTCGATGCTTGCCGAACACCGCACCGGTTTCCGTGAGCGGCGCTCGCTGCGCCTTGACGATGGCTCGCAGCTGGAGCTGAACACCGACACGGCGCTGGATATCCACTTCGACGCAAAACAGCGGCTGATCCGCCTGCACCGTGGCGAAATTCTGGTGCAGACCGCCAGGGACCCAGGCCAGCGGCCCTTTATCGTCCACACCGAAGACGGCAGCGTGCGCGCCCTCGGCACCCGCTTCAGCGTCCGGCAGTTGCCCGGGCAAACGCGGGTCGGCGTGGAGCAATCGGCCGTCGAGATTCGTCCATACGGGCACATCGACCAGTGCCTGCGCCTGGAGGCCGGGCAACAAGTGACGTTCGACAGCGATGACATTGGCGTGGTCGAGCGTTTGCCCCTTGCCTCCACGGCCTGGGTAAAAGGCATGTTGAGCGTGGACGACTGGCGCCTGGGCGATTTTGTCGAGGCACTGGGCCGCTATCGCCCGGGGGTTCTGCGCTGCGCGACAGCGGTGGCGGACTTGCGCATCTCCGGGGCTTTTCGTATCGATGACACTGAAACAATCCTGGAAAACCTGAGCAAAACCCTACCAGTGAAGGTGCGTTTTCTGACCCGCTACTGGGCCAGCATCGAGCCGGCCTGAGTGCAGGGGCAAATGCTTTGGCCTTTAACCTTGCTGATTTCGATTCTCATCCGTCAATGACATAAGTCGCGATCACAGCGAATTTCTGCCATGACAACGCAAGGATCACCCAATGCCCCCGCTTCGCCGCATTGCCACCACTCAATTAACCCGCGCTGTGCGCCTGGCGGTATTGGGCGCGTCCCTCGCCAGCCTCTACGGTTTTGCCCTGATGCCCACCGAGGCGTCGGCGCAAAGCCAGACGGTGTATCGCATTGGCGCAGGTCCTCTAGGCAGCGCCCTCACCCAGTTCGGCGTGCAAGCGGGGGTTACCATTTCGTTCGACACTGAACAGGCCCGCAATCTAACTACCGCCGGGCTCGAAGGTTCATACAGCATCGAGGAAGGCCTGGACCGCCTGCTCGCCAACAGCGGCTTGCAAGCTGAGCGCCAGAGCAATGGCGGTTATGTACTGGTCGCCAGCGGCACTGCAGATGCTCTGGAGCTGGGGGCCACACAAGTGAACACCAACCAGCTGGGCACCGTCACCGAAGGTACCGGTTCCTACACCCCGGGCGCCATTGCCACCGCGACCCGCCTGGTGCTCACACCCCGCGAAACACCCCAATCGATCAGCGTGGTCACCCGCCAGCACATGGATGACTTCGCCCTCGACAATGTCGACGACGTGATGCGCCATACGCCCGGCATCACCGTCTCGGCCTATGACACCGACCGCACCAACTACTACTCGCGCGGTTTCTCGATCAACAACTTCCAGTACGACGGCATTCCTTCTGCCGTGCGTAACGTTGCCTATTCGGCGGGCAACACCCTGAGCGACATGGCGATCTATGACCGCATCGAGGTACTCAAGGGCGCCTCGGGCCTGCTCAGCGGCGCAGGCTCCCTGGGCGGCACCATCAACCTGGTGCGCAAGAAGCCCACCAGCGATTTTCACGGCCATATCACCACAGGCGCGGGCTCGTGGGACAGCTATCGCACTGAAGTGGACGTCAGCGGCCCGCTGACCGAAAGCGGCAATGTGCGCGGCCGTGCAGTAGCGGCCTATCAGGACAGGCAGTCGTATATCGACCGCTATTCCAACCAGACCTCGGTGTTCTACGGCATCCTCGAAGTCGACCTCACGCCCGACACCCTGCTCACCGTGGGCGCCGATTATCAGGACAACAAACCCCAGGGCTCGACCTGGTCGGGAAGCTTCCCGCTGTACAACTACGCGGGCGAGATCAACAGCGCCAAACGCTCGTTCAGCAACGCCACCGACTGGAGCAGCTGGCAGCAATACACCCGCACCGTCTTTGCCACCCTTGAACAGGACCTGGGCAGCGGCTGGGTGGCCAAGCTGCAACTGGATCACAAGCTCAATGGCTACGATGCCCAGCTGGGTGCCATCCAGTTCAACCAGCCGGCGGCCGACGGCACTGCCAAAATCAACGCTCAGCGCTACAAGGGCGATACCACCAGCGACGCGGCCGACCTGTATGTCAGCGGCCCTTACGAATTCCTCGGCCGTGAGCATGACCTGGTCCTGGGCGGCTCGATCAGCACCGCCAACTGGAAAGGCAAAGGCTACTGGGACGTGACCTTCGCCCAACCCAACCTGGTCGATTACTTCAACTGGGACGGGCATCTGGCCAAGCCCGACTGGGGCAATGCATCACAAATCAACGACGACACCGTGCGCCAGACCGGCATGTACGCCACGACCCGCCTGAATGTCACTGATGATTTGAAAGTGTTTCTGGGTGGCCGGGTGGTCGACTACACCCTGACCGGCACCACCAATACCTATCGTGAATCGGGGCGCCTGATTCCCTACGCCGGCATCACCTATGACCTGACCGACTACCTCACTGCCTACGCCAGCTACACCGACGTGTTTATGCCGCAGGAGTTCTACAACCTCGACCGCAACAGCAAGCTGATTGACCCGGACGAGGGCGAAAACTATGAAATCGGCCTCAAGAGCGAATTTTTCGATGGCCGCCTGAACGCCAGCCTGGCGTACTTCGAGGTCAAGGAAAGCAACCGGCCCATCCCCGACGACGCCTGGAACAACCTGCAACCCACCCCGCCCAACTATGCCTTCAAGGGCACCGCCGCGAAAACCAAGGGCTACGAGCTGGAAATTTCCGGTGAGCTGAGCCCGGGCTGGAGCCTGCAGGCGGGGTACACGCACAAGGTGGTGCGCGATGATACCGGCAAGAAAATCTCGACCTTCGAGCCCGAAGATCAACTGAGCTTCTACACCATCTACAAACTCAAGGGCGATCTGAACAAAGTCTCGGTGGGCGGTGGCGCACGCTGGCAGAGCACGTCCTGGCAGGAGATGTACAACAGCCCCAAGGACCGGTACGAAGACTTCTCGCAAAAACCCTACTGGGTGGTGGACTTGATGACCCGTTACCAGTTCACGGAAAACCTGTCGACCACGCTCAACGTCAACAACGTGTTCGACAAGTACTACTACACCAACATCGGCTTCTATAACTCGGCGATTTACGGCGAGCCGCGCAACTTTATGCTGACCACCCGCTGGGATTTCTGACCGCAGCCGCTATTGCGGGAGCGAGCCTGCTCGTTCCCGCAAATCCCCCGACAGATGACCTCACATCATCTGTACCGTGAAAAACCATCCTTTGTCAGCCCTCGCAGATGTGACCTCTAATTACCGGAAGCAAAGTGACGTCGATCACTTATTTCAACAATAAAAGCGCCTCCCGGAGCACTCTCCATGCACAGCGGTCCCACTCTATTGTTGGTGTTGTTTTGCGCCATCGCCCTGATCGTTTTTCTTATCGTCAAAGTCCGCGTTCATGCCTTTCTGGCCCTGACCGCAGCGAGCTTTGTGGTGGGGATCGGGTCGGGCATGCCACTGATAAAAATTGCTTCGTCGTATGAAGCCGGTGTTGGCGGAACCCTCGGGTTTCTGGCCACGATCATTGGCCTGGGCGGGATTCTGGGCAAGATGCTGGAGGAGTCCGGCGGCGCGGAGCGCATCGCACAGGCGCTGTTGCGCGCCCTGGGCAAGGAACGGGCCTCGTGGGCCATGATGCTGGTCGGCTTTATTGCCGGCATCCCGGTGTTTTTCGAAGTGGGCTTCGTGCTGCTGATTCCGCTGATCTATGTGGTCGCCAAAGAAACCAAAATCAATCTGCTGTACCTGGGCGTACCGCTGGCCGTGTCACTGATGGCCGTGCATTGCATGCTGCCGCCACACCCTGCCGCGATGGCGATCACCGGGATGCTGGGCGCCGATGTCGGCAAAGTGATCATGTATGGCCTGATTGTCGCGCTGCCGACCGCCATGATTGCCGGGCCGCTGTGGGTCAAGCTGGTGTGCAAGCCCGAGGCACCGGCCACTCAGGAAGCGTTTTTGAACGAGCACTGTGAAGACAGCCAAAGCCGTGACTTGCCGGGCCTTGGCATCACCCTGCTGACCATCGCCCTGCCGTTGCTGTTGATGGTCGGTAAAAGTTTCGCTGCTGGCCTGCCCCATGATTCCACGGCATTCAGCGTGATTTCGTTTCTGGGCACGCCCCTGATCGCCCTGTCGATTGCCGTGGTGTTTGCCTACTGGGCGCTGGGTTTGCGCCGCGGCCTGTCGATGGCCGACTTGCTCGCCTACACGCAAAAGAGTTTTCCGCCACTGGCCGGCATCCTGTTGATTATCGGCGCCGGTGGCGCATTCAACGGCATCCTGATCGACAGCGGCGTGGGCAATGCGCTGTCCGCCTCGTTGACCCAACTGAACATGAACCCCATCGTGCTGGCATGGCTGGTGGCCGGTTTGATGCACTTCGCCGTCGGCTCGGCAACGGTGGCAATGATCAGCGCCGCAGGTATGGTGTTACCCATGCTGGGCGCGCACCCAACGGTGAGCAAAGAAATCATCTGCATTGCCATCGGTGCCGGGGCAATGGGCTGGACACACGTTACGGATTCGGCCTTCTGGGTGGTCAAGGAGTACCTGGGCGTGTCACTGACCGACGCCTTGAAAACCTTCACCACGGCCACCGTACTGGCGTCGACGATCGCTCTGGGCCTGACCCTGCTGCTGTCGCGCTTTGTTTGATTGAACCGGTATTTTCCGCCTTAACGTTTAAAGGGACCCCGTCATGATTTTGGGCAGAACACTTGAAAGCTGGTGCGCCAGTTACCCGCTGATTCGCGAGCTGGTCGCACTGCAAGAGACCACCTGGTTCAACCCTGGCGTGGCACCGGTCGCGCAGGCGCTGGGCGATGTAGGGCTGAGCGCTGCCGACGTCGCCGATGCCAGCGCCCGCCTGGCGCGCTTTGCCTCTTTTCTTGAGCGTGCCTTCCCGGAAACCGCAGGCAGTGGCGGCATTATCGAGTCGGACATTGTCCCGCTCACCCACCTGCAGCCCTTGCTCGCCGAGCGCTACAGCCAGCCGTTGACCGGCGCACTGTGGCTCAAGCGCGATAGCCATCTGCCGATTTCGGGTTCGATCAAGGCGCGTGGCGGTATTTATGAAGTGCTCAAGCATGCCGAAGACCTGGCCCTGGCCGGTGGCCTGCTGACCCTCGATGACGACTACGCGCTGCTGCACAGCGACAAGGCGCGGGCCTTTTTTGGCCAGTACAAGATCGCCGTGGGCTCCACCGGCAACCTTGGCATGTCGATCGGCATCATGGGCGCCGCGCTGGGCTTTGATGTCACCGTGCATATGTCGGCGGACGCCCGGCAATGGAAGAAAGACAAACTGCGCTCCCACGGTGTCACCGTGGTCGAGTACGAAAGTGACTACAGCGTGGCCGTGGCCCAGGGTCGCCAGCAGGCAGAGTCCGACCCGGCCTGTCATTTTGTCGACGATGAAAACTCGGTCAATCTGTTCCTCGGTTACGCCGTGGCCGGCGAGCGTTTGAAGCAACAACTGGCCGCAGCGCAAATCAGCGTGGATACGCAACATCCGCTGTTTGTATACCTGCCCTGCGGTGTGGGTGGCGCGCCCGGCGGCGTGGCTTTCGGCCTCAAGCTGGCCTTCGGTGACGCGGTGCACTGCATCTTCGCCGAACCCACTCATTCACCGTGCATGATGCTGGGTGTGTACACCGGGCTGCATGATGAGGTCAGCGTGCAGGATTTCGGCATCGATAATGTCACGGCAGCAGACGGTCTGGCGGTCGGCCGTGCATCGGGTTTTGTCGGCAAGGCCATGCAGCGTCTGCTCGACGGTTTCTACACCGTCAGCGACGAAGAAATGTACAGCCTGCTGGCCCTGATGGAACGCAGCGAAGGCCTGCGCCTTGAGCCTTCGGCACTGGCAGGTGTACCCGGGATTGCCCGGGTGCAGGGCGAGCAGCAAGGCTACCTGGCGCGCGCCGGGCTGGACTCGCAAGCGATGCAAAATGCCACCCATCTGGTTTGGGCAACGGGGGGCAATATGGTGCCTGCCGACGAGATGGATGCCTACCTGGCCAAGGGCCGTGAATTGCTGGACTGATTCAGGCGCTACCGGGATGTGGCAAGATGCAGCCATTGCCACATCCCGCCAGACGTCAGCCTTGGGCTTGAGGGAAAACCGTCGTGCTCAACCTTCCTCCGCGAATCAGCTCCAGGCTCAACAGCAGCCAGTTCGCCAACCTTCACACCTTTCTGGTGGCCGCCCGCCATCTGAGTTTTGCCCGAGCGGCGCAGGAACTGTGCCTGACCGCCAGCGCCGTCAGCCATCGCATCAGTCGGCTTGAAACCGCGTTGAACATGAAACTGTTCCAGCGCCTTACCCGCCAGGTCAGCCTGACTGACGAAGGCGAGCGAATTTTCGAGATTTTGCAGAGTGCGATGGGGGAGTTGTCCGAAGCGCTTGAACGCTCGTCACAGGCGGAAATTGCCGGTTCAATAGCCCTCTACGCCAGGCCGTCGGTGGCCCAATGCTGGCTGGTACCGCGGCTGGCGGACTTTATCGAGCGCTACCCGCTGGTATCACTGGACCTGCGGGTGGGCAATGACAATGTCGACTTTCGCACACGCAAAATAGATTTGGCCCTGTACTACGCCAACGGCGAATTCCCCGGCCTGACCAGCCATCGATTGATGCGCGAACAAATGGCGCCGGTGTGCAGCCCGGAATATGCGCAGCGTCACCGTCTGTATGAGAACCCGCAAAACCTGAGCCACTGCACCACCCTGCACGACTCCCTGGCCTGGGACCATGCCGCCTATGACGCCGAGTGGACCTTGTGGGCCGAACAGCACCACCTGCTCGCGGCACTGCCCAAGCGCACCCTGACCTTCGACCGTTCGGACCTCTGTGTCACGGCAGCGATGAGCCACGCAGGCATCGCCATCGGCCGTCAGCAACTGGTGCAAAAACGGATTGATCGCGGCGAACTGGTGCTGCCTTTTGGCGGTTTCAGCCAGTGTGGCCACTACGATTACTATCTCGTGCACCCGCCGCTCAGCGTAGTACCCAAGCGCTTGCAGGTGTTTATAAGCTGGTTGCACGAGTGTGCCGGGGAAGGATCTGCAGAGTTTACGTAATCACTTCTACTCAGCAAAGTTTTCGATTTTGATCTGACCATCCGGAAAGGTCGCGATAATTTCCAGTTCCCCGCCCATCGCCTGGATGTAATTGCGCAGCGTACTGATATACATGTCCGTACGCCGCTCCATTTTAGAAACGGCTGCCTGGTTGATATTCAGTGCTTTGGCCAGCGTTTCCTGACTGAGCGCCTGGGCTTTGCGCAGCTCATGCAATGGCATTTCTTGTAAATGCTGGACGTACAAAGCCTGGGCTTGCGCCCGCGCCTCTGGGCTCATGCGCGCTTCAAGCCCGGAAAATTTTTTAGCCATTATTCTGGCCCTCTTCAATCAGTGTTTGTAAATGAACGTCGTAAAGCCTTTGTGCAACAGGGACGTTCTCTTCATACCACCGGTCATGGCCGGTCTTGTCACCGCCAATCAACAGCAAGGCGCAGCGACGCGGGTCAAAGGCATAAAGCACCCTATAAGGGCGGCCCGCATGCTGTACACGCAGCTCTCGAAGGTTGCCATGCCGCGAACCCTTGATATCGCTGCAATGGGGGAAGCGCAGGGCCGGCCCGAGCAGCTCTAGCAATTTGACACTGGCCGCCACGCTGACCTGTTCCTTTTCACTGAGCCTTTCCCACCAGTGGCCAAATTCGTCGGTGTACTCAACGTTCCATGTCATGCTCAAAATATGCCACCCAAGGAATATAATCTCAAGGGAATAATCTTAAGCACTTCAGCTAATGGCCAACTAGTTCTAGGCCCAGCTCAAGTGTGAGTGATGGTTTCATCCGGATACGTCCCTTGCGCCGCGGTTAATCGCGGCCAAAAAAAACGCCCCGAACCAGTCGGGGCGTTTTTGTTCAGATGTCCAGCCTGTTTAGCAGGCGGGTAGCATCAGAAAATGCTGATCGGGTAATCAACAAATACGCGAACTTCGTTGCCGCCCACGTTGTAGTCGCTGGCGTTGTTGGATACGCGCAACCACGAGCCACGCAGACGCACGCTCAGGTCCTTGACGGGGCCGCTTTGTACGACGTACTTGGCCTGGTTGAAGATTTCGCGCTCGGTACCACGGCCACGGTCGGAACCGTCGTCGATGTTGGTACCGCGAACGTAGGCGATGTTGTAGGTCAGGCCCGGAATGCCAACGGCACCGAAGTCGAAGCCATAACCCAACTGCCACGAACGTTCGTCCTTGGCGTTGAAGTCGGACCAGTAGGAGTTGGCCAGCAGGATGGTGTTGCCGCCATCGCCCACGCCGCCTGCGTTGCGGTAGCCGCCGTACGGGTAGCCGATTTCGCCGGTGCTGCTCTGGTACGCCAGGGTCACGGTGTGTGCGCCAAAGGCGTAGGTGCTTGCCAGGCTCCAGATCTTGTTGTCCTGGCCATCCACCTTCAGTACGTCACGGGCGTAGTCTTCTTTGACATGGGTACGGTAGCCGTTGAAGTCAAACGTCAGGGACTGTTTGTCTTGCAGCGGGATCGCGTAGGTCACGCCCACATACTGCTTGTTCAGCTCGTCTTCCATCTCGGAGCCGTACAGGGACGCCGACAGGTTGTCGGTGAACTTGTAGCTGCCGCCGAACACGTTGATGCTCTTCAGGTCGCCGCTGTCGCGTGCTTCAGCACTTTTACGCGACTCTGCGGTGAAGCGACCGACGTTGATTTCCAGGCCGTTTATTTCCTTGGAGGTCAACAGGGTACCGGTGAAGCTTTCTGGCATCAGACGCGAGTTGTCATACATCAGCACCGGCAGCGCCGGCATTTGGTCGCCGTACTTGAGCACCGTGTTGGAGAAACGCACTTTCACCGCAGCGCCAGCCTTGGCGATGTCGTCAGCCGCTTTACCGCTGGCGCCCTGCTTGAAGAAGTCGATACCGCCCGCGCCGCTTTTGCCACGGCCGCCATCCAGACGCAGTGCGTAGATGCCAAAAGCATCCACACCCACGCCCACGGTGCCCTGGGTGAAGCCCGAGGTGAAGGTACCGAGGAAACCCTGGCCCCATTCGGCTTTGTCTTGTTTGTGGTCTTTGTAGTCACGGCTGATGTAGGCGTTGCGCGCCAGTACATTGAGGTGGCTGTCTTCTACAAAACCTTTTGCGTCAGCTTGATCGTTAGCCATTGCCTGGGTAGCACTCAGTACGCCCAGAGCGAGAAGACCTATCCGTTTGTTCAACATATTATTTTCCTTATTTCTGAATAGAAGCGCGCTGTGGGATTCAAGCTGAAACATTGAGTGGTGGTTGCTTCACATAAACAAAAAAGACCCGCACGAAGACTGTGCAGGTCTTTCGAAAAGTTGGTGTATGGCTTATCGCCACAGGCGTTGGCAGGGATCCTAGCCGCCGTGAAGGCGAGGTGTCAATTTCGTGAAAAATTTGTTAATTACCGTCACTTGAGAAAGTTCTGACCGATATGTCAGCAATTGTTACTGGCAACCACTCAGACCGCAGGCTGGCGCTGAAACGGTTTCGCCTTCGGCGGGCACGCCCTCCTGCTGGCGCAGCCAGGCTGCAAAGGCTTCGGGCTTGCCCAGATACGGCCCCAGATCGATCACCCGGTATTGCCCGGACTGCTCAAGTACTACGGTCGGAAAGCCCTGGCCACCTACCCGTGACAACAATTGGCGGCTGGCCTTGAAGTGCGCCTGCGTCACTTCGCCGCTTATCGCAGCGTAAGCGGCACGGAAGTCATCGGCATCCAGGCCCATTTCGGCGGCCACTGCCAGCAACACTTCTTTATCGGCAATCCGCCGGCCCTCTGCGTAATGCGCCGTTTGCAACAGCCCCAGCATGTCGAGGCCGCGTCCGGCCAATTGCTCGGCGGCCAGCACCGCGGTGGTCGGCGGCGCCGAATCGAATACTGCCGTGGTGTCGCGCAGCAAACCCTCAAAGTACGCCTCGCCAAAGGGCTGCCCGGTGTATTGGGCAATGCGATGGTCATGGGGCATCACGTAATCACGCAATTGCGCCGACACCGTCTGGCGTTGTGCGCCGGCCATCATTCCGCCGCCGTGGGCCACCACCGGCAAAACTCCCCGCGCTGCCTCGATAAGCGGCTTGGCGCCATAGCACCAACCGCACAGGGGGTCGTAGATGTAATGCAGGACAGATGGAAGGGTCATGACTGGCTCCGGAAAATTAAAAAATCAGAATGCCAGCCTAGCCTTGCGCGGCCGGGGGAAAAACGCCGGTATGCCTTTTAGTGTGTTGCGTGAACCGGGCGAATCAGCTGCGGCAAGGGCTGCAGGGCTGAGAAATAAATAGATACATATTTGCAGGTGTCTCAATTGGTAATTCTTAACATAAAGCAACAAGAACCATTACCATTCGCGCCCTAAAAATATAACCAACTATTACAACTGCCGGACACCCCTCAACCATGCTCTCCCCTCGCCGTTTAACGTCCTTGAATCTGGGGCTATGTGCCTTGCTGTACGCCGGATTCAGTAACGCTGCCACCGTGCTTCCCGAACTGTCGATCAGCGCCAGCGAAGCCGAAGCAGATGACCCACGGGTCAAGGACGTCACCACCGCCACCCGCACCTCAACCCCGGCGCGCTATGTGCCACAAGCCATCGACTCGGTAAAAACCGCTAACGTCCTCGATTACGGGATCAACAGCATTGGCGAAGCCCTGAGCGGTATTCCCAACGTCAGCAGCACGGCCGACACGCGCTTTGACAGCCTGCGCATTCGTGGTTTTGACGCCAGCAACGACTTTTACCTGGATGGCATTCGCGACGACAGCCAATACGTGCGCGACCTGCACAACATCGAGCGCATCGAAGTGCTCAAAGGCCCTGCGGCAGTGTTATACGGTCGCGGTAGCCAGGGCGGGATCATCAACCGCGTCAGCAAAATGCCGCAGTTCGGTCGCCAGTCGAGCGTTCAGGCCCAGGGCGGCAGCGAGGATTTACGCAGCCTGTATGCCGACCTCAGCACCGACCCGAGTGACACCATCAGCCTGCGCCTGAACATGGGCAACGAAGACAAAAACAGCTTTCGCGATCACGTCAGCGGTAACCGCCAACTGTTTGCACCCTCGATGAGCTGGCAAATCACCCCCGACCTGAACTGGCTGGTGCAATACGAATACAACCGCTACAACCGCACCCCGGATCGCGGAATTCCGAGCATCGACGGGCGCCCGGCGGATGTCAGCCGTGGCACCTCCTACGGCGGGCAAAACGATTTTATCGACGATAAAGTCCAGAACCTGCGCTCGCGCCTGAGCTATGAACTGAGCGATAACTGGCAACTGCGCCATACCCTGGGCGTGTTCAAACTCGACAGCCAGTTCGAAAACACCTACCTGACCGGCTACGACCCGAAAATCAACAAGGTCAACCGCCAGAGCTGGCAGCAGGACATGACCACCCGCAATATTTTCAACAACCTCGAAATCGAAGGTGGCTTTGACACGTTCGGCCTGGAGCACCGCCTGCTGACCGGGCTGGAACTCGGCAGCCAGCGCCGCGACCCCAAGCTCTACAAAGCCGGGGGCGTACCGCCCGTAGATGTGTACAACCCCGATCGCAGCCTGCGCCCGACCGGGCCGATGGTAATTTCCAGCGACAACCACACCGAGGTCGAGAGCCAGGGCCTGTATATCCAGGATCAGCTTCGCCTCAACGATCAATGGCAGGTACTGGCCGGCTTGCGTTACGACCGCTTTAACGTCGAGACCACCAACCATCTCAGGCCCTTGATCCCGACCGAAGAACGCAAAAGCCACAGCACCAGCCCGCGCCTTGGTGTGGTCTGGACGCCGCTGCAAAACCACTCGTTCTACGCCTCGTGGACCAAGACCTTCTCCCCGGTGGGCGGCGGCTTGATCGGCATCACCCCGGGTGCTGCAGGCAACGCCAACGACCTGAGTCCGGAGCTGACCAAGCAAAAGGAAATAGGCGTAAAGAGCGACTGGCTGGATGACCGTCTGAGCACCACCCTGGCGGTGTATGAGCTGGAACTCTACAACCGCCGCACCAAGGACCCGGACGACCCGACCATCACCCTGCTCTCCGGCCTGCAACGCTCACGCGGCATCGAACTGACCGCCAGCGGCAAGCTGGGCGGCAACTGGTACATGCGCGGCGGCGTGGGTGTGCAGGATGCAACAGTGGTCAAGGACAACAACGGGCTTGAGGGCAAACGCATCAATGGCGTGGCCAAGCACAATGGCAGTCTGTTTATTACCTGGAAGCCGGAGATGGGCTGGTACGCCGAAACGGGCCTGACCCTGGTGGGCCAGCGTTACGCCGACAACCAGAACACCGTGATATTGCCGGGCTACGGACGCTGGGATGCGCTGGCGGGTTATCGCGAAAAAGACTGGGATGTGAGCGGGGCGCTGACCAACCTGACTGACCGTTACTACTATGCGTCGGCCACCAGTGCGGCGCAGATCATGCCGGGCGAGCCGCGCAGCCTGGTGATGACGGGGACGTACAAGTTCTGAACAAATAGCGACCCTGTGGGAGCGGGCTTGCTCGCGATTGAATCACCGCGGTATGTCAGACAGACCGCAGCGCATTTATCGCGGGCAAGCCCGCTCCCACACCAGTCAGATTTTGTACGGCGCAGGCTGTTGCTGGGTCAGGCAATGGATATTGCCGCCACCCAGCAACAATTCACGACCCGGCACCATGACCACTTCGTGCTGCGGGAAGATCTTCTGCAGGATGGTCTTGGCCTGCGCATCCATCGGGTCGTCAAAGCTCGGCGCGATGATGCCGCCGTTGACGATCAGGAAGTTCACATAAGAACCCGCCAGACGCTCGGTCGGATTACGGTCCTGACTGCCTGCCACTTTATCAACACCGTCACACTCTTCCTGGGTCGCATACATCGGCCCCGGGATCGGCATTTTGTGTACCACGAACGGCCGCCCCTTGGCGTCAGTGCTGGTTGCCAGCACATTCATCGCTGCATGGCAGCGCGCGTAGTTGGGGTCACGCTCGTCGTCGGTCCAAGCCAGCAACACCTCACCCGGCGCAACGTAGCAGCAGAAGTTATCCACATGGCCGTCGGTTTCGTCGTTGAACAGGCCGTCCGGCAGCCAGATGATCTTGTCCACGGCCAGGTGCGAACGCAGTACGTCTTCGATTTCTTCCCGTGACAGATGCGGGTTGCGGTTGCGGTTCATCAGGCACTCGGCCGTGGTGATCAGCGTGCCTTCACCATCGACGTGGATCGAGCCGCCTTCAAGCACAAAGCCTTCGGTGTAGTAACGCGGGCAACGTTCGATTTCCAGCACCTTGCTGCCCACTTGTTGGTCACGGTTCCACGGGAAGTACAAACCGCCGTCAAAACCGCCCCAAGCGTTGAAATCCCAGTTTACGCCGCGCACTTCGCCGCTGTGGTTGATCACGAACGTCGGGCCGCTGTCACGTACCCAGGCATCGTCGCTGGAGATTTCGACCACCCGAATATTCGGTACATCGAGTTGCGCGCGAGCGTTTTCGTACTGGCCTGCGGACACACCGACAGTGACCGGTTCAAAACGCGCAATGGCTTTGGCCACCGCGGCGTGGGCCGCCTGGGCCGGCTTGCCGCCCAAGCGCCAGTTATCCGGGCGCTCGGGCCAGATCATCCAGGTTTGGGTCTGCGCAGCCCATTCGGCAGGCATATGAAAGCCGTCAGCGCGCGGCGAACTGTGCAAAGTGGTCATCTGGACTCCTGGAAAGCGTCTGGGTGTTGAGTACGAAAAAACATGACAGTGGACGCAGCTCAGTACTGCGTCAACGGCGAGCATCTTTATAGCCGATAAATATCGGCAATAAAATCCATTTACTCATGAGAAATGATATTTAGTCGAAAATATATCGATATAAATCTGTATTTCCAGGTTCGCACACAAGTTCCCGACAACGCCCACTTGCACCCCCCGGCGCATCCCCACAAGCTATGCCTCATATGTTTAAAGGCCTTCAGGGAATAAGGAATCACCACATGCGCATTTTAGTCACCGGCGGCGCCGGTTTTATTGGTTCAGCGTTGATCCGTCACCTGATCAAAAATACCGGGCACGAAGTCCTCAACCTCGACAAGCTGACCTACGCCGGTAACCTGGAATCGCTGCAAGGCATTGCCACCGATACCCGCTACGAGTTCGTGCAGGCCGATATCGTCGATCAGGCGGCGGTCAGCGCGATCATTGCGCGTTTCCAGCCCCAGGCGATCATGCACCTGGCGGCCGAGTCCCACGTTGACCGTTCCATCGACGGGCCGTCGGACTTTATCCAGACCAATATCGTCGGTACCTACAGCCTGCTCGAAGCTGCCCGCGCCTACTGGCTGACCCTGCCCGAGCCGGAAAAAAGCGCCTTCCGCTTCCACCATATTTCCACCGACGAAGTGTATGGCGACCTGCACGGCGTCGACGACCTGTTCACCGAGACCACGCCCTACGCGCCAAGCTCGCCGTATTCGGCCAGCAAGGCAGCGTCCGACCACCTGGTCCGCGCCTGGAACCGCACCTACGGTTTGCCGGTACTGCTGACCAACTGCTCGAACAACTACGGGCCGTTCCACTTCCCCGAAAAACTGATCCCGCTGGTGATCCTCAACGCCCTGGCCGGTAAACCGCTGCCGGTATACGGCAACGGCCTGCAAGTGCGTGACTGGCTGTTCGTCGAGGACCACGCCCGCGCCCTGCTTAAAGTGGTGACCGAAGGGGTGGTGGGCGAGACCTACAACATCGGCGGCCACAACGAGCAGAAGAATATCGACGTGGTGCGCAGCATCTGTGCCCTGCTCGAAGAACTGGCACCCGCACACCCGGCAGGCGTGGCGCAGTTTGCCGACCTGATCACCTTCGTCCAGGACCGCCCGGGCCACGACCAGCGCTACGCGATTGACGCCAGCAAAATCGAGCGCGAGCTGGGCTGGGTACCTGAAGAAACCTTCGACACCGGCCTGCGCAAAACCGTGCAGTGGTATCTGGACAACCTGGAGTGGTGCCAGCGTGTGCAAGACGGCAGCTACCAGGGCCAGCGCCTGGGCTTCACCGAACCAAAGGACCTGATCGCGTGACTGATCCCAAAACCCCCTTGAAAATCCTGATCAGCGGCAAGACCGGTCAAGTGGCCGTTGAGCTGCAAAAGCACCTTGCCGGCCTGGGCGAGTTGATCGTCCTGGGCCGCGATGTACTGGACCTTAGCCAGCCCGACCAAATCCGTGCCCAGGTGCGGGCGCACAAGCCGGACCTGCTCATCATTGCCGCAGCCCACACCGCCGTGGACCAGGCCGAAAACGAGCCGGAACTGGCCTTCGCGATCAATGCCAGCGCACCGGGCGTGTTTGCTGAAGAAGCGGCGGCCCTGGGCATCCCCTTGATTCACTACTCCACCGACTACGTGTTCGATGGCCGCAAGCCTGCGCCCTATACCGAAGACGACGCCACCAACCCGCTGGGCGTGTATGGCAAAAGCAAGCTGGCGGGTGAGCTGGCCATCGCGGCGAGCGGTGCCCAACACTTGATCCTGCGCACCAGTTGGGTGTACTCGACCCACGGTAAAAACTTCCTGCTGACCATGCAGCGTTTGCTGCAGGAGCGTTCAGAGCTACGCGTGGTAGCAGATCAGATCGGCGCGCCGACCTGGGCCGGCACCATCGCCCAAAGCACGCGGGCATTGATCGAGCGCTGGCAGTCAGGTGATGCCGCAGCATGGGGCACCTATCACCTGACCGCCAGTGGCGAAACGTCCTGGTTTGGCTTTACCCAGGCCATCGCCGGGCACCTGACGGCACAAGGCAAGGCGTGCGCAACGCTGGAGTCCATCCCCGCCAGCGCCTACCCAACGCCTGCGGCACGGCCACAGAACTCGCGCCTGGATTGCAGCAAGCTGGCCCGAGAATGGGGCGTTGCCCAGCCCGACTGGGAAGCTGCATTGAGCGCGTGCCTGGCCGAGCAACCAGACTAACGCCAATCCCCTTGTGGGAGCGGGCTTGCTCGCGATGACATCACTGCGGTCTGCCTGACAAACCGCGCCGTTTGCATCGCGAGCAAGCCCGCTCCCACAGGGTTCGTTGGGTATACTGCAACGTACTCTTGCGGCGCAGCTTTCCGATGATCACCACCTCCTCCGTTCCTCGCAGACCCCGCTGGCGCAGCCTGGCCTTGTTGGCGATATGCCTCGCACCTTTGTTGTGGCCGCTGCAACACCTGGCCGAGCGCTATTATCGCAGTGAGCTGGCCGGGCAAAACCGCCAGACCCTCGACCTGTATGTCGCCAATCTGCTGGGCACGCTGCATCGCTATGAAGTGCTGCCGCAGATTCTCGGCCAGTTACCTGACCTGCGCGAGCTGCTGGCAGACCCGGAAAGCCCGCAGGCCCTGAGTAAAGCCAATCAGTTACTCAGCGAAATAACCAGCCAGACCGGCGCTGAAGTCATGTACCTGGTGGACGCTCATGGCGACACTATTGCGACTTCGAACTGGAACAAAAGCGACAGCTTTATCGGGCGCAACTTCGCCTTCCGCCCCTATTTCAGCGAAGCGATGCAAGGCAAGCTCGGGCGCTTTTTCGGCCAGGGCACTACCTCCGGAAAACGCGGCTACTACTTTGCCGCACCGGTTGAGGTAGACAACCAAAAGCTTGGCGTACTGGTGGTCAAGGTCGACCTGGACCATACCGAGCGACTCTGGGGCAAAACACCGGAACAACTGTTACTGACCGACAGCAATGGCGTGGTCATTCTCACCTCGCGCCCTGAATGGCGCTTCAGGTCCACCCGTGATCTGTCTGAGGAAGAACGTCAGGCCATTTTCGCCATCCTCCCCTACCCGACCCGCGACCCCAAGCCCCTGGCGCTCGACCCCAGTGCCTGGCTGGTACAGACACAAACCATCGACGAAACGGGCTGGCAGGCGAATATTCTTGCCCCTCGCACATTGATCGACCGCTCGGTGCGCACGGTGCTGGCCATCGGTGGCGCCACCTTGCTGGTGGTCATGCTGCTAATCGGCTTGATGATGCAGCGCCGGCGCCACTACCTGGACCGCATCGCGTTTGAAGCCAAGGCTCGCCGCACTCTGGAAATGCGTGTGGCAGAGCGCACCAGCGACCTTGAAGGGCTTAACCGGCGCCTGCGTGAAGAGGTGCTGGAACGTGAGCATGCACAACAGGAGCTGGTGCGCGCCCAGGACGATCTGGTGCAGGCCGGCAAACTCTCGGCGCTGGGCACCATGTCGGCCAGCATCAGCCACGAACTCAACCAGCCGCTGGCGGCCATCCGCAGTTATGCCGAAAACGCCGAAGTGCTGCTCGACCACCAACGTATCGACGACGCACGCGGCAATCTCAAGCTGATCAACGAACTGACCGGGCGCATGTCTTCGATCATTGCCCACTTGCGCGCCTTCGCCCGCCGCGACCGCCATGCCCCGGAGAGCGTCGCCTTGCAGCCGGCACTGGACGATGCCCTGGCATTGCTGGCCAAGCGCCGACGCAGCATGGAGGTCGAGCTGATCCGTGACTTGCCCGCCGCCACGCTATGGGTCGAAGCCGGGGAAACCCGCCTGCGCCAGGTGCTGGGCAACCTGCTGGCCAACGCCCTCGACGCCCTGACGGAAAAAGGCCCGCCGCGACGCTTGTGGCTAAGTGCCCAATCCACCCCGGAGGGCGTCACTGTGTACATTCGCGACAACGGCCCGGGGTTTTGCATGGAAGCTCTGGGCCGTGCCGGAGAGCCGTTCTACACCACCAAAACGCGCACTCAGGGGCTGGGGCTTGGCCTGGCCATTTGTGACACGCTGATCCGCGCCTTTGGCGGCGAATTGCTATTTGCCAACCACAAGGAAGGCGGTGCTTTAATTACCTTGCGGCTGCGCGCCGGTGCGCCGGGCGTGAGCTTGCAAGCTTCGGAGGACTCCAGGTCATGAGCCAGCCTATCGATCCACGGGTTCAGGTCATCCTGATCGATGATGACCCACACCTGCGCCAGGCCCTGTACCAGACTCTGGACCTGGCCGGCCTCAACGTGCTGCCGCTGGCCGAAGCCAACGGCCTGGCCGAGCGCATCGGCCGGGACTGGCCGGGGGTGGTGGTCAGTGATATCCGCATGCCGGGCATGGACGGCCTTGAGCTGCTGGCGCAACTGCATGGCCAGGACCCGGAACTGCCGGTGCTGCTGATCACCGGTCACGGTGATGTACCGCTGGCAGTGCAGGCCATGCGCGCCGGCGCCTATGATTTCCTTGAAAAGCCCTTTGCCAGCGATGCCCTGCTCGACAGCGTGCGCCGCGCCCTGGCCTTGCGCGCCCTGGTGCTGGACAACCGCAGCCTGCGCCTGGCGTTGAGTGACCGCCAGTTGCTGAGCACGCGCCTGGTGGGGGTATCCCCGGTCATGCTGCGCTTGCGTGAACAGATCGGTGCGCTGGCAGCCACCAAGGCCGATGTGCTGATCCTCGGCGAGACGGGTTCAGGCAAAGAAGTGGTTGCACGCGCGCTGCATGATTTATCGGCGCGGCGTCACGGTCCGTTTGTGGCGATCAATGCCGGGGCCCTGGCAGAGTCCGTGGTTGAAAGCGAGCTGTTCGGGCATGAGCCCGGCGCCTTTACCGGCGCGCAAAAGCGGCGCATCGGCAAGTTTGAATTTGCCAATGGCGGCACCCTGTTCCTCGACGAAATCGAAAGCATGAGCCTGGATGTGCAGGTCAAATTACTGCGTTTGCTGCAAGAGCGCGTAGTCGAGCGCCTGGGTGGCAATCAACTGATCCCGCTGGACATCCGCGTGATCGCCGCCACCAAAGAAGACCTGCGCCAGGCCGCCGATCAGGGCCGGTTCCGTGCTGACCTGTATTACCGGCTCAACGTGGCGCCCCTGCGCATCGCCCCCCTGCGTGAACGGGGTGAAGACGTGCTGATGCTGTTCGATTACTTCGCCGGTGAAGCCAGCGTGCGCCACGACCTGACACCCAACGTGCTGCAACCGGTACAGCGGGCACTGCTGCTGCGCCACACCTGGCCTGGCAACGTACGCGAACTGCAAAACGTCGCCGAGCGCTTTGCCCTTGGCCTTGAACTGGCGTTGGATAACTCGGCTGAAGGCCTGCCCGCAGCAGGTAATGAAGTCTCGGGAGGCCTGAGCGAGCAGGTCGAGCATTTTGAAAAAAGCCTGATTGCCGCCGAACTTGAGCGCTCCCACAGTTCCATGCGCAGCCTGGCCGAGGCCCTGGGTGTGCCGCGCAAAACCCTGCACGACAAACTGCGCAAGCACGGGCTGAACTTCGACAGCGCCAGCCATCCCCACCCAGATGAACTTGATTAAAGAGGCCGCAGCATGAACCGCGACAGTCGTTATCTGGAGTCAGTTCTTCACCACGACATCCCGCTGACCCGGGAAATGGGCCTCAAGGTGCTGGGCTGGCAAGACCGCCAGTTGCGCCTGCAGTTGCCGCTTGAAGCCAACATCAACCACAAGAGCACCATGTTCGGTGGCAGCCTGTATTGCGGGGCGGTGCTGGCGGGCTGGGGCTGGCTGCATTTGAGCCTGCGCGAAGCGGGGATCGAAGACGGGCATATCGTGATTCAGGAAGGTCACATCAGCTACCCGCTACCGGTGACCGAGGACGCCATTGCGGTATGTGATGCGCCGGATGATGGGCCGTGGAACAAGTTTTTAGCCATGTACAAACGCCACGGTCGGGCGCGGCTGACCCTGGACACGCGAGTAATCAATGCACAAGGCGGGGAAGATGCGGTGAAATTCAGCGGGCAGTATGTGTTGCATCGCTAAGCCCCAAGAGCCCCTCACCCCAGCCCTCTCCCCGAGGGAGAGGGGGCTAAATGGTGGAGATTTTGAGCGCGCGCGCGGCCAGTCCCCTCTCCCTCCGGGAGAGGGTTAGGGTGAGGGGCTTTTGACTTTGGCCAATGCCAACAGCTGCTCACGCCACGGCGCCTTTGCAGGCAACGCCAAAAACGATTCATTGAGCAACGACGCCCGGGCCGGATAACTGAACGGTTCACCATCCAGTTGCAGCACCACACCACCGGCACCTTCCAGCACACCCTGAGCCGCCGCCGTGTCCCACTGCGAAGTCGGGGCCAGGCGCGGATAACAATCCGCCGCCCCTTCAGCCAGCAAACAGAACTTCAACGAACTGCCCACACTGACCAACTTCAATTCACCCAGATGCTCACTCAACCCGGCCAGCAAACGCTCCTGCTCTGGGCTGGAGTGCCGGCGGCTAGCGACCACGGTCAACGCCTCACCCGCAGGCGGCGAGTTGCGCACGCTGATGGGCATCACTGCATCACCGTCCGCACGCCACGCGCCCAACCCTGCACCACCGTAGTAGCAACGGCCACTGGTGGGCATCGACACCACGCCAAACACCACGCAACCTTGCTCGATCAACGCGATGTTGACGGTGAACTCTTCACTGCCGGAAATAAATTCCTTGGTGCCATCCAGCGGGTCGACCAGCCACCAGCGCGTCCAGCTGGCACGCACGTTTTGCGCGATATTGGCGTCTTCTTCCGACAGCACCGGGATGCTCGGGTCCAGTGCGGTCAGGCCATCGAGCAAAATATGATGGGCGGCCAGGTCAGCGGCGGTTACCGGCGAATCATCGGCCTTGGCGGTGACTTCAACGCCGGCACGCCAGAACGGCAAGATCGCGTCGCCAGCGGCATGGGCCAGTTTGATCACGCCTTCAAGCAGGGGATGGGGCAAACCGCTCACGGCTGGAACACTCCACGCTGGGTCAGCAGATCGCGGGCCAGATACAGCGCGGCCAGGGCTCGGCCTTCGCTGAACTGCGGGTTAAGCACCAAGCTCGACAGTTCACGCAGATTCACGCGATCAACGCGCATCGGCTCAGGTTCATCACCCTCCAGATGCTCTTCGTAAAGATCGGTAGCCAGCACCACCTGGATCTTCTGGCTCATGTAACCGGGGGACAGAGACAGCTCGGTCAAGTGCTCAAGCTGGCGAGCACCGTAGCCGGCCTCTTCCTTCAGCTCGCGCTCGGCGGCGGCCAGCACGTCTTCGCCCGGCTCGATGAGGCCCTTGGGCAGCGACACTTCATATTCATCAGTGCCGCCACAATATTCTTCGACCAGAATCGCGTGTTCCGCGTCGATCATGGCCACAATCATCACAGCGCCATAGCCATTGCCGCGCCCCACCAACCGTTCGTAAGTGCGTTCAACGCCATTGGAGAAGCGCAGCTGCACTTCTTCGACCCGAAACAATCGGCTACTGGCAACAATTTCACGGGCAAGTACGGTGGGTTTTTGGCGCATAGCGGCTCCTCAATATGAACGGGGTACTATACCCCGGCTTTTCCGATTGTCTGTGTCGGAAATTTTTACCTGTGGGAGAAGTTTTGCATGACCGTTTTACCTTGGCGCGACATCGATACCGTGCTGCTCGACATGGACGGCACGCTGCTCGACCTGCATTACGACAATCATTTCTGGCTGGAGCACCTGCCCCAGCGCTATGCCGAGTTGCATGGCATCAGCCGGGCGATGGCGGATCTGGAGCTGACGCCGCTGTTCGAGGGCAACGCAGGCCAGTTGAATTGGTACTGCCTGGACTTCTGGAGCCAGGAGCTGAAAATCCCGGTGCGCGAACTCAAGCTCGAAACCGCTCATCTGATTGCCCTGCGCCCCGACGCCGATACTTTTCTGGCGGCCATCAAACAAGCCGGCAAGCGGGTGATCATGATCACCAATGCGCACCGTGATTCGCTGTCATTGAAAATGGAGCGTATCGAGCTGGCTCCCTATTTCGAGCGGCTGATCAGCTCCCACGACTACGGCTACCCCAAGGAAAGCCCGGCTTTCTGGGATGCCCTGCAAGCTGATATCGGCTTTGACCCGGGCCGCAGCCTGTTTATCGACGACACCCTGCCGATACTGCGCAGTGCCCGTGATTTCGGCGTGGCCCACTTGCTGGCAGTCAAACAGCCCGACAGCCAGAAAGGCCCGAAAGACACCGCGGAATTTGCCGCGCTAGGCGACTATCGCGAGTTGCTGGAAGGGCTGTGACCCCCTGAACCGTGGGAGCGGGCTTGCTCGCGATGGCAGCGGCGCGGTCTAACTGAATGACTGCGGCGTCTGCATCGCGAGCAAGCCCGCTCCCACCGGGTGCTGTCGGGTTACTCAGGAATACGCAGCGTCTGGCCCGGGTAGATTTTGTTCGGGTCCTTGAGCAGCGGCTTGTTGGCTTCGAAAATCTTGTTGTACTGGTTGGCGTTGCCGTACACCTGCAGAGAAATGGCACTCAGGGTGTCGCCCTTTTTCACCACCACAAAACGCGATGCCACAACGGCCGGGCCTGTGACCGTAATCTGGTCTTCAACACTGGCCACGCCTTCGATATTGCCCGCCGCCAGGATGATTTTTTCTTTCTCTTCCTGGGTCGCCACCTCACCGCTGACCGTCACTTTGTCACCGTCCACCGTGGCGGTGATGTTGGGGTTGCCCAGGCCCACTTCCTGCACATGCTTCTTGAGTTCCTCACCCGCATTGGCGTTGCCCGGTGTCAGCAGGTTGATCAGTTTCTCGCCGGCTTCTTTCACAAAGCTGAAAATACTCATACATCACGCTCCTAGGGTTGGAAGATCCAGACCCCAGAGCGTAGACCATCATTGGCACCAGCAAGCGCGTTAGAATCGCGCACTGAAATGCGCCCGGAGCGACGATGGACATCAAACAGCTGAAATTCCTTATTGCCCTGGATGAAACCCGGCATTTCGGCCAGGCCGCCGCCCGTTGCCATATCACCCAGCCCACCCTGTCCATGCGCTTGCGCAGCCTGGAGCAGGAACTGGACCTGCAACTGGTCAATCGCGGCCAGCGCTTCGAAAGCTTTACCGCCCCCGGCGAGCGGGTGCTGGCCTGGGCCCGAACCGTGCTGGCCGCCTACGACGGCTTGCAGGCCGAAGCCGCGGCCTGTCGCGGCAACCTCATCGGTACCCTGCGCCTGGGGGTTGTACCGCTGTCCAGTTTTGACCCCCTGCCTTTGTTGCAGCACCTGCACCAGCAACATCCCGAGCTGCGGTTTGAACTGTCGGCACTCAGTTCCGGGCAAATCCTCGAACAACTGGCCAGTAACCAGTTGGATCTGGGCGTCTCCTACCTGGAGCGCCTTGACCATGAGCGTTTCGACGCCCTCGCCCTGGAAGAAACCCGCATGGGCCTGCTTTACGACCAACGGTATTTCAGCTTTGGCGAAGCGCCCCTGAGCTGGGAGGCGTTGACCGCACTGCCGCTGGCCCTGCTCAGCAGCGGCATGCACTTTCGCCAGTCCATCGACCACAACTTCCACAGCCGCGGCCTGACACCGCAACCCCTGCTGCAAACCGATGCCGTTCATCAACTGTTACAAGCTGTCCACGGCGGCTTGTGCTGCGCCGTCATGCCCCTTGAAGGAGGCCTGGAAGCCCTGACCGAGCACCTGCGCCTGCACCCCATTGAAGATGCCCGCACCCTGGCCCGCCTGGGCTTGATCATGCGCCGCGAGGCCCCGCGCTCGGCCCTGGCCGAAGCCTGTTTTGCGTTCTATGCGAAATCGCCAAACCCTTCATGATCGACGCCCTCTATCAATAGATCAGCACTGACGATTAGACGCGACACGGTGTCGCGCCTAGGCTTAAGGCTCAATTGATTGTCGGTATCGCCTTATGAACGCCAAGCGCCCCCTGTGCGCGGCGCCTGCCATTGCTGCGTCCGCGCCTGCTGCCAGCCAGAGCTATGACTATGTCAACCTGGACCACAACGGTGGTGCGCAAACCGCACTGGCTGAAGAGGTCGCCCTGGCGATTGCCTATAACGGCATCAGCCAGGCCGTGATGCTGGTCACCCCGACCGACCTTGAAGACTTTATCGTCGGCTTCAGCCTGGGCAGCGGCATCATTCAAGACCCCAGCGAAATCTACGACCTCAAACTGACCGGTGCAGGCTCTGCGCAATATGCCCAGGTAGAAATCGCCAGCCGGGCGTTCTGGAACCTCAAGCAGCAACGCCGCCAACTGGCCGGCACCAGCGGTTGCGGCCTGTGTGGCGTGGAAGCGGTGGAACAGGCCTTGCCGGATCTGCAGGTCTTGCCCGGTGCGCCCTTGCCGCCGGCACAGTGGCTGGAAGGCCTGCGCCAGCGCATCAGCGACTTTCAACCCCTGGGTCAGCACTGCGGTGCCGTACACGCTGCCGTTTATATGGATGGCCAGGGCCAGTTGCTGCTGGGCCGCGAAGACATCGGCCGGCACAACGCCCTGGATAAATTGATCGGCGCGCTGGTGCGGCAAAACATCGACCTGGCCGGCGGCGCGGCAATCGTCACCAGCCGTTGCAGCCTGGAACTGATTCAAAAAGTGTTGCGCGCCGGCATCCAGACCCTGATCAGCCTGTCCTCGCCCACCGGCCTGGCGCTGCAATGGGCGCGGCGGCACAACCTCAACCTTATTCATCTGCCACAAAAAAGCGCGCCACGGGTCTACAGCCCCGCGCAGGAGAATCAACCGTGAGCATCCACCATCAAGCCGATAAAACCCCGACTCCCCGCTACAAGCCCTACAAAGGCCCGGCCGGTGGCTGGGGCGCGCTGATCAGTGTGGCGCAAGCCTGGTTGACCAGCGACAACGCGCTGAAAAACCTGCGCATGATGCTCAAGACCAACCAGAACGGCGGCTTCGACTGCCCGGGCTGCGCCTGGGGCGACTCGCCGGAAAGCGGCCTGGTCAAGTTCTGCGAAAACGGTGCCAAGGCGGTGAACTGGGAAGCGACCAAGCGTCGGGTCGATGCCGCGTTTTTTGCCAAGCACAGCGTCAGCGCGCTGCTGGAGCAAAGCGATTACTGGCTCGAATACCAGGGCCGCCTGACCGAGCCCATGAGCTACGACCCGGAAACCGACCGCTACACCCCCATCAGTTGGGATGCGGCGTTCGCCTTGATCGCCAGGCACTTGCTCAACCTGGCCAGCCCCAACGAAGCCGAGTTCTACACCTCGGGCCGGGCCAGCAACGAAGCGGCATATTTGTATCAATTGTTTGTGCGCGCATTTGGCACCAACAACTTTCCGGACTGCTCGAACATGTGCCACGAGGCCAGCGGCGTAGCGTTGGCACAAAGTATCGGGGTGGGTAAAGGCACCGTGACGTTCGATGATTTCGAGCACGCGGATGCAATTTTCGTATTGGGGCAAAACCCCGGCACCAACCACCCGCGCATGCTCGAACCGCTGCGCGAAGCAGTCAAACGCGGCGCCCAGGTGGTGTGCGTCAACCCGCTCAAGGAGCGCGGCCTGGAACGCTTCCAGCACCCGCAGCACCCGCTGGAAATGCTCACCAACGGCGACCGCCCGACCAACACGGCCTACTTGCGCCCGGCATTGGGCGGCGACATGGCCCTGTTGCGCGGTATGGCCAAATTTTTGCTGCAATGGGAGCGCGATGCCCAGGCCGCAGGCGAGCCGGCGGTGTTCGACCACGCCTTTTTGAATGAACACACGGCGGGCGTTCTGGATTACATCTCCAGCCTCGATGACACCTCGTGGGATCACATCGTGGAGCAATCGGGCCTGACCCTGGTGGATATCGAACGCGCCGCGCGCATGTACCTCAAGGGTAAAAACGTGATCATGTGCTGGGCGATGGGCATCACCCAGCATCGTCATTCGGTGCAGACCATTCAGGAAATCGCCAACCTGATGCTGTTGCGCGGCAATATCGGCCGCCCCGGCGCCGGCTTGTGCCCGGTACGCGGCCACAGCAACGTGCAGGGCGATCGCACGATGGGCATCAACGAACGCCCGCCAGTGGCCTTTCTCGATTCGCTTGAGCGCCGTTTCCAGTTCAAGGTGCCCCGTGACAACGGCCATAACGTGGTTGAAGCCATCCACGCCATGCTTGAAGGCCGCGCCAAGGTATTTATCGGCCTGGGCGGCAACTTCGCCCAGGCGACACCAGACAGCCCGCGCACTGCGCAAGCGCTGCGCAATTGCGAGCTGACCGTACAGATCAGCACCAAGCTCAACCGCAGCCACCTGATGCACGGCAAAGAAGCCCTGATCCTGCCATGCCTGGGCCGTACCGACATCGATATCCAGGCCGAAGGCCCGCAGGCGGTCACGGTGGAAGACTCGTTCAGCATGGTCCACGCCTCCAATGGCCAGTTGCAGCCACTGTCGAACCAGATGCGCTCGGAGCCCGCGATCATTGCCGGCATTGCGGCGGCCACATTGGGCGCACACCCGATTGACTGGAACTGGGTGGTCGCCGACTACCGGCGCATTCGCGACCTGATTGCCGACACCATCCCGGGCTTCAAGGACTTCAACACCCGCATCGAGCACCCAGGCGGCTTCTATCTGGGCAACTCGGCCGGTGCGCGAGTGTGGAATACGCCGTCCGGGCGTGCCAACTTCCGCCCCAACGTCCTGCCGCAAGACCTGGTGGACGCCCGTACCCGCGCCACCGGAAAACTGCCGGACCTGATCCTGCAATCGATGCGTTCGCACGATCAATACAACACCACCATCTATGGTCTCGATGACCGCTACCGTGGGGTCAAGGGCCAGCGTGACGTACTGTTCGTCAATGAAGCCGACATCATCCGCCTGGGCTTCAAGCCGGGGCAGAAGGTCGATATCGTATCGATCTGGGATGACAAGCATGAGCGCAGGGTGAAGAACTTCACCTTGCTGGCCTTCGACATTCCTGCCGGGCAAGCCGCGGCGTACTACCCGGAGGTCAACCCGCTGGTGCCGCTGGAAAGCACGGGCGATGGCAGCCATACGCCTACGTCGAAGTTTGTGGCGATTTGCCTTGAGCCGGCCAGCCCGTCGACGTTGATCATGGCCAAGGCCAGCTGAGCACTTTTTGTTCGTTTGTGGTGGGAGCGGGCTTGCCCGCGATGGCATCGCCGCGGTTTGACCGTCATCCCGCGGTGCCTGAATCGCGGGCAAGCCCGCTCCCACATTCAAGCAGCCCGCCTCTGAACTGCGGCCACAAAAAAGGCCGTTTTCCTACGAAAACGGCCTCACCGAACTAGCTAACAGACCGGCAAAATTCGATTAAGTTCCCCAGTAAAAACAACAACTTATAGAATTGTGTACAACTCGTGTTACTCGTCGGATTTCGATTGTCACCAACCGCTTGCAGCCTCAGGATCGCGCCGTCATCTCTTTGAGGCTCATTTATGAAGCTCACCTCGATTCTCTTGTTGTCCCTTGGCCTGGTCAGTGGCGTAGCCTCGGCCGGTGGCACCACCGAAGCCGGTGTAGGCGGCGCATTAGGCGGGGTTCTTGGCGCCGTTGTTGGCCAACAGCTCGGCGGCTCGACCGGTTCTGCGATTGGTGCAGGTGTGGGTGGTGCGGCAGGTAGTGCCGTAGGTGCCGACAAACGCAGCCGTGGCGAAGCAGCCATTGGCGGCGCGCTGGGTGCTGCAGGCGGCAACGTGCTGGGCCGCAGTGTCGGCGGCAGCACAGGTGCCCTGGTAGGCTCGGCCGCTGGCGGTGGTGCCGGTGGCGCGCTGGGTAACTACATGGGCAATAAAAGCGACAGCGACGATCGCCGCTATCGCGACCGCGATAACCGTCGCTACTACCGCGACGACCATCGCGGCCGTGGCCACGCGTATGGCCATCGCAAAAACAAGCATCGTCACAACGACTGATGCGTAAAACGGGAGCCGCAAGGCTCCCGTTTTTTTGGGCCTGCGCCAGCTCCAGGCAAATTGTTTCAATGCATTACGCCCGCCTGTTTTGGCCCTGATCATGCAATCTGCATGCACCGAAAAAACCAGCCATTTGCAAGCCATTGAAAGGTATGGAATTACCTGCAGGCATACGGTTGGCACATCCCCTGCAATGACCTGAATGAACGCTGCACTTCCTACCATTCAGGAGCACAACAACAATGATCGGGACCACTGAGCACTATCCCGCAGCCCTACAAGATTCCTCTGGCCAATCAGGTGTTTCCTGGGCCGCGATCTTTGCCGGCGCTGCCACTGCTGCCGTCCTTTCCCTGCTGCTGCTGATGCTGGGCGCGGGGCTTGGATTTTCTGCCGTCTCGCCTTGGGCCAATGAAGGCGTGGGCGCCAAGGGCCTGGGCATTACCGCCATTATCTGGCTGGCGGTCACCCAGATCATTGCTTCCGGCATGGGTGGTTATCTGGCCGGTCGCTTGCGGGTCAAGTGGACTAACTTGCATGGCGATGAAGCCTACTTTCGCGACACCGCCCATGGTTTTCTCGCCTGGGCCGTGGCCACGCTGGTCACTGCTACCCTGGTTGCAGGCTCGGTCAGCAGCGTAATCGGCAGCGGCGTGCAAGCCGGGGCCAGCGTGGCGTCAGGTGCCGCATCGGCGATCAGCAGTGCAGCCGGCAGCGCCGCCGCGAGTCAGGGCGATAAAGGTTCGGACTACTTTATCGACAGCCTGTTTCGCGATGAACGCGGTACCGCTGTCAGCGAAGACGCCGCTCATGGCACCGTGGCGCGCATCTTTGCCCATAGCCTGGCCAATGACGGCCAATTGAGCAGCGAAGACCGTACCTACCTGGCCCAGATCATCGCCCAGCGCACCAACCTCAGCCAGCCTGAAGCCGAACAACGGGTCGACCAGGTTTACGCCAAGGCCCATCAGGCCGTTGAAGAGGCCAAGGTCAAGGCTAAGGAAGCTGCTGACACGGCCGCCAAGGTCGCCGCCTGGTCCACCCTGTGGATGTTTATCACCCTGCTGATCGGCGCTTTTTTTGCCAGCCTGTGCGCCACCTTCGGCGGCCGTCGCCGCGATGCCGTGATCTATCTGACGCCTACCACCACAACCCCGCTGGTTTAACTCGGGCTATCCACTGACTGGAGAATAAAATGCGCTCACTTCTGCTGTTTTTCCTCGGTATTCCAATTCCGATCATTATCCTGATTGCGTTGTTTGTTCACTGATAACAGTGCGCAAAACCAACCGACGGCCTTCCTTGTGAAGGCCGTTTTGCTTCTAAGGCCTCAGACTGGCAGGCAGGTGGTGGACTTGATTTCGGACAACGCCACAATCGAGTTCACCTCTTGGATGCCTGGCACCATCGACAGCTTTTCAAAGAAAAACCGCTCATAGGCCTCAATATCGGCTGTCACGATGCGCAGCAAAAAATCCACCGCGCCCATCAGCACATAACACTCCAGCACTTCGGGAAAGCCGCGGATCGCGTCAGTAAATTCGGTGAAGTTTGAGCGACCGTGGGCATTAAGTTTGATCTCGGCAAAAATTTGCGTGTTGAGGCCGATTTTCTTGCGATCGAGCAACGTCACCTGGCCACGAATGATGCCTTCGTCCTTCATCCGCTGGATCCGCCGCCAGCAGGGTGATTGCGACAGCCCCACCTTCTCCGCGATCTGCGCACTGGACAGCGAAGCGTCCTCTTGCAGCAGGGCCAATATGCGGCGGTCGTAAGCATCCAGCTCGCTTTGCATAGAAATACCTTTGAATGAATAATTCGAGACTTGATCAAGTCTATTTATTGTCAATTCAAAGCATCTTAGATAAAAAAATTCCCGCGCGACGTGTAAATATTTCCCCAGCCTGAACTGGAGCCCTTGCATGCCGCATCTGGAAGTCATCACCCCCTCACCGCGCCCCGACGTCTGGGCCAGCAATGCCGCGCCTTGCCAGGTGCTTTTCCGTATCCAGGCCGAAGCCGATGCCGACGTGCTGTGCCGGGTGCTCAACCTGTTTGCCTTGCAGCAACTGATCCCCCAGCAAGTGCAAGCGCTACGCGACGGTGACACCCTGAACATTGAAATCCGCAGTCACGAGCAGAGCTGGCACCGTGCCCAGATCATTGGCGAAAAACTGCGCAACCTGATCAGCGTTTTCGACCTGCAGGTACAACCCGTGACGGCCGCCAAGGATCCGGCAATGCAAGCCTGCGGGTAATAGTTCGCAACCATTGGCGGCCGGCAGGGCACCGCAGCGCAACTAGGCTTTAAAGGTTCATGGCCGGACAAGGATCTGTCTGCGCCGATGCCTCAAGGAGCCGTTATGCGCATCCCCCCCTCCCATGACCGCTGGCTGGACCTCGACACTCTGTTATCCGCGCTGCGGGCGCAAAACCGTATCTCGCAACGTTGCGCCGAGCAGGCCTTGCTGCGCAGTCATGAAGCACCCGCCGCCGCCCTGCACCCCTTGGTATTTCTTGCACAGCAACAATTTTGCGATGGCGGCCGGGACGGCAAGTTGCTCGACCTTGAAACCCTCACGGCCTGGCTTGCCAACCATGCCGGGCAACCCTACCTGCGCCTTGACCCGCTCAAGGTGGATGCCGCCACAGTGACCGGGGCAATGTCCCTGGCCTTTGCCCAACGGCATGGCATCATCGCGGTGGCGGCCGATGCCTCAGCCATCACAATTGCCAGTGCCCAGCCCTGGGTCAGCAGTTGGGAGGCCGACTTGCGTCAGTCGCTCAAGCGCCCGATCCGGCGGGTCATTGCCAACCCCCTGGAAATCCAGCGCCTGAGCGTGGAGTTTTTCCAGCTGGCCAAATCGGTCACAGGGGCTGCGCTCAACGACCAGAAAACCAGCCCCCTGGCCAATTTCGAACAGCTGCTGACCTTGGGCACAAGCGACCGGGAGCCGGACGCCAACGATGCCCACATCGTCAATATCGTCGACTGGCTGTTTCAGTACGCCTTTGAACAGCGCGCCAGCGATATCCACCTGGAGCCCCGCCGTGAAAAGGGTTGCGTGCGTTTTCGCATCGACGGCGTGCTGCATGATGTTTACCAGTTCCCGCCACAGGTCGCCGTGGCCGTGGTCAGTCGCCTCAAGAGCCTGGGCCGGATGAATGTCGCCGAAAAGCGCAAACCCCAGGACGGCCGGATAAAAACCCGTCTGCCGCAGGGTGCTGAGGTGGAGCTGCGACTCGCCACCCTGCCCACCGCCTTTGGCGAAAAAATGGTGATGCGCATTTTTGACCCGCAGGTGCTGCTCAAAAGCTTCGACCAACTGGGCCTCAGCCCCGAAGACATGCAACGCTGGCAGCAAATGACCACCCGTGCCAATGGCATTGTCCTGATCACCGGCCCCACCGGCTCAGGCAAGACCAGCACCCTGTATGCAACGCTCAAGCAACTGGCCACTCCCCAGGTCAACCTGTGTACCCTCGAAGACCCCATCGAAATGATAGAGCCGGCGTTTAACCAGATGCAGGTGCAATCCGGCATCGACCTGACATTCGCCAATGGCGTGCGGGCACTGCTGCGCCAGGACCCGGACATCATCATGCTCGGTGAAATACGCGATCTGGAGACTGCTGAAGTGGCCATTCAGGCCGCACTGACCGGCCACCTGGTGCTCTCGACCCTGCACACCAACGACGCCCCCAGCGCCATCAGCCGCCTGCTGGAACTCGGGGTCGCGCCCTATTTGATCAAAGCCACCTTATTGGGGGTGATGGCCCAGCGGCTGGTGCGCACCCTGTGCCCTGACTGCAAGGCCGCACAGCCGCTAAGCCCGGACGCCTGGTCGGGCTTTGCCCCGGGCTGGGCCCATGCAACCCCCATAACGGTGTACCGCCCCGTGGGCTGTACCCAGTGCCGGGCTAGCGGCTACCGCGGGCGCATCGGCGTGTGCGAAATCATGGTGTTGAGCGAGCAGCTCAAGGCACTGATTGGCCCGCAGACTGATCTGAGCGCCATTCGTCAGCTGGCAAGCGCTCAAGGCATGCTCAGCCTGAGGCTGGCAGCCGCTCACAAAGTCGCCTCTGCCGCGACCTCCCTGGAAGAAGCACTGCGAGTTACCCCCGCGTAGTTGAATTGTTTTGACTAAAATCTAATCAGCCTGGCAATTTTCTTGATCGTTACACTCGGCGTTCGTTTGTTTCTTACACCTCAAAAACAAGGAATGATCATGCAAGCGGGTACAGTGATCCTGTTATTTGTCGCCTTGGCTATCGCCGTGCTCTTCATGGGCTTCAAGGTGGTGCCGCAAGGGTATCAATGGACGGTGGAGCGCTTCGGGCGATACACCAACACCCTTAAACCGGGCCTGAACATCATCATCCCGGTGATGGACCGCATCGGGCGCAAGATCAACGTAATGGAAAGCGTGCTCGATATCCCGCCGCAAGAGGTAATTACCGCCGACAACGCCACGGTACAAATCGATGCCGTGTGTTTCTTCCAGGTGGTCAACACGGCGCAAGCCGCCTATGAGGTCAACAACCTCGAGCATGCCATTCGCAACCTGCTGCAAACCAATATCCGCACCGTGCTGGGCTCCATGGAGCTGGATGCCATGCTTAGCCAGCGTGATGGCATCAACGAAAAACTGCTGCGCACAGTCGATGAAGCAACGGCACCGTGGGGCATCAAGATCACCCGTATCGAGATCAAGGACATCAGCCCGCCAGCCGACCTGATGGCCGCCATGTCCGGGCAAATGAAAGCCGAACGTATCAAGCGTGCGCAAATTCTTGAGGCAGAAGGGCTGAGGGCCGCAGCCATCCTGACCGCCGAAGGCAAAAAACAGGCGCAGATCCTCGAAGCCGAAGGCGGTCGCCAGGCGGCGTTCCTCGAATCCGAAGCCCGCGAACGCCAGGCCGAAGCCGAAGCCCGGGCCACACAAGTGGTGTCAGAAGCCATTGCCTCAGGCAACGTGCAGGCGATCAATTATTTTGTGGCGCAAAAATACATCGATGCGTTGGGTAAGCTGGCTTCTGCCAATAACAGCAAGGTCATCCTCATGCCGCTGGAGGCCAGCCAGGTCATCGGCGCAGTGGGTGGCATCAGCGAAATCGTCAAAGCCACTTTTGACAGCAAAAAGGCCTGACGCATGTGGGAGTTCCTGCAACACCTGAACTACTGGGACTGGCTGGCGCTGGGCACGGTACTGCTGATTCTTGAGGTCCTCGGTGCCGGTGGCTACCTGCTGTGGACAGGTATTGCCGGCATCATCGTTGCAGCATTGACCTTCCTGTTCCCCGCACTCTCCTGGACCCTGCAACTACCGCTGTTTGGCGTGCTGGCGATTCTTACAGCGGTGTTCTGGTGGAAGCGTCAGCGCAGCAATGTCGACAGTGGCGACCAGCCAAACCTCAACCGTCGCGGCCATGAACTGATCGGCCGCACGTTTATTGTGCAACAGGCAATTGTCGAAGGTCGGGGCAAAATCAAGGTCGGTGACAGCGTGTGGATGGCCGTAGGGCCGGACGCTGCCGTGGGGACCACCGTGCGCGTGACAGAGCAAAACGGGACGGTGCTGAGCGTAGAAATTGTGCCTTGAGGTTACGGAACTCCGGGGGGCTAAATACAATCCAATCCGATAGCTAATCTATTCGGAGTCACCGCCATGCGTCTCAAATATGCTGTAGCCGCTATTGCCTTGTTGTCCCTTCCTGTTGGCTCTGCGATGGCCGACAGCTTCTGGCGCAATGTGTTGTCATCCGGTGCCACTACCGGGTCCACCTACCTGACGTTCAAAAAAGACCGCAAAGTCATTGCCGCTCAAGATGACGCGGGCAGCTTCGTAGCCAGCAACGGTTCGATCCGTGGCCCGTACCTGGAGTCGGCCATGCAGCAAGTGCGCGCTGACAACCCGAACCTGAAAGTCAGCGACATGGATCTTGCCAACGCGATCCTGGCTAAAAACGCTTCAGCGGAGTAATTATCTCCATCTGTAGCAGCTGCCGAAGGCTGCGTCCGGCTGCGAAGCAGTCGTAAAAGCTGTTCCCACGGTGTGTCTGACACAGTGCGATCGCAGACTTTACGACTGCTTCGCAGCCGGACGCAGCCTTCGTCCCTCGGCAGCTGCTACGCAATACACACCGGGGCCCTTGCGGTTCAGCTGCCATACAGAATTTTCACCAGAGGTGAGCGATCCTGCGGGTATGATCTTGAGCGCTATGCTAGTGCTCTACGATTACCCCATTTCACTCACATCGGACGTCCTGCCTCTATGAGCTCGCTGCCTTTCCTGCCGTTTTCCAAACCCACCATTGATGAAGCCACCATTGCTGCCGTGGGCGACGTGTTGCGCTCGGGCTGGATCACCAGCGGGCCCAAGGTTCAGGCATTCGAAGCGCAATTGTCCGAGTACTTTGGCGGGCGCCCGGTGCGCACCTTCAACTCCGGCACCTGCACCATGGAAATCGCTCTGCGCATCGCCGGTATCGGTGCTGGCGATGAAGTGATCACCACGCCGATTTCGTGGGTGGCTACCGCCAACGTGATTATCGAAGTCGGTGCCACGCCAGTCTTTGCCGATATCGACCCGGTGACCCGCAACATCGACCTGGCCAAACTTGAGGCCGCCATTACCCCACGCACCAAGGCCATTATTCCGGTGTACCTGTCGGGCTTGCCGGTGGATATGGACGCGCTCTACGCGATTGCCAAAAAACATAACCTGCGCGTGGTTGAAGATGCGGCTCAAGCCCTGGGTTCCAGCTGGCAAGGTGAGCGCATTGGCGCACGCGGCGATTTCGTGTCTTTCAGCTTTCAGGCCAACAAGAACATCACCTCATCCGAAGGGGGTTGCCTGGTACTGAACAACGAAGAAGAAGCACGACTGGCCGAGAAATATCGCCTGCAAGGCGTGACCCGTACCGGTTTCGACGGGCTAGATGTCGATGTGCTGGGTGGCAAGTTCAATATGACCGACATTGCCGCTGCGATTGGTCTGGGCCAGTTTGCCCATATCGAAACCATCACCGCCCATCGTCGGGCGCTGGCCAAGCATTACTTCGAATGCTTCGGGGCGGATTTCGAGGCTGAATACGGCGCGCAACTGCCGGTGGCGGACTTCAACAACACCAACTGGCACCTGTTCCAGCTTGTGCTGCCTGAGCGCAAGGACGGCCAGCCTGCACGCGCAACCTTTATGAAGGAAATGCAGGCACTGGGTGTCGGCATCGGCTATCACTACCCGCCGATTCACTTGCTGAGCCTGTATCGTGCGTTGGGCTTTAAGGAAGGGATGTTCCCGGTGGCCGAACGTGTCGGGCGCCTGATCGTGTCGTTGCCGATGTTTACAGCGATGACCAAGGCCGATGTAGAGCGTTCGGTGGCGGCAGTAAAAGCAGTCTTGAGCGCCGCATAAGGCGGCATGTGGGAGCGGGCTTGCTCGCGATACGGCTCACGCGGTCTGTCAGACAAACCGCAGTGATACCCTCGCGAGCAAGCCAGCTCCCACAATTATCAAGCCGATATTACTCGCCGATGGCAGCCTTGTAGCCAGCAGCGTCCAGCAGTTTTTCCAGTTCGGCGGTGTTGCTTGGCTTGAGCTTGAAGATCCAGCTGGCGTACGGTTCGCTGTTCAGCGACTCCGGGCTGTCAGCCAGGGCTTCGTTGACGGCAATCACTTCCCCCGATACCGGCGAGTAAATGTCAGACGCGGCTTTTACCGACTCCACAACGCCTGCGGTATCGCCTGCCGCAAACACTTTGCCGACTTCGGCCAGTTCAACGAATACCACATCCCCCAAGGCTTCCTGAGCGTGATCGCTGATGCCGACGGTAACCGTGCCATCCGCCTCCAGGCGTGCCCACTCGTGACTTTCAGCAAAGCGCAACTCGGCAGGGATCAGGCTCATATTCAGTGTCCTCAAGAAGAAATGTCAGCGGCGCACACTCAGTGCACGCCCGCCAGTAAACGTTAGATCAAGGCTTTGCCAAGACGTACAAAAGTCGGTTTGACTACGCGAACCGGGTACCACTTGCCACGAATTTCGACCTCGGCACGGTCAGCCGTTGCCATCGGAACTCGCGCCAGAGCGATCGATTTGCTTAGCGTAGGAGAGAAACTACCACTGGTGATCTCCCCTTCGCCAACATTGGCGATGCGAACCACCTGGTGAGCGCGCAAAACACCACGTTCTTCAAGCACCAAACCCACCAGTTTGAGCTGCACGCCACCGGCCATTTCGGCTTCCAGCGCTTCGCGGCCCACGAACTTGCGCGAGGCAGGCTCCCAGGCAATGGTCCAGGCCATATTGGCGCAAAGAGGGGAAACAGACAGGTGAATATCCTGCCCGTAGAGGTTCATGCCGGCTTCCAGACGCAGGGTGTCGCGGGCGCCCAGGCCGATAGGTGAAATACCGGCACCCACCAGATCGTTGAAAAAAGCCGGGGCCTGATCGGCAGGGAGCACGATTTCAAGGCCGTCTTCGCCGGTGTAGCCGGTGCGGGCAATAAACCAGTCACCGCAGCTCTGCCCTTCAAAGGGCTTGAGCTGCTGGATCAACTGGCCACGGGCCTGGCTCACCAGCTCGGCGACTTTATGCCGCGCCTGTGGCCCTTGAATGGCCAGCAGGGCCAACTCCGGGCGCTCCTGCAATTGCACGTCATAACCGCGGGACTGCGCCTGCATCCAGGCCAGATCCTGATCGCGGGTGGCGGCATTGACGATTAGCCGGTAACCGTCGGGCATCAGGTAGACAATCATGTCGTCGACCACGCCGCCCTGCTCGTTGAGCATGGCGCTGTACAAGGCGCGGCCGGGGGTGTTCAGGCGTTCGACATCATTGGCCAGCAAATGCTGCAGCCATTGCTTGGCCTGTAGCCCGGCGATGTCGATCACGGTCATATGCGAGACATCAAAAACCCCACAGTCGCGACGCACCTCATGGTGTTCCTCAACCTGCGAGCCGTAATGCAAGGGCATATCCCAACCGCCAAAATCGACCATTTTCGCGCCCAGGGCGAGATGCAGGTCATACAGAGGCGTACGCTGTCCCATGGGTTTCTCCTTCCGGGCTTGGCGAAGGTGCGGACAGGCTGCGGAGCATTTCAAGCCAAAAAAAGTGGCTTTCTTACATCACGCAGAAACCTGGCCTGACAGACAGACCGCACCGAATGCCGCGCATTGTAGCCGCATGCAGGAGGACTGGCACCTAACCGATGCGATGGGCCGAGCGTCGGATCAAACCGATGACCGGTAACAAACCCACCAGCACCAGGGTCAAGGCAGGCAGCGAAGCCCGCGCCCATTCGCCCTCGCTGGTCATCTCGAAGATGCGCACGGCCAGCGTATCCCAGCCAAACGGGCGCATCAGCAAGGTCGCCGGCATCTCCTTGAGCACATCGACAAACACCAGCAGCGCAGCGCTCAAGGTGCCTGGCAGCAGCAACGGCAGATACACTTTGAAAAACAGTCGCGGACCACTGACGCCCAAACTGCGAGCAGCTTCCGGCAAGGAAGGACGAATACGCGCCAGGCTGTTTTCCAGCGGGCCGTAGGCAACGGCAATAAACCGCACCAGATATGCCAGCAGCAGGGCCGACAGGCTGCCCAGCAACAAAGGCTTGCCCGCGCCACCCAGCCAGCCTGATACCGGGATAACCAGTTCGCGATCCAGATAACTGAACGCCAGCATGATCGACACCGCCAGCACCGAGCCCGGCAAGGCATAACCCAGGTTCGCCAGGCTGACCCCGGCACGGATGGCCGGGGTGGGTGCCTGCCGTCGGGCAAAGACCAGCACCAGCGCCACGCTGACGGTAATCAGCGCTGCCATCGCGCCCAGATACAAAGTGTGCAGGATCAAGCCGGTGTAACGCTCATCCAGATCAAAGCGCCCGCGCTGCCAGAACCACACCACCAGTTGCAGCATCGGGATCACGAATGCACAGGCAAATACCAGCAGGCACCAGCCGCTGGCCAGCCACGCCTTTGGCCCGCGCAGATGATACAGGGCGCTGACCCGCGGCCGTTCGTTGCCGGCCCGGCTGGCCCCGCGAGCGCGGCGCTCGCCATAGAGCACCACCATGACCACCAGCAACAGCAGGCTGGCCAGTTGCGCCGCCGTCGACAGGCTGAAAAAGCCGTACCAGGTTTTGTAGATGGCGGTGGTGAAGGTGTCGAAATTGAACACCGACACGGCGCCAAAATCGGCCAGGGTTTCCATCAATGCCAGTGCCACGCCTGCGCCAATCGCCGGGCGCGCCATCGGCAACGCGACACGCCAGAACGCCTGCCACGGGCTTTGCCCCAGCACCCGCGCCGCTTCCATCAGGCCTTTGCCCTGGGCCAGAAACGCCGTGCGCGCCAGCAGGTAGACGTAGGGATAGAACACCAGGATCAGCACGATGATCACCCCCCCCGTGGAGCGCACCCGGGGCAGCCGCAGGCCCATGCCGAACCATTCACGCAGCAGGGTCTGGACAGGCCCGGCGAAATCCAGCAAGCCGACAAACACGAACGCCAGCACATAGGCGGGGATCGCAAACGGCAGCATCAGCGCCCAGTCCAGCCAGCGCCTGCCGGGGAACTCACACAGGCTGGTCAACCAGGCCAGGCTGACGCCCAGCAGCGTGACGCCGATGCCCACACCCACGATCAGGGTCAGGGTGTTGCCCAGCAGGCGCGGCATCTGCGTGTCCCACAAGTGGCTCCAGATCTGGGTATCAATGCTTTGCCAGGACAGCAGCAGCACGCTCAGCGGCAGCAGCACCAGGGCAGCAATGACAAAAACCAGCGGGTACCAGCGACGTTGGGCAGGATGGGCCACGAAAAACTCTCGGAGGTGGATGGGACAATGCGAAAACAAATGTGGGAGCGGGCTTGCTCGCGATACAAACGCCGCGGTTTCCAATAAAACCCCGGCAATGCTATCGCGAGCAAGCCCGCTCCCACAGGTATTACTTCATGGTTCGATCAATTCCAGCCGGCACGATCCATCATGCGAATGGCTTCGGCTTGGCGCTTGCCTGCCACTTCGACCGGCATTGCGTCGGCCTTGAAGCTGCCCCAGCTGGCGACTTCAGCCGAGGGTGCAACGCTCGGGTTGGCCGGAAATTCCTGGTTCACGCCTGCAAAAATCGATTGGGCTTCAGGGGTGGTCATCCACTCCACCAGAGCCTTGGCCGCTTCAGGGTGCGGCGCGTACTTGGTCAGGCCAATGCCCGACAGGTTGACGTGAACGCCACGGTCCGCCTGGTTGGGCCAGAACAGTTTAACTGCCAGATCCGGCTTCTGCTTGTGCAGGCGGCCGTAGTAGTAGGTGTTGACGATGCCCACGTCGCACTGCCCGGCGTTGATTGCTTCAAGCACGGCGATGTCATCCGAGAACACGTCGGTGGACAGGTTGTTGACCCAGCCTTTGAGGATTTCTTCGGTTTTTTCCGGGCCGTTCACTTCGATCATGGTGGCGGTCAGCGACTGGTTGTACACCTTCTTGGCGGTGCGCAGGCACAGGCGGCCTTCCCAGTTCTTGTCGGCCAACGCCTCGTAGGTCGACAGTTCTTCAGGTTTAACCCGGTCGGTCGAATAGGCGATGGTTCGTGCACGCAGGCTCAGACCCGTCCATTCATGGCTGGAGGAGCGGTATTGCGGCGGGATGTTCTTGTCGATCACCTCGGAAGTGAACGGCTGCAGGATGCCCATTTGCTCGGCTTGCCACAGGTTACCGGCGTCCACGGTCAGCAACAGGTCGGCGGTGGCGTTCTGGCCTTCTGCCTTGATGCGCTGCATCAGCGGCGCTTCCTTGTCGGTGATGAACTTGATCTTGACCCCGGTTTTGGCGGTGTATGCGTCAAATACCGGCTTGATCAGCTCGTCGATACGCGAAGAGTAAACCACCACTTCATCGGCGGCAGAAACGCTGCTCGCAAATACGGTAAGGGCCAGGGCAGTCAGTAGACGCTTGGGTGCCAACATGGAGGGCGGTCTCTCTTGATGCGAATCGGGCGTAAATGGTAGTGAATCACATTTCCCATCTCAACCTAACTCGAAGCGGAGCCGTTACCAGATGTTGCTAAGTACTCGTAGCAGCTGCCGCAGGCTGCGTTCGGCGGCGAAGCCGTCGCAAGCGCGAAGTCTGCGGTGTGTCAGGCTCACGGTGAACACTGACTCTACGACGGCTTCGCCGCCGAACGCAGCCTCCGGCAGCTGCTACAAGATCAAAGGCATCAATCAGGGTTTGGCCAGCGGCGGCAGGTCGCCACTCAGGCCCAGTGCCTGGCGCACAAACAAGGCCTTGGCCTCGGGCATTTTATTCACCCATTTCAAACCGGTATTACGCAGCAACCGGGCAGTCAGTGAGTCCGCCTGGAACAACCGCTCAAAGCCTTCCATCGCCGCCATCAACGCCAGGTTATGCGGCATGCGCCGACGTTCGAACCGGCTCAGCACACGCACATCAGCCAAACGCTCGCCACGGTCAACCGCGTGCAGCAGCACATGCGCCAGCACCGCCGCATCCAGGAAGCCCAGGTTCACGCCCTGCCCGGCCAGCGGGTGAATGGTGTGCGCCGCATCTCCGATCAACGCCAGGCCTTCGGCCACATAACGTTTGGCATGACGCTGACGCAGTGGCACGCATACCCGTGGATCGGCACTCAACACGCTGCCCAGACGGCCTTCAAAAGCCAGCTCCAGCTCGCGGCAGAACGCTGCGTCGTCCAGCGTCATCAGGTATTGGGCTTGTTCGGGGGTGGTCGACCAGACAATCGAGCACCAGTCCTGCTGACCGTCACGTTCCAGCGGCAAAAACGCCAGCGGACCGTGATCGGTAAAACGCTGCCAGGCCGTATGCTGGTGCGGCTCGGCGCACCGCACGCTGGTGACGATGGCGTGGTGCTGGTAATCCCACTCGCGGGTCTCACAGCCGGTCAGGCGGCGCACAGCCGAGTTCGCCCCATCGGCAGCAATCACCAGCGGCGCCCTCAAGGTGCGGCCATCGGCAAGGGTCAGCAGCCAGTCGTCGCCAGAGCGGCGCATCTGCTCCATGCGCGCATTGGCCAGCATCTCGATAGAGCTGCCCTGCAGGCACTCCAGCAGGGCGTCCTGGACCACACGGTTTTCGACGATATGGCCCAGCACCTCGGCATGCACGCTGGCCGCCGAAAAGTGGATCTGCCCGGTGCCGCTGCCATCCCACACGTGCATGTGCGAATACGGGCTGGCGCGGCGGCGGGTGATGCCGTCCCAGGCGCCAAGGCGCTGCAAGATGCGCTGGCTGGCGGCCGACAGGGCACTGACCCGGGGTTCGAAGGGCGCTTCGGCGGCAAAGGGCTTGACGCTCAGCGGGCCGCCGTCGAGCAGCAGGATTTTCAGCCCGCTGTCCTTGAGCGCCAGCGCCAGTGCGCTTCCGACCATTCCGGCCCCAACAATCAGCAGATCTGCGCGCATTTCCATGCTTTAAGCCTGTCTCGCTAGCGGCGTACGCCGCACCTGAAAAAATGGATCGACACGGGGCGCGTTCGCCCCGCTCGTCATCAACTGTCTGCGCGGGTGCCCAGGCCCATCGCCTGGCGGGCAAACCAGCGTTTGGCCGGGGGCAGCAGATCGAGGCCGAGCAAGCCCAGGTTTCGACCAAACGAAACCAGCGGTTGCTCACTGCCAAACACCCGCGTCACTTTGTCCGAGAACCCGATGGTCAGTTGCTGGTCGAGTTGTTGCGCCTGTTGATAACTCAACAGGGTCGCGAAATCACCCGGGTTCTTGTCACTGGCCAACAAAGCGTCGGCCAGTGCCTGGGCATCACGCAGGGAAAGGTTGAAGCCCTGCCCCGCAATCGGATGCAGGCTATGGGCGGCATTGCCCAGCACCGCCAGATGCGGGCGTACCTGCTCTTGCGCTTCAACCAGGGTCAGGGGGTACAGATGCCGCGCACCCACTTGTTTGAGAGTGCCCAGACGATAGCCGAAAACGCCCTGCAACTCGCTGAGAAAGCTGCGTTCGTCCAGGGCCGCCAGACGCTGCGCGTCCATCCCCAAACGAGTCCACACCAGCGCGCAGCGGTTGTCAGGCAACGGCAGCAAGGCCATCGGGCCTTCGTCGGTGAAACGTTCAAATGCCATGCCGGCGTGGGGCTGGCTCGGGGTGATATTGGCAATCAGCGCGCTCTGGTTGTACGGCTGCTGGCGCACATGGATGCCCAGCTTCTCGCGCAAGCCCGACCGCCCGCCATCGGCCAGGACGGCAAGGTCGCAGTCCAGGGTGGTTTCGTCGTTAAGGGTCAGGCGATAGCCGTCTTCCAGCGGTTGCATGTGGATAACTTCAGCCGGGCAACGCCAGCTGATCACGTCCGGGTCCAGGCTTTTCCACAGGCACTGGCCCAGCCAGGCGTTTTCGACCACATAACCCAGCGCTGGCACGCCTTCTTCACTGGCCGACAGCCGCGCCGTCGAGAAGCGCCCGCGGTCTGACACATGAATGTCCTTGATCGGCTCGCCGCGCTCGGCAATCGACTGCCACAGGCCCAGGCGCTCGTAGATGATCCGCGCGCCATAGCTGAGCGCCGAGGAACGGGCATCGTAGCTGGGCTGGTAGCTGTTGCCGGGTGCGAACGGCTCGATCAGCACGATCTTCCAGCCACGGGCCTTGGCCCCGGCCTGCAACGCCAGCGCCAGGCTCGCGCCTACCAGGCCGCCACCGATAATGGCCAGATTGACGCGACTCATGCCGCGCCCGCCATCAACGCTTCGATCTCGGCGACGGTTTTAGGCACATCGCCAGTCAGGATTTCACAGCCGTGTTTGGTGACCACCACGTCGTCCTCGATGCGCACGCCAATGCCGCGCCATTTTTTCGCAACGTTGAGGTTGCCCGGGCTGATATAGATGCCCGGCTCCACGGTCAGGGTCATGCCCGCTTCCAGCACGCGCCACTCACCCTCGACCTTGTATTCACCCACGTCATGCACATCGAGCCCCAGCCAGTGGCCAGCGCGGTGCATATAAAACGGTTTATAGGCTTCGCTGGCGATCAGTTCGTCAACGTCGCCCTGCAACAGCCCCAGCGCCACCAGTCCGGCGGTAATCACCTGCACCGTGGCTTCGTGGGCCTGGTTCCAGTGCTTGTCGGGGCCGATCTCGGCAAATGCCGCTTCCTGCGCCGCCAGCACCAGCTCGTAGATGGCTTTCTGCTCCGGCGAGAACCGGCCGTTAACCGGGAACGTGCGGCTGATATCGCTGGCGTAGCAGTCGATCTCGCAGCCGGCATCGATCAATACCAGGTCGCCGCTTTTGAGCTGCGCGTCGTTCTCCTGGTAATGCAGGATGCAGCTGTTATCGCCAGAGGCGACGATCGAGCCATAGGCTGGCATTTTTGCCCCGCTTTTACGAAATTCGTAATCCAGCTCGGCCTCCAGGCTGTACTCATGCAAACCGGCACGGCTGGCCTGCATGGCACGCACATGGGCGCGAGCCGAGATTTGCGCCGCATGGCGCATGACCTTGAGTTCTGCCGCCGATTTATACAGGCGCATGTCGTGCAGCAGATGATCCAGAGCAACGAATTCGTTGGGTGGCTGGGCGCCGAGGTTGGCCTTGGAGCGAATCGCGTTGATCCAGTCCATCAAATTGCGATCGAATTCGGGATTGCCGCCCATCGCCGAATACACCCGGCTGCGGCCTTCAATCAGCCCCGGCAGGATGTCGTCGATATCGGTGATCGGGAACGCGTCGTCGGCGCCAAAGTCGCGGATCGCGCCCTCTTGCCCGGCCCGCTTGCCGTCCCACAATTCGCGCTCGGCATTGCGCTCGCGGCAAAACAGCACGTACTCGCCATGAACCCGGCCCGGGATCAGGACAATCACGGCCGCAGGCTCGGGAAAGCCGCTCAGGTACTGGAAATTGCTGTCCTGGCGGTAAACATGTTCGACATCGCGATTGCGAATGGCCACCGCCGCTGCGGGGAGGATCGCAATGCTGTTGGGCTCCATCTGCGCCATGAGTGCCTTGCGGCGACGTGCGTATTCCGATTTCGGGATATGGATCATGGGCAGACGGTTTCCCTCTTGTCGTTCAATCAGTGCAGCGAAGGCTTGGCGGGCGCGGCTTCAGCGGTTTTTTTGGTTTCGGTGAACAGCAACAGCGGCGCGACGCGCAGGTATTCCATCACTTCCATGTAGTCGCTTTCGCCGTCTTCGGATTCTTCCAGGGCATCTTGCACCTGGGCGATGGCCGCCAGGTCGCGCAGCACTTCATTGGCTTCGTCGCTCAACGAATAGGCGCGGCGGGTCAGGCCGAAACCGGACAGGAACCCCTGGCACCACTGGCCCAGGGCAGCGGCACGCTCAGTCAATGGCGCGTCATCGGTGGGCAGCAACAGCACCACGGTCATGTCGTCGCTGGTCAGTTCACCCTTGACCATCTCTTGCAATCCGATCAAGGCATTGCGTACGTTGTCTTGTGGCTCGCCTGCCAGCAGTTCGGCGGCTTCGACCAGCCAGGCGTCAGCATCGAAACCGGAACCGGCACAGCTGCGACCCAGCAGGTGGCCATGCAGTTCGGCAGGCGAGACGGAGTGGCCGTTGGCGGCCAGCAGGGTTACAAAGGCTTGATACGGGGAATTCTGAATAGGCATGGTCAGCTAGGCGCCAAGCGGCGCTATGTCTAGAATGGAGGGCTTGTATCCTAGCATCGGCAGACGTGCCAGACCATCGAGGCGTCAGTCCCCATCCATCAGAAAATTCACAGTAGGACACAATGGAAGACACCGACCTGCATGCACTGATGGCCAGACTCGAGCTGCTGATTGCCCGGGTTGAGCAACTTAACCGGCAAAACGCACTCTTAATTGCTCAGGAAAAGACTTGGCGCGAGGAACGCGCGCACCTCATTGAAAAAAACGAAATCGCCCGGAACAAGGTGGAATCGATGATTTCGCGCCTCAAAGCCCTGGAGCAAGACTCATGAGTTCAAGCAATAGCGTCACCGTGCACATCCTCGACAAAGAGTATTCGATCATGTGCCCCCAGGAAGAACGCAGCAACCTGGTGAGCGCCGCCCGCTACCTGGACGGCAAAATGCGTGAAATCCGCAGCAGTGGCAAAGTCATTGGCGCCGACCGTATCGCCGTGATGGCCGCGCTGAATATCACCCACGATCTGTTGCACAAACAGGAAGTCGCCGAAGTTCAAACCAGCAGTTCCACCCGCGAACAGGTGCGCGACCTGCTGGATCGCGTTGACCTGGTGTTGGCCACTGATCCGAACGAACGCCAAAGCTGATTCAAGACGTTACTTTGGGGTATACTCGCGCCACTCCCTGGAGTATTCGCCAGTTAGCGATGTCCCTGAGCCGATTCGCACTACCCTGGAGCTTGCACGTTGGGCCGGTGTGCATGTCCGCTAGACGGAAAGCCTTAAGGTCTACTGCAACTTCCACCTTGAACTTTCGGGTTCAAGGGCCAAGCCGACAGCGGTACGTCGGGGAGCCTGATTTCCGAGCGCAATGCCAGCAACCCGCTGGCATTGGCTTGCACGAGCCACCACCCGGTGCCTCGATCCTGAACAGCACGCCATATGAACGAACCTGCGACGCCTACCCGCCCGCAACTTCGCCGAATGCTGCGCAAAGCCCGCCGCGACCTGTCGCCCTGCGAGCAACGCCAGGCCGCCCGTGGCCTGTACCGGCAACTGGCGCAACACCCGCTGTTTCGCCGCGCCAAACACATCGCCCTGTACCTGCCCACTGACGGTGAAATCGATCCGCGCCTGCTGCTGCGTGAAGCCCAGCGCCGGGGCAAGATCACCTACCTGCCGGTGCTCAGTGCGTGGCCGAAAACCAAAATGGTGTTTCAACGCATTGCCCCCGGCGAAACGCTTCGCCCCAACCGTTTTCGCATTCTCGAACCCCACATCAACCGCGCACGCCAGCGCAAGGTCTGGGCACTGGACCTGGTGCTGCTGCCGCTGGTGGGGTTTGATGCTACGGGTGGGCGACTGGGCATGGGCGGCGGCTTTTATGACCGCAGCCTGGCGTATCAGGCCAGACGCCAATGCTGGCGCAAGCCGACGCTGGTAGGGCTGGCCCACGAATGTCAAAAGGTCGAGAGCCTGGCCCAGGCCAGTTGGGATGTCCCTTTACAGGGCACGGTCTCGGACAGGCAGTGGTACATCGCCCACTGACAGGCCATCCATCAAGGTTTAGCGTTTGAAAGGTTGTACTTGCTGTTGCGCCAGTTCAATCGGCGCGTCGCTCGAATTCGACCACAAACTTTGCGCATAGCCCGTTGTAACCACACCCAAACCGAACAAAATAACCAGCATCCACAGTAAATCCGGTTTGCGTTTCATCGATTGCCCTCCTTAAGGCAAATCAACACGATGACAGCGACGGTTTTTGTTATAGGCCGTGCAGCAGCGTCAAGCTTAAAAGGCGGGCATTTTGCGGCAACACGAAGACACACGCAAACGCTGGCGTCAACCGACTGTCGGTTTAGTTAAATATAGTCGGGCAAATTAACCACAGCATGTTTCTGGAGTAAAAAATGGCCTATTGGTTGATGAAATCCGAGCCTGACGAGTTCTCGATCAAGGATTTGCAAAAGCTCGGTGAAGCGCGCTGGGATGGCGTGCGTAACTATCAGGCGCGCAATTTCATGCGCGCCATGGCGGTGGGTGACCTGTTCTTTTTTTACCATTCCAGCTGCCCCGAACCGGGTATTGCCGGAGTGGGCCGAATCGTTGAAGCCGCTTACCCCGACCCGACCGCACTGGACCCAGAAAGCCATTACTTCGACCCCAAGGCCAGTGCGGAAAAAAACCCGTGGAGTGCGCTGCAGGTGGCCCATGAGCAGACGTTCTCCAGGGTGATCAAGCTCGACTACCTCAAGCAGCAAACTGCCCTGGCCGAAATGCCGCTGGTGCAAAAAGGCAGCCGCCTCTCGGTGATGCCCGTGACCGATGAGCAATGGGCCGTGGTGATGGGGTTGCTGTAGAGCGAATCGCTGTGGGAGCGGGCTTGGTGTGGGAGCGGGCTTGCTCGCGATGGGATCGCTGTGGTTCACATGTCAGACATCACCGCCTGAATCGCGAGCAAGCCCGCTCCCACAACACTCCCGCTCTCACCTGACAAGCAGCATCCGCTTTTAGCGTCTACGCTCTGGACTTCCTTTGACTGGCATCAAGTCGCAACCGCCTTGAAACCGTCAAACTAGAGCGCTCTGTGACACAGGATGTCGGCATGTCTAGCAACCACCGTATTTCCCATTATTTCGTTATCCCTTTGGCTGTCTTGCTGATTGCAGCAGGCGGGTTCGGTTATTGGAAATCCCAGCACGACCGCCTCCCTGAAGGCATCAGCATGGGCAACGGTCGGCTCGAAGCCACGGAAGTACAAATCGCAGCCAAAATACCCGGACGCCTGGCCGAAGTACTGGTCGATGAAGGTGACCGCGTCACCCAGGGCCAATTGCTGGCCCGCATGGACACCCGCACCCTGGAGGCCAGCCGCGCGCAAGCCGAAGCCGAAGTGCTGCGCGCCCGCCAGACCCTGGCTGCCAACGAAGCTAACGTGCAACTGCGCCAGAGCGAGAAGCTGCTGGCCAGCCAGGAACTCACGCGTTTTCGCCAACTGGCCAAGCGCGGTTTTGCCAGCGGCCAGCAACTGGACCAGCAACAAGCCCGATACGACACCAGTAACGCCGCAGTCGTCGCCGCCCAGGCCCAGGTCGCCGCCGCCAAGGCCGCGATCGGCTCATCCCAGGCCCAGGTCGCACAGCTGACCAGCGAAATTGACGACAGCAGCCTGCGCGCGCCCATCAACGGCGTGATCCAGTTGCGCCTGGCCGAGCCCGGTGAAGTCCTCGGTTCGGGCGGGCGGGTATTTATGATGATCGACCCCAGCGATCAGTACATGAACCTGTACATGCCCGCTTCGGTGGTCGGCAAATTGACCGTAGGCTCTGAAGCCCGCATCGTGCTCGACGCCCTGCCCGACCGGGCACTACCGGCCAAAGTCACCTTTGTCGCGGCCAAATCCCAGTTCACCCCCAAAGAAGTTGAAACCCGCGACGAGCGGCAAAAGCTGGTGTTCCGGGTAAAACTGCGCCTCACCGACCCGGGCGCCGTACCACAGGCCAAACCGGGCATGCCGGGCGCCGGTTATGTACGAACCGCCGATGTACCGTGGCCGGCTAATCTGCAATGAGCGATCTGGCGCTAAACGCCAGTGGCATCAGCCACAGGTACGGTAACCAGCAGGCACTGCTGGACATCACGTTCAGCCTGCCCAAGGGCACGCGCTGCGGGCTTATCGGGCCTGATGGCGCGGGCAAGTCGAGCCTGCTGGGGCTGATTGCCGGGGTCAAGAAGCTCCAGGAGGGTACTCTTGAGGTGCTCGGCGGCCCGATTGATAACCGCCGGCATCGCAACACCCTGTACCCGCTGATTGCGTTTATGCCCCAAGGCCTGGGCGGCAACCTTTACCCGGAACTGTCGATCAGCGAAAACATCCGCTTTTTCGGCACCTTGTTTGGCCTGTCGAAAGACGACTGCGAACAACGCATGGCCGAACTGCTCAAGGCCACCGACCTTGAGCGGTTTGCCGAGCGCCCGGCGGGCAAGCTGTCAGGTGGCATGAAGCAAAAACTCGGGCTGTGCTGCGCGTTGATTCACGAGCCCGACCTGCTGATCCTCGACGAACCGACCACAGGTGTTGACCCGCTGTCACGTCGACGCTTCTGGGAACTGGTGGAGGATGTGCGCAGCCAGCGCCCGCAACTGACGCTGCTGGTGGCGACGGCCTATATGGAAGAGGCCGAGCAGTTCGAACACTGCCTGATGCTGGATCGCGGCAAATTGATTGCCACCGGCCTGAGCCAGGAACTGGCGGCGGTCACCACCACCGGCAAGCTCGACGAGGCCTTCACCCACTATCAGGGCGACAGCGGCCACAGCAGCGAGCCACTGGTGATTCCGCCGCGCACCAGCGACAACAGCGATATCGCCATTGAGGCCCACGACCTGACGCTCAGGTTCGGCGATTTTACCGCGGTGAACAAAGTCAGCTTTGCCATTGGCCGGGGCGAGATTTTCGGTTTTCTGGGCTCCAACGGCTGCGGCAAAACCACCACCATGAAAGTCCTCACCGGGCTGATGCCCGCCACCGAAGGCAGCGCCAAACTGCTCGGCAACCCGGTAAATGCCAAGGACCTGGCCACGCGCAAGCGCGTGGGTTTCATGTCGCAGAGCTTTTCGTTGTACGGCGAGTTGAGCGTGCGGCAAAACCTGGTGCTGCACGCGCAACTGTTCGATTTGCCCAAGGCCGAAAGCGAGCCGCGCATCGAAGAGTTGATCGAGCGCTTCGATCTCGGTGACGTGGCCACACAACAGTCCGGCGAATTGCCCCTGGGCCTGCGCCAGCGCCTGTCGCTGGCGGTGGCCGTGCTGCATCGCCCCGAAGTGCTGATCCTCGACGAGCCCACTTCGGGCGTCGACCCGGCCGCCCGCGATGACTTCTGGCGCCTGCTGATCGAGCTGTCCCGCGAGCAGGGGGTGACCATCTTCCTGTCCACCCACTTTATGAACGAAGCCCAGCGCTGCGACCGTATTTCGTTGATGCACGCTGGCAAGGTGCTGGCCTGCGACACACCCGATGCGCTGCAGCAGCAATTCCACGGTGACACCCTGGAAGCAGCGTTTGTCACCTGCCTGGAGCAGGCCCAGAACGATCAGGACGCCAGCGCGGCCTCTGCGCCGGAGCCCGTCGCCACGCCTGCAGTCAATACGCCGCCACCGGTCAGCAAAAGGGGTTTCAGCCTGACCCGGCTGATTGCCGTGGCCAGTCGCGAATCCAAGGAGTTACTGCGCGACAAGGTACGCATGGCCTTTGCCTTGCTGGGCGCGTTGTTCATGATGGTGATTTTCGGCTACGGCATTTCCCTGGACGTGGAAAACCTCGCCTTCGCGGTCTACGACCAGGACCAGAGCCCGCAAAGCCGCGCCTATCTCGAGGCATTCCGCGGTTCCCGTTATTTCGAAGAGCACACGCCGATCCGCAGTGCGGATGAGTTGCACAAACGTCTGCAACGCTCGGAAATAAAAATTGCCTTGGAAATTCCTCCGGGGTTTGGCCGCGACTTGTATGCCGGGCGCCAGCCGACAGTTGCCGCATGGCTCGATGGTGGCATGCCGTTTCGCGCCGAAACCAGCCGCAGCTATGTGCAGGCCGTGCATCAGGCCAACTTGGAACAATTGGCCACTTTGAGCAGTCAGGCGCAAAACCGGCAAGCCGCAGTCAAGCTGGAAACCCGTTTTCGCTACAACCAGGATGTCATCAGCGTCAATGCCATCGGTCCCGGCGTCATGGCGCTGATCCTGGCGTTTATCCCGGCCATGCTGACCGCGCTGGGCATCGTGCGTGAAAAAGAACTGGGCTCCATCACCAACTTTTACGCCACACCGCTGACACGTCTCGAATTTCTGCTGGGCAAACAGGCGCCATACCTGGCGGTAAGCCTGGTCAACCTGGCGTTGCTGGTGGCCATGAACCGCTGGCTGTTTGGCGTACCGTTCAAGGGCAGCGGCTTGACCCTGGCGCTGGGCGGGCTGCTGTATGTGCTGTCGACCACCAGCATGGGCCTGCTGATTTCCGCCTTCACCCGCACCCAGATCGCTGCGATCCTGGGCACCATGATCATCACTAGCCTGCCGACCATCCAGTTTTCCGGGCTGCTGGTACCGCGCTCCTCGCTGGAAGGTGCGTCGGCGGTGATGGGCATGCTGTTCCCGGCCGGGCACTTCCTCGATATTGCAGTGGGCACCTTCACCAAAGCGCTCGACCTGCGCCAGTTGTGGCCGCAATGCCTGGCGCTGTTCGGCTTTTTTGTTGCGTTTACCGGGCTGAGCCTGATCATGCTCAAGAAGCAGGAGGTTTGATGCACAAGCTCTCGCACATCCTGCGCCTTGGCCTTAAAGAACTCACCAGCCTGCGTCATGACAGCGTGCTGCTGCTGTTCTTGCTCTATGCCTTTACGGTGGCGATCTATATGCCGGCGTCGAGCTCGATCATCGGTGTGCACAACGCCAGCGTTGCCATCATTGATGAAGACCACAGCCCCCTGTCACGCAAACTCGGCGAATCGCTGCTGCCCCCGGAGTTCAAAGCGCCACAAGCCTTGCCTTATGACCAGCTCGATCAGGCGATGGATAACGGCCAATACACCTTTGTGATCAATGTGCCAGCCAACTTCCAGGCCGACTTGTTGGCAGGTCGCCAACCCGGCCTGCAGGTCAACGTCGATGCCACCGCTATGAGCCAGGCGTTTATGGGGGCAGGCTATATCGGGCAGATTTTCCAGCGTGAACTGCTCAACTATGCGGGCCAGGGTGACGCGGCGGCAAAAAGCCCGGCACTGATTTCCAGCCGCGCGTTGTTCAACGCCAACCTGGAAGGCGGCTGGTTTTTGGCCGTAATCCAGATCGTCAATAACATCACCATTCTGGCCATTGTGCTGACAGGCACCGCGTTGCTGCGCGAACGCGAGCACGGCACGCTCGACCATTTGCTGGTGCTGCCACTGACGGCGCTGGAAATCATGCTGGCAAAAATCTGGAGCAACATGCTGGTGGTCGTGCTGTGCACCTGGGTGTCGCTGGAAGTCATCGTCAAATGGGCGCTGGGCGTGCCACTGGCGGGGTCGTTGACCCTGTTCTTGCTGGTCACCGCGCTGTACCTGTTTGCCAGTACCGCGCTGGGGATCTTCCTTGCGACCCTGGCGCGTTCAACACCGCAGTTCGGTTTGCTGGCCATCCCGGTGATCATTCCGATGCTCCTGCTCTCGGGCGGCAGCACGCCGCTGGACAGCATGCCCGTGTGGCTGCAATGGGTGATGCAGTGCTCGCCGTCGACCCATTTTGTGAGCCTGAGCGCGGCGATCCTGTTCCGCGGTGCGGGGGTGAGCGTGGTGTGGCCGGACTTGCTGGCCCTGGTAGGTATTGGCCTGGTGTTCTTCGCCATTGCCCTGGCGCGGTTTCGCAAGAGTCTGGCGTCGTAAGCCCGGGCACGGGCACGGGTTATGTGGGAGCGGGCTTGCTCGCGATGCAAGCGCCTCGATACGTCAGACAGGTCGAGGTGAAACTATCGCGAGCAAGCCCGCTCCCACACAAAAGCCAGGCCGGTATCTGCGTCTTTACTGAACAATCAAGTTGTTGAACAGCAGATCGTCCACCATCGGTTTGCCAGTTTCGGCAGTCATGACCTGCTGGATTTGTTTCAAGGCTTCCTGGCGCAGCTTCTCCTTGGCTTCAACACTGCCCAGGGTTTCACTGGTCTGCTGGGTAAACAGCCCCACCAGTTGATTACGGATCAAGGCGTCATTGGTTTTAACCGCCTTGGCCGCATCGGCCCCCGTCACACGCAAGGAAATATCAGCCTTGTACACCTTGAGCCGGGCGCTGCCGTCCAGGCCATAGTTACCTACAAATGGCGGGCTCAGGCTGATGTAGCTGACCTTGTCGCCGCCTTCCTGCGCCTCTTCCCCGACCGCCGCCATCGGCAAGGTCAAGGCCAGCATCAACATGATCCACGCTTTCACAATTCGCTCCTTTATTACAGTTTGGCGGGCAAGCATACCCGGGCCTTTCCACCTTTATCGGCCAATCCCGGCAAAGCCGTAGCCTGCTGACTCAACGATCCGTGGGTGCCAATAGCGTCTGGACACTCTCGGGCAACATCTCGATAAACTTGCGACTGGGCTTGCGCCGGCAGGCTTCAACCACCTTCACGGTGTCCCGCGCCAGTTCGTACAAGGCTGTTGCCAACAATTCGAGAGGATACTGCCCTGCCTCATATTCCTCGATCAGTCGATGGCGGGTTTGCCTGAACAAAGTCAGTTCAACCAGGGGCAAGTCGACGCCGCGACGTATATAACGGGTGATTTCCCGGTTCAACTTGAGACAGGTTGCGCTGCTGATATCGGGCGTAGGTGCCTGCGCCTGTGCAACGGATGCCATCAACATCACTACAAGACAGACCCGATAATTCATCGCCTTCCCCCCGCGCCGACAAGGGCGCAAAGGGCAAATATTATGGGTATGCCCCGCGATATCTCAGTTCACAGGCTCCGATCCTGTCGTGGGATGGCTCCGATTCAACGGCCAGCGCACTCTTTAAGTCGTCGGTTTGCAGGGCCCGCAACGCTTGAGCCGCGCCTCCAGGTTGCGATCCGGCATGGCGTGGCTGCGCAAAGCGCTCACGGTCTGTTCAACATAATCGCGAGTGGTGCCGTAGCGCCCGCTGGCGTTGGCCAGTACCTGGCTCAACACGCCATCTGGCAGGTTGCCCGCATAGCTGGGCAAATGCCGCTCCAGCACAAAACCCAGGGCTTGTACCTGGCTGCCATCTTCCAGTCGGCAGGTGAGCCAGTGCGGCCGATACGAGGGCACCGGCATCTCCCGCAGCCACAGGGCGTGCAGCGCAGCATCGAGGTTTTCTTCCGGCAAGCGGTAGGCAAAGCCACTGCACGAGCCGCCACGATCCAGGCCAAACACCAGCCCTGGCCATTGCGGCGTGCCACGATGCTCGTGGGACCACAGATACAGCCCGCGATGGTAGCCATGCACCCGTCCACGCACACGCTCAACCGCCGCGCATTCCGGGCGCCAGATCAATGAACCATAGGCAAATAGCCACACCGGCCCACCTTGATGGCGCGCCATAGTGCTGTGCAGGGAGGTGAGCAGTTGTTCCGGGGTCAACGGCGCCCCGAGATCGAGTCGCGGCGGATAATCCAGATTCAGGCAGACAGATTCACGCGTAGTCAGTGCAGGTGGCATTGGGTCCTACAGGCATTACATGTGGTAAACAAAATAACGACATGAATCTTATAGCACCCAATAGTCTATGGCCCGCACCGCAAGACGTATGGTTCGATGGCGAGATGATGCAATTGCGCTTAAACCCGCTTCGTTCAGGGAATGTTCAAGCGCCCCCTTTATAGTTGCCAGCCGCAGGCGCACACCCAACGAGGTTGTTGAATGAAATACATTGGGATTTGCTACCTGTTGATCCTGGCTTATACCAGTTCAGCATTGGCACAAGACGGCACGCAGCAAAAAGACAACGGGTTCTGGTATGTGCAAACCAGTGTCTATACCCGGCACTTCTCCCCCGACCCTGAGCACAACAACAATCAGGACCTGATCGGTATTGAGCGCCATGACGCTTCAAACTGGTTGTTCGGCGCGGCGACCTTTCGCAACTCGTTCCGCCAGCGGTCGTATTACGCCTACGCGGGCAAACGCTTTGATAGCGACACTTACCCGGTGTATCTGAAGCTGACAGGCGGCCTGCTGGAGGGCTACCACGGCGACTACCAGGACAAGATCCCGCTCAACCGCTTCGGCGTGGCCCCAGTGATCATCCCCTCGATCGGCGCGTATTACGGCCCGGTCGCCGCCGAGCTGGTGTTGCTCGGCTTCAATGCGGCAATGATCACCACAGGCCTGCGGTTTTAAGGCCAGGGCTCAACTGGTCGCTGTGGGAGCGGGCTGCCCGCGATAGTTTCAACGCGGTGTAACAGTTACATCGCGTCGCTTGCATCGCGAGCAAGCCCGCTCCCACACATTCAACCCCGTGGGCAATAGGCAAACACATCGGCGCGCATCTGGTGCGCGTCCATGCCAGCAGCCACCAGCGCGTCCAGCGTGCCGTAGATCATCGCCGGCGAGCCACTGGCATACACATGCACACTGGCCAGATCGCTGATGTCTTCGCACACGGCTTCATGCAGCATGCCGCAGCGCCCTTCCCAGCCACATAAATCACTCACCACCTTGTGCAGAAACAGGTTGGGGGTTTTCTCCCATTCGGCCCATTCGTCCAGGGTGTAGAAGTCTTCAGGCCGACGCACGCCCCAATACAGATGCACCGGGTGCTTAAAGCCCTTGGCCCGGCAATGCTCGATCAGGCTGTGCATTTGCGCCATACCGGTGCCCGCCGCGATCAACACCAGCGGTCCGTCCGGCAGCTCGGACAAGTGCGTATCACCGAAAGGCAGCTCAAGGCGAACCATCTTGTTGCGCTGCAACTGCTCGATCAAGTTGCGGGCGCTGTCTTCGCGCACCAGCACATGCAACTCAAGGTCGCGCCCTGAGTGAGGCGCGCTGGCCAGGGAAAACGCCGACTTGTCGCCGTTTTCACGTTCCAGCATCACATATTGCCCGGCGTGATAACGCGGCGGCTTGCCTGCAGGCGCACGCAAGCGCACGCGCCACACATCGCCACCCATATCGACACATTCGGTCAACTGACACGCCAGGCTACGCACCGGTAATTCTCCCAACGCAAGCACGCCATCCCACAACACCACACAGTCTTCAAGGGGGGCCGCCAGGCAGGTATAGAACTCGCCATGATCACGCACGTCACCCGCCTGCTCCACCTGGCCTTCAACCAGCAAGGCCGCACACACATGGCAATTACCATTGCGACAGCTCTGCGGGCATTCATAGCCCAGGCGCTGCGCCGCATCGAGAATCCGCTCGCCAGGCAAGGTTTCCAGCACCGCACCTGAAGGCTGCAAGGTTACACGCATCAATCTATTCCTAATTGATTCCAGATGTCATCGACCCGGCGAGTGACCGCCTCATCCTTGACGATAACCCGACCCCATTCGCGGGTGGTTTCACCCGGCCATTTGTTGGTCGCATCCAGGCCCATCTTCGACCCCAGGCCGGAAACCGGCGAGGCAAAGTCGAGGTAGTCGATGGGCGTGTTGTCGATCATCACCGTGTCGCGCTTGGGGTCCATGCGCGTGGTAATGGCCCAGATCACATCGTTCCAGTCACGGGCATTGATGTCGTCGTCGGTCACGATAACGAACTTGGTGTACATGAACTGGCGCAAAAACGACCACACACCCAGCATTACGCGCTTGGCGTGCCCTGGGTACTGCTTTTTCATGGTCACGATGGCCATGCGGTACGAGCAGCCTTCGGGCGGCAGGTAAAAGTCGGTGATTTCCGGGAACTGCTTTTGCAGGATCGGTACAAACACTTCGTTGAGCGCCACGCCCAGAATCGCTGGCTCATCCGGTGGACGGCCGGTGTAGGTGCTGTGATAGATCGGTTTGACCCGATGGGTGATGCGCTCGACGGTAAACACCGGGAAGCTGTCCACTTCGTTGTAGTAACCGGTGTGGTCGCCATAAGGGCCTTCAGGGGCCATCTCGCCGGGGTGGATCACGCCTTCGAGGATGATTTCGGCAGTGGCCGGCACTTGCAGGTCATTGCCGCGGCACTTCACCAGTTCGGTGCGGTTGCCCCGCAGCAAGCCGGCAAAGGCGTACTCGGACAGGCTGTCGGGCACCGGGGTAACGGCGCCAAGAATAGTCGCCGGGTCTGCGCCCAGGGCCACGGACACCGGGAATGGCTGGCCGGGGTGTTTTTCGCACCAGTCGCGGTAGTCCAGCGCACCGCCACGGTGGCTCAACCAGCGCATGATGACCTTGTTGCGGCCAATCACCTGCTGACGATAAATACCGAGGTTCTGACGGTCCTTGTTCGGCCCCTTGGTCACGGTCAGGCCCCAGGTAATCAGGGGCGCCACGTCGCCCGGCCAGCAATGCTGCACCGGCAGCATGGCGAGGTCGACGTCATCACCCTCAATGACCACTTCCTGGCACACCGCGTCCTTGACGACTTTCGGCGCCATAGCAATGATCTTGCGAAAGATCGGCAGCTTGGACCACGCGTCTTTCAGACCTTTAGGCGGCTCGGGCTCCTTGAGGAACGCCAGCAGCTTGCCGATTTCGCGCAGCTCGCTGACAGACTCGGCGCCCATGCCCATCGCCACGCGCTCTGGCGTGCCGAACAAGTTGCCGAGCACCGGGATCGTGTGGCCAGTCGGGTTTTCGAACAGCAAGGCAGGGCCTTTGGCTCGCAGCGTGCGATCGCAGATTTCGGTCATCTCCAGGACTGGAGAAACGGGAATCTGGATGCGTTTCAATTCTCCGCGCTGCTCTAGCTGCTGCACGAAATCCCGAAGATCCTTGAATTTCATTGACGGTGGCACCCCTAAAATAGGCGTACATCCTACCTGCTATGCCGGCCGCTGGCAGCTTATCGCTGCTCAGCGGGCGGTATTGGCCTGCTCCGGGGCACGCAACGCCAGGTCATCGAACAGCGGGGCCAATGCCGGAAGAACCAGGCGAGCGCCGATTTCGGACAGGTGATTGTCATCGGTGTACAACGAATGACCGTCCTGTTCGGCCCGGCACAACCCCGAGGCATCACACAGCTGCGGGGTCGGGTCCAGTACCTGCACATGGGAATCAGCGGCCGCGATATCGGCAAACAGGCGGTTGATAAACGCTTTTTGCCTGAGGTGGTCTTCGACCGGCATGCCGACATCGGCGGTGGGCTGGTGCAGCATCGCCAGGCGGCTCAGGCGATAGGGTGGATTGAACGGTTGCAACGGTGCCTCCTTCATCAGCCACACGCGGTACCCGGCCTTGCGCAATTGCTCGACCCTCGCCCGCAAGCCATCGGCCAACCGTTGTTCGGCGACCGCGCGGTCATAGTGACTATTGCCATCGCGCAACGCATGGCCGTGATCGCCCTTGGCATCGCCATACAAGTACAGGCTCCAGCGGGCCACCAACAGGATATCGCGCACGGGCTCGGTCGCCAGGGTGCGTTCGACACGACGGTTGTACTCGGCGCACCGCGTACCGTGCTCCAGCCCTTCAAGCGGCAGGCAACCGGCTGAACTGGCCAGCATCACATTGACGCCATGCTGGCGGGCGCTGTCGTCCAGTGCCGGGATCAGGGCCGTGGCGTGGCTGTCGCCCCATACCAGCAGTTGAGCCGGCGCGGCGGGCGATTGGCCGTAACGGCAGAATGGCGTGTCGGCCGGGCTCTTGTCATCGGTGATGCAGGCCATCAGCTCAGGTCGCCATTCGCTGGCCCGTGCGTATTGCAACGCCTGCTCGGACAAGCGCGACGGCAGGCCATCGGTCCAGCGCAGCGCCTGGCCGGCGATCCCCAATACCAGAATGCCCAAGCCCGCCGCGACGAGAACCTGACGACGCCCAGCCAACAATCGACGCTCACGAAACGGCGTTTCGACAAAGCGCCAGGACAGATAGCCGAGGATCAGCGTCAGCGCGATCAACGCGCCGGTCAATGCAGGGCCGAACTCATCCGCGCCGGCATAACTGCCAAACACGAAAACCGGCCAGTGCCACAAATACCAGGAATAGGAAATCAGCCCGAGCCCGACCATTAACCGCGTGCTCAACACACGCCCGACCCAGGTGCTCTGATGCTCATTGGCCCAGATCAGGGCCACCACGCCCAGCACGGGCAGCAACGCCGCGGCACCCGGGAAGGGTGTGCTGTTGTCATAGCCGAACACGGCAACAAGAATCAGGCCCATGCCCAACAGGCTGATGCCTTGCGCCGCCGCCGGGGTCAGGCGTTTCTGGCTGGCAGGCGCAATCGCCAGCATGGCACCTGCCAACAGCTCCCATGCCCGCATCGGCAACAGGAAAAACGCTTTTTCGGGGTGGTAGGCCACAGCCCAGACGCTGAGCCCGAACGACACCAGCAACAGGCTGAACAACGCCAGCCGCCAGTGCTTGAACCGGCTGCAAAGCAGGGTCAGCAGTAACGGAAAGACAATATAGAACTGCTCTTCAACCGCCAGCGACCAGGTGTGGAGCAGCGGCTTGAGGTCACTGGCAGCATCGAAATAGCCTTCCTGGCGCATAAACAGCAGGTTGGACACGAACATCACCTGGTAACGCACCGAGCGCCCCAGCTCTTCGTAGTCCTTGGGCGCCATCAGGAACCAGCCCACGGCCAGCACAGCAGCCATCATCACGAACAAGGCCGGCAGGATGCGCCGTGCGCGACGGGCCCAGAACTCGACAAAACTGAAACGCGCCGCCTGATGCTGGCGCCAGATGATTGAAGTGATCAAATAACCGGAAATGACGAAGAACACATCAACGCCAACAAATCCGCCCGAAAAACCCGGCACTCCAAAATGGAACAACACCACGGCAAGTACAGCAACAGCGCGCAGGCCATCAATGTCCCTGCGATAAACAAGAGAGCTCATATACGCTTACAACTCATCGATAGATTATTTTTATTGACCGGAGTTAAGCACAAACCTTCCTTTTATTTTTGGTAAAAAAAAGGCGCCCTCGCGGGGCGCCTTATTTTTGTACGAGAAACCGTGTTACTTGCGTTTCATCGACAGGAAGAACTCATCGTTGGTCTTGGTCTGTTTCAACTTGTCGACCAGGAACTCGATGGCTGCCACTTCGTCCATCGGGTGCAACAGCTTGCGCAGGATCCACATGCGTTGCAGCTCGTCGTCTGCAGTCAGCAACTCTTCGCGGCGGGTGCCGGAACGGTTGATGTTGATCGCAGGGAAGACGCGCTTTTCAGCGATCTTGCGGTCCAGAGGCAGTTCCATGTTACCGGTGCCCTTGAACTCTTCGTAGATCACTTCATCCATCTTCGAGCCGGTTTCAACCAGCGCGGTAGCGATGATGGTCAGCGAACCGCCTTCTTCGATGTTACGCGCAGCACCGAAGAAACGCTTTGGCTTCTCAAGGGCGTGAGCATCGACACCACCGGTCAGCACCTTGCCGGAGCTCGGGATAACGGTGTTGTAGGCACGAGCCAGACGGGTGATGGAGTCGAGCAGGATCACCACGTCCTTTTTGTGTTCGACCAGGCGCTTGGCCTTCTCGATCACCATTTCAGCAACCTGCACGTGGCGGGTTGGCGGCTCGTCGAACGTGGAGGCAACCACTTCGCCGCGCACGGTGCGCTGCATTTCGGTTACTTCTTCCGGGCGCTCGTCGATCAGCAGAACGATCAGGTGCACTTCAGGGTTGTTACGCGAAATGTTCGACGCGATGTTCTGCAGCATGATGGTCTTGCCCGCTTTTGGCGGAGCAACGATCAGACCGCGCTGACCTTTACCGATCGGAGCGCAGAGGTCGATCACACGACCGGTCAGGTCTTCGGTGGAACCGTTACCGATTTCCATCTTCATGCGTACAGTCGGGAACAGCGGGGTCAAGTTCTCGAAGAGAATCTTGTTTTTCGCGTTCTCGGGACGATCGTAGTTGATCGTGTCGACTTTCAGCAGTGCGAAGTAACGCTCGCCTTCTTTTGGCGGGCGGATTTTACCGACGATGGTATCGCCGGTGCGCAAGTTGAAGCGTCGAATCTGGCTAGGGGAGACGTAGATATCGTCCGGGCCGGCCAGGTAAGAAGCGTCAGCGGAGCGCAGGAAGCCGAAGCCGTCCTGGAGAATCTCCAGCACGCCATCACCGGAGATTTCCTCGCCGCTTTTCGCGTGCTTCTTGAGCAGGGAGAAAATCACGTCCTGCTTGCGCGAACGGGCCATATTTTCTATGCCCATCTGTTCGGCCAATTCGAGCAGTTCGGTAATCGGCTTTTGCTTGAGTTCAGTCAGGTTCATATAGGAATGACGTAATCATTTATGGGGAGGGAAATTAAGCTTTGGGCTTAATGAGGCCGCGCCGCAGAGAAGGCGACAGGATCGCGTACTAATTCGATAAGGAGTGCGTCGGCGACGGCTTGCAGGGGGCAGTGGAGAAACCAGTGCGGGGCCGAATGTACCACTTGAGTTTCATAGCGTCTAGTCCTTGAGCCATGAAAAAGCCCCGCATTTAGCGGGGCTTTTATCGACGCTTAGATATTGGCGTCGAGGAATGCAGCCAACTGCGACTTCGACAGCGCACCGACCTTGGTGGCTTCAACGTTGCCGTTCTTGAACAGCATCAGCGTAGGAATACCGCGTACGCCGTGCTTGGCCGGGGTTTCCTGGTTTTCATCAATGTTCAGCTTGGCAACAGTCAGCTTGCCTTTGTAAGTCTCTGCGATCTCGTCCAGAACCGGCGCGATCATTTTGCAAGGGCCACACCATTCAGCCCAGTAGTCGACCAGTACAGCGCCTTCAGCCTTGAGAACATCGGCCTCAAAGCTAGCGTCGGTGACGTGTTTAATAAGATCGCTGCTCATGGAAGTCTCCGTGGTTGTAAGCAAAAACGTAGCACATCATAGCCGTCATCACCGCGTTCAGGAAGGTGAGGGGCGATTGACTCTCACTATAGTGGTGCATGAGAGCGGATATCGCCCGTTTCAGGTCACCTGAAAAGCCGGGTTGAGGGAGAACAGCTAACGTCATTGCTTTGATGCTCCATATCAATGCATCTGACATCGCGCGTTGGCGCGAGCCTTTGATCGTGGCACGATGATCAGGTTATCGACCGAGACCCCTCAACCATGCCCCAATCCCAAGCAAGGAATCCGTCCCTGATCGCCGCCATTGATCTGGGTTCTAACAGCTTTCACATGGTGGTGGCCAAGGCCCAGAACGGCGAAATCCGTATTCTCGAACGTCTTGGTGAAAAGGTGCAGTTAGCTGCCGGCATCGACGAAGAGCGCAAACTCACCGAAGAATCCATGCAGCGCGGGCTCGATTGCCTCAAGCGCTTCGCCCAGCTGATCAACGGTATGCCACTGGGTGCCGTGCGCATCGTGGGTACCAACGCCTTGCGTGAAGCACGCAACCGCAACGAATTTATCGTGCGGGCCGAGGAAATCCTGGGCCACACCGTTGAAGTGATTTCCGGTCGTGAAGAAGCGCGCCTGATCTACCTGGGTGTGTCCCACACCCTCGCCGACACGCCGGGCAAACGCCTGGTGGCTGATATCGGCGGCGGCAGTACCGAATTCATCATTGGCCAGCGCTTTGAACCGCTGCTGCGCGAAAGCCTGCAGATGGGCTGCGTCAGCTTCACCCAGCGCTACTTCCGTGACGGCAAGATCACCCCGGCGCGCTACGCCCAGGCCTACACGGCGGCGCGCCTTGAGATCATGAGCATCGAGCACGCCCTGCACCGCCTGACCTGGGATGAAGCCATCGGCTCCTCGGGCACCATCCGGGCCATTGGCCTGGCCCTCAAGGCCGGCGGGCATGGCAATGGCGAGGTTAACGCCGAAGGCCTGTCCTGGCTCAAGCGCAAACTGTTCAAGCTGGGTGAAGTGGACAAGATCGACTTTGAAGGCATCAAGCCTGACCGTCGCACCATCTTCCCGGCCGGGCTGGCGATTCTTGAAGCGGTGTTCGATGCCCTTGAACTGCAGCGCATGGACCACTGTGATGGCGCACTGCGCGAAGGCGTGCTCTACGACCTGCTGGGCCGTCATCACCATGAAGACGTGCGTGAGCGCACCTTGAGCTCGCTGATGGACCGCTACCACGTCGACCGCGAGCAGGCAGCCCGGGTTGAACGCAAGGCCTTGCGTGCCTTTGATCAAGTGGCCAAGTCCTGGGATCTCAAGGACGGCATCTGGCGTGAACTGCTCAGCTGGGCGGCCAAGGTGCATGAAGTGGGGCTGGACATTGCCCACTATCATTACCACAAGCACGGCGCCTATTTGATCGAGCACTCCGACCTTGCCGGCTTCTCACGCGAAGACCAGCTGATGCTCGCGCTGCTGGTGCGCGGCCATCGACGCAATATTCCCAAAGACAAGTTCGCCGAATTTGGCGCCGACGGCATCAAGCTGATCCGCCTGTGCGTGCTGTTGCGCTTTGCGATCCTGTTCTACCACATCCGTGGCAACCAGGAAGCCTCGCAGGTCAAGCTGCGCGCCGAGGGCGATCACCTTGACGTGATCTTCCCCGAAGGCTGGCTGGAACAAAACCCGCTGACCCAGGCCGACTTCGAGCAAGAAGCGCAATGGCTGACCCGGGTAGGTATCGTGCTGACGGTGTCCTGACCGGACACCACTCAAACCACTTGTGGGAGCGGGCTTGCCCGCGATTCAAACGGTGCGGTGTTTCAGGAACACCGCATCGAACCAATCGCGGACTTGCCCGCTCCCACAGTCGTTACCGCGTTATACCGAAGGCCCGGTGCTCACCGTCAGGACAGGCAGGCTCAGACGCTCCAGCAAGGTTGCCTGGGCGCTGCGCGGGTTCTGGTTGCCGGTTGGCGTGTTACGAATGTAACGACCGTCCGACTGCAGGCTCCAGCTGTGGGTGTTGTCGGTCAGATAGCACTCCAGCTCTTTCTTGACCCGCAAAATCAGCTTTTTGCCCTCGACCGGGAAGCACGTTTCAACGCGCTTATCGAGGTTGCGCTCCATCCAGTCAGCACTGGACAGGAACATCTGCTCTTCGCCGCCATTGAGGAAGTAGAAGACCCGCGTGTGCTCCAGGAAGCGGCCGATGATCGAGCGCACATGAATATTGTGCGAAACCCCCGGAATACCCGGACGCAGGCAGCACATTCCGCGCACCACCAGATCGATACGCACGCCGGACTGGCTGGCCTTGTACAGCGCGCGAATGATTTTCGGGTCAGTCAGCGAGTTGAACTTGGCAATGATATGCGCCGGCTTGCCCTCAAGCGCAAACTGGGTCTCGCGGGCAATCATGTCGAGCATGCCCTTCTTCAACGTGAACGGTGCATGCAGCAGTTTTTTCATGCGCAGGGTTTTACCCATGCCGATCAACTGGCTGAACAGCTTGCCCACGTCTTCGCACAGCGCATCATCAGAAGTCAGCAGACTGTAGTCGGTGTACAGGCGGGCGTTGCCGGCGTGGTAGTTACCGGTGCCCAGGTGGGCGTAACGTACGATCTCGCCCGCCTCACGGCGCAGAATCAGCATCATCTTGGCGTGGGTCTTGAAACCGACCACACCATAGATCACCACCGCACCGGCCGCTTGCAGGCGGCTGGCCAGTTGCAGGTTGGACTCTTCGTCAAAACGCGCACGCAGCTCGATCACTGCAGTCACTTCCTTACCATTGCGCGCGGCATCCACCAGCGCATCAACGATCTCGGAGTTGGCACCGCTGCGGTACAGGGTCTGGCGCACGGCCAGTACATGCGGATCCTTGGCCGCCTGGCGCAGCAGGTCGACCACCGGGGTAAACGACTCGAACGGGTGCAGCAGCAAGATGTCCTGCTTGCTGACCACGCTAAAAATGTTCTCGCTGTTCTGCAACAGCTTGGGGATCGCCGGGGTGAACGGCGTGTATTGCAGCTCCGGGTGACTGTCGAGGCTGGTGATGCTGAACAGACGCGTCAGGTTGACCGGACCATTGACCTGGTACAGCTCGGTTTCATGCAGGCTGAACTGCTTGAGCAGGTAGTCGGACAGGTGTTTAGGGCAGGTGTCGGCCACTTCCAGGCGCACAGCATCGCCGTAACGACGCGAGAACAACTCGCCACGCAGGGCGCGGGCCAGGTCTTCTACATCTTCGGTATCGACCGCCAGATCGGCGTTACGGGTCAGGCGGAACTGATAGCAGCCCTTCACCTTCATGCCTTGAAACAGGTCATCGGCGTGGGCGTGAATCATCGACGACAGGAACACATAGTTGTCCCCTGCTCCGCCCACGTCTTCAGGCAGCTTGATCACACGCGGTAACAGGCGCGGTGCCGGGATGATCGCCAGGCCCGAATCACGACCAAAGGCATCGATGCCTTCCAGCTCGACGATAAAGTTCAGGCTCTTGTTCACCAGCAACGGGAACGGGTGCGTCGGGTCCAGGCCAATCGGGGTGATGATCGGCGCGATTTCGTCGCGGAAGAACTTGCGCACCCACGCCTTGATCTTGGTGTTCCAGTGCCGGCGACGGATAAAGCGCACCTGATGCTTTTCAAGCTCGGGCAGCAGAATGTCGTTGAGGATCGCGTACTGGCGATCGACATGGCCGTGCACCAGCTCACTGATGCGGGCCAGCGCCTGGTGCGGCTGCAAGCCATCGGCACCGGCCTGTTCACGGGCGAAGGTGATTTGCTTCTTCAGGCCCGCGACACGAATTTCGAAAAACTCATCCAGGTTGCTGGAAAAGATCAGCAAAAATTTCAAGCGTTCAAGCAGCGGGTAGGACTCGTCCAGCGCCTGCTCCAGCACGCGAATATTGAACTGCAACTGCGACAGCTCGCGATGAATATACAAGCTGCTGTCATCAAGGCCAGGCACAACAATCGCCGGATGCGCCGCCGCGTGCGCCTCGGCCACGGCGGGCGCGGGCTCTTGCGATACAGGCGGGGTTTCTGGAACTGGCTCGGCAATCGGCTGAGCTTCAGTGGCAACGATTTCTGCAAGTCCTTCGGTATTCATTGATTGTTCCTGTAAGAGCGGGTTTGACTCTCGTAACAGTTAAGCGACACCAGCAGTCAAGTTGCCAGAATGCCATCAACGCCTGTGGGTTTAAACCGCTCAAAAGCGCTTTATGTGGGCCAGAGCTTGGTTAGAGGGCGATTTATTAAAATTGTTTCCAAAGGCACCGACATGTGGGAGCGGGCTTGCTCGCGATGGCATCACCCGTGCTTGCCTGCCAGGTCGCGTAGCCCCCATCGCAGGCAAGCCAGCTCCCACAGGTTTTAGGCAATAATCTCCACGCGCACGGTTATAACGCCTCGTCATGAACACTAGATGACAACGCCAATGATGTAGGTCAAATAGACGTCAATTGTAGGAATTGTTAACGTCAAGACACATTTCGATACTTTCCCGAACGTCCCTTAAGGCGTAGGCTGCGCGTTCATTTCGCCAGCATCCAGACAATGCTCCAACAATTTCTTCAAGAATTTGGCTACTTCGCCCTGTTTCTAGGGACGTTCTTTGAAGGTGAGACCATTCTGGTTCTCGCAGGCTTCTTGGCGTTCCGCGGATACATGGACCTCAAACTGGTCATGATCGTGGCGTTCCTCGGCAGTTATGCCGGTGACCAGCTGTGGTATTTTCTGGGGCGCAAGCACGGCCGCAAACTGTTGGCGCGCAAACCGCGCTGGCAACTTATGGGCGACAAGGCACTGGAGCACATTCGCAGGCACCCGGATATCTGGGTCCTGAGCTTCCGCTTCGTCTACGGCCTGCGCACCGTCATGCCTGTGGCCATCGGCCTGTCGGGCTATCCTCCGGGCCGCTATTTGCTGCTCAACGGTATTGGTGCTGCGATCTGGGCCATTGCCCTGGCCACCGCCGCCTACCACTTCGGCGCCGTGCTCGAAGGCCTGCTGGGCAACGTCAAGAAGTATGAGCTGTGGGTACTCGGTGCCTTGCTGTTGATCGGCCTGTGCCTTTGGGCCAGACGCCGCTTCAAGAATGCGCGCCTGGCCAGACAGACCGCACTTGAAGAAAAGAACAAGCGCAGCATCGAGGTCAGCAACCCGCCAGCCGAGTGATGCGGTCTCTGCTCAAGTACAGGCCCATCACGCTCAACACCGTGTAGCTGAACAGGCCGACCCAGCCCAATGCGCTGGCCGGCCACAGCCCCGCCACAGGGGCCAGCCAAACCAGTGGCACGTTGAGCGCCAGGCGCAGCCACTCTAGTTTCAACGCCCAGGGCCGGTTCTCCAGGCCCGCCCCCAGCACAAACAACCCCAACGCCATATACCCCCAGCCCAGCATCAGCGCCTGGGGCGACAGGCTTTCGCCCAGATTCAGCAAATAACTGCCCAGCGCCACATAGACTGCAAATTGCGACGCGAGATACACCTGCTGGCGAAACGGCAAAGGCACTTCGAATTTCTCGAACCGGCTCAAATCCGGCTTGCTCATCGGGTACTTCGCTGCCACATCCGCCGGGCGCCAGCCTGTGGGCATAAACCAGATTCGCAGTTTGTCGCGCCAGCGTTCGGTGCGCTGTGCATCGGCCAGCAACTGCCCATAGAACTGCCAGTTGGCCCACAGCGGGTTCCAGCTGTGCAGCGGTGTGGTCACTCCGAAAATCACCGGCTCGGCATCGTCTTCTTCCTGAAAGGTGCCAAACAAACGGTCCCAGATAATGAACACCCCACCGTAATTGCGATCCATATACAGAGCATTCTGTGCATGGTGAGCGCGATGATTGGAAGGTGTCACAAAGCACCACTCGAACCAGCCGAGCTTGGGCACATGGCGGGTATGGACCCAGAACTGATAGAGCAGGTTGACGGTGGCCACCGTGACAAATACCAGCAGCGGCACCCCCAGCACTGCCATCGGCAGGTAAAAGACCCAGCCGAACACAAACCCGGTGCTGGTCTGGCGCAGGGCGGTGGACAGGTTGTAGTCCTCGCTCTGGTGATGCACCGAATGCGCGGCCCACAGCACGTTGCGCTCATGCCCCAGGCGATGGTGCCAGTAGTAGCAAAAGTCATAGAAGACAAACGCAAACAGCCACACCCACAGGCTGTCATCGGGCAGTTGCAGCAGCGCCAGGTATTTCAGCGCCAGCGCGAAGGTGATCAGCCCCACGCCTTTGGTCAGCAAGCCGGTGGTGGTCGACAGCACACCGGCGCTCAGGCTGCTGATGGTGTCAGCCAGGCGATAGGTGCGCATCCCGCGCCAGCGGTCGACCAGCAGCTCGACAGCAATCAGCACAAAGAAAAACGGCACTGCATACAGAATCAGCTTCATGGCACACCCCGAGCGGCATTCCATCAAGCGTAGGCGCACTTGCAGCGAAACCCTATGGCATCAAGCGCCAAATCAGGCGACATTAACGCCATGTACAAGGAGAGCGATATGACCACAAAAAATGTTGCCGTGATTCTTTCCGGTTGCGGTGTCTATGACGGCGCCGAGATCCACGAAAGCGTGATCACCCTGCTGCGCCTGGACCAGCGCGGCGCCAAAGTGCAGTGCTTTGCCCCCGACATTGCGCAACTGCACGTCATCAACCACCTGACCGGCGAGCCAATGCCCGAGACCCGCAACGTGCTGGTGGAATCAGCGCGTATTGCCCGGGGCGAGATCAAGGACATTCGTGAAGCCAGGGTCGAGGATTTTGACGCCCTGATCATTCCGGGCGGGTTTGGCGCCGCCAAAAACCTTTCCAGCTTTGCCACCGAAGGCGCTGCGTGCTCGGTCCAGGCGGATGTGCTGAACCTGGCCGAGGCCTTTGCCGAAGCGGGCAAGCCCATAGGCCTGATGTGCATCTCACCCGCTATCGCCGCCAAGATTTATGGCCCTGGCGTGATCTGCACCATCGGCACCGACGCAGATACCGCCGCGGCCGTCAGCAAAATGGGCGGCACTCACCAGGAGTGCGAAGTATCGGAAATTGTCGAAGACAAGGCGCGCAAACTGGTCAGCACCCCGGCCTACATGCTCGCCCAATCCATCAGCGAAGCGGCGTCGGGGATCAACAAGATGGTGGACCGGGTACTGGAGCTGACTCAAAAAAGTTGATCAGCCCCGCGCCAGTCGGGTCAGGATCCGGTCCAGGGCATTGGCGAACGCCTGCTTGTCACGTTCGCCATAGGCGCCCTGCCCGCCGCTGACCTGGCCCTGTTCGCGCAGATCGGTAAACAGATTGCGCACCGCCAGGCGCTCGCCCATGTTCTGCGGGTCAAACTCCTTGCCCCGCGGGTCCAGCGCCGCGACGCCCTTCTTGACCAAGCGGTCGGCCAGCGGCACATCGCTGCAAATCACCAGCTCGCCGGGCACGGCGTGTTCCACCAGATAATCATCCGCCGCATCCGGGCCGCTGGGCACCACAATCAGTTTGACCAGCCCATAGGTTGGCTTGATCTGGCTCTGCCCTGCCACCAGCACCACTTCAAACTGGCGCTTGAGGGCGAACTTGATAACCTGATCCTTCGCCGCCTTGGGGCATGCATCTGCGTCGATCCAGACACGCATAAAGAATAGCTCCTGAGGGTTGCCGATCCTGTGGGAGCGGGCTTGCTCGCGATGGCATCAGCGCGATGCTTCAGATGCACCGCGCCGCCTGCATCGCGAGCAAGCCCGCTCCCACAAAGGGGAGGTGTATAACGATTTACGAAGCCTGCACCCGACGTTTTTCCGCCAGCTTGCTACGGCTGTACAACACGATGATCGCCATAATCGCTACAGCCTGCGCTGTCAGCGAGTACGCATCGGCGTGAATGCCCAGCCAGTCGAAGTCAAAGAACGCCACAGGCCTTGTGCCGAAGATACCCGCCTCTTGCAGCGCTTTCACACCATGCCCGGCGAATACCACCGACAAGGCGCACAGCAACGCGGCATTGATGCTGAAAAACAGCGCCAAAGGCAACTTGGCCGAGCCCCGCAGGATGATCCATGCCAGCCCCATCAGCAGCACCAGCGCCGTGGCACCGCCCGCCAGTACTGCGTTGTGCCCGGCCGGGCCGGCTTGCAGCCACAGGGTTTCGTAGAACAGGATCACTTCGAACAGTTCGCGGTACACCGAGAAGAACGCCAGGATCGCGAAACCAAAACGCCCGCCTCCGCTGACCAGGCTGCTTTTGATGTAGTCCTGCCAGGCCGCCGCGTGGCGCCGGTCGTGCATCCACACACCCAGCCACAGCACCATGACGCTGGCGAACAAGGCCGTGCAGCCTTCCAGCAATTCACGCTGGGCACCGCTGACGTCAATCACATAGGCCGCCAGCGCCCAGGTAGCGAGCCCCGCCACCAATGCCAGGCCCCAGCCAATATTGACGCTGCGCACCGCCGATTGCTGGCCGGTATTGCGCAAGAAAGCCAGGATCGCAGCCAGCACCAGAATCGCTTCCAGACCTTCACGCAACAAAATCAGCAGGCCCGAGACGTAACTCAAGGTCCAGCTCAGGCCATCGCTGCCCAGCAGCCCGGCCGACTCTTTCAACAAGGCTTTGGCAGCCTCCAGGCGCTGCTCGACCTGCTCGATCGGCAAGCCGTCCTGCAACGATTGCCGATAGGCCATCAGGGCTTTTTCGGTGCTTTTGCGCACGTTGGCGTCGACGTTATCCAGCGAGCTTTCGACCAGTTCAAAACCTTCCAGATACGCTGCTACCGACAGGTCGTAGGCTTGTTCACGGTCGCCGGCGCGGTACGCCGCGAGGCTTTTGTCCAAGGTGGCGCTGGTGTAGTCGAGCAACTGCGCCGGGCCGCGTTTGACTTGCGGCGGTTGTGCCCGCTGGGCACGGAACGTGGCCGTCGCCTCGGGGCCTTCAGCCGCCAGCACTTCATTGGGGGTTTGACGGGCAAGGTCCGCCAGATTGTAGGTTTTGTCTGCCTTGGCGGCCTGTGGATCGGCACTCAGCCCGGCGATATAGGTGGCCAGATCCCAACGCTGGCGTTCGTCCAGCTGGTCGGCAAACGACGGCATATCAGTGCCTTCAACGCCCAGGCCAAGGGTGTTGTAGATCGCGTAGAGGCTCAGGCGGTCCAGGCGCTGGGCATCGCGCAGGTTGGCTGGCGGTGGCGTCATGCCCACGCTTGCCGGGCCATCACCGGCGCCGGTTTCACCGTGGCACACCGAGCAATGCTGGGCGTACAGGGGTGCACCGCGGGTGGGATCGGGGGTAATGGCAGGCGCCTGGCTGACCTCATAGGCCACGGCCAGTTTGGCCCCCAGCTGGCGCGCTTCACGCGCAACGGCAGTGCCGTCTTCGCGCTGTTCGATGGCGGTTTGCAGGGCATTTACGCCCTGCACCAGCTCGTCACGCTCAGGGCGTTGCGGCAAGTCCGCGATCAGGCCCTTGAGCACCGCCAGAAATTCGAGTTGCTCGCGGTATTCGGTCTCGTCGATGACCTTGCCGTTTTCAACCGTGGGCGGATAGTCCGCGCCAATGTAGTCAATCAGGTGCAGCGCTTGTGAGGCGCCTTCCGGTGTGTTGGCAGAAGCAACAAGGCTGCACAACGCGAGCACGGGCAGCAGTAGCCATGCCAAAAAACGCGAGCGGGAGGTCATCGATCAATCCGGATGGAAATGAGAAGTAACATATTGTTCACTTCCCATCATCCCGACTCAAGGCCTTTAGGTGGTGGCGCGATGCAACGTCGCCAGAAAACCCGCTGCACCGACAAACAGGCCAGCAAAGGTGCGGTTCATGCGCCGCTGTTGTTTGGGGGTACGCAGCAGGCGCAGGACCTTGGACGCCAGCCCGGTATAACCGGCCATGACGATCAGGTCGACGCAGATCATGGTCACGCCCAGCGTCAGGTATTGGGACACCAGCGGCGCGGCCGGGTTTACGAATTGCGGTAGCACCGCGAGCATGAACACCAGCGCCTTGGGGTTGCTGACGTTGACCAGAAAGCCGCGAAATACCAGCGCCAGCGGCTTGCCGATGGGTCGCACAGCAGCGTCATCGCTCAGGTCAGCTGGCAGGGCCCGCCATTGTTTGACGGCGAGGTACACAAGATAGGCCACGCCAAACCATTTGATCGCGTAGAAAGCGGTGGACGACGCCGCGAGGATGGCGCCAACCCCGGCAGCGACAATGGCGATTTGCAACGCCAGGCCCAGTTGCAGGCCCAGGGCGTTCCAGTAACCACGCCAGAAACCGTACTGCAGACCGCACGACATCGAGGCAATCGCGCCAGCGCCGGGCGACAGGCTGATAACCCAACAGGCAGCAAAAAAGGCCAACCACGTTTCCAACGACATCGCACACCTCGGACAAGATCTGTAACAAGTCCCTTAAGCTAATGCGCTGGTTGAAAATTGACCACCGTTTTTTGAGGTGACGGCTGATTCTGTGGGAACCGGCTTGCTCGCGATACAGGCGCCGCGGTGCATCTGAAGCATTGCGGTGATGCCATCGCGAGCAAGCCCGCTCCCACAGGATTGGCAACACTCAGGAGCTACTCTCTGCACAGTTACCGTTACAGGTCGCTTTCGCGCCAGCGGCGCACCGAGCGCTGGAAGAACAGGCTGTTGGGCACTTGTACCATGCTGCTGCCACTGCCCGATTCCGCAGGCTCGATCAGGGTGGTGTACAGCAGGTTGATGGCCACGACGCGGCCTTTGACCCCGGGCTTGTCCAGCGTGTCGAGCAGCTCCACCACATCGCCGATGCGAAACGGCCCCACGGTGAAGATCAGCACCGCGCAGAGCAGGTTGGAAAGCACGCTCCACATGGCGAAGAAGGCAATCGCCGCCACCGCCACAAAGCCCGACAGTGCCGTCCACAACACCGTGGCCGAAACACCCAGGCGCTCCAGCACCACGATCACTGCGCTTCCCATGATGAACCAGCGCAAGCCCCCGCGCAGCGGCATCATCAGTTGCGGCGGAAACGGGTAGCGCTCGCTGAGGCGCGTCAGAAAACGCGCCACCACACGCTGGGAAAAGTAACCCGCCAGCAGGATCAGCAGAATCTGCACACCAATCCACAGGGGGGCGATCAGTTCTGCGGGCACAGGCAAGTGCAGGGCTTCCATCAGGACAGGGCTTCCAGTTCTGCTTGCATGGACTCAAGCAATTCCAGCGATTCCATCCAGCGCTCTTCCAGCTGGCTTTCGAGCACTTTGAGCTTGGCCTGTTCCGCCAGCAGATCACGCAACTCATCTTTGCGCGCCGCCTCGTAAACAGCGCTGTCGCCCAGGCTGGTTTCGATTTTCGCCAGCTTTTCGTTGATCTTGCCCAGTTCGCTCTCAAGCTTATCGGCTTCGCGCTTGTGCGGTGCCAGTTGCTGACGCAACGCCGCCGCGGCCTGACGCTGAGCCTTTTTATCGGTCTTGTCAGGGTTGACCGGCGTGTTGCTCACCGGCGCGTTGCGCAAGCGGTAGTCGGCCAGCCAGCGCGCGTAGTCTTCGAGGTCGCCGTCGAATTCCTGCACCTTGCCGTCAGCGACCAGCATGAACTCATCCGTGGTGCTTTTGAGCAAATGCCGATCGTGAGATACCACCAGCACCGCACCGCTGAACTCTTGCAAGGCCATGGTCAGCGCCAGACGCATTTCGAGGTCAAGGTGGTTGGTCGGTTCGTCGAGCAGCAGCAGGTTCGGCCGGCCCCAGGCGATCAACGCCAATGCCAGGCGAGCTTTTTCGCCGCCGGAGAAATTAAGTACCGGCTCGTCAATACGCGCACCACGGAAGTCGAAACCACCGAGGAAGTCGCGCAGGGTCTGTTCACGCTCGGTCGGCGCCAGGCGCTGCATATGCAGCAACGGGCTGGCCTTGGAGTCCAGCGAGTCGAGCTGGTGCTGGGCAAAGTAGCCCACCACCAGGTTCTCGCCACGGGCCAGGCGGCCCGACAGCGGCTCCAGCTCGCCTGCGAGGTTTTTGATCAGGGTCGATTTACCCGCGCCGTTTGGCCCGAGCAAGCCGATACGGGCGCCAGGAACCAGCTGCAGCTTGACCTTCTCCAGGATGGTTTTGTCGCCATAGCCCAGACGGGCATCGGACAAGTCCAGCAACGGGCTGGAGAGCTTGACCGCCTCGCGGAACACAAAGTCGAACGGCGAGTCCACATGGGCCGCACTCAGTTCTTCCATGCGCTCAAGGGCCTTGATCCGGCTTTGTGCCTGACGGGCCTTGGTGGCCTGGGCCTTGAAGCGGGCGATGTAGCTTTCCATGTGCGCACGTTGCGCCTGCTGCTTCTCGTAGGCCTGCTGTTGCTGGGCCAGACGTTCGGCACGGGCACGTTCGAATGCGCTGTAACCACCCCGGTAGAGGGTGATCTTGCGCTGATCGACGTGGGCGATATTGTCGACCACGGCATCGAGAAAGTCCCGGTCGTGGGAGATCAACAGCAGGGTGCCGGGGTAGTTCTTGAGGAAGTCTTCCAGCCACAGGATGGCGTCGAGGTCCAAGTGGTTGGTCGGCTCATCGAGCAACAACAGATCCGACGGGCACATCAGGGCCTGAGCGAGGTTAAGGCGCATCCGCCAGCCACCGGAGAAGTCGGCAACCGGGCGATCCATTTGCTCATTGGTAAAGCCCAGCCCGGCGAGCATTTTGCGTGCCCGTGCATCGGCGGTGTAGCCGTCGGCGCTATCCAGCTCGGAATGCAGGCGCGCCTGTGCGGCACCGTCCTCGTCGGCTTCGGCCCTGGCCAGATCGGCCTGCACCTGGCGCAGGCGCTGGTCGCCATCGAGCACATAGTCGATCGCAATGCGGTCGAGGGTGTCGATTTCCTGGCGCATGTGGGCAATCCGCCAGTCGGCCGGGAGCAGACAATCCCCGGAATCAGGCGTCAACTCACCCAGCAGCAAGGCGAACAAAGTGGATTTACCGGCGCCATTGGCGCCGACCAGACCGGCTTTATGGCCGGCGTGCAGGGTCAGCTCGGCGTCTTCTAGCAGACGTTGCGGGCCACGCTGTAAAGTCAGGTTCTGAAGTCGGATCATAATGGCGGCGGAGTCTACCAGCTTCCCTCTCAACTGGCGCGAATTGCACTATGCAGACTGACCTGTGGAATTACTGTTTGAACCTCTACGCCCGGCCCGGGGTGGAGCAGGCCTGCCTTGACCTGCAGAGCCGGGGCATGGATGTGTGCCTGCTGTTGTGCGCCGCCTGGCTTGAAACGCGTGGCGTGGCCTGCGATGAATCGCGCCTGGGGCAGTTAAGCGCCTGTGCCGGGCCCTGGCAGCGCGAGGTGGTGCAGCCCTTGCGACAGCTGCGCACCCAATGGCGAGAAGCGGCCGCCCACGACGATGTACTGGCAGCGCTGCGCGTGCAGGTCAAGGCATTGGAGCTGGAGGCTGAACGGACATTGTTGCGACGCCTGGAGTCAGTGACTCAAAGCTGGGAGCAATCGCAAGGCGCTTGCGATTGGCTGCAGAGGATGGCCAGCGATGCCGGTCACCCTGATTGCGACGCGCTGCAGACGCTGCGCGTCGCAATCAATGGCGCTTAGGAAGCGCTGGCTGGGGTCGTAGCCGAGTTTGTTGCGGTGGCCGGGGTTGGCGCAGGGGCTGTAGCCGGTGCGGCGGCTGCGGATGCCACAGCGGGCTTGGCAGGTGTGGCAGCCGGTTTGGCGGCAGGTTTTGCGGCGGCGGGCCTTCTCACGGCAGGCTTGGCTGCTGGCTTGGCGGCAGGTTTGGCCGCGGCAGGTTTAGCAGCAGGCTTGACCGCTGCGGTTTTAGCTGCAGGTTTTGCCGCGACTTTTACCGGGGCTTTGACGGGCGCTTTTACCGCTGCCTTAACCGGTGCCTTGGCGGCTACCGGTTTGGCTGCTGCGGGCTTGGCGGCAGGTTTGGCCGCAGCCGTTCTGGCCGCTGCAGGCTTGGCTGCCGGCCGGGCTGCTGCAGGTTTTGCTGCCACGGGTTTGGCTGCAGGTTTAGCCGCAGCTGCTTTGGTGGCGGGCTTGGCGGCGGCTTTTGCCGGAGCCTTGGCAGCCGCTTTGGCAGCCGGTTTTTTTGCCGCTGCTGCGGGCTTGGCATCACGGCTCGACAAAGCCTTGCCAACGGCTTCTTTCACTCGACCGATACCCTGGGCCAGCTTCAGGCTTTCTTGCGCATCGCGCTTGAGTTGCAGGATATAAGTGCGTGTTTCGGTCTGGCGATCCTTGAGCGAATCGAGCAATTGCTCAAGCTCTTTGACCCCGGCCTTGGCCTTGGCCTGAGCCTTGGATTTGCCAGCATTGGCGGCGTCCTGCAGTTTGGCGCGGGACTTGTGCAGTTTTTCCTGTGCTTTGCCACGCTGTTTTTCAAGCTTGGCGAGCAGTTTCTCAGCATCAGCCAACGCTTGGGAGCAAGCGTTTTCCAAATGCTCAAGCAGGCTGCCTGAGAGCTGTTGGAGCAAGTGCAACGGCGTATTAACGGGCTTCTTATTGGCCGACATGGTTTACCTCCTGGCTGAAGTGAGTGCGGCTCATACTAGACCTCTGCAACTACCGCCGCTAGAGCATGTTGACACTAAGGATAGCTGCGCGTTGCATGACGTCGAAAAACTTGTGCTGGATCAATCTTTAACGGCCAATACCGCTAAATTCAATGAGTGCCCAAACGTCTTCCAGGCCCTCGAATTAAACCCTCGGCGCCGCTCGGGCGCTGGCATAATCGCTCGCACATCACGCCGGAGAACCCCCATGCCGCGTTACTTGTTTTTGCCGTTGTTGTGCCTTGTGCCTTTGGCCCATGCCGCCCCGCCCTCGACCCCCGGCGACGCTCACGACCTGGCCTACAGCATGGGCGCAAGCCTGGGTGAACGCTTGCGCCAGGAAGTCCCCGAGCTGCAGATCCAGGCCTTGATCGATGGCCTGAATACCGCCTACCAAGGCAAACCGCTGGCCCTGACGAATGAACGCATCGGGCAGATTCTGGCGCTGCATCAGGCTCAGTCAGACCCCGGGCAGGCGCAGCCAGGCATCAATGCAGCCCTTAGCGCTGAAGATGTTTTCTTGATGGTCGAAAAACAGCAGCCGCAAGCTCGCGAATTGGCCGACGGCATCATCCTCACCGAACTCAAGCCCGGCAAAGGGGCCAAGCCCGGCCCGAAAGATTCGGTGTATGTGAGCTATGTGGGGCTACTGCCTGATGGCAGCGTGTTCGACCACAGCAGCCAACCTCAATGGTTTCGCCTGGACAGCGTGATCGCCGGCTGGCGCAGTGCCTTGGTGCAGATGCCAGTAGGCGCCAAATGGCGCCTGGCGATACCTTCCAGCCAAGCCTACGGCGCCCAGGGTGCCGGGGATTTGATTGCGCCCAATACGCCACTGGTATTTGAGATCGAACTGTTCGCTACGCGAAAATAACCGCTCAAAAACGAAAAACGGCGCGCCATTGCGCACCGTTTTTTTTAAATGGGTTGCGGCCTACGCCTGGGCGGCCTCTTTCTGCTTGTGCGCGCTGTGCAGCACTTCGATCAGGCAGTCCTCAAGCTCAAAGCGCTCATCGAGCAGAGCGCCCAACACCTTGATCTCTTCTGCCAGCTTGTCGCAGTCAGGGCGATGGGCCTTGCCGTCACAATGATCGTTGAACGCCAGGGCGGCTTCGGTAATCACATTGATACGCGGGTAAATGGTCTCGGCCAGGGCAAGCCCGCGCTCATCATTAAAGGCCTTGGCCTCCTGATTGAGCTGCTCGTAAATCTCGAAATGACCTGCGGAAACGTAGTCGACCAGCAACTGGCAAAACTCTTTTTGCGGCCCACGCTTGGGGTTGTTTTGCTGCTCCAGCAGAGCGGCATAAGCCTTCACAAGTTTACGACGCTCATGCAACCAGCGGTCTACCAACTGATGGACGCCGTTGAAACGTTCCTGAGCACTCTCGCATCTTTCGAGCATGATGATCTCTCTTCCCTTGTGGGCCCATGCCACCCGACATCAGCCGGGCCTGTGTGAACCAAAACCTGCGCGATGGCACGGGCATTGGGCGGCATAACTCCGTGATACGTGCGGGCCAGATTATGCCCGCTCGGCTACTGCTTCAAGGTACGCACGAGAGAAAATTCATACAAGTGTTTAATCCCATGTGCTACTTCACGTCGCAGCCACGCGGTAATTTGTAGCAATTAAGCGAGCGACTTATCTGAAAGAGACCAAGAGCAATGAGCACGAGAAAGGCCAGCAGGCTCAACTCGGGAATACTCAAGTCAAATACAGTCCAGTGAACATGCGCACAGTCTTCACTGCCGCGATAAATCATCGAAATGATTTCCCACGCCGACATGTCGTGCCAACTGCACGCCACTTCCGGCGGGCAACCCACCAACTGATCGGGGCCAAGCTGTTGCAGCCATACCTGGCGCAAGGCACTCGCCGCACCGCCCAGCGCAAACAACGAGGAGGCAAGGGAGTAACACCACAAGCCAACCCTTTTGGGGGCATGGGCATAAGCCATCAAGTTGACGAAGCAGAAACCCAGCAAGAAAAAGCGCTGCACCTGACATAACCAACAAGGTTTAAGCCCCGGCCCGTACTCCAGGTAAAAAGTAGCGCCCAGCACCAAGGCACCGACTGCAAAGGCCAAAAAGAAAATGAAACGTGAGCCTGCCAAAAACATGGCTTTTCCGTAACAAAATAGACAGCTGGTTACGGTAGATGAAAGCCATTGACCCTTTCAAGGTGGCCTTAAGAGGATACGTCCTGAAGGAAGCGGGGAAAAACCTACAGAAGCGTGAAGTATTCAGAACTTGCAGAGTAGGAAATACCAACTCATGCAACATTCACGGACGACTCAGCCCAGCCTGACGCGTGCCGAAACACACGCCAGGCTGACGCTGTCACAGGCTTGTGGCAGTGGCCGGCAAAGGCGAGGCCAGCAAACGCTCATCGAGCAAATTCAGACCCTCCTGGAACAATTGGTTGCTGCGCGCCGTATCACCCAACTGGGCAAGCAACCGCGCCAGCTCGGCACAGGTTTCCGGGTTGCGTTCAACCTTCAGGCTGCTTTCAAGGTAGTCCCGCGCCTTGCCCCACAAGCTGTTTTGCAGGCACAGGCGGCCCAGGGTCAAGAGCAGGCTGGCGTCGCCTTGATGGCTTTTGAGCCAGCCTTCGGCAGTCTGCAGCTGCTTGACCGGGTCGCTGCCGCGCAGCAGGCCGTAGAGGCGCACCAGGTGGCTGTCGTAACTGCGCTTGAGCGCCCCACGCAGTACTTCCTCGGCTTCGGCTTGTGCGCCCAGCTGGCGCAATTGCTCAGCATAGGCCAGCACCAGTGCGGGTTCCTGGCGCTGGGCCGAGGTAAGCTGTTGCCAGGCGCGCTGCAGCGACTGCAGCCCCGCCTCGCCCTCCGTTTCACGCTGGGCCGCCAGGCTCAGGTTCTGCCCCCAGGCGCGGCGCTCCAGCTCAGCCAGTTCCTTGGCCGGCAATACCTTGTCCTTGCGCAGCTCCGGCAGCAGGCGGATCAACGCCGTCCAGTCGCCACGCTGCTGGTGCAGGCGCTGCAACTGACGCAGTACCTGGACGTTATGCGGATGACGCTCGTGCATGGCTTGCAAGGTCACCAGCGCGCCATCGGTGTCGGCGCGGTCCACCTGCAACTGGGCATGGCTCAGGGCAATTGCCAGTTCGGCCTGGGGCTGACGCTCCAATGCACGCTCCAGCAGGTTGTCGCTTTCTTCGTAGTGCCCCTGCTCATTGGCCGCACGCGCAGCACCCAGGTAGTAGAGCAATGGCTGTGGTTCGGCTTCGGCGGCACGGGCCAGGTGCTTCTGTGCGCTGGCCCAACGGCCCTCGGCAAGGTCCATCTGGCCTTGCTCGATGGCGATCTGTACCCGACGGCTGCGGTTGCGCCGCGACCACGGGTTCACCAGCCCGGTAGACGCCGTAACCAGCTCCACCAGCAGCTTGATGCCCCATACCAGCAACCACAGCACGGCCAGCAGGGCGAGGGTTGCCCACACACTGGATTCGTAGCGGAAGTTTTTATAGGCGATCAGCACATAGCCCGCGTCTTCAGCGATTGCCAGGCCGATGCAGGCCGCAGCTGCAATCAACAAAAACACAATCACATAGAAACGCTTCATGGATGGGCCTCCTGCGCAGGGCTGGCGGCCGCTTTGCCCGGCTCGTCGGCACTCACATGCCGACGTTCGAGATAAGCCTGCACCGCACTCAAGGCCCCGGCGAGATCCGGGGTCTTGACCGTGACCGGCTGCTTGCTGAGCTCGATCACTTGCTCAAGGATTTTTTTGCTCTGCGGGTTATCCGCATTGAAGTTGCCCTTGAGGACGTCTTGCGCCTGCTCCAAAGCCCGGGTGTAAACCGGCTCCTGACCATTGAGCGCGGCCCACTGGGCTTGCTCCAGCGCCAGGCTCAAGGCCAGGCGAACCTGGGTCAGGCTCTGGCCGGCCAATAGCGGGCGCACATTTTTATCGGCATTGAAATCAATGCGGATGTAATGCGAGATCTCCTCCCACCACTGGGCCCAACGGCTCGCGCCATCGCCATCAGCGGTGAGGCTTGCCAGCGAATCACCCTGGTTCTGATAGGCCGGGGCCAGGGCACTGAGCTGCGCCACTTGATCACGCAAGGCCGCCAGCTGCAAAAACAGGCCGGTACGGTCCGGTTGCTCAACGCTGCGCAGGGCCGTCAGGCTTTTGGCCAGTTGTTCACGGGCGGCATAAGAGCCCGGGTCGTTTTGCTCGCGCAAAATCGCGTCTGCGCCCTGCACCAGGGCCTGGGCGCTAGTGATGTCTTGCAGGGCCGACAAGCGCAAGGTGGCCAGGCGCAACAAGTGCTCGGCCTCGGCCAGACGCCAGTCCTTGCGGCTCTCGCCCAACACGGTTTCAAGGCGCTGGTTCAGGCGCTGCTGATCGCCTTGCAGTTGCACGACCAATTGGCGCTGATTATCCAGCTCACTGGCCGAAGGCAACTGGTTGAGCCGGGTCAGCAGTTGTTGCTCGCCCTGCTTGATCGACAGCGTTTGCGCGGCCAGGGCGGGTACGTCGCTCAGTTGCTCAGTGGTGGCAGCTTGCAGTTGACGCACCTGCCACACCCCCCAGCCACCCACGGCTACACCGGCAGCGCCCAGCAACAGGGCGACAACGGCCAGACCATTGCCCCGCCCTTGCGGTGCAGGTTCGGCTTGTTTAACCGGCGCTTCTGGCGCGGGCTGTACGGGTTCTTTGGACAAGACTGTTTCGCTCACGAATCCATCCTTTGCATTAGAAAGCAGGTGCGGGATGTTCCCGCAGCGCCGCCAGCAAAGCCGCAGCGCTCGCGCCACGACAATCCACAACATGTTGCGCCCCGGCGCTGCGTGCCAGCTCAGCAACCCGGGGGCTTGGAACAAATAATGGCAGGCGTGCAAGCTGCGGCCAGTCATCCCCTGCCAAGTGGTGTAAATGTTCAAGACCCTGCCCACTGCTGACCACCAGCGCGTTCAGGCGTTCCCCTGTAACCCGCTTATGCAGGGTCGCAGGCGGGTATGACGGCAGCTCGCGACGATAGAGTTCAAGGTAGTCGACCTGCGCGCCGAGGCTGCGTAGACGGTCAGCCAGCATCTCGCGACCGCCCTCCCCGCGCAGAATCAGCACCTTGGGCTGCACGCCCCTCACCGCCGAGGTGAACGCGGGCATTGCTAGCAGCGCCTCACTGTCATCGCCCCATTGAGGGTAGCTAACATCGAGGCCGTGGGCGGCGAGAATCTGCGCCGTCGCGGCGCCTACAGTGAACCACTTCTGCTGCGGCGCCTGCGGCCAGTACTGGCGCATCAGCTCAAGCCCCAGGCGCGCCGCCGGCTTGCTGACCACAATCACCGCGCAATAACGGTCAAGGCCGGCCATCAGCGCACGCTGGGCGTCGCTCATGGCCAACGGGGCAATCGCCAGCAATGGCAGGCTGCTGCTGAAGATACCGGCAGCCGCCAGCTCATCGGCCAGGGCTGCAGACTCCTCGGCAGGCCGGGTCAGCAGCAGGCGCCAACCGGTCACTCGTGACCTGCCTCACCATAAACGGCTTTGAGGATATCGCCAGCGCCTTGTGCCAGCAGCGCCTCGGCCACCTGCACCCCCAGCTCGCTGGCAGCCGCACGCGGCGCACGGGCGTCGGCACTGAGCAACACACCACCGCTCGGCTCGCCGACCAGTCCACGCAGCCAGATTTGCTCGCCTTCAAGCACGGCATAACAGGCAATCGGTACTTGGCAGCCGCCATTGAGGTGCTTGTTCAGCGCACGTTCGGCCGTGACGCGCACGGCCGTATCGGCGTGATGCAACGGCGTCAACAAGGCATGAATTTCGCTGTCCGCGCTACGGCATTCGATGCCCACTGCGCCTTGGCCACCGGCGGGCAAGCTGTCTTCGATGCTGATCGCTGACGTGATGCGGTCTTCAAAACCGAGACGGATCAGGCCGGCAGCCGCGAGGATAATGGCGTCGTATTCACCGGCATCGAGCTTGGCCAGACGGGTGTTGACGTTGCCACGCAGAAAACGGATTTGCAGGTCCGGGCGACGAGTCAGCAACTGGGCCTGACGGCGCAGGCTCGACGTGCCGACAATGCTGCCCCGGGGCAAATCGTCGAGGCTGGCATAGGTATTGGAAACGAAGGCGTCACGCGGATCTTCGCGCTCGCAAATGCAAAACAGACCCAGGCCTTCAGGGAAGTCCATCGGTACGTCTTTCATGGAGTGCACGGCGATATCTGCTTCGTTGTCGAGCAGGGCGGTTTCCAGCTCCTTGACGAACAGGCCCTTGCCGCCGATTTTTGACAGCGGCGAGTCCAGCAGCTTGTCACCACGGCTGACCATGGGCACCAGCGTCACCAAAATACCGGGGTGAGCCTGCTCTAAACGGGCTTTGACGTATTCGGCCTGCCACAGAGCCAGGGCGCTTTTACGGGTAGCGATGCGGATTTCGCGAGAGGACATGGATCAATCCGTACTGAAAAGATACGGCTGATAATAACAGCTCAGCCAAAACAGCTTTGACTTGTATCAGAAAGTCCTCGGCCTCCCTGGCCCAAAACGGCGCGCCCGCGCCTTTTTAGAACGCGAATTACAGCTGCTGCATCATCTTGCGCACACCCGCCACATGCCTGCGGCTGACGATCAGCGCATCACCGTTGAGCCCGCGCAGGAACAGCTGAAAATGCCCCAGCGGCGTGCGTTGCAAACGCTCGATACGATCACGCGCCACCAGCGCATTGCGGTGGATACGCACAAAGCGCTCACCAAACTCGTCTTCAAGGGCTTTTAGCGGTTCATCCAGCAGCACCTCACCGCCCGCGTGGCGCAAGGTCACGTATTTGTGGTCGGCAATAAAGTAGATCACCTGGTCGATGGGGATCAGTTCAATGCCTTTTCGGGTTCTGGCACTGATATGACTGCGCGGGCCACTGCCGGTTTGCGCAGCCGGCCGGGTAAGTGCGGCCAGTTGCACGCGATTGGGCCGGTGCGCCTCCTTGAGGGCAGCACTCAGGGCCTGCGCGGTGACCGGCTTGAGCACATAGCTGACTCCGCTGTCTTGCAGGGCCTGCACGGAAAACTCATCAGGGGCCACGCAAAACACCACCGAAGGCGGTAGCTCGCGCTCGCATAATTTGGCTGCAACCTGCAACCCGTCGAGGCCTGGCAGGCGAATATCGAGCAAAACGACATCCGGCTTCAGGTTTTCGATCAGGGTAAGTGCCTCTTCGCCATTGGTGGCGCCAGGCTCCAGCAACGTATAACCCCCGAGCGTGCTGAGCAAATGGCTCAAATGCTCGCGGGCCAGGGTTTCGTCATCAACGATCAGGACATTCATATAGCGCTGTATTCCTGCGTGAGTCTCGCACAAGGATAGCGTAGACAGGTGATGTGACGACTGTCACGGCGATCCACGCTAAGACTAGCGCGAAGGCCAAAAAGTGCCGCAAACCTGGCAGCTAAATTCACCCGTCTCGATTGCTCGATTTAATACCGGATACGTCTGGCAATCTACAAAGACCTGCTATGACTGATCCATACGACCAACTGTAGACGGTTGCCAAGGCGAAAGTATTCAAACGATACATTTCGTTTCGGAAATTTATTTATACCGCACTTCACACAAAAACCTGCCGAGCTGCGTCAACGCCATGAATGGCAACCCTGTTATGATCCGCGGTAACTATTTGTGTAACTCCCCTCAGCCGATTACGAGCGAATCCATGAGCACCGACAAGACCAATCAGTCCTGGGGCGGCCGCTTCAGTGAACCCGTCGACGCCTTCGTTGCGCGTTTCACCGCCTCCGTCACTTTCGACCAGCGCCTTTATCGCCACGACATCATGGGCTCCGTGGCTCACGCCACGATGCTGGCCAAGGTTGGCGTGCTGACCGATGCCGAGCGCGACAGCATCATCGACGGCCTCAAAACCATCCAGAGCGAAATCGAAGCCGGTCAATTCGACTGGCGCATCGACCTGGAAGACGTGCACATGAACATCGAAGCGCGTCTGACCGATCGCATCGGCGTGACCGGTAAAAAACTGCACACCGGGCGCAGCCGTAATGACCAGGTCGCGACCGATATTCGTTTGTGGCTGCGCGACGAAATCGACCTGATCCTGGCTGAAATCACCCGCCTGCAAAAAGGCCTGCTGGAACAGGCAGAGCGTGAAGCCGAGACCATCATGCCCGGCTTTACCCACCTGCAGACCGCACAGCCGGTGACGTTCGGTCACCATATGCTGGCCTGGTTCGAGATGCTCAGCCGCGATTACGAGCGCCTGGTCGACTGCCGCAAGCGCACCAACCGCATGCCCCTGGGCAGCGCGGCACTGGCGGGCACCACCTACCCGATCGACCGCGAATTCACCGCGCAACTGCTAGGCTTTGACGCCGTAGGCGGCAACTCGCTGGACAACGTGTCCGATCGCGACTTCGCCATCGAGTTCTGCGCCGCCGCCAGCATCGCGATGATGCACTTGTCGCGCTTCTCCGAAGAGCTGGTGCTGTGGACCAGCGCACAATTCCAGTTTATCGACCTGCCCGACCGCTTCTGCACCGGCAGCTCGATCATGCCGCAAAAGAAAAACCCCGACGTGCCGGAGTTGGTGCGCGGCAAAAGCGGCCGTGTATTCGGCGCGCTGATGGGCCTGCTGACCTTGATGAAGGGCCAGCCTCTGGCCTACAACAAGGACAACCAGGAAGACAAGGAGCCGCTGTTCGACGCCGCTGACACCCTGCGTGACTCGCTGCGCGCCTTTGCCGACATGATCCCGGCGATCAAGCCCAAGCACGCGATCATGCGTGAAGCCGCCTTGCGCGGTTTCTCCACCGCGACCGACCTGGCCGACTACCTGGTTCGCCGTGGCCTGCCGTTCCGTGATTGCCACGAAATCGTTGGCCACGCCGTGAAGTATGGCGTTGAGACCGGCAAGGACCTGGCGGAAATGAGCCTTGAAGAACTGCGTCAGTTCAGCGATCAGATCGAAGACGATGTGTTTGCCGTGCTGACCCTTGAAGGTTCGGTCAATGCGCGTAATCACATCGGCGGCACCGCGCCGGCGCAAGTGAAAGCAGCAGTTGTGCGCGGCAAGGCGTTGCTGGCCAGCCGTTAAGCGTCAGGCAATACAAAAAACGGGCACCCTGGGGTGCCCGTTTTTTTATCCAGCGCCGACCCGAGGGTTATTTCTTGCTGCTGATCCAGGCCAGGAACTGTGGCATGGCGGCGTCTTTGTCCGCGGCGATTTTTTGCACATGCGGGTTTTGCTTCAGACGTTCCAGCAAGGCCGCGGCCCCCGGCATGTCTGCCAGCAGGTCGAGGCCAAACACCTTGTGCGCCACCGCACAGGCCAGGTCAACGCTGAAGGCGAAGTAGATATCCGCCACGCTCAGGGTGTCGCCCGCCACATAAGGCGCAAACTTGCCGTGACGGCCCAGCGAAGCAATACCCTCGAGCAGCTCGGTGCGCGCCTTTTCCTTGATCACGTCGGGCACTTGCATGCCGAAGAACGCCTCGGGGTAGCAAGCACGGGCCGGCAGTTCGATATACAGCTCGATTTCCTTGGCCAGCGCCAGCACCTGGGCGCGCTCGAACGGGTCAACCGGCAGCAGTTTCGGGCCTGTTTGCGTTTGCTCGATATATTCGAGGATCACGCTGGTTTCGTTGATAAAACCTTGCGCAACGCCCAGGGCCGGGACTTTGCCACGGGGGCTGATGGCCAGGGCCTCCGGGGTCTTGCCAGCGAAAAACGGCACCTCTTCAAAGGGCACGCCCTTTTCCAGCAGCGCCAGCTTGACCATGTTGTAGTAGTTGCTGACTGCGAATCCATAAAGCTTGAGCATTACAAAGCCTCCAGGCCGTGTTGGGGTTGGCTGCAGCTGTTATAGAGCTTCGCCGTCAGGCTGGCTAGCAGCATCACTGGCTTGAATGCAGTTAGACTGGCCGCCTTTACTTGAGGAGCCTGCCATGAGCGAGCCAACCGATATCGACAACGAAGAAGAAGAATTCGCCGAATCCACCCTGATCCAGGCGATTGAAAACCAGATTGAAAGCGACAACCCGCCTGCCGCCAAGGCCACGTTCAACAAACTGACCCTGGTTGGCTACGAGCGCGACGATATCCTGCAGATGATGGCCCATGTGCTGGCCGTGGAAATTGACGCGATCCTCGAAGAAGACCGCGCCTTTAACACCGAGTGGTACGAAGCCGCCCTGCGCGCGCTGCCGACCCTGCCGCCAGAAAAGGACTGAACCCGGTTCAGGGGCGAATCGCCGGCGCCCTTTGCCAGTCCAGATCCTGGGCAGGCATCGGGCGCCCGAACCAGTAGCCCTGGCCCAGGTCGCAGTCAAGGTCGAGCAGGAACTGCGCCTGCCCGACCTGCTCTATGCCTTCGGCATGCACCTGCAAGCCCATGCTTTGACCCAAAGCGATAACGGCACGCACGATTGCCACATCATCATTGTCCCCGGGCAAGCCGGCGACAAAGCCCTGATCGATTTTCAGCTTCTGCACGGGCAAGCGCTTGAGGCGCAGCAGCGATGAAAAGCCGGTGCCGAAATCATCGATAGCCAGGCGCAAACCCAGAGCCCGCAGGCGATGCATCTGCTCCAGGGCCACTTGCGAGTTGTCCATCACCGCACTTTCGGTCACTTCCAGTTCCAGCAGGGCCGGGTCCAGGCCGGTATCCGCCAGTACCGTGGACACCAGCGCGAACAGCTCGGGCCGGGCAAACAGGCGGCTGGAAATGTTCACCGCCACAAACGCCAGCTCCACGCCCGCCCCCTGCCACTGCACCATCTGCCAACAGGCCTGCTCCAGCACCCAGGCGTCAATTTCGGCAATCAGCCCGGTGCGTTCGGCAATCGGGATAAATTCACCCGGCGCCAACAGCCCGCGCAGCGGATGCTCCCAGCGCACCAGAGCCTCAACGCCAATCAGGCGGCTGGTTTTAAGTTCATGCACCGGCTGGTAATACACGCGCAGCTCTTGCTGCTCCAGGGCACGGCGCAAATCGCTGGCCACCTCGACCCGGTACTGGGCGTGGGCCGTCAGCTCTTCGGTGTACAAGGCATACCCCTCGCGCCCCGAGCTTTTGGCCTTGAACAGCGCCGAGTCGGCATTGCGCAGCAATTGCTCGGCGTTCAACGCATCGCCGGGGAACACGCTGATGCCAACGCTGGCGCTGATAAACAGCTGATGCTTGTCGACATCAAACGGGCCTTTCATGATCTCCAGCACCTGCTGCGCAAGCCCGGCGGCCTGGCTCGCTTGCGCACAGCTGTCGATCAGCACGGCGAACTCATCGCCGCCCAGCCGGGCCACGGTAAAGCCCTTGCCAAACACCCTGAGCAAACGCTCGGCCACCGCCTTGAGCAGCAGGTCGCCGACGTTGTGGCCCAGGCTGTCATTGATGATCTTGAAGTGGTCGAGGTCAATCATCAGCAGCGCGCAGCCGGTCTGGTGGCGTTGTGCAGAAGCCAGCGCCTGCTCGGTACGGTCGGTGAACAGCAGGCGGTTGGGCAGGTCGGTCAGGGGGTCATGGTGAACCAGGCGCGCCAGCTCGGTCTGGGAGTTCTTGATCGCGGAGATATCCGAAAAAACCGCGACATAGTGGCTAACCAGGCCCTTGTCATCGGTAATCGCACGCACGGTTTGCCACTGCGGGTAGACCTCGCCACTTTTGCGCCGGTTCCAGATTTCGCCGTGCCACTCGCCGTGCTCGTCGATGGTCTTGAACATTGCCTGGTAGAACTCGGGCCCGTGACGGCCCGACTTGAACATGTTCGGGCGGCGACCAAGCACCTCTTCGGCCGGGTAGCCCGTGATCTCCACCAGGGCACGATTAACGTGAACGATCACCCCGCGGCTGTCGCTGACCAGCACCCCTTCACGGGTGCAGTCAAACACCACTGCCGCCTGGCGCAAGCGCTCCTGATCCTGACGCTGGCGCTTCAGGCCGGGGTTCATGCCCAGAAAATCGAATAAACGGGCCCGGGCGAAAAAAATCAGTACGGCGCTGAACAAGGCAAAAACATAGCCATTTACCTGCTGCCACCTCACCAATTGTGCTGAATCATCGAAATAACTGTTCAATAAATGATCAGTTACCAGCAGCCAGAAAACCGCTAGCAGCCCGTATAACAAGGCCGTACGCAAGGCATCGCGAGAAGAAACAGACATAAGAAAGTTAATGCACCTACAAAAAAATGGGAATTATAGTGTAAGAAACATCCCGGCACTCTTATCTGAAAGGCCGACTGGTTTTATCTGGCTGCATGGTGATAATGCGTGTTGCAGTTTTTTTCATCTTCCCGAGGGCCAAACAGCCTATGTGGTACAACGGTTTTCTCGACTTGTCAGCCTGGCAACTGGTGGCAGTCACTCTGTTGATGACCCACGTGACCATTATCGGTGTCACGGTTTATCTACACCGCTACTCAGCCCACCGCTCATTGGAGCTCAATGGTGGCCTGAAACACTTTTTCCGCTTCTGGCTGTGGCTCACCACCGCGCAGAACACCCGCGAGTGGACAGCCATCCACCGCAAACACCACGCCAAATGCGAAACCGTCGATGACCCGCACAGCCCGGTGATCAAAGGGTTATCGACCGTTTTGCGAAAAGGTGCAGAGCTGTATCGCGAAGAAGCGCAAAATCCTGAAACACTGCGCATTTACGGCAAAAACTGCCCTGAAGACTGGATTGAGCGAAATCTTTATTCGCGTTACAAAATGCTTGGTGTGGCGATCATGCTGGTCATCGACCTGCTGCTGTTCGGTGCCATCGGCCTGACCATCTGGGCCATCCAGATGATGTGGATCCCGGTGTGGGCGGCAGGCGTGGTCAACGGTTTGGGTCACGCGGTGGGTTATCGCAACTTCGAGTGCCGCGACGCGGCCACCAATCTGGTGCCGTGGGGCATCATCATTGGCGGTGAAGAGCTGCACAACAACCATCACACTTATCCCAACTCGGCCAAGCTGTCGGTCAAGAAGTGGGAGTTCGACCTGGGTTGGGCCTGGATCAAGGTCTTCAGCTTTTTGCGTCTAGCCAAGGTTCAGCGTGTTGCGCCGATTGCCCATAGGGTGGAAGGCAAGGGCAACCTGGACATGGACACCGCGATGGCGATCCTCAACAACCGCTTCCAGATCATGGCCCAGTACCGCAAGCTGGTGATCGCGCCGCTGGTGCAGCAAGAGCTGGCCAAGGTCGATCATTCGGTACGCCACCAGTTCCGCCGCGCCAAGCGCCTGCTGTCGCGCGAGACCAGCCTGCTTGAAGATCGCCATCACCAGCGTATCGAGAAGATGCTGGAGCACAGCCAGTCGCTGAAAGTGATTTACGAGAAGCGCCTGGCCCTGCAACAGATCTGGGTCAAGACCAGCACCAACGGTCACGACATGCTGGCGGCGATCAAGGAATGGGTACACGAGGCAGAGGCCAGCGGGATCCAGTCGCTGCGCGACTTTGCCCACCAGCTCAAGACCTATTCGCTGAGGCCTGCGGCGGTTTAAAGACGGGCCTCGCCTCCACCGATCAGGTGGGAGCGGGCTTGCTCGCGATGCAACCACCGCGGTTTGCCTGACCACCCGCGGCGCCTGAATCGCGAGCAAGCCCGCTCCCACCTTTACGGTTTATCGATCAGTTGCAAGAGCTGCGACATACCCACCCGCAACAAGCGCGCAGTCTTCCCGCCCGCCACCTCGGCAATCCCCTCTTCTGTTTCCAGATTGGCCACTTGCGCCGCCAGGTTCATCACCAGCGCTTCACGCGAATACACCCCGCCGCCCAAGTGATACATGGCCGCAATCAGTTCGCGCAGCTCCAGTGGCAAGCGCCAGCGCGTGCGTAACGCAGAGCCATAGGCTGCGCCAAACTCGGCCAGAGAGGCATCGATCGCCGGCGTATCCAGCTCACCACCCGCCTGGCGCCATTCCTGCAAGCAACGCAACACAGCCAGATCACCCAGGCAGTGCAACAACCCGGCGCAGTAACAACGCTCCTGATCCAGATTGAGCATGCCTGCCAATGTGCGGCCGTAGTCTGCTGCCCGCTGTGACAAGGCCCAATAACCCTCGGCGTAGTCCGCCAGGCACGCATCGCTTAACTGCGCGCCGGGCTTTAGGGTCAGCCCCTGTATCAGGTTCAGGCTTTGTGCAGGCCCCAGCCGCTGCATGGCTTGTGCGAGGGTCTGGGCCGGGCTCGCAAGGTGCTGCGCCGCGCTGTTGGCGGCCGCAATCAGCACCGCAGTAATGTGTGGATCGGTACGCACCTGCTGCTCAAGCTGCGCAAGATCAAGCCCGTCAGGACCCAGGCTGTTCCTGAGCGCCGACTGCGCATCAACCCTGAGCGGCGCGCCATCTGAAGACGCACGGTGCTGTTCCAGATAACGCTTGAGGGTCATGCCGGGCGCCAGCGCCGGCACGTCACACAAGATCTCTTGCCCCGCCTCAAGCAATAACCCCGTGAGGCGCTTGGTCAGCCCGGCAATGTCCAATGGCATGGTCAGGTAGGCCGTAGGCGCCAGGGGCAATGCTTCACGCACACTGGCGCTGTCATTGCGTGCACTCAGCAAAATAAAGGGCTGCGCGGCAACCGTGCGACGCTGGCGAACACTGCGCAGCAGATCCAGGCCACCGATGCCCGGCAGATCACGGTCAGCAATCACCAGGCCGTAGGTGTGCTTGCCCAACTGTGCAAGCGCCTGCTGGCCGTCGCCACAGACATCCAGTTGAGCGTCGCAACGTACAGTCAGCACCACTTGCTTGAGCAAGTCCCGGGTCCAGGGGTCGGCCTCGGCAATCAATACAGTGGGTGCTGCTTTTAAATCTACAACCGTCATCCAATTTGCTCCCCGTGCGATACAGGCACCTTAGTCAAAGGGCGCACGCGGATACAGGCAAAAACACCCATTTCGATGGATCAGACGCAAAAAAACCGCCGAAGCGGTTTTTTTGTCTATCAGGTCACAGCGTCAAGCGCGGGGCTTACACCAGTTCGGCGAAGCACTCTTCGATGATGGCCAGGCCTTTGTCCAGCTGCTCGTTTGGCGAGGTCAGCGGCACCAGCACGCGCAGGACGTTGCCGTAAGTGCCGCATGACAGCAGGATCAAACCCTTGTCGCGCGCCTTGGCAACCACTTGGGCCACGGCTGTCGGGTTCGGCTTGTGCGAGTCGCCGCCTTCGAACAGCTCGACCGCGATCATCGCGCCCAGCGCACGCACATCACCAATCACCGGGTGCTTGGCCTGGATAGCCTTGAGGCCTGTTACCAGGCGCTCGCCGACTTCCTTGCAACGGTCCAGCAGGTGCTCTTCTTCGAACACATCCAGCACCGCCAGCGCTGCTGCGCAAGCAATCGGGCTACCGGCATAGGTGCCGCCCAGGCCGCCTGGAGCGATGGCGTCCATGTACTCGGCCTTGCCGCACACACCGGCCAGCGGGAAGCCGCCAGCGATGGATTTGGCGAAGGTGGTCAGGTCGGCAGTCACGCCCATCTGTTCCATGGCGAAGAAGGTGCCAGTACGGCCAGCGCCGGTTTGCACTTCGTCCGCGATCAGCAGGATGCCGTGCTTGTCACACAGCTCGCGCAGGCGGGCCATAAACGCTTTCGGTGCCACATAGAAGCCACCTTCGCCCTGTACCGGCTCGATGATGATGGCGGCGATGTCTTTAGGCTCGGCGTCGTTCTTGAAGATGCGCTCGATGCTGGCGATGGAATCGTCAACGCTCACGCCGTGCAGTTCGCACGGGTACAGGGCACGGAAGATACCGCCCGGCATCAGGCCCATGCCGGCCGAGTACGGCACGACTTTGCCGGTCAGGCCCAGGGTCATCATGGTGCGACCGTGGTACGCGCCGGTGAAGGCGATCACGCCAGCACGGCCAGTCGCGGCACGGGCGATTTTCACGGCGTTTTCAACGGCTTCGGAACCGGTGGTGACCAGCAGGGTTTTCTTGTCGAAATTGCCCGGCACCTTGGCGTTGATCTTTTCGCACAGTTCAACGTAAGGCTCGTACGCCAGCACCTGGAAGCAGGTGTGGGTCAACTTGGTCAGTTGCTCTTGCACCGCGGCAATGATTTTCGGGTGCAGGTGACCGGTGTTCAGTACCGCGATACCGCCTGCGAAGTCAATGAACTCACGACCTTCAACGTCGGTAACGGTGGCGTTTTTCGCCGACTCGGCAAAGATCGGGTGGATCTGGCCAACACCGCGCGGAACAGCGGCTTCACGGCGTTTCATCAGGGATGCGTTGGTCTTGTTGCTCATGGTGTTCCTCATTCGCCGCTGATCAAGCGGCGTGGTTCAAGGCTGACGCGCCAGGCAGACACCCATGCCAGCATGCGATGATCGACTGGCATGGCGCTCCCGGCCACAAAAATTAACAGTTTGAAACGCAGGGGAAGCATCGCTCTCGTGCCCCCTCTGCTTGAACCACCCGCCGGGTTAGATACCCAGGCAGAGATATTTGATTTCCAGGTAATCTTCGATGCCGTACTTGGAGCCTTCACGGCCCAGGCCCGACGCCTTGATCCCGCCAAACGGCGCAACTTCGTTGGAGATCAGGCCGGTGTTGACGCCCACCATGCCGTACTCCAGCGCTTCAGCCACACGGAACACACGGCTCAGGTCGCGGGCATAGAAGTACGACGCCAGGCCGAACTCGGTGTCGTTGGCCATCGCGATCACTTCGGCTTCGTCCTTGAAGCGGAACAATGGCGCCAGCGGGCCGAAGGTTTCTTCCTTCGCCACGGCGGCGTTTTTCGGTACGTTCACCAGGATGGTCGGTTCGAAGAAGCTGCCTTCCAGGCTGTTGCCACCGGTCAGCAGGGTCGCGCCCTTGCTCAGTGCGTCAGCGATGTGCTCCTTGACCTTGGCCACGGCCTTGTCGTCGATCAACGGGCCAGTGGTGGTGCCTTCATCCAGACCGTTGCCGATCTTGAGCTTGCCCACCGCCACTTTGAGTTTCTCAGCGAAGGCATCGTAGACCGAGTCCTGAATGTACAGGCGGTTGGCACATACGCAGGTCTGACCGTTGTTACGGTATTTGGAGATGATTGCGCCTTCGACGGCCTTATCCAGGTCCGCGTCGTCGAACACGATGAACGGCGCGTTGCCGCCCAGTTCCAGCGACACTTTCTTGATGTCCTTGGCGCATTCGGCCATCAGTTGGCGACCGATTTCGGTCGAGCCGGTGAAGGACAGTTTGCGCACGATCGGGTTGCTGGTCAGCTCGCCGCCGATATCGCCGGCACTGCCGGTTACAACGCTCAACACGCCTTTCGGGATGCCGGCACGGTGGGCCAGCTCAACCAGGGCCAGGGCCGAGAACGGGGTTTGCGAAGCAGGCTTGATCACCATGGTGCAACCGGCGGCCAGGGCCGGGCCAGCTTTACGGGTGATCATGGCCGCCGGGAAGTTCCACGGGGTAATGGCAGCGGTCACGCCGATCGGCTGCTTGATCACGATCAGACGTTTGTCAGGCTGATGGCCCGGGATCACGTCGCCGTAGATACGCTTGGCTTCTTCGGCAAACCACTCGATAAACGAAGCGGCGTAGACGATTTCGCCCTTGGCCTCGGTCAGCGGCTTGCCCTGCTCCAGAGTCATCAGGCGGCCGAGGTCGTCCTGGTTTTCGATCAGCAGCTCAAACCAGCGACGCAGCTTGGTTGCACGCTCTTTGGCGGTCAGGGCACGCCAGGCCGGCAACGCTTTGTCTGCGGCTTCAATGGCACGACGGGTTTCCACCGCGCCCATTTTTGGCACGGTACCGATGATTTCACCGGTCGCCGGGTTGTTGACCTTGATGGTCTGGCCACCGTCGGCATCAACCCAGGCACCATCGATATAGGCTTGCTGGCGGAACAACTGTGCGTCTTTGAGCTGCATGTGGGCTTTCCTTAACAGCACCGCGCAGGCGCGGAGCGAATTATTTAAGTAGAAAGGCGCCGTAGAAGGCTGCCGTCAGGAAGTCATTCACTGCCAAAGTATCTAAATGACGCACAAAAAACAGGACGTGCGATTCAGCACTCAGACAAGAGCGTTTGAAATCTCAAACGAATCCTAGGGTCAAAGGGGGTAAAGGACAATAGTCTGTTCGAAAAAAAGAACAAGGCATCAGACTTCACCGTTTTATCACCCGGCCCCCATTAATAGCCCATAACGCGCCAGGAAACACCTGACGAATCAGCGGCATGGACGGCTGACACGCAGATGAGTATGATGGCGCCGCGCTGCACCAGTAGCTCAGCTGGATAGAGTACTGCCCTCCGAAGGCAGGGGTCGTGGGTTCGAATCCCGCCTGGTGCACCATTCTTCTTTCCCTTGTCCAAGGGAATCGCGTCAAATCCCTGTATCCCAAAGCATTTTTGCCTCTCATCGAGTACCCGATGAGCGATCGCACGCCTGTATTTTGAGCTTTTGCGGGTAAAACGCAGATCAGGTTAAATTTTCTATGGGCAACTGACGAAAGGCTGGTTACTATACGCGGCGTTTCGCGGAGAGCTGGCCGAGTGGCCGAAGGCGCTCCCCTGCTAAGGGAGTACACCTCAAAAGGGTGTCGGGGGTTCGAATCCCCCGTTCTCCGCCATTATTTGTGGCACCTGAATGCGTTCCCTTGTTCAAGGGAACCGCGTTTTCCCCCCTTAAAATCAAACCCGATGTGCATATGCGCAGGGCTTTGTCGCGTCTGCAGAAAGCTGTGGGAGCGGGCTTGCCCGCGGTTCAGGCGGCGCGGTCGTCCTGTCAGACCGCGTTGATGCCATCGCGGGCAAGCCACGCTCCCACACCGCTATAACCCAATGCGCCCCCCCACAAGAGCCGTTGCACCCGCGCACGCAATCGTTAATGATACGGCTTCTCATTAACACCCGAGCCCATGCTCCATGACCCCGCCTTCCCCCTCCAGCCTGCTGGCCAGTTTTCAGGAGCATTACGACGACCTGTTGTCGTTCCTGACCCGGCGCCTGCGTGACCGACATCGGGCGGCGGATGTGGCGCAGGAAACCTGGATCAAGCTGGCGAAAATCGACCCCAGGACGGTCACGGTGCTTAATGACCGGCACTTTATTTTCAAGGTGGCGGGCAATCTGGCCATTGATGCCTTGCGCGTGGACCAACGCCAGACCCGCAACCTGAGTGCCGAGCCGCCATCGCTGGAAATCGCCGACCCCGGGCTGCCGCCCGAAGGCCTGCTGCTGGCCACCGAGCGCATCGGCATCCTCGACGACGCCCTGCAACAACTGTCGCCCAATGCCCGCCAGGCGTTGCTGCTGAGTCGTATCGACGGCATGACCCAGGCGCAGATCGCCGTCGAACTGGGCGTGTCGCCAAGTATGGTGGCAAAATACATCGGCCAGGCCTTGCGCCACTGCCGTGACTGGCTCAAACACAACCATGCCTGAGCTTGCCGTGATGCTTTCTACGCCTACCCCTGAAGATCTCGACGATCAGGCCATCGACTGGCAGACGCTGCTGCACTCGGGCACAGCCACGGCCCGTCAGCGCCTGGACTACCAGCGCTGGCAACAGTTGAGCCCGGCGCACAAAAACGCCGCCCAGGAGGCCGAAGCGCTGTGGGCGGATATCGGCCTCACCGCCAGCGCCGAGCAACACCGCGCAAAGCCGCGCCGTCGGGTTTATCGCTGGGCCAGCGGGCTGGCGGCGGGGCTGGTGCTGGCCGTGCTCGGGTACGGCGCTGCGGACTATGTACCCAGCTGGTCCGACACTCATCACACCGGGGTCGGTCAGCGCCAGCAATGGCTGTTGAGCGATGGCACGCGTGTCACGCTCAATAGCGCGACGGCGCTATCGGTGGATTTCACCGGCACTCAGCGCAGCGTCAACTTGCGCAAGGGCGAAGCCCTGTTCGAGCTGGCCGATGATCCGTCGCGCCCCTTTGTTGTCCTGGCCGGGCAAGACCGCGTGGCGGCTAAAAACGGGGTCTTCAGCGTGCGCCGCGATGCGGGGCAGACCCGTATCCTGGTCGCCTCCGGCGCGGCGCAAGTGCAGCACCAGGCGCAAACCCTGGAGCTGCAACCCAACCAGCAGGCGCTGTACCAAGCAGGCCAGGTTGTCGCTGAGCGCCAGCAGGTCGATGCCAATGCCCTCACTGCCTGGCAGCGCGGCAAGCTGATCTTCAACCGCAAGCCCCTGCAGGAGGTCCTGGCCGAGCTGGAGCGCTATCAATACGGGCGCATCGTGCTGCCCGATGCCACCCTCGGCGCGATGCAGATCAGCGGCGTGTTCGACCTCAATGATCCGCAGAACCTGCTGCACACGCTGGAGCAGCGTTACGGCCTCAACATCACCTATCTGCCGTTTGTGGCGTGGGTCCACTGAAAATAATTTCACACAGCCACTGCAAGATCCTCTCGGGCATATCGTCGTAGTAAGACCAGGAACGAATCCGTTCCCATTCGCGATATAAAAACCCGGACAAGGATCAAACACGCAATGGTCGAGCACGTCAAAAAGCCACGCGGCGCACACCTCAACGAACAGCGACTGCGCCAGGTACTTGTGGCCACAACCTTGCTGGCCAGCCTGGGCGGCACGCTGCACGCCAGTGCCCAGGCAGCGTCTGCGACCGCCCCCGGTGCCTCTGTAAGCGCCCGCCAGGTCAGCCTGGACGTCCCGGCCCAGGAACTCGACCAGGCCCTTACCCAATTTGCCGACCAGGCCGATCTGCATCTGCTGTTCACCTCCGCCGAAGTGGCCGGGCTACACAGCCCGGGGCTCAAAGGGCAGATGAGCATTGAACAGGCACTGCACACCCTGCTGGAAGGCAGCGGCCTGGACTGGCAATTCAGCGATGCGCGCACCGTCATCTTGCGCAAACCTCAAGCCCCCGCGCAGAGCCTGCAACTCAAGGCCCTGGAAGTCAGCGTCGGCGCGCGTACCAGCACCGCCATCAGCGAAATCCCGGGCACCGTGTGGGTAGTCGACCAGGTGCAGTTGCAGGAGCAACTGGACACTGGTGTCACCCTCAAGGAAGCCATCGGCAAACTGGTGCCGGGGCTCGACCTGGCACCCGAAGGGCGCAGCAACTACGGCCAGAACATGCGCGGGCGCAACGTGCTGGTGATGATCGACGGCGTCAGCCAGAACAGCTCGCGGGGGCTGTCGCGCCAGTTCGACAGCATCTCGCCGTTCAACGTCGAACGGGTCGAAGTGTTGTCCGGCGCCAGCGCGCTATACGGCGGCGGCGCCACAGGCGGGATCATCAATATCGTGACCAAAAAGGGCACGCCCGGCCCCGCGCAATTCGAGACCGAGCTGTCGGCCACCAGCGGTTTCAACAATAGCGACGACCTCTCCAGCCGCATTTCGCAATCAGTCAGCGGCGGCACAGATCGGGTCTATGGTCGCCTGGGGATTTCCGGCGAACAGAACGAAGCCTTTTACGATGGCAAGGGCGACCAGGTGTTTATCGACAACACCCAGACCGACCTGCAATACAACCGCACCCTGGACCTGATGGGCAGCCTGGCGATCAAGCTCGATGACGTGCAGGACCTGGACTTGCTGGCTCAGTACTACGATTCGGGCAATAACGGCAGCGTCGGCATCTACTTCCCCAACCTGCACGACAAGGCGCCGTCCAACCTCGAAGACGCCGAAATCCGCAGCGGCTACGACACCGACCTGGAGCCGCGTTCCAAGCGCCTGCTGTTCAACGCCAACTATCACCACGCCGACTTGCTGGGCCAGGACTTCTACTTGCAGGGCTCGTACCGCAAGGAAGACAACAATTTCTATCCGTTCCCGTACTACAACGCCGGTAAACCGCAGGGTTCCAAGGGCGTGTACTTCGCCGCTTCGCAGCAAAACTTCGAGGTCACCAGCCTCAAGGCACTGTTTGCCAAGCAATGGGACAGCCTGAAGCTGACCTATGGCGTGGACCTTGACCGCGAGCGTTTCAACGCCGAGCAAAGCGTGTTCGATTCGGCCATCTCGTCCGAAAGCGGTGGCCTGGACCTGGTCACCCAAAGCAAAGCCCCGCGCTACCCAAGTTACCGGGTTGATGGGCATTCGGCCTACGCCCAGCTTGACTGGAAACTTACCGATGCCCTGACCCTGTCTGGCGGCGCGCGGCGCCAACAAATGGACGTCGATGTCGGTGTGTTCAAGGGCATTGCCGGTGGCAGCAATGATTACGCGGTCAACCTGTTCAACCTCGGTGCCATCTACGACTTTAAAAATGGCCATCAAACCTGGGTCAACTACAGCGAAGGCTTTGATTTGCCGGACCCGGCCAAGTACTACGGCAAGGCGGGCCTGAGCGTCAAAGACAACCCGCTGGCCGGGATCAAGAGCCGTCAGGTCGAGACCGGCTGGCGTTTTGCAGATGTGGATTGGGACGCGCAGGCGGCGATTTATTACATCTGGTCGGACAAGGTCATCACCACGGACGCTGCCACGCTGACCATTGATGTAACCGACAAGAAAAGCCGCGACTTTGGCTTTGAAGGCGCGCTGACCCGTCACTTCAATAACGGTTGGGACGCAGGCGGCACCTTGCATCTGGTGCGTTCAGAGGAAGAGGACGCGCAAGGCGACTGGATGAAACGTGACGCTCGTTATGCGTCATTGTCCAAGTCCACCGCGTTTGTGGGCTGGCACGGTGACGGGCGCAATGTGCGCTTGCAGGGTAACCATGCCTTTACACTTAAAGACGATTCCGACCACAAGATCAGCGGTTACACCACGTTCGACTTGATGGGCAGCCAGGAGACTGAATTCGGCACGTTCAGCGCCGGTATCCAGAACCTGCTGGACAAGGAGTACAGCACCGTCTGGGGCCAGCGTGCGGCGCTGTTCTACTCGCCGACCTACGGCCCGGAGTATCTGTATGACTATCAGGGCCGTGGCCGCACTTACACCATGACCTGGTCATTGGCGTACTGAGGACTGTGGGAGCGGGCTTGCTCGCGATTGGAGCAATGCGGTTTACCTGAAAAACCGTAGCGCCTGCATCGCGAGCAAGCCCGCTCCCACATGGGCCATTACTGGCTGGCCACACCACCAAAGCGGGTGCTCATTGCCGTGATGAAGTCTTCAAGGCTCATTTTCTGGCCATTGAGATCCACCTGGCCATCCGCGTAATTGAGCGAGGCCAGGATGTTGCTGCCCTCCACTTTGGCCAGCCCGGTCTGCACCGCCATCACACCCGCCATTTCGCTGTTCATGCTGGCCATCTTGGCAATGGCTTGCGGGTCGGTCTGGCCCACCAGTTGTGCCTGCACTGCCGACAAATCAGCAATCATCGGCTTGGACAGCAGCAGCTTGGCCTCAAGCGCGGTCAGCATCTGCTTGGTGACCTCAACCGGCGGCTGCTCAAATGAAGTCGGTTTGGCCAAGCCCATCGCAACGCTGAGCTGGCTTTCGCCATTGGCGGTCTTGATGGTGAATTTCTCCAGCGCCAGCTGCGGTTTGGAGGCCAGTATCTTTTCCACCTGAAGCTGCATCTGCACTTGCTCCGCCGGGGTCAGCGGGGTTTGCGGCAAAGTGCCGTCGGCCTGGGGCTGGAACTTGTTCTGATAAATCTGCAGCAGCGCCTGCATGGCCGGGATATCCAGGCTGTTGGCGGTCAGGACCATTTGCGCACTGCCCACCGGTTTACCGTCCAGGGTGACATCACCCACGTTGTAGGACAGCCGCCCGGACATCAGGTTGCCATTAGCAGAAGCAGAATCCGCGTACTCGAAGCTCTTGAGCTTGATCACCGATTGCTTCACGCCATAGGTCAACTGGCCTTCACTCAGCGCCATCACGTTCTGCCCGAGATAGAAGCCAAAGTCGGTTTTCTTCAGGTCACTGGCCAGGGTCAGGCCATTGAGCTCGACCGTTACCGGCGGGTTCTCAATCGTGATTGCATTGAGCTTGAGGTGGTCCATGTAGCCTTTGGCCTTGAGGTTCTGGCCGTCGGCATCGGTCTGGGCCTGCATGGTCATGCCCGAGAAACTCAAGGTCGAGTGCTCGTCCAGCTGGGTCTGCAGGGCCGTCAGTTCCATATGGCCGTCAATCGAGCGGTCGTAACCCAGGGTGACCTGGCCTTTGAGCGGGGTCTGATCCTTGGTGGCGGCAAACCATTTTTCGCTAAATGGGGTTTTTTCCAGCGAATAATTGCTGACCGCCATCACCGGCATCCACTTGAACGTCTTGATACGCGACCACGGCAACGGGCCATGCTCGATATTATCGACAAACAGCAATTCCACCGGCTGTGCATCCGCGCCGGCCTTGTCGTCCTGGAGCTTGAGACGATAGTGCGCGGTGCTGCTGTAGAGGTTGCGCTCAATGGAAACCAGCTCAATAGTGCCGTGTGTGGTCGTGCCTTGCAGTTGCTTGGCCAGCTCCTGGTTGGTCTGTGCAATCGACGTCTGCAGCACGCCCTCGATTTTGCTGCCGGTGTACCACGCGCCAGCGGTGTTCAGCGCCCCGGCGACAACAACGATCCCTACCAGCACAGCTAATGGTTTATTCATCAATTGACCCGTTCAATGTCCGTTGTGTTGAAAGTAAAGCGGTCTTTGCAAAGCCCTTCATGGGCCGAAAAGTACAAGCAGGTTAACACCGGCAACAGAACTGACGCTGCTCTTGCGTCACACCGCCTTCATGCCGGTTGGGCGTAACGCCGGTCAATTTCGTCGAGTTGATGGTCGAAACTCTTGAGGCTGGCACTCCAGGTGTACACCAGCACTTCCAGATCATGGTCTATGCAGGTTTCTCCTACAGAATTAAAAGAAACGTCTGAGTAATCTAGCTGGTAACGCTCACGCGCCATCGCTGCCGCCACATCAGCAAGTTCACGCGCAGTTTCGAGCCATTGGCGGTCATCGGAGGGCAGCGCCTTGTCGAGTTTCAGGCACTGGATTTTCAGGGCTTCGAGGCTTTTTTCCAGCGGGGTACCGGTGAGTTCGCCCATGAACTCCTGAAAGGTGCGGCCCGGCTGCCAGTAACTGCCCCAGAAATAGCGGTCAAATACCGTCTCTACCCGGCGCAGGGCGACCTTGGTATCCCAGATCAGCACACGGGTCTGGCCCTGGTTGATCTGGCGCTTCTTGATTTGCCGGGTTTGCACTGAGGCGCAGGCCACCACTGCTATGGCCATCACGGCGATCAGTGCGCTGGCGCTGTCGAGGAAGATCAACGCCTTGTCGATCTGGTGCGCCAGCATGATGCCGTAGAAATAGGTAGCCGAGAGCAGCACCAATGCGGCCACTGCACACCAGAAACCGGGAGCGTAAGGGTTTTTCATTATTAGTATCCCCATCAGGCAGGGTCTGCACGATGAGGAGGGCTACAGACCGCAAACGCCCTGAACCATCGTTCTGATACCGATAATTCAGAGCATAGCAACGCTCTCAGGGTTTGGCGTTTGCCGCAGCTTGCGTTCGTCCACTTTCCCAGCCACCACCCAGGGCCAGGAACAGGTCGATCTGGCTCATGGCGACCTGAGTATTGGCTGCCGACAATTGCGCGCGCATGTCGGTGTAGGTGCGGGTCGCCTGCAAGTCGGCCAGAAACGACTCGCGCCCGGCCTGGAAGAACTGATGGGTCTGGTCGGCCGCCGTTTTGGCCGACGCCTCGGCTTCAGCCAGTGCTTCGCGGCGCTGCAACAAGGCGGTGTATTGCACCAGGCTGGTCTGGGTTTCGCGGATGGCGTTGAGCACCACACCGTCGAATTTGGCCAATGCCCCCTGGGTAACAGCCTCGGCTTCACGGATGCGCGCCCGCGAGCCGTTGGTCGGAATTGTCCAGCTCAACATCGGGCCAAAGCCCCAGCGGTTGGTAGGGGCCGTACCCAGATTGTCGATAATCCCCACCGTGCCAATGCTGGCACCGATGCTGATGTCCGGGTACAGCGAGCCTGTGGCTACGCCGATTTCAGCGGTGGCAGCGGCCAGATGGCGCTCGGCCTGACGCACGTCGGGCCGGCGCTTGAGCAGCGCTGCGCCGTCACCCACCGGCAACAGCTGGGCGATATGCGGCAGCTCGGCGCAGGTGGCAACACCGGCGGGGAGTTGATCCAGCGGCCTGGCCAGCAACATAGACAAACGGAACAGGCCGGACTGGCGCATGGCCTCGTAGCGCGGCAATTCTGCGCGCAACGACTTGAACTGGGTTTCAGAACGGGTGACCTGGGTTTCATCACCGCGCCCGGCGTCACGCAGGCGCTGGGTCAGGCTGGTGCTTTGCGCTTGCAGCTTGAGGGACTCTTCAGCGATATGGTGCTCTTCATTGGCGGCGCAGACCTGGGTGTAGGCCCGCACCACATCCGCCACCAGGGTGATGCGTGCAGTATCCGCCGCGGCCTGGGTCGCATCGGCGTTGGCCTGCGCGGCTTCGATCCCGCGCTGCAAGGTGCCCCACAAGTCGAACTGGTACGAGGTACTGATACCCAGATCACCGACATTGGCTACCGGTACCTTATCGGCCAGCAGAAAGGCTTCGCCGGACTCTTGCAAGCGCTGGGCGCCCGCCTTGACCGAGCCACTCCAGCCCCCGGCCGATTGCGCCTGCTCCACCTGGGCCCGGGCCCGCGACAGGTTCGCCGCAGCGACCCGCAAATCAGTGTTGGAGGCCAGCGCCTGGCGTACCAGCTCGTTGAGCTTGGGGTCCTGATAGAGCTTCCACCAGTCATCGGGGACCGGCGCGGACACCACATTGGCGCCCTCGCCCGCCAATTGGCCCTGCAAGTCGGGGCGCTGCATGGCCGCGTCCTTGGGCAACTGGTAATCGGGGCCCAGCAACTGGCAGCCCGACAACAGCAGACCCAGCCCTACGGCTGCCAGGCGAACGGCTTTCATTGCGCGCGCTCCGGGGCAGGCTGGGCTTTGGCCGAGTCTTCGATAATGGACACGGTCGCGGTGCGCCCGGCGATCATGCGAAAGTCTTCAGGCACGTCGTCAAACACGATACGCACCGGAATCCGTTGCGCCAGCCGCACCCAGCTGAACGCCGGGTTGACGTTGGGCAGCAGGTTCTGGCCGCTGGTGCGGTCACGGTCTTCGATACCCGCCACGATGCTTTCGACATGCCCGCGCAAACGTGCATTGTCGCCAATCACGCGGATATCGACACTCTGGCCGACATGGATGCCATCCAGCTTGGTTTCTTCAAAATAGCCATCGATATGGAACGAGCTGCTGTCGACAATCGACAGCACCGGCCGCCCTGCGGTGACGAACTCATTGACCCGTGGAGCCCGGTCGTTGACGTAGCCATCGACCGGGCTGCGCACCACGGTGCGGTCCAGATTGAGCTGGGCGCTGTCCACGGCCACTTGGGCCTCAATCAGTGCGGCCTGGGCACGCAGCTCACGGGACTGGCTTTCTTCGAGCTGTTCACGGGCCACCAGGTTACCCAGGCCCTTGTTACGGCGGCTTTCACGCTGAGCCTGGGCCAGGGTTTCCTTGCGGTCGGCCACAGTGGCCTCGGCCTGACGCAGTGCCAGTTTGAAGCGTTCCTGGTCAATCACAAACAGCACCTGATCACGGCTGACGGGCTGGTTGTCACGCACATCCACCTGCTTGATCAGGCCCGACACGTCGGGGGCGATTTGCACAATGTCGGCGCGGATATGGGCATCACGGGTCCAGGGAGCAAACATGTAATACATGGTCATGCGCCAGACCACGACGCAGGCAAACGTCACCACCAGCAAGGTGAGAACGACACGGCCCAGGGTCAGTAAAGGTTTTTTCATGTCATCAGATATCGACTGAACGAATCCACAACGCCGAGTAACAGAGCGTAGAGACCGACGTTGAACAAAGCCCGGTGCCAGACCAGACGGTAAAAGTGCACACGGGTCAGTAACCCGTGAACCACCAGAAACAACAAGTAGGTAATGCCCATCAATACCAGAAGCGTGGGCAGGAAGACCCCGCTGATATCTACGTCACCAATCATAGCGGCGCTCCATCAATGCCCTGGACCCGGGGATGTGGCAGGTCGTCGTTATCGACAATAAATTCAACGCCGGGCAGCAGGGCCAGGCGCAGGCCGCTGAGGGCGTGCAGCAGGTGCACCCGGGCCTCGCCTTCGTCTTGCAGGTCATTGGCGTTGAGGGCGCGACGGGTGCGGTCCATCGTCATCTGCAGGCCCATTGGCATTGGCAGGCGCTCACCCGCCTTGAGACAGGCACAAAAGTAGTCGCCCACATCACTGACCACCTGGCGCAGTAACAGTTGCGGCCCGCCCGTGACCCGGGGCGCATAAGCCAGCAGGTCGAGCAGGTTGAGCGCCACTCGCAAGTCACGCAGGGCGCTGCCTGTGTCCTGCCCGGTCAAGGCCAGGCGCGGCAAGTGCTGCATCAGGCGGTCGAGCATTTGCGCGCCCATCTGCCGGTGCTCGGCCAGGGTGGCGGGCTGGGTCAGGCTGACAATGTCACGCCAGCTGAAACGGGTCAGGCGCTTGGCCGCCAGCTCGGCACCGAAGGGGCGTGCGATCAGGGTCCAGACGAAGGCAAACAGCAGGCCGACAGGCCCTGCCAGGTTGGCGTTCATAAACACCATGAAGTCCGCGTCGTAAGCGCCCTGGATGCTGATAAACGAGGCGGTGTTGACGATGGTCAGCAAGGTGCCCAGATAAAAACGCGGCTGTACGGTCAGGGTGCCCACGCAGATAAACGGCACCGCAAACGCCAGCACCAGCATCGGGAAGTCGTGCAGGTTGGGCAGGATCACAAACAGATACAGACTGGCGAACAGCACCGACAGCGAAGTCCAGAAAAAGAACCGGTAGATCTGCGGCGCCGGGTCATCCATTGCGGCAAAGAAGCTACAAGCCACGGCGGCCAGAATCACCGCACTGGCGCCATCGGTCCAGCCAAGCAGGATCCACAGCACCGAGGCGACAACAATTGCGGTGACGGTTGAGAACGCCGAATAAAGCATCAGCCCGCGATCGAGAAACGGCGTCAACCGGCCCAGGCGCCAATGCCGGTAGACCGCACGCCAGACCTCACGGTTACCGGTGGAGATGGCTTCCTGCAGGCTGCGGCAGTCTTGCCACAGATCGATCCATTCACCCAGCCGGTACAGCACGTTGGAAAGCACCAGTTGGCGGCGATCATCCAGGGCGGCGGCGCTGGGCTGCAATGCTTCGAGCTCATGGCGCAGGGCTTGCCACTGCTGGACCGGCGCGCCATCGCGGGTGTTTTCAAGCCAGGCCCTGGCGTGATCAAGCAACGGCGTGACCTTGTCCAGCAGCTCCGGGGCGCGGCGCTCCAGGGCATAGAGCGCGTCATCCAGAGCATCGACCACCGGCAGCAGGTGGATCATGCGCCCGCGCAGTTCCTTGGTATTGCGCACGGTCTGCGGGTGCGCGCCTTCATGGGGCAACTGGCCAATCATCATTTCAAGGCTGTTGAACGTGGTGACCATCGACGAACGCAGGCCGCTGACTGTGCTCGGCTCAATATCGCGGGCCAGGTAGTGCTTGCTGTAATTGCTTGCATCGGCAAACCACTTGGCGGCTGCGTCAATAAACACCGGGGTCAGGCGCCGGGGCCAGAACATGCTGCCGACCACGGCGGCGCAGACGATGCCGAGCATGATTTCTTCGGTACGCGACACGGCGATATCAAAGACATTCAGCGGGTTATCCACAATCGGCAAGGCGATCATGGGCATGGTGTAGCCGGCCAGCATGAACACATAACTGTTGGCGGTGCGCAGGTGCAGCGACAGAAACAGCAAAATGCCGGTCCACAGGGCGATCACCAGCACCAGTAAAAAGGGTGTCTGTACAAACAGCGGCACAAAAAACACCGCCGCTGCAGCCCCTATCAGCGTGCCCAGGGCACGGTACACGGCCTTGGAGCTGGTAGGCCCGACAAAGGGGCTGGAGACGATATAGACCGTGGCCATTGCCCAGTAAGGACGGGGCATTTCCATTAGCAGGGCGATATACAACGCGATCATCGATGCGGCGAAGGTACGCACCCCGTAGAACCAGTCACGCGCAGGCGGCATGCTGCTGAAAAAACCGTTCAAGAGGCAGCTCCGTCAGGCAATTGTCCGGCCGCTTCAAAGGCTTTGATCACACGCAATGCCGCTTCCTGGTCAGCCACCGGGATATCGGCCAGAGCGGCCCTTCTCAGTTGTACCAGCTGGGCCTCAATCGATTGCACCAGAGCACGCCCGGTGTCAGTCAGGCTCAGGGTTTTGGCGCGTCGGTCGCTGGCATCTTCACAGCGGCGTACATAACCGGCCTTGCACAGTTGATCGAGCAAGCGCACCAGCGACGGGCTTTCCATCCCGGCAGCATGGGCCACGGTGACTTGCCGCACCCCTTCACCCAGGCGGCCAATAATCAGCAGCGGCATGGCGCAGGCTTCGGAAATACCGTAGTTGACCAGCGTGGCCTGGCAGACACGACGCCAATGGCGAGTCGCAACCACCATGCCGGTGCTGATGCTCATTTGCAGTGGATCGAGAGTGTCAGGCAAGGGGCGTCACATAAAGTTAGTTTGCTAACTATTAATATTGCTCGGCCAGAGGATCACAGTCAAGTGTTGCTATTTATTTCTGCTTACCTGCGATCGGTTTTTGCCGCAGCATCAGGTTCAACTGGTCGACGACTTCAGCCCAGTCAGCGTCTTCAAGATGCTCTTCGCGCAAAAAAGCCGCTTGGGCGGGCGTCCAGAAAAAAGCATCTTCAAGCTTGAGGTCCGGCTTGAGTGGCGAGTGGGTAGTGACAAATTTTTCGATATCTTCCGGGCTGGACGGCAGGCCCAGCTGTTTGAACAAGGATGGCAGGCTATGGGTGGGCTTTTGCATCGAGTTGACTCCATTCAGGTTCAGCGCCGCATTCGGCACCGGGGCAGGTCAAATATAGACGAGCCTGCGTGTCATCGACGCTCAGGTCCCGTGCTTTGTGCCAGGCCACGGGGATTGAACTGAAATCATCCGGCTGCACTTTGCTGCTAATCAGCCAGACGCGGCCCGAGCCGGGCGGCAGGTCGCTCAAGCGGTCGACATAGATTGTTTGACCGTGGCCATTCACTAACGTGCCAAACCCATAATCATTCGGGCGCCCGGATGTGCCATCCTCCAGAGGCGGCGTGTAGAGCATGGGCTCGAATCCGGTCTTGTTGTAGTAAACGAAGCTGAAGTACCAGAACAGGTCACTGACCACGATCCGGTCACCGGGCTTGAACTGCTGGTTCACATGCTCGACCAGACGATCGAAATGATCGGCATCGCTACTGAAATTACTGCGCAGCCCCACGGCCTCGGTGCCGATAAACAAGGCCAGGATTGCGATGGCCAGCGCCCGCTTGTGCGTAAGCAGACGGTCCACCGCAATGGCAACCAGCAGCGGCAAACCCAGCGCGGCAAACATCACATAGCGTTCGATAAACAGCGGCGAAGCAAAAGACACCGCGTAAATCGCCAGAATCGGCAGCAGGGTGTAGATCACGATCAGGCTGGTGAACTTGTGCGGGGTCGCATCGCGCAGCGCCATCCATACCATGCTGCCCAGCAGTGCCAGCGGTGGCAGCCAAAACAACGGCCAAGGCAGGCTATCACCCTCATCCTGAGTCAATAACTGCCACAGCATGGCCGGCAAGGAGCGGGCATCCACCGTGGGCTCCCAGCCCACATCACCGCCACTCTTGAGTTCAGCCATGTGCTGCAGCAAATCCACCAGCCCCGGCAGCCAGGGCAGGAACAACAGCACAATAGCGACGTTGGCCAGCCACCAGGCAGGACGCTTGATCAGCCACCGGGTAGCGCGGCCACAGAGCAACAGGTAGAGCCAATGGGCGATCACACAGAATGCGGTGAAGTAATGGGTGTAGAAGGCTGCGGCCATCAGCAGGGTATAAATAAGCGGATAACGGTATGAATGCGGTGCCTTGATCCAGTACACCAAGGCAATCGTGGCGGCGATCAGCCACACCCCCAGCAACGCATACATCCTCACTTCCTGGCTGTAGCGCACGGCGGTGGGCAACAACGCCAGCAGCAAGCCCGCCAGCAACGCCGCCCTTTGCGTGGCGACCAACCGCACAAGCCACATACCCAACATGACCGTCACAATACCGGGCAACACACTCAGGGAGCGAATCGAGGCAAGGCTGTCACCGAACATCGCCATCCAGCCGTGCAACAGCATGAAGTACAACGGTGGGTGAACATCATGGGACGCATGCGACCAGATTTCGGCCAGCGGGTAGGCGCTCAGCATCAGGCTCGAACCTTCGTCGCACCAGATCGCAGAGGCCGTAAAGCCGTAAAACCGTACCCCCGCAGCCAACAGCAAAATACACCACAGCCACGGCTGGCGGACCAGGCGAGCCACTGCGTTATGGGACGATTCAGGCAGTTGCAGCCGCAGTTCACCCATATCGTTATTGCTGAGTACGCCCATCCTTCACCTGCTGTGCATTGGCGCTGCGACGTGGGCAGCACTGAGTCCGGCGATTGTAGGGCACAGCTCCTAGTAAAAGGGAGCGCGGTGGTGAGCCTTGATCAAGAAAGATAGTGGCACGGTGCAATCTCTTATCTCACAGTCACGCTAAACTATAGGCAACAAGGTTTGACAGGGATTGGGTCAGTACCTAACTTGAATTGGATCCAAACAAGCGTGCTGATCTTTCGGCGTAGGTAGTTACAACGTGGCCGTCAAAAATAACCCTCTAAACAGCATAGTTGTATCTGACCCCATACCTGCCCATTTGGCACGGTCAGTGATCGAAGAGACGTTGCGTAACGCCATCCTTGATGGCCGCTTGCCTTGCGGTACAGCCATTCGCCAGGAAGCATTGGCACAGCTGTTTGGCGTCAGCCGCATGCCTGTTCGTGAGGCACTACGCCAGCTGGAAGCTCAAGGTTTATTGCAGGTTGTGCAGTACAAGGGAGCCGTTGTTGCCCCTTTGATTGAAGACGACTCGCTGGAAACCTACGAACTGCGCCAGTTACTCGAAGCCCAGGCACTGCGCCTGTCAGTACCGCTGTTGAGCAACGAAGATTTCGAAGAGGCCGAGGGCTATATCGAAGCGCTGGAAGTAGAAACAGACTTCGGCAAGATCGGCACACTCAATCGGCAATTTCACCAGGCACTTTACGGCAAGGCCCCGAATAAAAAGCTGCTGGCACTCATTGAAGCCGGGCTTATTGAAGAAGAGCGCTTCCTGCGCTTTAACCTTGAGCAGATGAACCTGGGCAAGCTGTGCCAGGACGATCACCGGGCATTACTGCGCCATGCCCGGGCCAACGATGTCGAAGCCTGTATTGCAGAGCTGCAATTGCATCTACAGCGCGGGGTAAAGGCTATTACCTATTATCTGGATACCCTGAAAGCAAAACAGGCCTGACGTTTTAAACGCCAGGCCTGTGGATAACTCGTTACAGCCGTTCGAGCCTCAAATCTTGAAGCTGTCGACCAATTGCTTGAGGCGACTGGCCTGCTGCGACAGCGCATCGCAATCTTTAAGGGTTTCGTTGAGGTTGACCACACCTTGCTGGTTGAGCAGGTTGATCTGGTTGATATCCACATTGAGGGTTTCAACCACGGCGGTTTGTTCCTCGGTGGCAGCTGCAACCGACTGGTTCATACCGTCGATTTCTTCGATACGCTGGGTCACGCTGATCAAACGGGCACCCGCCTGATTCGCCACCTCGACACTTTCCTCGCTGGACACCTGGCTCGCATTCATGGTGCTGACCGCTTCGCGAGAGCCTACTTGCAGCGAGGTAATCATTTTGTGGATCTCCTCAGCCGACTCCTGAGTGCGATGGGCGAGGTTGCGCACCTCATCCGCCACCACGGCAAAGCCGCGACCCGCTTCACCCGCACGCGCGGCCTCAATGGCTGCGTTGAGGGCCAGCAGGTTGGTCTGCTGAGAGATGCCTTTGATCACATCCAGGATGTGGCCAATATTATCGGTGCTGGCATTCAGGGTTTCGATCTGCTCACACGACAGGCTGATCTTCTGCGAAAGCTCGGTCATGGCCTCAATCGTCTGCTCAACCACCTTGCGCCCATCATCAGCCTGCTCACTGGCACCACTGGCATGCTGCGAAGCGTCGGCGGCATTGCGGGCGATTTCCTGAGTAGCCGCACCCAGTTCGTTAATAGCAGCCGCCACGCTGTTGGTGCGCGCACTCTGCTCATCCGAACCAATAATGGAAGCGTTGGACGATGCCATCACCCGCTGGGACAAGTCGTGAACCTGGCGAGTAGCCGATGACACTTCGCTGATGGATGCATGAATACGTTCCACAAACTGGTTGAATGAACTGGCCAGCTCGCCAAATTCATCCTTGTGCTCGATCACCAGCCGGCGCGTCAGATCGCCTTCACCCTGAGCAATATCCTGCATTGCACGGCCCATCGTTGTCAGTGGGCGCATCAATACACGAATCAGCATGCTCAGCAGCAGGGCGATCGCGGCCACCGCAATAAACATCGCAATCAACGCAGAGGTACGGAATTTCGACAGAGGGGCATAAGCCTTTTCCTTGTCGATCGACTGACCGATATACCAGTCTGCAGAAGGCAAGCCCGTGACCGGAGTAAAAGACATGATTCGCTCCTGGCCATTGAGCGTCACTTGCTGAATACCCTTCTCAATATGCACAGCGCTGGACGGATAAATATCCTTGAGGTTTTTCATCACCTGATCCTTGTCCGGGCTGACGATGACCTGACCATCGCTGCTCACCAGAAAGGCGTAACCCAGACCACCGGAATCCACCGAGTTAATGATCTTGACCAGGCTGTCCAGGCTTAGGTCGCCACCCACCACACCCAACAACTCCCCGTTTTTTTTGACGGGCATGGCGATAGTCACAATCAGGCCACCCACCGCTGCCTTATAGGGCGGTGTCAGCATGGTCTGGCCGGCGTTCACCGCTTGCTTGTACCAAGGCCGCTCGCGGGGGTCGTAGCCTGCTGGCATGGTCGCGTCAGGGCGCTGGGTAAACACGCCATTGGCCTGCCCAACGTAGGTGAACTGGAAATTGGAGGTGAACGCCGGTTGATCCACCAGGCCTGGCAGATCGGCCTGGTTACCCTGGTGTGCAACGCTTTGAGCGAGGCTCTCCAGTACCAGAATGCGGCCACTGAGCCAGTTCTGCACGCTGCTGGCTGTGAGATTGCCAGCCTGCTGCACAGAGGACTCGATGTTTTGCTTGATCGTGTCGCGCTGCAGGTAGTCGTTGTACAAGGTGAATAACGCAAACGCCAGAACCACGACGCCTGAAGCGGCCAGAAGGATTTTATGGCTGAACTTGAGATTCATAGCATGGGACTTCTTATGCCAAAAGGTGGGATGCGTATGTGATGTACAGCCTTTTCACGGCTCTGCTCACACGCATTGCTCAACAGTCTGTCGGCACCAGTCGCGCAATACTTAGCCGCGTTTAGTTGAAATGTGTTTAATCCGACGAAAGCGTAGGGATGGCTTTTGGCATCGTGCTGGGGAGGGGCAGGAGAATGGTGGGGCGCAGCGGATTTACGACCCGCAAAAACAAAACCCCTGTCTGCGTTAGCAGACAGGGGTTTCGGAATTCAATCTTGACGATGACCTACTCTCACATGGGGAAACCCCACACTACCATCGGCGATGCATCGTTTCACTACTGAGTTCGGGATGGGATCAGGTGGTTCCAATGCTCTATGGTCGTCAAGAAATTCTGTGGCAGAACCGTTATCAAAACGTGCCTGCGAAAACTTGGGACTTCTATAAAAACAAAATCCCCGTCTGCGCGAGCAGACAGGGATTTTGGAATTTAATCTTGACGATGACCTACTCTCACATGGGGAAACCCCACACTACCATCGGCGATGCATCGTTTCACTACTGAGTTCGGGATGGGATCAGGTGGTTCCAATGCTCTATGGTCGTCAAGAAATTCGGTAGCCAGGTCGTTTGCCTTGCGGCGCACGCTCCAGCGAATGGGTATGTAATAGATTTGGTGTTTTGTGAACCGCAAACTTTCGGTTTGTATCGTCTTCACACACCGCAATTCGCTTCTAAGCAAATTGCTTGGGTGTTATATGGTCAAGCCTCACGGGCAATTAGTATTGGTTAGCTCAACGCCTCACAGCGCTTACACACCCAACCTATCAACGTCGTAGTCTTCGACGGCCCTTTAGGGAACTCAAGGTTCCAGTGAGATCTCATCTTGAGGCAAGTTTCCCGCTTAGATGCTTTCAGCGGTTATCTTTCCCGAACATAGCTACCCGGCAATGCCACTGGCGTGACAACCGGAACACCAGAGGTTCGTCCACTCCGGTCCTCTCGTACTAGGAGCAGCCCCTCTCAAATCTCAAACGTCCACGGCAGATAGGGACCGAACTGTCTCACGACGTTCTAAACCCAGCTCGCGTACCACTTTAAATGGCGAACAGCCATACCCTTGGGACCGGCTTCAGCCCCAGGATGTGATGAGCCGACATCGAGGTGCCAAACACCGCCGTCGATATGAACTCTTGGGCGGTATCAGCCTGTTATCCCCGGAGTACCTTTTATCCGTTGAGCGATGGCCCTTCCATACAGAACCACCGGATCACTAAGACCTACTTTCGTACCTGCTCGACGTGTCTGTCTCGCAGTCAAGCGCGCTTTTGCCTTTATACTCTACGACCGATTTCCGACCGGTCTGAGCGCACCTTCGTACTCCTCCGTTACTCTTTAGGAGGAGACCGCCCCAGTCAAACTACCCACCATACACTGTCCTCGATCCGGATAACGGACCTGAGTTAGAACCTCAAAGTTGCCAGGGTGGTATTTCAAGGTTGGCTCCACGCAAACTGGCGTTCACGCTTCAAAGCCTCCCACCTATCCTACACAAGCAAATTCAAAGTCCAGTGCAAAGCTATAGTAAAGGTTCACGGGGTCTTTCCGTCTAGCCGCGGATACACTGCATCTTCACAGCGATTTCAATTTCACTGAGTCTCGGGTGGAGACAGCGCCGCCATCGTTACGCCATTCGTGCAGGTCGGAACTTACCCGACAAGGAATTTCGCTACCTTAGGACCGTTATAGTTACGGCCGCCGTTTACCGGGGCTTCGATCAAGAGCTTCGCGTTAGCTAACCCCATCAATTAACCTTCCGGCACCGGGCAGGCGTCACACCCTATACGTCCACTTTCGTGTTTGCAGAGTGCTGTGTTTTTAATAAACAGTCGCAGCGGCCTGGTATCTTCGACCGACAGGGGCTTACGCAGTAAATGCTTCACCTCCATCGGCGCACCTTCTCCCGAAGTTACGGTGCCATTTTGCCTAGTTCCTTCACCCGAGTTCTCTCAAGCGCCTTGGTATTCTCTACCCAACCACCTGTGTCGGTTTGGGGTACGGTTCCTGGTTACCTGAAGCTTAGAAGCTTTTCTTGGAAGCATGGCATCAACCACTTCGTGTTCTAAAAGAACACTCGTCATCAGCTCTCGGCCTTAGAATCCCGGATTTACCTAAGATTCCAGCCTACCACCTTAAACTTGGACAACCAACGCCAAGCTGGCCTAGCCTTCTCCGTCCCTCCATCGCAATAACCAGAAGTACAGGAATATTAACCTGTTTTCCATCGACTACGCTTTTCAGCCTCGCCTTAGGGACCGACTAACCCTGCGTCGATTAACGTTGCGCAGGAAACCTTGGTCTTTCGGCGTGGGTGTTTTTCACACCCATTATCGTTACTCATGTCAGCATTCGCACTTCTGATACCTCCAGCAAGCTTCTCAACTCACCTTCACAGGCTTACAGAACGCTCCTCTACCGCATCACCCTAAGGTGATACCCGTAGCTTCGGTGTATGGTTTGAGCCCCGTTAAATCTTCCGCGCAGGCCGACTCGACTAGTGAGCTATTACGCTTTCTTTAAAGGGTGGCTGCTTCTAAGCCAACCTCCTAGCTGTCTAAGCCTTCCCACATCGTTTCCCACTTAACCATAACTTTGGGACCTTAGCTGACGGTCTGGGTTGTTTCCCTTTTCACGACGGACGTTAGCACCCGCCGTGTGTCTCCCATGCTCGGCACTTGTAGGTATTCGGAGTTTGCATCGGTTTGGTAAGTCGGGATGACCCCCTAGCCGAAACAGTGCTCTACCCCCTACAGTGATACATGAGGCGCTACCTAAATAGCTTTCGAGGAGAACCAGCTATCTCCGAGCTTGATTAGCCTTTCACTCCGATCCACAGGTCATCCGCTAACTTTTCAACGGTAGTCGGTTCGGTCCTCCAGTTAGTGTTACCCAACCTTCAACCTGCCCATGGATAGATCGCCCGGTTTCGGGTCTATTCCCAGCGACTAGACGCCCTATTAAGACTCGCTTTCGCTACGCCTCCCCTATTCGGTTAAGCTTGCCACTGAAAATAAGTCGCTGACCCATTATACAAAAGGTACGCAGTCACCCAACAAAGTGGGCTCCCACTGCTTGTACGCATACGGTTTCAGGATCTATTTCACTCCCCTCTCCGGGGTTCTTTTCGCCTTTCCCTCACGGTACTAGTTCACTATCGGTCAGTCAGTAGTATTTAGCCTTGGAGGATGGTCCCCCCATATTCAGACAAAGTTTCTCGTGCTCCGTCCTACTCGATTTCACTGCAAAGATGTTTTCGCGTACAGGGCTATCACCCACTATGGCCGCACTTTCCAGAGCGTTCCGCTAACATCAATACAGCTTAAGGGCTGGTCCCCGTTCGCTCGCCACTACTAAGGGAATCTCGGTTGATTTCTTTTCCTCAGGGTACTTAGATGTTTCAGTTCCCCTGGTTCGCTTCTTAAGCCTATGTATTCAGCTTAAGATACCTAACTTATGTTAGGTGGGTTCCCCCATTCAGACATCTCCGGATCAAAGTCTGTTTGCCGACTCCCCGAAGCTTTTCGCAGGCTACCACGTCTTTCATCGCCTCTGACTGCCAAGGCATCCACCGTATGCGCTTCTTCACTTGACCATATAACCCCAAGCAATCTGGTTATACTATGAAGACGACATTCGCCGAAAATTTGCTTTCAATCACAAATTTTACCTTAGCCTGAATAAACACCAGTGAAAGTGCTATCCAGTCTAACTTTCTATTACATACCCAAATTTTTAAAGAACGATCTAATCAAAAGATCAGAAATCAACATTCACCATCATCTGATGGAATGCTCATTTCTAAGCTTTACGATAAAGAAGCAGTAATGGTGGAGCCAAACGGGATCGAACCGTTGACCTCCTGCGTGCAAGGCAGGCGCTCTCCCAGCTGAGCTATGGCCCCATATTTCTACAGGTGCTTCCAAACAAAATTGGTGGGTCTGGGCAGATTCGAACTGCCGACCTCACCCTTATCAGGGGTGCGCTCTAACCAACTGAGCTACAGACCCAATTTTGGTCTACTTCTATCGTCTTCTTCAATGAATCAAGCAATTCGTGTGGGAACTTATGGAGCAGCTGATGTCGTCGATTAAGGAGGTGATCCAGCCGCAGGTTCCCCTACGGCTACCTTGTTACGACTTCACCCCAGTCATGAATCACACCGTGGTAACCGTCCTCCCGAAGGTTAGACTAGCTACTTCTGGTGCAACCCACTCCCATGGTGTGACGGGCGGTGTGTACAAGGCCCGGGAACGTATTCACCGTGACATTCTGATTCACGATTACTAGCGATTCCGACTTCACGCAGTCGAGTTGCAGACTGCGATCCGGACTACGATCGGTTTTATGGGATTAGCTCCACCTCGCGGCTTGGCAACCCTTTGTACCGACCATTGTAGCACGTGTGTAGCCCAGGCCGTAAGGGCCATGATGACTTGACGTCATCCCCACCTTCCTCCGGTTTGTCACCGGCAGTCTCCTTAGAGTGCCCACCATTACGTGCTGGTAACTAAGGACAAGGGTTGCGCTCGTTACGGGACTTAACCCAACATCTCACGACACGAGCTGACGACAGCCATGCAGCACCTGTCTCAATGTTCCCGAAGGCACCAATCTATCTCTAGAAAGTTCATTGGATGTCAAGGCCTGGTAAGGTTCTTCGCGTTGCTTCGAATTAAACCACATGCTCCACCGCTTGTGCGGGCCCCCGTCAATTCATTTGAGTTTTAACCTTGCGGCCGTACTCCCCAGGCGGTCAACTTAATGCGTTAGCTGCGCCACTAAGAGTTCAAGACTCCCAACGGCTAGTTGACATCGTTTACGGCGTGGACTACCAGGGTATCTAATCCTGTTTGCTCCCCACGCTTTCGCACCTCAGTGTCAGTATCAGTCCAGGTAGTCGCCTTCGCCACTGGTGTTCCTTCCTATATCTACGCATTTCACCGCTACACAGGAAATTCCACTACCCTCTACCATACTCTAGCTTGCCAGTTTTGGATGCAGTTCCCAGGTTGAGCCCGGGGATTTCACATTCAACTTAACAAACCACCTACGCGCGCTTTACGCCCAGTAATTCCGATTAACGCTTGCACCCTCTGTATTACCGCGGCTGCTGGCACAGAGTTAGCCGGTGCTTATTCTGTCGGTAACGTCAAGACACTAACGTATTAGGTTAACGCCCTTCCTCCCAACTTAAAGTGCTTTACAATCCGAAGACCTTCTTCACACACGCGGCATGGCTGGATCAGGCTTTCGCCCATTGTCCAATATTCCCCACTGCTGCCTCCCGTAGGAGTCTGGACCGTGTCTCAGTTCCAGTGTGACTGATCATCCTCTCAGACCAGTTACGGATCGTAGCCTTGGTGAGCCATTACCTCACCAACTAGCTAATCCGACCTAGGCTCATCTGATAGCGCAAGGCCCGAAGGTCCCCTGCTTTCTCCCGTAGGACGTATGCGGTATTAGCGTCCGTTTCCGAACGTTATCCCCCACTATCAGGCAGATTCCTAGGTATTACTCACCCGTCCGCCGCTCTCAAGAGAAGCAAGCTTCTCTCTACCGCTCGACTTGCATGTGTTAGGCCTGCCGCCAGCGTTCAATCTGAGCCATGATCAAACTCTTCAGTTCAAACATCTTTGGGTTTTTAAGAAACCCTAAACTTGGCTCAGCAATCGTTGGTTACATCTTTGATTTCTCGCGGAGTAACTTGTGATGCTGATAATCTTGTTGACTATCAGTCTGACTCCACAAGCACCCACACGAATTGCTTGATTCAGTTGTTAAAGAGCGGTTGGTCAGCTTTCGCTGTACCGAGGCGCGCATTCTACAGCAGCCTCTGTTGCTGTCAAGCGGTTATTTTAAGATGTTTTCAAAGTTTCCTCTGCAACATCAACCACTTGCGCTTTCGATATCTCGTTAGCGGGAGGCGAATTCTACAGTGTTACACACTGCTGTCAACGCTTTATTTCCTGCTACGTTCAATCTATTGGTTAGCCAGGCAAATGGCCTGATTAACCGTACAAGCTTTTTACAAAGCTTGTACTTATATAAAAACAAAAACCCTGTCTGCGTGAGCAGACAGGGTTTTTGGAATTTAATCTTGACGATGACCTACTCTCACATGGGGAAACCCCACACTACCATCGGCGATGCATCGTTTCACTACTGAGTTCGGGATGGGATCAGGTGGTTCCAATGCTCTATGGTCGTCAAGAAATTCGGTAGCCAGGTCGTTTGCCTTGCGGCGCACGCTCCAGCGAATGGGTATGTAATAGATTTGGTGTTTTGTGAACCGCAAACTTTCGGTTTGTATCGTCTTCACACACCGCAATTCGCTTCTAAGCAAATTGCTTGGGTGTTATATGGTCAAGCCTCACGGGCAATTAGTATTGGTTAGCTCAACGCCTCACAGCGCTTACACACCCAACCTATCAACGTCGTAGTCTTCGACGGCCCTTTAGGGAACTCAAGGTTCCAGTGAGATCTCATCTTGAGGCAAGTTTCCCGCTTAGATGCTTTCAGCGGTTATCTTTCCCGAACATAGCTACCCGGCAATGCCACTGGCGTGACAACCGGAACACCAGAGGTTCGTCCACTCCGGTCCTCTCGTACTAGGAGCAGCCCCTCTCAAATCTCAAACGTCCACGGCAGATAGGGACCGAACTGTCTCACGACGTTCTAAACCCAGCTCGCGTACCACTTTAAATGGCGAACAGCCATACCCTTGGGACCGGCTTCAGCCCCAGGATGTGATGAGCCGACATCGAGGTGCCAAACACCGCCGTCGATATGAACTCTTGGGCGGTATCAGCCTGTTATCCCCGGAGTACCTTTTATCCGTTGAGCGATGGCCCTTCCATACAGAACCACCGGATCACTAAGACCTACTTTCGTACCTGCTCGACGTGTCTGTCTCGCAGTCAAGCGCGCTTTTGCCTTTATACTCTACGACCGATTTCCGACCGGTCTGAGCGCACCTTCGTACTCCTCCGTTACTCTTTAGGAGGAGACCGCCCCAGTCAAACTACCCACCATACACTGTCCTCGATCCGGATAACGGACCTGAGTTAGAACCTCAAAGTTGCCAGGGTGGTATTTCAAGGTTGGCTCCACGCAAACTGGCGTTCACGCTTCAAAGCCTCCCACCTATCCTACACAAGCAAATTCAAAGTCCAGTGCAAAGCTATAGTAAAGGTTCACGGGGTCTTTCCGTCTAGCCGCGGATACACTGCATCTTCACAGCGATTTCAATTTCACTGAGTCTCGGGTGGAGACAGCGCCGCCATCGTTACGCCATTCGTGCAGGTCGGAACTTACCCGACAAGGAATTTCGCTACCTTAGGACCGTTATAGTTACGGCCGCCGTTTACCGGGGCTTCGATCAAGAGCTTCGCGTTAGCTAACCCCATCAATTAACCTTCCGGCACCGGGCAGGCGTCACACCCTATACGTCCACTTTCGTGTTTGCAGAGTGCTGTGTTTTTAATAAACAGTCGCAGCGGCCTGGTATCTTCGACCGACAGGGGCTTACGCAGTAAATGCTTCACCTCCATCGGCGCACCTTCTCCCGAAGTTACGGTGCCATTTTGCCTAGTTCCTTCACCCGAGTTCTCTCAAGCGCCTTGGTATTCTCTACCCAACCACCTGTGTCGGTTTGGGGTACGGTTCCTGGTTACCTGAAGCTTAGAAGCTTTTCTTGGAAGCATGGCATCAACCACTTCGTGTTCTAAAAGAACACTCGTCATCAGCTCTCGGCCTTAGAATCCCGGATTTACCTAAGATTCCAGCCTACCACCTTAAACTTGGACAACCAACGCCAAGCTGGCCTAGCCTTCTCCGTCCCTCCATCGCAATAACCAGAAGTACAGGAATATTAACCTGTTTTCCATCGACTACGCTTTTCAGCCTCGCCTTAGGGACCGACTAACCCTGCGTCGATTAACGTTGCGCAGGAAACCTTGGTCTTTCGGCGTGGGTGTTTTTCACACCCATTATCGTTACTCATGTCAGCATTCGCACTTCTGATACCTCCAGCAAGCTTCTCAACTCACCTTCACAGGCTTACAGAACGCTCCTCTACCGCATCATCCTAAGATGATACCCGTAGCTTCGGTGTATGGTTTGAGCCCCGTTAAATCTTCCGCGCAGGCCGACTCGACTAGTGAGCTATTACGCTTTCTTTAAAGGGTGGCTGCTTCTAAGCCAACCTCCTAGCTGTCTAAGCCTTCCCACATCGTTTCCCACTTAACCATAACTTTGGGACCTTAGCTGACGGTCTGGGTTGTTTCCCTTTTCACGACGGACGTTAGCACCCGCCGTGTGTCTCCCATGCTCGGCACTTGTAGGTATTCGGAGTTTGCATCGGTTTGGTAAGCCGGGATGGCCCCCTAGCCGAAACAGTGCTCTACCCCCTACAGTGATACATGAGGCGCTACCTAAATAGCTTTCGAGGAGAACCAGCTATCTCCGAGCTTGATTAGCCTTTCACTCCGATCCACAGGTCATCCGCTAACTTTTCAACGGTAGTCGGTTCGGTCCTCCAGTTAGTGTTACCCAACCTTCAACCTGCCCATGGATAGATCGCCCGGTTTCGGGTCTATTCCCAGCGACTAGACGCCCTATTAAGACTCGCTTTCGCTACGCCTCCCCTATTCGGTTAAGCTTGCCACTGAAAATAAGTCGCTGACCCATTATACAAAAGGTACGCAGTCACCCAACAAAGTGGGCTCCCACTGCTTGTACGCATACGGTTTCAGGATCTATTTCACTCCCCTCTCCGGGGTTCTTTTCGCCTTTCCCTCACGGTACTAGTTCACTATCGGTCAGTCAGTAGTATTTAGCCTTGGAGGATGGTCCCCCCATATTCAGACAAAGTTTCTCGTGCTCCGTCCTACTCGATTTCACTGCAAAGATGTTTTCGCGTACAGGGCTATCACCCACTATGGCCGCACTTTCCAGAGCGTTCCGCTAACATCAATACAGCTTAAGGGCTGGTCCCCGTTCGCTCGCCACTACTAAGGGAATCTCGGTTGATTTCTTTTCCTCAGGGTACTTAGATGTTTCAGTTCCCCTGGTTCGCTTCTTAAGCCTATGTATTCAGCTTAAGATACCTAACTTATGTTAGGTGGGTTCCCCCATTCAGACATCTCCGGATCAAAGTCTGTTTGCCGACTCCCCGAAGCTTTTCGCAGGCTACCACGTCTTTCATCGCCTCTGACTGCCAAGGCATCCACCGTATGCGCTTCTTCACTTGACCATATAACCCCAAGCAATCTGGTTATACTATGAAGACGACATTCGCCGAAAATTTGCTTTCAATCACAAATTTTACCTTAGCCTGAATAAACACCAGTGAAAGTGCTATCCAGTCTAACTTTCTATTACATACCCAAATTTTTAAAGAACGATCTAATCAAAAGATCAGAAATCAACATTCACCACCATCTGATGGAATGCTCATTTCTAAGCTTTACGACAGACAAACCGCAGATCAACTCTGCAGTTCTCGTCTTCTACAATGAATCAAGCAATTCGTGTGGGAACTTATGGAGCAGCTGATGTCGTCGATTAAGGAGGTGATCCAGCCGCAGGTTCCCCTACGGCTACCTTGTTACGACTTCACCCCAGTCATGAATCACACCGTGGTAACCGTCCTCCCGAAGGTTAGACTAGCTACTTCTGGTGCAACCCACTCCCATGGTGTGACGGGCGGTGTGTACAAGGCCCGGGAACGTATTCACCGTGACATTCTGATTCACGATTACTAGCGATTCCGACTTCACGCAGTCGAGTTGCAGACTGCGATCCGGACTACGATCGGTTTTATGGGATTAGCTCCACCTCGCGGCTTGGCAACCCTTTGTACCGACCATTGTAGCACGTGTGTAGCCCAGGCCGTAAGGGCCATGATGACTTGACGTCATCCCCACCTTCCTCCGGTTTGTCACCGGCAGTCTCCTTAGAGTGCCCACCATTACGTGCTGGTAACTAAGGACAAGGGTTGCGCTCGTTACGGGACTTAACCCAACATCTCACGACACGAGCTGACGACAGCCATGCAGCACCTGTCTCAATGTTCCCGAAGGCACCAATCTATCTCTAGAAAGTTCATTGGATGTCAAGGCCTGGTAAGGTTCTTCGCGTTGCTTCGAATTAAACCACATGCTCCACCGCTTGTGCGGGCCCCCGTCAATTCATTTGAGTTTTAACCTTGCGGCCGTACTCCCCAGGCGGTCAACTTAATGCGTTAGCTGCGCCACTAAGAGTTCAAGACTCCCAACGGCTAGTTGACATCGTTTACGGCGTGGACTACCAGGGTATCTAATCCTGTTTGCTCCCCACGCTTTCGCACCTCAGTGTCAGTATCAGTCCAGGTAGTCGCCTTCGCCACTGGTGTTCCTTCCTATATCTACGCATTTCACCGCTACACAGGAAATTCCACTACCCTCTACCATACTCTAGCTTGCCAGTTTTGGATGCAGTTCCCAGGTTGAGCCCGGGGATTTCACATTCAACTTAACAAACCACCTACGCGCGCTTTACGCCCAGTAATTCCGATTAACGCTTGCACCCTCTGTATTACCGCGGCTGCTGGCACAGAGTTAGCCGGTGCTTATTCTGTCGGTAACGTCAAGACACTAACGTATTAGGTTAATGCCCTTCCTCCCAACTTAAAGTGCTTTACAATCCGAAGACCTTCTTCACACACGCGGCATGGCTGGATCAGGCTTTCGCCCATTGTCCAATATTCCCCACTGCTGCCTCCCGTAGGAGTCTGGACCGTGTCTCAGTTCCAGTGTGACTGATCATCCTCTCAGACCAGTTACGGATCGTAGCCTTGGTGAGCCATTACCTCACCAACTAGCTAATCCGACCTAGGCTCATCTGATAGCGCAAGGCCCGAAGGTCCCCTGCTTTCTCCCGTAGGACGTATGCGGTATTAGCGTCCGTTTCCGAACGTTATCCCCCACTATCAGGCAGATTCCTAGGTATTACTCACCCGTCCGCCGCTCTCAAGAGAAGCAAGCTTCTCTCTACCGCTCGACTTGCATGTGTTAGGCCTGCCGCCAGCGTTCAATCTGAGCCATGATCAAACTCTTCAGTTCAAACATCTTTGGGTTTTTAAGAAACCCTAAACTTGGCTCAGCAATCGTTGGTTACATCTTTGATTTCTCGCGGAGTAACTTGTGATGCTGATAATCTTGTTGACTATCAGTCTGACTCCACAAGCACCCACACGAATTGCTTGATTCAATTGTTAAAGAGCGGTTGGTTTAGCTTTCGCTGAACCGAGGCGCGCATTCTACAGCAGCCTCTGTTGCTGTCAAGCGGTTATTTTAAGATGTTTTCAAAGTTTCCTCTGTAACATCAACCACTTGCGCTTTCGATCTCTCGTTAGCGGGAGGCGAATTCTACAGCGTTACACGCTGCTGTCAACACCTCATTTCCTGCTTCGATGACTTGAAGCTGGCACCGTCGAAAACTCATCCAACTCATTGAAACTCAAGGAGTTTTCCGTTTCGACTGCGCCGGAAGTGGGGCGAATTATAGACAGTTACAAACCTGAGTCAAGGACTAATTGAGCTGCTCTATCACTTAACCCGAAAACGCCTTTAACACAGCTATATAGAGGGGGCTGACGCCCCCTCTATATAGCTACAGCACACCCGACTGCCGCAAAGCCTCTACCGCATCCGCGTGCAACCCCAGCACCTGCTCCAACACCTGCCGGGTATGCTCACCCAGCAAAGGAGGGGCATTACGGTACTCCACCGGGGTTTCGGACAACCGGATAGGGCTCGCCACTTGCGGCACCAACCCCGCCAGGGCATGGGGCAACTGCATCGCCAAGCCTCGAGCCTGAACCTGCGGATCAGCAAACACCTGCGCCAAGTCATTGATCGGCCCACAGGGCACACCAACCGCCTCCAGCTGGGTCACCCACTCGGCTGTCGTCTTGAACACCGTTGCCTGCCGCAGAAGCGGCACCAACACTGACCGGTTTGCAACACGCAGCGTGTTGGTAGCAAAGCGCGGATCGTCCGCCCACTCGGGCCTTCCAGCCACTTCAGCAAACTTGCGGAACTGGCTGTCATTTCCCACAGTCAGGATGAAGTCACCATCTGCCGTCGGAAAATCCTGATAAGGCACGATATTCGGATGTGCATTACCCAAGCGTTGCGGAGCCACACCCGTGGTCAGGTAGTTCATCGCCTGATTTGCCAGACAAGCAACCTGCACGTCCAGCAACGCCATATCAATATGCTGACCACCGCCATCATGCTGACGATGAGCAAGTGCTGCCAGAATCGCGACCGTCGAGTAGAGCCCGGTCAGTATGTCGGTCAGCGCCACGCCCACCTTTACCGGCCCCGCACCCTCCTCACCTTCAGGCCGCCCGGTAAGGCTCATCAGCCCACCCAGCCCCTGGACCATAAAGTCATAGCCCGCCCGCTTGGCATAGGGACCGGTTTGACCGAACCCCGTGATCGAGCAATAGATCAGATCAGGGTTCAACGCCTTGAGCGACGCATAGTCCAGGCCATACGCCTCCAGACCACCCACCTTGAAGTTCTCGATCAGGATGTCGGACTTGGCGGCCAGCGCTCGAACCAGTTGCTGGCCTTGCGGCTTGGTGAAATCGATAGTGACCGATTGTTTGTTGCGGTTGGCCGACAAATAGTAAGCCGCCTCCCCCGTGCTCTCACCATAAGCATCCTTAAGGAAGGGCGGCCCCCAGGCCCGGGTATCATCACCATTGCCCGGGCGCTCAACCTTGATCACCTCGGCACCCAGGTCAGCCAGTATCTGCCCCGCCCACGGCCCCGCCAGCACACGAGACAAATCCAGCACCCGCAAATGCGATAAAGCACCCATGAGCCGAGCTCCTGTTAATAGAATGCCTGCAGGCCGGTTTGCGCACGCCCAAGGATCAAGGCATGCACGTCATGCGTGCCTTCATAGGTGTTCACCACTTCCAGGTTGACCAGATGACGCGCCACGCCGAATTCATCGGAGATCCCGTTGCCACCCAGCATGTCGCGCGCCATGCGTGCGATATCCAGTGACTTGCCACACGAGTTGCGCTTCATGATCGAGGTAATTTCAACGGCCGCAGTGCCTTCATCCTTCATCCGCCCCAGACGCAAGCAACCCTGCAGGGCCAATGTAATTTCGGTCTGCATATCTGCGAGTTTTTTCTGGATCAACTGAGTCGCCGCCAAAGGCCGACCAAACTGGTGACGATCCAGGGTGTACTGGCGCGCGGTATGCCAGCAGAACTCGGCCGCACCCAATGCCCCCCAGGAGATGCCATAGCGCGCAGAGTTAAGGCAGGTAAAAGGGCCTTTCAAGCCGCGCACATCCGGGAAGATGTTCTCTTGCGGCACAAATACGTTGTCCATGACGATTTCGCCGGTAATGGACGCACGCAAGCCGACCTTGCCGTGAATCGCAGGCGTAGTCAGACCCTTCCAGCCTTTTTCCAGAACAAAGCCACGAATGTCACCCTCATCGTCCTTCGCCCAGACCACAAACACATCGGCGATGGGGCTGTTGGTGATCCACATTTTGCTGCCCGTCAGGCTGTAGCCGCCATCCACCGTCCGCGCACGGGTAATCATCGCGCCAGGGTCGGAGCCGTGGTTAGGCTCGGTAAGACCGAAGCAGCCAATCCATTCGCCCGACGCCAGCTTGGGCAGGTACTTCTGTTTCTGCGCTTCGGTACCGAACTCATTGATCGGCACCATGACCAGGGAAGACTGCACACTCATCATCGAGCGGTAGCCCGAGTCCACCCGCTCCACTTCGCGGGCAATCAGCCCGTAGCTGACGTAATTGAGGCCACTGCCACCGTACTGCTCAGGGATCATCGCGCCCAGCAAACCGGTCTCACCCATCTCACGAAAAATCGCAGGGTCGGTCTTCTCATTGCGGAAAGCCTCAAGCACACGCGGCGCCAGCTTGTCCTGAGCAAATTGCTCGGCACTGTCGCGCACCATGCGCTCTTCTTCAGTGAGCTGTTGATCCAGCAACAGTGGATCAATCCAGTTGAAGCTTGCCTTACCCGCCATGAGAGAACCCTCGCGTAATAGATCAAATGTCGTGAGCCGATCCTAGGCCCCTTCTATATAGAAGGACAAACGAGGATTCGGCACCATGTTGTGATAATTTCTCACTCCGTGAACCGCAAGAAAGCCATTTCTGACTGTATTTAGTGAGGAAGCCGTACATGCGCCGCAAGATCCCCAGCACAACCGCCCTGATCAGCTTTGAAGCGGCTGCGCGCCATGAAAGCTTCACCAAGGCCGCACAAGAGCTTTCCCTCACTCAAGGGGCCATTTGCCGACAGATCGCCAGCCTGGAAGAGTTTTTGAGTGTAGAACTGTTCCGACGCTCCAAGCGCGGGGTAAAGCTGACCGAAGCAGGCATCTCTTACAGCCGGCGCATTGCGACCCAACTGGATGCTGTAGAACGGGACACGTTGTCCGTCATGGGCCAACAAGGCGCCAATGTGATCGAGCTGGCCGTAGTGCCCACCTTCGGCACGCAATGGCTACTGCCCCGCCTCAAGGACTTCCAGCAACTGCACCCGGACGTCACGGTCAACCTGACCAACCGCACGCGCCCTTTCCTGTTCGCAGATACCGACTTCGATGCAGCCATCTACTTCGGGGATGCTGACTGGTCCGGCACGTCGTCCTACCGCCTGATGGGCGAAAACCCGGTCCCCGTGTGCAGCCCTGCACTACTGGGTTCGCACAAATGCCTCTCCCCGCACACCCTTGCCGAACTGCCCCTGCTGCAGCAAACCACTCGCCCCTACGCCTGGCGCCAATGGTTCAACGCCCAGGACATGAATGTGCCCCGCGACATGACCGGCCCACGCTACGAGCTGTTTTCGATGCTGGCCCAGGCCGCCATGCATGAAATGGGCGTTGCGCTGATCCCACCGTTCCTGATTCAGCGCGAATTGGCCGAAAAGCGCCTGGTGATCGCCAATGACCGCAGCCTGCCCAGTACCAAGGCTTACTACCTGATGATCCCCGAACGCAAAATTGAGTCTGCCTCACTGCAGGCCTTCCGCGACTGGCTGATCAAGCAGGCCGAGGGCTACAGCCTGATTTAAAGGACCGCATCGTCCGTACAAACTATGTAGCGCACTACAAAAAAGCACTACATATATAAGTAAATGTCGCGTTTAAATACCCTGTACTTTGGTCTAGCTGGACAAACCTGCAAGCCAGTAACCACGCGGGCTACAGGGTATTTCTCAAAGTTATGCAGCGATAACCAAAAGAAATCTGAAAAAAACTCAAAAAACCTGCAAACCCCCTGAAAGCCATGTGTTTAAAGGGATGCAGCCGAGCGTTGCGACATTCGGTCACTGCATGACTTGTAGTTTGTATCTCGTCATCCTCCATAAGTCCTTGAAGGGCAAAAAAATTGCCAGCAGAATGCCCCGCCCCACCCATACTTTGGTGGGATCGTGCTGATCGGCCGCCCCAGTCGCACCATCCGTAGTGCGCTGGCTTTCTTATAAAAGATCACGCAGGAGATATGACGTGCACATTGGTGTTCCTCTCGAGACCCATACGGGTGAAACGCGGGTTGCTGCAACCCCGGAAACCATCAAGAAGCTGATCGGCCAAGGCCATAAAGTGACTGTCCAAAGCGGCGCCGGCGTTAATGCCAGCGTTATCGACAGTGCTTATGAAGCCGCCGGCGCAACTATTGGCAACGCTACAGATGCTTTCGGCGCAGAGCTGATTCTCAAGGTTGTCGCCCCCAGCGACAGCGAACTGGCCCTGATCAAAACCGGCACCGTGCTCATTGGCATGCTCAACCCGTTCAGCAATGAAACCATTGCCAAACTGGCCGAGCGTGGGATCACCGCCTTCTCTCTTGAAGCCGCCCCCCGCACTTCTCGTGCGCAAAGTCTTGATGTGCTGTCATCCCAGGCCAACATTGCCGGTTATAAAGCCGTCCTGATTGCTGCTCACCACTATCCGCGCTTTATGCCGATGCTGATGACCGCCGCCGGGACCGTTAAGGCCGCTCGGGTACTGATTCTGGGTGCCGGTGTTGCCGGTTTGCAGGCCATTGCCACTGCCAAGCGTCTGGGTGCGGTAATCGAGGCGTCCGATGTGCGCCCTGCGGTTAAAGAGCAGATCGAATCGCTGGGTGCCAAGTTTGTCGACGTGCCTTACGAAACCGACGAAGAGCGCGAATGCGCCGTTGGCGTAGGCGGCTATGCACGCCCGATGCCTGCCAGCTGGATGCAGCGCCAGGCCCTGGCCGTTCATGAGCGCGCCAAGCAGGCGGATATCGTGATCACCACAGCCCTGATTCCCGGCCGTAAAGCGCCCGTTCTGCTCAGCGCAGAAACCGTAGCGCAGATGAAACCGGGCTCGGTGGTCATCGACCTGGCTGCAGCCCAGGGCGGCAACTGCCCGCTGACCGTTGCCGACCAGGTCGTGGTCGAGCATGGTGTCACCATCGTTGGCCACACCAATCTGCCTGCAATGGTTGCCGCAGACGCTTCGGCGCTCTACGCCCGCAACCTGCTGGACTTCCTCAAGCTGGTCTTCACCCCCGAAGGGCAGTTCCAGATCAACCTTGAAGACGACATCGTCGCCGCGTGCCTGATGTGCCGCGACGGTCAAGTCGTGCGCAAAAACGGCTGAGGATAAAAACAATGGAAGAACTCATCTCCCCCGGTATCTACAACCTGATCATCTTCGTGCTGGCCATTTATGTGGGCTATCACGTGGTATGGAACGTAACCCCGGCACTGCACACTCCGTTGATGGCCGTCACCAACGCCATTTCCGCGATCGTGATTGTGGGCGCCATGCTCGCAGCCGCACTGACTGTCACCCCGCTGGGTAAAACCATGGGCACCCTGGCAGTCGCGCTGGCCGCCGTAAACGTATTCGGTGGTTTTTTGGTCACCCGGCGCATGCTGGAAATGTTCAAGAAGAAAGCACCTAAAGCCAAAGAAGAGGTGCGCAAGCCATGAGCATGAACCTGGTCACTGTTCTGTATCTGGTTGCGTCAATCTGCTTCATTCAAGCCCTCAAGGGCCTGTCGCACCCCACCACTTCGCGTCGCGGCAACCTGTTCGGCATGCTCGGCATGGGCCTGGCGATCATTACTACGGTCGGCCTGATTTATAAACTGGGCGCCGAAATTGCCACCGCCGGTATCGGCTATGTCATTGTCGGCCTGCTGGTCGGTGGCACAGCTGGCTCGATCATGGCCAAGCGCGTCGAAATGACCAAAATGCCTGAGCTGGTCGCCTTCATGCACAGCATGATCGGCCTCGCAGCCGTGTTCATTGCCATTGCCGCCGTCGTTGAGCCGCAATCGCTGGGCATCGTCAAACACCTGGGCGACGCCATTCCTGCGGGCAACCGTCTGGAGCTGTTCCTTGGCGCGGCCATTGGTGCAATCACCTTCTCCGGTTCGGTAATCGCCTTCGGCAAACTCTCGGGCAAGTACAAGTTCCGTCTGTTCCAGGGCGCGCCGGTACAGTTCGGCGGCCAGCACAAGCTGAACCTGGTGCTGGGCCTGGCCACACTGGGCCTGGGCATCACCTTTATGCTCACCGGCAACCTCAATGCCTTCGCGCTGATGCTGGCTCTGGCATTCGTGCTGGGTGTGCTGATCATCATCCCGATTGGCGGCGCCGACATGCCGGTGGTGGTGTCGATGCTTAATAGCTATTCGGGCTGGGCGGCAGCCGGTATCGGTTTCTCGCTGAACAACTCGATGCTGATCATTGCCGGTTCGCTGGTAGGTTCTTCGGGTGCGATCCTGTCGTACATCATGTGCAAGGCGATGAACCGTTCGTTCTTCAACGTGATCCTCGGCGGCTTTGGCGGTGCGGTAGACGCGGGTGGCCCGGCAGGTGCGCAAGAAGCTCGCCCGGTTAAATCCGGTTCGGCCGACGATGCCACGTTCCTGTTGATGAACGCCGATACCGTGATCATCGTTCCGGGTTACGGCCTGGCGGTGGCACGGGCGCAGCACGCACTTAAAGAGCTGACTGAAAAGCTGACTCACCGCGGCGTGACCGTGAAGTATGCGATCCACCCGGTGGCTGGCCGCATGCCAGGCCATATGAACGTACTGCTCGCCGAGGCCGAAGTGCCTTACGACCAGGTGTTCGAGATGGAAGACATCAACTCCGAGTTCGGCCAGGCCGACGTGGTGCTCGTACTGGGCGCCAACGACGTGGTCAACCCGGCGGCCAAGAACGATCCAAAATCGCCGATTGCCGGCATGCCGATCCTCGAAGCCTATAAAGCCAAGACTGTCATCGTGAACAAGCGCTCAATGGCCAGCGGCTATGCCGGCCTGGATAACGAATTGTTTTATCTGGATAAAACCATGATGGTCTTCGGCGACGCCAAGAAAGTTATTGAAGATATGGTTAAAGCGGTCGAGTAACATCCTGCCCCACAGCAATAACGAGAACCCCGGCGCTGTATTGGCCGGGGTTTTTCTTTTTCCAAGGAACCCGACCAAAGGCTCTAAATCGGCCGCTGGCATTCGACCATGGTAGCGGGACGAAAGGCTCTGAAAATGAATAGACTGCGCCTCTTGCTTCCGTTGCCCGAGATAACAATCCATGTACCGTGAACGTATTCGCCTGAACTCCCTGCACGATAAGGTCATGAGCGCCGAAGAAGCCGCCGCCCTTATCCAAGACGGCATGACCGTCGGCATGAGCGGTTTTACCCGTGCCGGTGAAGCCAAAGCCGTGCCCCAGGCCCTGGCCGAGCGGGCCAAGAAGTCGCCGCTGAAAATCACCCTGATGACCGGCGCAAGCCTGGGCAACGATCTGGACAAGCAATTGACCGAAGCCGGCGTACTGGCTCGTCGCATGCCGTTTCAGGTAGACAGCACCCTGCGCAAGGCGATCAACGCCGGCGAAGTGATGTTTATCGACCAGCATTTGTCCGAAACCGTTGAGCAACTGCGCAACAACCAGCTCAAGCTGCCGGACATTGCAGTTATTGAAGCAGTGGCCATTACCGAGCAAGGTCATATCGTTCCGACGACCTCCGTGGGCAACTCCGCCAGCTTCGCGATTTTCGCCAAGCAAGTGATCGTCGAGATCAACCTGGCGCACAACCCGAACCTGGAAGGCCTGCACGACATCTATATCCCGACCTACCGTCCGACGCGTACGCCGATCCCGCTGGTGAAAGTCGATGACCGTATCGGCAGCACCGCGATCCCGATTCCGGCGGAAAAAATCGTCGCCATCGTGATCACCAACAAGCCGGACTCGCCGTCCACCGTGTCCGAGCCGGACAGCGAAACCGACGGTATCGCCTTCCACCTGATCAACTTCCTGAAAGCCGAAGTTGAAGCAGGCCGCATGACCAACAAGCTCGGCCCGCTGCAAGCCGGTATCGGCAACATCGCCAACGCGGTGATGTGCGGCCTGATCGACTCGCCGTTCGAAGACCTGACCATGTACTCCGAAGTACTGCAGGATTCGACCTTCGACCTGATCGACGCAGGCAAGATGAGCTTCGCGTCGGGCAGCTCCATTACGTTGTCGGAACGTCGCAATTCGGACGTGTTCGGCAACCTGGAGCGCTACAAGGACAAACTGGTGCTGCGCCCGCAAGAGATCTCCAACCACCCTGAAGTGGTTCGTCGCCTGGGCATCATCGGGATCAACACCGCCCTGGAATTCGACATCTACGGCAACGTCAACTCCACCCACGTGTGCGGCACGCGGATGATGAACGGTATCGGCGGTTCGGGCGACTTCGCCCGCAACGCACACCTGGCGATTTTCGTGACCAAGTCGATTGCCAAGGCGGGCGCGATTTCCAGCGTCGTGCCAATGGTCAGCCACGTTGACCACACCGAGCACGACGTCGACATCCTCGTGACCGAGCAAGGCCTGGCCGACCTGCGCGGCCTGGCCCCGCGTGAGCGTGCACGCGTGATCATCGACAACTGTGTACACCCGGACTTCCGTGACGCCCTCAATGACTATTACGCCAGGGCCTGTGCGATTGGCGGCCACACGCCGCACATCCTGCGCGAAGCGTTGAGCTGGCATATCAACCTGGAAGAAACCGGGAAAATGCTGCCGTAACCCGCACGCTAGACAGCCGCTGACGTAAACACTGTTTCGTCAGCGGCTTTTTTATGACTGTATTTTAAAAAACTGTACTACTGTACTGGTCATTTCCCACCTGCAACACCCACTCTCCCTACCGATTTGGCCAATTTCGCACCATTTAAGTGCGGACAGGTACAGTTGTGCGCATTAATGCCCGTACAGCGGGCATAAACAGTTAACTGGCCCATTGCAATACAGATGAACTGTATCTAGAGACCCTCGACAAAGAGGAGGATCATTGGCATCAGTTAAACCACTAGCCAATGCCGCCACAAGCGGAAGGATGTCACCATGGAACGTACACTCAGTTCCGAACTGTTCAGCGAAAGCAACACTGTAAACACCCAGGCTTCCATGCCTTTGCGCGTACTGGCCAACCTGATGTTGTGGCAGCGCCGCATCTCCAGCCGCCATCAACTGGCTCGCCTGGACTCGCGTCTTCTGGCTGATGCCGGGATTAGCGAAGCACAGCGTTACGAAGAGCTGAGCAAGCCGTTCTGGCGCTGATTAGCGCTCGCTGGCCCTGACCACCGGTCCACCGCCAGCAACCCGAATTGTAAAAACAGAACCCGTCGCGGGTAACCGCTGACGGGTTTTGTCGTTTATGGCAGCGGGTTTTACCCACTTGCAAAGCGACAGGTACAGTTCTAAATTTACCTAAAACATATAAGTACAGTTAAGCAAATACCTGATCCAGAGCATCCTGGCGGTGACAACAGGTAAAACATCCTTTGCCTGATGCCACCCTGAGCCTACTATTCGGCCCATAACCGTCTACTTTCATAAGTTCATGTTCAGGAGTATTACCATGTCCACACTTCGCCTACTTAGTGCAGCGGCTTTGCTGGCCGTTGCTGCCAGCGCCAACGCCACAAGCTTCATCGCGACCACCGATGGCATCGTGGGCACCCTCAAGGCCACCACAGACCTGACATCGGATGCCACCGGTTCGTTTCGCGATAACAAGATCGTGCGTGCAGCCCGCGACGACGCAGCCAGCTTCGTGGCCAGCGAAGGCGCCATCCGTGGCGTGAAACTGGAAAGTGCCTTCGAGGCCATCCGCCAGCAAGCGCCACAGCTGCAGGCAACTGATGCACAACTGGCTCAGGCCATCCTGACGATCTGATCGGGGATTCTGTGGGAGCGGGCTTGCTCGCGATTCAGGCGCCCTGGTTTCTCAGGTAAACCGCGCCGATACAATCGCGAGCAAGCCCGCTCCCACAAGTACGGTGCCTGCATGAAGAAATCTTTCAGCAACGCCCCCACGCTGGCCCTACCCCGGCCATTACGCTAGCCTTGGCGCTCATTCAAACAGCCTCGAGACCCATGCGTTTTTCCTTATTAGCCCTGCTTGCACTCTGCTGGACTCAATCAGCCAACGCCTTCGACCTGACCACCCAAAATGTGGTGCTCAGTGGTTACGTCACCAGTAAAGTGACGTCTGCGCCGTTCGATCACAAACTCATACGTGCCGCCCGGGATGATGCCGCCGTCTTTATTGCCAGTGATGGCCAGACGAGAGGCGTACAGCTGGAGTCTGCCCTGGGTTATTTGCGCCAACACTCGCCAAAATTGAATGCCAGCGACCTTGAACTGGCGCAGTCAATTCTCGTCCAATAAATACCCGCTTTATCTGGAGAAGTTTCATGCGTAGCCCCCTGATTGTCGCCACCCTTGGCCTGTTGCTGCTGGCCGATGTGGCTCAGGCACAAACCGTCGTGCAAACCAGTAACATCATCGTGCGTGCTTTTGGCCGCACCATCGACTTTACGTCCGACACCACTACCTCGATCCGTGACTCCAAAGTCGTGCGCGAAGCCCACGACGACGCCGCCACTTTCGTCGCCAGCCAGGGCGACATTCGCGGTGTGCAGCTGGAAGCCGCTTTCAGCACCCTGCGCGATCGCGTGCCTGAAGCGCGCAACGCCAGCGATCATGACCTCGCTGAAGCCATCCTCGCACTGTGAAGCCACTCACGCGCTGGCTTGCCACCTGTGGCCTGCTGCTACTCGCCAGCAGCGCCCAGGCTGCGCTGCATCTGCAACTCAAGACCGAAGGCCTGAGCCCGGCTGAACAACAGGCCAGCCAAGCCCTGCTTGATGAAGCCATGCAGAGCCTGCCACCGCGTTTTATTGAACAACTGGACCGGCAGATTCTGGTGGGCTGGACCGATGACATGCCCGCCAACGCCTACGGCCAGGCGTCGCTGACCTCCGAGCTGGACCTCAACCGCAAGCTGCTGGCCGCACTCACCGACGGCTCGGCGGCCACCCAACAGACCCACCGCCCCCACGGCACTGTACGCCGGGAAATGCTCGCCACCGTGCTGCACGAGCTGACGCACATTTACGACCGCGCCCGCCTCTGGCCCGCCGCCGAACGCACACTGATCCGTCGCTGCGCCCGGCAAAGCAGCAACGCAGGGCTGATTGGCCTGCCCGATCAGTGCCGCGGGCAGACCGAGCGCCGCTTTACCCTTAGCGATGACCCGCGCCTGCTCGACCTCGCTGGCTGGCAGCAATATGTGGGCCGCCGGGGTGAACGCGAGCAAGACAACCACCAGATCGTGCGCAGCCCGGATCTGTACGAAGTCAGCAGCCCCAAGGAATTTGTCGCGGTCAATATGGAGTACTTCCTCCTCGATCCGGCCTACGCCTGCCGCCGCCCGGCGCTGTATCGCTACTACCAGCAACATTTCGGCTGGGCGCCTGCCGCCAAGGATGAATGCCCCAAGGGCTTTGCCTTTCTCAATGCCGGCAACGATTTCGCCAAGCAGCCGCTGGGGACCGTGGACCCGGAGCGGGTGTACGCCGTCGACTACCTGCTGGCCGAGGCCAACCAGGAATGGGCCAGCCGCTGGGGGCACAGCATGCTGCGCCTGGTGATCTGTGCGCCCGGTCGCCCACGCGGGCCAGACTGCCGGCTCGACCTGCAGGAGCATCTGGTGTTGTCCTACCGGGCGTTCGTCAATGACGTACAACTCTCCAGTTGGGACGGCCTGACTGGCGCCTACCCTTCACGACTGTTTGTATTGCCGCTGGCCCAGGTGATCGACGAATACACCAAGACCGAACTGCGCAGCCTGGCGTCGGTGCCGCTCAAGCTCAGCCGAGCGGAAATCGAGGAAGTGGTCGAGCATGCCGCCGAAATGCACTGGAGCTATGACGGCAACTACTATTTCATCTCCAATAACTGCGCGGTCGAAACCCTGAAGCTGCTGCGCAGCGGCAGCGACAATGCCCGGCTCAAGGGCCTGGACAGCATCATGCCCAACGGCCTGCTGGACGTGCTCAAGGCTCGCGGGCTGGCCGATACCAGCGTGCTGGACGACCCCAAGGAAGCGTTGCGCCTGGGTTATCGCTTCGACTCCTACCGTGATCGCTACCAGGCGATGTTTGATGTTCTCAAAACCCGCTTGCCGATCAAGCAAACCACAGTCGAAGACTGGCTGGCCCTTGATGCCGTGCAACGCCGGCCGTGGATCGAGCAGGCCGACCTGCGCGCCAGCGCTGCTTTGTTGCTGCTGGAGCAGGCCAGCTTTCGCCGGCAACTGTTGCTGGCCCAGGATGAGGTCAAACAGAAGTACCTGGGCGCGCGCGCGCTCAAGGATGGCGGCATGGACAAGGCCAACAAGACCCTGCAAGAGATTCTCGCCAGCAGCGGCTTCCTGAGCCGCCCGGCTGAATTGCTCGGTAGCGGCGGCTACGGCCTGCCGCAAACCAAGGAATGGGAAATGCTCGAGTCCGAAAGCAGCCAGCGCCAGCAGCAACTACTGCGCCTGACCACCGACCTGGACAAGGAAGTGCGCAGCCTGCTGGAACCGGCGCGAGCGGCCGAGATTGCCGCTACCGAAGCCAACGTCAAACAGATCGGTGAACGTTTGCGGGCCATTCACAAGGCCTCGGGTGGGTTGCAGTTGCCTTGATGCACACATGACCTGTGGGAGCGGGCTTGCTCGCGATGCAGACGGCGCGGTCGCTCGGTCAAACCGCATCGATTCCATCGCGAGCAAGCCCGCTCCCACAAGAGCAGCTCACGCACCCGGCACAAAATGCTTTTGCGCCGTGCCGTGGGCGATCAGCCGCGACAGGTAATTCATTTTGTCGGCATCCTGGTCGACAAAGCGGAAGGTCAGTTGCAACCAGGCGCTGTCCGGTTTTGGCTCGAATGCCACGATGGCATGCAGGTAACCGTTCAAGCGCGCCACCTCGGCGTTCTCGCCCTGCTCAAGGTCCAGTACGGCACTGTCCAGTACCTGAGGAAGCACTTCACTGCGACGCACCACCAGCAGCGCTTCCTTGAGGCTCAGCGCCTTGATCACGCACGCCTGGGTGCCGCTGGGCAAACGCAGTTGCCCCTGGCCACGGCTGGTCAGTGCCGGCGCCGCCGCAGGGGCCGGGCGCGGAGTCGGGGCAACAGGCGCGGGGGCTGCCGCCGTGGCCGTCACGACCTGGGCCTTGCCGCCGGTCAACGCATTCAGTGAATCATTGCCAAACGCCGAGCTAGCCCGCGCCGGGGTGCTGGCCATCACGGCGCTCAACAATCCCGCCTTGGTGAACGCCTTCTTCACCTTCGACAGCAACTGCTCATTGGTGAAGGGCTTGCTGACGAAATCCGAAACCCCGGCCTGGATGGCCTGGATCACGTTCTCTTTGTCACCGCGGCTGGTGACCATGATAAACGGCAGCGTTTTCAGCCGGTCTTGCTCACGGCACCAGGTCAACAGCTCAAGACCGGACATCTCCGGCATTTCCCAGTCGCACAGCACCAGATCGAAGGCTTCACGCGACAGCAAGGCCTGGGCTTTACGGCCGTTGACCGCGTCTTCGATCCTGATGCCCGGGAAGTAGTTCCGCAGGCAATTTTTAACCAGATCACGAATAAACGACGCGTCATCTACCACCAGCACACTAACCTTGCTCATCGACTGCTCCTTGGATATGAACGCCCGAAAACCAAAACGCCCGGCATTGAGCCGGGCGTTTTTTAGATCGGGCTGTCCTATTTATCGTCAGGCGACGGCGCAACATTAGCGTTATCGCCACCCGTACCCTGAACTTCTTCGCGCATGCGCTTGAGGCCCATGTGCCGCACGTCCGTGCCGCGCACCAGATAAATCACCAGTTCCGAGATATTGCGGGCGTGGTCGCCGATTCGTTCCAGCGAACGCAGTACCCAGATAATGCTCAGCACGCGTGAGATAGAACGCGGATCTTCCATCATGTAAGTGGCCAGTTCGCGCAGCGCGGTCTTGTACTCGCGGTCGATGATTTTGTCGTATTGCGCCACCGACAGGGCCAGGTCGGCGTCGAAGCGGGCAAACGCATCCAGTGCATCACGCACCATGTTGCGTACCTGGTCGCCAATGTGACGCACCTCAACGTAGCCGCGCGGCGCCTCACCCTCTTCGCACAACTGGATGGCCCGGCGGGCGATCTTGGTCGCTTCGTCACCGATGCGTTCAAGGTCGATCACCGACTTGGAGATGCTGATGATCAAGCGCAGGTCAGAGGCCGCTGGCTGACGACGGGCCAGAATGCGCAGGCATTCCTCGTCGATATTGCGCTCCATCTGGTTGATCTGTTCATCGATCTCGCGCACCTGTTGCGCCAGCCCCGAGTCAGCCTCGATCAGTGCGGTGACTGCATCGTTGACCTGCTTCTCGACCAGGCCGCCCATCGCCAGCAGGTGGCTGCGCACGTCTTCGAGTTCCGCGTTGAACTGCGCGGAAATGTGATGGGTGAGGCCATCCTTTGAAATCATGGTTCTGCTCCGCAAAAGCTGTGAGCTGCGCGCTGTAAGCGGCCAGCCGAATTATCGTGACATCGAACGGGCAATGCCGCTCAGACTAGCCATAGCGCCCGGTGATGTAGTCTTCGGTCTGCTTTTTGGCCGGGTTGGTGAACAGCGTGTCAGTGTCGCCGTACTCGACCATCTTGCCCATGTACATGAACGCCGTGTAATCCGAAACCCGGGCCGCCTGTTGCATGTTGTGGGTCACGATGACGATGGTGAACTTGGACTTGAGTTCGTAGATCAGCTCTTCGACTTTCAGCGTCGAGATCGGGTCGAGTGCCGAGCACGGTTCATCGAGCAGCAACACTTCGGGCTCGACCGCGATGGTACGCGCAATCACCAGACGCTGTTGCTGGCCGCCGGACAGGCCCAGTGCCGAGTCGTGCAGGCGGTCTTTGACTTCGTCCCACAACGCCGCGCCCTTGAGGGCCCATTCGACCGCTTCGTCGAGCACGCGTTTTTTGTTGATGCCCTGAATGCGCAGGCCATACACCACGTTTTCGTAGATGGTCTTTGGAAACGGGTTGGGCTTCTGGAACACCATGCCGACGCGACGACGCAGCTCGGCCACATCCTCGCCCTTGCGGTAGATGTTGTTGCCGTACAGGTTGATCTCGCCTTCGACGCGGCAGCCGTCCACCAGGTCGTTCATGCGGTTGAAGGTGCGCAGCAGCGTGGACTTGCCACAGCCGGACGGACCGATAAACGCCGTTACCCGTTGCTTCGGGATATTCAGGCTGACGTCGTACAGTGCCTGTTTTTCACCGTAGAAAAGATTCAGGCCGGGTACTTCAATGGCCACTTCTTCGTTGGCCAGGTTCAAGCTTTGTTTGGTGCGACCCAAGGCGGACATGTTGATGCCGTGGGCTGAGGATTCATGCTGCATGGGTTGCTCCATACGCTAAAAATTCGTTTCGGTTTTTCAGTCACCGGGTTTCTTCTGTGGGAGCGGGCTTGCTCGCGATTCAGGCACCTCGGTTTCACGTTGAAACCTTACCGATACCATCGCGGGCAAGCCCGCTCCCACAGGTCTTGTGTCTATCAGCTATCCAGCGCCTTGTACTTCTCGCGCAGGTGGTTACGAATCCATACGGCCGACAGGTTCAGGGTCGCGATCACCAGTACCAGCAGCAGCGCCGTGGCGTATACCAGCGGTCGGGCCGCTTCGACGTTGGGGCTCTGGAAGCCGACGTCATAAATATGGAAGCCCAGGTGCATGATCTTCTGGTCAAGGTGCAGGTACGGATAGTTGCCGTCCAGCGGCAGCGACGGCGCCAGCTTGACCACACCGACCAGCATCAGCGGTGCCACTTCACCCGCAGCACGGGCCACGGCGAGGATCATGCCGGTCATCATGGCCGGGCTGGCCATCGGCAACACGATTTTCCACAGGGTTTCCGATTTGGTTGCACCCAGCGCCAGCGAGCCTTCGCGCACTGTACGCGGGATCCGCGCCAGCCCTTCTTCGGTGGCCACAATCACCACCGGCACAGCCAGCAACGCCAGAGTCAGCGAAGCCCACATCAGGCCCGGCGTACCAAAGGTCGGCGCCGGCAATGCTTCAGCGAAGAACAGACGGTCAACCGAGCCGCCCAGCACATACACAAAGAAACCCAGACCAAATACGCCGTACACAATGGCCGGTACACCCGCCAGGTTGTTCACCGCGATCCGGATAACCCGGGTCAGGGTGTTTTGCTTGGCATATTCACGCAGGTAAACCGCCGCCAGCACGCCAAACGGCGTCACGATCACCGCCATGATCAGGGTCATCATCACGGTACCGAAAATAGCCGGGAAGATCCCGCCCTCGGTGTTGGCTTCACGCGGGTCCTGGCTCAGGAATTCCCAGATATTGCTGAAGTACATCGCCAGTTTCTGCCAGCTGTTCATGGCGTTCGGCTGGTAGACCTTGACCACTTTGCCAATGCCGATTTCCAGCTCTTTACCGTTGGCATCGCGGGCCGTGAGGCTGTCGCGGTTGAACTGTGCATGCAACTCGCCCAGCCGGTCTTCGATGGCCTTGTAGCGTGCGTTCAGCTCGGCGCGCTCGGCTTCCATGTCGGCCTGTGCCTGCGGCGTCAGCTTGCCTTCCAGTTCCAGCTTGCGACCGTGCAGGCGGATGCGCTCCAGCCCGTAGTTGATCGCACCGATATCTTTCTTCTCAAGCTGGCTCAGTTGCGAGGCCAGGTCATTGACCCGCTTGACCCGCGCTTGCAGCTCCGGCCAGGCCGCAGCGCCTTCTGCCACCACCTTGCCGTTTTCCTTGACGTTGACCAGGTAGCCGTAGAAGTTGCCCCACTCGCGGCGCTCAATGGCCATCAACTCGGGTGGCGTGCTCTGGTTGGTCAGCCACTCGCCGACCACCCAGGTAAAGTCATTGCCGTTCAAGTCACGGTTGCCGACCTTGATCAGCTCACGGGTCATGAACTCCGGGCCTTGTTCCGGTACCGGCAGGCCCGCGCTTTTCAGACGCTCGCGGGGCACTTCTTCCTTTTGCACCACTTCGCCGATGACCAGGTGATTGGCATCACCCGGCACGTTGTATTCAGCGTGGATCAGATCGGCCGGCCAGAAGTGACCCAGGCCACGCACGGCGATCACCGACAGCAGGCCGATGGTCATGATGACGGCGATGGACACTGCACCACCGCTGATCCAGACGCCTGGCGCGCCGCTCTTGAACCAGCCTTTGAGGGAATTCTGTTTCACAGACTTCTACCTTCCTTAAAGCGACGAATATTTCTTGCGCAGACGCTGACGGATCAGCTCGGCAAGAGTGTTCATGATGAAGGTGAACAGCAGCAGCACCAACGCCGAGAGGAACAGCACACGGTAATGACTGCCGCCCACTTCCGACTCCGGCATTTCCACCGCCACGTTCGCCGCCAGGGTACGCAGGCCTTCGAACAGGTTCATTTCCATGACCGGGGTGTTACCGGTGGCCATCAACACAATCATCGTCTCGCCGACCGCACGGCCCATACCGATCATCAGTGCCGAGAAGATCCCCGGGCTGGCGGTCAGGATGACCACGCGGGTCATGGTCTGCCACGGCGTGGCACCCAGCGCCAGCGAACCCAGGGTCAGGCCGCGAGGCACGCTGAACACGGCGTCTTCAGCAATGGAGTAGATGTTGGGGATCACCGCGAAACCCATCGCCAGGCCGACCACCAGGGCGTTGCGCTGATCGTAGGTGATGCCCAGGTCGTGGGAGATCCACAGGCGCATGTCGCCACCGAAGAACCAGGCTTCCATAAACGGGCTCATGTACAGCGACAGGCCACACACAAACAGGATCACCGGGATCAGGATCAGGCTTTCCCAGCCCTCCGGCACACGCAGGCGGATCGACTCGGGCAGGCGGCTCCAGCTGAAGCCCGCCACCAGAATGCCGATCGGCATCAGCACCAGCAGGCTGAAAATACCCGGCAAGTGGCCTTCCACATACGGCGCCAGAAACAGGCCGGCGAAGAAACCGAGGATCACCGTCGGCATCGCTTCCATCAGTTCGATCACCGGCTTGACCTTGCGGCGCAGGGTCGGTGCCATGAAGTAAGCGGTGTAGATCGCTGCAGCAACGGCCAGCGGAGCCGCCAGCAACATCGCGTAGAACGCAGCTTTCAAGGTACCGAAGGTCAATGGCGCAAGGCTCATCTTCGGTTCGAAGTCAGTGTTGGCGGCGGTCGATTGCCAGACGTATTTAGGCTCGTCGTAGTTCTCGTACCAGACCTTGCTCCACAGCGCGCTCCAGGACACTTCCGGGTGCGGGTTTTTCAAGGTCAGTGGCAGCAGCTTGCCGCCCTCTTCCACGATGATGCGGTTGGCACGCGGCGACAACGCCATGATGCCAGGGCCTTCGGCAACCTTCTCGACCAGCAGGGTGCGGTGTGCAGTGCTGTGGAACACACCGATTTCGCCGGCCGCATCCAGGGCCAGGAAGCCCTTGCGGCGTTGCTCGGCGGTGATTTCAACAATCGGCGAAGTGCCCATCTGGAAGCTGCGGATATGCTTGAAGCGCTGCTCGCCATCCGGGTCGCGGGCCATGAACCACTGGCTCAGGCCACCCTTGGAATCGCCAAAGATCAGCGAGATACCGCCCACCAGCTGGGTGCTGGCGGTGATCTCGGTGGTTGCGTCATCCACCAGCTTGTAGCGACCGTTGAGGCTTTTGTCGCGCAGGCTGAACACATCGGCCTGGGCGCGATCATTGATCACATACAACCACTGCTGACGCGGGTCGATATACAGCGCTTTGACCTTCGCGGTCATCTGCGGCAGGTCGATACGAGTCTCGGTGTTGGTGACCTCATCGGTCATCATGTTTTCTTCGCGGGCCAGTGACAGCACATTCAGTTTCGAGCCCGTGGAGCCGGCCAGCACCAGCGTTGAATCGTTGACGCTGAGGTTGACGTGATCCAGTGCACCACCCTGCGGGTCGAGCACGATTGGCGTTTCGCCATACGGGTACTCAATCGCCGGGGTGATGGTCTTCTTGCCATCGGGGTAGCTGACTTTATAGCTGTGACGGAACACCAGCGCCTGACCGTTGGACAGGCCCAGTACCACCACCGGGTTACCCGGCTGGTCTTCGCCCAGCGAAGTCACTTGCGTACCGGCCGGCAACGGCAGGTTGACCCGCGACAACTCTTCGCCGTTCTTCGCGTTGAAGAACAACACCATGCCCTTGTCGGAGACCCGCATGCCGACCTGGTTTTGCTCCTCGACGGAGATCATCAGCGGCTTGCCGGCGTCCTGCATCCATACGGGCGTGATCGCCTGCTTGGCGTTCAGGTCGGCGCCCTGGAACAGCGGGTAAACCACATAGCCCAGGAAGAAGAAAATCAGGGTAATTGCGCCGAGCACGGCAAGCCCGCCGATAAATACATACCAGCGGGTCAGGTGGTCTTTAAGCGCGCGGATACGGCGCTTGCGCTGCAGTTCAGGCGTATTGAAATCAATGCGCTTGGGAGCGGATGTCGTAGTCATTGGGGAATTGGCCAGATCATTCATGCGCACACCCTAGCGGTCCTGTATGACAGAAAGATGACAAAGCAGTGACGCAAAAAATCCGCCGCCCGACGGTGCTGGCAGCGGAATGGAAAATTTGGTGAAGCGGTTGCGTGGCAACCCTGTGGGAGCGGGCTTGCTCGCGATGGCATCAACTCAACAGGCCTGATGTACCGCGTTGCCTGAATCGCGAGCAAGCCCGCTCCCACATGGCGTCTACTTATGCGCCTTCTTTCAGACCCAGGTCAGCCAATGCTTTGGCAGCGACCTTGGCTGGCAGCGGGATGTAGCCATCCTTCACGACCACTTCCTGACCTTGCTTGGACAGCACCAGCTTGATGAACTCGGCTTCCAGCGGGTTCAGCGGCTTGTTCGGCGCCTTGTTCACGTACACGTAGAGGAAACGCGACAGCGGGTATTTGCCGTTCAGTGCGTTTTCTTCGGTGTCTTCGATGAACTCGGTGCTGCCTTTTTTAGCCAAAGGCACGGTCTTCACGCTGGCGGTTTTGTAACCGATGCCCGAGTAACCGACGCCGTTGAGCGAGCTGCTGATCGACTGCACAACCGAAGCCGAACCTGGCTGTTCGTTCACGTTAGGCTTGTAGTCGCCTTTGCACAGGGCTTCTTCCTTGAAGTAGCCGTAAGTGCCGGATACCGAGTTACGACCGAACAGTTGAACCGGCTTGTTGGCCAGGTCGCCGGTCACACCCAGGTCGCCCCAGGTTTTAACGTCGGCTTTGGCGCCGCACAGACGGGTCGAAGAGAAGATCGCATCAACCTGTTCCATGGTCAGGTGCTTGATCGGGTTGTCCTTGTGCACGAACACGGCCAGGGCATCCACGGCTACCGGGATAGCGGTAGGCTTGTAGCCGTACTTCTGCTCGAAGGCAGCCAGTTCGTTGTCTTTCATTTTGCGGCTCATCGGGCCCAGGTTAGCGGTGCCTTCAGTAATCGCAGGCGGCGCAGTCGAAGAACCGGCAGCTTGAATCTGGATGTTTACGTTTGGATATTCTTTTTTGTACGCCTCGGCCCACAAGGTCATCAGGTTCGCCAGGGTGTCAGAACCAACGCTGGACAGGTTGCCCGACACACCAGTGGTCTTCACGTAGGGCTGAATAGCCGGGTCAACACCAGCGGCAACCGCATTGGCAGTTGCAACGCCTGCGGCGACAAAAGTCAGGGCCGCCATCACACGCTTCAGTTTCATGCCTTACTCCTAGCAAACGGGGTTAGATGAATCGGGGGCCAGTATCTGCAGGCCATGTGACTACTCTATGAACCGATTGTGACAATTAGATGAAAGGCCATCATTCGTTACAAATGATGGCCTTCGGGGGAGAGGCGGACGAGGTGTTGCGGCGGATCAGGCCTGGATCAGCGGCCCTTTTTCCACAGATAAGCGCCGACCACCAGGCCCATCGTGCAAATGATTGCCACGTAATACGCCGGGCCCATCGGGCTTTCCTTGAGCAACAGGGTCACGGCCATCGGGGTCAGGCCGCCAAAAATGGCGTAGGCCAGGTTGTAGGAAAACGACAGACCGCTGAAACGCACCACGGGCGGGAAGGCTTTAACCATTACATAAGGCACGGCGCCGATGGTGCCGACAAACAGGCCGCTCAAGGCGTACAGCGGGAACAGCCAGTCCGGGTGTTGCAGCAGGCTGTGGTAGAAGGTCCACGATGTAATCAGCAACCCGGCACAACCGATCACAAACACCTTGCCCGCCCCAAAGCGGTCAGCCAGTGCGCCCGAGGCGATGCAACCCAGGCTCAGGAAGACGATCGCCAGGCTGTTGGCCTGCAACGAGGTGGTCGCTGAAAAACCATAAATGGTTTGCAGCACCGTGGGCGTCATCAGAATGACCACGATGATCCCGGCAGACAGCAGCCAGGTCAGCAGCATGGAGACCACAATCGCCCCGCGATGGTCGCGCAGCACGGTCTTGAGCGGGACTTCTGCCGCCAGCGCCTTGCGCAGCTGCAACTCGGCAAAGACCGGTGTCTCGTGCAACCAGCGACGCAGGTACACCGAGAACAGGCCGAACACACCGCCCATCAGGAATGGAATCCGCCAGGCAAAGTCAGACACTTCAGCCGGTGTATAGATCGTGTTGATTGCCGTGGCCATCAACGAACCCAGCAAGATGCCCGCCGTCAGCCCGCAAGTCAGGGTGCCACAGGCGTAGCCCACATGCCGTGGCGGTACATGCTCGGCCACGAACACCCAGGCCCCGGGCACCTCACCGCCAATGGCCGCGCCCTGGATCACGCGCATCAGCAGCAACAGAATCGGTGCCCACATACCAATCTGCGCATAGGTAGGCAGCAAGCCCATGATCAAGGTCGGTACGGCCATCATGAAGATGCTCAGGGTGAACATCTTTTTGCGCCCCAGCAGATCGCCAAAGTGCGCCATGACAATGCCGCCCAAAGGACGCGCCAGGTAACCCGCGGCAAAAATGCCGAAGGTTTGCATCAGGCGTAGCCACTCGGGCATATCTGCCGGGAAGAACAGTTTCCCGACCACGGTGGCGAAAAACACAAAAATAATGAAATCGTAAAACTCCAGCGCACCACCCAAGGCAGACAGCGACAAGGTTTTATAGTCATTACGGGTTAACGGCCGCGAAGGCGGTGCAGCACTGGAAGGCTCTGTGATCATGGGGTATTGCTTCTCTTATTAGGCGCGGCAAAAAGCTGCAACTTCGCCGGCAAGGGCTGGGCAGGTTTTGAAAGATAACAAATTGTTTGCAAAAGCACAGAGCTAGACGTGCAGCGCACCCAAAAAGCAGAATCCGGAGGTCGTCGGCCAGGCTGTCGCCCGATATACTCACGCTGTAAGAAACACTTGGTAACTTCTGAGGTTGCTGTGCGAAAACGCCCGCTGGACACTTCAGCCGATTTCGCAGAGTTTTCCCTTGGTGCGGCTTATGAAGAACGTGACGAACGTAGTATGTTCGGGCTGAATCGTTTTTCTAAAGACGCTTTTTCACCCGCAGTACTTATGATGAATCACGGGTCAGAGGCCCTTAGGCATGCTAGAGCTCGAACAAGAAGATCCAATCCCGCAAGGCGACCTGGCCTTGCAAATCACCGCCCTGCCGCGCGAGACCAATGGTTTCGGCGATATTTTTGGCGGCTGGCTGGTCTCCCAAATGGACCTGGCCGGTACCGCAATGGCCAGCAAGGTTGCCGGTGGCCGCGTAGCCACTGTCGCGATTGATCGTATGGCGTTTCTGGTACCGGTGGCGGTGGGCGCACAATTGTCGTTCTATACCCAGGCACTGGAGATCGGCCGCAGCTCGATCCAGATGATGGTTGAAGTGTGGAGTGACGATCCGTTGTCCAGCGAATGGCGCAAAGTGACCGAAGCGGTCTTTGTATTTGTCGCCATCGATGGCAGCGGCCGCACCCGCTCCGTTCCGCCACGCCGTTAAACCTATCAATAGAGAACCTGCCATGCACCACATTGAGTCAGTCACCCTGGATGAACTGGAGTGCTGGCACTTCCAGCATGGCCAGGCACAACTGCTGGTCGCCAAGCAAGGCGCGCAGGTTCTCAGTTATCAGGTGGGTGATGAGCCGCCAATCATCTGGCTCAACGAAAAAGCCCAGTTCAAGCAAGGCCACGGCATCCGCACCGGCGTACCGGTGTGTTGGCCCTGGTTCGGCAACCTGGCGATGAACCCGCAGAGCGTGCAGGCCATGCGCCACAGCGATGAGCCTGCCACGGCCCACGGCTTGGTGCGTACACGCGAATGGGAAATGCTGGAGATCGATGACGCCGGTGAAGCGCTGCATATTGAGCTGGGCTTGCCCCACATCGAAGGCGGCCTTCCCGGCTGGCCCCACGACGTGGCGCTGACCCTGAGCATCCGCCTCGACACCCAGCTGCATATCAGCCTCACCAGCCATAACCGCAGTGATATCCCGGTCAGTATCAGCCAGGCCCTGCACAGCTATTTCGCGGTCAGTGATGTGCGCAAGGTCCAGGTCAAAGGCGTCGAGGGCCTGACCTATATCGACACCCTCGAAGACTGGAAACGGGTTGAGCAAGCGGGCGAGTTGACCTTCAGTGGCGAAACCGACCGTATCTACCTCGATACCCCGCAACAGCTGAGCATTGTCGACCCAGACTGGTCGCGCACCCTTGAGCTGACCAGCCGTGGGTCGCGCTCGGCAGTGATCTGGAATCCGTGGATCGACAAGACCGCCACGCTCGGCGATATGGCCGCAGATGGCTGGCAGCGCATGCTGTGCATCGAAACCGCCAATGTGATGGAAGACATCATCACCCTGGCGCCGGGCGCCAGCCATACGTTGGGTGTGAGTATTGCAAGCAAGCGCCTGAGCGCCTGATACGCACTAAACCTCTGCAAGCAGGCTTGCCTGCGATGCTGGCGCTGCGGTCTGTCAGGTGAACCGCGCTGCTGCCATCGCGAGCAAGCCCGCTCCCACATCGTTCAGGGCGCTACAGGTCTTCCTCAACCACCACCCGCACCTTGCTGGCATCGAGCGCATAGGCCGCATCGGCCAGGTCATTGCTAACCTTCTCGACCTTCAGCGTGCCCATCACCCACAGCGGCGTGTAGATGTCGTCCAGCTTCAGGCCTTTGGGGTAGCGCACCAACACCAACTGATTGGGCGGCGGAGGCGGTACATGAATGCAGGCGCCCGGGTACGGCACCAGGAAAAACAGCGTGCTGCGCCCCTTGGCGTCTGTTTCCAGAGGCACAGGGTAGCCACCCAAACGGATATTCTTGCCGTTCATGCTGGCCACTGTCTTGCTCGAATACATCACCGCGGGCAGGCCCTTGCTCTGCTTCAATCCGCCCTTGTCGGTAAACGTACCGTTTGCCTCGGGCGAGTCATGGTCAATTTCGGGCATTTGCTCAAGGGCCACTTGATCCGACTTGGGCATCAGTTCCAGCCAGTCGGTTTCGGGCAATTCTGCCGCGTGTGCCAGGCCTGAGCCCAGCAAAAGAATAGTCAGGAGAAGACGGCGCATGCAAAACTCGACAGGTGAGAAATCAACGCGCACATCTTAGCTCTCTCTGCGGCTGGCGCAGAGAGAACCAAAGCGTTTAATCAGGACTTTTTCGACACCAGGCCGTAGATCACCAGCAAGATCACGGCGCCAACTACAGCACCGATAAAGCCGGCACCCTCGCCTGCCTTGTAGATACCAATCGCCTGACCACCATAGGTCGCCGCCAGCGAGCCGCCGATACCCAGCAGGATGGTCATGATCCAGCCCATGCTGTCGTCACCCGGTTTCAGGAAACGAGCCAGCAGGCCAACGATCAAGCCGATAAAAATGGTTCCGATGATGCCCATGGACGCGTCCTCTTGATTGATGGCGTTTTACCAAAGCCTAGTCAGCACTTTGGCATCACGCCATCAGAGGGTAGCGGCAACCCAATGGTTCCGTGCAAAGCGATTTACGCTTCGTCGATCAGGGCTTCAACCTTGAGGATTTGCGCTTGCAGCGTCGCCATGTCGGCGCAGCGCAGGTTGGCATGACCGACCTTGCGGCCGACCTTGAACGCCTTGCCGTAGTGATGCAGATGGCAGTCGGCAATGGCAATCACCTTCTCAACCGGCGGCACGCTGCCGATAAAGTTGAGCATGGCGCTTTCGCCCACCTTGGCCGTCGAACCCAGCGGCAGGCCAGCAATGGCGCGCAAGTGGTTTTCGAACTGGCTGCACTCGGCGCCTTCAGTGGTCCAGTGCCCGGAGTTATGCACACGCGGGGCGATTTCGTTGGCCTTGAGGCCACCGTCGACTTCAAAGAACTCGAACGCCATCACGCCGACATAATCCAGCTGCTTGAGCACACGGCTGGAGTAATCTTCAGCCAGGGCCTGCAGCGGGTGATTGGTGCTGGCAACCGACAGCTTGAGAATGCCGCTGTCGTGGGTGTTGTGTACCAACGGGTAGAACTGCGTTTCGCCATCGCGACCGCGCACGGCAATCAACGACACTTCGCCAGTGAAAGGTACAAAACCTTCCAGCAGGCACGCCACACTGCCCAGCTCGGCAAACGTATCCACTACATCAGCAGCGGTGCGCAGCACTTTCTGGCCCTTGCCGTCATAGCCCAGGGTGCGGGTCTTGAGCACGGCAGGCAGGCCGATGCTGGCCACTGCTGCGTCCAGGTCTGCCTGGGACTGGATGTCGGCAAATGCCGGCGTCGGAATGCCCAGGTCCTTGAACATGCTTTTTTCGAACCAGCGGTCGCGAGCAATGCGCAGCGCTTCGGCACTCGGGTACACCGGGACGAATTGCGACAGGAAAGCCACGGTTTCAGCCGGAACGCTTTCGAACTCGAATGTTACCAGGTCGACTTCGTCAGCCAACTGGCGCAAATGGTCCGGGTCGCTGTAGTCCGCACGCAAGTGCTCGCCCAACGAGGCGGCGCAGGCATCGGGTGCCGGGTCCAGGAAAGCGAAGTTCATGCCCAGCGGAGTACCCGCCAGGGCCAGCATGCGGCCCAGTTGGCCGCCACCGATTACACCGATTTTCATCGTCAGAAACCTCAGGCTACGCGCGGGTCTGGATTGTCCAGCACGCTGTCTGTCTGTTCAGCACGGAATGCTTTCAAAACGGTATGGAACTGCGGGTGCTTGGCGCCCAGGATGCTCGCCGACAGCAGCGCCGCGTTGATCGCGCCCGCCTTGCCGATGGCCAGGGTGGCGACCGGAATGCCCGCAGGCATCTGCACGATCGACAGCAGCGAGTCGACGCCCGACAGCATGGCCGATTGCACTGGCACGCCCAGTACTGGCAAATGGGTCTTGGCGGCACACATGCCTGGCAGGTGGGCTGCGCCACCGGCACCGGCGATGATGACCTCGATCCCGCGGCCTTCGGCCTCTTCGGCATACTGGAACAGCAGATCCGGAGTGCGGTGGGCAGAGACCACTTTCACTTCGTAGGGAATGCCGAGTTTTTCCAGCATATCGGCGGTGTGGCTGAGGGTGGACCAATCGGACTTGGAGCCCATGATCACGCCTACCAGTGCACTCATCGTCGCGCCTCTTCTCTTGGGCGCCCGCAGGCGCGTCAAAAAACAACAAGCCACGTGGAGGATCCGACGTGGCTTGTTATAGGAATTAAGGCCGGTCAAGCCAGCCGAAGGCCGCGCAGTATACCCCAAACATGTGCCTTGAAAGCACCTTTGGCGACCATCTGTCTTGACCGGCAAAAACCGCCCGGACGCCCGGTTTTATTGACTCTTAGGTCAGGGTAAAAAATCGGTTCAGGTGGGCACTGGTGCCTGGCCGGTCGGGTTCTCCAGCTTGCGCCACAACAACCGCACGTTGGCCTTGCGCACCAGGGCACAGCGGTACAGGCGAATCTCCAGCGGCACATGCCATTGCGGGCCACCGCACACCACCAGCTCGCCCCGCGCCAGCTCGGCACGCACGCTCAAATGTGGCACCCAGGCAATACCCAACCCTTCGAGCGCCATGCTTTTAAGGCTGTCGGCCATCGCGGTCTCATAGATAGTGGTAAAACGCAGGCTACGCTGGCGCAGCAGCAAATTCACCGAGCGGCCCAAAAACGCCCCGGCGCTATAGGCCAGCAACGGCACACTGGCATCGCCTTCCAGGTCGAACAACGGCTTGCCGTCGGCATCGGCCGCGCACACCGGGAGCATTTCGGTATTACCCAGGTGCAGGGACGGGAAAATTTCCGGATCCATCTGCAAGGCCGCATCAGGATCGTAAAAAGCCAGCATCAAATCGCAGCCGCCTTCGCGCAAAGCATGCACGGCGTCTCCGACGTTAGTCGCAACCAGCCGTGTGGCGATGTTCAGCCCTTCATTGCGCAATTGGGCGATCCAGCGCGGGAAAAATCCCAGTGCCAGGGAGTGCGCCGCAGCCACTTGCATGACCTCGCCCTGCCCGCCTTCGAGGTGATGCAGGTGACGCAACACCTCACCCAACTGCTCGACCACGGTGCGCGCCGTGACCAAAAACAGCTGACCGGCCGCAGTCAACTCCACCGGGGTGCGGGAACGATTCACCAAGGTCAGCCCCAGCGCCGCTTCCAGGCTGCGAATACGCCGGCTGAAAGCCGGCTGAGTGACGAAGCGGCGCTCTGCTGCCTGGGAAAAACTGCGGGTCGCAGCCAAGGCACTGAAGTCCTCCAACCATTTACTTTCGAGATTCATCGAGTCCTCCCGGACGCGCACCAAAATGGGTCACACGCTCGACGCGCCTGCCGCGTCACGTCGCTATTATGCCGTTTATGCATAGGATAGTGTTTAAAGGCATTGGCCCAAAATAGACTGCAGGCCTAGGATTCGCAGCGTTCCGGCCCAGACCGGGTTCATATCGAGATGATTTCTATCATGTCCTCCGCTGCATCTTTCCGTACCGAAAAAGACCTGCTTGGCGTACTCGAAGTACCCGCTCAAGCGTATTACGGCATCCAGACCCTGCGAGCGGTGAACAACTTCCGTCTCTCGGGCGTTCCGATTTCGCATTACCCGAAGCTGGTTGTGGGCCTGGCCATGGTGAAACAGGCCGCTGCTGACGCCAACCGTGAGTTGGGTCATCTCAGCGATGCCAAGCACGCTGCCATCAGCGAAGCCTGTGCACGTCTGATCCGCGGCGATTTCCACGAAGAGTTCGTGGTGGACATGATTCAAGGCGGCGCTGGCACTTCAACCAACATGAATGCCAACGAAGTCATCGCCAACATCGCGCTGGAGGCCATGGGCCATCAGAAGGGCGAATACCAATACCTGCACCCGAACAACGACGTCAACATGGCGCAGTCGACCAACGACGCCTACCCGACGGCCATCCGTCTGGGCCTGTTGCTGGGTCACGACGCACTGCTGGCCAGCCTCGACAGCCTGATCCAGTCGTTCGCGGCCAAAGGCGTCGAGTTCAGCCACGTCCTGAAAATGGGCCGTACCCAGCTGCAAGACGCCGTGCCGATGACCCTGGGTCAAGAGTTCCGCGCCTTCGCCACGACATTGAGTGAAGACCTGGCCCGCCTGAAAACCCTGGCGCCAGAGCTGCTGACTGAAGTGAACCTGGGTGGCACCGCCATCGGTACCGGCATCAACGCCGACCCGCGCTACCAGATGCTGGCCGTGAACCGCCTGGCGACCATCAGCGGTCACCCGCTGGTACCGGCTGCCGACCTGATCGAAGCCACTTCCGACATGGGCGCCTTCGTACTGTTCTCCGGCATGCTCAAGCGTACCGCGGTCAAGCTGTCGAAGATCTGCAACGACTTGCGCCTGCTGTCCAGCGGCCCACGCACTGGCATCAACGAAATCAACCTGCCAGCACGTCAGCCAGGCAGCTCGATCATGCCAGGCAAGGTCAACCCGGTTATCCCGGAAGCCGTCAACCAGGTGGCGTTCCAGATCATCGGTAACGACCTGGCCCTGACCATCGCCGCCGAAGGTGGCCAGCTGCAACTGAACGTGATGGAGCCGTTGATCGCATTCAAGATCTTCGACTCGATCCGCCTGCTGCAACGCGCCATGGACATGCTGCGCGAGCACTGCATCACCGGCATCACGGCCAACGAAGCGCGCTGCCGTGAACTGGTCGAGCACTCGATTGGTCTGGTGACTGCACTTAACCCGTACATCGGCTATGAAAACGCCACCCGCATCGCCCGTATCGCTCTTGAAAGCGGCCGCGGCGTGCTGGAACTGGTGCGCGAAGAAGGCTTGCTCGACGACGCCATGCTCGACGACATCCTGCGCCCGGAAAACATGATTGCTCCGCGTCTGGTGCCTCTCAAGGCCTGATGCTGTAACACGCTCAACGCTCACCAGGTCGAGGGACTAGACACCTCTCACCTTTTGAGGGCTTGCAGACACGTCTGCAGGCCCTTTTTTTTGCCTGTTATTCGATGCCTGCTCCCACAAGAAATGAAGCCAAATCAGGCATATTTAGAGGTCATATCTGACAACTCACACATGAAAATTCAGTCACTTATGCAGACGCTTCCCACACTCCTAGGTATAGTGCCGGCCCTCTTCCTGTGCCCGGCCCCAGCACCAGCGGCCATCGTCAGCACGGAAACAGCATCGTAAACCAAGCAGCAACATGGCCAGGGTCGCCTTGATCGCCTACGTTTATGCCTTGCTCAAGCAGGTGTAACGCGATATTTCGACCCGCCCGTGTTGCCATCAGATAAAAACAGCGAGGAATAATCCATGCTTGAAGTCATCAATGACTTCCTCTCAGGGAAAGTGCTAATCGTGCTCATGGTCGGGCTCGGTGGCTACTTCACGATCCGCTCGCGTTTCGTTCAGTTTCGTTACTTCCTGCACATGTTTTCGGTATTCAAGGACAGCCTGCGCAGCAGCGCCGGTGAGTTGAGCTCGTTTCAGGCATTGATGCTGAGCCTGGCCGGCCGTGTGGGCGCGGGCAACATTGCCGGCGTCGGTATTGCCGTGACCCTGGGCGGCCCCGGTGCCGTGTTCTGGATGTGGGTGACCGCACTGGTCGGCATGTCCAGCAGCCTGATCGAATGCTCCCTGGGCCAGCTGTACAAGCGTCGGGACTCGGAAGGTCAACTGCGCGGCGGCCCTTCCTTCTATATGAAGTACGGCCTGGGCAAAGCCTGGATGGGTAAACTGATGGCAGTTTTGCTGCTGATCACCTTCGGTTTTGCCTTCATGGGCCTGCAAGCTCATGCCGTGACCCACTCGTTGCAAGACGCCTTCGGCTTCAAGGTCAACTACTCGGGCCTGGCCATCGCCATCCTGCTGGGTCTGGTGTTCATCGGCGGTATCAAACGTATCGCTTCGGTGGCTGACCTGCTGGTACCGGTCAAGACCCTAGCCTATATCGCGGTCACCCTGTATGTGATCGTGCTGCAATTCGACCATGTGCCCGCCATGCTGGGTCATATCGTTAAAAGCGCCTTCGGCCTGGACCCGGTGTTCGGTGGTCTGATCGGCAGTGCAATCGTGATGGGCGTCAAACGTGGCGTGTTCGCCAACGAAGCCGGTCTGGGCAGTGCCCCGAACGTGGCCGCCGTGGCCGATGTTGAACACCCGATCGCCCAAGGCGTGGTGCAGGCGTTCAGCGTATTCCTCGACACCTTCGTGATCTGCACCTGTACGGCCTTGCTGATTCTGTTGTCGGGTTTCTACACCCCGGGCTTTGAAGGCGACGGCATTGCCCTGACCCAGAACTCCCTGGCAGCCGTAGTGGGTGAATGGGGTCGTGTGTTTATCAGCGTGGCCCTGGCCCTGTTCGTGTTCACCTCGATGCTCTACAACTACTATCTGGGCGAGAACAACCTGCGCTTTTTGGTTGGCGAAAGCCGCAAGGCGCTGATGGGTTATCGCGCCCTGGTACTGGTGCTGATCTTTTGGGGCTCGATCGAGAACCTGCAAACGGTCTTCGCCTTTGCCGACATTGCCATGACCATGCTGGCCTTCGTCAACCTGGTTGCCCTGGCGATGCTGTTCAAGATTTGCATGCGCGTGCTCAAGGATTACGATGACCAGCGCCGCGCGGGGATCAAGACACCCGTGTTCGATTCCAGTAAATTTCCGGACCTGGATCTCGATCTGAAGGCCTGGCCGCCAAAGCCGGCCACCAAGGCCGAAGACACACAACGCTGATACTTGACGCGGCGGTTCTCCAGAACCGCCGCGTTTTTGCTTATGGGGACTCAACAATGACCGCAGCCACTCATCACACCGCCCAACGCGTCAGGGTGCTCTACACCGGCGGCACCATCGGCATGCAGGCCAGCGCCAGCGGCCTGGCGCCAGCCTCGGGTTTTGAAGCGCGCATGAGCGAGCACCTGGCCAGCCAACCGCAGTTACAAGTACCACAGTGGTCCTTTCGCGAAATGAGCCCGCTGATCGACAGCGCCAACATGACCCCGGCCTACTGGCTGCGCCTGCGGGCCGCGATCATCGAAGCCGTGGACAAGGATGGCTGCGATGGCGTCCTGGTCCTGCATGGCACTGACACGTTGGCCTACAGCGCTGCGGCCATGTGCTTTCAACTGCTGGGCTTGCCGGCGCCGGTGCTGTTTACCGGCTCCATGCTGCCAGCCGGCGTACCCGACAGCGATGCTTGGGAAAACGTCAGTGGTGCCTTGCAGGCGCTGGGCCAGGGCCAGCCGCATGGTGTGCAGCTGTACTTTCACGGCAAGCTGATGGCACCCACACGCTGCGCCAAAGTGCGCAGCTTTGGCCGAAACCCATTTGTGACACTGACACGCAACGGCGGCGGAGCCAGGGCGACTTCCCTCCCGGCCGAACTGGCCTACAGCCACCCCAAACATGAGGCCAACGTGGGCGTGTTGCCGCTGGTGCCGGGCATTGGCGCGGCCCAGCTCGACGCCCTGCTCAACAGCGGAATCGAGGCCCTGGTACTGGAGTGCTTCGGCAGCGGCACCGGCCCCAGTGACAACCCGGACTTTCTCGCCAGCCTGCAACGGGCGCAGGAAAACGGCATCGTGGTTGTGGCTATCACCCAATGCCATGAAGGCGGTGTGGAACTGGACGTGTACGAAGCAGGCAGCCGCTTGCGTGGGGCGGGCGTACTCTCGGGCGGCGGCATGACCCGCGAGGCCGTGTTCGGCAAGCTGCATGCGTTGCTGGGCGCCGACCTGCTCCTGGCTGAAGTGCGCCGGCTGGTCGAACTGGATGTGTGCGGGGAGCTGGCGTAAAGGCCCATACCTCACCCTGTGTAGCCGCTGCCGCAGGCTGCGATGGACTGCGCAGCAGGCCCGCCTTGATTGAAGGTCCTGCGGCCCTTATCGCAGCCTGCGGCAGCGGCTACAGGTTTGATGTACATCCCCCGGCACACAACTTGCTCGTTTCCTGCACCTCTCAGGCAGGAAACGGGCATGCTCCACTCTCATCTCACCACGCTCAACGCCGTCTCGCTGGTGCTTAGCACCTTCAACGCCGAAGGCCTGCCCAGCGAAGCGCTGTTGGCCGGTAGCGGTATCCGCGCAGCGGACTTGAGCCGTGCAGACACGCGCATCACCACCAACCAGGAAATGCGCGTATGCGCCAATGCCGTAGCCCTGCGCCGCGAAATCGGCCTGGAACTGGGGCGACGTATGCATGTGTCGTCCTACGGCATGCTCGGTTACGCCTTACTCACCAGTGCCACCTTAGGTGACGCATTGCGTCTGGCTTTACGCTACCCGGCGCTGCTGGGAACACTTTTTGAGCTGAGCCTGGAGGTCGAAGGCGAACAGGTCTGGTTCTGCGCCAATGGTTATGCCGAGAACCCGCAAATGGCGGTGTTCAATACCGAGCTGTGCCTGGCCTCGCTCAAGGTCATTTGTGAAGACCTGCTGGGCCAACGGTTGCCACTATCAGGGGCACGCTTTGCCCACAGCGCACCGGACTACCACGCCCGCTACGGGCTAAGTTTCGATTGCCCACGCCAGTTCGAGGCCCACGGCAATGGTTTTGCCTTTGCCAAAAGCTGGCTCGACCAGCCTTTGCCACTGGCCGACACCGTCACCCATCAGGCGATGGCCGAGCGCTGTCGCAAACAGAATCTGGAATTCACCGGGCGGCAAACCTGGCTGGAGCGTATTCGTCAGTTACTGGCTGCACAACTGCATGCCGCCCCCGGGCTTGAAGGCCTGGCCGAACAAATGAACTGCTCGCCACGCACACTGCGCCGGCATTTGCACGATGTGGGCTGCAGCTACCAGACACTGCTCGACGACCTGCGCTTTGAGCGAGCCAAGCTGCTGCTCAACGACACCGAATGGCCCATCTACCAGATTGCCGAAGCCCTGGGCTTCAGTGAAACCGCCAGCTTTCGCCATGCGTTTGTGCGCTGGAGCGGGGTCGCACCCAGCCAGTTTCGAGCCTGATTCAGGGGGCCAATTGCGGTCAGCTATTTTGGCCGTATCCATCTCGTTTTGGCCGCTCCTGCCGTTCTCTCAAACGCCCTGCGCCGCAAAACTGTAAGCCAGCGCTCAAGCCTTGGGAGAACAAGAACATGCTGACGATCTATTCGGACGATCATCACCTGCATCATGGCCGTTGTGAGTTGATGGACGGGCAACTGATGCCCTGCTTTGAAATGCCCTCTCGCGCCGACCATATTCTGCAACGTGTCCAGACTCGTGAACTCGGCCCCGTGCGTGCGCCTCAAGATTTTGGCCGTGGGCCTGTCGAGCGAATTCACAGCAGTGCTTATCTGGATTTTTTCCAGGGTGCGTGGGATCGCTGGACCGAACATGGCCGCGATGGCGACTTGCTGCCCTACACCTGGCCCGCCCGAACCTTGCGCGCCGTACTGCCCACCAGCCTGCACGGCCAGTTGGGTTATTACAGCTTCGACGGCGGCGCACCTATTACCGCAGGCACTTGGCAAGCGGCCTACAGTGCTGCGCAAGTAGCCCTGACGGCTCAAGCTGAAATTCAAAACGGCGCCCACAGCGCTTTCGCACTTTGCCGCCCGCCGGGTCATCACGCCGCCAGCGACCTGATGGGTGGTTACTGCTACCTGAACAACGCCGCCATTGCCGCCCAGGCCTTTCTCGATCAGGGCCGCAGCAAGGTGGCGATCCTCGACGTGGACTACCATCACGGCAATGGCACGCAGTCGATTTTCTATGACCGTAATGACGTCCTGTTTACCTCAATCCACGGCCATCCTGAAGCCGAGTTTCCGTTCTTTTTGGGCTATGAAGACGAGCTGGGTGAAGGGCCGGGTGAAGGCTTCAATTTTAATTACCCACTGCCCGCAGGCTCGGCCTGGGACCGCTGGAGCGCAGCGCTGGAATTGGCCTGCGCCGAGATTGAGCGTTACGACGCTGATGTGATTGTGGTTTCCCTGGGTGTGGATACATTCAAGAACGACCCGATCTCCCAGTTCAAGCTCGACAGCCCGGACTACCTGCGCATGGGCGAGCGTATTGCGCGGCTGGGTAAACCGACCTTATTTGTGATGGAAGGCGGTTACGCGGTTGAAGAAATCGGCGTGAATGCGGTGAATGTGCTGGAGGGGTTTGAACGCGCGCAATGAGCAAGCCCGCCCTGTGGGAACGGGCTTGGTCGCGCTTCAGGCGGCGGGGTTTGCCCGGATTGATGCGCTGATGCCATCGCGGGCAAACCCGCTCCCACAAGTTCAATGCCCGCCATTCCACACCTTGCCCAGCCGCTCCAGCGCCGCCTTGATTTCCACCTCCGGCACTGCTGCAAATCCCAGCACCAAACCGGCGCGGTTATCCACAGGCTCGACCGAGTCTTGCTGCCAATAACTGCTCAGCCCGTTGATTTCCACGTCCACCGCCCGGGCCTGCGCCAGCAGTTCCTGCTCACGGGCCAACCCCGCAACCGGCACAGCCACATGCAACCCGGCAGCAATCGCCGGCATCGCCCCAACCCCCGCGACATCCCGTGGCCAGTTGGCCAGCAACACATCGCGGCGGCTCAACGCCGCACGACGCATCCGGCGGATATGCCGTTGAAAATGCCCCGCCGCCATAAATTCGGCCATTACCGCCTGGGTGCTGACCTCCGAATGACGCATATCCAGCGAGCGGCGCCGGGCAAAAGGCTCTGTCAGCCCCTTGGGCAGTACCAGGTACCCCAGGCGCAACGCCGGAAACGCCACCTTGCCGAAGGTACCCACATAAATCACCCGCCCGCTGCGGTCCAAAGCCGCCAACGGGGCCAGCGGCGCGCCGCTGTAGCGGTACTCGCCATCGTAGTCGTCCTCGACAATCCAGCCTTGCGTGCGCTCGGCCCAGGCCAGCAGCTCCAGGCGCCGGGCCAGGCTCAGGGTGACTCCAATGGGGTATTGATGAGAAGGCGTTACATAGGCCAGCCGACAGTTGTTCAAGTGCGCCAGCGCTGAACAGTCCATACCGTCCTGATCCACCGCCACGCCCTGCACATTCGCCCCGGCAATCGCAAAGGCATAGGCCGCTGCGCGATAGCCGGGGTTTTCCACAGCCACCCCCTCGCCGGGCTCCACCAGCAGCTGTGCACAAAGGCTAATTCCTTGCTGCGCGCCACTGGTGATCAAAATTTGTTCAGCCGAGCACGATAAACCCCGCGAAGTACGCAAATAGGCCGCGATCAACCCACGCAGTCGCTCATCGCCAGCCGGGTCGCCATAACACAGCTGTTGCAAGTCCGGCTTACGCCAAAAAGCCGCCTGCAGCTTGCTCCATACCTCGAAAGGGAATAAGTCGAACGCCGGAACTCCCACTCGAAAAGCACGCGGAACGCCGCTTGGAGGCAGGTCAAGCGCGTGCTCGGCAACCCTGCTTAGCGCTGTACTGTGGATAACTTTACTGGATGTAATTACAGGTATTTCGGCTGATTTTGTGGATAACCCTGGGGATAAGCTTGTTGAAAACCCTGTGGATAAGTTGGTGGACAACTTTTTCAGGGGCAGGGCTTTGGCTGGCAATTTTGCGACATAGGTGCCGTCCCCAACCCTCCCCTCAATAAAACCTTCGGCATACAACTGGTCATAGGCCCGCACCACGCTATTGCGGGAAATCCCCAGGGCGCTCGCCATGTCACGACTGGCAGGCAAGCGCGAGCCGCCACTCAAGCGGCCATCCAGCACGCGCTGGCGCAATGCCTGATACAGCTGGCGGCTCAGGCCCTTTTTCGGATCAAGCTCGATGCCGGCAGGGTTGAAGGCAATGGACAGCGCTGAATCACTCATGGATTGGACCTATGAAAATGACCATTAATGGCTCTTACAACCAACCAATAGCCTGCCTAGGATGAAGCCATTCGCCAAGGATAATTTCCATGTACGTACCCCGTGCCTTCGCCGTAGACAACATCGAAAGCCTGCACCAGCAGATGCAGGCCTGCCCCCTGCCCGTCCTGGTCACACACACCAGCCAGGGCTTGCTCGCCAGCCATGTGCCTTTGCTGTTGGCGCCGGACGAAGGCGCGTACGGCACGTTGTACGGGCACCTTGCCCGCGCCAACCCGCACGGCAAGGCACTGGCGCAAGGCAGCGAGAGCCTGGTGATCTTCGCCGGCGAGCAGGCCTATATCAGCCCGTCCTTTTACCCGAGCAAGGCCGACCACGGCAAAGCCGTGCCCACCTGGAATTACCTGGCCGTACATGCCTATGGCACGGCCGAGGTATTCGAGGATGCCGAGCGCTTGCTGGCGCTGGTCAGCCGCCTGAGCAGCCAACACGAAGCCGGGCGCCCCGCCCCTTGGGCGGTCAGCGATGCACCAGACGACTATATCGACAGCATGCTCAAGGCCATTGTGGGTTTTCGCCTGCCCATCACTCGCCTGCAAGGCAAACGCAAACTCAGCCAGAACCGCGACGCCGCCGACCAGGCCGGCGTGCGCCAGGGCCTGCTGGCCAACAGCAACCCGCAAGACCACGCACTCGCTCATTTAATGGTTAAGGAATAACTGAAAATGACTCAAATCCAGATCAAACCCGCCACCGCCGCCGATCGCGAACAGTGGCTACCGCTGTGGCAGGCCTACCTGCGCTTTTACAAGACCGAACTGTCCGATGACATCACCCAGTCCACCTGGTCGCGGTTCCTCGATCCGGCAGAACCGACCACCCTGGCTCTGGCCTGGCAAGGTGATAAAGCAGTGGGCATGGTGCAGTGCGTTTATCACCGCACCAACTGGAGCATCAAAAACGCCTGCTATCTTCAAGACCTGTTTGTCAGCCCCGAGGTGCGCGGCAAGGGCGTTGGGCGCCAGCTGATCGAACACGTATATGGCGCCGCCCACGACAAGGATTGCTGCAAAGTTCATTGGCTTACCCAGGAAACCAACACCACGGCCATTCAGTTGTATGAGCGCATTGGCGAGCGCCCCGGCTTTATTCAGTTTCGCAAAACCTTGTCATAAATAAGGAACGCGCAATGCCCGACTCTCTAGAACACTGGCTGGCGGCCAGAACACCGGATACCCGCACCCTTGAAGGACGATTCATTCGTCTGGAAAAGCTCGACCCCGCACGTCATGGCGATGAACTATGGCTAGCCTTACAAGGGCCAAAGGCCGATCCCAAGCTTTGGGACTACTTGCCCTACGGCCCCTTCAATGAGCGGCCGGCATTTGATGCCTGGCTGCAAAACCATGCTGCCAGCCGCGACCCACATTTTTATGCCGTTATCGACAAGTCGAGCGGTGAGGCACAAGGCCTGCTCAGCCTGATGTGCATCGTCCCGGAACACGGGCGCATCGAGATCGGCCACGTTGCCTTTGGCGCCCCCATGCAGCGCTCGCCCAAAAGCACCGAGGCCGTCTACCTGCTGGCCAGGGAAGCCTTCGCCCTGGGCAACCGTCGTCTGGAGTGGAAGTGCAACAACGACAACACTCGCTCAAAGCGTACAGCAGTACGATTGGGGTACACATACGAAGGCGTATTCCGACAGCACATGTTGGTCAAAGGCAAGAATCGTGATACCACATGGTACAGTATCATTAGTACGGAATGGCCCGCAGTAGCGGTAGGGTTCGAAAAATGGCTGGCACTGGATAACCAACCAGAAAGCGGCCAAATAAAGACCCTGGAAGAATGCCGGGGCAAAGCTGTATAAAATTTGATCAGTGCGCCCAACAAGGACTGTTGGGCGTTTTTGCGTGAGAAGAGGGTTTAAAATTTTCGCGGCAAGCGAACCACGCCCATTTGCAGGCCGAAGGGCTTGAAGACTGCGTTCATGGATTTAAGCGTGGGGTTGCCTTCGTCGTGCTCGATTTGAATCAGGGTCCGCACCGAGATTTTGCACATGCGGGCAAACTGCGTTTGCTGCAATCCGGTCACGTTTACGCGAAATCGCTTTACCGCCTCGCCCAGGGTGATGCTGCCCTGGGCCAGCGCAGCCTCGATACTTTCAATCATCAACTGGCGTGCATCAATGCTGAGCGTCATTTCAAACCCCACTGGCGCAGGCGTTGGTCGAGGTTTTTGAGGGCAATTTGCGGATGATTCATTGTCAGCTCCGGCAAACCCTCGGCGCGAAGCAAATCAGGCAGTGCCCGTAACTGCTCGGCATCGGCACGCAGGCGCTCAAAAGCCGCTTGCGGCTCAATAAGCCCGCCTATCGACTCACAGGCGGCACGCCAATCAACTTGCCCTGCACGCTCTACATCCCGCGACCACTTGGTCGTGCGCGTAATGCCTTCGCTATCCATCACCATTGGGGCCAAGTCATAGATTGGCGCGAGGCGAAATGAATCAACGCCACGGATGAGCGCAGTGTTGCGACCATGGTTATCGCTATTGCCGAGGATTTTGTTGAGCAGGTCGCGGCGCAGGTATTCGGCCACCAGATCTGCAATCTGGTCTTGCTGGCCGGCCTGCTTCCAGAGCGCAACCAACAGCTCAAGCACCTCAAGGTGCGTCATGTCGCTGCCAGGCTCAGTGACTTGCGCGAGGGAATATACAGATTCCACAGCAAGCCTCTCGACGCCTTGCGCTGTGACCTTGCGATCAAAGCGCTGCATCCACAGGCTTGGCTTGCGCCCTTCCTCCAGCGCCAGCCCCTGGACAGGAACAGTCTCGATACCCAACTTTTGCAGGGCCTTGTAGTACATGAATTCGCTGCGCAGGATGGTGCCATCCAGCTCCAGTGCCTGGTTACGCGCAAACTTGATAAACCAGTGCTGCCTGACACCAGCGTCTGCCAAAGTGGCATCGGGGTACAACAGACCGTCTGCGCCCTCAGCCATCAACAACTTGGGCGCCTCGCCACCCGCCCCTGTGGCACCGCCAATTGCAGCGCCCTGCTCGTGAGCGTATTCAAGGAAGCTGTTGTCGCGTTCAATCACGTCCTGACGGGAGAAGCCCAGCGGGGCAAACATATCCAGCCGCTGAAACGACTCTTTTATACGCAGGTGACCTATTGGCGCAGGCGTGCTGTGGCCGAGCAAAAATAAATCAATGCTCAGGCCCTCAGGCTTTTCCCGCCCTATTTGCTTAATCAGGATTTTTTTTGCCGCGCCTGCTGGCGCGATATCGTGCAGAAAAGCCGGGGCCTTTTTCAAGACTTGTGCATCCCACCCAAGCGGCAAGCGAGCACTCACCGAGCAGAGAAAGGGGCTTTCGATGGCCTCCAGGTTTTGCACAAGGTAATCCTGCTTGTACCCCAAGCGGCAGGGGCCATCCAGGTCTTTATCCGGCGCAGGAAAAACCAGCGTCATTGCGTCCTGCCATTGGCCGGCGCTGTAGAGCTGAAGGGTTAGCTGAAACATGCTTGCACCTGCATTTTAATGCACTTCATAGACATAAAATGATTATATAAGTGCAATATAGTGCAGTTTAATAGTTTTTCCAGTCGATAAAATGTATTTAAATGCAGATTCAGGATCAATGAAACTTCACCAGCTGTATTAAATTGCAGGCAAAAAAAAGGGGAGCACATGCTCCCCCGAGGTTTAAAGCGTTTACATCAAAGGCACTATCAGGCTTCGATTTCGATCAGAATTTCGCCCGGGTTAACACGGTCGCCCTTGATAACGTGGATGGTGACGATTTTGCCTGCGATGCCGGCCTGGACTTCAGTTTCCATTTTCATGGCTTCAGTGATCAGTACCGACTGGCCAGCCTTGACCACATCGCCTACAGCGACCAGTACATCAACGATGTTGCCCGGCATTGCCGTGCTCACATGGCCTGGCTCGCTGGCCTGCTTGCGCTTGCTTGAGGTGCCGCCAACAAATTCGTTGAGCGGTTCGAACACCACTTCTTCCGGCATGCCATCGATGGACAGGTAGAAGTGACGCTTGCCCTCAGCCTTGACGCCCACACCGGTGATGTCAACGCGATAGCTCTCGCCGTGCACGTCGATCACGAACTCGGTCGGCACGCCTTCACCGCTCGCCTTGGTCACACCGCCCGCCTCAGGGATAGGCAGCAACACTTCCGGAGTCAGGGTGCCGGCAGCACGCTCCTCAAGGAATTTACGACCGATGTCCGGGAACATGGCGAAGGTCAGCACGTCTTCTTCCGACTTGGCCAGGGCACCAATTTCAGCACGCAACTTGACCATTTCTGGCTTGAGCAGGTCTGCAGGACGTACGTCGATCAATTCTTCGTTGCCAATGGCCTGACGACGCAGTTGCTCGTTGACCACCCCCGGCGCCTTGCCGTAGCCGCCTTGCAGGTAAAGCTTCACTTCGTTGGTGATGGTTTTGTAACGCTCGCCGGCCAGCACGTTAAAGAACGCCTGGGTACCGACAATTTGCGAGGTCGGCGTTACCAGCGGCGGATAACCGAGGTCTTCGCGCACACGCGGGATTTCGGCCAGCACTTCGCTCATGCGGTTCAGCGCGCCCTGCTCTTTGAGCTGGTTGGCAAGGTTGGAAATCATCCCGCCCGGCACCTGGTTGACTTGCACGCGGGTGTCGACGGCGGTGAATTCGCTTTCAAACTGGTGATACTTCTTACGCACGGCGTAGAAGTACATGCCGATTTCCTGCAACAGCGACAGGTCGAGGCCAGTGTCGTATTCGCTGCCCTTGAGGGCGGCAACCATCGACTCGGTGCCCGGGTGGCTGGTGCCCCACGCGAAGCTGGAGATCGCGGTGTCGATATGATCGGCGCCGTTTTCGATCGCCTTGAGCTGGCACATGGCAGCCAGACCCGCAGTGTCGTGGGAGTGAATAAAGATCGGCAGGGTGATTTCGGCTTTCAGCGCCTTGACCAGTTCGCCAGTGGCGTACGGGGTCAGCAGGCCGGCCATGTCCTTGATGGCGACCGAGTCGCAGCCCATCGCTTCCATTTGCTTGGCCTGGGCCACAAACGCCTCGGTGGTGTGTACCGGGCTGGTGGTGTAGGCGATGGTGCCCTGGGCATGCTTGCCAGCGGCCTTGACGGCCTCGATGGCCACGCGCAGGTTACGCACGTCGTTCATGGCGTCAAAGATGCGGAACACGTCGATACCGTTAACCGCCGCCTTGGCCACGAACGCCTTGACCACGTCGTCGCTGTAATGGCGATAGCCCAGCAGGTTCTGACCGCGCAGCAGCATTTGCAGGCGGGTGTTGGGCAAGGCGGCACGCAGTTGGCGCAGACGCTCCCACGGGTCTTCCTTGAGGAAGCGCACGCAGGCGTCAAAGGTGGCGCCGCCCCAGACTTCCAGCGACCAGTAGCCGACCTTGTCGAGCTTGTCGCAGATCGGCAGCATGTCTTCGGTGCGCATGCGGGTGGCCAGCAGCGACTGGTGGGCGTCACGCAGGATGGTGTCAGTTACGAAAATCTTCTTGCTCATTATTCTTTTCCTCACAGGCCTGCGTGGGCGGCGATGGCGGCGGCGATGGCCAGGGCCAGCTCTTCGGGTTTGCGCTTGATCGAGTAGTTGGTCAGCTCAGGGTGGCTTTCTACGAAGCTGGTGTTGAACTGGCCACTACGGAATTCCGGGTTACGCAGGATTTCCTGGTAATACGCGGCGGTGGTTTTGACCCCTTGCAGACGCATGTCGTCGAGGGCGCGCAAACCACGGTCCATCGCTTCTTCCCAGGTCAGGGCCCACACCACCAGTTTCAGACACATGGAGTCGTAATACGGCGGGATGGTATAGCCGGTGTAGATCGCCGTGTCGGTACGCACACCAGGGCCGCCGGGCGCGTAGTAACGGGTGATCTTGCCGAAACTTGGCAGGAAGTTGTTTTTCGGGTCTTCGGCATTGATCCGGAACTGCAGGGCAAAGCCGCGGTGTTGCACGTCTTCCTGCTTGATCGACAGCGGCAGGCCGGAGGCGATACGGATTTGCTCACGGACAATGTCGATGCCGGTGATTTCTTCGGTGATGGTGTGTTCCACCTGCACCCGGGTGTTCATCTCCATGAAGTACACCTCGCCTTCGGCGAGCAGGAACTCCACGGTACCGGCGTTCTCGTAACCCACGGCCTTGGCTGCACGCACCGACAGGTCGCCGATATAGGCGCGCTGTTCAGGGGTCAGCTGAGGGCTTGGGGCGATTTCGATCAGCTTCTGGTTGCGACGCTGGATCGAGCAGTCGCGCTCAAACAGGTGCACCACATTGCCAAAGCTGTCACCGAGGATCTGCGCTTCGATGTGCTTGGGGTTTACGATGCATTTTTCCAGAAACACTTCGGCCGAACCAAAAGCCTTGGTAGCTTCCGAGATCACCCGCGGGAAGGCTTGCTCCAGCTCTTCACGGCTGTTGCAGCGACGAATGCCGCGACCGCCACCACCCGAGGTGGCCTTGAGCATCACCGGGTAACCAATGCGCTCGCCTTCAATCAAGGCTTCGTGGATGTCGGCAACGTTGCCTTCAGTGCCCGGCGTAACCGGAACACCAGCCTTGATCATGCTGCGGCGCGCTTCAGTCTTGTCGCCCATGCGGCGAATGACTTCAGCGGCAGGGCCGATGAACTTGATCCCGCGCTCGGCGCAGATATCAGCCAATTCAGCATTTTCTGACAGAAAACCGTAACCGGGATGCAAGGCATCACAACCGGTTTCAACGGCCAGGTTAACCAGCTTGCGCGGGTTCAAATAACCGGCCAGCGGGTCTTCGCCGATATTGTGTGCTTCGTCAGCGCGCTTGACGTGCAAGGCATGCCGATCAGCTTCGGAATAGACCGCTACAGAGCGAATCCCCATCTCGGCGCAGGCACGCACGATGCGGACGGCGATTTCTCCGCGGTTGGCGATCAGGATCTTTTTTATCACTTGGAATCTTCCTAAAGCCCATGGAACAAACGACCTGCTAGACCAGGTCGGGACGTGTCCAAATGTGTCTGAACCGTTGTGTTGTCACACTAGACCTGCGCAGCGATAAACAAAAATCAATAATTCTTGGGTCGTTCATAAGTAACAACTTATAGTCAGAGCACTTGCCGCTTCGGATAATTTTATAAAAATGCGTAAGTCATTGATGCGTATCACTTTTCGCCAATTGCAGGTGTTTAACGAAGTCTGTGATTTGCGCTCTTACAGCCGCGCCGCAGAAGAAATGTCGCTGACGCAACCCGCCGTAAGTCTACAAATTCGTCAGCTTGAAGAGCTGATTGGCCAGCCTTTGTTCGACTACGTTGGCAAAAAGCTGTACATGACCGAGGCCGCTGAAGCGCTTCAGTTGGCCAGCCGGGATATTTTCGGCCGCCTGGAAAACCTCGACATGCAGCTTTCCGACATGCTCGGGTCATTGCAGGGGCAGCTAAAACTGGCGGTGGAGTCGAGTGCGAAATATTTTGTGCCGCATCTGTTTGCTGCCTTCAAGCGCCAGCACCCGGAAGTCAATTTGCAACTGACCGTGGTCAACCGGGCGCAGGCCGTTCGTCGGCTATCCGATAACCGCGACGATCTGGTGATCATGTCGATGGTGCCCCAGGACATGGGCCTGGAGTTTTTGCCGTTTTTGAATAACCCGATTGTGGCCGTTGCACCTGCCGAACACCCGCTGTGCATGCAAGGGCCGCTGCGGTTGCAGGATCTTGAGCCGTATACCCTGCTGATGCGCGAACAGGGTTCGGGCACGCGCATGGCGTGTGAGGAGTATTTCAAGGAGAAGCGCGTGCACTTCAATCAGACGCTGGAGGTCTCGTCCAACGAGTCTCAGCGCGAATGTGCGGTGGCCGGGTTGGGCGTGGCGCTGTTAACACGCCACGCCGTCAGCCTGGAGCTGGCGACCGGCCTGCTGCGCGAGCTGCCGGTCGAAGAATTGCCGTTGTACCGCAGCTGGTGCGTGGTGCAGGCCAAGGCCAAGCGACTGTCGCCGGTGGCGCATGCATTTCTGGGGTTTATTCGCAGTGAGCGCCTGCAGATCAGCGCGCTGGTTGAGCGCTTCGACGGCCACTTGCCGACGCAGCCTGCCAATAGTTGATCGATCCCAGGTCGGGGTAGTCAGAGGTTTCCAGGCGCAGTTGGCGCTGGCTCGTATGGTCTTCAATCGCACGACGGAAGGCCATGCGGCGCTGGTCTTCTTGCTGACGGCGGGTTTTGACGGCGCTATTGCGTTCTTCGTAAGGCTGAGCCATTTCGAGTCTCCCAAGGCGTGTACGGGAGTTTCACGATGGACTATGTTTGTGACGGCTTTGCGAAGCCTGGATGACAGGGGGATGAAATTGCTTGGCGATCAAGAGCACCCTCACCCCAACCCTCTCCCGGAGGGAGAGGGAGCTAACCGGGTAAATTTCGGATTCAACGCAGCCACTTCAGACGGCCATAAAACTGCAACACCCCCCAATCAGTCCCCTCTCCCTCTGGGAGAGGGTTAGGGTGAGGGCGCTTTTAATCTTCGTGGCTTTTCAGCGACTTGGGCGACAGGCGCAAGCTGCGCAGGCTGCGCTTGACGCTCTTGAGGTGGTTGACCAGGCTCGGGCCGCGGGCCATCGCAACACCCATCGCCAGCACGTCAATCACCACCAGGTGGGCAATGCGCGAGGTCAGCGGGGTGTAGATTTCGGTGTCTTCATGCACATCGATCGCCAGGTTGACGGTCGCCAGTTCTGCCAGCGGCGTCTGGCTCGGACACAAGGTGATCAAGGTCGCGCCGCTTTCACGCACCAGGTTGGCGGTGATCAGCAAGTCTTTGGAGCGGCCCGACTGGGAAATGCAGATTGCCACGTCGGTGGGCTTCAAGGTCACCGCCGACATCGCTTGCATATGCGGGTCGGAATACGCCGCAGCGGTCAGCAACAAACGGAAAAACTTGTGCTGGGCATCTGCCGCTACTGCACCCGACGCACCAAAACCGTAGAACTCGACCCGCTGTGCTTGCGACATGGCCGTTACCGCACGCTGCAAGGCGACCGGGTCGAGCTTCTCGCGCACGTCCATCAGGGTGTGCAGCGTCGTGTCGAAAATCTTCAGGCTGTAGTCCGCAACCGAATCGTCTTCGTGGATCGCGAACTGACCAAAACTGGCCCCTGCCGCCAGGCTTTGCGCCAGCTTGAGCTTCAAGTCCTGGAACCCCGAGCAGCCTATCGCACGACAAAAACGCACAATGGTGGGCTCGCTGATACCGACGCTGTGGGCAAGGTCGGCCATGGAACTGTGCATTACAGCCGCAGGATCAAGCAGCACGTGATCGGCGACCTTGAGTTCCGATTTACGTAACAGGTGGCGTGACTGGGCAATATGTTGCAGCAGGTTCAAAGGGCAGGACTCGGTCTGTAAGCGGCGGGTGCCGGGGATGTAGCAATCTTGTAGTTATACTACAAGAATTCGTTTTCTGCCCACCCAATACGCCCTATCGGTTGCTGTTATCACCCTTTAATCAAGCAGGATCAGGCGTGTGTAGCCCTTTTTCGCACTACAAGCCAGCGGCACCTGCGCGCAACAAGTCGCCCAATTGCTGTGCACTGACTGGACGGCTGATCAAGTAACCCTGCACTTCATCGCACTGGCGAGCCTTGAGAAAGGCCAGTTGCGCCTCGTTTTCAACGCCCTCTGCCACGACCTTGAGGGCCAGGCTGTGGGCCATGTCGATAATCGCCAGGGTGATGGCCTCGTCTTCGCTACAGCGCCCCACGCCGTGAATAAAGGTTTTATCGATCTTGACGTAATCCACCGCAAACCGCTTGAGGTAACTGAGCGATGAATAACCGGTGCCAAAATCATCAATCGCCAGCTTCACCCCCAGCGCATGCAATTGCTCAAAGGTGGCGATGATGTATTCAACATTGTCGAGCAACTGACTCTCTGTCAGTTCCAGCTCAAGGCAATGCGGTGCCAGCCCTGTGTCTTCGAGCACCTGGCGCACCAGGCTGACCAGCTTGCCCTGGCGCAGTTGATGCCCCGACAGGTTCACCGACACCCGTATCGGCGCCAGCCCTTCATGTTGCCATTCGCAGGCCTGGCGGCAGGCTTCACGCAGCACAAATTCACCGATGGCGCTGATCAGGCCAGTCTCCTCGGCCAGGGCGATAAAGTCGCTCGGCGGCACGCTGCCCAATTGCGGGTGATCCCAGCGCACCAGCGCTTCGGCGGCGTGCAGGCGGCCGGTAGCCAGGCACAGCTTGGGTTGATAGAACACATCGAGCTGGCGCTCGGCAATGGCCTTGCGCAACTGGTTCTCCAACTGCAGGCGCTCCAGGGTGCTGCGTTGCAGGCTGTGACTGTAGAACTGAAAAGTGCCACCACCCAGGTGCTTGGCCTGATGCATGGCCTTGTTGGCCTGATGGACCAGGCTCGCAATGTCCCGTGCGCTACCCGGTAACAAACTGATGCCAATGGATACACTGATCACTAACTCATGGCCGTCCACCATCAGCGGCCGACTGAGTTTTTCCAGAAGCCGGGTGGCTACCCGCGCCAGGCTGGTCAGGCTGTTATAGGCATCAAACAACACGGCAAATTCATCACCCGACAGGCGCGCAAGGGTGTCGGCCTCAGGCAAGGCCTTGGTGATACGCTCAGCCATTTTTTGCAACACATGATCGGCCAGTTCATGACCAAAGTTGTCATTGAGCAGCTTGAAACGATCGAGGTTGATGTGCAGCAAGGTCAGATTGCACGAACCCTGGCGCACTCGCTGGCTGGCCTCCTCCAGGCGCTCCTTGAACAGGGAACGATTGGCCAGGCCGGTCAACTCATCAAACTGGCTAAGGTGGCGCACCCGCGCCTCCACCACCCGCCGCTGCTCCACTTCGCGGGCCAGTTCGGTGTGCAGTTGCTCGCTACGGTCATTGGCCTGCTGCAAGTCGGCGAACAGGCCTTGTTGCTGCAAGCGCCTCGCCTTGCGCCGTTGTTTGATCCGGTTGAACTGCCAACCCAAACCACCCGCCAGCAAAAAAAGGCCGATACCCATGCCGAAAAAAACACCCGGCGAATTTAAACTCTGAACCATCGGCAAGATTCTTATCAGTAGATGAGCCAAAAAGTCATCCGAGCATACACAAGCAATACCCACGACCAAACGCACGGGTGCCATTAAATTGGATGAAACACGCCGGGCTCTTTTACTGCCAGCCTTTTCGACCGCTCGGCCCAAGACCGCCACGCGGCTAGCAATCAAAGGCCAACAGCCCCTAAAATGCCCCGATGCGCGATGATCTCTCTCTCTTGTTAAATTCTCTCAACGATGCCCAACGTCAGGCCGTCACGGCCAGTGTCGGGCGTCAGTTGGTTCTGGCCGGCGCAGGTTCCGGCAAAACCCGTGTGCTGGTGCACCGTATCGCCTGGTTGATCCAGGTCGAAAACGCGTCCCCACACTCCGTGCTGTCGGTGACCTTCACCAACAAGGCTGCCGCCGAGATGCGCCATCGCATCGAGCAGCTGATGGGGATCAACCCCGCCGGTATGTGGGTGGGCACCTTCCACGGCCTGGCTCACCGCCTGCTGCGGGCTCACTGGCAAGAAGCCGGCCTGAGCCAGACGTTCCAGATCCTCGACAGCGACGACCAGCAACGCTTGGTCAAGCGTGTGATCCGTGAACTGGGGCTGGATGAACAGCGCTGGCCGGTGCGTCAGGCACAGTGGTTTATCAACGGCCAGAAAGACGAAGGCCTGCGCCCCAAACATATCCAGGCCAGCGGCGATTTGTTCCTGGCCACCATGCGCAATATTTACGAGGCCTATGAGGTCGCGTGCCAGCGCGCCGGTGTGATCGATTTTTCCGAACTGCTGCTGCGTGCCCTGGACCTGTGGCGCGACAACCCGGGCTTGCTGGCGCACTACCAGAAACGCTTCCGGCACATCCTGGTAGACGAATTCCAGGACACCAACGCCGTTCAATATGCCTGGCTACGATTGCTGGCCCAGGGCGGCGACAGCCTGATGGTGGTGGGCGATGACGACCAGTCGATCTACGGCTGGCGCGGCGCGAAAATCGAAAACATCTACCAGTACTCAACCGACTTCCCGGACGCCGAAACCATCCGCCTGGAGCAGAACTATCGCTCCACGGCCGGCATCCTCAAAGCGGCCAACGCCCTGATTGCCAACAACACCGGGCGCATGGGCAAAGAGCTGTGGACTGACGGCGGCGAAGGCGAAGCCATCAATCTGTACGCCGCGTTCAACGAACACGACGAAGCGCGCTATGTGGTCGAGACCATCGAGAGCGCACTGAAAACCGGCATTGCCCACAGCGATATCGCCATTTTGTATCGCTCCAACGCCCAATCGCGGGTGCTTGAAGAAGCCTTGCTGCGCGAACGCATCCCCTACCGCATCTATGGTGGCCAGCGCTTCTTCGAACGCGCGGAAATCAAGAATGCGATGGCTTATATGCGCCTGCTCGAAGGCCGTGGCAATGATGCGGCGCTGGAGCGGGTGATTAACGTACCAGCCCGCGGCATTGGCGAAAAAACCGTCGAGGCCATCCGTGAACACGCACGCCACAGCGATGTGTCGATGTGGGAAGCGATGCGCCAGCTGATCGCCAATAAAGCCCTCCCCGGCCGTGCTTCGGGCGCTATTGCCGGCTTTATGGAGCTGATCGATAACCTCGCGGCAAAAGTCATGGAGATGCCTTTGCATCTGATGACCCAAACTGTGATCGAGCAGAGTGGGCTGATTGCCTACCATCAGGCGGAAAAAGGCGAAAAAGGCCAGGCCCGGGTAGAAAACCTTGAGGAACTGGTCAGCGCAGCACGCAACTTCGAAAACAATGACGAAGACGAAGAGCTGTCGCCATTGGCCGCCTTCCTCGGCCATGCCTCGCTGGAGGCCGGCGATACCCAGGCCGAAGAGCACGAAGACGGTATCCAGCTGATGACGCTGCACAGCGCCAAAGGCCTGGAGTTCCCGTATGTGTTCCTGGTGGGCATGGAAGAAGGCTTGTTCCCGCACAAGATGAGCCTGGAAGAACCCGGCCGCCTTGAAGAAGAACGGCGCCTGGCCTATGTGGGCATTACCCGCGCCATGCAAAACCTGGTGATGACCTACGCCGAAACCCGACGCCTGTACGGCAGCGAAACCTACAACAAGGTTTCGCGCTTCGTTCGTGAAGTACCGAAAGGCCTGATCCAGGAAGTTCGACTGTCCAACAGTGTCAGTCGCCCTTTCGGCGGTGGTCAAAAACAGAGTGCCAGCACCCTGTTTGGCGGCTCGGAAATCCCGGAAACCGAATTCAAGCTCGGCCAGATGGTCAAGCATGCGGTCTTCGGCGAAGGCGTCATTCTCAACTTCGAGGGCGCCGGAGCCCAGGCACGGGTACAGGTCAACTTCAGCGAAGGCAGCAAATGGCTGATGATGGGCTACGCCAAACTTGAAGCGGTCTGACAGCAATCCGACAGCTTTGCGGGAATAATCTGGATTGATAGATAACGGTGGGAGCAGGCTTGCTCGCGATGGCGGCACCTCGGTGTATCAAATGCACCGAGTGCAGGGAATCTCGAGCAAGCCCGCTCCCACATCAATGCGTCCTACAGTAAAAAAATCTGTCTCTTACAGATAAATAAGCAAAAGCCCGAAACACTTCACCGCTAGCCAGTCACAGCTCACCTGTGCAACATGGCGCGCGTGATATCCACAAATGGGAACCCCTTATGAAACGTTTTCTTAGCATCGCCATGGCGTTGTGCATCGGCTTGACGATGAGCATCGACGCGAACGCCAAGCGCTTCGGCGGCGGCAAAAGCGCGGGTGCAGCGCCTAGCCACCAAACGCGTCAAGCCGCTCCAGCTGCAGCCCCTGCGGCTGCCGGTGCTGCAGGCGCCGCCGCAAAAGCCGGCGGTGCTTCGCGCTGGCTTGGCCCTCTGGCCGGCCTCGCTGCCGGTGGCCTGTTGGCGTCCATGTTCATGGGCGGCGGCTTCCAGGGCATGCAGTTCTTCGACATCCTGATCATGGCGATTATCGCCTTCCTGATCTTCCGCTTTATCGCGGCCCGTCGTCGCAAGCAGGCTGACATGATGGCCCCTGCTGGCCACGCACCCATGCAACGCGAAGCGTTCGACGCCAAGCCAGCAGGTTCGATCTTCGGCGGCTCGGCTGCCCCTGCAGCCCGCCCGGTGATCAATGCGCCGGCCTGGTTCAACGAGCAGAACTTCCTGGAAGCTGCGCGTAACCATTTCCAGTCCCTGCAACAGCACTGGGATGCCAACGAAATGGATAAAATCGCCGAGTTCGTGACGCCGCAGATGCTCGACTTCCTCAAGCGTGAACGCGCTGAGCTGGGTGATGGCTTCCAGTCCACCTACATCGACAACCTGACCGTGCAACTGGACGGCCTGGATGATCGTGCAGACAAGACCATCGCCACCCTGACCTTCAGCGGCGTGTCGAAAAACTCGCGCTTTGACCAGGGCGAAGCCTTCAGCGAAAGCTGGAACATGGAGCGCCAGCAAGGCGACAACCAGCCTTGGCTGGTGGCAGGTATCCGCCAGAACGGCTGATCCCGCGAGCGAAACATGCGTTAACCAAAGCCCCGGACTTGTCCGGGGCTTTGCATTTCACGATTGCACTTATAACGAGCTACTGTATAAAGCGCGTCATATAAACCGCGCCATAGAGCATGAGGATGAGGTCGTGGAAGAAATTATTGAAGAGCTACGCGAAAAAAACGAGCCTGTACCGGTTCCCCTGGAACTGCCTGAAGAAGACCAGTTGGTGGAAATCGAAGAACAGCTGTTCATCGATATTCCATTTGTCTTCAGAGAATTTCTGCTGACCGTCAGTGACGTGGTGTATGGCAGCCTGGAGCCGGTCACCGTGACCGACCCGCAATCGCACACCTACCTGCCGGAAGTGGCGGCAAACGCCTGGGATGCCGGCGTAGACCGCAGCCTGATCCCTATTTGCCAGGACGGCTACGACTACTACTGCGTGGAAGAAGACGGCACCGTGGTGCTGTGGTCCGGCGAAGAAGAACTCGTCACCGAAGAAACCTGGGAGTCGGTCTGGCACTGGGCGCGCGACGTCTGGCTGGAAAGCTGATATCTGCCAGTAAGCCCGGCCCGCTTTCCAGCCATTGGTCAGCGGGCTGTCAGTGCCCCCCCTCCTTGTGGTTATCCAGCGTCTCCAGCAGTGCAACCTGCATGCGCGTATGAATCCGGATAAACCAGCGCCACAACAGCGCCGCCACGCCCGCTGCCACGACGGCAATCACCATGAGCAACTCGTTGGTAGGCAAGATGCTCGCCGACAAGGCTGACAGCAGCAAAAAAATCACCAGCAACGATAAAATCGGGATCACTTCCGAGATCACCCGACGCACACGCTGCGTATGGCGCCCGGCCATTTCCGGCTTGACCCCCATCTCCGCCAGGAGCATCGACAGCGCCTTGAGCTTGCGATACGCCGCAATCAAGAACGGCAGCGACAGCAGCAAGGCTGCGCCCCAGATCATCCCCTTTTGCCAGCTCGGCTCCAGAATCCAGCCCTGTAGATAACGCCCGATGCGCGGTGCGAAATAACCGCCGGCAAAGAAAATAGCGATAACCAAAGCCAGATTAACGCCAACCTGCAGCAGGATCTTGCGGATCATGGCCGCCAGCAGCGCCCCCTCACCTTGCGGCTGAATACTGCGCAGCCATTCGCCATAGAGCCCCAACACCCGTGACAGGCGCCCCGGCACCACCTGCGCCAGCTTGAGCGAAAGCGGGTCTGCGGCGCGTATCAGGTAAGGGGTCATCAGGGTGGTCAATACGGATACGGCCACCGCTACGGGGTACAGGAAGCTGCTGGTGACCTGCAGTGTCATACCCAGCGCCGCGATAATGAAAGAAAACTCCCCAATCTGGGACAGCCCCATCCCGACCCGCAGCGAGGTGCGGCCGTCATTGCCTGCGATAAACGCCCCCAACCCGCAGGACAGCATCTTGCCCAGTACCACGGCAACGGTAATCACCACGATGGGCAGCGCATATTCCAGCAGAATGGCCGGGTCGAGCATCAGCCCGATGGCCACAAAGAAAATCGCACTGAACAAGTCACGCACCGGCTCGATCAGCCGTTCGATTTTCAGCAACTGGCGCGACTCGGCCATGATCGCACCGATCAAAAACGCCCCGAGCACCATGCTGTATTCCAGCTTGACCACCAGCAGGCAGAAGCCAAAACACAGCCCCAACACGGTAATCAGCAGCATTTCATTGCTTTCGAATCGGGCCACATACGCCAGTACCCGCGGCACCAGCAGAATGCCGATCACCAGGGCCACAATCATGAACAGCGATAATTTACCGACCGTCGAAAACACTTCTTCGGGGCTGACGCTGCCGCTGACCGCGATGCTCGACAACAGCGCAATAATCCCGATGCCCAAAATATCTTCAACGATCAACACGCCAAAAATCAGCTGAGCGAAGCGCTCGTTTTTCATCTTCAGGTCGTTGAGCGCCTTGACGATGATGGTGGTCGAGGAAATAGCCAGGATCGCGCCCAAAAACAGCGAATCCATCGTGTTCCAGTCGAACCATCGGCCAATTTCATAGCCGATCCAGATCATCAGCGTAATTTCCATAAACGCTGCGATAAAGGCTGTTGCCCCGACCTTGAACAATTTGCGCAGGCTGAACTCCAGCCCCAGGCAAAACATCAAGAAGATCACCCCCAACTCGGCCAGGGTCTTGATCGTTTCTTCATCGTGGATCAAGCCAAACGGCGGGGTGTGCGGGCCAATGATAAAACCGGCAACGATATAACCCAGCACCACCGGTTGTTTGAAACGGTGGAAAAGAATCGTCACCACACCTGCAACCAGCATGATGACTGCCAGATCCTGAATAAAACTGATGGCATGCATGGCGTGGCACTCCTTGTTTGATATTCACCAGGCAACATGACGACAGACACAGCCTGTCAGGCCGCACGCATCGACTGTTTTAAATGTAGGAAGTATCCGACTAACGGACTTTTGCAGGTTAACACCGCGACTTGCGACAGAAAGGCGGTGCAATATATGGAAACAGATAGAGATAAGCGTGACGGCAGTCAAAACGGCAACGTCCCGTTAATAACTGTTTCAAAAATCGACAAGTATCCACAGAGATACCCATTTCACTGCTGCAACACAACCGCGAGCCTGCTGCTATGGAACCCGGAAACGCCCAACTGTCGATGACGGTCTTGATGACCCCGGACATGGCCAATTTTTCTGGCAATGTTCACGGCGGAACCCTGCTCAAGTACCTCGATGAAGTCGCCTATGCCTGCGCCAGCCGCTATGCGGGGCGTTATGTGGTCACCTTGTCGGTGGACCAGGTTATTTTCCGCGAGCCGATTCATGTCGGTGAGCTGGTGACCTTCCTCGCCTCGGTGAACTACACCGGCAACACCTCGATGGAAGTTGGCATCAAGGTCGTTACCGAAAATATCCGTGAGCGCTCGGTGCGCCACACCAACAGCTGTTTCTTCACCATGGTAGCCGTGGACGACGACCGTAAACCGGCCGCTGTTCCGCCGTTGCAGCCATTGAACAGCGAAGACAAGCGCCGCTTTATCCAGGGCAAGCAACGCCGCCAGATCCGTCAGGAACTGGAGCAGCGTTACCGCGAACTGAAAGACGAAACACTGTAAGCGACTTGTGGGAGCGGGCTTGCCCGCGATGAAATCAACTCGGTCTTACACATAAACCGAGCTGCCTGAATCGCGAGCAAGCCCGCTCCCACAGGTTTTGTTCAGTTTGCTTACAAACTGATCGGCACGGCCTCAAACCGCACGCGCGGATGGGCAATGCGGTCCTGGGCGCGCACCAGTTGCAATTCATAGCTGGTGCAGGCCTGGGTTTCCAGCAACACCTCATGAACCGCCGCCGCAGTAAATTCAAATGCAGCCACCAGGCTGTCCCCCAGCAGTACCCGCGCCAGAAACAGCCCTGAGGTCAGATCACCCACGCCCACAGGCTGACGCGGGAAGGCCAGCAGCGGCCGGCGCAAGTGCCAGTTACCCTCTGCCGTAACCAGCAGCATCTCGAAGCTTTCAGCCGGTTTGCCCGGATACGACAAATGCTTCACCAACACCGCTTTCGGGCCGCGGGCCAGCAGGCTGCGGGCCATCGCCAGGCAGTCGAGCAACGATTGCGGGTGACGCCCGCAAAAACTGTCCAGCTCCAGCTGGTTGGGGCACAGGAAATCAGCCATCGCCGCCGCCTCTTCCAGCAGGAAGTCACTGACCTCCTGGGGCACGATGCAGCCTTTCTCCGGGTGGCCCATGACCGGGTCACACAGGTACAGCGCATGGGGGTTGACGGCCTTGATACGGGCCACGCCACTCAAAATGGCCCGGCCCTGCGCCGCACTGCCCAGGTAACCGGATAAAACCGCATCACAGTTGCCCAGCTCGCCGATGGCGGCGATTCCGTCGACCAGCGAAGGAATTTGCTCGGGAGCCAACACTTCCCCCGTCCACTGGCCATACTGAGTGTGGTTGGAGAACTGCACCGTGTTCAGAGGCCATACATTCACCCCGACGCGCTGCATAGGAAAAACCGCTGCGCTGTTGCCGGCATGGCCGAAAACCACGTGGGATTGGATGGCGAGTAAATGAGGTGTACGTTTCATGCCGGATTCCAGACTACGGGTGGATTCAAGCCACGCAGTATGCGACCAAACGCGGCCTGTACGACAGGTTGAAGACGCAGTTAAGCTGAGCACAATCTGTTGGAGCACATGTAATGCTGACCCTGGGAAATATGTTCGTCCTCATGCTGCTGGCTGCAGGCGCTGCCTGGCTGTGGCACAACCACGGGTTGCGCGAGCGGGCGCTGGAGCGGGTCAAGCAACACTGCAAAAACCTCGATATCGAGCTGCTCGATGAAAACGTGGCGCTAAAAAAAATCGGCCTGATCCCCGACGCCAACGGTAATAAACGCCTCGCCCGCGTGTATAACTTTGAATTCACGGTGACCGGTGATCAGCGTCATACCGGAACCATTACCCAGTTCGGCGCCCACAGCGTAAAAATCGAGCTGCCGCCCTACCCGTTCCAGAGCGAAGCCGAGCCAAGCGTCATTCCCAGCGCTCAGGTGATCGAACTCAGCCAGTGGCGCCAGGAACACAGCAAGACCCGCCACTGAGCCCAATGCTGTTCACTTAAAAGCAACGCAGTTCAAGTGTGGGAGCGGGCTTGCTCGCGATGGTCGTTAACGATGACGCGTATTTACTGAGTAAATGCTGTGCTCTGAAGACCATCGCGAGCAAGCCCGCTCCCACAGAGGCAGAAATCGCTTAAGTAAACAACATTGCGCCACTGAGCCCGCCTTTCAGCGCCTGCAAGCCGGGCGCCTGTGGATAACTTTTCGCAAAACCTCGCCAAAACCCTTGATATAGACACCTCTACAGAATTTAGACGGTGAAAATCCCATGCGCACACTTCAAGTTGTAGGACAATTTTACCAGCACAGAACCCACTAAAGCCCCGGGTTTTACGCCTCGCAGCACAGGCCTGCCACCTAAAAAACCTCCTTGAGCAGACAGTTTTCCAGTCCCGATTGAAGAGCATCCAGATCCTGGGGCTGAGCAAAAATCAATTCGAGACGTGAATCCTTGCGCCACTCACTCGATTTCCACTGCGCGATCGAGTTATCCACAGAATTGTTCGAAAACCAGCCCGCCGAACCATGAATAACCAGCTTCGCACGCTGCCAATCCAGGCTTTCGAGCCATTGTTGCAGCAAGTCCAGGTCAAATTGCCGGGAGGGGTGCCAGCGCCAACCTGCGCTCCATCCTTCGGGCTGATGTTGAGTCATCACCATCGGCGTTCGCGGGTCGAAAAAGACACTGCCGATATGATTAAAATCCTTATAAATCAATGAGTTATCCACAGCATGAGAGATATTCATATGGGCTACAGGCAGCGTATTTAAAGGGATGCGGCCATGCTCGACCCATAAAACAGGGCACTTTGGCAGGCTGCATGCAATCTGCTCACGTTGCTCATTTGGGACACTATTAGATTTATTCATGACCAGTAAACCGGCACTTTTCAGGGCTTCTTGCTGGGTTTTGGGTAACGGTTTGCCCTGGGCCATCGCTTGCGCATCAAGCACCATGACACAGGGCTGGAGCGCCAAAACACCCAGCCAGGGCGCTTCGCCGAGCTGTTTTAAAATCTGTGCGGGATGACCCAAGCCAGAAGGCTCGATAAACAGGCGGTCGGGCCTGGACTTGCGCAAAAGGCGACTCAAACCGATCTGAAAAGGCGCGCCATTGACGCAGCACACACAGCCACCCGCCACTTCGGTGATAGCAATGTCATCGCTTCCCTGGCTCATCAGGGCTGCATCCAGGCCGATTTGACCGAACTCATTGACCAGCACCGCCCAGCGTTCGTGTGGTGGTTTGTGCGCCATCAGGTGCTGAATCAGACTGGTTTTGCCGGCGCCAAGCGGCCCGGCAATCACATGGGTGGGAATGTTCTGCAACATGATCGCCAGCTTCTGTAGGGTCAAAGCAAGCAATATGCCTCAGGCCAGCCAATCGAGGGTCAAAATCAGCCGTCGTTCGCCCGCCGCCAGTGCAGGTGAACGGTGGATCAAGCCCGCCCCCTCGTTACCCTGCCACTTCTCGCCTTTGAGTAGGGCAACTTGCCCGGCACTGATTTGCTGAATCAAGGCCGCCCGGGTGGGCTCTGCGTGTGGTTGCCCGAGCTGACGACGCTCCATCACGCCTTCCTCCAGCCACTGACTGCCCATTCCCGCATAAGTGGTAATAAGTCGTACAGGAACGTGATCCACATGAAAGCGTGGGCACATGGCCTTGTCCAAGGCCCTGAGACGCAGCCCAATGCGTTTGGCGCCCAATAGACACGCATAGGCGCTCACCAGCCAGGAAACATCGGCAATAAAGCCTGTGTAGCCTTCCAGGTCGTTGAATCTGCAAGCCAGGCCCCGAAGGTTGGGTGGCGTCGTTTCATCGCTCATGTCAATAACAATGGCGTCAGCCAGAGGCTCGTCGAGCGAGAGCAACAAGGCGCCGAAATCGGCGATATGCACAGGCAATTGACGCTGCCAGATGGCCAGGTTGACGTCTTCATCCAGAATTCGGGTCATGACCTCTGGCGTTTCCCCGCGCACCTGTTGGATCAGGGGTTCAGCGGTACAGGCAAGCGCATTGGTCATGCCGCCACCTCTTCATGCCAATCGCCAAAGGGATCGTTCAGCAGCTTCCATCCCGCTTCGCCCAAGGCCATTTCGGCATCGGTCAGCAAACAGGCATCGAGTTCATCCGCCAGCAAAGAAAAATCGATGTGCTGACCGATGAACACCAGCTCCTGGCGGCAATCGGCAGTCTCTGGCAGCCATTTGTGCAGAATTTCAGCTGTGGCTTGCGGCTCCTGCGGCCATTGGTCGCGGGGCACAAAGCGCCACCAGCGCCCGGCAAACCCATAGCGCATCAACCCGCCCGCCTGGGACCAGCTGCCCGCCTCCTGAAATTTACTGGCCAGCCAGAAAAAACCCTTGGAGCGCAGCAGCTTGCCGTTGGTCCAGGGGCGCTCGATAAAATCAAAAAAACGTTGCGGGTGAAAAGGTCGGCGCGCGCGATAGGCACTGGAAGCGATGCCATATTCTTCGGTCTCAGGCACATGCTCGCCGCGCAATTCTTGCAACCAGCCAGGTGCTTGCGCTGCCCGTTCAAAATCAAAACGCCCGGTATCGAGAATTTTATTGAGCGCAACTGCCCCCATGACCATCGGAATTATTTCGGCCTGAGCGTTCAGGCGTTGCAGAATGGCAATTAATTCTTGCCGTTCGTCGGAACTTATCAGGTCAATTTTGCTGATTAAAATGACGTCCGCGAACTCGACTTGTTCGATCAATAAATCAGTAATTGACCGTTCGTCGGATTCTCCAAGGGTTTCACCCCGTGAATCCAGGCTCTCTGCGGCTTGATAATCCTGCAGAAAATTCAACCCGTCGACCACCGTAACCATCGTATCCAGGCGGGCAATATCGGCCAGGCTTTGTCCTGATTCATCGCGAAACGTAAAAGTTTCTGCCACAGGCAGCGGTTCTGAAATACCGGTCGATTCGATCAATAAATAATCAAATCGACCCTCCCTGGCCAGTGCGCTGACCTCTTCAAGCAAGTCTTCACGCAGGGTGCAACAGATGCAGCCGTTGCTCATTTCGACCAGTTTTTCTTCAGCCCGGTTCAAGGTCACATCGCGCTGAACTTCACCGCCATCAATATTTATTTCGCTCATGTCGTTAACGATCACGGCCACGCGCAAGTTGTCGCGGTTGCGCAAAATATAATTAAGCAGCGTGCTTTTACCTGCACCTAAAAAGCCTGAGAGAACAGTTACAGGAAGACGATTCGACATCTGGATATTTCCTCATCAGGGCTGCAGGTCAAAACGCCCGCTTGGCAGTCAATCCGATACCGGATCGACAAATGATACATTATAACAATGCATTCAAGACAACCCTGAAGTGACGAACGTGCTGTTTTTCTGTTCGTTTACCCACGCCATATGGCTGTTGGTGGGCGGATTTTTCTGAAAATAAGCGATTAATCCGTTAAATAAACCGTCGGCTACCGCCTGTTGATGACGCGCCGTGATCAAGCGCTCGCTGTCGCGGGGGTTGGACATAAAGCCGGTTTCTACCAGAATCGACGGAATATCCGGCGACTTGAGCACGGCAAAACCGGCCTGTTCCACACGTTTTTGATGCAGTGAGGTGATGCCCGAAAGGCTGCCCAGAATGGTATTGCCCAACTGCAAACTGGCCGCGATGGTGGCATTCATGGACATATCGAGGATCACGCCAGCGAGCATCGGATCTTTGTCTTTGAGGTTCAAAAGGCTGGTGGCACCAAGTAAATCCACGCCGTTTTCACGCTGTGCCATGTAGCGCGCTGTGGCCGATGTAGCCCCACCCTCCGAAAGCGCGTACACCGACGCTCCAGACGCCGTAAGACGCGGCGCGGCGTCAGCATGCACCGAAATAAACAGGTCGGCATTGTGCTTGTGGGCCACTTCTACCCGCTTGCGCAGGGGTACAAAAAAATCATCATTGCGCACCAGTCGCGCATCAAAGCCTTTCTCACGCTTGAGCCGCTTGGCCAGCAGCTGGGCGATAGACAACACAACATCTTTTTCGCGATGACCTTTGGCACTGGTCGCGCCCGGATCCTTGCCCCCGTGACCGGGGTCAATCACCACAATAATGTCGCGTTTAGGGTGTACCTGGCTGGGCGTTGCCACTGCGGCGTTCAGTTGTGGGACCGCGCTTTTGGTCAGATCAAGCACCAGCCTGTGACCTTGTCCGTCCTTGGGCGGCAGCAGAAAACTGCTGAGCTGCACCGGCTCATCCAGATCCAGCACGATGCGCGTAATGCCCTGGCCAAAATGCCCGGAGCGAATGGCACGCAGGCCTGTATTGGCCAGTACCAACTCGCTGAAATCACCCCTCAAGCTGGCACCGCTCACATCAATAATCAGTCGCTCGGGAGCCGTCAAAGAGAAGGTTTTGTACTGCACCGGCCCACTCAGGTCCAGAACCAGACGCGAGGTCTTGCCGGTGCACCATAGCCTGGCGTGCTGGATTTGGGCGGCTGAAACGCCCAGCGGTAATGTGAAGACGGAACTGGCAAGCAGCCAGTGGAGCAATTGACGTCTGTGCATGGCCTGTACCGCAGATAAGGGAGCATCCGTACTCAACATTGCTGTGTGTTTGCCCCAGCAAAAAAAGCATCGTCGACCTAATCGTTATAATATAACATGTCGAAATACTCTGTAACGGATCTCTCATATGAATGCGCTGACCTTGCCGGATATTGCCGCGCAGTCATCCCAACAAGCGATTGCGCTTGAGTGGGTGGGCATGTGTGGCATTGCTTCTCCCGTGCTGATTGACGGCCAACGTCTCAGCGCAAAAATCGACGCCGGGGTGAACCTGAAAGATGCCACTGCTCGGGGGATTCATATGTCTCGCCTGTATCTAGCGCTGGATATGCTGGAAACAGAAAACCTCACACCCGCCCTGCTAAGACGACTTCTGCAGCGTTTTCTCGATAGCCACCAAGGTCTATCTGATAAAGCCTATGTGCGGATTCACAGTGATTTACTGCTCAAACGCCCGGCGTTGGTCAGCCCATTGGCGGGCTGGAAAAGCTATCCGGTCACCCTCGAAGCGAGTTTGAAAAACGGAATGTTCCACGTGGAACTAAAAATTCTCGTGAGTTACTCGTCCACTTGCCCCTGCTCAGCAGCACTGGCCCGGCAATTAATTCAGCAACAATTTATCGATGACTTTGCCAACCAGGCCCTGCAACACGCCGATGTTTTGGCATGGCTCGGCAACCCTAAAGGCATTGTCGCCACACCCCACAGCCAGCGCAGTTCGGCAGATTTGTCGATCATTCTGGATCATCAGTACCCCTGCCTACCCCTGAAAAACATTATCGACAACGCTGAAAGCTCGCTTGGCACTGCTGTACAAACCGCAGTCAAGCGCGCAGACGAGCAGGCTTTCGCTTTGGCCAACGGTCAAAACCTGATGTTCTGTGAAGATGCTGCGCGACGGCTGAATACGGCACTGCAGAAAACAACGGGCGTAAACGCCTTCAAACTGAAAGTGACCCACGCGGAAAGTTTGCATAGTCATGACGCCGTCGCTGAAAGTTTTTGGAACTGGGAGGCCCCATGATCCGCTGCCAGAACCTGACCTGGGGTGCGCCCGGTCAGCCGCTCACGCCGGCACTTGATGTCGCGATGGCCAAGGGCAGTTTGACTGCCGTTATTGGAGCCAACGGTTGCGGCAAAAGCAGCTTGCTTAAAGTCATTGCAGGGCTGCAAAAACCACTTACCGGCAAAGTCCTGCTGGATGTTCCACGGCGTGGCAACGTGGCGTATATGCCGCAACAGCAGTTTATGGATCGGCAATTCCCCATCAGTTTGCAAGCGTTGGTGGCCGCAGGTTTCTGGGGCAAGAAGCAAACAGCGCAGCAACGAAGTGCTCGGTTGAATACGGTATTGGCGAACTGGCATTTGAGCGGCCTGGAACATCGCCCACTAATGGCCTTGTCGGGTGGTGAATTGCAACGCGCTTTATTGGCGCGCTTATGCCTGGCCGATGCCCCGTTGTTATTACTCGATGAGCCTCATGCAGCATTAGATGAACTGGGGCAGGAACTGCTCTGGCAGCACATCAACACTTGGCAGGCCGAGGGCCGAACATTGCTGGTGGTGTGCCATGACCTGGCCGCAGTGCGCAAACACATGCCCCAAACGCTATTGATCAAAAGCAGCGGCAGCGTTCTGGCGGCGAGTACCCAACTGATAAAACCGCCGCAGGTCGCCTGATGGTTATCGCCAGCCAGTTATGGCTACCCTTTCAAGAGTTTGTGTTTATGCGCCGCGCCTTGTTCGGCGGTTTGCTTCTGGCGTGTAGCACGGCACCACTGGGTGTTTTTTTGATCTTGCGGCGAATGAGCCTGATTGGTGATGCCGTCGCACACGGCATTTTGCCGGGTGCGGCTCTGGGTTTTTGGTTCGCCGGTTTGAGCTTGCCAGCTCTAACCATGGGCGGATTGGGGGCGGGCTTGAGCATGGCCGGGCTGTCAGCGTGGATCACCCGGCGCACCGGTTTGCGTGAAGATGCCAGCCTCGCGGCGCTTTATCCGATCTCACTGGCCAGCGGCATATTGATTCTGGGCATCGCCGGTAAACGTCTGGACCTTCTCCATCTGCTGTTCGGTTCGGCTTTGGCCGTCGACAGCCAGACACTGACGGGCATGTTCTGGGTAACCACCTTCAGCATGCTGCTGATGGCAGCCATCTACCGCCCATTGTTGCTGGATACCCTGGACCCGCTGTTCCTGCGCAGCGTCAGCCGACTGGGGCCATTGGCTCACGGGCTGTTCCTGACCCTGGTGGTATTGAACCTGGTGATCGGCTTTCAGGCCATCGGCGCATTAATGGTCGTGGGCCTGATGATGCTGCCCGCCATTGCCTCACGGTTCTGGAGCCGTCGGCTGCCTGTGCTGATCCTGATCTCGGCGGTGATTGGCTGCGTTTCAGTTTGGCTGGGCCTGCTGCTGTCGTTCTATTACTCACTGCCCAGCGGCCCGGCCATTGTGTTGATGGCGGGTTGTGGCTATGCGCTGTCTGTCATTTTCGGTCCGGTACACGGCTTGCTGCGCCGACCGCCTTTGCTGTCATCCCAATGAGGTGCTACACGATGCGCGCTCTACCCGTGTTGTTCAGTGTGTTTCTGGTAATGGGTTCTTCACTGTCGTTCGCCGCCGAAAACCCGAAAATCCCGGTCGTCACCAGCTTCAGTATTCTGGGGGACATCACCCGTAAAATAGGCGGTGAACATATTCAAGTCATGGCCCTGGTCGGTCCAGATGAAGACGCTCACACCTACGAGCCTTCACCCGACGACGCCAAGGCTTTGCTCAATGCCAGGCTGATTATTAAAAATGGATTGGGCTTTGAGCCCTGGCTTGATCGTCTGGTAACCAGTACCGAAACCAGGGCAACGTTGGTCACCGCCAGTGAAGGGGTAACTGCACATTCAATGGAGGAGGATGGCGCGATCATCCCCGACCCCCATGCCTGGCACGATCTGGCGAATGCCAAGTTGTATGTAAACAACATCACCCGGGCCTTGATAGAGGCTGACCCTGCCGACCAGGCCGACTACACCCGTAACAGCCAGGCCTACCTCAAGGCGCTGGATCATCTGCAAGCCCAGGCCAAAACCAAACTCGGCAACCTGCCCGCTGGCAACCGCCGTATCGTGACGTCCCACGATGCCTTCGGTTATTTGGGCCAGGCTTATGGCATCGACTTTATGGCGCCTCAAGGTCTGTCGACTGAACGGGAACCCTCTGCCGCTGAAGTCGCTGCGCTGATTCGCCAGATCCGCGACGACAAGGTCAAAGCCGTGTTTATGGAAAACATCAAGGACTCGCGCCTGTTGCAGCAAATTGCCGATGAAAGTGGCGCACAGATTGGCGGCACCCTGTACTCCGATGCCCTGGCGAGTAAAGGCCCGGCCAGCACCTTCCTGGGACTCTTCGAATACAACCTCGACACCCTGAACGCTGCATTGAGCAAACCATGATCAGAAAAAACCCTTCCGGGGATTTACCCGTGATTGCCGAGTCCGCCTATGTAGACCGCACCGCAATCATCTGCGGCAAGGTGGTGATTGGCGAGAATGTGTTTGTCGGGCCCTATGCCGTGATCCGTGCCGATGAAGTCGACCAGGACGGCGGCATGCAACCGATCAGCATCGGCGCCAATTCAAATATTCAGGACGGCGTAGTGATTCACTCAAAGTCCGGCGCCGCGGTCACTATCGGTGAAAGCACTTCGATTGCGCACCGCTCCATCGTTCACGGGCCATGCCGTGTGGGCGATCGAGTGTTTATCGGTTTCAACAGTGTGCTGTTCAATTGCGAGCTGGGTGACGGCTGCGTGGTGCGGCATAACTCGGTGGTCGATGGCCGCGACCTGCCGGACAACTTCTATGTGCCGTCCACGACCCGCATCGGACCCAACACTGACCTGAGCCAGTTTGCGCCGGTCAGTGTCAGCGCATCGGAGTTTTCAGAAGATGTAGCGCGCACCAATGTGGATTTGGTACGCGGCTATAAAGCGCTGCAAAACGAGTTTTGATCAGGTGCGCGGTTTAACTGTTCCACAGTTTTGCCCCAACCACACAGCACGGGTATCCATGCTGCCCTTCTGCTGAATCCCGGTCGCATTAAAGGTGCCATTTACTTGGGTGGTGAATTCACGATCACTGGCAAACGTTGCCACACCTGCGCCCTGGGCTTTTGGACAACTAAAGCGAAACTTCCACTGATTTCCACTACGCTCAGTGATCTGCTGATTGCACCCTGACTTGGGGTCTGTCAGCGGAATGTTGTCTGACTTCACTTGCTCGGGCGTCAGGCACACTCGCACCCCTTTACCCGCCATGGTCAGCCCTTGGCTTTCCAGTTGGGCTTTTTGTTCCGGGGTCAGCATATTCTGTAATTGGCCTAACATTACCTGCAGTTCAGGCAACTGTTGGCCATCTACCTGCATATTGCTGGAGCTGAGCTCCCAAAGCCCCGGTTGCAGCATTTGGGCCTGAGCCACAGGAATCGACAAACCACAAGCCATGAACAGCCCAAGCAGACGAACATTCATCAAGCAACTCCTACGCGATTGTCAGCGTTAGACGTCAAAAAAGGGCAAGTGTTGCGCCCACAAACAAATAGGACATTCATAACAGATCCTGGTCTGTTAGTACTGGCATTAGACATTTTGGAGTAAGGAGACGCATGGATTATCTAGGCCCGCACGTACTTGGTTATCTGATTCTATTAATCCACAGCTTAGGCCTGATTGCCGCCGTGCATGCGGTGCTGACGGTCAGGACTGCGCAGGGCTCGATTGCCTGGGCCATGTCGCTGTTCTTTATTCCTTACTTCACGCTGATCCCGTATCTGATTTTTGGCCGTAGCACTTTTGACGATTACATTCGCGCCCGACGCGATGCCAACCAGGAAATGCGTGAAGCCATCACCCATTTGAGCTGGCGCCCGTGGGTCGAAGAAGCTCTCGCGGCACGCAGCTCCAAGGCATACGCCTCACTGCGCGCGATGCCCAGGCTGGGGCGCATGCCTTGCCTGGCAAACAACTCGGTACGGTTGCTGATCAATGGCACGGCCACTTTCGACGCAATCTTCGCTGCCATCCGCAGTGCGAAAGAAGTGGTCCTGGTGCAGTTTTTCATTATCAAGGACGATGACCTGGGCATGAGGCTGCAGGCGCTACTCCTTGAAAAAGCCGCTCAAGGGGTTGCGGTGCATGTGCTCTATGACAGCATCGGCAGCCATGCCCTGCCAAAAGTTTATGCCGAGACCTTGCGCGCAGGTGGCGTGCAAACTTATGCGTTTGCCACCCGTGGCGGCTGGATCAGTCGTTTCCAGGTCAACTTCCGTAACCATCGCAAAGTGGTGGTGGTGGATGGCGTGCGCGGTTTTGTCGGCGGGCACAACGTAGGTGACGAGTACCTTGGCGCCAAGCCGCCGTTGTCACCGTGGCGCGATACCCATGTGGAGGTCACCGGGCCTGTGGTCGCCTGCCTGCAGGAGTCCTTTGCCGAAGACTGGTTCTGGGCCGCCCGCAAACTGCCGCCTTTGCTTCTGCCACAGAGCTACCCCGACGGTGGCGTGCTTTGCCAGTTCCTGGCCAGCGGCCCGGCAGATCCATACGAAACCTGCTCGCTGTTTTTCGTTGAGGCCATCCATGCCGCCAATCAAAGGGTGTGGATTACCAGCCCCTACTTTGTGCCTGACGAAGCGGTGTTTTCCGCGCTCAGGCTGGCCGTTCTGCGCGGTGTGGATGTGCGCATCCTGATCCCGTCCCGCCCGGACCACAAGATTGTTTACGCAGCGTCCAGCCTCTATGCCTTCGAAGCCGTTCGCGCAGGCGTGCGGATCTTCCGTTACCAGCCCGGTTTTGTGCATCAAAAAGTAGTGTTGATAGACGACGAAATCAGCGCCATCGGCAGCGCCAACATGGACAACCGTTCATTCCGTCTCAACTTTGAAGTGATGTTGCTGACCGTCGATGAAACGTTTGCCCGTGAGGTCGAGCATATGTTGCTCGATGACTTCGCCCTGGCGCGTGAAATCACCGAAGCGGATATCAAGTCCACGCACCGGCTGCAGCAACTGGGCATGCGAGTAGCGCGGCTGGTTTCGCCTGTTCTATAAGCCTGTAGGAAGGGTCTGAATTTCTCGGAGCAAGCAAAAGCATAAAGCAGGTTTGCATAAACTGAACGGCCCGGAATACCCCGGGCCGTTCAGTGTAAGGAATAAAAACAATGCGATTCTCGTTACTGGGCATGCTCTTTAGCATCAGCACGCTTGCTTCAGCTCAAACCAAGGTCACACCGCTCTCCCCGCCGCTAATCAACGTGGAAGTAGGCCAGCCGACATTTATCCACCGGCTGCACTACAAGAAGATGTACAGCGAAAAACCCTTTGAAGAAGCGGTGCTGTATTACTACGACAATGGTCTCTACAAAATCATCTCCCCGGGAGAGAACCACTACGGGGTGTATGTGGTGGAGGGAGCGTTCACTGACGACCAGTACCGCATCAGTTACATCTCCCTCCCCTCACCGGACTGGGGCGGCAATGTTGCCCGCCACGATCTTGTATTCAACAAAAGCTCACTGACGTTTGAACAAAAAGCCCTGGCCAAGGTTGACCAAAACATCGGCCTGCAGGATGGGCGCTTTGTCCTGGACCAAAACCGGGTACAAGACCCGCAACCCATCACCTGGGAAAACCACACTCAGCGATAAATGTCCGCCCGGGTCGGTGGCAGCTCCAGCGAGCCATCGGCATGGGGTTTGGTCGCCAGAATCTGGTCGATGTTGATCCAGCCGTGGGCAAAGGCGTAGGCACAGCCTGCCAGGTACAAACGCCAAATCCGCAGGGCTTGCTCCGGCACTTGCTTGGCGGCGGCATCCAGCTTTTGCTCCAGGCGCTGGCTCCAATGATCCAGCGTACGCGCGTAATGCAGACGCAAGCTTTCAACATCGACCACTTCCAGCCCGGCTTCGCTGATCTCGGCAGTCATCATCGACAGATGGGGCAACTCGCCGTTGGGGAACACATAACGGTCGATAAAATCCCCCGCGCCACGCCCGACCTGACGACCATCGGTGTGCTTGGAGGTGATGCCGTGGTTCATGACCAACCCGCCCTCGCGCACCGCTCTGGAGAGGATTTCGCAATATTCGCGCAGGTTGGCGTGCCCGACGTGTTCGAACATCCCGACGCTGACAATCTTGTCGAACCGGCCATCCTGAGGCAGGTCACGATAATCGAGCAGTTGCAGGTCGACCTTGTCTTGCAGGCCTTCGGCGTTGACCCGCTCGCGAGCGAGTTTGAGCTGCTCCTTGCTCAAGGTAATCCCGAACACCTTGACGCCATATTCCCGCGCGGCAAAACGCGCCAGCCCACCCCAGCCACAGCCAACATCCAGCAAGTATTCGCCGGGCTTGAGCCGCAGCTTGCGGCACAGCAGGCGGAACTTGGCTTGCTGGGCTTCGTCCAGGCTCTCTTCCCCGGTTTCAAAATATCCACAGGAATAGGCCATGTCGCGGTCAAGCCACAACTGGTAGAAGTCGTTGGACAGGTCGTAGTGATAAGAGATGGATTCGGCGTCGGTCGCCTTGTCGTGGTAAACCCGCGGTGGCGGAGCGTAGTCATCATCGTCCACCAGTGCCTGGCTTAACTCATCGCATACGCGGATCGCTTCGCTGATGGAGCCCTCCAGCTCCAGCCGGCCCTCAACAAAAGCGCTGCCCAGCAAGTCGAGACTGGGGTGGGTGAATTGAGCTACCAGGGTCGGGTCCTTGACCACGATCGTGACGCTGGGCGTCGGGCCGAAATTGAACTCGTGTCCGTCCCAGAGCCTTAGCCGTAATGGAAGTTGAAGTTTCTGTAAGGCCGGTGGAAGTTGCGCGAGCATCTGTGTTCCTCCTTCATTTCAGATATCAAAACTATAGGTTAGCCGAATAACCAAAACTGTCAGTTTCGCGGACAGGAGGTCGACGCTAGAGCGGGCGCGACCGTTTATCCGAATCACTTTCACGCAGGCTTCAACGCCTGCAGGGGTTCATGAAAACGTAGCAGGCGCCCGGCATTGCCCAGCACCAACAATGTGCTGAGGTTATGCAGCACCGCGGCGATCATCGCCCCGGCAACACCCAGCCAGCCAAAAGCCGCAGCCGCGACAATGGCCAGGGTCCAGCCCAGGCCGATGATCACGTTGACCTGCAAGGTGTGACGGCACTCACGGCTCAGACGCACGCAGGTGCCCAGCCGACGCAAGTCACTGCCGATCAATACGATATCCGACGACGCCAGCGCGATATCCGCACCGCCTGCCCCCATCGCAACGCCAACCACTCCGGCCTTGAGCGCCAGCGAATCGTTGATGCCATCGCCCACCACCATCGGCCGGAAACCGTTGCCGATTTCACTCAGTACACGGTCGAGCTTGTCTTCGGGCAACGCCTGCGCCTGGACTTCGTGGATGCCCACTGCGTGTGCCAAATGCTCAGCCACACTCTGGCGGTCACCGGTCAGCAGCACCTGGCGCCCGAGCCCCAGTTCGCGCAGTTCACTCAACGCCTGCCGGGCTTCGGGTTTGATGCTGTCAGCCAACAACATCCAGCCCAGAAACTGGCCATTGAGCGATAGCCCGGCGATGGGCCCGTCGTGCTCAGGCACGGCGGTGGTGGTGATCTGCAATTGGCGAAACAACTCGGGGCGACCCAATGCCGCTTCGCCCTGCCCGGTGCCAGCCACAACCCCCAACCCCTGACGCTCGCGCACATCAGTGAGGGGCAGCATCTGCTCGTGGCTCACCAATCCGGCCAGGGCCCGGCTTACCGGGTGGCTACTGGCCGCGCCCAAACTGGCAGCCAGTTGCAGCAGCGGCTGCGGGTCTGTCACATCGGTTTCAACTGCTTGCAGATGCAAAGTGCCATAGGTCAGGGTGCCGGTTTTATCCACAACCAGTGACGTGAGGTCGGCCAGCTCTTCCAGAAACGCCGAACTGCGGATCAGGATCCCGTGACGCGCAGCCACGGCAATCCCGGCAATCGCCGTAGCCGGTGCCGACAACACCAACGCACACGGGCAGGCCGCCACCAGCACCGCGAGCATGGCCTGGGCATCGTTGGTGATAAACCAGGTGACAGCCGCGATCATCAACACCAGCACCATATAGCTGCCTGCATAGCGCTCGAGCAAACGGGTGATCGGCGGTTTGGCACGCTCGGCGCTCTGCATCAGGGCGATGACTTTACCCAGTGTCGATTCCTCGCCGGTACGGGTCACTTGCACCCGCAGCAGGCCATCCAGGTTAATGGCACCGCCAAAGATCGGCATGCCGCTGCTAACTTCCAGCGGCACTGACTCACCGGTAATCGAGGCCGTGTCGAGGCTGGCCTGCCCTGCCAGTACCAGGCCATCGGCGGGTACCCGGTCACCGGCACGCACCTCGACCTGATCACCGCTCTTGAGGGTGGCGTTATCGACTTCCCGCAAGCTGCCGTCAGCCTGAAACAAACGCGCCTGGCTGCGGGTCAGTTTGCCCAGGGCATGGATGGCTTCCTGGGAGCCAATCACACTGCGCTCTTCCAGCACATGGCCAAAAATCATGATGATCGGCAGCAATGCCGCCGTCAGCAAATCACCGGTAGCCCAGGCACCGAGCATGGCCAAGGCAATCAACTGATCAGTGATGCCATGCAAACTGGGGTAACGCAGGCTGTACCAGGCCGAACGCATCACCGGCACGGCCACCAATAATGAAGCCACGCCCAGCAGCAACTGACTGACACCGACCTGCGCAGGCATCAGCCAGCGCCACACCAGCCCCAAGGCCAAAAGGCCCAGCGCCAGCATGGCCAGGGTCAACTGGCGCGCAGCGCGACGTTGTTCAGTACCTGTCAGCAGGCTCGCGACGGGTTGAGTGGCAGACGCGTTCATTGTTCAGCTCCCTGAATAATCAGGCGGGAATCATCGTTGGGATCAACACTGGTGACCGATCCGGCCTGCCCCAGAATCCGTGGCATGCGTTCGCGATACAAACGCAGCATCAAGCCCGGGTCGTTGCCAGCCTGCTGCACCTTGGCCAGATTGCTGATGGTGGCTGTATCCGCCTGGGCCTTGGCCACACGCTCACTGGCCTGGGCTTGCGCCTGCTCGACGGCGCGATCGGCCTGTTGCGTGGCTGACTGAGTGACCTTGGCTGCCTCGTTGCGCGCCGTGGCCACCGCTTGCTCGGCATGCTGACTGGCCGTCAGTACCGCATTGAAGGCATTCACGGCCGGGCCGGGCAAACTCGATTGCACGTCCACCCGTACCACTTGCACGCCAATGCCCTGCCCGGTGGCACTCAGGGCTGCAAGTTGCTGGTTGATGCCCTGTACCAGATCACCACGCAAACGCTCACGGCGTTCGGCGGCCTGGCTGTCAGTGCCGATTAATTCCGGGCGCGCCACCAGGATCGTGTCCAGATCGCGGGCGGCGGTCAGCGCCACGGCACTGCGCGTCACCAACCGGTCCAGCGCAGGCAGTACATGCTCGCCTTGCAGCACAAAGGCATAAGGCTCGGTAACGTTGTAGAACACCCGCACATCCAGTTGCACCACCCCGGCATCGCCGGTTAACAAATACCCGGAGCCGGCCAGGGCATCGCTGACCGGTGTGGCAAACGAAGCTTTGCGATCGGCCTGCAACGCCACATCCGAACGCAGCAGGTTTTCAATCCGGCGTTCGCTCACGCGATCAGCTGCCGGCACGATCACCACTTGCTCGAAAGGCCTTGGCCAGGCCCACAACAAACCGGAATTTTGAATGCGATCCAGCGCGCCCATGCGCAACACCACGGCGCGGTTTTGCGGATCGATCTGACGCACGTTGGAAACACCCCAGGCAACCGCCGCGAACACCGTCACCGCGTACAAGCCCAAAAATGCCAACCGCCCGGCCTGTTGCCAGGGGCTGCTGACACCTTTTATCTCGTCATGGGCCTGGCTCATGGTTGCGACCCGGCCTTGGCGTCCAGCGTCGGTGGGCCGTCAACCAACACCCGGAACGGCGCCGCATCGGTGCGCAAAATAATTTTTGTGCCCGGATTGACCATGCTGCCCAGGGTATCCAGGGAGCGCAGCTCGTTGTACAGCGCAGGCGAACTGGCATAGGCGCGGCCATAGATTTGCGCAGCTTCAACCCGGGACTGGGCTTCGATATCAGCCGCCTTGATGCTGGCATCGGCCTGCAGGATGCGCGCATCGCGCTCGGCAGCGGAGCGGATTTGCGCCGCTTCGCGTTTGCCTACGGCAGTGCGTTCAGTGGCGATGGTTTCGCGCTCGGCGCGCATGCGGTCAACGGTGGCCGTGAGCGTGACCGAGGGCAACGTCAGGCGCTCAACCCCCACCTGCAACACACGCACACCATAGGTGCTGAGCAATTGCTGTTCGATCTGCTGGCGCAGTTGCGCTTCGAAGTCGGCAATTCTGACCTGGCTGGCATCGGTATTTACCAGGCTTGAAAGGTCGAAACTGGCAGCGGTGGTTTCCAGTGCCGAGCCTACAAAGGTACGAATCTGACGGGCCGCTTCATCAGGCTGATTTTGCACGGCGCGCATAAAGCGCTGCACATTGTCGGCATCGGGCTGCACCTGCCACGCCACATAAGCCTGCACAATAATCCGCAGACCATCGCGGGTGCCCACGTCTTGCAAGCCGCTGGAAGTGGTGCGCAAACGCAGGTCCACCGGCACGCTGACTTCGAACGGCGCCGGCCAGCGCCAGCCCAGGCCGGGCTCCAGCAGCACCCGGGCCGGGTTGCCGAAGCGGGTAATCACCGTCGCTTCGCCGGAGCGCACTTGCACCAGGCTCGCCGCCGCAACGGCAAACAGCACCAGCAACGCCGCCCAGCCCATGCGTCGCCACGGGAAGGGGCCTGGCTCATGGGCATCGCCCGGGTGGTGATGGCCGTGGTGTGAACAGCCGTGATGATGGCCGCTGTGATCGTGGGATTGAGACAAGAGAAGGCTCCTTACTGAGCAGCTTTACGCGGCGCGACAGGATCGGCCGGCAGCGTGAAAGAACGCAGGTCGAGGGTCGGCGCACTGCTGCCCCCGAGGCGATGGTCGAGGATCAGCAATTTGGCGTTGTTCAGCCCCAGGCTTAACTGGCTCAGGTACTGTTCCAACAGGAACGCATGACCGGCACTGGCGTAGGCTTTTTGCTCGGCGCCAAAGCGCAGGTCGGCCGTTTGTGCGGTGGCGTCGACTTCACGCGCCAGCGCATGGGCCTGGTCCAGTGCAACGCTGGCCTGCAATTGCGCCACATTGGTTTGTTCGCTGGCCGCTCCCCGCTCGCGGGCAATCAGCGCCTGGGCACTGATCTGCGCAGCCTGTACACCGTGATAGGCATTGGCTGCCCCCGCCGGCGGGTGAATGGCTTCCACTACCGTGGCAAGAATTTCGACACCGCTGTCCAGAGCATCAAGATCGGCCTGTACCGCGCGGCCAATATCATCGGCCAAGGCACTGCGCTGCTCGCCCAGCACGCCATCGAGCGTGCGTGAGGCAAAGTCATGAACCAGAATGCGGCTCGCGGTGCTGCGAATCAGCGTCGGTACATCGGCGCTGTGATACGTGGCGGCAATAGCGGCGCGGTCGCCCAAGCCAATGCGGTAGACAAAGCGCACATCCATATTGACGATCTGAAAGCCCTGCTTGTCGCCGCTGCCGCTGGCAATTACCTGGGACTTGTCGTTCACATGGGTGGCATCCCACAGGCGATTGGCTGTCAGCGGTGGCAAAGCATCGGCAGGCGTTAACAACGGATCGACAGTCGATTCCGTGCTAGTGGCCAGCTCATGCACCACACCGTTTTCCACCGCCAGCACCCGCCCCAGAGGCCAAGGTAAACCCGTGTGCAAACCGGGGCCCAACACGGCAACCGGCTCGCCAAAACGCTCATAAATCCCACGACCTTGCAGCGGGATTTCATTCACGCCGCTCAATACCCAACCGACAGCAGCAACCACCGCCAGTACCGGCAAGAAGGCTTTGCGCATATAGGTAAAGGCCCAGATTTGCCGCAGGTCGATGCCAAACCGGTTATGCAATTCGCTCTGCAGCGCCAGCAATGGCTGCGGCGGCCAACGCAACATGCCGGCAACAAAGCTTTGCCCGATCATGCGCGGTTCCAGCCTGTCGCGGCGCGGGCTGAACAGCGCTGCCAGCGCCCGCAGAATCAGCTCAATGGCCACGGCTGCTGGCAGCAACCCTGTCAAAACAGCCAGGCGTGCCGGCCACACCGCATCGTCGCTGCTGAAAATCAGGCATACGGCGCTCAGCAGCAAAGTCAGGATGGGCACGCGCACCAGCGGTGCCAGCAAGCGGGCTTCCGGCCATTGGCCCGGTTGCTGCTGGGTCAGGTAACGTTCAAACACCAGCAGCGCAAACGCGAGCAAAACCGCGATGCCTGCCGCGACGCTACCCCAAGTCCCCAGTGCCAAACCCGGCAAGGCCAGGTTCCAGGTGTGTTGCACGCTCCACCAGGCGGCCCCACTTACACCTGTCAGCCACAAGACAGGCGCGCCGATGGTAACCAGCAAACGCCTGGCCCCGGCATCGACCCGCTGGTTAAAACGCTCAATGCCACGCACCTGTTCGTCGGGCGCGGCCGCAATCGCTGGTGGTGGGGGGTTGAGTGCGCCATTGCGCCAGTCCGCCACCCAAAAAGCCGATTGGGCACCTGCGGCCAGCACCAGCATGGCGGCTGCGTTATTGCCCAGCAGTACCGGCCACAGTGACTCCGATGAAAACAGACCAATAAAAAAAGCCAGCGCCCACGCCAGCAGCGCCAGAAGCGCCAGTGCCACCCCCAACTGATAGAGCTGACGGGCCTGAACTGCGGCGCTTTGAAAACGGGGCAAGGACTCAAGCCTCACCTCCTCGGCATCTAAATCGACGCGCATGGAAACACTCACTTATGAAATATCTAGTAACGATATCGCACAAATGATCAAACTTTTGTCCAGCTTACCGATTCTTCATCTTGGCTTGAAAACGGCGCGTTAACCTGTGGGGTTGGGCTTTTTGCCATCGCGGGCAAGCCCGCTCCCACAATGGCTGGGGGGGGGAATTGCAGATTGCGCGCGCACCGCTCTGCCTGTGGGAGCTGGCTTGCCTGCGATGCAAACACTGCGGTCTGTCTGTTAAACCGCAGGGATGCCATCGCGGGCAAGCCCGCTCCCACAAAGGCGGGTGGGGAAGCCAGCCACAGATTTTTGCGTTAATCAGTCAGGGTGGCTGATCAGCTGTTTGGCCAAGGCCTCGAATGCCGGGATCGTTACCGGGTCGTTTGCCGAGTTGCTGGCAATCGGGTTGGAGGCGTAACGCACAATAACCATCTCGGCTTTTGGATCGATATAAGTGCGCTGGCCGTAAACACCACGCGCCATAAAGGCACCATCAGCGTTGTGCGTCACCCACCACATGTCTCGATAGCTGGCGCCCTTGAGCAAATCGTAACCGGCCTTGGCAAAGGCCGCTTTATCACCACCGCCACGAATGTCGTCGACCACCGCCTTGGGCACGATTTGCTGGCCAAGATACTGGCCATTGTTGCGGATCATTTCGCCAAACCGCGCCATATCCCGCAGCCCGGTATTCAAACCGCCGCCGGCAAACGGTGTGCCGATGGAGTCGACGGTGAAATATGCCGATTGTTCAGCGCCGATACGCTGCCAGATTTTCTCCGATAGCAGTTGCGCAACGTTGCGCCCTGTCACCCGTGCAATCACCCAGCCCAACACATCCGTGTTGACGGTTTTATAGGCGAATGCCTCGCCGTGCTCACCTTCTGGCTCAACCGTTTGCAAATATTCCATATAACTTTGCGGGCCGGTGTAGTCCTTGGGCTTTGGCAGCGGGTTACCGGCCTGGGCATGCTTCCAGACTTCCGCATTGGGGTCGGCATAATCCTCGCTGTATTTAAGCCCTGTGGTCATGTCCAGTACCTGGCGCAGGGTGGCGTTGCCAAACGCCGACTTGGCCAGCTCGGGCACATAGTCGACGATTTTTTTATTGGCATCGAGGGTGCCATCAGCCACCAGCATTGCGCCCATCGTGCCCACCACCGATTTGGTCATGGACATGGCGCCGTGCTGGCCTTCGGGGGTCAACACGCCAAAGTAACGCTCATAAATAATTTTGCCGCGGTGCAACACGACTATGCCGTCGGTGTAATTCGCCGCCAGCGACTGCTCCCAGGTCATCGGCTCCTTGCTGCCCAACGGCAGGAAGGTCAATGCGTCGATATCCGTGCGCAAGGCTTTGGCCAGCGGCACCGGCGCGCCCAGGCCACGGGAGACATTGGTGGTGGGCATCAATTGACGGAAGTTGGAAACACTCCAGCGCATGGCCGGAAACTGGAAATAACTGCCGTCGGCAAACCGCACGATGCGATCCGGCGGTGGCGGCGCGCCGACCATCCAGCCCATCTTCGCCGGGTCGCTGGCGGCGGCATCCGGGTAGCTGGTTTTATCGGAGGCACAGGCGATGGAAGCGGCCAGGCAAGACAGTAAAAAAACCGCGCTGACACGCGCCGGTTTTAGAAAGTGTTTAAACATCGAATTTTCCTTTTCAGTTCAAGGCCGCACACCACCTTGCGATAGAAGCAGTGGGAATGTATAGCCCACCCCGGCGCCCACAGGTTGGGCAGCCGGGTTTTATTCATGTTTTTATTTTTTCGATCAGCGCTTCCAGCTCATGAAAGTCGCTGTGGACCGTTCGTTCACGGCTCCAGATCATGTCCAGAGTAAAGGTCGGAAACCCGGGCGGCGGCTGGAGTATTTTGACGGTTGGCGGCACATTCAGGGTCGCCACTATTTTTTCCGGGATCACGATCAGTGCCGGTACCGCCAATAAAATATTCACCCCGGCGTGATAAGAATTGGCCCGGGTAAAAATATTTCTGGATCGCGACTGTTTTTCCAGCCAGCCATCTACCATGTTTTTTTCCGACAGCCACGGCGTAGGAAATATGTGTGGCGCGTCACAAAACTCATCAATATCCAAAAAAGATTTGGGCCGATGTTTTGCCACGCTGGACAGGCACACAAAAGAATCTTCAGTAAGGCTGCGATAGCCCAGCAACGGATGCCGTTGGTGATAGCCCGGGCCGAAGCCAAAGCAAACGTCGGTGTCAGAAGTCAGTAACTCATTGATGGGCAAATCCTTGCCCAGGCGGCTCACACTCAACGACCAGTTGCGTCCGGTTGAGCGCACCTGCTGCAACAATGCGGGCAACATGAGAATTTCAAAATATTCCGGGGCCGTGATATTCCACTGACGCAGCGCGGTGCCCTGCCCTGCTCCTTCCTTGGCACACTGGTTGATGCACTGCAGGATATTTTGCAGATAGGGCTTGAGCGCCAGCACCCGTGCCGTGGGCTGCATGGCGCCCTCAGTGTTCTCGAACAGTTTGTCGTCAAAACAATGCCGAAGTTTTTTCAGGCTGTAACTGATGCTCGACTGGCTCAGATTCAATATTTCTGCAACGCGTTTGGCACTGCGGTTTTCGATCAACAACAAAACAATCGAAATATCCTGCATATCCAATTGTTTCAACGCATTGGTGTACAGCATGCCAGCTCCTTGCTGATTTTATCCACAGCCCAACTACCACTCGACCCGCAGCGCGGGTCGAGTGGGTGCTGAATTTAGAGAATTAGAACTGTTGCTCCCAGTAATCACAAGACAAGTTGATGGAGCCGCCTGGGGCGAGAATCCGGGGCGGATCAAGGGGCAAAACGATGGTTTTCTCGAACGCTCCAGGCTATTCGGCTTTACTCGCGATATATCTTAAAATAGCCGGTTGCCGAAAGAACCGTCATGGCCGTAGCCATGAAGGGCTTTCATCCCTTGAAAATAAGTGTGGTGAAGATGAACAAGCCTTTCATTTCGCTGTGCCCTGAAATTACTCGGGCGCATGCGTTGACGTTGATGGACTGGTTGGAGGATGAGCGCGTCACCTGTTATCTGAGCGATTCACGTTATGTCTCCCGCTCAATCGAGCAAGCCATCGATCGAACCCAATTGCCAATCCTGACCCATCTGTTCAACCAGGGTGGCCGATTCTTCATGGCTTATGACCGGCATGACGCCCCGGTGGGCTTTGTCCGTCTCATCAAGACCGGCTCAAATTGCGAGATAGTCCTGGTCATCGGAGACAGCGACAAATGGGGCAGAAACCTTGGCGCACGCACGATCCGCGAAGGCATGAAACTGGCCTTCCTCGACATGCGGGCCAAAAAACTCATCGCCAAGATCCACCCGGACAACGCACGCTCGCTGAAAGCCTTTGTGCGCAGCGGCTTTGTGCTTGAGAGCGAAACGCCGACATTGAAGTCGTTTTCCATGACGGCAGGGCGCTATCTCCAGTTCTTGCGCGAAGGTTCCGTTAGCGATAGCACCAAGATCTACATCACTGAAATCGACAAGGCCAGGCTCGAGAATCTAATCGCTCTTGAGCAAGGTCCGACGGTTGTTGAGCTCGAACATGAGCTTGAACGAGCCATTGTCGTCAAGCCGCAGCAGGTGGCGAGCAATGTCGTCACGATGAACTCCAGGGCTTTGGTGCAACTGGACGACGAAGAGATCGAAGTGGCCTTGGTCTACCCGCAGGACGCGGACAGCAACTCAGGGAAGCACTCTGTGTATTCCGACATTGGTGCTGCCATCCTGGGTTATCAGGAGGGGGACGCCATTGACTGGCGAATTTCTGATCGGACCCGCAGGATTGAGATCAGGAAAGTGCTTTACCAGCCGGAGGCTGCGGGGCATTTCCACCTGTAATTGAGTCTTTTGCTCAGTGTTGGTCAAGCAACCTGGAAGAAGGGAGCCAGTTAGTGGCTCCCTTTTTTCGCGACAGTTTTAACTCTCAAAAACCACTGAGTAGTGTCGCAGCTGCGATTTATTCCACAGTCACGGATTTAGCCAGGTTACGCGGCTGGTCCACGTCGGTGCCTTTAAGTACGGCAACGTAGTACGACAGCAGTTGCAGCGGGATGGTGTAGAGGATCGGCGCCAGCACATCGTGGATATGCGGCATGTTGATCACATGGGTACCTTCGCCGTTGCTCATACCTGCCTGTTCATCAGCAAACACGATCAGCTCGCCACCGCGGGCACGCACTTCTTGCAGGTTGGATTTCAGTTTTTCCAACAGCTCATTGTTCGGTGCAACAGTTACCACCGGCATGTCGTTATCCACAAGCGCTAGCGGACCGTGCTTCAACTCGCCCGCCGGATAGGCTTCAGCGTGGATGTACGAAATTTCTTTGAGTTTGAGTGCGCCTTCCATTGCTACCGGGAACTGAGCGCCGCGACCCAGGAACAGGGTGTGGTGTTTGTCGGCAAACAACTCAGCTACTTTTTCGACCACCGAATCCATCGCCAGGGCTTCACCCAGACGCGCTGGCAAACGGCGCAGCTCTTCAACCAGCTGTGCTTCGACACCCTCTTCCAGGGTGCCGCGCACTTGACCCAGGGACAGGGTCAGCAGCAACAGGCCTACCAGCTGGGTGGTAAATGCCTTGGTGGAAGCGACACCGATTTCGCGACCGGCTTGGGTCAGCAGCGTCAGATCCGACTCACGAACCAAGGAGCTGATACCGACGTTGCAAATCGCCAGGCTACCCAGGAAGCCCAATTCTTTGGCATTGCGCAGTGCGGCCAGGGTGTCGGCGGTTTCGCCCGATTGCGAGATCGAAACAAACAGGGTGTCCGGTTGCACCACAACTTTGCGGTAGCGGAACTCGCTGGCCACTTCGACCTGGCACGGAATACCGGCCAGGCTTTCAAGCCAGTAACGGGCAACCATGCCTGCGTGGTAGCTGGTACCACAAGCGACGATCTGAACATTGCGGACTTTGGCGAACAATTCCTTCGCCTGTGGACCGAAAGCCTGAACCAATACATGGTCCTGGCCCAGACGGTTTTCCAGGGTGCGCTGCACGACTGCAGGCTGCTCGTGGATTTCCTTGAGCATGTAGTGGCGGTATTCGCCCTTATCGGCCGCTTCTGCGCCATCGCTGTATTGCACGGCTTCGCGCTGAACGCTCTGACCGTTCACATCCCAGATCTGCACGCTGTCACGACGGATTTCAGCGATATCGCCTTCTTCCAGGTACATGAAGCGGTCAGTGACCTGGCGCAATGCCAGTTGGTCTGAGGCCAGGAAGTTTTCACCCAGGCCCAGGCCAATCACCAGCGGGCTGCCGCTGCGGGCTGCAACCAGACGATCCGGTTGTTTGGCGCTGATCACGGCCAAACCATAGGCACCATGCAACTCCTTGACGGTGGCCTTGAGTGCCGCAGTCAGGTCGTTGTGGTCTTTGAGTTTGTGGTTGAGCAGGTGAGCAATCACTTCGGTGTCGGTGTCCGAAGTAAACACATAGCCCAAGCCTTTGAGCTGTTCACGCAGGGCTTCATGGTTTTCGATGATGCCGTTGTGCACTACAGCCAGATCGGAACCGGAGAAATGCGGGTGAGCGTTACGCTCGCAAGGCGCACCGTGAGTTGCCCAACGGGTGTGGGCAATACCCAGGCGGCCGGCCAGGGGTTCACCGGCCAGGGCTTGCTCCAGCTCGGCCACTTTACCGTTGCGGCGCATGCGCTCCAGGGTGCCATTGTTGGTGAAGACAGCCACACCTGCGCTGTCGTAACCACGGTATTCAAGACGTTTCAGGCCTTCCAGCAGAATGGCCGTGATATTACGTTCAGCGACTGCGCCAACGATCCCACACATAAAGTTCTCCTAGCTTAGAGCCGCGCATAACAGTGTTATGCCCCGGGCCTGAATCTGTTCGCGTGCCTCAAGGGGCAGGCGATCATCGGTAATAAGGGTATGGACGCTGCTCCAGGGCAGTTCCAGGTTGGGTATTTTGCGACCAATCTTGTCCGACTCGACCATCACGATCACTTCACGCGCAACGTCAGCCATGACCCGGCTCAGACCCAACAACTCGTTAAAAGTTGTCGTGCCGCGCTGCAGGTCTATGCCGTCAGCACCGATGAACAGTTGATCGAAGTCGTAGGAGCGCAACACCTGCTCGGCAACCTGTCCCTGAAAGGACTCGGAATGCGGATCCCAGGTGCCCCCGGTCATCAGCAATACAGGCTCATGTTCCAGTTCGCTGAGTGCATTGGCGACGTGCAGGGAGTTGGTCATCACTACCAGGCCAGGTTGCAGGCCCAGTTGTGGAATCATCGAGGCTGTGGTGCTGCCACTGTCGATGATGATGCGGGCGTGCTCTTTAATCAGCCCCACTGCCGCGCGGGCAATGGCTTGCTTATAAAGAGAAACAGGTTGCGGTACATCACTGACCAGTTCTTGCGGCATGGTGATGGCACCGCCATAACGACGTAATAACAGCCCGTTACTTTCGAGTGCAGCCAGGTCCTTGCGAATCGTAACCTCGGAGGTTTCGAAGCGCTTGGCCAGTTCATCCACACTGACTTCGCCCTGCTCGGCAAGCATGGCCAGGATGTTGTGTCTGCGTTGTGGCGTATTACGTTTAGACATAACGGCTTAAGTTTCGTTTCGAAAGATAACGAAAGCAATGAAACCGTATCTCGAAACCTTCGTCAAGAAAATGTTGCGGGTTATTTTCTGTGAATAAGTCGATATAGGCCTGTATTTATTGGCCAAAACCCTTGTTTATCCTCGCAAAAAATAAAGCCTTATCCACAGGGCGCGGATAAGGCTTTAGGTAACCTATTGATTTAAAACAGTTATAGGATGACTTGTTAATAACGCTAAATCGTCACCCCGTAGCTGTGGATAAGTTTAAATCAAGGCTTTGGTTGTTTGACCGGACGCTTCCAGCCATCAATATTGCGCTGGCGCGCACGACCAACGGCCAGTTGCTCCTGGGCGACGTCCTGGTTGATGGTCGAACCCGCTGCAGTGGTGGCACCGTTGGAGATATCCACAGGTGCAACCAGCGAGTTGTTGGAACCGATAAACACATCGGCGCCCAACACGGTCTTCCACTTGTTGGCGCCATCGTAGTTGCAGGTGATGGTGCCCGCACCGATATTGGTGCGTGGGCCGACTTCGGCATCACCCAGGTAAGTCAGGTGGCCGCACTTGGCGTCTTCACCCAGGTGGGCGTTTTTCAATTCGACAAAGTTACCCACATGGGCACGGGCATCCAGCACGCTGCCCGGGCGCAGACGAGCGAACGGGCCCGCATCGCTATGCTCACCCATCACGGCACCGTCGAGATGGCTATTGGCTTTGACCACCACCCCCTTGCGCAAGGTGCTGTCCTTGATGACGCAGTTCGGGCCGATGACCACGTCGTCTTCAATCACCACGCGACCTTCAAGAATCACGTTGATATCGATCAGCACATCACGACCAACGGTCACTTCACCACGCACATCGAAACGGGCCGGGTCACGCAAGGTCACACCCAATGCCATCAGGCGACGGGCTTCGCGCAACTGGTAATGACGCTCCAGCTCACTGAGCTGTTTACGGTCGTTGGCGCCCTGCACTTCCATCGGGTCCAGTGCATGCTCGGTGGCCACCACCAGGCCATCGTTCACCGCCATCGCAATTACGTCAGTCAGGTAGTACTCACCCTGTGCATTGTTGTTCGACAGACGGCCCATCCAGTCAGCCAGACGCTGAGTCGGCAAGGCCAGGATTCCGGTGTTGCCTTCGGTGATGGCACGTTGAGCTTCAGTCGCATCCTTGTGCTCAACAATAGCGCTGACCTTGCCGCTGGCATCACGCACGATACGGCCATAGCCAGTCGGGTCGGCCAGGTTGACGGTCAGCAGGCCCAGTTGCTCGGGGCCCACTTGCTTGAGCAAACGCTGCAGGGTCTCGACCTCGATCAGCGGTACATCGCCGTACAGGATCAACACATTTTGCGCGGTCAAAAACGGCAACGCCTGAGCCACGGCGTGGCCGGTACCCAGTTGCTTGTCTTGCAGGACAAAATTCAGATCATCGGCTGCCAGGCGTTCACGCACCAGTTCGGCACCGTGGCCGATAACAACATGGATGCCGGTCGGCTTCAGCTGGCGGGCGCTGTGGATAACATGACCCAGCATGGAGTTTCCGGCTACGGGGTGCAGAACCTTGGGCAAGGCGGAACGCATGCGGGTGCCCTGACCTGCGGCGAGAATAACGATATCGAGAGACATGACTGGCTACCAATCCTGGGTGGTCAGCGGTTGCGACCAAAAAGTATTTCGCGGAAAAAGAAAAAGGGTAGCCGAGGCTACCCTTTTTAATCAATCACACAATAAGACAGGAGGCTTAGCCGCCGAACTTCTTGCGGATTTGCTGGACGGTGCGCAGCTGAGCTGCGGCTTCGGCCAGACGTGCAGCAGCAGATCCATAATCGAAATCTGCGCCTTTTTCGTTCAGTGCCTTCTCGGCAGCCTTTACGGCTTCCTGAGCAGAGGCTTCATCCAGGTCGGCAGCACGTTGCACGGTGTCGGCAAGAACCTTGACCATGTTCGGCTGAACCTCGAGGTAACCACCGGAGATGTAAAACACCTCCGATTCCCCGCCCAGCTTGATCAGGCGGATCGGACCTGGCTTGAGTTCAGTGATCAGCGGAGCGTGACCCAGAGCGATACCAAGATCACCCAGGCTGCCGTGCGCAATCACCATCTCGACCTGACCGGAAAAGATTTCTCCTTCCGCACTGACGATATCGCAATGGACTGTCATCATATTAGCCATCTGATTGCCTCAACCTGATTAGCGCCCGTTGCCGGGCGCTGGAATTACAGTTTCTTGGCTTTCTCGATCGCTTCTTCGATGCCGCCGACCATGTAGAACGCTTGTTCTGGCAGGTGGTCGTAGTCACCGTTGAGGATGCCTTTGAAGCCAGCAATGGTGTCTTTCAGGGAAACGTATTTACCCGAAGCGCCAGTGAAGACTTCAGCCACGAAGAACGGCTGAGACAAGAAACGCTGGATCTTACGAGCGCGGGACACCAACTGCTTGTCGGTTTCCGACAGCTCGTCCATACCCAGGATCGCAATGATGTCCTTCAGTTCTTTGTAACGCTGCAACACGTACTGAACGCCGCGAGCGGTGTCGTAGTGTTCCTGGCCGATTACGTTCGGGTCCAGCTGGCGCGAAGTCGAATCCAGTGGATCTACTGCTGGGTAGATACCCAGGGAAGCGATGTCACGGGACAGAACGACGGTGGCGTCCAAGTGGGCAAACGTGGTCGCAGGCGACGGGTCAGTCAAGTCATCCGCAGGTACGTATACCGCTTGGATCGAAGTGATCGAACCGTTCTTGGTCGAAGTGATGCGCTCTTGCAGAGTACCCATCTCTTCAGCCAGAGTCGGCTGGTAACCTACTGCAGAAGGCATACGGCCCAGCAGTGCGGATACTTCAGTACCGGCCAAGGTGTAACGGTAGATGTTGTCAACGAACAACAGTACGTCGTTACCTTCGTCACGGAACTTCTCGGCCATGGTCAGGCCGGTCAGTGCTACGCGCAGACGGTTACCCGGCGGCTCGTTCATCTGACCGTAAACCAGTGCCACTTTGTCCAGTACGCTGGAATCCTTCATCTCGTGGTAGAAGTCGTTACCCTCACGGGTACGCTCGCCCACACCAGCAAACACAGAGTAACCGCTGTGTTCCATGGCGATGTTACGGATCAGTTCCATCATGTTTACGGTTTTGCCTACACCGGCACCACCGAACAGACCAACCTTACCGCCTTTTGCAAACGGGCAGATCAGGTCGATAACCTTGATGCCGGTTTCCAGCAGGTCGTTGCCGCCAGCTTGCTCAGCGAAGGACGGCGCTGGGCGGTGAATGCCCCAACGCTCTTCGGTGTCAATCGGGCCAGCTTCGTCGATCGGGTTGCCCAGAACGTCCATGATCCGGCCCAGAGTCGCTTTACCGACTGGAACGGAGATGGCTGCGCCAGTGTCGGTGACTTCCAGACCGCGCTTCAAGCCCTCGGTGGAACCCATCGCAATGGTACGAACCACGCCGTCGCCCAGCTGTTGCTGAACTTCCAGAGTGGTTCCGGCCGCGCTTTGTACTTTCAGCGCGTTGTAGATGCTCGGTACGTTTTCGCGTGGAAATTCCACGTCGATCACGGCGCCGATGATTTGAACGATACGTCCGCTACTCATAGCTGGATCCTCTGAATATTTGAACCGTTAAACCGCGGCAGCGCCGCCGACGATTTCCGAGATCTCTTGGGTGATCGCAGCCTGACGCGCCTTGTTGTAGATCAGCTGCAAATCGCTGATCAAGTCACCGGCGTTATCAGTGGCGTTCTTCATTGCGATCATCCGCGCAGCTTGTTCAGCTGCACTGTTCTCGACCACCGCCTGGTACACCTGCGACTCCACGTAACGCACCATCAAGCCGTCAAGCAGCTCTTTGGCATCCGGTTCGTAGAGATAGTCCCAGTGGTGCTTGAGTTCTTGATCCGGGGTCGCCACCAGTGGAATCAATTGCTCCACAGTAGGCTGTTGCGTCATGGTGTTGATGAACTTGTTGGATACCACGGACAGGCGGTCAATACGGCCTTCCAGGTAAGCATCCAGCATCACCTTAACGCTGCCGATCAAATCATTGATCGACGGTTCTTCACCCAGATGGCTGATAGCAGCGACGACGTTACCGCCGAAGTTACGGAAAAATGCCGCACCCTTGCTGCCGACCACGCACAGATCAATCTCGACGCCGTTTTCACGGTTTACCGCCATGTCCTTGACCAAAGCCTTGAACAGGTTGGTATTCAAACCACCGCACAAACCACGGTCACTGCTCACAACCACATAACCCACACGCTTAACTTCGCGGTCGATCATGAACGGGTGGCGGTATTCCGGGTTGGCGTTGGCCAAATGCCCAATAACCTGGCGGATACGCTCCGCATAAGGACGGCTAGCAGCCATGCGCATTTGTGCCTTGCGCATTTTGCTGACCGCCACTTTTTCCATGGCGCTGGTAATCTTTTGCGTGCTTTTGATGCTCGCAATCTTACTGCGAATCTCTTTTGCGCCTGCCATGTAACACCTATCAGGTTAGCAAGCGGGAGCCTTGCGGCTCCCGCTGCGGCTTACCAGGTTTGGGTGGCCTTGAACTTCTCGATACCGGCTTTGATGCCAGCGTCGATTTCGTCATTGAAGTCACCTTTAACGTTGATCTTCGCCATAAGCTCGGCGTGATCGCGGTTGAAGTAAGCAATCAGCGCTTGTTCAAAGCTACCGACCTTGGTGATTTCGACGTCAGTCAGGAACCCACGCTCAGCGGCATACAGCGACAGCGCCATGTCAGCGATCGACATTGGTGCGTATTGCTTCTGCTTCATCAGCTCGGTAACGCGCTGACCATGCTCAAGTTGCTTACGGGTCGCTTCGTCCAGGTCAGAAGCGAACTGGGCAAATGCTGCCAGTTCACGGTACTGAGCCAGAGCGGTACGGATGCCACCGGACAGCTTCTTGATGATCTTGGTCTGAGCGGCACCACCCACACGGGATACCGAAACACCGGCGTTCACTGCAGGACGGATCCCGGAGTTGAACATGGCCGATTCCAGGAAGATCTGACCGTCAGTGATGGAAATCACGTTGGTCGGAACGAACGCGGAAACGTCGCCAGCCTGGGTTTCGATGATCGGCAGTGCGGTCAGGGAACCGGTTTTGCCGGTCACTGCGCCGTTGGTGAACTTCTCTACGTATTCTTCGGATACGCGGGATGCGCGCTCCAGAAGACGGGAGTGGAGATAGAACACGTCGCCTGGGTAAGCTTCACGGCCTGGTGGACGGCGCAGCAGCAGGGAAATCTGGCGGTAAGCCACTGCTTGCTTGGACAGATCGTCATAAACGATCAGCGCGTCTTCACCGCGGTCGCGGAAGTATTCGCCCATGGTGCAACCGGAGTACGGTGCCAGGAACTGCAGCGCTGCGGATTCGGATGCACTGGCAGCAACGACGATGGTGTTAGCCAGCGCGCCGTTTTCTTCCAGCTTGCGAACCACGTTGGCGATGGTCGATTGCTTCTGACCGATCGCTACGTATACACAGAAAATGCCGCTGTTCTTCTGGTTGATGATCGCGTCGATCGCCAGAGCGGTTTTACCGATCTGACGGTCACCGATGATCAGCTCACGCTGGCCACGGCCGACAGGGATCATGGCATCGACAGCCTTGTAGCCAGTCTGTACAGGCTGGTCTACCGACTTACGCCAGATCACGCCTGGAGCAACTTTCTCGACTGCATCAGTCTCGGTGTTGCCCAGTGGACCTTTACCATCAACAGGGTTACCCAGTGCGTCGACAACGCGACCCAGCAGTTCCTTACCAACCGGAACTTCCAGGATACGGCCAGTGCACTTGGCGCTCATGCCTTCAGCCAGAGTCGTGTATGCGCCCAGTACTACGGCACCTACAGAGTCTTGCTCGAGGTTGAGAGCCATACCGAAGACGCTGCCCGGAAACTCGATCATCTCGCCGTACATTACGTCGGCCAGACCGTGAATCCGCACAATGCCGTCAGATACGCTGACGACAGTGCCTTCGTTACGGGCTTGGGAGGTCACATCGAGTTTTTCGATGCGGCCCTTGATAATTTCACTTATTTCGGAAGGATTGAGTTGCTGCATTGCTCTGCTGCCCCTTCAAACTCAAGATTTCAATGCTTCGGCAAGGCTTGCGAGTTTCCCGCGAACCGAGCCATCGATAACCAGGTCGCCGGCGCGGATGATGACACCACCTATAAGGCTGGCATCCTCCGCAACTTGCAGGCGCACTTCCCGGTCGAGTCGTGCACTGAGAACCTTGGCGAGTTTGTCTTGCTGTTCTTGGTTCAATGCAAAAGCACTGGTCACTTCAACGTCTACCGATTTCTCTTGTTCGGCCTTGTACAGGTCAAACAGAGCGGCGATCTCCGGCAAAAGCGGGAGACGGTCGTTTTCGGCAACGACGTTGATGAAGCTCTGTGCTTCTACAGTGAACTTGTCGCCGCACACATCAATAAATGTGGCGGCCTTTTCTGCGCTCGTCAGTCGCGGGGCCTTGAGCACGCGCTGCATAGTGTCGTCTTGCGACACTGCTGCAGCCAGGCCGAGCATGGCTGACCAAGAGGCCAGTTGCTGGTGGGCCTGGGCGTGCTCGAAGGCTGCCTTAGCGTAAGGTCGGGCCAACGTGGTCAATTCTGCCATGATCGCCCTCGCTTAAATTTCAGCAGCCAGTTTAGTAACCAGCTCCGCGTGCGCGTTTTGATCGATTGTGGCACCCAGGATCTTCTCTGCGCCTTCAACAGCCAGGCTACCCAATTGGGCACGCAGGGCGTCTTTAACGCTGTTCAGTTCCTGTTCGATCTCGGCCTGAGCCTGAGCCTTCACACGGTCAGCTTCAACGCGAGCCTGTTCACGGGCTTCGTCTACGATCTGAGTACCGCGTTTCTTGGCTTGCTCAATGATTTCAGCTGCTTGAGCCTTAGCTTCGCGCAGTTGTTGACCCGCTTTATCTTGGGCCAACTCCAGGTCGCGAGCTGCTCGGTTAGCAGCGTCCAGTCCAGCCGCAATCTTCTTCTGACGTTCTTGCAATGCCGCGATGACCGGAGGCCACACGAACTTCATGCAAAACAGTACAAAAATGAAGAACGCAACGGACTGGCCAATCAGGGTTGCATTAATGTTCACGCCAACACCTCGCTCGTTCGTTGTCCATCACTCTAATCAACTCGAAAATTCGAGTGATTAGCCAGCGAGTTGACCAACGAAAGGATTAGCGAAGGTGAAGAACAGTGCGATACCAACACCGATCATGGTTACGGCGTCGAGCAGACCGGCAACGATGAACATTTTAACTTGCAGCATTGGAACCATTTCTGGTTGACGCGCTGCGCCTTCCAGGAACTTGCCACCCAACAGGCCGAAACCAATTGCGGTACCCAGTGCGCCCAGGCCGATCAACAGTGCAACAGCGATAGCGGTTAGACCAACTACAGTTTCCATCTTTCCTCCCGACTTTTACGTCGTATGGTTTAGGTTTTTAGATTAAAGCGGTAAAACAAAATCATTTTGCGACGCCCTCTCACCCGAAGGTGAGAGGAGCACCAGATTCGCCGAAGCGGATCTTAGTGATTATCTTCGTGTGCCATCGACAGGTAGACGATGGTCAACATCATGAAGATGAACGCTTGCAAGGTGATGATCAGGATGTGGAATACAGCCCACGCCCATTGCAGCACCACGCCCAGACCGCTAAGCCAAAGCAGGCCGCTGCCGAACATTACGGCGATCAGGATAAACACCAGTTCGCCAGCGTACATGTTGCCGAACAGACGCAGAGCCAACGAAATAGGCTTGGCAATCAACGTCACGAATTCGAGCAGGAAGTTCACCGGAATCAGCAGCGCCTGAACAAAAATGTTCTTGCTGCCGAATGGGTGCAGGGTCAGTTCACCGATGAAGCCGCCGATGCCCTTGATCTTGATGCTGTAGAAGATGATCAGTGCAAACACCGACAGGGCCATGCCCATTGTCGCGTTTGGATCTGTCGTCGGTACGGCACGGAACGGGAAGTGTTCATCGCCAGTGATCAGGATCGCCAACTGAGGAATCCAGTCAACCGGGATCAGGTCGATGGCGTTCATCAGGAACACCCACACGAAAATGGTCAGCGCCAGCGGTGCGATAACAGCACTGCGACCGTGGAAACTGTCTTTTACGCTACCATCAACGAATTCCACCAGGACTTCTACGAAGTTCTGCAGTGCGCCTGGCTGACCGGAAGTTGCCTTCTTGGCCGCCATGCGGAATACGAGGATGAAGATCAGACCAACAAACAGCGACCAGCCGAGGGTATCGACGTGGAACGCCCAAAAGCCCATTGATTTAGCTTCTGCAACGGTGTGGGCAAAGCCCCAGCCGCCATCAGGTAGCTGCCCAAAGGTCAGGTTCTGTAAGTGGTGCTGGATATAGCCCGAAGCGGTTGTTTCTGCCATGGTTGCCTCAAACGCCCTAAGGTCTCGAAAGTGTTGTTCTCATTAGCAGGGGAGCGAACCAGCTGACCAGTTGGGTCAACACGAAGACGCCGAATACAGCTAGCGGCGCCAATGGCTTCACACCTGCAAACGTCAGCGCGAACAGCACTGCCGTCAAAATTAACTTGCCTGCCTCGCCGGCGTAAAACGACCGGACGATGGCTTGCGCTGCTCGGGCGCCGGAAAACCGAAAAGCCCTGTGAGCAAAATACACATTGGGTAGCAAAGCTATCAGGCCTCCGCAGAGTCCTGAATATCCGGCGACGACTCCATGCCATTGCCAGAGCCCCAGAGCAGCCAGCAATAAAACGACAAATTGAGCCAGCAAAACCGGAAAAACCGCCAAGCGATGGAACGGCAAGCGGTTTGGCGTGCGGGTTTCCATCACAACTGCTCCTCAAAGGTCGGCTACCAAAGATTGAAAACTTGGCATAATTTGTGCCGACAAAATGCGCGCAGAGTATAGGGGCGACGAAGCCCCTATTCAACTGTCAGGTAGTGATTTCCGACTGCGCGCTACATGAGGAAATGTTTCAGCGGATGTGAGCAAGCACTCCTTGCAGCTCATCCAGAGAATTGTAACCAATCACTAACTGGCCTTTTCCCTTCTTTCCGTGGCGGATCTGCACCGCAGAGCCTAGCCGCTCTGCCAGACGCTGTTCGAGCCTGGCAATGTCCGGATCGGCTTTTACCGGTTCAGCGGGCTCTTGTTTGCCGCTTAACCACTGGCGAACCAGGGCTTCAGTCTGACGTACGGTCAGACCGCGTGCGACAACGTGTCGCGCCCCTTCAACCTGCTGAGTATCAGGCAAACCGAGCAGTGCGCGTGCGTGGCCCATTTCCAGGTCGCCGTGGGACAACATGGTCTTGATCACTTCCGGCAAGGAAATCAATCGCAACAAGTTGGCCACAGACACCCGGGACTTGCCCACAGCGTCGGCCACCTGTTGTTGAGTCAGCTGGAACTCTTGCTGCAAGCGCTGCAAGGCGACGGCTTCTTCAATCGGATTGAGGTCTTCGCGCTGGATGTTCTCGATCAACGCCATCGCAATGGCGGTTTCGTCCGGCACGTCTTTGACCATCGCCGGGATCGTGTCTTTGCCAGCCTGCTGGCTGGCACGCCAGCGACGCTCACCAGCGATGATCTCGAAGCGATTGCCTTCGATCGGGCGCACCACGATCGGCTGCATCACGCCCTGGGTGCGGATCGAGCTGGCCAGTTCTTCAAGTGCCTGCGGATCCATGTCGCGACGAGGCTGGTACTTGCCGCGCTGGATCAGGTCCAGGGGCAGGTGTTGCAGTTCGCTTTGATCAACCTTGACCGCTTGCTCTTCCAGCGAGCTGACCGTTGGACCACTCAGGAGTGCATCCAGTCCGCGTCCGAGACCTCGTTTCTTGACGGCCATGGGATTTCCTTAAGTTGGCTGAGGCGTGCGGGTAGAACGACGTTGACGACGAACCAGCTCGCCCGCCAGGGCAAGGTAAGCAATCGCGCCACGGGAATTTTTGTCATACGCCAGCGCCGGCATGCCGTAGCTCGGTGCTTCGGCCAGGCGGATGTTGCGCGGAATCACGGTGTCGTAGAGCTGCTCACCGAAGTGTTCCTTGAGCTGCGCCGAAACGTCGTTCATCAGGCTCAGGCGCGGGTCATACATGGTCCGCAACAGGCCTTCGATCTTCAGGTTCGGGTTCAGCAGCTCGGCGATGCGCTTGATGTTATCCACAAGGTCGCTCAAGCCTTCGAGTGCGAAGTACTCGCACTGCATGGGGATAATGACCCCATCGGCAGCCACCAGAGCATTCAGGGTCAACATCGACAGCGACGGCGGGCAATCGATCAGGATGTAATCGTAGCTCTCGCGAACCGGTGCCAGGGCCGTGCGCAGACGGCTTTCCTTCATCTGCATTTCGAGCAGCACGACTTCGGCTGCCGTCAGATCGCGGTTGGCCGGCAGAAGCTGGTAACCACCGTGCTCGGATACATGCATGGCTTGCGCCAGGTCGCATTCGCCGATCAACAGGTCGTAGACCGAATTCTCCAGACCGTGTTTATCCACACCGCTACCCATGGTGGCGTTGCCCTGTGGATCAAGGTCGATCAGCAGCACGCGGCGCTTGGTGGCGACCAGCGATGCTGCGAGGTTGATACAGGTGGTGGTTTTACCCACACCACCCTTTTGGTTCGCTATTGCGAATACCTTAGCCATTCTTGCTTGCGTTCCCAATCATGCCGTGCGGCGCAGTATCAGCAGATGGCGTTGGCCTTGGCAACCCGGAACGGTCAAGGCGTGTTCGCTATCTAGACGAAAATCAGACGGCAATGCTACCAGCTCATCGGCCGGATGGACGCCCTTCATTGCCAACCAGCGGGTTTCGCTGTTGCCCAGGTGACGGGTCCAGTTGCTGAAATTCTCCATGCTGCTGAAAGCCCTGGAAACAATTCCGTTGAAAGGCTGCTCAGGCTGGAACTCTTCGACGCGACTGTGGATAACTTGCAGGTTATCCAGCTTGAGTTCGAGTTTTACCTGGGTCAGGAAACGGGTTTTCTTGCCGTTGCTGTCCAGGCAGGTCACTTGCGACTCGGGAAACAGGATCGCCAGGGGAATACCCGGCATGCCGCCGCCACTGCCCACATCCAGCCAACGGCCGTTTTCGATGAAGGGCATCACACTCAGACTGTCGAGCAAATGGCGTGACACCATTTCGTCCGGGTTACGCACAGCCGTGAGGTTGTAGGCCTTGTTCCATTTGATCAACAGGGCCAGATAACCCAGCAATTGCTGATGCTGGCTTTCGGTCAGTGCAACGCCCAACTGGCGTGCACCTGTGGATAACTCTTCGGCGTGTTGTGCGGTTACCAGCGAACTCAAGCGTTTTGCTCCAACGTGCGGCCAGCGCCGCGCTTTTTCAGGTGAATCATCAACAGGGAAATCGCCGCGGGGGTCACACCCGGGATACGCGAAGCCTGGCCCAGGGTCTCGGGACGGGTAGCGCCCAGCTTGCTCTGGATCTCTTTCGACAGACCGGAGATGGTCGTGTAATCGATATCCACAGGCAGCTTGGTGTTTTCACTGGCACGCAGACGGGCAATTTCGTCCTGTTGACGATCGATATAACCGGCGTACTTGGTCTTGATTTCAACCTGCTCGGCAACCAGCGGGTCTTCTGCGCCCTGCCCGGTCACTTCAACCAGACCGGCGTAATCGATTTCGGGGCGGGTCAGCAGGTTGAGCAAATTGTATTCATGGGTCAGCGGCGTGCCGAACTTGGCTGCAATGGCATCGCCCTGCTCGGTACCCGGGCGAACCCAGGTACTTTTGAGGCGCTGTTCTTCCTGCGCGATGCTTTCGCGCTTGGTGCAGAAAGCCGCCCAACGGGCGTCGTCGACCAGGCCCAGTTCGCGGCCTTTTTCGGTCAAACGCATGTCGGCGTTGTCTTCGCGCAGGATCAGGCGGTATTCGGCGCGGGAAGTGAACATCCGGTACGGTTCTTGAGTACCCAGGGTAATCAGGTCGTCGACCAATACTCCGATGTACGCCTCATCACGACGCGGGCACCAGCTTTCCTTGCCCTGTGCGAGCAATGCAGCGTTGGCGCCAGCCAGCAAACCTTGCGCACCGGCCTCTTCGTAGCCGGTGGTGCCATTGATTTGCCCGGCAAAGAACAAGCCGCCGATAACTTTGGTTTCGAGGCTGTACTTGAGGTCACGCGGGTCGAAGTAGTCGTACTCGATGGCGTAGCCCGGACGCACGATATGGGCGTTTTCCATGCCGCGAATCGATTGCACGATCTGGATTTGCACGTCGAACGGCAAGGAGGTGGAAATCCCGTTCGGGTACAGCTCGTGGGTGGTCAAACCTTCCGGCTCGATAAAGACCTGATGGCTTTCCTTGTCGGCAAAGCGATGGATCTTGTCTTCGATCGACGGGCAATAACGCGGGCCGATACCTTCGATCACACCGGAATACATCGGTGAACGATCAAGATTGGACGCGATGATTTCGTGTGTCCGTGCGTTGGTATGGGTAATCCAGCAACTGACCTGGGCCGGGTGCTGTTCCTTGTTACCCATGAACGACATCACGGGAATCGGGGTATCGCCCGGTTGCTCGGTCATGACCGAGAAATCCACAGAGCGGCCATCGATACGCGGTGGTGTACCGGTTTTCAGGCGGCCCACTCGCAGCGGCAGTTCACGCAGACGGTGTGCCAGGGCGATCGAAGGTGGATCACCGGCGCGGCCGCCCGAGTAATTCTGCATCCCGATGTGGATAAGTCCACCGAGGAAGGTGCCTGTTGTCAAAACCACGGCATCAGCCATGAAACGCAGGCCCATTTGGGTCACTACGCCACGCACTTGATCCTGTTCAACGATCAGGTCATCAGCGGCCTGTTGAAATATCCACAGGTTGGGCTGGTTTTCCAGAATTTCGCGTACCGCCGCCTTGTACAAGATGCGGTCGGCCTGTGCGCGGGTTGCCCGCACTGCCGGGCCTTTACGGCCATTGAGTACGCGGAACTGAATGCCGCCTTTATCGGTGGCAATCGCCATCGCGCCGCCCAGGGCGTCGATTTCTTTAACCAGATGGCTTTTACCAATCCCGCCAATTGCAGGATTGCAGCTCATTTGCCCGAGGGTTTCCACGTTGTGGGTCAACAGCAGGGTTTTTACGCCCATGCGTGCTGAAGCAAGTGCAGCCTCGGTTCCGGCGTGACCGCCGCCGATGACGATCACTGCAAAACGGGAAGGGAAATTCACCACGCACCTCGTGCCTGTTACTAGGGGTTTTTTGGATAGACCGCGAAGTATAGGGACTTCGCCCTTCTTAAAGAACCCTTTGCACAAAATTTAACCAGCTGTGGATAAGGGCAAGATAGATAAATAAATAGAGAAGAAATTTATAAAGCTTTGTTTTTATGTTTATTTCTACTGAGGCACTTTTCTGTGGATAGATTGCTACAGCCCATATTCTATGTACTGTACAGAGAATCAAAAGTCTGTGGTTATGCACCGATGAGGGGTTGGGATAAGTGCTTTAAGCCTGTGGGTAAAACAGGCGCTTATCCACAGATGTGGTTATCTTCAGTTTTAAGGCCTACTTACCCACTGACCTGAAGGGCAGTTATGCACAGGGCTTATTCCCGTGTTTGAGCGTTTCAGGGCCCATAAACAGGCAGCCGAAAACCGCTTGCAGGCGCATTCCAGCAAGCGGTCGGATGATCGGTCAGTGATTGAAGTGATAAACGGTAGAGGCCGGCAGGCTTAAACAGCAGTTTTCAGCCAGCCTGTGGGTGATGCCTGGAGCTTGTGGGTCATTCCGATTGCCGTGATAAACAGCTCATCGTGAGAAGTGACCACCAGCGTTCCCCGGTACTGATTGAGCATGCTTTGAAGTGCCAGAATCGAAGGCAAATCCAGATGATTGGCGGGTTCATCGAGTAACAGCAGCGGTGGTGGCACCTGAGCATAAAATACGCAGGCCATCGCGGCTTTCAATCTTTCACCACCACTGAGCTCCCCGCATGGCATGCAGACCTGATCGGCATTGAGGCCCAATTGCGCCAGCCGGGTACGCAATTGGCCTTCATTGAGTTGCCGGTTGAGAGACTGCAATTGATCAAGGACTGAGCGATCAGCTGCCAATATCTCCAGGTTCTGATCCAGATAAGCGGTGCTGACGAAGGTATGTGCCCGGCCTGAAACAACCGGCAGTTGCCCGGCCAGCACCCTGAGCAATGTCGATTTGCCGCAACCGTTCGGTCCCAGCAAAGCCACGCGCTGGCCACGGGTAAGGGTCAGATCGATGGCGCGCAAATGTTCTGCACCCTGGGGCAGGCGCGCATTGATCAATTCTGCAATTTGCACCGGTGTAGTCAAACAGTCTTGAGGTGGATGGACAAAGATAGCCTGCTGCTCTTCAACCCGGTTCGCGGCCAGGCGAACTTGAGTATCCAACAGCTCACGCGCTGCATCCTGTTGCATGCGCAGTTTGCCGCTACTGGCCTGGCTACGCTCCTTTTGACGTCCCAGCAGGATTTTTGCCTGATTGGCCTCGCTGGCCTGCTTGTTACCCCGCGATTGTCTGCGCTCAAGGCTTTCCCTTTGCTCACGCAATACCTGTTCCTGCCGCTTGCGCTCAAGCCTGGCCAAGGCCAGTTGATGTTGCGCTGCCTCCCCTTGCTGGGCCCTGGCCTGTGCATAAAACGAGTAACCACCGCCGTATCCAGTGAGCCCCAAGGATGAAAGCTCAAGGATGCGCTCCATCCGTTCGAGCAAATCGCGATCATGACTGATGACCAGCAAGCCGTTGGGCCACCGCTCTAACTGCTCATGAAGGGCCATGCGGTGTTGTCGATCCAGATGATTAGTCGGTTCATCCAGGATCAGCAGGTCGGCTTCAGACATAAGGGCGCCCATTAGTGCCACGCGCATGGCTTCGCCACCGCTCAGGCTTGAGGCGGGTGTGGAGGGTGTCAGGTGTGAAAGGTTGTTGTGCCCAAGTTGATCGTGCAATTGCTGGCGGATAGCCCAGCGATCACCGACGCAGTCAAAGTCCGCTTGCGCGCTGCTGCCTTGCTCAATGCGCTCAAGCGCGGCAAGGATGGGTTGCACACCGGCGAGGCTGGCAACGGTCTGTTCAGGATCCGGACTGATTTGCTGTGTCAGGTAATGCACAGAGCCGTTGCGAATGCAGCGGCCTCTTGAGGGGGAAATATCTCCGGCGATCAGCTGCGCCAATATGCTTTTACCCACACCATTTCTACCCACCAGGCCGGTGCGGCGCTGGTCGAGGTGCAGATCAAGATCGGAAAACAGGCAACTGCCACCGGGCAGATGATAAGAAACGCTTTCCAGCGTCACACAGGTCACGAGAGCCATACGCACTCCAAAGATGCACAGATCTACCCCCTGTTGCAGGGGAATGAAGAACTGGCCGCAAGCATCGCGGCGGCATCAATGGCGCATTGGACTAATACCTCGTGTGAATGTGTACCGCAAAATTATAGTGCAAGACTTGTGGGAGCGGGCTTGCTCGCGATGGCAGTGACGCGGTGTACCTGTCACACCACGGCGATCCAATCGCGAGCAAGCCCGCTCCTACAAGGTTGAGGGATTATTTACCGATGCAGAAGCTGGAGAAAATCCGTCCCAGCAGGTCATCCGAGCTGAACGCCCCGGTAATTTCGCCAAGGGAATGTTGCGCCTGGCGCAAATCTTCGGCCAGTAGCTCCCCTGCACCCGCCAGGGTCAATTGTGCCCTGCCGTGCTCAAGTGCATGGCTGGCGTGCTGCAGTGCCTCCAGATGGCGTCGGCGTGCGCTGAAACTGCTCTCCGAGGTCTGCTCATAGCCCATGCAGGCCTTGAGGTGTTCGCGCAGCAAGTCCAGCCCTTCTGTGGATCTGGCACTCAGGCTGATGGTGACATGGCCATCTTCGCTGACTTCCAGGGCAATGTTCTCACCGCTCAGATCCGCCTTGTTGCGGATCAAGGTCACTTTCGCCGGATCCGGGCGCTGTTCCAGAAACTCTGGCCACAGGGCAAACGGGTCATCCGCTTCCGGCGCCGTGGCATCGACCACCAGCAACACCCGATCAGCTTCGCCAATAGCCTTGAGTGCCCGCTGCACGCCGATTTTTTCCACATGATCGTCGGTGTCGCGCAGGCCGGCCGTGTCGACCACGTGCAACGGCATGCCATCGATGTGGATATGTTCGCGCAACACATCACGGGTAGTGCCGGCGATCTCGGTCACGATTGCCGCTTCACGACCGGCCAGGGCATTGAGCAGGCTCGACTTGCCAGCATTGGGCCGCCCGGCAATCACCACGGTCATGCCGTCGCGCAGCAAGGCCCCCTGCCCGGCTTCGCGCTGAACTGTGGATAACTCTTCGCGCACCTTGTCGAGCATACCGAGCACATGGCCATCGGCCAAAAAGTCGATTTCTTCTTCCGGGAAATCAATCGCGGCTTCGACATAGATACGCAAACTGATCAATTGCTCGGTCAAGTTATGCACACGTTGAGAGAAAGCCCCCTGCAGGGAGCGCAATGCATTACGCGCAGCCTGTGCAGAACTTGCCTCGATCAGGTCGGCAATCGCCTCGGCCTGGGCCAGGTCGAGCTTGTCATTCAAAAATGCCCGCTCGCTGAATTCCCCGGGGCGTGCCAGTCGGCAGCCCAGCTGGATGCAGCGCTGCAGCAGCATGTCGAGAACGATCGGGCCGCCGTGGCCCTGCAGTTCAAGCACGTCTTCGCCGGTAAAGGAGTTCGGGCCCGGGAAATACAGCGCAATGCCTTCATCGAGCACTTCACGGTTTTCGCCGTAAAAAGGGCCGTAATGGGCATAGCGCGGTTTCAGTTCGCGTTCACTGAACGCTTTGGCCGCAACACGGGCGAGCGGCCCGGAAATACGTACGATCCCCACACCACCTCGGCCTTGGGCGGTCGCTACTGCGGCAATGGTCTCAGCCGGAACACTCATAAACAGGCCTCAAAACAAAAGTGACGGATAGCAAAACGCCCCACTAGGGGGCGTTTTGAGTGGTGCTTATCAGAGTAAGTTACTCAGCGACTTTTTTGGTAGCCGCTTCGACTTTACGCGTGATGTACCACTGTTGAGCGATGGACAGGCAGTTGTTCACAACCCAGTACAGCACCAGACCAGCCGGGAACCACAGGAAGAAGAAGGTGAAGATGATTGGCATCAGCTTCATCACCTTGGCCTGCATCGGGTCCGGCGGAGTCGGGTTCAGACGCTGCTGGATAAACATGGTTGCGCCCATGATGATCGGCAGAATGAAGAACGGGTCCTTGATCGACAGGTCGGTAATCCAGAGCATGAACGGCGCCTGGCGCATTTCAACACTTTCCAGAAGTACCCAGTACAAGGACAGGAAGACCGGCATCTGCACCAGGATCGGCAAGCAGCCGCCCAGTGGATTGATCTTCTCTTTCTTGTACAGCTCCATCATCGCTTGCGACATTTTCTGGCGGTCATCACCGAACTGCTCTTTCAGAGCGGCCAGTTTTGGTGCCACGGCGCGCATGCGGGCCATCGACTTGTAGCTGGCGGCCGACAGAGGGAAGAAGATCCCCTTGATCAGCATGGTCAGGAAGATGATCGACCAGCCCCAGTTACCGACCAGGCTGTGGATATGTTGCAGCAGCCAGAAAATAGGCTGGGCAATGAACCACAGGATGCCGTAGTCGACGGTCAGTTCCAGGCCTGGGGACAACTCTTTGAGTACACCCTGGCTTTTCGGACCGGCGTACAGGGTAGCGCTGGTTTCAGCGGTTTTGCCCGGCTCAACGGTCAAGGTTGGGCCAGTGAAACCGATGATGTAGTTGCCCTGGTTGTCTTTGCGGGTCTGAACGACGTTGTTATCGCCTTTCTGAGGGATCCACGCGGTCACAAAGTAGTGCTGCAACCAGGCAACCCAGCCGCCTTGTACGGTTTCTTTCAGCTGAGCCTTGTCGATATCTTTCATCGACACTTTTTTGTACGGCTCTGCACTTGTCCACAGGGCTGCGCCCAGGTAAGTCGCAGTGCCGGTGGCGGTGCTGGAAGAAGGATCGGAACTGGCGTCACGCTTCAATTGCGCGAACAGGTTGCCGTTCCACGGCTTGCCGCTCTCGTTATCAATCAGATAGCTGACTTGTACATCGTACAAACCACGCTTGAGCGTGAAGCGCTTGATGTAGTTGATGCCGTTTTCGCTGAATTTCAGGTCAACAACCAGTTGATCCTGGCCTGGGGCCAGTTCGTAGGTCTTTTTCTCAGTGCTGAAAACAGGACGACCTGACGGACGGGCGTCCGGGCCATCAACGCCTGTCAGGCCACTTTGTGCCAGATAGGTGCGTTCGTTGCCGTTATCGAACAACTGGAAAGGAACATCCGGGTGATCCTGGCGACGTGGGTACAGCGGCAGACGCAGCTGGGCAATGTCGCCACCCTGTGGATCAATCGCGATATCCAGAACATCCGTTTTTACATGGATGAGGTCTTTGCTTGCAGCCACCGGGGTTTCAGTCGGTGTGCTGGTATCAGTATTGGCGCTGGGTACATCGGCACTGTTCGAAGCGTTGTTACCTGAAACCGTGTCGGGCAAAGCCGGCGCGGTGGTGCTGGCGGCAACATTCTGAGTCGGCAGGGCAGCTTGGCCGTAGTCCTGGTTCCATTTCAGAACCATAACGTAGGACACGACTGCGAGAGCGACGATCAGGATCGTGCGTTTAATATCCATGATTACTCGGCCATCAAGAAGAACGGGAGGTAGGGATAGGCGGAACCGGGTCGTAACCACCGGGATTCCACGGGTGACAGCGACCTAAACGACGAAAGGTCAGCCAGCCGCCGCGCAGAAGGCCATGATTTTCGATGGCTTCCAACGCGTAGCAGGAACAACTGGGGTAGAAACGGCAGTGGCTGGCCATCAAAGGACTAATGGCATAGCGATAAAACTGGATCGGAACGAGTGCCAGTTTACGCATCAGGACTGCCTACCCCTACAGTTTCGGTTTTAACCGCTGGAACTGGCGTGTTACGGGCCAGACGCTTCCAGAGTTTGCCGAAATGCTGAATCAATTCGGGGTTCTCTACGTCACCCAAACCTTTGCGCGCGACGATAACGATATCCCAACCAACCAGTAAATCCTGGTGGAGACGAAACGATTCACGCATCAAACGCTTAAGGCGATTGCGCTCAACGGAGAGCTTTACGCTCTTTTTCCCGATCACTAACCCCAGGCGGGGGTGATCAAGATCGTTGCTACGCGCAAGGAGCAGGAGATTTTTCCCCGGAACCTTGCCGGTGGGGGAGTCAAAGACTGCCTTGAAATGTCGGGGAGTGAGTAACCGCTTTTCCCGACTGAAGTCCTGACTCACCACCATTGTCTGATTATCAAACTGCCAGACGTGCACGGCCTTTGGCGCGGCGACGCGACAGGACTGCACGGCCGTTTTTAGTAGCCATGCGAGCACGGAAACCGTGAGTGCGGGCGCGTTTGATAGTGCTTGGTTGGAAAGTACGTTTCATGTCGTGCTACCTGGTTCGTCCACAACGGGCCGGAATGGCCCCCGTTTTAAGAGACCGGCGATTCTAGAGAATGCAAGCCGATAGGTCAATTTCCAACCAACGTTTACTGCTAAATAGATGTTTGCCGTTTTGCACCTTCCTGGCGCCTGCCAACTATAGAAATAAAAAAACGAAGTATTTAAAGCTCTTTTAAAGAACTTACTACTCTTATAGAGCCCGTTATCTGTGGATAACTCTACGCAGCCCTTGTACAGCAAGGTTTTCAGAGATCAGAAAGGTTGTCCACAAGCCGTGCTTTGCCTGTGCTGCGCACGCGGATAAGCTGTGCATGAAAGGGCTCTTTATCCACAGGCTGGTTATGCACAGAGTTTTACCCCCACTTGTGCAACGAGCTCAGGCCCGCTTATCCACAGACCTTATGCACATACCATTTGTCGCTTTGTTCACAGCAAAAAGCCGGTTAACCCCCTATATGCAGCGAAGCTACATGTGGATAAGTGCGACCGCGGTCGCTACAATGGCGCCTGTTTTTGCCTCACCGGCTTTCAACTTAGGGGATATCCGTGTCAGTGGAACTTTGGCAGCAGTGCGTGGAGCTTTTGCGCGATGAGCTGCCTGCCCAGCAATTCAACACCTGGATCCGTCCACTACAGGTCGAAGCCGAAGGCGACGAGTTGCGTGTGTATGCACCCAACCGATTCGTTCTCGACTGGGTCAACGAAAAGTACTTGAGCCGTTTGCTTGAACTGCTTAATGAGCACAGCAATGGCATGGCGCCAGCGTTGTCCTTGTTAATAGGCAGCAAACGCAGCTCGGCGCCTCGTGCTGCGCCCAATGCGCCTCTGGCTGCAGCGGCCTCCCAACAGGCCCCGGCGCCGAGCGCTCCTGCACCAACGGCTACAGCGGCGCCCGCGCCTGCTCCAAAGCAGGCCGAGGCCGCCAGTGAAGAGCCTTCGCGCGCCAGCTTCGACCCGATGGCCGGCGCCAGCTCGCAGCAAGCACCTGTGCGTGCCGAGCAGCGCACCGTCCAGGTTGAAGGTGCGCTCAAGCACACCAGCTACCTGAACCGCACCTTTACCTTCGAAAACTTCGTTGAGGGCAAGTCCAACCAACTGGCTCGCGCTGCGGCGTGGCAGGTGGCAGACAACCCCAAGCACGGTTACAACCCGCTCTTCCTTTATGGCGGCGTAGGTCTGGGTAAGACTCACTTGATGCACGCGGTGGGTAACCACCTGCTGAAGAAAAACCCGAATGCCAAGGTCGTGTATCTGCATTCCGAGCGTTTTGTAGCGGATATGGTCAAAGCCCTGCAGCTCAATGCCATCAACGAGTTCAAGCGCTTCTACCGTTCGGTGGATGCCTTGCTGATCGATGACATTCAATTCTTTGCGCGCAAGGAACGGTCCCAGGAAGAGTTCTTCCACACCTTCAACGCCCTGCTTGAAGGCGGTCAGCAAGTGATTCTGACCAGTGACCGCTACCCTAAGGAGATCGAAGGCCTCGAAGAGCGTCTCAAGTCGCGTTTTGGCTGGGGCTTGACGGTTGCCGTCGAACCGCCGGAGCTTGAGACCCGCGTAGCGATCCTGATGAAGAAGGCCGATCAGGCCAAGGTTGACCTGCCCCACGATGCAGCCTTCTTTATCGCCCAGCGTATTCGCTCCAACGTGCGTGAGCTCGAAGGCGCGCTCAAGCGCGTTATTGCCCACTCGCACTTTATGGGCCGCGACATCACCATCGAGTTGATTCGCGAGTCGCTGAAGGACTTGCTGGCGCTGCAAGACAAACTCGTCTCTGTGGATAACATCCAGCGTACGGTGGCCGAGTACTACAAGATCAAGATTTCGGACTTGCTGTCCAAGCGCCGCTCGCGCTCGGTAGCGCGACCACGCCAGGTCGCGATGGCACTGTCCAAAGAACTGACCAACCACAGCCTGCCGGAAATCGGCGACGTGTTTGGCGGTCGTGATCACACTACGGTTTTGCACGCATGCCGCAAGATCAACGAACTCAAGGAATCCGACGCGGACATCCGTGAGGACTACAAGAACCTGCTGCGAACTCTGACAACCTGATGACACCAGCGCAGCTTATTAAGGCAAGGGACTAGACCATGCATTTCACCATTCAACGCGAAGCCCTGTTGAAACCCCTGCAACTGGTCGCCGGCGTAGTTGAACGCCGCCAGACCTTGCCGGTATTGTCCAACGTGCTGTTGGTTGTCGAAGGCCAGCAACTGTCGCTGACCGGTACCGACCTTGAGGTCGAGCTGGTTGGTCGTGTGCAACTTGAAGAGCCGGCCGAACCAGGCGAAATCACTGTGCCTGCGCGCAAGCTGATGGATATCTGCAAAAGCCTGCCCAACGATGCCCTGATCGATATCAAACTCGATGACAACAAACTGGTAGTCAAGGCAGGCCGTAGCCGTTTTACCCTGTCGACCCTGCCAGCCAACGATTTCCCGACGGTTGAAGAAGGCCCGGGCTCGCTGACCTGCAGCCTGCAGCAAAGCAAACTGCGTCGCTTGATCGAGCGCACCAGCTTTGCGATGGCGCAACAGGACGTTCGTTACTACCTCAATGGCATGCTGCTGGAAGTATCGGCCGGCATCATCCGCGCCGTGGCGACCGACGGTCACCGTCTGGCCATGTGCTCGATGAAAGCCGATATCGGCCAGCCCGACCGTCATCAAGTGATCGTACCGCGCAAGGGCATCCTTGAGTTGGCGCGCCTGCTGACCGAGCCGGACGGCGAAGTGAGCATCGTATTGGGCGCACACCATATCCGTGCCACCACCGGTGAGTTCACCTTTACCTCCAAGCTGGTAGACGGCAAGTTCCCGGACTACGAGCGCGTGCTGCCTAAAGGCGGTGACAAGGTGGTGATCGGTGACCGTCAGGCACTGCGTGAAGCATTCAGCCGTACCGCGATCCTGTCCAACGAGAAGTACCGTGGTATTCGCCTGCAACTGGCCAATGGCCAGCTTAAAATCCAGGCCAACAACCCGGAGCAGGAAGAAGCTGAAGAAGAAGTGGGCGTCGACTACAACGGCGGCTCGCTGGAAATCGGCTTCAACGTGAGCTACCTGCTGGACGTGCTGGGCGTCATGACCACTGAACAAGTGCGTCTGATCCTGTCGGACTCCAACAGCAGCGCCCTGGTCCAGGAGTCGGATAACGACGACTCGGCTTACGTTGTCATGCCGATGCGCCTGTAACTTATGCACAGCCCACGCTAGATGTCCCTCAGCCGTGTCACAGTCACCGGGGTGCGTAACCTGCACCCGGTGACCTTCTCCCCTTCCCCCCGCATCAATATCCTGTACGGCGCCAACGGCAGCGGAAAAACCAGCGTGCTGGAAGCTGTCCATCTGCTGGGGCTGGCGCGTTCGTTTCGCAGTGTGCGGCTCAACCCCGTGATTCAGCACGAGCAGCAGAGCTGTACAGTGTTTGGTCAGGTCGAACTGGCTGAAGGCGGGCACAGCGCGCTGGGGATCTCGCGGGATCGCCAGGGGGAGTTCCAGATTCGTATCGACGGCCAGAATGCGCGCAGTGCTGCGCAACTGGCCGAGATCCTGCCGCTGCAATTGATCAACCCGGACAGCTTCCGTCTCCTTGAAGGGGCCCCCAAGATCCGCAGGCAGTTTCTCGACTGGGGCGTGTTCCATGTCGAGCCGCGGTTCATGTCGACCTGGCAGCGGCTACAGAAGGCCCTGCGGCAGCGGAACTCATGGCTGCGGCATGGTACACTTGACGCCGTTTCGCAAGCGGCCTGGGACCGGGAACTGTGCCTGGCCAGTGCTGAAATTGATGAATACCGCCGCGCCTATATCAAAGCCTTGAAACCAGTCTTTGAGCAGACCCTGAGCGAGTTGCTTGATCTCGAAGGGTTAACGCTGAGCTATTACCGTGGTTGGGACAAAGACCGTGAGCTGAGTGCTGTACTCGCCGCGTCTGTCCACCGGGACCAGCAAATGGGTCATACCCAGGCAGGGCCACAACGTGCTGATTTGCGCCTTAAGCTGGGTGCAAACAACGCCGCCGATATCTTGTCGCGGGGGCAGCAGAAGTTGGTGGTCTGCGCGCTGCGCATTGCGCAGGGGCACTTGGTCAGCCAGGCCCGGCGTGGCCAATGTATTTATCTGGTGGATGACTTGCCGTCCGAACTGGACGAGCAGCATCGCAACGCATTGTGTCGCTTGTTGGAAGACTTACGCTGCCAGGTATTCATTACCTGTGTAGACCACGAATTATTGAGGGAAGGCTGGCAGACGGAAACGCCAGTTGCCCTGTTCCACGTGGAACAGGGCTGTATCACCCAGACCCACGACCATCGGGAGTGAAGGCATTGAGCGAAGAAAACACGTACGACTCAACGAGCATTAAAGTGCTGAAAGGCCTTGATGCCGTACGCAAACGTCCCGGTATGTACATTGGTGATACTGACGATGGCAGCGGTCTGCACCATATGGTGTTCGAAGTAGTCGACAACTCCATCGACGAAGCGCTGGCTGGCCATTGCGACGACATCACCATCACGATCCACCCGGACGAGTCCATTACCGTGCGCGACAACGGCCGCGGTATTCCGGTGGACGTGCATAAAGAAGAAGGCGTATCTGCAGCCGAGGTCATCATGACCGTGCTGCACGCCGGCGGTAAGTTCGATGACAACTCCTACAAAGTATCCGGCGGCTTGCACGGTGTAGGTGTTTCGGTGGTAAACGCCTTGTCCGAACTGCTGGTCCTGACGGTACGTCGCAGCGGCAAGATCTGGGAACAGACCTACGTCCACGGTGTTCCTCAGGCGCCTATGGCTATTGTGGGTGAAAGCGAAACCACGGGTACGCAGATCCACTTCAAGCCTTCGGCTGAAACCTTCAAGAACATCCACTTCAGCTGGGACATCCTGGCCAAGCGGATTCGTGAACTGTCCTTCCTCAACTCCGGTGTAGGTATCGTCCTCAAGGACGAGCGCAGCGGCAAGGAAGAGCTGTTCAAGTACGAAGGCGGCCTGCGTGCATTCGTTGATTACCTGAACACCAACAAGAACCCTGTGAACCAGGTGTTCCACTTCAATGTTCAGCGTGAAGACGGCATCGGCGTAGAAATCGCCCTGCAGTGGAACGACAGCTTCAACGAGAACCTGTTGTGCTTCACCAACAACATTCCACAGCGCGATGGCGGCACCCACCTGGTGGGCTTCCGCTCTGCCCTGACGCGAAACCTCAACACCTACATCGAAGCTGAAGGCCTGGCCAAAAAGCACAAGGTTGCCACCACCGGTGATGACGCGCGTGAAGGCCTGACTGCAATCATCTCGGTGAAAGTACCGGATCCGAAGTTCAGCTCCCAGACCAAAGACAAGCTGGTGTCTTCCGAAGTGAAGACCGCTGTTGAACAGGAAATGGGCAAGTTCTTCTCCGACTTCCTGCTGGAACACCCGAACGAAGCCAAGCTGATCGTCGGCAAGATGATCGACGCTGCCCGTGCTCGTGAAGCCGCGCGTAAAGCCCGTGAGATGACCCGTCGTAAAGGCGCGCTGGATATCGCAGGCCTGCCGGGCAAGCTGGCCGACTGCCAGGAAAAAGACCCGGCATTGTCCGAACTGTACCTGGTGGAAGGTGACTCTGCTGGCGGCTCCGCCAAGCAGGGACGCAACCGTCGCACCCAGGCCATCCTGCCGTTGAAAGGTAAAATCCTCAACGTCGAAAAAGCTCGCTTCGACAAGATGATCTCTTCGCAAGAAGTTGGCACCTTGATCACTGCGCTGGGCTGCGGTATCGGCCGCGAAGAGTACAACATCGACAAACTGCGCTATCACAACATCATCATCATGACCGATGCTGACGTCGACGGTTCGCACATCCGTACTCTGCTGCTGACCTTCTTCTTCCGTCAGTTGCCGGAGCTGATCGAGCGTGGCTACATCTACATCGCTCAGCCGCCGTTGTACAAAGTTAAAAAGGGCAAGCAAGAGCAGTACATCAAAGACGACGAGGCCATGGAAGAGTACATGACCCAGTCGGCTCTTGAAGATGCCAGCCTGCACCTGAACGAAGATGCCCCTGGCATCTCCGGTGAGGCGCTGGAGCGTCTGGTGTACGACTTCCGCATGGTGATGAAGACCCTCAAGCGTTTGTCGCGATTGTACCCACAGGAGCTGACCGAGCACTTCATCTACCTGCCAGCCGTTAGCCTGGAGCAGTTGGGCGACCACGCTGCCATGCAGGACTGGATGGCCAAGTTTGAAGAGCGTCTGCGCCTGGTTGAAAAATCGGGTCTGGTTTACAAAGCCAGCCTGCGTGAAGACCGTGAGCGTAATGTCTGGTTGCCTGAGGTCGAACTGATCTCCCACGGCCACTCGACCTTTATCACCTTCAACCGCGACTTCTTTGGCAGCAACGATTACAAAACCGTTGTGACCCTGGGCGCTCAACTGAGCACCTTGCTGGACGAAGGCGCGTACATCCAGCGTGGCGAACGTCGCAAGCAAGTGACCGAGTTCAAGGAAGCCCTGGACTGGTTGATGGCTGAAAGCACCAAGCGTCACACCATCCAGCGCTACAAAGGTCTGGGTGAAATGAACCCGGATCAGCTCTGGGAAACCACGATGGACCCAAGCGTGCGTCGCATGTTGAAAGTTACCATCGAAGACGCGATCGGCGCCGATCAGATCTTCAACACCTTGATGGGCGACGCTGTAGAACCACGTCGTGAATTCATCGAGAGCAATGCACTGGCAGTGTCCAACCTGGACTTCTGATCCAGGCTTGACCCGCAGTACCCAAAAAGGCCAACGCATAGCGTTGGCCTTTTTAATGGCTAAAAAATAACTATGGCGCCAGCAGCACCGCCCTCTCCTCGCGACACAACTCCAGTAAATAATCCCACACCACTCTCAACCTTACCGATTTGTGCAGTTCGCGGCGGGTGCTGATCCAGTAGCTGCGTTGCACAGATTCATCAGGTAATACGCGCACCAGGTCGGGGTCGTCAGCGGCCATATAGTTGGGCAGCACGGCAATACCGAGCCCTGCTCGCGCGGCTTGTTGTTGGGCAATCACGCTGGTGCTGCGAAAGGTCACGGTCGGGGTGCGGCAGAAGGTGTTGAGAAACAGCAGTTCCTGACTGAATAACAGGTCGTCGACGTAGCCGATCCAGTAGTGGTTTGCCAGATCGTCGCGGCTGGTCAGAGGCGGTGCCTTGTCCAGATACAGACGGCTGGCGTAGAGCGCGAGTCGGTAGTCGGTAGTCGGTGAGTTTGCGAGTTATCAACAGGTCGGCGTTGGGGCGGTCCAGGTGGATGCTGATTTCTGCCTCGCGATTGAGGATGCTGACAAAGCGCGGTACCGCGACCAGTTCCACTTCCAGCCCTGGATAACGTTCAAACAAGCCCCGCAGCCGAGGGGCGATAAACATGATGCCAATACCCTCGGTGACTCCCAGGCGGATCTTGCCCAAGGGGGTGAGGGACTGGTTGATTTCTTCCTGGGCCAGCAATGCGACGTTTTCCATCGCTTCGGCGTGTTTGAGCAAGGCTTGCCCGGCGGGGGTCAGTTCGTAGCCCTGGGCATGCTGTACAAACAACGCTGCTCCCAGGTGCTGCTCGATGCTCTCGATATGCCGCGCCACGGTGCTGTGGGTGGTGTTCAGGCGCTTGGCGGCGGTCAGCAAGCGGCCGCTGCGCTGCAGTTCCAGGAAGTACCGCATGTCATTCCAGTCGAACATGATCAACTCCCCGAGTGCTACATCAGACGTGGCTTACGGCTGGCTGTGCAAAAATGCACATGGCATGGGTGAAATCTCGCGTTTGCAACACGAAAATAATCAATAGGATGGTGTAGGACAAGAACAATAAATAAAAGGCGCGAGGTGTTAAATGCCATCAGCCGATCAGGTGTATGACTATATTGTGGTGGGCGCCGGGCCGGCAGGCTCCGTGCTGGCGAATCGGCTGTCTGCCGATCCACGTCACAAAGTGTTGCTGCTCGAAGCGGGCGGGCAAGATAACTACCCGTGGATCCATATTCCGGTGGGCTACCTGTATTGCATTGGTAACCCGCGCACCGACTGGTGCTTCAAGACCGAGGCCCAGGCAGGCTTGCAAGGTCGCAGCCTGAGCTATCCGCGGGGTAAGGTGCTGGGTGGCTGTTCTTCCATCAACGGCATGATCTACATGCGCGGCCAGGCAGGTGATTACGACCGTTGGGCCGAGCTGGGCAATCCGGGCTGGGCCTGGAATGACGTGCTGCCACTGTTCAAGCGCAGTGAAAAACACTTTGCCGGCAACTCTGAACTGCATGGCAGCGAGGGGGAGTGGCGGGTCGAGCAACAGCGCTACTCATGGCCGATTCTGGACGCATTTCGTGACGCCGCCGCGCAAAGCGGGATTGCCACCGTCGATGATTTCAACGGTGGCGACAATCAGGGCTGTGGATACTTTCAAGTCAACCAGCGTGCCGGTGTGCGCTGGAATGCTTCCAAGGCTTTTCTGCGGCCGATACTCAAGCGCCCCAACCTGACTGTTCTGACCGATGTGCAGGTCGACAAGGTGCTGCTTGAAAACGGCCGGGCCACCCAGGTCAGTGCGCGTTGGCAAGGTGCACAGCATACCTTCACGTCGGGTCGCGAGATTATCCTGTGCGCTGGCGCCATCGGCTCGCCAGGGATCCTGCAGCGCTCGGGTATTGGCCCACGGCCCCTGCTGGAAAGCCTGGGGATAACTGTGCAACACGAATTGCCCGGCGTAGGCGGTAACCTGCAGGACCATTTGCAACTGCGGCTGATCTTCAAGCTGACCAAGGCCCGCACCCTCAATCAGGTTGCCAATAGTCTGTGGGGCAAAGTCGGCATGGGCCTGCGATATGCCTATGACCGCAGTGGTCCATTGGCAATGGCGCCAAGCCAACTGGGTGCGTTCGTCAAATCCGATCCTGAGCAGCCCTCTGCCAACTTGCAGTACCACGTCCAGCCGCTGTCCCTTGAGCGTTTTGGTGAGCCGCTGCACACCTTCCCCGCCTTTACCGCATCGGTTTGCAACTTGCGCCCAAAAAGTCGGGGCCGGGTCGACATACGTTCGGCCAACCCGGATGACGCGCCGCTGATCGACCCCAATTACCTGAGCCACCCTGATGACCTGACAGTCGCAGCCGATGCCATCCGCCTGACCCGGCGCATCGTGGCCAGCGCAGCCTTGCAGGCCTTTACGCCCGAGGAATACCTGCCAGGCAAGGACCTGCAAACCGAGCAAGAGCTTTACGACGCCGCCGCCCGTATTGGTACGACGATCTTTCACCCCGTGGGCACTTGTCGCATGGGGCATGACGCCGAAGCTGTGGTCGATGCGCAATTGCGTGTCCACGGCGTACTGGGTTTGCGGGTGGCGGACGCATCGATCATGCCGAGCATCGTGTCGGGCAATACCTGTTCGCCGACCCTGATGATTGGCGAAAAAGCCGCGCAGTTGATTCTGCAGTCAGCGCTTGAGACCGCGCAGCACACCGCAGGGGTTAACCGCACGGCAGCAATACCGGTCGTCTGAGGGCGATCGTGGTCTCGGACGCAGTCACCCGAGACCGGCAGTGGACAACAACAATAATCACTGTGGCCCACAGGGCCGAGGACTTTGCACATGTCAGACGCAATTGCACACCAGGCGGCTACCGCCAAGGGAAGCACCGGGCGCGAAGAGCGCAAGATCATTTTTGCGTCATCCCTCGGGACGGTTTTCGAGTGGTATGACTTTTTCTTGTATGGCGCTTTGGCCACCGTGCTCAGCAAGCAGTTCTTTGCTGGGGTGAACGACACCACGGCGTTTATTTTTGCCTTGATGGCCTTTGCCGCCGGCTTTTTGGTCAGACCGTTCGGGGCACTGGTATTCGGCCGATTGGGTGACATGATCGGGCGCAAATACACCTTTCTTATGACCATCATTCTGATGGGTTTATCGACCTTTGCTGTCGGCCTGCTGCCGACCTATGCCAGCATCGGCATCGCGGCCCCGATCATGCTCGTGGTATTGCGCATGCTCCAGGGGCTGGCGCTGGGCGGTGAATATGGTGGCGCGGCCACTTATGTTGCGGAACACGCCGCTCCCGGCAAACGCGGTTTCAACACCAGCTGGATTCAGTCCACCGCCACCCTGGGCTTGTTGTTGTCGCTGCTGGTGGTTCTGAGTTGCCGCTACCTGACCGGCGACCAGTTTGAAGTCTGGGGCTGGCGCCTGCCGTTCCTGCTGTCCATCGTGCTGCTGGGCATCTCGACCTGGATCCGCATGAGCATGCACGAGTCGCCTGCTTTCGTAAAAATGAAAGCCGAAGGTAAAACCAGCAAGTCGCCGATCCGCGAGTCGTTCGGTAAATGGGAAAACCTCAAGATCGTGCTGATTGCCCTGTTCGGTATCAATGCCGGGCAAGCGGTGACCTTCTATACCGCGCAGTTCTATGTACTGTTTTTCCTGACGCAGATGCTCAAGATGGACCCGGCCCAAGCCAACCTGTTACTGATCATCAGCGTGGTGATTGGTGCGCCGTTCTTTATTTTCTTCGGCTGGCTGTCTGACCGTGTGGGGCGCAAGCCGATCCTGATGCTGGGCCTGTTGCTGGCCACGGTACTGTACTTTCCGCTGTTCAAAGCACTGAGCCATTACGCCAACCCGCAAATCGATACCGCCAGCCGCCAGTCACCGATTGTGGTGATGGCTGATCCGGCCACCTGCACCTTCCAGTTTGACCCGGTGGGCAAGGCGCGCTTTGACAGCCCGTGTGACAAGGTCAAAACCTTCCTGGTTAAACAGGGCTTGCCCTACACCTCGCAAGCGGCTGCACCCGGCACAGAAGTACAGGTATCGGTGGGTGAGCAGAAAATCAGCGGTTTTGACGAAGCGGCCATGCGCGCTGCAGTGACCGAAGCAGGCTACCCGGCCAAGGCAGACCCGAGTTCGGTGAACCAGCCGATGGTGGTGCTGATGATGGTACTGCTGACCCTGATTGCCACCATGACCTATGGCCCATTGGCTGCCGTGATGGTCGAGCTGTTCCCGACCCGTATCCGCTACACCTCGATGTCCCTGCCCTACCATATCGGCAACGGCTGGTTCGGTGGTTTCCTGCCCACCGTGTCGTTTGCGCTGGTGGTGTACACCGGGGATATCTTCTATGGCCTGTGGTACCCGGTGGTGATTACCGGGGTCAGCCTGGTGGTGGGTATGCTGTGCCTCAAGGAAACCAGGAACGTGGATATCGACAAAGTCTAAACAGCACGCCCCACAGCTTTGTATAAGACACAAAAAAACCGGCTGATATAAGCCGGTTTTTTTGTGTGCTTAGAAAAACTTATGCACGTTTTTCGGTGAAAAGTAACAGTCTGAAATAAGCATGCAAATCATAAACTTACGTCTGTTTTTCAGCAAAAAACAAAAACTTGTGCACAAGTTATCCACATTTTCTTAGCTGCCAATCGTTTCAGCAGGTTCACTCACTGGAGGCAGCGAACCCATGTCACGCTGAGCCTGTTCGTTCCAGGCCTGTACCCGGTCATTCAGCTCGGCAATAGCGCGTGGGCCTGTACCGTTGGCGTACATCGGTTCGCCAATCACCAGCTCGATGGTGCCGGGCTTTTTGGCCCAGCCGGTCTTTGGCCAGAACTTGCCCGCGTTGTGGGCAATCGGTAGTACCGGCAGCTCGGCGTTGACTGCCAGAGCCGTGCCACCACGGGAGAATTTACCGACCTGGCCAAAGGGCACGCGGGTGCCTTCCGGGAAGATCAGCACCCAGATGTTGTCCTTGAGCAGCTCATCACCCTTTTTGGCAATGTGCTTGAGCGCCGCCTTCGGGTTATCGCGGTCGATGGCAATCGGACGCAGCATCGCCATCGCCCAGCCAAAGAAAGGCACATACAGCAGCTCACGCTTGAGCACCTGGCTCAACGGTTGAAAGTAGGCCGAGAGAAAAAATGTCTCCCAGGTACTTTGGTGGTTGGCCAGAATCACGCAGGGTCGTTGCGGGATGTTTTCCGCGCCCGTAACCCGCACATCAATGTTCAGGAACACCCGTGTCAGCCACAGTGCGCAGCGGCACCAGTAAACGTTGATAAACCGGTAGCGCGCACGGAACGGCAAAAATGGAGCGACAAAAAAGCTCAGCGAGCACCACAGCAGAGAGCTGGTGCCCAGCAGCAGGTAAAAGAAGAAGGTTCTGATGGCCTGCAGTATCGACATAGCGACTTTTACCGTTGCGGATAAAGCATCACCTGACAGGCCTGCGCACAGGGGGCAGGCTGGTGTTCGAAGATGCTCTATTTGTGGATAAGTTCTGCGGCAACTGCCGCCAGATCGTCAAATATTAGGGTATTAACCGGCAATGACTTGGCCAATGTTTGTAGGCCCTTTCCGGTTTTTACCAAAACTGGCTGAGAATCGACGGCTTGTGCAGCCTGCAAGTCACCCAAACTGTCACCTACGAACCAACATTGGGCCAAATCAGCGCCGTAATGCTTGGCAATCGTTTGCAACATGCCCGGTTTGGGCTTGCGGCACGCGCACCCCTCGTCGGGCCCGTGTGGGCAATAGACAATCAATCCGACCTCACCACCCTGCTCCGCCACCAGCGCCCGTAAACGGGCGTGCATGGCGTCCAGGGTGGCGACATCATAGTAGCCGCGGGCAATGCCGGACTGGTTGGTCGCGATGGCGATCGTCCAGCCGGCCTTGCTCAACTGCGCAATGGCCTCAATCGCGCCGGGCAGTGGAATCCACTCCTCGACTGACTTGATGTAAGCGTCGGAGTCAAAATTGATCACCCCGTCCCGATCGAGAATCAGCAGTTTCAACGGCAACCCCTCAGCTCAGCAGTGAAATATCGGCAACGCCCAGGAACAGGCCACGCAGACGGGCCAGCAATGCGTAGCGGTTAGCCCGCACGCTCGGGTCTTCTGCGTTGATCATCACGGCTTCGAAGAACGCATCCACCGGCTCGCGCAGCGAGGCCAGACGGGTCAGTGCTTCGTTGTACTGACGGGCAGCAGCCATTGGCTGTACGGCTTCGTCGGCCTTCTGGATGGCCGAGAACAGCGAGAACTCACAGGCATTGTCGAAATAACGGGCTTCAACGTGAGTCGAAACCGTGCCTTCAACCTTGCTCAGCAGGTTCGATACACGCTTGTTCACGGCAGCCAGTGCAGCGGCCTCCGGCAATTGACGGAACGCCTGTACCGCTTGCACGCGCTGATCGAAGTCCAGTGCCGACGTCGGGTTGAGGGCACGCACCGAGAGGTAGGTGGCCACGTCCACGCCTTCATCCTCATAACGCGCACGCAGGCGGTCGAAGATGAATTCCAGTACCTGATCCGCCAGACCGGCCGACTTGATCTTGGCGCCGAAAGCGCTGACAGCGAATTTCACTGCTTCCGTCAGGTCGAGGTCGAGTTTCTTGTCGATCAGGATGCGCAGGATACCCAGCGCTGCACGACGCAGTGCGTACGGGTCTTTGCTGCCTGTAGGCAACATGCCAATGCCGAAAATGCCCACCAGGGTGTCGAGCTTGTCGGCGATGGCCACCGCAGCACCGGTCAAGGTGCTTGGCAACTCGGCGCCAGCGCCACGCGGCATGTACTGCTCGTTCAATGCCAGTGCAACGTCTTCAGGCTCGCCGTCGTTCAGCGCGTAGTAGTAACCGGCAATGCCTTGCATCTCCGGGAACTCGCCGACCATTTCGGTCGCCAGGTCGCACTTGGACAGCAAGCCGGCACGGGCTGCACGCGGTGCGTCGCCGCCAATGCGCGGGGCAATGAAGGCTGCCAGTTTCGAAACGCGCTCGGCCTTGTCGTAAACGCTGCCCAGTTGAGCCTGGAACACCACGTTTTGCAGGCGCAGGTTGAAGCTTTCCAGCGTCTGTTTTTTGTCTTGCTTGAAGAAGAACTCAGCATCGGTCAGGCGCGGGCGAACCACTTTCTCGTTACCCGAGATGATCTGCTGCGGGTCTTTGCTCTCGATGTTGGCCACGGTGATAAAGCGCGGCAGCAACTTGCCATCAACGTCCAGCAGGCAGAAATACTTCTGGTTGTCCTGCATGGTGGTGATCAGGGCTTCTTGCGGTACATCGAGGAAGCGCTCTTCGAACGAGCACACCAGCGGCACCGGCCATTCAACCAGCGCAGTCACTTCGTCGAGCAGGCTTGGTGGCACGATGGCAGTGCCTTCCTGCATGGTCGCCAGCTCGGCTACACGCTTGGAAATCAGCTCACGACGCTCGTTGAAGTCTGCCAGCACATAGGCTTTGCGCAGGTCTTCGAGGTAGTTGGCGGGTGCGCTGATGCGCACGTTTTCCGGGTGGTGGAAGCGGTGACCGCGGGATTCGCGACCGGCTTTTTGCGCCAGGATCGTGCAATCAATCACTTCATCGCCCAGCAGCATGACCAGCCATTGGGTTGGACGCACGAACTCGACCTTGCGTGCACCCCAGCGCATGCGCTTGGGGATCGGCAGGTCGTTGAGCGAATCTTCGACGATGGTTGGCAGCAAGCTGGCGGTCGGCTTGCCGACGATCACCTGGCTGAAACGCAGTTTCGGGCCGCTCTGGTCGATTTCGCTCAGCTCAACGCCGCATTTTTTGGCAAAGCCAAGGGCTGCCTGGGTCGGGTTGCCTTCGGCATCGAAAGCGGCCTGGCGTGGCGGGCCGTCGATATTGATGCTGCGGTCCGGCTGTTGGGTTTCCAGCTGGGTCAGCAGCACGGCCAGACGACGCGGTGCGGCGTAGACTTTTTTCGCGCTGAATTTCAGACCGGCTGTTTGCAGGCCTTTTTCAATCCCGGCGAGGAATGCATCGGCCAGGGTATTGAGGGCTTTTGGCGGCAGTTCTTCAGTGCCCAGTTCAACCAGAAAATCTTGAGCACTCATTGTACTGCCTCCAACTTGGCCAACACTTCATCACGCAAATCAGGTGGAGCCATCGGGAAGCCCAGCTTGGCGCGAGCTTCGAGATAGGCCTGAGCCACGGCACGGGCCAGGGTACGCACACGCAGAATGTACTGTTGGCGCGCCGTCACGGAAATCGCGCGACGGGCATCCAGCAGGTTGAAGGTGTGGGATGCCTTGAGCACCATTTCGTAGCTTGGCAACGGCAGCGGCTGGTCCAGTTCGATCAGACGCTTGGCTTCGCTTTCGTAGAAATCGAACAATTCGAACAGTTTGTCGACGTTGGCGTGTTCGAAGTTGTAGGTCGACTGCTCGACTTCGTTCTGGTGGAACACGTCGCCGTAGGTCACTTTGCCGAACGGGCCGTCAGTCCATACCAGGTCGTAGACGGAGTCCACGCCCTGCAGGTACATCGCCAGACGCTCAAGGCCGTAGGTGATTTCGCCGGTAACCGGGTAGCACTCAATGCCGCCTACTTGCTGGAAGTAGGTGAACTGGGTGACTTCCATGCCGTTGAGCCAGATTTCCCAGCCCAGACCCCAGGCGCCCAGTGTTGGCGATTCCCAGTTGTCTTCGACGAAACGGATATCGTGGACCAATGGGTCCAGGCCGATGTGTTTCAGCGAGCCCAGGTACAGTTCCTGGAAGTTTGGCGGGTTTGGCTTCAATACCACCTGGAACTGGTAGTAGTGCTGCAAACGGTTGGGGTTTTCGCCGTAGCGGCCGTCAGTCGGGCGACGACTGGGCTGCACATAAGCGGCGTTCCAGGTTTCCGGGCCCAGAGAGCGCAAAAACGTGGCGGTATGGAATGTGCCGGCGCCCACTTCCATATCGTAGGGCTGAAGCACCACACAACCTTGCTCGGCCCAGTATTGCTGGAGGGCGAGGATCAAGTCTTGGAAGGTACGCACTGCTGGCGTAGGCTGGCTCACAAATTCACCTGTTTCTTGGGCTGCGATTTAAAGAGCGGGAGTATACCCGATTCGGTCGCCCCTCTACCTCTCGGAGCCTATATGCCACGTTGCTTCTGGTGTTCAGAAGATCCGCTGTATGTCGCTTATCACGATCAAGAGTGGGGCGTGCCGCTGCGCGATGCGCATGGGCTGTTCGAGTTGTTATTGCTCGAAGGGTTCCAGGCGGGTTTGTCGTGGATCACGGTTTTAAAGAAGCGCGAGCACTATCGCAAGGTCATGTTCGGCTTTGATGTGCAGCGCCTGGCGGCCATGACGGACGCTGAAATCGAGGCATTGCTGCAAGACCCGGGGATTATCCGCAACCGTCTCAAGGTGGCCGGAGCACGGCGCAATGCCCAGGCCTGGCTGGCGCTGGACAACCCGGTGGAGTTTTTATGGTCGTTTGTGGGCGGCAAGCCGAAGATCAATCACTTTACCGAGCGCCATGAATTCCCGGCGGTAACGCCAGAGGCCGAAGCCATGAGCAAGGGCCTGAAAAAAGCGGGCTTTACGTTCGTCGGTCCGACCATTTGTTACGCCTTTATGCAGGCCAGCGGCATGGTCATGGACCATGCCACCACCTGTGACCGTTACGCCGAATTGGCAAACGGCGGTTAGAATGTCTTTTTTCGCCACACGCATAACCCGTAGCAGCTGCCGAAGGCTGCGTCCGGCGGCGTAGCCGTCGTGAAGTCAGGCCCTGCGATGTGTCAGTAAAATCAAGCACTCAGCATTGACGATTGCTTCGCAATCGGACGCAGCCTTCGGCAGCTGCTACGAGTGCTTTCGAGAGATTATCCTGTGGAAAAGTTTAAAGGCGCCTTGCTGGTCGGGGCTTTGCGGTTGTTTGCCATGCTCCCGTGGGGCGCGGTGCAGCGCGTGGGCTCGGCCATCGGCTGGTTGATGTGGAAACTGCCTAATCGCTCGCGCGATGTGGTGCGTATCAACCTGGCCAAGTGCTTCCCCGAAATGGACCCGGTTGCCCGTGAGCAACTGGTGGGCCAAAGCCTCAAGGACATCGGCAAAAGCCTGACCGAGAGCGCTTGTGCGTGGATCTGGCCAGCTCAGCGTTCCATTGACCTGGTGCGTGAAGTTGAAGGCCTGGACGTGCTCAAGGACGCTTTGGCTTCAGGCAAGGGCGTGGTCGGCATCACCAGCCACCTGGGCAATTGGGAGGTGCTTAACCACTTTTATTGCAGCCAGTGCAAACCGATCATTTTCTATCGTCCGCCCAAGCTCAAGGCGGTTGATGAGCTGTTGCAAAAGCAACGTGTGCAACTGGGCAACCGTGTGGCTGCGTCGACCAAAGAAGGCATTCTGAGTGTCATCAAGGAAGTGCGCAAAGGTGGCCAGGTGGGCATTCCGGCAGATCCGGAGCCCGCTGAGTCGGCCGGTATTTTTGTGCCATTTCTCGGCACGATGGCCCTGACCAGCAAGTTTGTGCCCAATATGCTGGCGGGCGGCAAGGCGGTGGGGGTGTTCCTGCACGCACTGCGCCTGCCGGACGGGTCGGGATTCAAAGTGATTCTGGAAGCGGCACCCGAAGAGATGTACAGCACTGACACGGCCACTTCGTGCGCGGCCATGAGCAAGGTGGTCGAGAAATATGTGCGGGCGTATCCGAGCCAGTACATGTGGAGCATGAAGCGCTTCAAGAAGCGTCCGCCGGGTGAGGCGCGCTGGTACTGAGGCCATATTCCCATTGTGGGGGCGGGCTTGTTGTGGGAGCGGGCTTGCCCGCGATGCGGTACTCCAGTTGCACCGCAGCGATCCCATCGCGAGCAAGCCCGCTCCCACAGGGGGAGTCTTACGAGGTTTTATCCAGCTTTTTCAAAAACACGGTCATTTCTTTTTCGGCCTGTTTGTCACCATGGGCCTGCGCTGCAGCTATCCCCTGCTCCCACGCCGCCCGCGCTGCCACTCGATCCCCCGCCGCCAGTTGCGCCTTGCCCAGCAGCTTCCAGGCCGCCGAATACTTGGGATCAAAGCCCACGCAACGCTGCAGGTGTTCCGCCGCCTTGAGGTTATCCCCAAGGTCGAGATAACCCTTGCCCAGGCCGAAGCGCAGCAATGAGTTATCCACACCCTTGGCGAGCATTTTTTCCAGTGATTCCAGCATCCCTGACTCCTTAGAAAAAACTCAATCCCACATGGAACAGCTTCTCTACGTCGCGAATATGCTTTTTATCCACAAGGAAAAGTATGACGTGGTCGCCCGCATTGATCACAGTTGAGTCGTGGGCAATCAGCACTTCTTCATCACGAATGATCGCGCCAATCGTGGTGCCCGGCGGCAAGTTGATTTCGCCGATGCTGCGCCCGATGACCTTGCTCGACTTCGAATCACCGTGGGCAATCGCCTCGATGGCTTCTGCCGCACCGCGGCGCAGTGAGTGCACGCTGACGATATCGCCACGGCGCACGTGGGCCAGCAAGGTGCCGATGGTGGCCAGCTGCGGGCTGATGGCGATATCGATTTCGCCACCCTGGATCAGGTCTACGTAGGCCGGGTTGTTGATGATGGTCATCACCTTCTTCGCGCCCAGGCGTTTGGCCAGCAGCGAGGACATGATATTGGCCTCGTCATCGTTGGTCAGGGCCAGGAACACGTCGGCGTCGGCGATGTTCTCTTCGAGCATCAGGTCACGGTCCGAGGCGCTGCCTTGCAGCACCACCGTGCTGTCCAGGGTGTCGGACAGATAGCGGCAACGCGCCGGGCTCATCTCGATGATCTTGACCTGATAACGGCTTTCGATGGCCTCGGCCAGACGCTCGCCGATCTGCCCGCCGCCGGCAATGACAATGCGTTTGTAGCTTTCGTCGAGACGGCGCATTTCGCTCATGACAGCGCGAATATTGGCCTTGGCGGCGATGAAAAAGACTTCGTCATCAGCCTCGATGATGGTATCGCCACGGGGGGTAATCGGCCGATCACGTCGGAAAATCGCCGCCACTCGTGTATCCACATTCGGCATGTGCTCGCGCAGCTGGCGCAATTGCTGGCCAATCAGCGGGCCACCGTAATACGCCTTGACCGCCACCAGCTGCGCCTTGCCTTCGGCAAAGTCGATCACCTGCAAGGCGCCGGGGTGTTCGATCAGGCGCTTGATGTAGTTGGTGACCACCTGCTCGGGGCTGATCAATACGTCGACCGGGATGGCGTCGTTGTCGAACAGTTCTTCGCCGCGTGTCAGATAAGCCGCTTCCCGTACCCGGGCGATTTTGGTCGGGGTGTGAAACAGCGTGTAGGCAACCTGACAGGCAACCATATTGGTCTCGTCGCTGTTGGTCACGGCCACCAGCATGTCAGCGTCATCCGCACCTGCCTGGCGCAGTACATTGGGCAGCGAGGCGCGGCCCTGCACGGTGCGGATATCGAGGCGATCACCGAGGTCGCGCAGGCGCTCACCGTCGGTGTCGACCACGGTGATGTCGTTGGCTTCGCTGGCCAGATGTTCGGCCAGCGTACCGCCGACCTGACCCGCGCCGAGGATGATGATTTTCATGCCTGCAATCCTTAATCCGTTAGCCGCGAGCGGCTGCGATCTTGATCAATTTGGCGTAATAAAAGCCATCGTGCCCGCCCTCTTGCGCCAGCAGCTGGCGCCCGTGAGGCTGCTTGATGCCGAACTGCCCGGCGATATCCAGCTCCCGGGCACCCGGTGTACGGGCCAGGAACGCTTCAATCACTTCGGTGTTTTCGGTTGGCAGCGTCGAGCAGGTGGCATAGAGCAAGATGCCACCAACTTCCAGGGTTGGCCACATCGCGTCCAGCAATTCGCCCTGCAAGGTGGCGAGTGCGGCAATGTCGTCCGGTTGGCGAGTCAGTTTAATGTCCGGATGACGACGGATAACGCCCGTTGCCGAGCAAGGCGCATCCAGCAATATGCGCTGGAACGGCTTGCCGTCCCACCAGGTGGCGGTGTCGCGGCCGTCAGCGGCGATCAGCTCGGCGCTCAGGCCCAGCCGTTCGAGGTTTTCACGCACACGCACCAGGCGCTTGGCTTCCAGGTCCACGGCTACCACGCCGGCCAGTTTGGGCTCGACTTCCAGGATGTGGCAGGTCTTGCCGCCGGGAGCACAGCAGGCGTCGAGCACACGTTGGCCCGGCGCCAGGTCCAGCAAGTCGGCGGCCAGTTGCGCGGCTTCGTCCTGCACGCTGATCCAGCCTTCGGCAAAGCCCGGCAGGTTGCGCACATCGCAAGCCTCAGCCAGCACGATGCCATCCTGGCTAAAGGTGCACGGCTGGGCTTCGATCCCGGCTTCGACCAACAATTGCAGGTAAGCATCGCGGCTGTGATGGCGACGGTTGACCCGCAATATCATCGGCGGGTGAGCGTTGTTGGCTGCGCAAATGGCCTCCCACTGCTGTGGCCAAAAGGCCTTCAAGGATTTTTGCAGCCAGCGCGGGTGTGCAGTGCGCACGACCGGGTCATGCTCCAGCTCGGCCAGCAAGGCTTCGCTCTCGCGCTGGGCGTTGCGTAGCACGGCGTTGAGCAGGGCCTTGGCCCAGGGTTTTTTCAGTTTGTCGGCGCAACCTACGGTTTCGCCGATGGCCGCGTGAGCCGGAATGCGGGTGTAGAGCAGTTGGTACAAACCCACCAATAGCAGTGCTTCAACATCAGCGTCCGCAGCCTTGAAGGGTTTTTGCAGCAGCTTGTTGGCCAGCGCCGACAGGCGTGGTTGCCAGCGGGCTGTGCCGAAGGCCAGGTCCTGGGTCAGGCCGCGGTCACGCGCCTCAACCTTGTCCAGTTGCAGCGGCAACGAACTGTTGAGCGATGCCTTGCCGTTGAGCACGGCAGTCAGGGCTTTGGCGGCGGCCAGACGAGGATTCATTGTGCGGCACCTAATACTGTACCGACGGCAAACTTCTCACGACGGCTGTTGAAAAAATCGCTGAAGTTCAGCGCCTTGCCACCGGGCAATTGCAGACGAGTCAGGCACAAGGCGCCTTCACCGCAACCCACGATCAAGCCTTCCTTGCTGGCGGCGAGGATCTGTCCCGCAGGGCCTTGAGCGTCAGCCATGCTTGCGGCCAGCACTTTCAGGGCTTCGCCGTTGAGGGTGCTGTGGCAGATCGGCCACGGGTTAAAGGCGCGAATCAGGCGCTCCAGCTCAACCGCCGGGCGGCTCCAGTCGATACGCGCTTCGTCCTTGTTCAGCTTGTGGGCGTAAGTCGCCAGGCTGTCATCCTGCACTTCACCTTCAAGCGTTCCAGCCGCCAGACCGGCGATGGCCTGGATTACGGCCGGTGGGCCCAGTTCGGCGAGGCGGTCATGCAGGCTGCCACCGGTGTCATCGGCGGTGATTGCAGTCACGGTCTTGAGCAACATGGGGCCGGTGTCCAGGCCCGCCTCCATGCGCATTACGGTCACACCGCTTTCGCTGTCACCGGCTTCGATGGCGCGCTGGATCGGCGCCGCCCCGCGCCAGCGTGGCAGCAAGGACGCGTGGCTGTTGATGCAACCCAGGCGTGGAATATCCAGCACCACTTGCGGCAGGATCAGGCCGTAGGCCACCACCACCATCAAGTCCGGCTTGAGTGCGGCCAGTTCGGCCTGGGCCTCGGGGGCGCGCAGGGTGGGTGGTTGCATCACCGGGATGTTGTGTTCCAGCGCCAGTTGCTTGACCGGGCTTGGCATCAGCTTTTGCCCGCGCCCTGCCGGACGGTCCGGTTGGGTGTAGACCGCGACGATCTCGTAAGGCGTGGCTAGCAGTGCCTTGAGGTGTTCGGCGGCGAATTCTGGGGTGCCGGCAAAGACGATGCGCAATGGCTCAGTCATGGGTTACTCACTTGGAATGGGGGGCGCAGGAACTGGCGGCATTGAGCCAGCGAACGGACAGGCTGGCTTATTTCTAATGTGGGAGCGGGCTTGCTCGCGATGAGGGTTACCCGGTGTATCAACAGGATCGCGTTGGCCCGATCGCGAGCAAGCCCGCTCCCACATCGGGTCACTGCATGTTCGAAAGTGTTAGCCGCTCGCTATGTCGATCAAGCGTTCTGGCGGTGCAGTTTTTCCAGCTTCTTCTTGATCCGGTCACGCTTGAGCGTAGACAGGTAATCGACGAACAGCTTGCCGTTGAGGTGGTCGCACTCATGCTGAATGCACACGGCCAACAGGCCTTCGGCGATCATTTCGAACGGCTTGCCGTCACGGTCCAGCGCCTTGATCTTGACGCGCTGCGGGCGATCAACGTTCTCGTAGTAACCCGGGACCGACAGGCAGCCTTCCTGGTACTGGCCCATCTCGTCGGAGAGGATCTCGAACTCGGGGTTGATAAACACCATCGGTTCGCTGCGGTCTTCGCTCAGATCCATGACCACGATGCGTTTGTGTACGTTGACCTGTGTGGCGGCCAGGCCGATGCCCGGCGCCTCGTACATGGTTTCAAACATGTCATCGATCAACTGACGGACTTCGTCGTCCACAACCGCCACGGGTTTGGCGATGGTACGCAGACGCGAGTCTGGGAATTCGAGGATGTTCAAAATAGCCATAAGTTTGATTGGTGCACTGTGTGAAAGATTCAAAAACGGTTGTCAGGTGGGTCCGGTGGACTCGAGCAACCTGTGCAAAACGTCTCCTTCAGAGAGAGCCCGCTCGGGCTCAGGCGTTTCACGCGAGTACACATAATAAAGGGATTCACCCGCGGATGAAACGACTAGCTGCCGGGCTGCACACGGCATGTCTTAATTTGAAACCAACGCGCCCGGCCTATGCGTGACGTTCTACTAATGTTGGGTTTGCAGCTGCCGTTTCAAGTTTTGCCGGGGTGCTCAATCCAGCCCTTTTCATGATTTGCCAAACAACTTGTCAACAGACTTATCCACAGCTTGTTCCTTACAGCTAGATGGAATAATCGATCAAGGATGATCCTATGCCACCGTCAGAAATATCCCCAGCAGAGCTGGAGGCCCGCTTGCGTTTGCACCGCTTGCCCGACGTTGGGCCACGGCGCTACTACAGCCTGTTCAGCGCCTTTGGCTCGGCCAGCTCTGCTCTCAGCGCGCCTGCCAGTGCCTGGCGCGCCCTGGGGCTGCCCGAGGCCTGCGCCCAGGCGCGGCGCAGCCCTGAAGTTCGCGAGGGTGCCAGCGCTGCATTGCGCTGGCTTGAGCGCTCCAGACACCATGTGCTGCTGCATGACCAGGCTGCTTACCCGGCGTTGTTGAGTGAATTGAGCGATGCCCCGCCGCTGTTGTTCGTGGCGGGCGAGCCTTCGATCCTGGAAAAGCCGCAGTTGGCGATGGTCGGTAGCCGACGCGCCTCAAGGCCAGGGCTGGACACCGCCGCAGCCTTTTCCCGCAGTCTGGCAGGCGCAGGTTTTGTGATTACCAGCGGGCTGGCGCTGGGCATTGATGGCGCGGCGCACCAGGCTGCCCTCGACGTTGGTGGGCAGACGGTGGGGGTGCTGGGCACAGGTCTGGAAAAACTTTATCCACAGCGCCATCGCGCCCTGGCAGACGCCATGATTCACGGCGCTGGCGCGGTGGTTTCGGAGTTTCCCCTGGACGCCGGGCCACAAGCCGCCAACTTCCCCCGGCGTAACCGCATCATCAGCGGTTTGTCCCTTGGCGTGCTGGTGGTCGAGGCCAGCGTGTCCAGCGGATCGCTGATTACTGCCCGGCTCGCTGCCGAGCAGGGGCGTGAGGTCTACGCCATGCCCGGTTCCATCCATCACCCGGGGGCGCGTGGCTGTCATCAACTGATCCGTGATGGCGCTACGCTTGTCGAAACCGTCGAGCACATCCTTGAAGGCTTGCGGGGTTGGCGCTCGATGCCGATATCCACAGCACAAACGCTTACACCAAGCTGTCATCCATTAGTGCAATTGTTGCTGGCAGCGCCTTGCACCAGCGAAGCGCTGGTCAACGCCAGTGGTTGGGATCTGCCCCGATTGCTGGCCACTTTGACCGAGCTTGAACTGGCGGGGCACGTTGTACTCGAGGGTGGGCGTTGGTTTGCTCGCGCCAGCTAAGTACACTGCGCGCAGCATATATCTGGAGACATTCAATGATCAGCACCTGGCGCGTCCAACAAGCTGCAAGAGCCATTCGCGCAGGCGCGGTGATTGCCTACCCGACCGAGGCGGTCTGGGGGCTGGGTTGCGACCCGTGGGATGAAGACGCGGTCGAGCGGTTGCTGGCGATCAAATCGCGGCCTGTGGATAAAGGCCTGATTGTGGTGGCGGACAATATTCACCAGTTTGACTTCCTGTTTGAAGACTTCCCCCAGGAGTGGATTGACCGCATGGCCAGCACCTGGCCGGGGCCGAACACCTGGCTGGTGCCGCATCAGGGCTTGCTGCCCGAGTGGATCACCGGGGTACACGACACGGTGGCGCTGCGGGTAAGCGATCACCCACTGGTACGCGAGCTGTGCGCGCTGGTGGGGCCGATCGTATCCACCTCCGCCAACCCGGCGGGCTTACCGGCGGCGCGTACGCGATTGAAGGTCGAGCAGTATTTCCGCGGGCAAATCGACCATGTATTGGGCGGTAACCTGGGCGGGCGCAAAAACCCGAGCCTGATCCGCGATCTGGCGACCGGCAAAGTGGTACGCCCGGCGTAATGGTGGGAGCGGGCTTGCTCGCGATGGGATCGCCGCGGTGTATCAGGTACACCACAGCGATCTCATCGCGAGCAAGCCCGCTCCCACAGGGGGACATTTGTTTTAAGGCAACAAAATCGTCGATCCCGTGGTTCGGCGCGCCGACAGTTCTGTCTGCGCCTTGGCCGCATCAGCCAACGCAAACCGCTGGCTGATATCAACCTGGATGGCGCCGCTGCGGATCATCGCAAACAGCTCATCGGCCATCGCTTGCAGGTTTTCGGCGCTATTGGCGTAGGACGCCAGTGTCGGCCGGGTCACATACAGCGAACCCTTCTGCGACAAAATCCCCAGATTGACCCCTGTTACCGCGCCTGAGGCATTGCCAAAGCTGACCATCAGCCCCCGTGGCGCCACGCAGTCCAATGACGTTAGCCAGGTGTCCTTGCCTACGCCGTCGTAAACCACCGGGCACTTCTTGCCGTCGGTCAATTCCAGTACACGCTTGGCTACATCCTCGTGGCTGTAGTCGATGGTTTCCCACGCGCCGAGGGCCTTGGCGTGTGCGGCTTTTTCGGCCGAGCTGACCGTGCCGATCAGCTTTACATTCAAGGCTTTTGCCCACTGACAGGCAATCGAGCCGACGCCCCCTGCCGCAGCGTGGAATAGGATGGTTTCACCCCCTTTGAGTTCATAAGTCTGACGCAGCAGGTACTGGGTTGTCAGACCTTTGAGCATCACGGCGGCGGCTTGCTCGAAGGAAATATCCTCGGGCAGCTTTACCACATTGGCTGCGGGCAATACATGCAACTGGCTGTACGCCCCCAGCGGTCCGGTGCCATAGGCCACGCGGTCGCCCACCTTGACATTGCGCACCTCGCTGCCCACGGCATCGACAACCCCCGCCCCTTCATTGCCCAGCCCGGACGGCAGCTCAGGCAACGGGTACAAGCCGCCGCGGTAATAGGTATCGATGAAATTCAGGCCGATGGCCTGGTTGTGCACCCGCACCTGCTGCGGGCCCGGTTCGGCGGGTTGGTAGTCGACATACTCAAGTACTTCCGGGCCGCCGTGGGCCCGAAACTGGATACGCTTTGCCATCTGCACTGTCCTCGCTCATTTCACGAAGCCACCATCCAACGCCTAAGCGTGATCTTCGTCAACTGCGGCGAAGCTGGGTGCGGTGTTATGCTAGCGGCCCTTTGCCGCCGGCCCCGCACGCCGCGTCGCTTTGCCCGATTTAAGGTGATGTCATGACTACTCGCACCGAGGCTGTAAAAGCCTACCTGCTCGACCTTCAAGACCGCATTTGCAACGCACTGCAAGCGGAAGACGGCGGCACGCAATTCGTTGAAGACGCCTGGCAACGTCCGGCGGGCGGTGGCGGTCGTACACGAGTGATCGAAAACGGCCACGTCATCGAGAAAGGTGGCGTTAACTTTTCCCACGTATTTGGCAGCGGCTTGCCGCCGTCCGCCAGCGCCCACCGTCCTGAATTGGCGGGCCGTGGCTTTGAGGCGCTGGGCGTGTCGCTGGTGATCCACCCGCACAACCCCCATGTACCAACGTCCCACGCCAACGTACGTTTTTTCATCGCCGAAAAAGAAGGTGAAGAGCCGGTCTGGTGGTTCGGTGGCGGCTTTGACCTCACCCCTTACTACGGCGTTGAAGAAGACTGCATACACTGGCACCGCGTGGCCGAGCAGGCCTGCGCACCATTCGGTGCCGATGTGTACCCGCGCTACAAGGCCTGGTGCGACACCTACTTCCATATCAAGCATCGCAACGAGCCGCGCGGTATCGGCGGCCTGTTTTTCGATGACCTGAACGAGTGGGATTTCGACACCTGCTTTGCGTTTATTCGCGCCATTGGCGATGCTTATATCGACGCCTACCTGCCGATTGTTCAGCGCCGCAAAAACGACGAATACACCGCCCAGCAGCGAGAATTCCAGGAATTCCGCCGGGGTCGTTACGTCGAATTCAACCTCGTCTATGACCGTGGCACCCTGTTTGGCCTGCAATCGGGCGGTCGTACCGAATCGATCCTCATGTCCCTGCCACCGCAAGTGCGCTGGGCCTACGACTGGAAAGCCGAGCCGGGTAGCCCGGAAGCGCGTCTGACGGATTACTTCCTGCAAGACCGCGACTGGTTGGCCAACACCTGACACTACCCGAGGAGCTTGCCTGATGGACCGTTACGTTGTTTTTGGTAACCCGATTGCCCACAGCAAATCCCCGGTGCTGCATCGCCTGTTTGCCGAACAAACCGGCCAGGCCATGCAGTACGACACCTTGCTGGCGCCGCTGGATGATTTTGCTGGCTGCGCGACGGAGTTTTTCCTGCAGGGGCGTGGCGCCAATGTGACAGTGCCCTTCAAGGAAGACGCCTACCGCCTGGCCTACCGCCTGACCGCACGGGCGCAACGGGCAGGTGCGGTCAACACCTTGAGCAAACTGGCCGATGGCAGCTTGCTGGGGGACAACACCGATGGTGCGGGGCTGGTGCGCGACCTGACGGTCAATGCCGGTTTCAGCCTCAAGGGTAAACGCATCCTCGTGCTGGGCGCGGGCGGTGCGGTGCGGGGTGCGCTGGAGCCGCTGCTGGCTGAAGGGCCGGCCTCGGTGACCATCGCCAACCGCACCGTTGAAAAAGCCGAGTTGCTGGCCGAGTTGTTCAGCGACCTGGGCCCGGTGGCGGCAAGCGGTTTTGACTGGCTGCACGAGCCTGTCGACCTGATTATCAACGCCACCTCGGCCAGCCTAAGCGGCGAATTGCCACCCATTGCCAGCAGCTTGATCGAGCCGGGCAAGACCCTGTGCTACGACATGATGTACGGCAAGGAGCCGACGCCGTTTTGCGTGTGGGCCAGCGGGCATGGCGCGGGTCAGGTGATGGATGGTTTGGGCATGCTGGCCGAACAGGCTGCTGAGGCGTTTTATCTGTGGCGCGGGGTGCGCCCGGATACGGCACCGGCGCTGGCTGAATTGCGGCGGTTGCTGGCGCTGTGAAGCACACCCTCACCCCAACCTTCTCCCAGAGGGAGAGGGGGCCGATTGGGGGGTACTGTTAATTTATTGTGACCTGACGGTTCTGCACTGAATCCAGGATCGACTCGATCAGCCCCCTCTCCCTTCGGGAGAGGGTTGGGGCGAGGGCAAGAGGTACTTATGCACCGAATCAAGGGCTACCACGCCCACCTCTATTTCGACGCCTCGACCATCGACCAGGCGCGCGCCTTGGGCGAAGAGGCCAGGCGACTTTTTGGCGTGACCATGGGCCGCGTTCATGAACGCCCGGTGGGCCCGCACCCGGACTGGAGCTGCCAGCTGGCCTTCGGTCCTGAACTGATCGGCATCATCCTGCCGTGGCTGGCGCTCTACCGGCACGGTCTGGTGGTGTTTTTGCATCCCGATACCGGCAACGACCTGCTGGACCACACCGACCATGCTATCTGGATGGGCGCAATTCGGCCGCTGGACTTGTCTGTTTTTTAAACGGGGGCGCGCAGTTCAGCGCCCGGTTTAACCCTCTCCTACATACTATTTTTAGTTACGGAAATATCCGACAGTAAGTACGGCGGCTTCGCTGTGGTCATATTTTGATACTAGGCCTAAAGTTTTCAGGGCGATAAGATTTTTAATATTGAATCTTGGATGGAAATAACACGTCCAAACCATGTTTCGCGCTGTGCTCTGGAGATTAAATGTTGCTGGTGGCTGTATTTAATCCTCCTGTGGATAAGGCGATACATCAGTAATGTTGGAGGCTGGTAGTGCGTAGATATCTTCTAGGTGGGCTTATATCACTGGTGTTTGCTTGTGGCTCAATGCCCGCCCATGCAGCTTGCACGTTTGTTAATAAAAAAACGAATGCCAGTGTTTTTTCCTTTGATGTTTCGGATGAGGATTGTGAGCTTATTGATTTTAACGGTGAAACCGTGGTTACTCTTCGAGTGGAATATCCATCCATGAAGTTGGTTGACTATAAAAATAGATCTAACAATATAATGGTGTTAATTCTTTTTCCTATATCCGTTCCTCCGTTTGATATAGATCGAGTCACCCGAACATTAAAAACCATTGCGTCTTTTGATGGGGTTGAACTATTAGAGGGTAGTGAAAAGACTTATAGAGTTGCGGGCCGTGATGGAAGCAATGCTTACATATATGAGTGGGACCTTATTTATGTGGGAAAAAGAGCGTACAAAAATATTTTTGGGGTTGACTATTTGTTTAATCGCGAGATTTCCAACCTTAAAGAAGTCGATAATTTTGTGTTGAGTTTTCTGGATCGTTTTTTAATTAATTAAGGAGGCGCCAATATGGTGCAAATACCTCTGACACCCGCGGATATCAAATACCTGGAACGTAGACTCGCCGTGAAAGACTACGCGGGAGGATACCATTACTTATATAATGTTGCTCAAAAAGCCATTGCCAACCAGGCCGATGGCGAAGTGAGAGACCAGATGTTGATGACGGCTAACTGGCTTATGGCTGCAAAATCTATCAATAATATTGATGGGAGCTTTGTAAGCGAACTGGTTTCCAATTCCATGCGATATGCAGTTGAGCGCTCCGGAAGGAAATTCACTTCGCGTATGTATAAAAATGCTTCTGACAGATTAGCCCACCAAGTTATTGCGGATTTTATTTATGCTAAAGGCATTTTGCCAATTAAAGAGGTGATCAAAAGAGACGTACAAGCCGCAGTTGAAGGCTTGGGCTTGGAACCATGGCAATGGGCCGGGACGCTCGGTGATGAGTTTCCTGTGTGGGGGGGTGGACTAGGGCATAATTACGTTGAGATTCCGGGCCGTAACTTTTTAGAGCAAATGGAAAATTATGCCACGGTATTTATACAAAATGCCGCTGCTATTGGGATGATTTTCGAAAAGCATTTTGGCAATGCCTCAATGATTATACCTTTTGTAATAAAGATAGTATTTGAAGATTTATTAGTAGAAGGTGTGGAAGTTGATATTTCACTGCCTGTAGTTCCAGGTGGCGGTATAAGTAACAGTACGGCTGGTAGTCTTGACAGTGGCGGAAGTGGGGGGGCAGGTGGCGCTACTTCTGCATCGAACGGCTACAGCACAGGCGGAGGGGTACCTGTGACAAATATCGAAAGGCCAGCTGCTAATGTTGATATTTCTTTGGAAAGTGTTGGAGGTCTCAACTATATAACGCCAGAACAAATTGCAAGAATGAAATGCGCCTTAGAAAACGAAGTAGACCCTTTGATTTTGGATCTGGGTGGGGCCGGAGTAAAACTCACCAACCCTCATACCTTTCCTGTTCATTTCGACATGAACAATGATGGCGAGAAGGTGCAAACGGGGTGGAACAGCCCTGACGAAGGCATGGTTGTTTTGGACCTTGATGGAAACGGAAAAATTGATAATGTCTCGGAGTTGATGTCAGAGTATTTTGGTGCTGAACAAGGAAGCCGTGATTCTCCGAGTAAAAAAACCTTTGATAATGCATTTGATGCACTGCGCAGCCTAGATAGCAACAAAGACCTTAAATTTGATAACCAGGATGAACGCTGGGGCGATGTGAGGGTTTGGGTTGATGCCAATCATGATGGCCAAAGCAGGGTTGAGTCGACTGGTACAAGCGAGTTACATTCGCTGGACGAGTTAAGTATTTCACAGATTGATCTGAACTATACAAGGCCATTAGCAGATGCTCGAAATGGCAATGATATTGTAGGTGTCAGTGGTTTTACTCAAAAGGGTGAAATTAAAGAAGCAGTGGCCGTTAATTTTTCGACGATAACTCCCGATGAGCCATCGTCAGAGACATTGAAAAGTTAAATTGATATAAATATCCGTTGAAAGAAAGCATGATTTATCTGTCGATTGGATTTTATCTGTGGGCTATTGTTAACTTCGATGTATGAAATAGAGTGTTTGTAGTCTAAAATTTTTTATAACTGTAATCTGTAACATTATCAGGTGTTCTTTGTGAATCTCTGTTTGTTCGCATTGGTGCTTGTAGATTGCGGGCGCCAATACGAGATAAGTCTCTGGGACCGCTTCAATCAATAGGGTACCCCTCAGCTGTAAATTCGTCGGTACTTTCTTCCTGAGTCACTACTAATCGGCGTCTAAATCAGTCTATTTTTTGATCACTGCGCTTCTGCGAACATTTTTTTTGGATTTTTTTTCAGCGCCCGAAATTCCCGTTTTCTTTTGCCGTCGCCACCCCCTGATAGCCCCACGCTATAACGGCTGAACGATGATCATGGCCATGTGTCATACCTTGCCATGAGCTAACGTATCAGGCGTGCAGCTGCGGGCAGCGATTAGTTCTAAAAGGCCATCCATGTTTAACTTGAACGCGCAATCAAGTTAAACCGGTGGTCCGCTGCCCGCTCACAACAGGAGGCTAACCCTTGCCGAATCCGCTCTTTTTGATCCCGTTTTACCTCTATAAGGTGCACATCCAATGAGTGTACCGATCACGTCCGAGACGTCCTCGATCCGCATGAACCCGCCGGTGTTCTACTTCGCCGCCGCGTTCATTCTGGTCTTTGGCCTGGTGGTAATCGCCATGCCAGCCGCCGCCGGCGAATGGCTGCTGGCCGCACAAAACTGGGCGGCCAATACGGTCGGCTGGTACTACATGCTAGCGATGACCCTGTATCTGATCTTCGTGGTCGTCACCGCCTTGTCCGGCTACGGCAAGATCAAGCTCGGTGCCGACCACGACGAACCCGAGTTCAGTTACCTGTCCTGGGCGGGCATGTTGTTCGCCGCCGGGATCAGCATCACGCTATTTTTCTTCTGTGTGTCCGAACCCCTCACCCATATGCTCAACCCGCCGCAGGGCCCGGCCGGCAATGCCGAGGCTGCGCGCCAGGGCATGCAGCTGTTGTTCCTGCACTGGGGCCTGCACGGTTGGGGTGTGTTCGCGTTCGTCGGCATGGCACTGGCCTACTTCGCCTACCGGCATAACCTGCCGCTGGCACTGCGTTCGGCGCTTTACCCGCTGATCGGCAAGCGCATCAACGGCCCCATCGGTTATGCGGTGGATGGTTTTGGCATTATCGCCACGGTGTTCGGCCTGGGCGCCGACATGGGTTTCGGGGTGCTGCACCTCAACTCCGGCCTCGATTACCTGTTCGGCATGCCCCATACCCAATGGGTGCAAGTGGGCCTGATCACGCTGATGATGGGCGCCGCGATCCTGGTGGCCATTGCCGGTGTCGACAAGGGCGTGCGGGTGATGTCCGACATCAACATGCTGCTGGCCTGTGCCCTGCTGCTGTTTGTGTTGTTTGCCGGGCCCACCCAGCACTTGCTCAACACCCTGGTGCAGAACATCGGCGACTACCTGGGCGCGCTGCCCACCAAGAGTTTCGATGTGTATGCCTATGACAAGCCAAGTGACTGGCTGGGCGGCTGGACCGTGTTCTATTGGGCCTGGTGGATCGCATGGTCACCGTTTGTGGGGCTGTTTATTGCGCGTATTTCCCGCGGCCGTACCATCCGCGAGTTCGTGTTCGGCGTGCTGCTGATCCCGCTGGGCTTTACCCTGGCGTGGATGTCGATCTTCGGCAACAGCGCCATCGACCAGGTGCTCAACCACGGCATGGTCGCCCTCGGCCAGTCGGCCATCGACGACCCGTCGCGTACGCTGTACCTGCTGCTTGAGACCTACCCGTGGAGCAAGACCGTTATCGCGGTCACGGTATTTATCAGCTTCGTGTTCTTCGTGACCTCGGCCGACTCCGGCACCGTGGTGCTGTCCACTCTCTCGGCCCGTGGCAACAACGCGGACGAAGACGGGCCAAAATGGCTGCGGGTGTTCTGGGGTGCGATGACCGCGCTGGTCACCAGTGCGCTGCTGTTCTCGGGCAGTATCGATGCGCTGAAGTCAGCGGTGGTGCTGACCTCGTTGCCGTTCTCGCTGATTTTGCTGCTGATGATGTGGGGCCTGCACAAGGCGTTCTACCTTGAGTCGCAGAAGAAGATTGCGCAGACCCACTCCCTGGCGCCGGTTTCGCACTCGCGTCGTGGTGGCTGGCGCCAGCGCTTGAGCCAGGCCGTACACTTCCCGTCGCGGGACGAGGTGTACCGCTTTATGGACACCACCGTGCGCCCGGCGATTGAAGAAGTGAGTGCGGTGTTCCGGGAAAAAGGCCTGAACGTGGTCACGCAGCCGGACCCGGCCAACGACAATGTAAGTCTGGAAATCGGCCATGGTGATGAACATCCGTTTATCTACCAGGTGCAGATGCGTGGCTACTTCACGCCGTCCTTCGCCCGGGGTGGCTTTGGCAAAAAGGAGCAACTGCGTAACCGCCGTTACTACCGAGCTGAAGTGCATCTGGCCGAAGGCAGCCAGGACTACGATCTGACGGGCTACACCAAGGAGCAGATCATCAACGACATCCTTGATCAGTACGAACGCCATCTGCAGTTTTTGCATTTGGTGCGCTGATGGGTTTGGCGGTGATTCAGGCTGCTGTGACTGCCTGAGTCACCGGGTTGATGCCATCGCGAGCAAGCCCGCTCCCACAGGTTTTGGGTGTTCTCACAATGTGTGGATGCTCGTCAAAACTGTGGGAGCGAGCCTGCTCGCGAATGGCCCTCGCGAGCAAGCTCGCCCCCACAGTTAAGGTCGGTATTTGCAGATCTATCGCGCAGTTGTGAGGGATCGGGCTGAGTGAGGCCTGAGGGCGATTTTCAGGCACAAAAAACCCCGAAGGGCTTACGCCGTTCGGGGTTGTGGATCAGCCATGATTTACAACTTGGCGATAGACACTTCAGTGGATTTTACAAAGGCGATCACTTCGCTACCGACCACCAGTTCCAGCTCCTTGACCGAGCGGGTGGTGATCACCGAAGTCACGATGCCCGACGCAGTTTGTACGTCGATTTCCGACAGCACGTCGCCCAGCACGATTTCCTTGATGTGGCCTTTGAACTGGTTGCGAACGTTGATGGCTTTAATGGTCATGGTGTCGATTCCTGTCTTGGGATAGAAAGTAGGTTTATTGCGCCCAGCGCAGTTGCGTAGGCAGCGGTGCAACGGGTTCCGGCTCAGGTGGCGAGCCAGGCAGTGCAAGAACACGGTTCAGTACTTCGGTTTCCAGTGCAGCCAGGCGATGCGAGCCGCGTACCCGTGGGCGTTGCAGGTCGACCGTGAGGTCCAGCCCTACCTGGCCGTCCTCAATCAAAATCACCCGGTCAGCAATCGCGACGGCTTCGCTCACGTCATGGGTCACCAGCAATACGGTGAAACCATGCTGGCGCCACAGGCGTTCAATCAGTTGCTGCATTTCGATGCGGGTCAGGGCGTCCAGGGCGCCCAGCGGCTCGTCGAGCAGCAGCAGGCGCGGTTGGTGGATCAGGGCGCGGGCCAGGGCCACACGCTGCTTCTGCCCGCCCGAGAGCGCTGCTGGCCATTCATTGGCGCGTTCGGCCAGGCCGACTTCTTCCAGTGCCTTGAGCGCTTTGGGGCGCCAGTCGCCTTTAAGGCCAAGGCCTACGTTGTCGATGACTTTTTTCCAGGGCAGCAGGCGCGCTTCCTGAAACATCAACCGCGTGTCTTCGCGGGCCTCTTGCAGGGGCGCGCTGCCCGCCAGCAACTGGCCAGCGGTGGGCTGATCCAGCCCGGCCAGCAAACGCATCAGGGTGCTTTTGCCGCATCCGCTGCGGCCCACGATGGCAACAAACTGCCCCGCCGGGATATGCAGGTTGATATCACGCAGCACCAGCCGTTGGCCGAAGGCCTTCTGCAGGCCATTGATGGCCAGCGGGATGCCCTGGCGCAAACGTGGGGGTTGTTGAGCTGTCATGCTGCACCGCCTTTAACCACTTGATACGCCGGGTGCCAGCGCAACCAGATGCGCTCCAGCCCCCGTGCTGCGGTGTCGGCCAGTTTGCCGAGCACTGCGTACAAAACAATTGCCAGCACCACCACGTCGGTTTGCAGGAACTCCCGGGCGTTCATCGCCAGGTAGCCAATGCCGGAGCTGGCGGAGATGGTTTCGGCCACGATCAACGTCAGCCACATAAAGCCCAGGGCAAAGCGCACACCCACCAGGATCGACGGCAGCGCGCCCGGCAAAATCACCTGCCAGAACAGGCTGAAACCGGACAAGCCGTAGTTGCGGGCCATTTCCACCAGCGCCGGGTCGACGTTGCGGATGCCGTGGTAAGTGTTGAGGTAAATCGGGAATAAAGTCCCCAGGGCCACCAGAAAAATCTTCGCCGATTCATCGATACCGAACCACAGGATCACCAGCGGAATCAGCGCCAAATGCGGCACGTTGCGGATCATTTGCACCGAGCTGTCGAGCAGGCGTTCGCCCCATTTCGACAGGCCGGTGATAAAGCCCAGCGCCAGACCGATGCTGCCACCGATCACAAAGCCGAGCCCGGCGCGCCAGCCGCTGATGGCCAGGTGTTTCCAGATTTCGCCACTGCGCACCAGCTCGACCCCGGCCGTGATTACGGCACTGGGGGCGGGCAGGATGCGTGTCGACAGCCAGCCCGCCGACACGGACAGCTGCCACACGGCCAGCAGCAAGACCGGCAAAGCCCAGGGCGCCAGGGTGTGACCGATGTTTTTGAGGCCCGAGGCCTTGCCTGTACTCATGGCGACCTCAGCTCTGCGACGCGGCTTTAGGGAGGATGTCATTGGCGACCATTTCGCCGAACGGGCTCACATAGCCTGCGCTTTTTGGCAGTTCCGGGCGTTCGATATCCAGGTGCGGGAACAGCAGCTCGGCCACGCGATAGGACTCTTCAAGGTGCGGGTAGCCGGAGAAGATAAAGGTGTCGATACCCAGATCGGCGTATTCCTGAACCCGTGCGGCCACGGTCGGGCCATCACCGACCAGCGCCGTGCCGGCACCGCCGCGCACCAGGCCCACGCCTGCCCACAGGTTGGGGCTGACTTCGAGGTTGTCGCGGCTGCCGCCGTGCAGGGCGGCCATGCGTTGCTGGCCCACCGAGTCAAAGCGTGACAGCGAGGCCTGGGCGCGGGCAATGGTTTCGTCGTCCAGGTGCGAGATCAGTTTGTCGGCGGCTTTCCAGGCCTCTTCGTTGGTTTCACGCACGATCACATGCAAGCGAATGCCGAAGCGCACGGTACGGCCCAATTTGGCAGCCTTGGCCCGTACCTGCTCGATTTTTTCGGCAACGGCAGCCGGCGGCTCGCCCCAGGTCAACACCATTTCCACCTGCTCGGCGGCCAGATCCTGCGCGGCTTCGGAGGAGCCCCCGAAATACAGCGGCGGACGCGGTTGCTGGATTGGCGGGTAGAGCAGCTTGGCGCCTTTGACGGTGATGTGCTCGCCGTCGTAGTCCACGGTTTCGCCTTCGAGCACGCGGCGCCAGATGCGAGTGAATTCCACCGAGGCCTGGTAACGCTCTTCGTGGCTGAGGAACAGGCCATCACCGGCGAGTTCTTCGGGGTCGCCGCCAGTCACCAGGTTGAACAGGGCGCGGCCACCGGACAAACGGTCCAGGGTCGCTGCCTGACGTGCCGCCACGGTGGGCGAAACAATACCGGGGCGCAGGGCTACCAGAAATTTCAGACGCTGGGTCACGGGGATCAGCGATGCCGCCACCAACCATGAGTCTTCGCACGAACGTCCTGTCGGAATCAGTACCCCGCCAAAGCCCAGGCGGTCAGCGGCCTGTGCGACTTGTTGCAGATAGCCGTAGTCAACGGCGCGGGCGCCTTCGGAGGTGCCAAGGTAATGGCCATCACCGTGGGTAGGCAGGAACCAGAAAATATTGAGGCTCATGGAGTGGTCTCCTAATGGGGGGCAGCAAGCGTTAGTTGGCTTTGGCCAGATTGGCCGGGGGCGTCCAGATCACGTCTTTCACAACCAGCGGCTTGGGGATCAGCTTGAGCTGGTAAAAACTGTCGGCGATTTTTTGCTGCGCGTTGACCACTTCCGGGGTCAGGAACTGTGCGCCGTAGCCCTGGCGCTTGACCGCCGTGAGGGTGATTTCAGGAGACAGGCCCAGGAGTGGCGCGACTTGTGTCGTCACGTCTTCAGGGTGGGCCTTGGCCCATTCGCCAATATTGCGCACTTCATCGACAAGGGTTTCGATCACCTTGGGATGCTGTTCGGCGTAGGGCTTGGTGGCCAGGTAGAACTGATGGTTGTCGGCGATGCCGCTGGCATCACGCAGAGTGCGCGCTTGCAGCTGTTGTTCGGCGGCCGCCTGGTACGGGTCCCAGATCACCCAGGCATCGACACTGCCACGCTCGAAAGCGGCACGGGCATCGGCGGGCGGCAGGAATACGGTCTGGATATCGCTGTATTTCAGGCCGGCGTCTTCCAGGGCGCGCACCAGCAGGTAGTGCACGTTGGAGCCTTTGTTGAGCACAACCTTTTTGCCCTTGAGGTCTTGCACCGATTTGATCGGTGAATCTTTGGGCACCAGGATCGCTTCGCTGGTGGGGGCTGGCGGCTCGTAGGCGACGTAGAGCAGGTCGGCACCTGCCGCCTGGGCGAACACCGGCGGAGTTTCGCCGGTCACGCCGAAGTCGATGGAGCCTACGTTCAGGCCCTCCAGCAATTGCGGGCCGCCGGGGAATTCGGTCCATTGCACGTCTACGCCCTGCTCGGCCAGGCGCTTGTCCAGCGTGCCCTTGGCCTTGAGCAGCATCAGCGTGCCGTATTTCTGGTAACCGATGCGCAGGGTATCGGCTTGAGCCTGGGTAACAGCGCCGAAGGACACAGCCGCAGCTAACAGTGCGACCAGACCACGACGCAAAATGACAGGGCGCATGGCGCTCTCCTTTTTGTTGTTCGGGATTCGGGTAGCACCTGCTGGGCCGTTAGCGGTTCAGTAAGGTGGTGGAGCTTTTATCTGTGGGAAAAATGCTGTTTCAGATGCTCCAGCGTGCCGTCACCAGGCGCTCGTTGAGGATGCTCGGGTCCAGTGGTTTGGGGCGGCGCGCCAGGGCGCTGTAGAACTGTTCAAGCGACTCTTGCAGGCGTTGCTCCAGCACCGGCACCAGTTGCGCCTGTGCGCTGCCTTCGCCGTAAGCAATCTGGCTGTCTTCGGCAAAAATACCGTGGAGCATTTCCTGGGCCTTGAGCGCTGACAGGACCGGCTTGAGGGCATAGTCCACGGCCAGCATATGGGCGATGCTGCCGCCGGTGGCGATGGGCAGTACCACTTTGTGGCTCAGGGCGCGTTCGGGCAGCAGGTCGAGCACGGTTTTCAGGGCGCCGCTGAACGAGGCTTTGTACACCGGGGTGGCAATTACCAGGCCGTCGGCGTTTTCGATCTGTTGCAGCAGGTCGATGATTTTCGGGCTGTCGAAGCGTGCGTGCAGCAAGTCCTCGGCCGGAAAGTCGCGAACCTGGTAACTCACCACTTCAACGCCTTGCTGGTTGAGCCAGCGTTTGGCGTGATCCAGCAACACTCCTGAGCGGGAACGTTGGCTTGGGCTTCCTCCGAGTGTCACGACCAGCATCTAGGCGTTTCCTTGAATGAATATGTGCAATTCGCTGTCAGCGTTTTCGCTTGAGTGAACAGACCATAACAGGTGATTTATATATCCATAAATCATATTTATTCATTTGTTTATTCTTAAAGTGCATATGCCTTTTTGTTAAATCGAAAGCAAAAAAAAGGCCGTCGAAACGGCCCAAAACCCTGTGGAAGACACGGTTGCCTGTTTGTGGGAGCGGGCTTGCTCACGATGGGATCGGCGCGGTGTATCAGAAGAAACCGCGGCGCCTTCATCGCGAGCAAGCCCGCTCCCACAGGGTATGAGGTTGGTTTTACTTGTTCGGCTGTGGTGTCAGGCGCAGGTAGGGCTTCACGGCGCGGTAGCCTTTGGGGAAGCGACGCTTGATTTCGTCTTCGTCCTTGAGCGACGGCACGATCACCACCTCGTCACCGTCCTGCCAGTTGGCCGGGGTGGCCACTTTGTGGCTGTCAGTCAGTTGCAACGAATCGATCACCCGCAAAATTTCGTTGAAATTGCGCCCGGTGCTGGCCGGGTAAGTAATGGTCAGGCGAATTTTTTTGTTTGGGTCGATCACGAACAACGAGCGCACCGTCAGGGTGTCGCTGGCATTGGGGTGGATCAGGTCGTAGAGGTCAGACACCTTGCGGTCGGCATCGGCCAGGATCGGGAAGTTGACCACGGTGTTCTGGGTTTCGTTGATGTCCTCGATCCACTTGTGGTGTGAGTCCACCGGGTCTACCGACAGCGCGATGGCTTTGACGCCGCGCTTGGCAAACTCATCCTTGAGCTTGGCGGTGAAGCCCAGTTCGGTGGTGCACACCGGGGTGAAGTCCGCCGGGTGCGAGAACAGCACGCCCCAGCTGTCGCCCAGCCATTCATGGAAACGGATCTTGCCAGCGCTGGAATCCTGTTCGAAATCGGGGGCGATGTCGCCGAGTCTGAGGCTCATGGTGCAGCTCCTTTTTATTGGCAATGGCGGGGCGTGATGGAGCCACTCTGCCTGCGTCACCAGCTAATTAAAAAGAATAAATATCGATTTGGTTAGAACTAAAAGGGATATTAAAAACAGTTTCATTGGACGCAACAATGCCCCGGGTCCACTGTGGACTCAGCATGGCAAGGGGAGCGGCAGGGAGCTGCGACTATTAATGTGTTGCGAATTGACCGTTCAGGTCTTCGGTAAACACCCTGCCCGGCATTGCGCCGGGCAGGATTTTTCTTACTTTTGCTCTAGATCACGCTTACAACAACGGGATCGAGTAGCTGACGATCAGACGGTTTTCGTCCTGGTCGCGCTGGCTGGCAATATCGTTGCGCCACATGGCGTTTTTCCACATAAAGCCGAGGTTTTTCAGCGCGCCTTCCTGGATCACATAAGCCACGGTGATATCGCGTTCCCACTCGGAAGCGCCATTGCTCACTTGCTTGCCACCACTGTAGGTGTCGATATTGTCGCCACGCAGGTAAACCGCGCCCGCCGTCAGGCCAGGTACGCCCACTTTGGCGAAGTCATACGAGTAGCGTGCCTGCCAGGTACGTTCGCCAGCACGGGCGAATTTCGAGATCTGCATATCGGTAGGGATATAAGCCGACGCGCCATCGCCCTGGTTCAGGAACGGGAAGTCGCTGCTACCGTTGCTGACCTGATAGCCGCCACCGAAGGTGTGACCTTCAACTGTGTACAGCAGCAGGCCGCTGAAGAGGTTGTTATCAACCTTTCCCTTGCCGTTTTTCAACGAGCTATTAGCGTAAGAACCGTTGCTGAAATACGACGAGTCGTAACCGTTTTTACCATCATCGCTGCTGTTGAAGTAACGCAGGTCAGTTTTCAACACGCCCGGGCCGATGGACCAGTTGTGAACCAGGCCCAGGAAGTGTTGCTTGTAGAACTCTTCCAGGTTGCCGTAGTAGTACTGCAGCAACAGGTCTTTGTTGACCTTGTAGTCGACACCGCCGTACAGGAACTTGTTGCTGTTGGCCGTGCGAGCGCTCGCACCACCAATCGACATTTGTTCTTCGCTGCTGGAGTTACGACCTTTTACGTGTTCGATCTGACCACCGATCAGGGTCACATCCTTGAACTCGTTGGAGGTGATTTGGCCACCTTCAAAGGTTTGTGGCAGCAGACGGCCGTCGTTGTAGGAAATGACAGGCAGTTTCGGCATCAGGGTGCCGTAACGCAGTTCGGTCTGGGAGATCTTGGCTTTGGCGGTCAGGCCCAGGCTGGAGAAGTCATTGACTGCATCGCCGTTGGACTTGCTTGGGAATACAGTGCCGCCATAAGACGTGGAGCTTGCGCCATTGGTGCCGCCACCCGAATCCAGACGCACGCCCAACAGGCCAATGGCATCAATACCGAAACCGACTGTGCCCTGGGTGAAGCCGGAGGTGAAGTCCAGCTGGAAGCCCTGGCCCCATTCTTCAGCCTTGCTTTGCACGCCTGCTTTTTTGTTGGCAGCAGAGCCTGCGTCAGAATCACGGTTATCGTTGTTGATATAGAAGTTACGCAGCTTCAGCGTTGCCTTGCTGTCTTCGATAAAGCCGGCAGCGCTTGCTTGTTGTGCCAGCAAACCTACGGCCACAGCGATGGCCAAGGTGGACTTGTTCATGTGTTGCTCCTTTGCGTTTCTAATTTTTGTAGTTCTTTAGCCCCGGATCTGATGTCCGGGTGCTACAGATGCGCGATTAGCGCCAGACGGTGACCGGCAAGTCAATCGTAACCAATCATGTCTACGACCTTTGTCTAGTCATCCGTCGTTTGTGCGCAGATTAATGGCTATTTAATAAACCTAAAAAGAATTGTTTCTGATCTTTTCAGATCAAATAGGCATAAAGAAGGGTTTCTCCTACACGCGCGCGTGGGAATGCTATCGGTCTTTTGTCTAATTTCTAAACATAATTTCATGAATCTTTTAATAGCCTTTGGTTCTTAAACCTTCGACCCGATCACCTGCCGGATAAAACGCCGTAGCAGTTATTGCGCGGGCGCGTGTCTGCATGTTGCAGAACTACATAAGCTAATGCTTAAAAGTTATTTATTTACTGATTCTTAGATCATTTAACCTCGCATCCAGCCGATATCCGGCCACCTGCCGAGGAGCTTCCTGATGAAACTGCACTCTCCCCTACGCCTTTTGGCTGCTTTGTCCCTGGCGGGTGCCAGCTTCTTTGCACAGGCTGCCAGCTCGGATGTGACTGTTGCCTACCAGACCAACGTTGACCCGGCCAAGGTCGCCCAGGCCGACGGCGCTTACGAAAAAGCCACCGACACCAAGATCAACTGGCGCAAATTCGATAACGGCGCAGACATCATTGCGGCCATCGCCTCGGGCGACGTGCAGATCGCCTACCTGGGTTCCAGCCCGCTCACCGCGGCCATCACCCGCAACGTACCGGTTGAAACCTTTTTGATCGCCACCCAGCTGGGCGGCTCTGAAGCTCTGGTTGCCCGCAACGGCTCGGGTATCAACGGCCCGCAGGACCTGGTGGGCAAAAAAGTCGCGGTGCCCTTTGTGTCCACCGGCCACTACAGCCTGCTGGCTGCGTTGAAGCACTGGAACATCGACCCTGCGAAAGTACAGATTCTCAACCTCGCGCCGCCAGCCATCGTTGCTGCGTGGAAGCGCGGTGATATCGACGCCACCTATGTATGGGACCCGGCACTGGGCACGGCCAAGGAAAACGGCAAGGTGCTGATCACCTCCGGCGAGCTGGGCAAACTCGGCGCGCCGACCTTCGATGCCTGGATCGTGCGCAAGGACTACGCCGCCAAGCACCCTGAAGTGGTTAAACAGTTCGCCAAAGTGACCCTGGATGCCTACGCGGACTACCACAAGGATCCAAAAGCCTGGCTGGCCAATCAGAGCAATATCGACAAAGTCGTGAAGCTTTCGGGTGCCAAGGCGGCCGATATCCCGCTGCTGTTGCAAGGTAACGTCTACCCGCTGGCCGCTGACCAGGTGGTATTGCTGGGCGCTCCTACCACCAAGGCCCTGGCTGATACCGCTGCGTTCCTGAAAGAACAGAAAAAGGTCGATGCCGTACTGCCGGACTACGCACCGTCGGTCAACGCCACTTTTGTAACCCAATAACCAACGCCGCTGAGGAGTCGACCGTCATGGCCTTGTTATCACTGGAGCGCATCAGCGCACAGTACCCAGGCGCCGCTGAGCCGGTGCTGTCGGATATTTCCGTCAGCCTCGGGCCTCAACAACTGCTGGTCGCACTTGGCCCTTCGGGTAGCGGCAAAACGTCATTGCTGAATCTGATTGCCGGTTTCGTCGAGCCCAGCGCTGGGCGAATCACCCTCGATAACGTGCCTGTCCACGGCCCGAGCGCCGAGCGCGGCGTGGTGTTTCAGGACGATGTGTTGCTGCCGTGGCAAGACGTACTGGCCAACGTGGCATTTGGCCTTGAACTGGCGGGTGTGGCGCGGGACAAGCGCGAAGCCCGCGCCCGTGAAATGCTTGCGCTGGTGGATTTGTCCGGCTTTGAAAAGCGCCGCGTCTGGGAACTCTCCGGCGGTCAAAAACAGCGCGTGGGCCTGGCCCGTGCGCTGGCGGCCGACCCCCGCGTATTGCTGATGGACGAGCCTTTCGGTGCCCTCGACGCGTTCACCCGTGAGCAGATGCAGGAACTGTTGCTGCAAGTGTGCCGGCGCACTGACAAGCCGGTATTCCTGATTACCCACGACATTGAAGAAGCTGTGTTTCTGGCTACAGACCTGATTTTGCTGGCCCCCAACCCGGGCCGCATCGTTGAGCGTCTGACCCTGGATTTCGGCCGGCGCTACAACGCGGGCGAGTCGGCCCGTTCGATCAAGTCCGACCCTCGTTTTATCGAAACCCGTGAGCACGTGCTTGAGCGCGTATTTTCACAACGCGGCGCCGCCCAGCGGCAGGAGCGCGCATGAGCAGTTATGAAGCAGTCGCGGCCGCCCCGGTTGCTGCCCCCCACGCCCCGCGCCCGGTCAAGCGCAGCCTGAGCACGCGCTGGATCAGTGTCCTGACCCTCGTCACCCTGATCGCCATATGGTGGGCCGTGACCGCCGCAGGTTTGATCGAGCCGCTGTTTTTGCCGCCGCCCTCTGCGGTGCTGCAAAAAGGCTGGCTGCTGGCGACCACTGGCTATATGGACGCCACCTTGTGGCAACACCTGGGCGCGAGCCTGAGCCGTATCGGCCTGGGCCTGGGTTTTGCGATCCTGACGGCGGTGCCGGTGGGCATCGCCATTGGCCACAACCGCATAGCACGGGGGATTTTCGACCCGCTGATCGAGTTCTATCGGCCGATCCCGCCATTGGCCTATCTGCCGCTGATCGTGATCTGGTGCGGCATTGGCGAACTGTCAAAAGTACTGCTGATCTACCTGGCGATTTTTGCCCCGATCGCGATTGCTACCGCCACCGGTGTGCGCACCGTCGACCCGGCCAAGGTCCGTGCTGCGCAGTCGTTGGGTGCGACGCGCTGGCAGTTGATCCGCCATGTAATTTTGCCGAGCGCCCTGCCGGATATCCTGACCGGTGTGCGTATCGGTCTGGGCGTGGGCTGGTCGACTCTGGTGGCCGCCGAGCTGATCGCTGCCACCAGCGGCCTGGGTTTTATGGTGCAGTCCGCTGCGCAGTTCCTGGTCACCGATGTGGTGGTGCTGGGGATTCTGGTGATTGCCGTCATCGCCTTTGCCATGGAAATGGGCCTGCGCGCCCTGCAACGCAAGCTGGTGCCGTGGCACGGCCAGGCTCACTAACAACAGAACTCGACGCTGATTAATCGGCGCGCTGATAAAGAGATAGATCATGAGCCTGACCATTACCCCGATTAGCTCTGCCCTGGGCGCCCAGATTGATGGTGTCGACCTGACTCAACCGCTGAGCCTTGAGCACCGCGATGCCATTGAGCAAGCCTTGCTTGAGCATCACGTGGTGTTCTTCAAGAACCAGTCGATCACCCCGCAGCAGCAAGCCCGTTTTGCCGCCCATTTTGGCGACCTGCATATTCACCCGATCTACCCCAACGTGCCGGAGCAGCCGGAAGTGCTGGTGCTGGATACAGCCGTAACTGACGTGCGTGACAACGCGGTGTGGCACACCGACGTGACCTTTTTGCCGACCCCGGCGATGGGCGCGGTGTTGAGTGCCAAGCAGTTGCCGGCTTTTGGTGGCGACACCTTGTGGGCCGCCGGGATTGCTGCTTTTGAAGGGTTGTCCAAACCGTTGCAGGTGCTGCTTGATGGTTTGACCGCAACCCACGACTTCACCAAGTCATTCCCGCTGGAGCGCTTTGGCTCGACCCCGGAAGATCTGGCGCGCTGGGAGCAGATCCGCAAAAACAATCCGCCGCTGTCGCACCCGGTGATCCGCACGCACCCGGTGAGCGGGCGCAAGTCGTTGTTCGTCAATGAAGGCTTCACCACGCGTATCAACGAGCTGTCGGAAGCCGAAAGCGAAGCGATTTTGAAGCTGCTGTTTGCCCACGCCACCCGCCCGGAATACACCATCCGCTGGCGCTGGCAGGAAAACGACGTGGCCTTTTGGGACAACCGCGTGACCCAGCATTACGCCGTGGATGACTACCGCCCCAACCGTCGCGTGATGCACCGTGCGACGATTTTGGGTGATGCGCCGTTCTGAGCCGCTCATCCTCTGCTGTGGGAGCGGGCTTGCTCGCGATTCAGGCGGTGCGGTCTCTCGATGAGCCGAGTCGATGCAATCGCGAGCAAGCCCGCTCCCACAAAGGCAAGCTCACAAGCGTTGATGCAGGCTTACGCTCAGGTGTTTGACGGGCTTTCACGTTTCGGCAAAAACGGCGGTAAATACAGCCCCAAATAAGCATCCACCACCCGCATGCTTTCCTCGGCCATTCGCGGGGTGATGCGCTCATGCAACTGGATTGAGCGCGCATACACGCGGTCGCCCAGCTCCATCGCCAGGGCAAATACGTCCACGTCCTGTGGCAGTACTGGCAATTCAAAATGTTTCATGAATAGCGCATGCATCAGTTGCCCCAGCTCAAGGTCGTGCTGGCGGTCGGCCCGGGTGACCTCGGTCAGGCCATGCTGGGCCAGGATCAACTGCCGGGCCGCAGCATCTTCGTTGTAGATCGCCAGCATGCGCTGCTCAATGACGTGCGACAGGTCGCGCCAGCCACTCAGCGCCTCATGTTCGATCGGCGCCTGCAGGCAGGCGCGAAACGCGGCGTGAACATCACCGGTCAGGGCTTCGAGCAGGGCTGGTACACCGGCGAAAAAGTGATAGACCGACGACGGCGGAATCTGCGCGTGCTCAGCCACGCTGTAAATCGACAGGCTGGCCACCCCCTGGGCTGTCAGCAGTGTGCGGGCAGCGTCGAGTATCGTGTCGATGCGGCCCTGGCTGCGAGCGCGTGGCTTTCGGGGGGTGGCGCGTGGGGCGGCAGGGCGGGACATCAGCGTTTCCTCAAGGGCTGCCGGCATTGTACGAGCCGGGTTCGAGGTTGTCTGTAAACCCGTTTCAGCTTCCAAACTTCACCGCACGGTCGTTGCTCGGTTGGATCGGACGCGCGTTCATCGGGAACAACTGCTTGAAGTCCTTCAGCTGTTGTTTGGATATCGTGCCCGGCACTTTAAACACCTGCCACAGGACGCCTTCGGTACATGGCGGCGTCGTCAGCGACCCCATAAAGGTGAAGTAGTCCAGCTTTGCCGGAAACAGGCTTTTCAAATCCAGTGTGCGCAAGGTCACAGCGTCCCCCTCATGACGGGGCATGCTGGAAAACAGCGGTGCCAAAACCTTGTTTTTTGCCCCAACGTCAAATAACAGGGCAATGACGGCCAGGTTGCCGGCGGCATCACGGTGGACCAGATGCGCGCTAAATGGGTACTTGTGGCCTTCTATCTGCATTTCGGCAGGGGCATGAAAGTGCATTTGTACCAGGTCATAGTTGCCTGACGGCAGGGTCATATAGCCCTTGCTCTCAGGAGTGACCTCAAGCGTGTGGCCGTTGTGTTTGACCACGGCAGGGCCTCTCGGGTAGTGGATATCCAGAGCTGGCAAGCGCCCTGGGGTATTGGCTTTGATATTGATCGGTGATTGTTGGGTGCCGGTGTTGCACAGGGTGTGGTTGTCGTGCAAATCGCCCCACTCGTCAGGCCCGGTGGGTGATGTGTAGCTCCAGTGGGGTTGGGGTGAGGGGGCGGCAATGACGGGGCCGAAACCGATGGCGAACAGGGCTATGCCCAGGTAATGGCGTTTCATGATGATGGCTTCGTAGAAAGTAGCTGCAAATGGCAGCCGGAGCTTCATCGTGAGATATTCACTGTGAAATTTCTGTAGTGATTTTCTTACGTTTGCGAGCGATAAGAACGCTTGGTTTGATGGATTATCGCCATGAATAAAAACGCCGCAGGCTGCAAGGCCGGCGGCGTTTTTTTGGGCTGCAAGCGCTTACACGGTATGCAGGTACCAGTTGTATTCGAGGTCGGAGATGGAGTGTTCAAACTCTTCCAGCTCGCTCTCTTTGCAGGCGACAAAAATATCGATGTATTTCGGGTCGATATATTTGGCCATTACTTCGCTGTCATCCAGCTCGCGCAAGGCATCGCGCAGGTTGTTTGGCAGGCTTTGCTCGTTTTGCTCGTAGCTGTTGCCTTCAACGGGTGCGCCCGGTTCGATCTTGTTGGTCAGACCGTGGTGCACGCCGGCCAGTACAGAGGCCATCAACAGGTACGGGTTGGCATCGGCACCGGCAACCCGGTGTTCGATACGCACTGAATCGGCCGAACCGGTCGGTACGCGAATGGCCACAGTACGGTTGTCCAGGCCCCAGCACGGCGAGTTGGGCACATAGAACTGTGCGCCGAAACGACGGTAGGAGTTCACGTTAGGGCAAAGGAACGCCATCTGAGCCGGTAGGGTCTCCAGCACACCGCCGATCGCGTGACGCAATGCGGCGTTCTGCTCGGGATCCTCGCTGGCAAAAATATTTTTGCCTTCTTTGTCCAGAATCGAAATATGAACGTGTAGTCCGTTGCCCGCCTGGCCCGGGTAAGGCTTGGCCATGAACGTGGTGTCCATCTCATGGTCGTAGGCGATGTTTTTGATCAGACGCTTGAGCAGTACCGCGTAGTCGCAGGCCTTGATGGGGTCGGCAACGTGGTGCAGGTTCACTTCGAACTGCGCCGGGGCACTTTCTTTGACGATGGCGTCAGCCGGGATGCCTTGCTCTTTGGCACCTTCCAGAATGTCCTGGAGGCAGTCGACGTATTCATCGAGGTCGTCGATCAGGTAAACCTGAGTCGAATGCGGGCGTTTGCCGGAGATCGGCGAACGTGGAGGCTGTGGGCGACCGTTAACGTTCTCCTGGTCGATCAGGTAGAACTCCAGCTCGAAAGCGGCACAAATGGTCAGTCCCAGATCGTCAAATTTGGTAACAACTTGACGCAGTACTTCGCGCGGGTCGGCGAAAAAAGGTTCACCTTCAAGTTCGTGCATCGTCATCAGCAGTTGCGCGGTTGGGCGCTTTTGCCAGGGTTCGTTGCACAGGGTGTCGGGGATTGGATAACAGATTCTGTCTGCGTCACCGATATCCAGACCCAGGCCGGTGCTTTCCACCGTTGAGCCATTGATATCCAGAGCAAATAGAGAGGCAGGCAGGTTGATGCCTTTCTCGTAAACCTTGTGGAGGCTGGTGCGTTCGATGCGCTTGCCGCGCACCACACCATTCATATCCGCAATGAGAAGGTCTACGTACAGAACCTCAGGATGATCCTTAAGGAACGCGTTCGCTTCATTAAGCTGAACGGCACGCGGGGGTACCGACATGATGCAACACCTTTGTTGTTAAAAATATCAATCATTGAGCGCTACGGGATTCAGTCAACCCGAACGGCATACCGAAGTCAAGCAGCCTGTTTTTTGCCCTCAAAAAGCGCAGAAAGGCCATTTTTGACGCTTTTTAGGGCGCCATTAACCCTTTTTAAATCGTGCCGCCCGCAGGCTTGAGCGGGCCGTGTTGTATTTTTTACGGGGGTGTTGTGTAAAAAAATGAACAAGGCTAAGCTCGATTCAAACCCATAACAGCAATAATACCGGGGTGTTACATGTCACGCCTGCCGTTAATCGGCGTCACCGCCTGCACCAAGCAGATCGGTTTGCACCCTTATCACATCACTGGCGATAAGTATGTGCGGGCTGTTGCGGTGGCCGCCAAAGGCTTGCCTCTGATCATTCCGTCATTGGCGGAACTGATTGATCCGACCGATATTCTTGACGGTCTGGACGGCCTGCTCTTTACCGGGTCACCTTCCAATATAGAACCCCATTTGTATCACGGTCCCGCCAGCGCGCCAGGCACGCTGCATGATCCCGACCGTGATCGCACGACCCTTCCCCTGATTCGTGCTGCATTGGCAGCGGGCGTTCCGGTGCTTGGCATTTGCCGCGGCTTTCAGGAATTGAATGTAGCTCTGGGTGGCTCACTTCACCAGAAATTGCACGAAGTCGAAGGCTATATCGAGCACCGCGAAGACCCCAGCGCGCCTGTTGAAGTGCAATACGCACCCAGCCACGCCATGCGCGTCCAGCCTGGCGGCGTATTGGCCGGCCTGGGCTTGCCAGCGGAGTTCGAGGTCAATTCGATTCACACCCAGGGCGTTGATCAGCTGGCCCCCGGTTTACGCGCAGAAGCCATTGCTCCGGACGGCCTGGTCGAAGCCGTGTCGGTCAAAGACGGCAAGGCTTTTGCTTTGGCGGTTCAGTGGCACCCCGAATGGCAGGTAAGCTCTAACCCGATTTACCTCGCCATCTTCCAGGCATTTGGCGATGCCTGCAGACGGCGCGCAACACAACGCGACGCAGACGCGTCAGTAAACGCCTGACTTATTCAATTCAGGACACTCAGCCCAGAGGCATTTATGAGTAACAACCTCGACCAGCTCACCGATTGGTTGAAAGACCACAAGATCACAGAAGTCGAATGCATGATCGCCGACCTTACCGGGATTACTCGCGGCAAGATTTCGCCGACCAACAAGTTCATTGCCGAAAAAGGCATGCGCCTGCCCGAGAGCGTATTGCTGCAAACCGTAACGGGCGACTATGTCGAAGACGACATCTATTACGAACTCCTCGATCCGGCAGACATCGATATGGTCTGCCGTCCCGACCAGAACGCAGTATTTGTGGTGCCGTGGGCGATTGAGCCAACCGCTCAGGTGATCCACGACACCTACGACAAGCAGGGCAACCCGATCGAGCTGTCGCCGCGCAACGTGCTTAAAAAGGTGCTCAAGCTCTACGCCGACCACGGCTGGCAGCCGATCGTGGCGCCGGAGATGGAGTTTTACCTGACCAAGCGCAGTGACGACCCGGATTACCCGTTGCAGCCACCCGTAGGCCGCTCCGGTCGCCCGGAAACCGGTCGTCAGTCCTTCTCCATTGAAGCGGCCAACGAATTCGACCCGCTGTTCGAGGACGTCTACGACTGGTGCGAGCTGCAGGAGCTGGATCTGGACACGCTGATCCACGAAGACGGCACGGCGCAGATGGAAATCAACTTCCGTCACGGTGACGCCCTGTCGCTGGCCGACCAGATCCTGGTGTTCAAGCGCACCATGCGCGAAGCCGCGCTCAAGCACGATGTGGCCGCCACCTTCATGGCCAAGCCCATGACCGGCGAGCCGGGCAGCGCCATGCACCTGCATCAGAGCATCATCGACATCGAGACCGGCAAGAACGTGTTCTCCAATGACGATGGCAGCATGAGCCAGCTGTTCCTCAACCATATCGGCGGCTTGCAGAAGTTCATTCCAGAGCTGTTGCCGCTGTTCGCGCCAAACGTGAACTCGTTCCGCCGGTTCTTGCCTGATACCTCGGCACCGGTGAACGTGGAGTGGGGCGAGGAGAACCGCACCGTGGGCTTGCGTGTACCGGATGCCGGGCCGCAAAACCGTCGTGTCGAGAACCGCCTGCCGGGCGCCGATGCCAACCCGTACCTGGCGATTGCCGCCAGCCTGCTGTGTGGCTATATCGGCATGGTTGAAGGCATCAACCCGAGCGCACCGGTGGTGGGCCGCGGTTATGAGCGGCGCAACCTGCGCTTGCCGTTGACCATCGAAGACGCCCTGGAGCGCATGGAAAACAGCAAGACGGTCGAGAAGTACCTGGGCACCAAGTTCATCACCGGTTACGTGGCCGTCAAACGTGCCGAGCATGAAAACTTCAAGCGCGTCATCAGTTCGTGGGAGCGGGAATTCCTGCTGTTCGCCGTCTGACACGCTGGAGGGGCGAGCCAGGAAGGCGCCGCCCCTCCTCTACTGACTAAAGGAGAGCCGTATGACCAACAAGAACCCGCAAACCCTCGAATGGCAACAACTGAGCAACGATCACCACCTGGCACCGTTCAGTGACTTCAAACAGTTGAAAGAAGTCGGCCCACGCATCATCACTCACGCCAAGGGCGTGTACCTGTGGGACAGCGAAGGCCACAAGATTCTCGACGGCATGGCCGGCCTGTGGTGTGTTGCCATTGGCTATGGCCGTGACGAGCTGGCTGAAGCGGCCAGCAAGCAAATGCGTGAACTGCCGTACTACAACCTGTTTTTCATGACCGCCCACCCGCCGGTGCTTGAACTGTCCAAAGCCATCGCCGAGATCGCGCCTGAAGGCATGAACCATGTGTTCTTCACCGGCTCAGGCTCTGAAGGCAACGACACCATGCTGCGCATGGTTCGCCATTACTGGGCGATCAAGGGCCAGCCCAATAAAAAGACCATCATCAGCCGCAAGAACGGCTACCACGGCTCCACCGTGGCCGGCGCCAGCCTGGGCGGCATGACCTATATGCACGAACAGGGCGACTTGCCGATCCCGGGCATTACCCACATCCCGCAGCCGTACTGGTTCGGTGAGGGTGGCGACATGTCCCCGGAAGAGTTCGGCATCTGGGCGGCCAACCAGCTGGAAGAAAAAATCCTCGAACTGGGCGTCGACAATGTCGGTGCCTTTATTGCCGAGCCGATCCAGGGCGCAGGCGGCGTGATTGTGCCGCCCGCTACCTACTGGCCGCGCATCAAGGAAATCCTGGCCAAGTACGACATCCTGTTTGTGGCCGATGAAGTGATTTGTGGTTTTGGTCGCACCGGTGAGTGGTTCGGTAGCGATTTCTACGGCCTCAAGCCGGACATGATGACCATCGCCAAGGGCTTGACCTCGGGCTATATCCCGATGGGCGGCCTGATCGTGCGCGACGAGGTGGTGGCGGTGCTGAATGAAGGCGGCGATTTCAACCACGGTTTCACCTACTCGGGTCACCCGGTAGCCGCCGCCGTGGCGCTGGAAAACATCCGCATCCTGCGCGAAGAAAAAATTGTCGAGAAGGTCCACGCCGAAACGGCACCGTATTTGCAAAAGCGTCTGCGTGAACTGAACGATCACCCGTTGGTGGGCGAAGTGCGCGGTGTGGGCATGCTGGGTGCCATTGAACTGGTACAGGACAAAGCCACGCGCAAGCGTTATGAAGGCCGTGGTGTCGGCATGATCTGCCGGCAGTTCTGTTTTGATAACGGTCTGATCATGCGCGCAGTAGGTGACACCATGATCATTTCGCCACCCTTGGTGATCAGCAAAGACGAGATCGACGAGCTGGTGGCCAAGGCGCGTAAGTGCCTGGATCTGACCTTGGAAACTTTGCAAGGTTAACTGCTAGGCTTTTAGCGCAAGAGAACTGCAGTCTTGATGTAGGTAATTGCGCTCGAAGCCTTAAGAATCAAGGCTCTTCCCTTGAAAGCCTGCCCCGGATCTTGCCAGACTAGCCGCCGGCTTTAGTCACCTTGAGATCAGGTCGCTGAATCGGTGGTTTAAAAGAACAATTGGAGCATTACAGATGAAGGCATCAGGTTTTAAAAAAGCTGGCAAGACCCTTCTCGCCCTCTCCTTGATGGGTGTGATGGCCGGGGCAGCTCAAGCAGCAGATAAAGTGCTGCACATCTACAACTGGTCCGATTACATCGCACCTGACACCGTTAAAAAATTCGAAGACCAGACCGGTATCAAGGTGGTCTACGACGTGTTCGACAGCAACGAGACCCTTGAGGCCAAGCTGCTGGCGGGCAAGTCCGGCTACGACATCGTCGTGCCTTCCAACAATTTCCTGGCCAAGCAGATCAAGGCCGGGGTTTACCAAGAGCTGGACAAGTCCAAGCTGCCTAACTGGAAAAACCTCGACCCGGCGTTGCTCAAGGCCGTTGGCGATGCCAGCGACAAAGACAACAAACATGCCTTCCCGTACATGTGGGGCACTATCGGCATCGGTTACAACCCGGAGAAGGTCAAGGCCGCGCTGGGCGTCGATACCATCGATTCCTGGGACGTGCTGTTCAAGCCGGAGAACGCTGCCAAGCTCAAGAGCTGCGGCATAAGCTTCCTCGACTCGCCGACCGAAATGATCCCGGCCGCCCTGCACTACCTGGGCTACCCGACCGATTCGCAAGACAAGAAACAACTGGCTGAAGCCGAAGCCTTGTTCCTGAAGATTCGCCCGTCGGTGGGTTACTTCCACTCCTCCAAGTACATCTCCGACCTGGCCAACGGCAACATCTGCGTGGCCGTGGGTTACTCGGGTGACCTTGAACAGTCCATTTCCCGCGCCAAAGAGGCCGGTGACAAGGTCAAGCTCAAGTACGTGATCCCTAAAGAAGGTGCCGGCAGCTTCTACGACATGGTCGCCATTCCCAAGGATGCAGAGAACGTCGACGCTGCCTATGCCTGGATGAATTATCTGATGCAGCCTGAAGTGATGGCCGAAATCACCAACAGCGTGCGCTTCCCCAACGGTAACAAGGCTGCAACGCCGCTGGTGAATAAAGATATCTCGGGTGACCCGAGCATTTACCCGTCCGATGAAGTGAAGGCCAAGTTGTACGCCATCAGCGATTTGCCGCCGACCACCCTGCGGTTGTTGACGCGCAGCTGGACCAAAATCAAGTCTGGTAAATAACGGCCCCGCCCCTTGTAGCCGCTGCCGCAGGCTGCGATTGAGACCGGAGGGCTCATGCCTTCCGGTTTCACAAAAACCGGCGCAATGGTCGGAAAAACAAGGTGTTAGGGCAATTATTCGCGGAAAACTTTGCTGTGCAGGTTTATCGAGGGTAAGTTGCGCGCCGGTTTTGTCTTTGGCGGTTCGACTGCCGTATGACGCGGGCAACTCAGGCCCAACTATTTAGAGGACCATCACGTGTCTATATCTCTGTTTCGCAAGACCTTGCTGGTCGGAGCTGGTTTGACGCTTGCCGTCAGCGTACAAGCGGCGCCCACGGTGCATATTTACAACTGGTCGGACTACATTGCGCCGAACACGCTGGCTGATTTTGAAGCCGCGACCGGCATCAAGCCGATCTATGACGTTTTCGATTCCAACGAAACCCTGGAAGGCAAACTGCTGGCCGGGCGTACCGGTTATGACGTGGTCGTTCCGTCTAACCACTTCCTGGGCAAGCAGATCAAGGCGGGTGCGTTCCAGAAACTCGACCTTTCGCAACTGCCGAACTATTCCAACCTCGACCCTGCCCTGCTCAAGCGCCTGCAGGCCAACGATCCGGGCAACCAGTACGCCGTGCCGTACCTGTGGGGCACCAACGGGATTGGCTACAACGTCGATAAAGTCAAAGAAGTACTGGGTGTCGACAGCATCGACTCCTGGGATGCCGTATTCAAACCCGAGAACATGAAGAAGCTGACCAAATGCGGTGTGGCCTTCCTGGATTCGGCTGACGAGATGCTGCCTACTGTCCTTAACTACCTGGGTCTGGATGCCAACAGCACCAACCCAAAGGACTACAAGAAAGCTGAAGAAGTCCTGATGTCGGTGCGTCCATACGTTACCTACTTCCACTCTTCCAAATACATTTCCGACCTGGCCAACGGCAACATCTGCGTTGCGATTGGCTTTTCCGGTGATGTGTTCCAGGCCAAGGCGCGTGCCGAGGATGCAAAAAAAGGCGTGAATATCGCCTATATCGTGCCCAAGGAGGGCGGCGCCCTGTGGTTTGACATGCTGGCCATCCCCAAGGATTCCAGCAACGTCAAGGAGGCCCACACGTTCATCAACTACCTGCTTAAGCCTGAAGTGATCGCTCAGGTCAGTGACTATGTCGGCTATGCCAACCCTAACCCGGCGGCCGACAAGGTGATGGATGAGTCCATTCGTACCGACGAAGCGGTTTACCCAACCCAGGCGGTGCTGGACAAGACATACGTCTCAACCGAGTTGCCCCCCAAGATCCAGCGTCTGATGACGCGTACATGGACCAAGGTCAAAACGGGCAAGTAATCTCGCAAGACCACCTATCCAAGGCCCGACCATCAAGGCCGGGCTGCTAAATTTGTTGGGAGTTACGTAATGGCTGTTGCCTCCGGCGCCTATAAGAAAGCCCTCGAGGGCGACCAGACACCCAAGCAGGTGCTGGTCAAAATCGACCGGGTCACGAAGAAATTCGACGAGACGATTGCGGTGGACGATGTGTCCCTGGAAATCAACAAGGGCGAAATCTTCGCCCTGCTCGGCGGATCGGGATCGGGCAAGTCCACCTTGCTGCGCATGCTCGCCGGTTTCGAGCGCCCGACTGAGGGCCGTATTTTCCTCGATGGCGTGGACATTACGGATATGCCGCCTTACGAGCGGCCGATCAACATGATGTTCCAGTCCTATGCCCTGTTCCCGCATATGACGGTGGCGCAAAACATCGCCTTCGGCCTCAAGCAGGACAAAATGTCCAATGCCGAGATCGATGCCCGCGTGGGCGAGATGCTCAAGCTGGTTCATATGAGCCAGTACGCCAAGCGCAAACCCCATCAGTTGTCCGGTGGTCAGCGTCAGCGTGTGGCCCTGGCCCGTTCGCTGGCCAAGCGCCCGAAACTGCTGCTGCTCGATGAGCCGATGGGCGCGCTGGATAAAAAACTGCGTTCGCAAATGCAGCTCGAACTGGTGGAAATCATCGAGCGCGTGGGCGTGACCTGCGTGATGGTGACTCACGACCAGGAAGAGGCCATGACCATGGCCCAGCGTATTGCGATCATGCATTTGGGCTGGATTGCCCAGATCGGCAGCCCGATCGACATTTACGAAACCCCGGTCAGCCGCCTGGTGTGCGAATTTATCGGCAACGTCAACCTGTTCGACGGCGAAGTGGTCGATGACGCTGAAGGCTATGCGCGCATCAAGTGCCCGGAGCTGGAGAACGACATCTACGTCGGTCACGGCGTGAGCACCTCGGTGGAAGACAAGCACACCACCTACGCCATTCGCCCGGAAAAAATGCTGGTTACCACTGAAAAGCCGACCTGCGAATACAACTGGTCGCGCGGCAAGGTGCATGACATCGCTTACCTGGGCGGGCACTCGGTGTTCTACGTCGAGCTGCCGAGCGGCAAACTGGTGCAGTCGTTCGTGGCCAACGCCGAACGCCGTGGCGCGCGTCCGACCTGGGATGACGAAGTCTACGTGTGGTGGGAAGACGACAGCGGCGTGGTACTGCGCTCATGAACATGCGAAAACTCAAACGCCGACTGCAACGAATAACCCCCGGTGGCCGCCATATGGTCATCGGGATTCCATTCCTGTGGCTGTTTCTGTTTTTCATGCTGCCGTTCTTCATTGTCCTGAAGATCAGCTTCGCCGAAGCGGACGTCGCGATTCCGCCGTACACCGAGATCTACAGCTACGTTGACCAGAAGATTCAGGTACTGCTGAACCTGGGCAACTACGCCATGCTCGGTGACGATGAGTTGTATATCGCCGCTTACCTGGGCTCGCTGAAGATGGCGTTCTTCAGCACGCTGCTGTGCCTGCTGATCGGTTACCCGATGGCCTATGCCATCGCCAATGCGCGCAAAGAGATGCAGACCGTGCTGGTGCTGCTGATCATGATGCCGACCTGGACCGCGATCCTGATCCGCGTTTACGCGTGGATGGGCATCCTCAGCAATAACGGCCTGCTCAATGGCTTCTTGATGTCGATGGGCTGGATCAGCGAACCCCTGCAGATCCTCAACACCAATATCGCGGTGTATATCGGCATTGTGTATTCGTACCTGCCGTTTATGATCCTGCCGCTGTACGCCAACCTTGTGAAGCACGACACCAGCCTGCTGGAAGCCGCGTCTGACCTGGGTTCGAGCACGTTCAACAGCTTCTGGAAGATCACCGTGCCGCTGTCGAAAAACGGCATTATCGCCGGCTGCATGCTGGTGTTTATCCCGGTGGTGGGCGAGTTCGTGATCCCTGAACTGCTCGGCGGCCCGGAAACCCTGATGATCGGTAAAGTGTTGTGGCAAGAGTTCTTCAACAACCGTGACTGGCCGGTAGCGTCTGCGCTTGCCGTGGTCATGCTGGCGATCCTGATCGTGCCCATCATTCTGTTCAACCGCAGCCAGGCTAAAGAGCTGGAGGGCAAGATATGAATCGCTTCCGTTTTTCTAGCTTCATGTTGGTCGCGGGGCTGTTGTTCATCTACCTGCCGATGCTGATCCTGGTGATCTACTCGTTCAACGCCTCCAAGCTGGTGACGGTGTGGGGCGGCTGGTCGCTGAAGTGGTACGTGGGCCTGCTGGACAACACGCAACTGATGGGCTCGGTGATGCGCTCGCTGGAAATCGCCCTGTACACGGCGATTGCTGCGGTGGCACTGGGCACGTTGGCGGCCTTCGTGCTGACCCGTATCAGCCGCTTCAAGGGCCGCACGCTGTTTGGCGGCCTGGTGACGGCGCCGCTGGTGATGCCCGAGGTGATTACCGGTCTGTCGCTGTTGCTGCTGTTCGTGGCCATGGCGCAGATGATTGGCTGGCCGCAGGAACGTGGCCTGGTGACCATCTGGATCGCCCACACGACGTTCTGCTCGGCCTATGTGGCGGTGGTGGTGTCGTCGCGCCTGCGCGAGCTGGACCTGTCGATCGAAGAAGCGGCAATGGACCTGGGTGCCAAGCCGTGGAAGGTGTTCTTTTTGATCACCATCCCGATGATTGCGCCGTCCTTGGCGGCGGGCGCGATGATGTCCTTTGCCCTGTCGCTGGATGACCTGGTGCTGGCCAGCTTTGTGTCGGGCCCGGGGTCGACGACCCTGCCGATGGAAGTGTTCTCGGCGGTGCGTCTGGGGGTTAAACCCGAGATCAACGCCGTGGCCAGCCTGATTTTGCTGGCGGTATCGCTGGTGACCTTCATGGTGTGGTTCTTCAGCCGCCGTGCTGAAGAACACCGCAAAAAGGCGATCCAGCAGGCCATCGACGAATCGGCGGCCGAGTCCTGGAAGCAGCCGGACGTGCGTCGTCCGCAGTCGACCAGCGCCGTTTAAAGCAGCGTCACAAAAAACCTCGCCCCCCGTGACCGGGAGGCGAGGTTTTTTTATGGATACTCCTTGTAGATACTCGGTTGCCGGTCAAGGGCTCTTTGTAGCAGCTGACTCGCGGAGCGAGGCTGCGTCCGGCTGCGTAGCGGCCGTGAAGCCCGGGGTCGGGTCCAACTGGCACACCGCAGGTGTCTGGTTTTACGACTGCTGCGCAGCCGGACGTAGCCTCGTTCTACTCGTCAACTGCTACAGAAGTCCTAAGGCTTGGCCACCTTCCAGGCCCCGTCCATCTTGCCGTCGCCGGTCATGTCGCCAGCCTTTTTGTCCATCACGAAGGTGTACAGCGGCTTGCCGTCGTAGGCCCATTGCATATGGCCGTCATCGCGCTTGATGGCCGTCCACTTGCCCATGTCCATCGCCGTGCTCTCGGCGGCCAGTGGCGGCCAGTTGGCTGCGCACTTGTCATTGCACATGGATTTGCCGCCCGCATCCTTGGCGAAGGTGTAGAGCGTCATGCCTTTGTGGTCAACGAGCATGCCGTCCTTGGTCATTGCCGGTTCAGCCGCATACGCCAGTCCTGGCAAGGCAAAAGCTGCGGCCAACAGCAATGTCTTTAGGGAAAACGAGCTAGAGGTCATCGGAATCGTCCTTTTTGTGGTTGTACGATTTGAATCCAAAGCGTAGTTCACCAACTGTTAACGCGCGTCCAATCCCCAAAGCTGTCACACGACTGCAATAATTGCGTTATCTAATGCGCCACAAGACAGTTTAATGACGAGAGGATTACGGCATGGTTGGCAGGAGCATTTTGATCGTTGATGACGAGGCGCCGATTCGCGAGATGATCGCCGTGGCCCTGGAAATGGCGGGCTACGATTGCCTTGAAGCCGATAATGCCCAGGATGCTCATGCCATTATCGTGGACCGTAAACCGGACCTGATCCTGCTCGACTGGATGCTGCCCGGCGGCACTTCGGGCATCGAACTGGCCCGTCGCCTCAAGCGCGAAGAGCTGACCAGTGATATTCCCATCATCATGCTTACGGCTAAAGGTGAGGAGGACAACAAGATTCAGGGCCTGGAAGTGGGCGCTGATGACTACATCACCAAACCGTTTTCGCCGCGTGAACTGGTGGCCCGCCTCAAGGCTGTGCTGCGCCGCGCCGGCCCGGCCGATGCTGAATCGCCGATCGAGATCGGCGGCTTGCTGCTCGACCCCATCAGCCACCGCGTGACCATCGACGGCACCCCGGCCGAAATGGGACCTACCGAATACCGCCTGCTGCAATTCTTCATGACCCACCAGGAGCGTGCCTACACCCGCGGCCAGTTGCTCGATCAGGTCTGGGGCGGCAATGTGTATGTGGAGGAACGCACCGTGGACGTGCATATCCGTCGCCTGCGCAAAGCCCTCGGTGAGGCCTACGAAAATCTGGTACAAACCGTGCGTGGCACCGGTTACCGGTTTTCGACCAAGGCCTGATACCGGCTTTTTCTGACTCAACGGCAAGCAAGGACCCGCGCGACGTGAATCAAAACTGGCATGGCACTCTGATTCGCCATTTGTTGCTTCTGGTCGCTGCCTGCCTGGTGGTCGGCCTCATCAGTGGTTATTACGGCTGGAGCCTGGCCATTGGCCTGGCGTTCTACCTGGGCTGGACTCTCAAGCAGTTGCTGCGCCTGCACGAATGGCTGCGTCAGCACAAACCCGACGAAGCGCCGCCCGATGGCTACGGTCTGTGGGGTGAGGTATTCGACAGCATCTACCACCTGCAGCGCCGCGACCAGCGGGTGCGCGGGCGGCTGCAAGCGGTGATCGATCGCGTGCAGGAGTCCACGGCCGCGCTCAAGGACGCGGTCATCATGCTCGACAGCGACGGCAACCTGGAGTGGTGGAACCTCGCCGCAGAGACCCTGTTGGGCCTCAAGACTCCGCAGGACAGCGGCCAGCCAGTGACCAACCTGGTGCGCCACCCGCGCTTCAAGGAATACTTCGAGCAAGGCAATTACGGCGAACCACTGGATATCCCCTCGCCGGTCAACGATCACTTGCGCATCCAGCTCTACATCACCCGCTACGGCAACAACGAACACCTGATGCTGGTGCGCGACGTGACGCGTATTCATCAGCTGGAGCAGATGCGCAAAGACTTTATCGCCAACGTGTCCCACGAACTGCGAACGCCGTTGACGGTGATATGTGGTTATCTCGAAACTCTGCTCGATAACGTCGACGACGTGAACCCGCGCTGGAAGCGCCCGCTGTCGCAGATGCAACAACAGGGCGAGCGCATGCAGACCCTGCTCAACGACCTGCTGCTGCTGGCCAAGCTGGAGGCCACCGATTACCCCTCGGACAACCAGCCGGTGGCCGTCGACAGCTTGCTGCGCTCGATCAAGAGCGACGCCCAGGCGTTGTCCGGCCAGCGCAACCAGACCATCACCCTCGACGTCGAAGCCGATTGCGCGCTCAAGGGCAGCGAAGCCGAATTGCGCAGCGCCTTCTCCAACCTGGTGTTCAACGCCGTCAAATACACCCCCGATGGCGGCAGCGTGCGCATTCGCTGGTGGGCAGACAGCGCGGGCGCGCACCTGAGCGTGCAGGACTCGGGGGTGGGGATCGACAACAAGCACTTGCCGCGCCTGACCGAACGTTTCTACCGCGTCGATTCCAGCCGCAACGCCAACACCGGCGGCACCGGGCTGGGGCTGGCCATCGTCAAGCATGTGCTGCTGCGCCACCGTGCGCGGCTGGAGATCAGCAGTGTGTTGGGGCACGGCAGTACGTTCACCTGCCATTTCCCACCCGTTCAGGTGGCAAAACCTCAGCAAAAGTCGCTGGTCGACTAGGCCCTGTAGCCCTTTCCCACTAGGCAAGGGCTACATCAGCCGTTACATTGTTTGGTCATATCTCCCTATCTGTAACGACGGAACCCGTAAAACTCCATCATGGACCCTTCCCCTGGCTTGACCCTCGCGACACTCTTCGCCGACTTCGGCATGATTCTTTTTGCTCTGATCCTGGTACTGCTCAACGGTTTTTTCGTTGCGGCTGAATTCGCCATGGTCAAATTGCGCTCCACCCGGGTTGAGGCAATTGCCGAAGACAACGGCTGGCGCGGGCAAATCCTGCGCACCGTACACAATCAGCTCGACGCCTACCTGTCTGCCTGCCAGCTGGGTATTACCCTGGCCTCGCTGGGCCTGGGCTGGGTCGGCGAGCCGGCGTTTGCGCACATCCTGGAGCCGCTGCTGGGCGCCATCGGCGTGTCATCGCCGGAAGTGATCAAGGGCGTATCGTTCTTTACCGCCTTCTTTATCATTTCCTACCTGCACATCGTGGTCGGTGAGCTGGCACCCAAGTCGTGGGCCATCCGCAAGCCCGAGACCCTGTCGCTGTGGACCGCCGTGCCGCTGTACCTGTTCTACTGGGCCATGTACCCGGCGATTTACCTGCTCAACGCCAGCGCCAACGCGATCTTGCGTATTGCCGGCCAGGGCGAGCCAGGTGCCCATCATGATCACGCCTACAGCCGTGAAGAACTCAAGCTGATCCTGCACTCCAGCCGTGGTCAGGACCCGAGCGACCAGGGCATGCGCGTGCTGGCGTCGGCCGTGGAAATGGGCGAGCTGGAAGTGGTCGACTGGGCTAACTCCCGCGAAGACCTGGTGACCCTGGACTCCAAGGCCCCGCTCAAGGAAATCCTCGCGCTGTTCCGTCGCCACAAGTTCAGCCGCTACCCGGTCTACGATGCTGACACCAACACCTTTGTCGGTTTGTTGCATATCAAGGACCTGCTGCTGGAGCTGGCCGACCTCGATCACCTGCCCGAAACCTTCAACCTTGAAGAACTGACCCGGCCGCTGGAGCGCGTGTCGCGGCACATGCCGCTGAGCCAGTTGCTGGAGCAGTTCCGCAAGGGCGGCGCGCACTTTGCCCTGGTTGAAGAGGCTGACGGCAAGGTCGTGGGTTACCTGACGATGGAAGACGTGCTCGAAGTGCTGGTGGGTGATATCCAGGACGAACACCGCAAGGCCGAGCGCGGCATCCTCTCGTATCAGCCGGGCAAGCTGCTGGTACGCGGCGACACGCCGCTGTTCAAGATCGAACGCCTGCTGGGTGTAGACCTGGACCACGTTGAAGCCGAAACCGTCGCAGGCCTGATCTACGACACCCTCAAGCGGGTGCCTGCAGAAGAAGAGCAACTGGAAGTCGAGGGCCTGCGCATCATCATCAAAAAGATGAAAGGCCCGAAAATCGTATTGGCCAAGGTCCTGAAGCTGGACTGACCGCCACACAACCTGTGGGAGCGGGCTTGCTCGCGATACAAACGATGCGGTCCATCCGTTGAACCGTGTCGACTCCATCGCGAGCAAGCCCGCTCCCACATGGGTAGTGCAAATATCCCCTCCCTCTCCTGTAAGAATTTTTACAAGCGAAAGCTGGCTGAAAGTATTCCCCTCTAGCATCGAGTCATTACCGGCAACAGACCGGTTGGCCTGCCACGCGTAAAACACGCGGTCAGAGCCTTACTACAACAATAATGGTGACTGTTATGCTGACCTTCCTTGGCTTTGCCATGGTCATTACATTTATGTACCTGATCATGACCAAGCGCCTATCTGCCCTGATCGCCCTGATTCTGGTACCCATCCTGTTTGCCATTTTCGGCGGTTTTGCGCCAAAAATCGGCCCGATGATGCTCGAAGGCATCACCAAGCTGGCCCCGACCGGGGTGATGCTGATGTTCGCCATCCTCTACTTTGCCCTGATGATCGACTCCGGCCTGTTTGACCCGGCGGTGCGCAAGATCCTCAAGCTGGTCAAGGGCGACCCGCTGAAAATCTCGGTGGGCACGGCGGTGCTGGCGCTGGTGGTGTCCCTGGATGGTGACGGCGCGACCACCTACATGATTTGCGTGGCCGCCATGCTGCCGCTCTACAGCCGCATTGGCATGAGCCCGCGGATCATGGCCGGCCTGATCATCCTGGCGGGTGGCGTGATGAACATGACACCCTGGGGCGGCCCGACCGCCCGCGCGGCGAGTGCGCTGCATGTCGACCCGTCGGACATCTTTGTGCCGATGATCCCGGCCATGCTCGCAGGCTGCGCGGCGATTCTGGTTATCGCGTGGTTCTACGGCAAACGCGAGCGTGCGCGCCTGGGTGAGTTGCACCTGCACGGTGACGAAATCGACCACAGCGAAATCAGCGTTTCCCAGTACCCGGATGCCCGTCGACCAAAACTGATCTGGTTCAACGGTGCGTTGACCCTGGCGCTGATGGTTGCGCTCATTGCTGGCCTGCTGCCTTTGCCCGTGCTGTTTATGGTCGCGTTCAGTATCGCGATGATCGTCAACTACCCGTGCCTGCAGCAGCAAAAAGACCGCGTCGCGGCCCACGCTGGCAGCGTACTGGCGGTGGTCGGGCTGATTTTTGCGGCGGGTATCTTTACCGGCATCCTGTCGGGCACCGGCATGGTCGATGCCATGTCCAAGAGCCTGCTGGCGGTGATTCCACCGGCGCTCGGGCCGTATCTGGCAGTGATTACCGCGCTGGTGAGCATGCCGTTCACCTTCTTTATGTCCAATGATGCGTTCTACTACGGCGTACTGCCTGTATTGGCCGAAGCTGCCAGCCACTACGGCATTACCGCCGCCGAAATGGCCCGTGCCTCGATTGTGGGCCAGCCGGTGCATTTGCTCAGCCCGCTGGTGCCTTCTACCTACCTGCTGGTGGCCCTGGCTGGCATCGAGTTTGGCGACCACCAGCGTTTCACCCTCAAGTGGGCGATCCTGGTGTGCTTGGTCATCATGGTTGCGGCGCTGCTGCTGGGGACGTTCCCGGTGTTCAGCACGCTGTAACCCCCCCCTGTGGGAGCGGGCTTGCTCGCGATGCAAGCGACGCGGTGTTTGAGTTAAACCGTGTCGAAGCCATCGCGGGCAAGCCCGCTCCCACAGGTTCAGCATTGTCCAGAAGTGTTTCAACCCTCCCCCAGCTATGCGATGCTGGCGCTCTGCTCATTTGCCGACTACATCTTAAGAAACATCTGTAGGAACGGCCCGCAGCTATCTGATCCTTAGACACATCCAATACAGGGAGCCAGCATGCTGACCCTGCTCAATCTGCTTTCCGCCGTGGCCTTGCTCATCTGGGGCACGCACATCGTCCGAACCGGCATCCTGCGGGTCTACGGTACCAACCTGCGCCATGTCATCGGGCAAAACGTCTCCCGGCGCATGTTCGCCTTTGTCGCCGGGATCGTGGTTACGGCCATGGTGCAAAGCAGCAACGCCACGGCCATGCTGGTCACGTCCTTTGTCGGCCAGGGGTTGATGGCACTGACCCCTGCCTTGGCCACCATGCTCGGCGCCGATGTCGGGACCGCCTTGATGGCCCGGGTGCTGACCTTCGACCTGTCGTGGCTGTCGCCGCTGCTGATTTTCCTGGGTGTGATTTTCTTTTTGACCCGCAAGCAAACCCGCGCCGGGCAATTGGGGCGGGTAGGCATTGGCCTGGGCCTGATCATTCTGGCCCTGCAACTGATCGTCGAAGCTGCCACACCCATCACCCATGCCCAGGGCGTGAAGGTGATTTTTGCTTCGTTGACCGGCGATATCCTGCTCGATGCTCTGGTCGGCGCCCTGTTCGCAATGGTGTCCTACTCCAGCCTGGCGGCCGTGCTGCTGACCGCCACCCTGGCCGGTGCGGGTGTTATCAGCCTGCATGTCGCCATCGGCCTGGTGATTGGCGCCAATATCGGCAGCGGCGTGCTGGCGTTTCTCAGTACCAATATGCAGAACGCGGCAGGCCGCCAGGTGGCCTTGGGCAGCCTGCTGTACAAGCTGATCGGCCTGCTGCTGATCATGCCCGTGCTCGACCCGCTGGTGGCCTGGATGGACAGCCTGAGCTACAGCGCCCAGGAGCTGGTGATCGGCTTTCACCTGCTCTACAACACCGCCCGCTGTTTCCTGATGTTGCCCACAGTCGGCCTGATGGCGCGTATTTGTGCCTGGCTGCTGCCCGAACGCGAGCAAGCCAACGGCGTCGCCAAACCGCGCCATCTGGACCCTGCTGCTCTTGATACACCGAGCCTGGCCCTGACCAACGCAGTGCGCGAAACCCTGCGTATTGGCGACCTGATCGATACCATGTTGGTCAATATGCTCGACGTTCTGCGCGGCAAGCAAACCGCCATCACCCAAGAAATGCGCACCTTGAGTGATGAAGTCGAAATACTCTACAGCGCGGTCAAACTGTATCTGGCGCAAATGCCGCGAGAGGACTTGAGCGAACAGGACAGTCGACGCTGGGCCGAAATCATCGAATTGGCGATCAACCTCAAGCTTGCCAGCGATGTGATCGAGCGCATGCTGCGCAAAGTCCAGCAGCAGAAAACCTCGCAGCGCCGCTCGTTTTCAGAAACAGGGCTGGAGGAGCTGGTGGGCCTGCAAACCCAGTTGATTGAAAACCTGCGCCTTGGGCTGACGGTGTTTCTCAGCTCCGACCTGCAAAGCGCCCGCCAGTTGCTGCGGGAAAAACGCCGTTTTCGCGCCCAGGAGCGGCGTTTGGCCCACGCCCATGTGAGTCGCTTGCAGCGTAAAGTCACACAAAGTATCGAGACCAGTTCCATGCACCTGGAGCTGATCGCGGATATGAAACGCCTCAACTCGCTGTTTTGCGGCAGCGCTTACGTGGTGCTGGAGACCTCTGAAACCGGAGCCCTGGAGCTGGATGACGCAGCCGACACGCAACATTCGCCTTGAACGTTGTGCGTTGGGCTGTTGTCAGCCGTTATGCAGCGACTAAGCTGCACGGGCTCAAGGATTCGAGAATTCAGGGATTTTTTATGCGTTGCCTGCTGTTTATCTGTTTGTTGCTTGGCGCAGCCCAGGGTTTTGCTCTGGATCGTTACAGCGTCGAGGGCTACCAACTGCCCAATGGCCTGCAACTGATCCTCAAGCCCAACAACGATCGCGGACATGTGGCCATCCGTTTGGTGGTGGGGGTTGGCCTGGACGACTTTTCGTGTGCCGATCAGCAATTGCCCCATCTGCTGGAACATCTGCTTTTCAGCGGTATCGATGACACCGGCGAAGGTGGCCTGGAGGAGCGCATGCAGGCCCTGGGTGGCGAATGGAACGCCTTTACCAGCAGCGCCGACACCACCTTTGTGATCGAAGCCCCGGCCAAAAACCAGCGCAAGATCCTCGACCTGCTGCTGGGCCTGCTGACCCGCACGCAATTGACCGAACAACGCATTAACGATGCCAAGCAAGTGGTCGAGCGTGAAGACGGTGGCCATTATTCGCATTTACAGCGCTGGCTCGACCGCCAGGACCTTGGCCACAGTGCCAGTAATCAACTGGCCGTCGAGCTGGGCCTTAAATGCGCCGAGCGGGCCGAAGTCCACGATCTTACGCGCCAGCAACTGGAGGCCGTGCGCCAGAACTGGTATGCGCCCAACAATATGACGCTGATTATCGTCGGCGACCTTGACCGGCTGCTGCCCGCCTATCTGGAGCGCACTTACGGCGCCCTTGAGCCGGTTGAGCCTAGCGAGCACCGGCCACTGGCCGGGATTGATGCCAAGGCTGAGGCCGAGCGCGAACTGGTGCGGGGCGTGGTGGGGGATACCGCGACCTTGCATTGGCTGTTCCCTGAACCTGTGATCGAAGGGCAGTCCGACGAAACCTGGATCCTGCTGCGTGATTATCTGGAGTGGGCGCTCTACAGCGAACTGCGGCTCAAGCATGGCTTATCTTACGGTCCCTGGGCCGAGCGGGAAGTATTTGGTGGCGTGAGCTTTTTAAGCCTCAATGCTGACCTTGAGCGCGAGAACGTGGCGCAAGCCCGGCAGGTGATCGAGCAACTCAAGGCGCGTCTGCTCAAGGACGGGCTGGATCCGCAGATTTTTGCCCGGCTCAAAAACACTGCCATCTCCCGCCAGGCCTGGACAGTGCAAGGCAGCAGCGCGTTGGCCGACTACTACTGGGCATCCCTGGGTGACTACGATGAGGGCCGTTTCGCCGACCCCGCCAGGCAGTTGCAAGCCATCAGCCTCAAGCAGGCCAACGTAGCGCTACGCGAGCTGTTGGCCGAGCCAGGCTATGTGCGCATCGAAAAACCGCTGTTCAGTTACCACAGCATGAGCCTGGCCATTCTGGGTGGGCTGGCGTTGCTGATTATCGCCGTGGTGAGCTGGCGCATCTGGCGTCGGACCAAGCGTTGATTGCCCGAGTCGTAAACGTTTTGATACCGTAAAATCATTGCCAATTCGCGGCTGGTCGATCCAGCCGCCAGCGTGCGGAGTATTCATCGTGAGTGATCGTTCCAATCCTTGGCAATTGCAAGCCATCGTCTGCCAGCTGCGCACGGCGCGAAACCAGTGGCGCACGCAGAACGGCCGGGTCAGTGGTGAACAGGGGGGCCGTGAGCTGCCATCCCGTGCGGCAATGGCCGAGATTCTTGAGGCCCTGTGTGGTGCCTTGTTCCCGATGCGTTTGGGCCCGGTGGACCTGCGTGAAGAGAGCGAAGATTTTTACGTCGGCCACACCCTGGATGTGGCGCTCAATGCGCTGCTCAAACAGGCCCGCCTGGAGCTGCGTTATGTGGCTCGCCAGGGCGGGTTGGCCGATGAGGGCGTGGATGCAACCGCGACTTTGCTGATTCAGGACTTTGCCCTGGCGCTACCCGGCTTGCGCAGCATCCTCGACACAGACGTCCTGGCGGCTTATCACGGTGACCCGGCGGCGCGCAGTGTGGATGAGGTGCTGTTGTGCTATCCGGGGATTCTGGCGGTGATTCATCACCGTCTGGCCCATCATCTGTACCGTGCAGGGCTGCCGTTGCTGGCGCGCATCAGCGCAGAGATTGCACACTCGGCCACCGGCATTGATATCCACCCCGGCGCGCAGATTGGCCGAAGTTTCTTTATCGATCACGGTACGGGTGTGGTGATAGGAGAAACCGCGATCATCGGCGAACGTGTGCGGATCTATCAGGCTGTGACCCTGGGTGCCAAGCGCTTTCCGGCAGATGAGTCGGGGCAATTGCAGAAAGGCCATCCACGCCATCCAATCGTTGAGGATGATGTGGTGATTTATGCGGGCGCGACGATATTGGGGCGTATCACCATTGGTCAGGGTTCGACCATTGGTGGCAATGTATGGCTGACCCGCAGCGTACCTGCAGGCAGCAACCTGACCCAGGCCAACCTGCTGCATGATGACGGGACGCAGAAGTAAGACCGCGTAGGCCTTTTGCCCTCACCCCAGCCCTCTCCCAGAGGGAGAGGGAGCTGATCTATGGAGATTTTGAGGCCGCGTGCGGTCAGTCCCCTCTCCCTCCGGGAGAGGGTTAGGGTGAGGGCGCTCTTGACCTAGCGAGCGCTGCGCACGCCTTCCGCCAGCGCAGCACACAAACTCAGTACACCATCCACCGCCTGCTCAGGCGTCGCGGCATTTTCGATCTTGTCGATCAATGCCGAACCCACCACCACGCCATCTGCCAGGCGGGCAATTGCCGCAGCCTGTTCAGGGGTACGGATACCAAAGCCTACGCTGATCGGCAGATCGGTATGGCGACGCAGGCGCTCAATGGCCGCGCTCACCTGTTCAGTGGTGGCCGAACCGGCACCGGTCACGCCCGCCACCGAAACGTAATACACAAAGCCCGAGCTGCCAGCCAGGACGGTCGGCAGGCGCACGTCGTCCGTGGTTGGCGTGGTCAGGCGGATAAAGTCCAGGCCCGCTGCCTGCGCCGGGTCGCACAGCTCGCCGTTGTGCTCTGGCGGCATGTCGACCACGATCAGGCCATCGACGCCCGACTCTTTGGCTTCGGCAATAAAACGCGCCACGCCATAGTGGTGGATCGGGTTGAAATAGCCCATCAGCACCAGCGGAGTGTCGTCGTTACCGGTACGAAACTCACGAACCATCTGCAGGGTTTTTGCAAGGTTCTGCTTGGCGCCCAACGCTCGGATGTTGGCCAGTTGAATCGCCGGGCCGTCGGCCATCGGATCAGTGAAGGGCATGCCCAGCTCGATCACATCGGCACCCGCCGCCGGCAAGCCCTTGAGGATCGCCAGGGAAGTGTCGTAATCCGGGTCACCGGCCGTGACAAAGGTCACCAGCGCTGCGCGGTTTTGTTCCTTGAGTGCGGTAAAGCGCGTTTGCAGGCGGCTCATCAGTGTTGCTCCTGTTGAGACTGTTCCATGTGGTGCATCACGGTTTGCATGTCTTTGTCGCCACGGCCCGAAAGGTTGACCACCATCAGGTGATCGGCCGGCAGGGTTGGGGCGCGCTTGAACACTTCGGCCAGTGCGTGGGCGCTTTCCAGGGCCGGGATGATGCCTTCAAGGCGGCAGCATTTGTGGAAGGCATCCAGGGCTTCGGCGTCGGTCACCGAGGTGTATTCGACGCGACCGATGTCATGCAACCAGGCGTGCTCAGGGCCGATGCCGGGGTAGTCGAGGCCGGCGGAAATCGAGTGGGCGTCGATGATCTGGCCATCGTCGTCCTGCAGCAGGAAGGTGCGGTTGCCGTGCAGCACGCCCGGCTCGCCACCATTGAGGCTGGCGGCGTGCTTGCCGGTTTCGATGCCGTAGCCGGCCGCTTCCACGCCGATGATTTCAACGCTGGTGTCATCCAGGAACGGATGGAACAGGCCCATCGCGTTGGAACCACCGCCGATGCACGCCACCAGGCTGTCCGGCAGGCGGCCTTCCTGGGCTTGCATCTGGTCGCGGGTTTCCTTGCCGATCACGGCCTGGAAGTCGCGCACCATCGCCGGATACGGGTGCGGGCCGGCCACGGTGCCGATCAGGTAGAAGGTGCTGTCGACGTTGGTTACCCAGTCGCGCAGGGCTTCGTTCATCGCGTCTTTCAGGGTGCCCGTGCCGGCCACCACGGGGATGACTTCAGCGCCCAGCAGCTTCATGCGGAACACGTTGGCCTGCTGGCGCTCGATGTCGGTGGTGCCCATGTAGATCACGCACTGCAGGCCAAAGCGCGCAGCGACGGTGGCGGTGGCCACGCCGTGCATGCCGGCGCCGGTCTCGGCGATGATGCGTTTTTTGCCCATGCGCCGTGCCAGCAGGATCTGGCCGATGCAGTTGTTGATCTTGTGCGCGCCAGTGTGGTTCAGCTCTTCGCGCTTGAGGTAGATCTTGGCGCCGCCACAGAACTCGGTCAGCCGCTCGGCGAAGTACAGCGGGCTTGGGCGGCCCACATAATCGCGCTGGAAGTAGGCCAGTTCCTTGATGAACTCAGGGTCTTTTTTCGCCAGCTCGTACTCGCGATCCAGGTCAAGGATCAGCGGCATCAGGGTTTCAGCCACATAACGGCCGCCGAATGAGCCAAACAGGCCATTGGCATCAGGGCCGGTACGCAAGGTGGATTGAGTCATGTGACGCTCCAGATAAAAAGTTACGAAGGTCTATGGGCCTGACTGTACCCGTGACAGCCCGGGATGAAAACCGATAAGATCGCCACAACCTGTCAGGAAAACTCACACATATCATGAGCCGCGACCTCCCGCCCCTCAATGCCCTGCGCGCTTTTGAAGCCACTGCCCGCCTGAGCAGCGTCAGCCTGGCGGCCGAGCAGCTGCACGTCACCCACGGTGCCGTCAGTCGGCAATTGAAAGTGCTGGAAGAGCACTTGGGGGTGAGCCTGTTCGTTAAGGAAGGGCGCGGGCTAAAGCTCACCGAGGCCGGTATCCGTCTGCGTGATGCCAGCGGCGAAGCCTTTGAACGCTTGCGCAACGTATGCGCTGAACTCACGCAAAGCCAGGTCGACGCCCCTTTCGTGCTCGGCTGTTCGGGCAGTTTGCTGGCGCGCTGGTTTATTCCGCGCCTGGGCCGCTTGAATGCCGACTTGCCGGACTTGCGCCTGCACCTCTCAGCCGGTGAAGGCGATCTTGACCCGCGTCGCCCCGGGCTTGACGCTTTGCTGGTATTTGCCGAGCCGCCGTGGCCCGCCGACATGCAGGTGTACGAACTGGCCAGCGAGCGCATCGGTCCGGTGGTCAGCCCGCGATACGCGCACTACGAACAATTGCGCAACGCTCCGGCCAGTGCCTTGCTTGGCGAACCCTTGTTGCACACCGCGTCACGGCCGCAGGCATGGCCGAGCTGGGCGCAAAAAAACGCAATCGAGGCGAAGGATTTGCAATACGGACAGGGGTTTGAGCACTTGTACTACTTGCTTGAAGCCGCCGTTGCGGGGCTGGGTGTGGCGATTGCCCCCGAGCCGCTGGTGGCCCAGGACCTGCAAGCCGGACGCCTGGCTGCACCCTGGGGCTTCAAGGAAACCCCGGCGCAGCTGACGTTATGGCTGCCCAAGCGCGCCGCAGACGGGCGCGCCGGGCAACTGGCGCAATGGCTCAAGGCAGAGCTTGCGCGCAGCGCAGATTAATTGCCGCGCTTGCACAACAGAAAGGCTGCCAGCAGACCCAGTGCGCCGATGGCAACGCCAGCGGTGGCGTATGGGTGCTCTTGCGCGTATTCGCGGGTAGCGATCGCGGTTTCGCGAGTTTTGTCCTTCACTTCTTCCAGCGCATCGCTGAGCAGGTGACGCGAATGCTTGAGCGCGTTCTCGGCGTTGTTCTTGAGGATGCCAAGGGTCTTTTTGGACTCGTCAGAAGCGTCGTGCTTGAGGCTTTCCAGAGACTTGAGCAGGCTCTCGATCTCTGCTTCCATGCTTTGCAATGAGGCTTTACGTAAAGAGTTGCTAGCCATTAGGGCTCTCCTGCATTGGTGAGTGAGGTGCTTGTTAAGTCCGACTCCGCGGTTTCCAGAAAGTGCAGTTGGCCTGAACTTTTCCTTTCAAATTGCCTACAAAGTATTTAGCACAATCGCTGCTAGGCTTTGATTTACGACAAAGGAGAACGTTATGTCTGACCATCACACCTACAAGAAAGTTGAACTGGTAGGCTCGTCCCCGACCAGCATAGAAGACGCCATCAGTAATGCACTGGCCGAGGCCAACAAAAGCATCAAGCATCTGGAGTGGTTCGAGGTGGTTGATACGCGCGGGCACATCAAGGACGGCAAGGTGGCGCACTATCAAGTGACACTCAAAGTCGGCTTTCGCATCGCCAGCAGCTGATCTGAAGCAAGGCTTTTGACCCGCGGACTGGCCGTTTGCCATAAAGTCCGCTACACCGTCTGGGTGCAATGCGGCATGTACGCATTGCACCCTTTTTGTTTTGACCGGGGAATGTGACCGATGAAAAAGATTTTATTGGCTGTAGGTTTGCTGAGTCTGGCAGGAACGGCGTTCGCAGCGGGCAAGCCATGCGAAGAACTGAAAAGCGAAATCGCGGCGAAGATTGAAGCCAATGGCGCCAAGCATTATTCGCTGACTGTCGTGGAAAAAGGTGCTGCCGCTGACGGCAAAGTAGTGGGCTCTTGCGAAGCCGGCACCAAAGAAATCGTCTACAAGCGCGGATAAGTCCAGCGCAGTAGTAAATCTTGTGGGAGCGGGCTTGCTCGCGATGTGCACGCCGCGGTGTTTCAGATCAATCGCGTCGATACCATCGCGAGCAAGCCCGCTCCCACACTTCCCTTTGCGTCAGGCCCCTTTCATCACCTGCGACAGCAATTCATACGAATGAATGCGGTCCGCATGCTCATACAAATCACAGGTAAAAATCAGCTCGTCAGCCTGGGTCTGCTCAACCAGCACATCCAGTTTGGCCTTGATTTTCTGCGGGTTGCCCACCATCGCCAGGCCCAGAAAGCTCATGACGGCCTCTTTTTCATGGGGTAGCCACAAACCGTCCATTGTCTCCACCGGCGGGCGCTGTACCAGGCTCTGCCCGCGCATCAGCGCCAGAATGCGCTGGTACACCGAAGTGGCCAGGTACTCGGCCTGCTCGTCGGTGTCGGCAGCCACCAGCGGCACGCCAAGCATCACATAAGGCTTGTCCAGCACCGCCGAAGGCTTGAAGTGGTTGCGATAGACACGAATCGCTTCATGCATAAGGCGCGGTGCGAAATGTGAAGCAAAGGCGTAAGGCAACCCCATTTCACCGGCCAGTTGCGCACTGAACAGGCTGGAGCCCAGCAGCCAGACCGGAACCTGGGTACCGGTGCCCGGCATGGCGATGATCCGTTGGTCGGGCGTGCGCGGGCCCAGATAGCGCAGCAGTTCGGCCACATCCTGCGGAAAATCATCGGCACTGCCCGAGCGCTCGCGGCGCAGGGCGCGGGCGGTCATCTGGTCCGAGCCGGGCGCACGGCCCAAGCCCAGGTCAATACGGCCGGGGTACAGGCTTTCGAGGGTGCCGAACTGTTCGGCGATCACCAAGGGCGCATGGTTGGGCAGCATCACACCGCCCGAACCGACACGGATGGTCGAAGTGCCGCCGGCGAGATAACCGATCAACACCGAGGTCGCCGAGCTGGCGATGCCGTCCATATTGTGGTGTTCAGCGACCCAAAAACGGTTGTAGCCGAACTTTTCCACGTGCTGTGCCAGATCCAGCGAATTACGCAACGACTGGGCTGCGCTGCCGTTTTCGCGCACAGGGACCAGGTCGAGGGTCGAGAATTTGATGTCAGACAGTCGTTTCATCAGCCGGCTACTCCAGGTGGGATGCAGGTCAGAGTGCTCGCATGACCTGCCAGTGTTTACAGCAATATGGGCATATACCCGAGTTTCAATGGTTGGCTGGGAATTGAGCTACTAAAAATGACGATTGGTCCGATAGGGTGAACTTTGTGGAGCGAACTACCCTCACTAGTTCATTCAAGGCGTGAAACCTTCGCGCCGTTCTTCAGGAGGCACGCATGAGTATCAAAAAGAAAGCATCGGCTCATTGGGCAGGCGATCTTAAAACCGGCATCGGCTCCATCTCCACTGAAACCGGCGTACTGCGTGAAGCGCCGTATGGCTTCAAGGCGAGGTTCGAAGGCGGTAAGGGCACCAACCCCGAAGAGCTGATTGGCGCAGCCCACGCAGGCTGTTTCTCAATGGCCTTGTCGATGATTCTCGGTGATGCCGGGCTCAAGGCTGACAGTATCGACACCACGGCTGAAGTAACCTTGGATCAAGTGGAGGGTGGCTTTGCCATCACCGCCGTGCATCTGGTACTCAAGGCCAAGGTGCCCGGTGCCACCCAGGCGCAATTTGACGAACTGACCACCAAAGCCAAAGAAGGCTGCCCGGTGTCCAAGGTGCTGAACGCCAAAATCACCCTCGACGCTACTCTGGTGAGCTGACGACACCCCTGTACCCCGCTTGCCGCAAGCGGGGTACAGTTGATGCCCGGCTGCGACAGATCAGTCCTGCACTGCGCCAAATGTGATCGAATGGTCACCACTCGCGTCAGATCATGACTTTGCGTTCTGCCTCAAGGGAGTCTCACCATGAAACGTTTCGCTCTAGCTGTTGTTTGCTGCGCCATGGCCACATCGGTACTGGCAGCCCCCAAGCCATGTGAAGAACTGAAGACCGAAATTGAGGCCAAGATCCAGGCCAATAACGTGTCGTCCTATACGCTCGAAATCGTGAGCAATGAAGAAGTTCACGATGAGAACATGGTGGTAGGTTCGTGCGAATTCGGTAGCAAAAAAATCATCTACCAGAATAATGACCGCCAGGCGTCACGGTAAGCAGTTGACCAGCCGCTCCTCGGCCACCACCTTGCCCGTTGCGTTGTACAGCCGGGCGTAGGCATTGAAGCCCAGAGAGCGGGCTTGCAGGCGGTAGCGCTGGCCGGCCTCGAAGCCCGGATAATTGAGCGTGATGTAGCACAAGCGCTCCTGGGGATCGCTGAACATGCCCATGCCGCCGACAAACACCTCGAAATCAAAACGCACCATCAACTCGTGGCTGCCCGGCGTCACCTGAAAATAGCGGCCGTCGGTCAGGCGTTGGTTGTCCAGGCGCTCGGCCATTACCAGCTTGCCGGTTTGGGTTTCAAGGTCGACCCAGGCCATGCTGGGGTTCGCTGGGGGGATCGGCGTGCTGGCGCAGGCGCTGAGCAGGCACACGGTCAACACAAGCAAAAAAGTGCGCATGATGATTACCAGATAATTTGTTACACAAGCATAGCGCGCAATGCCGCTTCGCAGCTCAGCCCTCTGTGGGAGCCGGGCTTGCCCGCGATGGCATCGATGCGGCTTGTCTGAAGGACTGTGCTGGCTGTATCGCGAGCAAGCCCGCTCCCACACCATTGTCACTTTGCCGCCGGGATCGCTTTATGACGCCGCGTGTTCGCTGCCTGCTTGCCATTGCCCTGATACCGCTGATCAATGGCTGTTCCAGTGCTTCGTATTACTCGCAACTGGCGGGAGGGCAGTGGCAGTTATTGCAGGCCCGCGAGCAGGTGAGCACGGTCATTGCCGACCCGCAGCGCCCGGTTGAACTGCGAGACCAATTGGTAAAAGCCCAGGCCGCACGCACCTTTGCCAGTGAGCATTTGCACCTGCCGGACAACCAGAGCTATCGCCTGTACGCCGACCTCAAGCGGCCTTATGTGGTGTGGAATGTCTTCGCCACCCCGGAGTTTTCCCTCAACCCGGTAACCCATTGCTTCCCCATCGCCGGGTGCGTGGCCTACCGGGGTTATTACAGCCAGGGTGCGGCGCGAGGTGAAGCTGCCCTGCAACACCAGCAGGGCATGGATGTGTTTGTCAGCGGCGTCGAAGCCTATTCCACCCTGGGCTGGTTTGATGACCCGATCCTCAACAGCATGCTCAATTGGGGTGATGAGCGTTTGGCCACGCTGATCTTTCATGAACTGGCCCATCAGCGGTTTTATGTGAAGGACGACACTGAGTTCAACGAGTCTTTCGCCAGCTTCGTTGAACAGGAAGGCACCCGCCAATGGCGCGCCAGGCAAGGCCTGCCACCCTCCGGCAGCAGCAACCTGCAGCAACGCGAGCAATTTATCGCCTTGGTGCTCGATACTCGCCAGCGCTTGAAAACTCTTTATGCACAGTCGTTGCCAACAGCCGAGATGCAGCAGCGTAAAGCCGCGGAATTTGAACGAATGCGCCGTGATTATCGTCAGTTACGGGATCAGCAATGGGCGGGAAATCCGCGCTATGACGCGTGGGTCAATGGCCCGCTGAATAACGCCAAACTGCTGCCCTTCGGCCTGTACGATCAATGGGTGCCCGCCTTCGCGGCCTTGTACAAGCACGTCGGCAATGACTGGCCAAGGTTTTATGCCGAAGTCGAACAGCTGGGCAAATTGCCCCCCGGGCAGCGCAAGGCCGCCTTGCAGCAATGGGCTGGCCGCTGAGGTTTGATTCGCTGCACTACATAGATAGTGCCCTTGAAAGTTCTGCTTCTTTAGGCTGAAACCCCACAGTTACTCAGCCCGAAATGAAGCAGAACTCTCAAGGAATACAGCCATGGAGCCAACCAACCCGCTGTTGAGCACTACCCTCCTGCCCCTTTACAGCGAGGTGCGTCTCGAACACCTCAAGCCGGCCATTGAACACATTGTTGCCGACAACCTGCAGACAATCAGCCGTATCGTCGCCACCCAGTCCCGGCACCCCACCTGGTCTGGACTGATTTTGCCGATGGAGACTTTGACGGCGCGGCTGGACGACGCCATAGGCGTCATCATGACGCTGGGGCAGGTATCCCGGGACGTGCCCTGGGAAACCACCATCGGCGATTGTTTCCGCGCGGCCCACGACTACAAGACCCAGGTGCTGCAAGATCGCGGTCTTTACCTTGCCTGCAAGGCGCTGGCCCACAGCCCCGAGGCCCTGGAGCTGGATCGTGCCCAGCAGGCGTTGCTGCACAAGATCCTGCTGGACTACCGGTTGGCCGGGAGTGAGCTGCCCGCCGCAGACCGAGGCGAACTGGCTCGGCTCAACCGTGAAATTTCCAGGCTGGAATGGGTGTTTTTCGAAAATGCCCGGCAATCCCGAAAGGCCTGGCGGCGGCTGGTTCACGATGAGTCATTGCTGGCGGGCCTGCCCGCTGCACTCAAGGCACAGCTGGCGCAGACGGCCAGGGCGGCCGGTCTTGAGGGCTGGCTGATTACCCTCGAAGAGCGTGACACTTACACTGAAATCATGAGCTGTTGCCAGAACAGGGCGTTGCGCGAAGAACTGTTCACCGCCTACAACACGCGGGCTTCCGAGCTGGGCCCCGCTGGCGGGCAATATGACAATGGTCCGGTGCTTAACGATCTGCTCAGCTTGCGCCATCAGAAGGCCTTGCTGTTGGGGTACGGCAACCATGCCGAGCTGAGCATCCAGAACAAGGCGGCCTCGACGGATGCAGTGCTGGGTATGCTGCGCACCCGCATTGCACAAAAATCAGCGCGTTTTGCAACGCAAACGGCGGCGTTGCATGCCCTGGCGGCCACGCTGGGGTACGACAGGCTCCAACCCTGGGATCTGTTGTTTCTGGCCCGCAGGCATGGCCGGCAGCCTGGCGCACTGAGCAACGATCAGTTGCGCGCCTGGTTCCCTTTCAATCGCGTTTTCGAGGGCATTGTGCTGGTCGTCAAGCGCCTGTTTGCGGTCGATCTGGTGGAGCAAACGTCATTCAACACCTGGCACCCGGATGTTCGCCTGTTTGAGGTAAACGAAGCCGGTGTGCTGCTGGGGCATCTTTTTATCGACCCTTATATGCGTGCCCCCAAAATCAATGGCTGCTGGATGCAGTCGGCACGCAGCCGTCGAGTCAATGCACAGGGGGAGCTGACCACCCCGGTGGCCATTGTGCATGGCAACTTTACCCCCGAAGCCGAGGGCGCACCTGCGCTGCTGAACCATGTGCAGATGGGCACCTTGTTCCATGAGTTGGGCCATTGCCTGAAGTTGCTGCTGACCCGCAGCCCCTACAGTGCGTTTTCCCGGGTGGACAGCCTGGGCTCCGTAGCCTCGCGATTTGCAGGCAAGTGTGCAGAGCAATGGTGCTGGTCGCGGGACAGCCTGCGCTGGTATGCCCGGCACCATCAACACGACAGTGAACTGACCTATGAGCAGGTTGACCAGGCCTTGAGTGCCCGTGATACCGAGCGTTGGCTGGAAGAGGTGCAGGAACTGTCGCGTTCGCTGTTTGATTTTGAACTGCACCTGACTTGGGGCGATGGTCGCAGCGTGGAGGCGGTTTGGCGTAGCGCACAAAATCAGGTCCAGCCTTTACCCCAGGCTGAACATGAGCGTTTTGCCAATACGTTTGACTATATGGTCGCGGGGCATGACGCCAACTACTACCTGCGCGAGCAGGCCGCAGCGCTGGCCGAGCAGGTTTTTGCGCGATTCGAGCAGGAGGGTGTGTTCAGCCCGCAAGCGGGCATGGCCTACCGCGAAGCGTTTCATGCACCGGGCAGTGAATACCCGCTATCAGAGTCGTTCGCATTGTTTATGGGGCGACCGCCAGCGGGTATTTGACCGTTAATCAGGACTTGGCAGATTTGAGCCAGTTTTTTACCACGCAGGTTGCAAACGGGCTGGTACTGCACGCCCCGCTGCTCAAGGCTGCACGCAACTGTGGGATATCGGCCTTCATCATGTAGCTCTCGCCATCCTTGTGGTGCGAGTTTTCGCCAAAGCCGCCCTGGGTCATTTCCTTCAGGGCGTCTTCCTTGCTCCAGTCCTGCACCACCACGCGGTACATCGCCGCCATCAGCCCGGTGCGGTCCGAACCGTGCTTGCAATGCATCAACACCGGGCCTTGGGCTTGCGCGGTCTGAATGGCGCGCAAGGCGGCCAGCACATCAGCGTCATCCACATGGTTGGTGCGATAAGGCAACTGGACTTGTGCGACATCTGGGGTATTGAGCCAGGAACTGTCGGCATCGGGCAGGAAGTTGATCACGGTGGCGATATGCAGTTTATCCAGCAACGGCTGCGCGGCGCTGTCAGGCAATGCGCTGCGGTACAAGGTCGGGGACATTTGATACAGGTTGTACTGGGTCGCGATGGGCTGTGCCCACTGGGCTGGTCGGGCCTGGGTGGTTTCGTCGGCCTGGGCCTGAGGCAGTGCAAATGCTGCCAGCAAGGTCAGGCACAGAGCAGGAAAAAACCGGGCTTTGGGCATGTCAGTTCGACCATTAACAAGGTGTTGGGAAGGTGAGGCGCAAGATTGCGTGATGCCGAATCAAAACTATGTCGCTCAATTGTCAAAAAAACGTGATGGCGTCAGCGTAGATGGCGCTATGCCAGTAGTGCGGCAAATTTACGCATGAAACGATTCATCTGTGCGCCCGGCCTGTTAGTATTTGTAACCAAACTTTGCATGCGTGCCTGTTCCCTGGGTCGATAACGCCCTGTACCGCTGCCAAAACGAAAAGCTGCCCATGAGCGGCTGTAATCCGTGACTGCCTGATGAGGTGCCCCCTGCATGTCTGAGCAAGACAACCCCCGGCGTGAGTTTTTGCGCAAAACCCTGACCCTGATTCCAGTGGTCACTGTTGCGAGCACGGGCCTTGGTGGTTCCGTCCTGATGGCCACGCCTGACGTGCAGGCCGCCCCTGCCCCTGCGCCGTCCGTTGCCACAGCAGGCACGGCTTATGAGCCGACCTACTTCACCGCCGAAGAGTGGGCGTTCGTCAACGCCGCCGTCGCGCGCCTGATCCCGGCCGACGAGCAGGGCCCGGGCGCTCTGGAAGCCGGTGTGCCGGAATATATCGACCGTCAGATGAACACCCCTTACGCCAGCGGTGCACTGTGGTTTATGCAAGGCCCGTTCAATGCCGACGCAGCACCGGAAATGGGCTGGCAGAGCAAACTGGTGCCAAAACAGATCTACCGCCTGGGCATCGCTGCCACGGAGGAACTGTGCAAAAAGGCCTATAACTCAACATTTGCTGGGCTAGACAGCGCTACCCGAGACGAAGTGCTCAAACAGCTGGAAGCTGGCACACCGAAATTCGATAGCGTTCCGGCCAAGATGTTTTTCAGCTTTTTGCTGCAAAACACCAAGGAAGGTTTCTTTTGCGACCCGATTCACGGTGGCAACAAAGGCATGGTCGGCTGGACCATGATCGGCTTCCCCGGCGCGCGCGCTGATTTCATGGACTGGGTTGAACGCAACGAGCAATACCCCTTCCCGGCAGTTTCCATTCGCGGCGAGAGGGCTTGAGCATGTCGACCGTTATGAAAAAAGTTGATGCAGTTATCGTCGGATTCGGCTGGACCGGCGCGATCATGGCCAAAGAACTGACCGAAGCTGGTCTGAATGTTGTGGCCCTCGAACGTGGCCCGATGCAGGACACTTACCCGGACGGTAACTATCCACAGGTAATCGACGAACTCACCTACAGCGTGCGTAAAAAGCTGTTCCAGGACGTCTCCAAGGAAACCGTCACCATCCGCCATAGCGTCAATGACGTGGCTTTGCCAAACCGCCAGTTGGGCGCTTTTTTACCCGGTAATGGTGTGGGCGGTGCAGGCTTGCACTGGTCTGGGGTGCACTTTCGGGTCGACCCGATCGAACTGCGCATGCGCAGTCATTACGAAGAGCGCTACGGCAAGAACTTTATCCCCAAGGACATGACCATCCAGGACTTCGGCGTCAGCTACGAAGAACTGGAGCCGTTTTTCGACTATGCGGAAAAGGTCTTGGGTACTTCGGGCCAGGCCTGGACCGTCAATGGCCAACGGGTCGGTGAAGGCAAGGGTGGCAACCCTTACGCACCGGATCGCTCCGACCACTTCCCATTGGTGTCGCAGAAGAACACCTACTCCGCACAGCTGTTTCAGAAAGCGGCTAATGAAGTGGGCTACAAGCCTTACAACCTGCCCTCGGCGAACACCTCGGGGCCTTACACCAACCCCTACGGCGCGCAGATGGGCCCGTGCAACTTCTGCGGTTTTTGCAGCGGTTACGTGTGCTACATGTATTCCAAGGCATCGCCCAACGTCAATATTCTTCCTGCCCTGAAGCCGTTGCCGAACTTTGAGCTGCGCCCTAACGCTCATGTGATCCGGGTCAACCTGGACAGCACCAAAACCAAAGCCACTGGTGTGACCTATATCGATGCCCTGGGCCGCGAAATCGAGCAGCAGGCCGATCTGGTGATCCTTGGTGCGTTCCAGTTCCACAATGTGCGTCTGATGTTGCTGTCGGGCATTGGCAAGCCGTATGACCCGAAAACCGGTGAAGGCGTGGTGGGCAAAAACTTCGCTTACCAGAACATGGGCACCATCAAGGCCTACTTCGACAAAGATGTTCACACCAACAACTTTATCGGTGCGGGCGGCAATGGCGTGGCGATTGACGACTTCAACGCCGACAACTTCGACCACGGCCCCCACGGCTTTGTCGGTGGTTCGCCAATGTGGGTCAACCAGGCCGGTAGCCGACCGATTGCAGGTACGTCCAACCCGCCGGGTACGCCGGCCTGGGGCAGCGCATGGAAGCGTGCAACCGCCGATTACTACACCCACCAAGTGTCGATGGACGCCCACGGTGCGCATCAGTCCTACCGTGGCAACTACCTTGATCTTGACCCGGTTTATCGCGATGCCTACGGCCAACCTCTGCTGCGCATGACGTTCGACTGGCAAGAAAACGACATCAAGATGAACCGCTTCATGATGGAAAAAATGGGCAAGATCGCCGAAGCGATGAACCCCAAGGCCATTGCGCGTATCGGCAAGCAGGTAGGCGACCACTTCAATACGTCGTCGTACCAGACCACCCACCTCAACGGTGGCGCGATCATGGGCACCAACCCGAAAACCAGCGCACTGAACCGCTACCTGCAAAGCTGGGACGTTCACAACGTATTTGTGCCGGGCGCATCGGCTTTCCCACAAGGTTTGGGCTACAACCCCACAGGTCTCGTGGCGGCATTGACGTACTGGTCGGCGCGGGCAATCCGCGAGCAGTACCTGAAAAACCCCGGCCCGCTGGTTCAGGCATAAGGAGCGATGACCATGAAAGCATTTGTTATCGCGACCCTGGCCCTGTTCGCCAGCTTCTCGGCTGTGGCTGAAGAGAGTGACCCGCAAGCGCTGATCAAACAGGGTGAATACCTGGCTCGCGCCGGTGACTGCGTGGCGTGCCACACCGCCAAGGGCGGCAAGCCGTTCGCCGGTGGCCTGGCGATGGAAACCCCGATCGGTACGATCTACTCGACCAATATCACGCCGGACAAAAACGGCATTGGCAGCTACAGCTTTGAAGACTTCGACAAAGCCGTGCGCCACGGCGTCGCGCAAAACGGCAGCACCTTGTACCCGGCCATGCCGTACCCGTCGTATGCGCGGGTCAACGAGGCGGATATGCGAGCGTTGTATGCCTACTTTATGAAGGGCGTAAAACCTGTCGAACAAGCGAATCAGGAGGCAGACATTCCGTGGCCGCTGAGCATGCGCTGGCCGCTGGCGATCTGGCGCTGGCTGTTTGCCCCGGCGGTTGAAGACTTCAAGCCCGACGCCGGCAAAGACGTGGTGCTTAACCGTGGCGCCTATCTGGTGGAAGGCCTTGGGCACTGCGGCGCATGCCATACGCCACGCGCCCTGACCATGCAGGAAAAAGCCCTGAGTGCCAGCGACAGCCCGGCATTCCTGTCAGGCAGCGCACCGCTGGAAGGCTGGATCGCGAAGAACTTGCGCGGTGATCACAAGGACGGGTTGGGCAGCTGGAGCGAAGACCAGTTGGTGCAGTTCCTCAAGACCGGGCGTAGTGATCGCAGTGCGGTATTTGGCGGCATGAGCGATGTGATCGTACACAGCATGCAGTACATGTCCGACGCAGACTTGACGGCTATCGCTCGTTACCTGAAGTCGTTGCCGGCAGTGAATCCGGCGGACAAGCCCCATCAGTACGATCCGGCTGTAGCGGATGCCCTGTGGAACGGTGATGACAGCAAGCGCGGCGCGGCGGTGTACATCGACAACTGCGCGGCCTGCCATCGCACTGACGGTCACGGCTATACCCGAGTGTTCCCGGCATTGGCGGGTAACCCGGTGTTGCAGTCGGCCGACCCGACATCGCTGATCCATATCGTGCTTAAGGGTGGGACATTGCCTGCGACGCATACGGCGCCGTCAACGTTCACCATGCCGGCTTTCGACTGGCGCTTGTCGGATCAGGAAGTGGCCGATGTGGTCAATTTTATCCGCACCAGTTGGGGCAACCAGGCGGCTGAAGTGAAGGCCGGGGATGTGAAGGCAATTCGTCAACCCTGAGTATTCGGTGGGAGCGGGCTTGCTCGCGATGCAAACGACTCGGTATGCCTGAATGACCGAGTCGCTCGCCATCGCGAGCAAGCCCGCTCCCACATTGGGTATTCAGGGCTGTCTTGCAGCCGCCCCGAACCATTTCTGCGACAACGCCTCCAGCCTCCCGTCTGCCTTGATCCGCTGCAACGCCTTGTCCAGGCTGGCCTGGAACGCCGGGTTGCCTTTCTGGAAGGGGATCGCCAGGGCAACTTCCTCATCGGTATCTGGCGCTTTCTGCGCCACCGTCACCAATGGCCCGCGGTCGACAAACGTGTTGCCCTGAGCTACGCCTAACGTCTGGCCCTGAAACATGGCAAGGCTGCTGGGTGAGCGCGGCTGTTCCTGCCGGGCAATCGCCTGCGCTTGCAGGTGGCTGTAAGGCTCGCTGAAATCGAACCGATCCTGCAGCGCAGGGGTCAAAGCCACATGATTGATGGCGACATCGTATTTGCCGCTCTCAACCCCTGACAGCAGGTCATCGCTGTCGGTGACTAGAATGGAGGCATGCACTTCCAGTTCCTGGGCCAGCAACTCACCCAACTCGACGTCAAAGCCTGTCAGGCGCCCGTCCTGTTTGAAGCTGAACGGTGGCATATCGGCTTCAAGGGCGATGCGCAGTTCGCCACGGTCATTCACGTCGTCGATCAGTTCGGCTTGAGCAAAAGGGCTCACCAGTGGCAGTAAAAGCATCAGGCCCGGCAATAAACGCATGGTCACTCCTTTGGTTGGGATGCAAGCGAATCGCATTTAACGTTCGCTTTGCTTTATGTTGGTCACTTGCGGCGTTGGACAACGCTTTGGCTCAAAGTTGTCCGACCCTGAAGATTTTTGCAAAAACCGGAGAAAAAAATGAAAGCTCTACTGTCTCGTGTTGCGTTGGCTTCTGTGTTGATGGGCGCTTCGGTCATGGCCACGGCGGCCGGCCTGGAGTCGGAAGCGGCTCCAAAAGGCGCCAAAGTGTTTATCGTCGAACCTAAAGACGGTGCCACGGTTGATCAAACCTTCACCGTTAAATTCGGCATCGAAGGCATGCCGCTGGCGCCTATCACCGAGGCCACGCCACATGCGGGCCATCACCACCTGCTGATCGATGTCGACCAGTTGCCGGCCGAGAACGCACCGATCCCGGCTGATGCCAACCATATCCACTTCGGCAAGGCCCAGACCGAAACCCAGGTCACCCTGCCACCTGGCAAGCACACCTTGCAACTGGTGCTGGGCAACCAGGTGCATGTGCCGTTCAAGCCAAGCATCGTGTCGGAAAAAATCACGGTTAATGTGAAATAAGCGTTTTCGACGCATAAAAAAGGGAGACCCGAGGGTCTCCCTTTTTAGTGAAGCGCGTTTAGAACAACACGCGGCAACGAATGGTGCCGTTGATGGTCTGCAGCTTCTCTTGCGCCAGATCCGAGGACTCGGCGTCGACGTCGATCACTACATAGCCAACTTTCTCGTTGGTTTGCAGGAACTGGCCGGAGATGTTGATCCCGTTTTCGGCGAAGATCTTGTTGATTTCGCTCATCACGCCCGGGATGTTCTGGTGGATGTGCAGCAGACGGTGCTTGCCAGGGTGGGCCGGCAGGGCCACTTCCGGGAAGTTCACGGACGATACCGAAGTACCGTTGTCGCTGTACTTGACCAGTTTTTCTGCCACTTCCAGACCGATGTTGGCTTGCGCTTCAGCGGTGGAGCCGCCGATGTGCGGGGTCAGGATCACGTTGTCCAGGCCACGCAGCGGGCTTTCGAACACGTCGTCGTTGGAGCGCGGCTCAACCGGGAACACGTCGATAGCGGCGCCGATCAGGTGCTTGTCCTTGATCGCGTCAGCCAGGGCGTCCAGCTCAACCACGGTGCCACGCGCAGCGTTGATCAGAATGCCGCCCTTTTTGATGGCGCGGATTTCTTTCTCGCCGATCATCCACTGGGTGGCTGCGGTTTCCGGTACGTGCAAGGTGACGATGTCGGACATGCCCAACAGCTCGTGCAGATTGCCCACCTGAGTCGCATTGCCCAATGGCAGCTTGGTCACGGTGTCGTAGAAGAACACCTGCATGCCCAGGCCTTCAGCCAGAACCGACAACTGGGTACCGATCGAGCCGTAACCGACGATGCCCAGCTTCTTGCCGCGGATTTCGAAGGAGTTGGCCGCGCTCTTGATCCAGCCACCACGGTGGCAGGAAGCGTTTTTCTCAGGGATGCCACGCAACAACAGGATCGCTTCAGCCAGCACCAGCTCGGCCACCGAACGGGTGTTGGAGTAAGGGGCGTTGAAAACAGCGATACCGCGTTCGCGAGCAGCGTTGAGGTCGACCTGGTTGGTGCCGATGCAGAAACAACCAACAGCGACCAGTTTCTTGGCGCAATCGAACACTTCTTCGGTCAGCTGGGTACGAGAACGGATGCCGATAAAGTGGGCATCAGCGATCTTTTCCTTCAGCTGGGCTTCAGGCAAGGAACTGGTGATGTACTCAATGCTGGTGTACCCGGCGGATTTGAGCACTTCAACAGCGGATTGGTGGACGCCTTCCAAAAGAAGGAACTTGATCTTGCTCTTATCGAGAGAAGTCTTGCTCATCTGCGTAAACCTGTGTCCCAGAGAAAAAATGGCAGGGAATGGACAGCGCGAGCTGACCTGGCCGGCGTGAAGACCGGCACCGAGAATCGTCCAGTGGCTCGATTCTGCGGGGGGGTCGTATGCTAGCATAAGCGCCCCGCTAAACACCCATTCCTGCGACGTGAAGCGTTCTCAGGATGACCATGAATTGTTCGAGAGTTCTGTTGATGACCCATCCTGCCTTGATTGATGAGCTGAAGACCCTGGTAGAGCCTGGCAAGGTTTTGACCGACGCCGACTCCCTTAATGCTTACGGCAAGGATTGGACCAAGCATTTCGCCCCGGCCCCGCTGGCCATCGTGTTCCCGAAAACCACCGAGCAAGTGCAGGCCATCGTGCTGTGGGCCAACGCCCATAACGTGGCGCTGGTGCCTTCGGGCGGCCGCACCGGTTTGTCCGCTGCAGCCGTAGCTGCCAATGGCGAAGTGGTGGTGTCGTTTGACTACATGAACCAGGTGCTGGACATCAACCTGACCGACCGTACCGTGGTCTGCCAGCCAGGTGTCGTGACTGAACATCTGCAGAACCTGGCCGAAGAAAACGGCCTGTACTACCCGGTGGATTTTGCTTCGGCAGGTTCGAGCCAGATTGGCGGCAATATCGGCACCAATGCCGGCGGGATCAAGGTGATTCGCTACGGCATGACCCGCAACTGGGTGGCCGGCATGAAAGTGGTCACCGGCAAGGGCGACGTGCTGGAGCTGAACAAGGACCTGATCAAGAACGCCACCGGCTACGACATGCGCCAGCTGTTTATCGGCGCCGAAGGCACCCTGGGTTTTGTGGTGGAAGCCACCATGCGCCTGGACCGTGCGCCGAAAAATCTGACGGCGATGGTGTTGGGCACGGCAGATTTCGATTCGATCATGCCGGTACTGCACGCCTTCCAGAACAAGCTTGATCTGACGGCTTTCGAGTTCTTCTCCGACAAGGCGCTGGCCAAGGTCATGGACCGTGGCGACGTGCCTTCGCCGTTCGAGACCGACTGCCCGTTCTACGCCCTGCTGGAATTCGAAGCGACCACCGAAGAAGTGGCCAACGCTGCCCTGGAAACCTTCGAACACTGCATGGAAGAAGGCTGGGTGCTTGATGGTGTGATGAGCCAGAGCGAAACCCAGCTGCAGAACCTGTGGAAACTGCGCGAGTACATCTCCGAGACCATCTCCCACTGGACGCCGTACAAAAACGACATTTCGGTCACTGTGTCGAAAGTCCCGGCATTCCTGAAAGAAATTGACGCGATCGTCGGCGAACACTACCCGGACTTCGAAATTGTCTGGTTCGGCCATATTGGCGACGGCAACCTGCACTTGAACATCCTCAAGCCGGAAAACCTGAGCAAGGACGAGTTCTTTGCCAAGTGCGCGACGGTGAACAAGTGGGTGTTTGAAACCGTCGAGAAGTACAACGGTTCGATCTCGGCCGAGCATGGCGTGGGCATGACCAAGCGTGATTACCTGACCTACAGCCGCTCGCCGGTGGAGATCGAGTACATGAAAGCGCTGAAGGCCGTGTTCGACCCTAAAGGCATCATGAACCCCGGCAAGATTTTTGCGGTTTAATTAACCACACATAACCCGTAGCAGCTGCCGCAGGCTGCGTCCGGCGGCGAAGCGATCGTAAATCCTGAATACGCGGTTTGCCTGGCAAACCGTAATCACCGACTTTACGACGGCTTCGCCGCCGGACGCAGCCTGCGGCAGCTGCTACGGGATCATTAGTTATCAGCGGAGTCGGTCCATGAGCTATCAGCACCAGTATGTCGACGGTACCCGGATTCACTTTCCCATCGGTAAGGTGGTGTGCATCGGCCGTAACTACGCCGAACACGCCAAGGAACTGGATAACCCGATCCCGACCGAGCCCCTGCTTTTCATCAAGCCGGGCAGTTGTGTCGTGCCTCTGGAAGGCGGCTTTGCAATCCCCACCGAACGCGGTTCGGTGCATTACGAAGCCGAAATTTCGGTGCTGATCGGCAAGCCCCTGTCGAACAACCCGAGCGCCGAGGAAGTGCTGGACGCGATCTCCGGTTTTGCCCCCGGCCTGGACCTGACCCTGCGTGACAAACAGGCCGAGCTCAAGAGCAAGGGCTTGCCGTGGGAAATTGCCAAGTCGTTTGATGGCGCCTGTGTGCTGGCCCCTTTCGTGCAGAGCAGCGCCTTTGCTGACCTGGCCGATATCGGCATTCGTTTGACCATCAATGGCGAAGTGCGTCAGGACGGCAATAGCGCCCTGATGCTCAATCCGATTGTGCCGATGATCCAGCACATGGCCGCATGCTTCTCGCTGCAAGCCGGTGACGTGATCATGACCGGCACACCGGTAGGCGTAGGCCCGCTGAATGTGGGGGATGAGCTGGTGCTGGAGCTGACAGGCGTGAGCCGCTTCGAGAGTATCGTTCGCTAGCTCAGCCTGACGCGTTGATACAGCCTGTGGCAGTCACAGGCTGTTGTATTACACCGCCATCGGTGCGGTCATGGGCGCGTGGTGCTGGTAGCCTTCGAGGCTAAAGTCACTCGGCTCGATCAGGCCCAGCCACTCTGGCTGGTACACGCCGGTCTTGGCGAATTCCGGCACGCGGTCCGAGATCACCAGTTTTGGCATCGGGTACGGCTCGCGGGTCAGCTGTTCGTTGAGCATGTCCAGGTGGTTTTCATACACATGGGCATCGCCAATAAAGTAGGTGAACCAGCGCGGCGTATAGCCGGTCAGGCGGCCGATCAGGCTCAGCAGTGCCGCGCCTTCGGTCAGGTTGAACGGCGTACCCAGGCCCAGGTCATTGGAGCGGATGTAGAGGGTCAGGGAAATTTCCTTCGTCTCGACATTCGGGTGGAACTGGTACAGCAAGTGGCACGGCGGCAGGGCCATTTCGTCGAGCTGGGCGCAGTTCCAGCCGTGGAACAGGATGCGGCGGCTGCCCGGGTCATTGATGATGGTGTCGACGCACTGGCGCACCTGGTCGATGGCTTTGTACAGCACCACATAGGCCTGGCCGTCTTCTTCGCCTTCGGCAATCTGGCGGTAACCCTGGCTCAGGCACAGTTCGATTGCGGCCGTATTGCTGCGCTCGACTTGCTTGTAGGCCGGCCACTTGCGCCATTGCACGCCGTAGATTTCGCCCAGGTCGTCTTCGCCCTGACGGAACGGGTTGGCCAGCCACTGGGCGTTTTCGTTGGCATTCTGGTCCCACACCTTGCAACCCAATGCTCGGAAGTCCGCGGCACTGTTGACCGGGCGCAAGAAGCCGCACATCTCGCCAATGGCCGATTTGAACGCCATGCGCCGGGTGGTGATGGCCGGGAAGCCTTCCTTGAGGTCATAACGCAACATGGCGCCGGGCAGGCTGATGGTCTTCACGCCGGTGCGGTTGGCTTGCAGGGTGCCGTTTTTGATGACGTTGGCAACGAGGTCGAGATATTGCTTCATGGTTTTCCTACCGTTTGAATGCGGGGCTTTGTAAGCCCCGCCATTCGAATGTATTACGCAGCTTTTTGAGCCGCCGGATCGCGGTTATAAGCCCACCAGATAAGGAGCAGGCCGCCCGCGATCATCGGGATGCAGAGGATTTGCCCCATCGTCACCCAGCCGAACGCCAGATAGCCCAGTTGGGCATCCGGTACACGGACGAATTCGACGATAAAGCGGAAGATGCCGTAGAACAGGGCGAACATCCCGGAAACCGCCATGGTTGGCCGTGGTTTGCGCGAGTACAGCCAAAGAATCAGGAAGAGTGCCACACCTTCGAGGGCGAACTGGTAAAGCTGCGACGGATGACGCGCCAGTTGCTGTGGGTCGGTAGGGAAAATCATCGCCCACGGCACATCGCTGGCCTTACCCCACAGTTCAGCGTTGATAAAGTTGCCGATGCGCCCCGCACCCAGGCCAATCGGCACGACAGGGGCGATAAAGTCCATGATCTGGAAGAACGACTTGCCGTTGCGTTTGCCAAAGCCCCACACCGCCAGCATCACGCCGATCAGGCCACCGTGGAACGCCATGCCGCCCTTCCACACTTCAAAAATTAGCAACGGGTTGGCGATGTAGGCGCTCAGGTCGTAAAACAGCACATAACCCAAACGGCCGCCGACAATCACGCCCATGGCCACCCAGAACACCAGGTCGGAGAGCTTCTCCTTGGTCCAGGTCGGGTCGAAGCGGTTAAGGCGTCGCGACAGGATCAGCCAGGCAGCGCCAATGCCGATCAGGTACATCAGGCCGTACCAATGGATTTTCAGCGGGCCGATGGCCAGTGCCACCGGGTCAATCTGCGGGTAAGGCAGCATTGCGACTCCTTGTTAGATCAGGAAACTCAAACCGACACAGAACAACAGTGCGGCAAACAGCCGTTTCAGCAGGCGTGGCGAGAGCTTGTGGGCCAGTCGCGCACCGAAACGGGCGAAAAACATGCTGGTCAGGGCAATCCCGAGCAGCGCGGGCAAGTAGACAAACCCGAGACTATGCGCGGGCAGGTCGGGGTTATGCCAGCCTATGATCATGAAACTTAATGCACCTGCCAGTGCAATCGGCAGCCCGCAGGCCGATGACGTGGCCACGGCCTGCTGCATCGGCACGCTGCGCCAGCTCAGGAACGGCACGGTCAGCGAGCCGCCGCCGATGCCGAAAATCGCCGATGCCCAGCCAATAACGGTACCGGCCAGGGTCAGCCCGACCTTGCCAGGTACTGTGCCAGTGGCCTTGGGCTGTAAGCCCAGGGCCATCTGGAGGGCGATCACCACGGCGAACACGCCGATGATTTTCTGCAAGTGGGGGCCGGCAATGGCTTCTGCGGTCAGCGCGCCGATGCCGGCGCCGATCAGGATACCCAGGGTCATCCAGAGCACCAGCGGCCAGCGCACGGCGCCTTTGCGATGGTGTTCGCGGATCGAGTTGATCGAGGTAAAGATGATCGTGGCCAACGACGTGCCGACGGCCAGATGGGTCAGCACCTCGCTGTCAAAACCCTGCAAGGTGAAGCTGAACACCAGCACCGGCACGATGATAAGCCCGCCGCCGACCCCGAACAGCCCGGCCAGCACCCCCGCAAAACCTCCCAGTACCAGATAGAGCAGAAATTCCATGACGCCCCCCCAAATTTGACCCGCATGGTAACGGAGCAAGGGCTTTGGCTCCACTGCGCTGCACGGTATGGCGCGAGCCGCCCGATCAATCTATAAGTAGTGTGGTTAAAAAAACATTAAGGACTGCCCATGTGTCTGATTGTCTTCGCCTGGCGCCCCGGCCATGCACAGCCTTTGGTCGTTGCGGCCAACCGCGATGAATTCTATGCGCGCCCTGCCAAACCGCTGGCGCAGTGGGTCAATGCGCCGCAAGTGTATGCCGGGCGCGACCTTGAAGCGGGAGGCACCTGGCTGGGTATTGGTGCCGATGGACGCTTTGCGGCCCTGACCAACATCCGCGAGCCGCACAAGCCGCCTTCACGGCGCTCACGGGGCGAGCTGGTGGCAGACTTTCTCACCGGCAACCAGTCAATTGCCGAGTATTTCACCCAGGTTGGCCGACGTTCTGTCGACTATGCCGGTTTTAATCTGCTGTTGGGCACCGCAGATCAGCTCTGGCATTTCAACTCCAGGGACCTGGCGCCGCAACCGCTGAGTGCGGGGATTTATGGTGTGTCCAACGGCGGGCTGGATACGCCCTGGCCCAAACTGCTCAAGGCCAAGGCAGCGCTGGCCGAGGTGCTGGACAACCCGCAGCCACAAGCGCTGCTGGCGTTGCTCAAGGATGCGCAGACGGCCCCGTTCAGCGAACTACCGGACACCGGCGTGGGGCTGGCCACGGAGAGTTTGCTGTCGAGCGTGTTTATCGCCAGCCCAAGTTATGGCACTCGTGCCAGTACCGCGCTGATTGTGAATGCAGACGGCTCAAGGGTGATGGTGGAGCACAGCTTCGGGCCGCATGGGGGGCGGTTGGGAGAAGTAAGGATAGAGGCATGAACACGGTGTGCCTGCCAGACCGCGTCGCCTGCATCGCAGGCAAGCTAGCTCCCACAGGTTATGCATGGCCAGCAGAATTCATGGCTTGCCAGGATCCTTTGTGGGAGCGGGCTTGCTCGCGATGGCATCGCTGGGGTGTGCCTGCCAGACCGCGTCGCCTGTATCGCAGGCAAGCCAGCTCCCACATGTGACCACTTTTCAGTAAGGCTTGATCGCCGCCGGGTTCATCATGCGGGTCAGGCCCATGTTCTTCAGCGCCAGTTGAATGGTGCTGCGAATAACCTGCGGGTTGTCGATGGTCATGACTTCGGCCAGCAGTTCCTTGGCGCGACTCAAACTTACCTGACGCAGCATCCATTTCACTTTCGGCAAGTTGGTGGCGTTCATCGACAAGCTGTCAAAGCCCATCGCCATCAACAGGATCGCCGCCGCCGGGTCACCGGCCATTTCACCGCAGATGCTCGCCGGCTTGCCTTCGGCATGGGCATCGCGCACCACCGACTGCAGGGCCTGCAGCACCGCCGGGTGCAGGTAGTCATACAAATCCGCCACCCGCGGGTTGTTGCGGTCTACAGCCAGCAGGTACTGGGTCAGGTCGTTGGAACCCACCGACAGAAAGTCGACCTGACGCGCCAGCTCCCTGGTCTGATAAACCGCCGCCGGGATTTCGATCATCACGCCAATCGGCGGCATGGGCACGTCGGTGCCTTCGTCGCGCACTTCGCCCCAGGCACGGTGCAGCAGGTGCAGGGCTTCTTCGAGTTCGTGGGTGCCGGAGATCATCGGCAGCAGGATACGCAGGTTGTTCAGGCCTTCGCTGGCCTTGAGCATGGCCCGGGCCTGCACCAGGAAGATTTCCGGGTGGTCTAGGGTGACGCGGATCCCGCGCCAGCCCAGGAACGGGTTGTCTTCCTTGATCGGGAAGTATGACAGTGACTTGTCGCCGCCAATGTCCAGGCTGCGCATGGTCACCGGTTGCGGATGGAAGGCGGAAAGTTGCTCGCGATAAATCGCCAGCTGCTCCTTTTCACTCGGGAAGCGCTGGTTGATCATGAACGGCACTTCGGTGCGGTACAGGCCTACGCCTTCGGCGCCCCGCTGCTGCGCCCGCGCCACATCGGCCAGCAGGCCGGTGTTGACCCACAGCGGCATGCGATGCCCGTCCGGGGTGATGCACGGCAGCTCGCGCAGGGCATCGAGCCCTTGGGACAGCTGGCGTTCTTCTTCGACCACTTCAGCGTATTGCTTGCGCAGCACTTCGCTGGGGTTGGTATAGACCTCGCCGTGGTAGCCGTCGACGATCATCTGGATGCCGTCGACCTTGGAGTACGGCAGGTCAACCACGCCCATCACGGTCGGAATGCCCATCGCCCGCGCCAGGATCGCGACGTGGGAGTTGCCCGAGCCCAGTACCGACACCAGGCCCGCCAGCTTGCCCTCAGGCACTTCGCCGAGCATGGTGGCCGTCAGCTCTTCGCTGACCAGGATGGTGTTGTCGGGGTAGACCATGGTTTGCTGGCGATCATGCTGCAAATAGGCCAGCAGGCGCCGGCCAAGGTCGCGCACATCCGACGCCCGCTCGCGCAGGTAGTCGTCGTCCATCAGTTCGAAACGGTTGACGTGATCGGTCACCACCTGGCGCAGCGCGCCCTGGGCCCACTGACCGGTCTTGATCACATTTTTGACTTCGCTGCCCAGCGACGCATCGTCGAGCATCATCAGGTACACGTCAAACAGTGCCTGTTCTTCAGGGCGCAGTTGGGTGGCGAGCTTTTTCGACACCGCGCGCATGTCGTTGCGCACGCCTTCGAGGGCAGTCTTGAACAGCGCGATTTCGGCCGGGATATCGGTGATGGCCTTGTCGGGCACCACGTCCAGATCCGCGGGGGGCAGCATCACCACGGCGGTACCCACCGCGGCACCCGGCGAACCCGGCACGCCGACGAACTTGGCTTCCTGGATGCCCTTGCCCTGACGGCCCAGGCCACGAATCGAGCCCGTGGCTTCCGCGTGGGCAATAACCCCGGCCAGCTGGGCGCTCATGGTCACCAGGAAGGCTTCTTCGCCCTCGTCGAACTGACGGCGTTCTTTCTGCTGGATGACCAGAACCCCGACCACGCGCCGGTGGTGGATGATCGGCGCACCCAGGAAGGAGGCATAGCGCTCCTCACCGGTTTCGGCAAAGTAGCGATAGCGCGGGTGATCGGCGGCGTTTTCGAGGTTCAGAGGCTCTTCACGGGTGCCCACAAGGCCCACAAGGCCTTCGTTGGGTGCCATGCTGACTTTGCCGATCGAGCGCTTGTTCAAGCCCTCGGTGGCCATCAGGACAAAGCGGTTTGTCTCTGGATCAAGCAAATAGACCGAGCAGACCTGGCTGCTCATGGCCTCTTTGACGCGCAACACAATAATCCCCAACGCCGCCTTGAGATCCTTGGCGGAGTTAACTTCCTGGACGATCTTGCGCAGCGTATTGAGCATGGCTCGGGGTCGAACTCCGTGTCAGGCGCGCGTTAAAAGGCGCGGGGCAAGCTCTTTGAGAGCGCGACGGTAGACCTCGCGCTTGAATGTCACCACCTGGCCCAACGGGTACCAATAACTGACCCAACGCCAGCCATCGAACTCCGGTTTACCGGTCAAATCCATCCGCACCCGCTGCTCGTTAGAGACCAGGCGCAGCAAAAACCACTTTTGCTTCTGGCCGATGCACAGCGGTTGGCTGTGGGTACGAACCAGGCGTTGCGGCAAACGATAACGCAACCAGCCTCGCGTGCAGGCGAGTATTTCTACATCTTCGCGTTCAAGGCCAACTTCTTCGTTCAGCTCGCGGTACAAGGCGTCTTCCGGCGTTTCATCAGGGTTGATGCCTCCCTGTGGAAACTGCCAGGCGTCTTGATTGATACGGCGAGCCCAAAGTACCTGACCAGCGTCATTTGTCAGAATAATCCCGACATTAGGGCGGAAACCATCGGGGTCGATCACGGCAACAACCTCGCAAACGCATGTCATCGCATTGTTCCACAAAGGTTGTTAAAGCAGCAACGCGCCTTCCTGCCTTATGTGCACTCTTGTTAAAAGACCGTATTCTGGTGGCCTTTTTTAAGGCAACTCAACGGGTAACCTCAATGCGTCTGGCTTTATTCGACTTGGACAACACCCTTCTGGGCGGTGACAGCGATCACGCCTGGGGCGATTACCTGTGCCGCCGGGGCATTCTCGACGGCGACGCCTACAAGGCGCGCAACGACGCGTTCTACCAGGACTACCTGGCCGGCAAGCTCGACAACGCTGCCTACCTTAATTTCAGCATGGAAATCTTTGGCCGCCATGACATGGCGCAACTGGATCAATGGCACCGCGAATTCATGCGCGACTGCATCGATAGCCTGATGCTGCCCAAGGCCCAGGCCCTGCTGGCCAAGCACCGGGAAGCAGGCGACACCCTGGTGATCATTACCGCCACCAACCGCGTGATTACCGGCCCCATTGCCGAAAAACTCGGCGTGGAACATTTGATTGCCACCGAATGCGAAATCGTCGATGGCCGCTACACCGGTCGCAGCACCGACGTACCGTGCTTCCGTGAAGGCAAGGTGACACGCCTGAACCGCTGGATCGAAGAAAACGGCTACAGCCTGGAAGACAGCTACTTCTACAGCGACTCGATGAACGACCTGCCGTTGCTGGAACAGGTTGACCACCCGGTGGCGGTCGACCCTGATCCGAACTTGCGGGCCGAGGCATTGAAGCGTGGCTGGCCGGTTATTTCGCTGCGCGACTGAAAGCAACAGCCCCTCACCCCAGCCCTCTCCCAGAGGGCTGGGGTGAGGGCGCGCCTTAAACCGGCTTGGCGCCCATCAACCCGGCGATGGCGATAAAGCAGACTGCACAAAAAATCGCCAGCACCAGGGTGAACCACGGGTACCTGGCCACTCGCCCCAACCGCAGGCGATTGAGCCGCACCACCAGCCACACCCAGCTCAGGCTGCCCAACAGATACAAACAGCTGCCCGCCAGCAGCCACATCTGGCTCAATGGCCAACCGGCCAGATGCACCAGAAACCAGCCACTGACCGGCAACGCCAGCAAACACAGGCCCATCAGCGCCCAGACAAAGCTCCAGGGCCGTTGCACAACCCCGCCCGCCAGGTTTTTATCCCCAGCCCGCCAACGGCGGATAGCTACCACCAGCAAGGTAACGGCGCTGACAAACAACAGCAGTGTCGCTGCGCCATGCAGCAGTTTTAACGCTGTGAACGTTTCCATTTGATTAATCCCTTGAGCCGTTCAATCAGCGTAGCGCCTATCAGCCAAGAAACAGCTGGTAGGCCGGGTTATCGCTCTCATCCCAGTACGGGTAACCGATTTCAGCCAGCGCTGCCGGCACCAGGTGGCGCTCATCGGCCGGCACTTGCAGCCCGGCCATGACCCGGCCATCCGCCGCACCGTGGTTGCGGTAATGGAACATCGAGATATTCCAGCGCCCGCCCAGCTTGTTGAGGAAGTTGAATAGCGCACCCGGGCGCTCCGGGAACTCGAAACGAAACAGCAATTCATCGCTGACCTTGGCCGCATGCCCGCCGACCATATGACGAATATGCAGCTTGGCCAGCTCGTTCTCGGTCAGGTCGACCACCGGGAAGCCCTGCTCAGTCAGGCTGGCCAGCAGCGCGCTGCGCGGGTCGTTCTCGGGGTGGGTCTGCACGCCAACGAAAATGTGCGCTTCGCTGCCGGTGTGGTAGCGATAGTTGAATTCAGTAATCTGACGCTTGCCCACTGCCTGGCAGAACGCCTTGAAGCTGCCCGGCACTTCCGGGATGGTCACGGCGATAATGGCTTCGCGGCCTTCACCCAACTCGGCGCGCTCGGCCACATGGCGCAGGCGGTCGAAGTTGACGTTGGCACCGGAGTCGATTGCCACCAGGGTCTGGCCGCGCACGCCGCGCTGCTCGACGTACTTCTTGATCCCGGCCACGCCCAATGCGCCGGCAGGTTCAGTGATCGAGCGGGTATCGTCGAAGATATCCTTGATCGCTGCGCAGATCTCGTCAGTGCTGACGGTGATCACTTCATCCACATAGTCCTTGCAGATATCGAACGTGTGCTGGCCAATCTGCGCCACGGCTACGCCGTCGGCGAAAATCCCCACGGTTGGCAGCACCACGCGCTCGCCCGCCGCCATCGCGGCTTGCAGGCAGTTGGAGTCATCGGGCTCGACGCCGATGATCTTGATGTCCGGGCGCAGGTACTTCACATACGCCGCAATACCGGCGATCAGCCCGCCGCCGCCCACCGGTACGAAGATCGCATCCAGCGGCGCCGGGTGCTGGCGCAGGATTTCCATTGCCACGGTGCCCTGCCCGGCAATGGTGTGCGGGTCATCGTAGGGGTGAACGTAGACGTAGCCTTCTTTCTCGACCAATTGCAGGGAGTAGGCCAGCGCTTCGGGGAAGGAGTCACCGTGCAGCACAACAATGCCGCCACGGGAACGCACGCCTTCAACCTTGATCTCGGGGGTGGTCTTGGGCATCACGATAGTGGCCTTGACCCCCAGTACCTTGGCTGCCAGCGCCAGGCCCTGGGCATGATTGCCCGCAGACGCCGTGACCACGCCGCACGCGCGCTCGGCGTCGGTCAGGTGCATCAGCTTGTTGTAAGCGCCACGAATCTTGAACGAGTACACCGGCTGCAGGTCTTCGCGCTTGAGCAAAATCTGGTTGCCCAGGCGCTCGGTGAGCTGGTTGGCAGCTTGCAGGGGCGTTTCGACGGCAACGTCATAAACGCGCGAGGTGAGGATCTTCTTAACGTACTGTTCGAGCATCGGAAAGCTTCACTGGCGGGTTGGCAGGGACCAAGGAGTCTACCCCAGCGTTTACGCAGGCGACCATACGAATCCAAAGGTTTTAAAGGCTTGGGTTATACTCAGCGCCTTTCTGTTTACCCTTCCCGCCCCGGAGCCCGCATGACCCAGGATCAACTCAAACAGGCCGTAGCCCAGGCTGCTGTCGACTTCATCCTTCCAAAACTGGATGACAAGAGCATCGTCGGGGTCGGCACCGGCTCCACTGCCAACTGCTTTATCGACGCCCTGGCCCTGCACAAGGGTGCCTTCGACGGCGCCGTGGCCAGTTCCGAAGCCACCGCTGCGCGCCTCAAGGGCCACGGTATTCCGGTGTATGAACTGAACACGGTCAGCGACCTGGAGTTCTATGTTGATGGCGCCGATGAAAGCGACGAAAACCTCAACCTGATCAAAGGCGGTGGCGCAGCCCTGACCCGCGAGAAGATCGTCGCAGCCGTGGCCAAGACCTTTATCTGCATCGCCGACGCCAGCAAGCTGGTACCGGTGCTGGGCGCATTCCCGCTGCCGGTTGAAGTGATCCCGATGGCGCGCAGCCATGTGGCCCGCGAACTGGTCAAACTGGGCGGCGACCCGGTTTACCGCGAAGGTGTGGTGACGGACAACGGCAATATCATCATCGACGTGTTCAACATGCAGATCACCAACCCGGTTGAGCTGGAGCGTCAGATCAACGCCATTGTCGGCGTTGTAACCAATGGCCTGTTCGCGGCCCGCCCGGCCGACCTGCTGTTGCTGGGCACCCCTGAAGGCGTGAAAACCCTGAGCAAGTAACCCCGCCTTACACGTGTGGGAGCGGGCTTGCTCGCGATTGAATCGCTGTGGTGTGACAGGTACACCGCGTCGTTTACATCGCGAGCAAGCCCGCTCCCACAGGCTCTAGGGTTTTTTGAACACATAAAACAGGTTCGGCTCGCTCACCACATAAATAGTCCCTTCATCGTCCATCGCCACGCCTTCTGCCTGTGGCACTGAGCGGGTCAAACCGTGTTGACCCTTTTTCAGCGACAGTGTGCTGATTGGCTTCCCGTCCAGGCCCAGCTCAAGCAGCAATTTCGACTCGTCCGATAGCGCCAGCAAATGCCCGGTGCGCTCGTCAAACTGCAAACTCGACAAGTCCCGCACAAACAACCGCGCGTCCCGTCGCGGGTTGCTCACTACATGGGTGGCATAGGGTTTCTGGGGGTTGCTTTGAGGGAAGCCCCGCACTTCGTAAATCAGCATGGGGTCGCGCTCCTTGGCGACAAACAGGCGCTTGCCCACCGAATCGTAGGCCAGGCCTTCAAAGCCCTTGTTGCCCGACGGGTTGATCCCCAGCGTCAATTGCTCGGCGTCGCGGGCATCCAGAACCCGGGTGTTGTCATCGACCTTGACCTTGATCAGGCGCTGTTGACGCTCATCGGTAATCACATAGGTATTTTCACCAATAAACTCCACCGCTTCGGCATCACCAAACCCGACCAGTGCGATACGGCGCAGGATCTGGCCATCAAGGGACAGTTCGATCAGCTCGGCTTTCTTGTTGGTTACAGTGAACAGGCTTTTACGAATTGGGTCGAAGGTCAGTGCCGAAACATCGTCCTCGAGCCCTTCGATGGCCTTGCCTTGCAATACCGCGCGGTACTCGCCCAGATTGATCGCATCCGGGTTGACCGGTTGCCACTGTTGGCTGAGGTGAAACCAGATGCGTTCAGGCATCCGGAAATGCTGTGCAGCCACCCCGCAAGCCAGTAATGCCACCAGCACGATACAAAGAGTGAAAACGGTAGAACGACTGACAGGTCGCATTAGGCTAACTCTAAATTAATCAGGCGGTTTAAATACCAGCACTGCATGAATTTAAACTTAATCCTCAATACTTAAGAGGGCAAAGATTAATCTTTGGGATTTTCCTGCACGGCTTTTGCCGAAATCACTGCTTAAGCTTCTCGAAACGATAAAACAGGTTAGGTTCGCTCACCACATAAACAGTCCCTTTATCGTCCATCGCCACGCCTTCTGCCTGCGGCACTGAGCGGGCCAAACCGTGCTGACCCTTTTTCAGCGACAGTGTGCTGATCGGCTTTCCGTCCAGGCCCAGCTCAAGCAGCAATTTCGACTCGTCCGACAGTGCCAGTAAATGCCCGGTGCGCTTGTCATGCTCCAGATCCGACAAATCCCGTACAAACAAGCCCGCATCCCGTTGTGGATGAGTCGCCACATGAATGGCAGACGGTTGCCTGGAATTGTCCAGGGGGAAACCTCTCACTTCATAAATCAGCATCGGGTCGCGCTCTTTGGCCACAAACATGCGCTTGCCTACCGGGTCGTAGGCCAGGCCTTCGAAACCCTTGTTGCTGGGTTTATGGAACCCCAGCGTCAATTGTTCAGCATCACGGGCATCCAGGACCCGGGTGTTGTCATCAACCTTGACTTTAAACAGCCGATGTTCACGCTCGTCGGCAATGACGTAGGTATTTTCGCCAACAAACTCGACCGCCTCGGCATCGCCAAAGCCGATCAGCTTTATACGCCGCAAAATTCGACCATCCAGGGACAGTTCAAAAAGCTCGGCATCTTTATTGGTCACGGTAAACAGGGTTTGGCGAATGGGATCGAAGGTCAGAGACGAGGCATCGTCTTCAATCCCCTTGATCTCCATGCCTTGCAATACGACGTGGTATTCGCCCAGTTTGATCGCATCTGGTTCGACAGGTTGCAACAACTGGCTGACGTTAAACCATAGGCGTGCCGGCAAACGATCATGCTGCGCTGCAACGCTACAAACTATGAGTAATACGAGCATGATACAAATAATAAAAACTGTAGAGCGACTGACAGGACGCATTGGGTATAACTCTAAATTTAACAGGCAGCTTAAATGCCAGCGGTGCCTGAATTTAAACTTAATCCCCAATGCGCAAATAGATAGAAACTAGCGTTTAAGCCTTTTCCTACTTGATTTAAAGAAAATCACTTCACTGTCTTTTCAAAACGATAAAACAGGTTCGGCTCGCTCACCATGTACAACGTGCCGTGTTCATCAATCGCAACACCTTCGGCCCGGGGAATGGTGTTCTTCAGGCCATTGAAGCCGCCGAGCAAGGTAATGAAGCTGACTTGCTCGCCCAGTTCGTCCAGTTCCAGCAGCATATGCGAATCGGCCGACAGCACCAATGTATGGCCCGTACGCGGATCAACGCTCAGGGCCGAGAGGTTGCGCAGGTCCAGCTCATCGCTGGGCACTTTCTGCTTGCTGCCGGTGAGCACCTGGCTGCCGTCGCTCTTCCATACAAACAACTGCGGCGGACGCTCCTCACCCAGCAACAACTGCTGGCGGCGCGGGTCCCAGGCAATGGCTTCGAAGGCCTTGTTCTGGTTTTTCGAAGGCCCCAGGTCGTACTTGGGGAAGTCGGCAATATTCAGGCTTTTGGTGTTGGCATCGATGTTGACGATGCTCAGCATATGTTCACGCTCATCGACAATGGCCAGCAGGCCGTTCTCCATGACGGTCAGGCCTTCCGGGTTGCTCCAGCCCACCAGCGGGATTTTGCGCAGCACGTCGCCATTGAGGGTCAGTTCCACGAGAAACGGTTTTTTGCCCATCACCGAAAACAGTGTTTTGGTCAGCGGGTTATAGGCCAGGTCCGACGCTTCGTCCTTTTCCATCCCCGGCAACACCTTGGCATCAATCACCGCCCGATAGTCAGGTAGCCAAATGCTTTCATTCTGCTCGGACTGGCTTTCAAACCGCTCCAGTACCCACAGCGCACCGCGGTCATCCCAATGCATGATCCATGCGAGCCCATAGAACAATGCACCCGCCAGCAACACCCAGGAGTACCAGCGCAGGCTGAAACGTGAGGGCCGGGGAACAGGCGGTATCAACTGTGGGTTTGTTGCCATTTGAGTGGGCTTCCGAAAGGTTGGGCCAGAACTAAATATCACAAAGCGGGCAAACCGGCTGCCTCGCCTCTGGCGATTATGCAGACGGAGTGTGAAATAAATGGCAAAAACGCAAAAAAACTCATCATGCCCCAGGCCCTGAGTGATTCAACCCCTCCAGGCGCTCGGCGATAGCAGGCCATTAAGCATGCGACACACTTATACTATGGATGAATCGACAACCCTGTACCCGCGTAACTTGCGGTGCAATGTTAAAGCGCTCTATCAGTAGGAACTTTCTGAATAATACAGGGACATTTATATTAGCTCTGTTCGCCCTTGACACCCATCCCCGCGGACTCTTATCTAATAAATACAAAGCCACCCAGCCACTTCTTCAAGTCAATATTTATCGCGTTATCAATGTGCCGCCAGCACGCGTGACTGCGCGCGAGGGCCGGCCTGCGCAGACGCGTAGCGTTCCCTTACATACTGGAAAGGAATCTTTAAATATGCCCTTTACTTCATGCATCAACAAACTGGCCGCCCCTGCACTGTCGAACCCTGCCAGGCATACTGTTTGCGCGCGCGCCGCCGAGCACTTGCTTATTACAATAAATCCGTACACGAACATGGAAGAAGGCGACCTGGTCGAGTTGTTCTGGGACGGCTGTTATGTTGCCTCGCAGCAGATTATCAAGGCCGATATTGGCCAGCCTGTCCTGTTAAGAGTGCCGCACAGTTTTATTCAAAATGGTACGGCGCGCCTCTATTACCGGGTGATGCATATCGGCAGCAGCCCGGCTCTTTCTGCGCAACTTAAAATATTTGTCAAACTTGACTGCCCTGGCGGCGAAGCCATCGGCGAGGAAAACCAGGGCCTTGCGCCGCTGGTGATTCCGCTGCCGATCCAGCGCTATGGGGTTAACCCCAGCCAGATGAAGCGCGGCGTGCCGCTGACGATCGAACCCTATCGCAACATGGCCTGCGATGACGCAATCACCCTGCTCTGGGGCGATGTACGCCTGGACGTGCCGAAACTGCGCAAGGTGGATATCGACAAGCCCGTCAGCGTGTTTGTGCCCCCGCATATTATCCAGGAGGCTGGCGAAGACGCCCGGCTGGAGGTGACTTACTGCGTGATCGACCGCGTGGGCAACAACTCGCGCTGGGCACCGGCGCGGGTACTCAAGGTCGGCGTCCCCAGGCTCTACCTCAACCCTGCTCCAAGGGAGGTGCTGCAGGCTGCAGAGCCGCGGCCCAACTGGCGCAACTAGGGCCGGGCGGGCGATGGAATCGTCTATTCATATTCCTAAAAGTTAGTTCTTTAAATTTTTATACTCGATTAGGGTATATGCACCGGACCACCGGACTCTCGGCTTTTATCCGCGCCGCACAAGCGGCGCCCCCATGAAACGTGAGGTAGGTATGGTCCGTAACACAATCACCCTTGTGCATAACGCCAGGGCATTGAGTGCAGCCAAGGAGCGCAACTAATGTCCAACTTGGCCAATGCACACCTGCAAAGCGACCAGGATGTCGCGCCTCTGTTGCTGGCAGCGCAGGTTCTGCGCACCGACAACGAAGCCCTTGAAGCCGCGCGTAGCCTGGCGGCCAATGCCCGCGAACACGCTGGCAAGCGCGACCTGCAGCGCAAGTTGCCCTGGTCGCTGGTAGAAGAATTCACCCGTAGCGGGCTGGGCAGCCTCTCCATTGCCCGGGAATTTGGCGGGCCCCAGGTGTCATTCGTGACCCTGGCTGAAGTGTTCGCCATTATTTCGGCGGCCGACCCGGCGCTGGGGCAGATCCCGCAGAATCAGGTGGGCATTCTCAGCCTGATTGCTGCCACGGCCACCCCGGCGCAAAAAGAACACCTGTTCGCCAGCGTGTTGCAAGGCTGGCGCATCGGCAATGCAGGCCCCGAACGCGGCAGTAAAAACACCCTGGAATTGAAAGCGCGGATCACCGCCGATGGCGATGATTTCGTCATAAACGGTCAGAAGTTTTACTCAACTGGTGCCCTGTTTGCCCACTGGATCGCGGTCAAGGCGCTCGACGATAACGGCAAGCAGGTCATGGCCTTTGTACGTCGCGGTACGCCCGGTCTGCGGGTAGTGGATGACTGGTCCGGCTTTGGTCAGCGCACTACTGCCAGCGGCACCGTATTGCTTAACAACGTGCGGGTTGAAGCTGAACTGGTAGTCGACAGCTCTCGGCTCAACGATGCCCCGAACATTCAGGGCGCCGTATCGCAACTGATCCAGGCCGCCATTGACCTGGGCATTGCGCGCGGCGCCATTGCCGACACTATCAGTTTTGTCCGCGAGCGCTCGCGCCCGTGGATCGACGCCAAGGTCGAACGCAACAGTGATGACCCCTATGTAATTGCCGATATCGGCAAGCTGAACATTGAGCTGCATGCAGCCGAAGCCTTGCTGCGCAAATCCGGTCGCGTGCTGGATGAAGTCAGCGCTGCACCGATTGACGCTGCTGGCGCTGCCCGCGCCTCGATTGCGGTAGCTGAAGCCAAGGTGCTGAGCACCGAGCTGTCGCTGCTGGCCAGCGAAAAGCTCTTCGAACTGGCCGGTAGCCGCGCCAGCCTGGCCGAATTCAACCTCGACCGCCACTGGCGCAATGCCCGGGTCCACACCCTGCACGACCCGGTGCGCTGGAAGTACCACGCCATCGGCGCCTATCGCCTCAACGGCGCCCTGCCTGCCCGGCATTCCTGGATCTGACCCTGGAGACACCCATGTCACTGATATCCAAACAGGTCCCGGTTATCCACAGCGATGCCGAGGCCCTGAGCGTAGCGCGTGAACTGGCCGCACATTTCAAGCGCGACAGCGCCCTGCGCGATCGCGAACGGCGCTTGCCGTTTGATGAGCTTGAGCTGTTTTCCCATACCGGCCTGTGGGGCATTAGCGTGCCCAAGTCCTATGGCGGCGCGGGGGTGTCCAACGTCACCCTGGCCCAAGTGATCGCGCTGATCGCCGCGGCTGACGCCTCCCTGGGACAAATCCCGCAAAACCATTTTTATGCACTCGAAGTGTTGCGGGTCAATGGCACACACGAGCAAAAACAGCGGCTGTATGCCGAAGTGCTGGCCGGGGAGCGCTTCGGCAATGCCCTGGCTGAAATCGGCACTAAAACTGCCCATGACCGCACCACTCACCTGGCCAGGGCCGAACACGGTTACCGCATCACCGGCCGCAAGTTCTACGCCACCGGCGCGCTGTATGCGCAGCGGATTCCTACCTCGGTCGTAGACGATGACGGTATCCAGCATCTGGCGTTTGTGCGCCGCGACAGCGACGGCCTGAACGTGATCGATGACTGGAGCGGGTTTGGCCAGCGCACCACGGGCAGTGGCTCGGTGGTGTTCGACAATGTACTGGTCGCCGCCCAGGACGTGATCCCCTTCCAGACCGCCTTCGAGCGCCCGACCCCGGTAGGCCCGCTGGCGCAGATTCTTCACGCGGCTATCGACACCGGTATCGCCCGAGCGGCCTTTGAAGACGCCCTGCACTTTGTGCGTACAAAAACCCGGCCCTGGATCGACGCCACCACGGATATCGCCAGCGAAGACCCCCTGACCCTCAAAAGCTTCGGTCACTTGAGTGTACGGTTGCATGCCGCCGAGGCCCTGCTGGAGCGTGCTGGCGAGTTCCTCGACATTGCCCAGGCCAACCCCAATGCCAGCACCGTGGCTGTGGCCTCGATTGCCGTTGCCGAAGCGCGGGCCCTGAGCACCGAGATTTCCCTGGCCGCCGGCAGCACCCTGTTTGAACTGGCGGGCAGCCAGGCCACTCTGGCCGAGCACGGCCTTGACCGCCACTGGCGCAATGCCCGGGTCCACACCCTGCACGACCCGGTGCGCTGGAAGTATCACGCGGTGGGCAATTACTACCTCAACGATGCCAACCCGCCATTGCGGGGGACCATCTGATGAGCAAAAAGAAAATCCTCATCAATGCCTTCAACATGAACTGCATTGGCCATATCAACCACGGGTTGTGGACCCATCCACGGGACAACTCGACCCGCTTCAACACCCTGGAGTACTGGACGGAGCTGGCGCAACTGCTGGAGCGAGGGCTGTTTGACGGGCTGTTTATCGCCGACATCGTGGGGGTGTACGACGTCTATCAACAATCGGTTGATGTGCCACTCAAAGAGGCCATCCAGTTGCCGGTCAACGACCCGCTGCTGCTGGTTTCGGCGATGGCTGCCGTCACCAAAAACCTCGGCTTTGGCCTGACCGCCAACCTGACCTACGAAACGCCGTATCTGTTCGCACGGCGCATGTCGACCCTGGACCACCTGACCCGTGGTCGTGTGGGCTGGAATATCGTCACCGGCTACCTCGACAGCGCCGCCAAGGCCATGGGCCTGACCGAGCAGGTCGAGCATGACCGGCGCTACGATCAGGCCGATGAGTACCTGCAAGTGCTCTACAAGCTCTGGGAAGGCAGTTGGGAAAACGACGCCGTGCTCAATGACCCGGTGCAGCGCATCTACGCCCGACCCGACAAGGTGCACAAGGTCAAACACGAAGGTGAGTTCTATCAGGTGGAGGGTTATCACCTCTGCGAACCGTCACCGCAACGCACCCCGGTACTGTTTCAGGCCGGCAGTTCGGACCGCGGCCTGGTGTTTGCCGGGCGCCATGCCGAGTGCGTGTTTATCAGCGGGCAGACCAAGGCCGCGACCAAAGCCCAGGTCGACAAGGTGCGTGCCAGCGCCGTGGCAGCGGGCCGCAACCCGGACGACATCAAGCTGTTTATGGGCCTGAACGTGATCGTGGCGCCCACCGAGGCCGAGGCACTGGCCAAGCGTGATGAGTATTTGAGCTACGCCAGCGCCGAAGCCGGGGTGGCGCACTTTTCCAGCTCCACGGGTATCGATTTTGCCGATTACGAACTGGACGAACCGATCCAGTACGTGAAGAGCAACGCGATCCAGTCGGCCACCAAAGTGCTGCAAAACAACGACTGGACCCGGCGCAAGCTGCTCGAACAGCACGCCCTGGGCGGGCGTTACATCACCTTGGTGGGTTCACCTGAGCAAGTGGCCGATGAGCTGGAATCCTGGATTGCAGAAACGGGCCTGGACGGGTTCAACCTGACCCGCATCGTCACCCCAGAAAGCTACGTCGATTTTATCGACCTGGTGGTCCCCGAACTGCAGCGCCGGGGTTCCTATAAAACCGCTTATGACACTGGCAGCCTGCGGCAAAAGCTGTTTGCCGAAGGCGACGCGCATTTGCCACAACGGCATACCGGCGCGGCCTTCAGGCACACCGTTTAGCTGATTTTTTGTGGGAGCGGGCTTGCTCGCGATACAAGCGACGCGGTCTTTCAGGCAAGCCGCAGCGCTGCCATCGCGAGCAAGCCCGCTCCCACAGGGTTCAAATTCCGACTCTTTGACTGGGCAATTCTTATGAACAAAAAACACGCACTGGTGCTGGCCCTCGGGCTGTTTAGCGGTTTGCTCCACGCGGCTGACAAGCCGCTCAAGGTCGGCACTACCGCCGCTTTCGCCATCCCCCTGGAAACCGCCGTGGCCGAGGCCGACAAGCAAGGGCTCAAGGTCGAACTGGTGGAATTCACCGACTGGATCGCACCCAACGTCAGCCTCGCCAGCGGTGATATCGACGTGAACTACTTCCAGCACATCCCGTTCCTGGAAAACGCCAAGGCCGCCGCCGGCTTTGATCTGGCGCCCTATGCCAAAGGCATCATCAACAACGTGGGCCTGTATTCGAAAAAGTATAAAAGCCTCGACGCCCTGCCTGAAGGCGCCACCGTGGCCATCGCCAACGACCCGATCAACAGCGGGCGCGGCCTGCAACTGCTGGCCAAGGCCGGGCTGATCACCCTCAAGCCGGGCGTCGGCTACAAGGCCACCGAAGAAGACATCATCGCCAACCCGAAAAACATCAAGATCCTGCAGGTTGAGGCCGTGCAACTGGTACGCGCCTACGACGATGCCGACCTGGTGCAGGGCTACCCGGCCTACATCCGCCTGTCCAAAACCTTCGATGCCGAGTCGGCGCTGCTGTTCGACGGCATTGACCACCCCGAGTATGTGATTCAGTTCGTGATCCAGCCCAAGAACAAGGACGACCCGCGTCTGGCCAAGTTCATCGATATCTATCAGCACTCGCCTGTCGTGAAGGCTTCGCTGGATAAGACCTACGGCACCCTGTACCAGCCTGGCTGGGGAGGCTGACCATGAATGTGGCTATTGCTCGCGAGCGGCTCGACCAGCCGCAGCCCGGCGCCAACCACACCGAGCTGCACCCCGGGCTGAGCCACGCCCATGTGCGTTTTATCGGCATCGGCAAAACCTATGACGGTCGCCAGGGCCCGGTAGACGCCCTCAAGGGCATCGATCTGGCGATCCAGCGCGGCGAAATTTTCGGCATTATTGGCCGCAGCGGCGCCGGCAAATCGTCGCTGATTCGCACCATCAACCGTCTTGAGCAGCCCAGCAGCGGCCGCGTGCTGATTGATCAGGTGGATATCGCCGGTTTTGACGAAGACCAGCTGGTGGCGCTGCGGCGCAAGATCGGCATGATCTTCCAGCACTTCAACCTGATGTCGGCCAAAACCGTATGGCAGAACGTTGAACTGCCGCTCAAGGTGGCGGGCGTACCCAAGCTGCAGCGCGAGCAAAAAGTGCGCGAGCTGCTGGAACTGGTCGGCCTGCAAGGCAAGCACACGGCTTATCCGGCGCAATTGTCGGGCGGGCAGAAACAGCGCGTAGGCATTGCCCGCGCTCTGGTTCACGATCCGGCGATTTTGCTGTGCGATGAAGCCACCTCGGCGCTGGACCCCGAAACCACTCAGTCGATCCTCGGCCTGCTGCGCGAAATCAATCAGCGCCTGGGCCTGACCATTATCCTGATCACCCATGAAATGGCCGTGATCCGCGATATCTGCCAGCGCGTGGTAGTGCTGGAACAAGGCCGCGTGGTCGAGCAAGGCCCGGTATGGCAAGTGTTCGGCGACCCGCAGCATGACGTCAGCAAAACCCTGCTCGCGCCCTTGCAAGACACCCTGCCCGCCGCGCTGCAAAGCCGCATCACGGCCCAGCCCCTGTCGGCGCAGGCCAGCGTGGTCCTGCGCTTGCGCTTCACCGGTAGCCAGGCACAAGAGCCCGACCTGGGTGCGCTGTTCAGCGCACTGGGGGGGCAGGTGCGGCTGCTGCACGGCGGGGTCGAACATATCCAGGGCCATGCCCTGGGCCAACTGCTGCTTAGCGTGACCAGCACTTCGCTGGGCGCTGAAGAGCTGCGTAAACGCGCGGGACAATGGGCACAACAGGTCGAGGTGGTGGGCTATGGGGTTTGATCGTTTGTGGCAGGGGGTGATCGACACCTTCCTGATGGTCGGCGTGTCGTCGCTGATTGCGCTGGTGCTGGGCATTCCGCTGGCGGTAATCCTGGTTACCAGCGGCAAGGGCGGAATCTATGAGGCCCCAACACTGAACAAGGCACTGGGCGCGTTTGTGAATCTGTTTCGCTCGATCCCGTTTCTGATTTTGATGGTGGCATTGATCCCGTTTACCCGCCTGATCGTGGGCACTACCTACGGCGTATGGGCCGCGGTCGTACCGCTGACCATCGCCGCCACACCGTTTTTTGCGCGTATTGCTGAAGTCAGCCTGCGCGAGGTGGATCACGGCCTGATCGAAGCCGCCCAGGCCATGGGTTGCAAGCGCCATCACATCATCTGGCATGTACTGCTGCCCGAAGCTTTACCGGGGATTGTCGGTGGTTTCACCATCACCCTGGTGACGATGATCAACTCGTCGGCGATGGCCGGTGCGATTGGTGCTGGCGGGCTGGGCGACATCGCGTACCGTTACGGTTACCAGCGTTTTGACTCGCAGGTGATGCTCACGGTGATAGTCCTGCTGGTTATCCTGGTGGCCGTGATTCAGCTGGGTGGCGACCGCCTGGCCCTGGCGCTGAACAAACGCTGAGGTATAGTCGGCGGCCAGCCCCGCCGCCGACTATACCTGCCATGACCCTCGATGCAAAAACCCTCGAACAGATTGCTGCCACCACTCTGGGCCACTATCAACAAAGCGCAGAGGGCTTCCGTGAAGGCACCCGCGACCACGATGTAAGCCAGAACATCGATGCCCTGCTGCGCCATATCCCGGGCACGGCACCGTTCACGATTCTGGATTTTGGCTGCGGGCCGGGGCGCGACCTGCAGGCCTTCACCCGCCTGGGTCATGTCGCCATCGGCCTGGACGGCACCGAACGCTTCACCCAAATGGCGCGTGAAGACAGCGGCTGTGAAGTGTGGCACCAGGACTTTCTCAAGCTCGACTTGCCCGCTGAACGCTTCGACGGGATCTTTGCCAACGCTTCGCTGTTCCATGTGCCGACCCAGGAACTGGGCCAGGTCTTGGGCAAGCTGCACGCGGCCTTGAAACCCGGCGGCGTACTGCTCAGTTCCAACCCACGCGGCGACAACCGTGAAGGCTGGAACGGTGAGCGGTATGGGGCGTATCACGACCTGGAGCACTGGCGGGCGATGCTGACGGCTGCAGGGTTTGCCGAGCTGGAGCACTATTACCGCCCGGCTGGCTTGCCCCGTGACCAGCAACCGTGGCTGGTGAGTGTGTGGCGTAAAGCGCTGTAAACCTGTGGGAGCGGGCTTGCTCGCGATGGCATCACTGCGGTTTGGCAGATAAACCGCGATGCCTGTATCGCGAGCAAGCCCGCTCCCACAAAGGCCCCCGGATTAACCGAAGAACCAGTAGCAAACCAGTATTGCCGCCACGACCCCCGCCAGTTCCGCCAGCAGGGCGCAACCCACCGCATGCCGGGCACGCTGGATGCCCACGGCGCCGAAGTACACCGCCAGCACATAGAACGTGGTTTCCGTGCTGCCCTGCACCGTGGCCGCTACCAGCGCCGGGAAGCTGTCCACGCCCTGGGTCTGCATGGTTTCGATCAGCAAGGCCCGCGCCGCACTGCCCGAGAAGGGTTTGACCATCGCTGTTGGCAATGCATCGACAAAGCGCGTATCCCAACCCAGCCACTCAACTACATGGCGGATGCCGTCCAGGCCAAAATCCAGTGCTCCGGAAGCACGCAGCACGCCTACCGCGCACAGCATCGCCACCAGGTATGGCAGCAGGTTTTTCGCCACGTCGAAGCCTTCCTTGGCCCCTTCGACAAACGCTTCGTAGACCTTGACCTTGCGTAGCGCACCGATCACCAGAAACAGCATGATCAGGCCGAACAACGTGAGGTTGCCCAGGATCGACGACAAGCTGGCCAGCGCCGTGGCTGACAGAGTCGCCAGCAACGCCATGAAGCCGCCCAGGATCAGCGCGCCAGGCACCAGGTACGCCAGCACCACCGGGTCCCACAGGCGCAGGCGCTGCACAATGGCCACCGAGAGCAGGCCGACCAGGGTCGAGGCGCTGGTGGCCAGCAGGATCGGCAGGAATACCAGGGTCGGGTCCGGTGCCCCTTGCTGGGCGCGGTACATAAAGATGGTGACCGGCAACAGGGTCAGGGACGAGGCGTTGAGTACCAGGAACAGGATCTGCGCATTGCTCGCGCTGGTCGGGCTCGGGTTGAGCTCTTGCAGGGCCCGCATGGCCTTGAGGCCGATGGGCGTGGCAGCGTTATCCAGCCCAAGGCCATTGGCGGCGAAGTTAAGGGTGATAAAGCCCAGGGCCGGATGACCGGGCGGGACTTCCGGCATCAGGCGCTTGAACAGCGGCCCCAGCGCCCTGCCCAGCCAGTCGACGATGCCGGCTTTTTCGGCAATGCGCAGAAAACCCAGCCATAACGTCAGGGTGCCGAAGAGCAAAATCATCACTTCGACCGACAGCTTGGCCATGGCGAAGATGCTTTCCACGATCGCCGAGAAGATCCCTGCGTTGCCCCCCACCAGCCATTGGGCGAGCGCCGATACCGTAGCGACGACGAAAAAGCTGAGCCATAGGCCGTTGAGCATCAAGAAAACTCCTGGAAGATGGTGCGAATGATAGCGGCCTACCCCCAGAAACAACAAACCCCGGCCAAGGCCGGGGTTTGTGGGGGTTGCGCTACCAGGCGAGGTTACTCACCTTTTGGCAGGGCTTCCTTGCTGCGCCAGTGCGGCAGCGAGTTCCAGTAGCGCTCGCCCTTGGCGCTGTCGTACATGCCTTCCCAACGGGAGATCACCAGTACCGCCAGGGCGTTACCGATCACGTTGAGGGCCGTACGCGCCATGTCCATCACACGGTCAACACCGGCGATAAAGGCCAGGCCTTCCAGCGGGATACCCACGCTGCCCAGGGTGGCCAGCAGTACCACGAAGGACACGCCCGGTACACCGGCGATGCCTTTGGAGGTCACCATCAGGGTCAGGACCAGCAGCAGTTGCTGGCTGATCGACAGGTCGATGCCATACAGCTGGGCAATAAAGATTGCCGCGATGCTCTGGTACAGGGTCGAACCGTCAAGGTTGAACGAGTAGCCGGTCGGTACCACAAAGCTGCAGATCGCTTTCGGGCAGCCGTAGGCTTCCATCTTCTCGATCACGCGCGGCAGCACGGTTTCGGAGCTGGCGGTGGAGTAAGCCAGAACCAGTTCATCCTTGAAGATGCGGATCAGCTTGAACACCGAGAAGCCGAACAGCTTGGCAATCAGGCCCAGCACCGCAACGGCGAAGAACAGGATGGCGCCGTAAACCAGCAGCACCAGCTTGGCCAGTGGCACCAGCGAGGCGAAACCGAAGTTGGCGACGGTCACGGCGATCAGGGCAAACACACCGATTGGCGCGTAGTTCATGATCATGTGAGTGACTTTGAACATCGACTCGGACACGCCCTGGAAGGTTTTCACCAGCGGGTCGCGCAGTTCGGCGTTCAGGCTCGACAAACCGAGACCGAAGAGCACCGAGAAGAAGATGATCGGCAACATCTCACCGCGCGCCATGGCTGCGAAGATGTTCGATGGAATCAGGTTGAGGATGGTCTCGATAAACGCATGCTCATGCGTTACTTCGGCAGCCGTGGCCGCGTACTTGGAGATATCGACCGTGCCCAGGGTGCTCATGTCGATCCCGGCACCGGGTTGGAACACGTTGGCCAGCACCAGGCCGACCAGGATCGCGATGGTGGTGACCACCTCGAAGTAAATGATGGTTTTAAAACCGATACGACCGAGTTTCTTCGCATCCCCCACGCCTGCAATCCCGACAACCAGTGAAGAAATCACGATTGGGATTACGATCATCTTGATCAGACGGATAAAGATATCGCCGGCAGGTTGCAGAACGTTACTGATCCACCAGGCCTTTTCAGCACTGAAATGGTTGAGCAGCGCGCCGATTGCAATCCCGAGGACCAGACCAATCAGGATCTGCCAGGCGAGGCTAAGTTTTGCCTTCTTCATGTCATTACCCTTACTTCAAGTGGACTCGGGCGCAGGCTCAGGCTAGAGCGCTCGAAAGCGCAAAAGAGAGAAACCTGCACCCCCGTAGAAGGTCGCCCAAACCGAGCCCGAAAGGCTCTTTGGCAGGCGAAAAAAGGCGCAACTATTCCCATGCAGGAGGTGGCCGTCTAATGCCGTAAACGCCTACCCTATGCCGAATCGGCATGGGTTTTGTCCGACAAGACCTCAAATCGCCCCTCCTGAGATTCCACAGAATAGACGACATAAGTGCCGTAGACCGGCTGTTTCAAGGTCATTTTGGTCAGGTAGGGGGTGGCATAAAGCCGCTTATATCCAAGAAATATCCGACAACACAAATCAGATATAAGTCCCGGCTATTTTTCTACAAGTCGATATACGGTCGACGTTCCGAAGCACCGTTCAGGCCACATTTGTTTTTAAAAAAATGAACCCTGATAAGGCATTACGCATGCCGGGTGGTTTTCTTCAGGCGTAAAAAAACCAAGGTAAAACCTTGGCCGCAACACGTGATGTAACCGGTTTCATGCCCCGCGGTCGCCACCCGATAACGGGGTAGCAACCGCTGCCTTAAAGGAGGGGGCGAACATGGCTAGCCTCGACCGCGACGACCGAAGATAAACGACACCACAAACATCACCAGGAACACGACAAAGAGAATCTTGGCGATGCCGGTAGCGGTGCCCGCAATACCACCGAAGCCCAGGACTGCAGCGATGATGGCGATAATCAGGAAGGTAATGGCCCAACTCAACATGGTGATTCTCCTTATTACAGTGTGAAACAGGGTGGTGCTTGACGCCCATCAGGGCTTCAAGGCTGTAAACACTTAAAACACCCAGCGTTCCGGCAGGGGCTGGGTGTTGGCTATCTGGGTGTCGTCGGAAGCGGCCAGCGCGTAATGGCCAGTGCCTTCAATGACCGCGCCCAATGCCTGGAAATGCTGTTGCGGGGCAGCGGCATGCACCACCGTGGCAACGGGCTGCGCTGCAGTCTCCCAGCGTGCCCACTGCTGACCACCGATCAAGGTCACCGACAACGCCAGGCTGGCAAACAGGCCTTGTTGCAGATGCAATGACGTAACACGCATGTTGGAGAATTCTTGACGATTCATGTTCAAACTCCTGTCACCCGGTGGTCAATGTGAGGTTGTGCCGCGAGTTGCGACGCTCTGTACAAGGGTAATTGCAGGGGTCGTGCCACTTTTTTATTTCGAATAAAATCCTTACAAATCAATAAGTTATAAATAGATGAAAACAGATTTTGCACGCATCCTGCACGATGACCGGCAAGGCTGTCGTGCGTTCTGCACGATCACGCAGCCACGTAAACCCCGTAGCAGCTGCCGAAGGAACGAGGCTGCGTTCGGCGGCGTAGCCGTCGTAGAACTGGAGCTCTATGGTGTACCAGGAGAACCGTTGACTCAGGATTTACGACGGCTACGCCGCCGAACGCAGCCTCGCTCCGCGAGTCAGCTGCTACGAGGGTAAATTCCCACGATTGATCAAGACCTGATTTCCAGCCTAATCAGCTGCAAAATCAGCCAGTTACTTCATGCAGCCCAGCACCTTCGGTGCTAGCCTCGGAATCAATCCGAAAAATCATGCAACTTGCCCGATTATTCCGACACTAACCAAGACCACATATAAAGGAACGTAGGAAATGGAGTCAGCCAAAGAGCAACAGGGCCGCATTCTGCTGGTCGACGATGAGTCCGCCATCCTGCGTACATTCCGCTATTGCCTCGAAGACGAGGGTTACACCGTCGCCACCGCCAACAGCGCAGCGCAGGCCGACGCGTTGTTGCAACGCCAGGTGTTCGACCTGTGCTTCCTTGATCTGCGCCTGGGTGAAGACAACGGCCTGGATGTGCTGGCCCAGATGCGCATTCAGGCGCCGTGGATGCGGGTGGTGATCGTCACCGCCCACTCGGCTGTGGATACCGCCGTGGATGCGATCCAGGCAGGTGCAGCAGACTATCTGGTCAAACCGTGCAGCCCCGACCAGCTGCGCCTGGCCACCGCCAAGCAACTGGAAGTGCGCCAGTTGTCCGCCCGCCTTGAAGCCCTTGAAGGTGAGGTGCGCAAACCCAAGGAAGGCCTCGACTCCCATAGCCCGGCCATGATGGCGGTGCTGGAAACCGCCCGCCAGGTTGCCGGCACCGATGCCAATATCCTGATTCTGGGCGAGTCGGGTACCGGTAAAGGCGAACTGGCCCGGGCCATACACGGCTGGAGCAAGCGGGCGAAAAAGTCCTGCGTGACGATCAACTGCCCGTCACTGACGGCCGAGCTGATGGAAAGCGAATTGTTCGGCCACACCCGCGGTGCCTTTACCGGCGCCAGTGAAAGCACCTTGGGCCGGGTCAATCAGGCCGACGGCGGTACCTTGTTCCTCGATGAAATCGGCGATTTCCCACTGGCCCTGCAGCCAAAACTGCTGCGTTTTATCCAGGACAAGGAATACGAACGCGTCGGCGACCCCGTCACCCGCCGCGCCGATGTACGGATTCTGGCCGCCACCAACCTCAACCTCGAGGACATGGTGCGCGATGGCCGCTTCCGTGAAGACCTGCTCTACCGTCTCAACGTGATCACCCTGCACCTGCCGCCGCTGCGCGAGCGCAGTGAAGACATCCTGACCTTGGCCGACCGGTTCCTGGCCCGTTTCGTCAAGGAATATGCCCGCCCTGCCCGCGGTTTCAGCGAAGAAGCCCGCCGCGCGCTGGCCAATTACCGTTGGCCGGGCAATATTCGTGAGCTGCGCAACGTGGTTGAGCGAGCGAGTATCATCTGCCCCCAGGAAGTGGTCGAGGTCAGCCATCTGGGGATGGCCGAGCAAGCCACGCCCAACGCCCCGCGCATTGGTGCGGCACTGAGCCTGGATCAACTGGAAAAAGCCCATATCGGCGCCGTTCTGGCCACTAGCGAAACCCTGGACCAGGCAGCCAAGACGCTGGGCATCGATGCTTCGACGCTGTACCGAAAACGCAAGCAGTACAACCTGTGAGTAGCCGATGAAACTTGCGATCAAGCTGCGTACCCGTTTGTTCCTGAGCATTTCGGCGCTGATTACGGTGGCGCTGCTCGGCCTGCTGCTTGGCGTCGTCAGCGTGATGCAAATGGCCAAAACCCAGGAAGCGCTGATTCGCAACAACTTCATTACCCTCGACCTTGGCCTTAAGCTGCGCCAGTCCCTGGGCGATCAACTGGTCATGATGTTGCACAACCAGCCAGACCCCCAGGCGCTGCAGGCATCGGCCCAGCAGTATCTGAAGCTGCTCGACGAGGGCATTGAGCATGAGCGCAAAAACGATCTGCACAGCGGTTTTGCCCAGGCCCGGGAGGATTACAGCAGCTTTTTGCTGGCCTTCAACAAGGCCCACGACGCGCAACTGAACCTGAGCAATGACAAGGAACTGACCAGCCGATTCAATCAGCTGCGCAACGGCCTGATTACCGAACACCGCCGCGCGCTCGATACCATCTATGCCGCCCAGGCCGCAGCCCGGGATCGCGCTCTGGTCATTGCCGCCTTGCTCGGCCTGGTCGGCCTTGCCGTGCTGATCATCGGCTTTATTACTGCCCACGGTATTGCCAGGCGTTTTGGCGCGCCGATCGAAGCCTTGGCCAAAGCCGCCGACAATATAGGCAAGGGTAATTTCGAGGTGGTGTTGCCGCTCTCTTCGGCCACGGAGATGAACCTGCTGACGCGGCGCTTTGGCATTATGGCCGAGGCTTTGCGTCAGCATCAGGCCACCAATATCGACGAGCTGCTGGCGGGCCAGCAACGGCTGCAGGCCGTGCTCGACAGCATCGATGACGGGCTATTGATGATCGACCAGCAGGGCCGCCTTGAGCACTTGAACCCTGTCGCGCAGCGCCAGTTGGGCTGGGACGAGAGCCGCCTGGGCCAATCGCTGGGGGACGTGATGCAGCGGCCCGAACTCGACCAGCAACTGCAGACGGTCTTGCGCGGCGGCAGCCTTGAGCGCCTGCCGGAGGATCTGAGCGTCGATATCGAGGGTGAAACCCGCCTGCTGACCTACAGCCTGACCCCCGTCAGCCAGCCCAAGGGGCCGATCCTCGGTGCCGTGATGGTGTTGCATGACGTTACCGAGCAGCGCGCCTTTGAGCGGGTACGCAGCGAATTTGTGCTGCGCGCCTCCCATGAATTGCGCACCCCCGTCACTGGCATGCATATGGCGTTCGGGCTGTTTCTGGAGCGTTCGCGCTTTGACCCGCAGTCGCGGGAAACCGACCTGCTCAACACCGTCAACGAAGAAATGCAGCGTCTGATGCAGTTGATCAATGACCTGCTGAATTTCTCCCGCTATCAAAACGGCATGCAAAAACTGACGCTGGCCCCTTGCAGCGTCGAGCACATGCTTGAAGACGCCCGCACCCGCTTCGCAGACCTTGCAGCGGCGAAAAATATCGAGCTGCTGGTGGAACTGCAGCAGCCGCTACCCGAGCTGCGGGCCGATCAGGTGCAGCTGGAGCGGGTGCTGGACAACCTGCTGGACAATGCCTTGCGCCATACCGCCAGCGGCGGGCAGATCCGCCTGCAGGCCCGGCGTCATGGCGAGCGGGTGATCATCAGCATCGAGGACAATGGCGAAGGCATTGCCTATAGCCAGCAGGGGCGGATTTTTGAACCCTTTGTACAAGTGGGGCGCAAAAAGGGCGGCGCCGGCCTTGGACTGGCGCTGTGCAAGGAGATTGTGCAACTGCATGGCGGGCGTATCGGGGTGTATTCACGCCCCGGGCAAGGCACGCAATTTTACATGGCCTTGCCGTTGCTCTAGCCCGTCAGTGCTTTTGCGTGTTTAGCACTTTCAAAATGGCCGCACTTTCAGCATCGGGAGTGCCATCGAACCGCGATGGCCTGAAATGCATCTGGAAGGCGGCCAGAACATGGCGAGTGGCTACATCCAGCTCGCCGGTTTGCGGGGTCTCGTAGCCCAGTAGCGCCAGTTGCTGCTGGAACCAGGTAATGCTTGGCAAGTTGCTGGCGTACAGCGCTTGCTCGCGGGCGACGGCCTGGGCGTTTGGCCAGATGCCAAAGCCGGCATCGGCCAGGCGCTTCCAGGGAAACAACGGGCCGGGGTCAAGCTTGCGCAAGGGGGCGATATCGCTGTGGCCAATGATATTGCGCGGGTCGATCTTGTAGCGTGTGGAAATGTCCTTGAGCAATGCAATAACGGACTGGATCTGGCCTTCAGTGTAGGGGTACCAGACTCTGCCTTCTGGCGTATCGCGAAAGCCCTTGTTGACGATTTCAATGCCGATGGAGCTGGAATTGAGCCAGGTGCGGCCCTTCCACTGGCTTTCACCGGCGTGCCAGGCGCGCTGGTTTTCATCCACCAGTTTATAAATGGTCGGCGGGGTATCGCCCACCAGGTAATGGCTGCTGACCGGGCCGTGGGTCAACAGCTCCAGGGAGCGCTCCAGCGAGGTCGACGTGTAGTGCAACACCACAAACTGCACGCGGCTGTCGTGGTTGACCGAAGGATGGCTGGTGTCCATGCGCAGGCCGTTGCTGCAACCGGCCAGCAGGGCAAGGGACACGATCAGGGCGGAAAATTTCATGGGCAGGCACAACACGACTGAACAGTTAATCAGCAAGCATACCTTAAGGGCCTTGTTGTGCAGTGGGATGGACGAATTATGTCGTCGTTACAGCGGCGCTGTCTCCACGCAATTGCGCCCACGGTGCTTGGCCTGGTACAGCGCTTCATCTGCGCGCTTGAGTACCTGATCACTGCGATCCCCCGGCCTGAACGCCGACACCCCTATGGACAGGGTGATGGTCACCGGTTCGCCCTTGAAGTGGAAGGGGCAGGCTTCAATCGCCGCCCGCAGTCTCTCGACCCCCTGCACACCCGCCGCCAGCGGTGTGTCGGGCATCAGCAGGACAAATTCTTCGCCGCCAAAGCGGGCAATAAAGTCGACCGGGCGCAGGTGCTTGCGCAACTGCGCGGCAATGATCTTGAGCACCTTGTCGCCCGCCAGATGCCCATAACCATCATTGATACGCTTGAAGTGGTCGAGGTCGAGCATGGCAATCAGCAGCGGTTTGCCGTGGTTTTGCCACTGTTCGACTTCATGCTGCAGACGTTCGCCCCAGGCCGCCCGGTTTGGCAGGCCGGTCAGGGGGTCGATCAGGGCTTTCTGGCGCTGTTCTTCAAGGTGCTCGCGATAGTCCTGGGCCTGCTGCTCCATCTGCGCAATGCGCTCGGCCAGCCCTTGCAGGTGGGCTGAAACCTCCTGTTCGCGGGCATTGCGCTGCTGCTGGTGCTGATCCATCGCACCCAGCAGCCCTTCGAGACGGTTTTCCAGCAGGTGCTTGAGGCTGTTGAGGTCGACGGCGTCTTGCACGCTGTTTTGCAGGCCGTCGACGTGTTCGCGCAGTTGGCTGTGCAGGTCGTCGGCAGCGCTGCGACCTTCGGCATGGCCTTCGCTGGCGGCCTGAAGATTGTTCTGGAATGCCTCAAGACGCTCATTGAGCTGTTTGAGATAAGCCCCGAATTCATGCTGGCCGCTGTCGGTAATGGCCAGCATCAAAACCGCAAGATCGTCGAGTATTGGCAGCAGTTCGTACCAGTTCAGCCCCTTTTCCAGACGTTTGCGCATGGCCTCGGCCTGGGGGCGATGATGTTCGGGCAACGACAGGTCGTTCAGCAGGCCGAGCAGGGTGGATTCAATATGCTCCGCAACGCTGCTGTAAGTGGGCTCGGGGGCCTCGGGCAGGGCATAGACGGCATCAATCTCGGCGGGCTCGTACTCGGGTTCAGGCCCCGGTTCAGGCTCGGGACTTTCAGGGGCCCGGGCCTGGTCATTCTCTGCCTCGACCAGCGCCACCACGGACTCCAGCGCACCACTGGATGCCTGCTCATCAGGCACGTTTATGGCTACCACCTCTGGTGCGACCAGCACTGGCGCCTGGGCATCGTGCAAGGCTGGCGGGGGCGAGGGCTGCGGCGCGACTTCGGCGATGACAGGCTCAGCCGGCGCGATGATCACGGCCGGTTTGACCACAACCGGTGCAGCTACGGGTTTTTCCGCCGCGGGCTGCGGCTGCGGTGCGGTTTCTGTGGGTGGGGGGTCGCTGTCCTGGGTGCCGAACAGGCGCTGCAACAAACCCGGTTTGGGCGGCTCGGCTTCCTTGAGTTGTGGTGCCAGCGCCTGCCCCTGTAAATGGCTTAGCTCATCGAGCAGCAGCGGTATTTCACGGGCATGGGACACCCGGTTGTCGAGCTGCTTGGCATAGGCCTTGAGCGGCCTGCTGACCTCGCGGGGCAAGGGCAGGGCCTGCAACTGCGTGACCAAGGTATTGAGCGCCACGCTGACTTGCTCAACCCGGGTTTCACGCCGTTGCTCAGAGTCGAGCACGGCTTTTTCAAGGCGCGGCAGCAGGGCGGCAAGGGCGGCGTCCATCTCATTGGTGCGCACCACTTCGCGCATCTCTTTCATGCACTGGTCGACCGTGCGATCGCTACCTTCAGCGGCCAGGGTGCTGCGCACAAGGCCCCGGCGCAGCAAGTCGAGGCGGGCATTCCAGCGGCGCTCAAGCTTGTCTTGCAGCTCAACGCTTTTAAGGTATTTCTCTTTCCAGCGCGCGGCCTCGTCTGTCATGCATGCGGCTCGTTGTCAGGCGGACGTAACGCTAGCTGTGAGTCGACGCCGACAGAACCTGGCAGGCGGATATCCACAGCCACCGGCAGATGGTCCGAGATTGGCTGGTCCAGTACCTGCACGCGTTCGAGGGTCAGGCTTGGGCTGAGCAAAATATGATCAAGGCAACGTTGCGGACGCCAACTGGGGAAGGTGGCCTCCATTTGCGGTGCCAGCAACCCGAGGTCACGCAGTGGCGAGGTGTGCAACAGGTCGTTGGCGTGGGTGTTCATGTCGCCCATCAACACATGATGCTGATAGCCACCAATCAACTCGCGAATATAGGCCAACTGCCGGGTGCGGGTTTTTGTCCCCAGCGCCAGATGCATGATTACCACCACCAGTGCGTCAGGGCCTTCGCCAAAACGTACCAGAATCGCACCGCGACCCGCAGGCCCGGGCAAGGGATGATCCTCAATCACGGCAGGGCGCAGTCGGCTGAGCAAGCCATTGCTGTGCTGGGCCAGACGCCCGAGATTGCGATTGAGTTGTTGATACCAGTAGGGGAATTCGCCCTGCTGGGCAAGATACTTGACCTGATTGATGTAGCCGGAACGATGACTACCACCATCGGCTTCTTGCAGGGCAACCAGGTCGAAGTCGCCGAGCAAGTCGCCAATGCGCTCCAGGTTACCGGCCCGGCCTTTGTGAGGCAGTACATGCTGCCAGCTGCGGGTCAGGTAATGCCGGTAACCCTGGGTGCTGTTACCCACCTGGATATTGAAACTGAGCAGTCGTAAACGCCGATCATCCGGTATCCCGCAGGACGCCAGATGATCTTCGTTGATCTGCGGCTCATGCAGACCAACGGTTCGCTCGCCTTTCCAGCGGAGCATGGGCGAGGGCGCCGCTTAGTTTTTTGCGCCCGCTGCACGCTCTTTGGCGATCAGCTGGTCAGCCACGCTCAAAGCGCCTTCAGGGCCACCGGCAGTGCCCAGGTCGAAGCGGTACTTGCCGTTGACGACCATGGTCGGTACGCCGGAGATTTGATAGGCCTGGGCCTTTTTCTTGGCGTCTTCAACCTTGCCTTTGACGGCGAACGAGTTGTAAGTGCTCAGGAACTTGTCTTTATCGATGCCTTCGCCGGCCAGGAAATCAGCCATTTCCTCTGGGGTAGCCAGCTTCTTGCCGTCGTGGATGGCCTGGAATACAGCTTTGTGAACCTTGTTTTCAACGCCCATGGCTTCAAGGGTGATGAACAATTGGCCATGAACATTCCAGATCCCGCCAAACATGGCAGGGATACGCACGAAGCTCACGTCGGCCGGCAGTTTTTCTGCCCACGGATTGATGGTTGGCTCGAAGGCGAAGCAATGCGGGCAGCCATACCAGAACAGCTCAACGACTTCGATCTTGCCAGGCACGGCAACCGGAACGGCGCTGCTCAGCTCTACATATTGTTTGCCCGCTTCAAGCGGCTCGGCAGCTTGAGCGGTCATGCCAAACAGGCTGGCACTGACGAGAGCGGCGCTGAGAATCAGATTACGCATGCTTTACTCCTGGACAGATAAGGTCATATCAACGTGACCTGTATTCAGACAGGTCCATGCTGGCTTGAGTTCGATAGTGTAACTGTAGACGCGATGCAAAAGGGCAGCCGAAGCTGCCCTTTGAGGTTCACATTCAAGGATTAAACGATCGTTAACGTGACCACTGGTTTCAAGACCTGGCCTCGCCGACCGTGCTGACCTTAGTGCAGGCCTTGAATATAGCTGGCCAGCGCCTTGATGTCCTTGTTGCTCATCTTAGCCGCGATGCCGCGCATGATCATCGAGTCGCCATCGTTGGTACGATCGCCTTCGCGGAAGTCTGTCAGCTGTTTCTCGATATAGCTGGCATGTTGGCCGCCCAGGTGCGGGAAGCCGGCAGCGGCAAGGCCCTGGCCGTCTGGCGAGTGGCAGCCGATGCACGCTGGCATGCCTTTCTCAAGGTTGCCACCACGGAACAGGGCTTCACCCTGGGCAACCAGTGCCGGGTCTGCAGCGCCGACCGAGCCTTTCTGGCTGGAGTAGTAGGCAGCGATGTCGGCAAGGTCCTGATCGTTCAGGTTCGCCAGCAGGCCGGTCATTTCCAGCACCTGACGCTTGCCGTCCTTGATTTCATGCAACTGCTTGAGTAGGTAACGATCACCTTGCCCGGCCAGCTTGGGGAAGTTTGGGGCCATGCTATTGCCGTCCGGACCGTGACAAGCGCCACATACAGCGGTTTTTGCCTGACCTGCAGCAGCATCACCTACCACAACGGCGCCTGCAGCCTGGGCAATACCGCTGACGCCCAAGGTCAACAGCAGACTCACGAGTAATTTGTTCATCAGCTAATCCAACTACGGCTAAGGGTTAAAGAGTTCTGGGCCGGGCTCACTCGCTTATCCACTGTAGGACAGTTCGGTGATCCTCGACACTGCAGTCCATGCACAAACCACGCGGCGGCATCGCCTTGAAACCCTGGGTCACGTGTTGCACCAGCGCTTCCATACCTTGCTCTAACCTTGGCCGATAAGCTGACCTGCATGGCAGACAATACAAACGCGGTTGTACACGGCTTCCGGATCCTGTGTAGCCTGAATGCTGTAACGTGGCATCAAGACACCGGCACCAGCAGTCATAAAACGACCTTTTCAGGGTTGGGAGCCTGCTGCGTTCTAATGCGCAACCTGGGTTTTTCGCTCCCGTGTTCTTCATCCTACGCTGGGACAAAGCGCACACAAAATCTGCGGCATTATATACTGGCGTCACTGAAACGGAAACGACACGCTCGCCGCGTCCATTCCTGACGCCGCTCACATCGGAAATCCCATGCAACTCAAGAACCCCATTCTCGGTCTGTGCCAACAGGCCACCTTCATGCTCAGCGCTGCCAAAGTCGATCAATGCCCCGATGACGAGGGCTACGAAGTCGCGTTTGCCGGGCGTTCCAACGCCGGCAAGTCCAGTGCCCTCAACACTTTGACCCACGCCAGCCTGGCGCGCACGTCGAAAACTCCGGGCCGTACCCAACTGCTGAACTTCTTCAAACTGGACGAAGAACGTCGTCTGGTCGACCTGCCGGGTTACGGTTATGCCAAGGTGCCGATCCCGCTGAAACTGCACTGGCAGCGTCACCTTGAGGCGTATTTCGGCAGCCGTGAAAGCCTCAAAGGCGTGATCTTGATGATGGATATCCGTCATCCAATGACCGATTTCGACCTTTTGATGCTGGACTGGACCGTGTCCAGCGGCATGCCGATGCATATTTTGCTGACCAAGGCCGACAAACTGACGTACGGCGCTGCAAAAAATACATTGCTTAAAATCCAGTCGGACATTCGCAAGCAATGGGGCGATGCCGTCACCATCCAGTTGTTCTCCACGCCCAAGCGCATGGGCCTGGAAGAGGCGTACACCGTGCTGGCGCGCTGGATGGAACTGCCGAACAAAGGCGAAGAGCTGGTCGAGGCTGACGAGTAACACATCGCAGGCAAAAAAAACCCCGGACTTCGCATGGGGGGAAGGAGGTCCGGGGTTCAAGTACTGAACCGCTAGGGCGTGGTTCAGATATCTGCCAACACTTAACACAACATTAGGAGCTTTGAAGGGCTTCACCACCCATTCAATAAATCTGAGTGGTGTTGGCAGATTTAGTTCCGGGAGCCTAAAAACTCTTTGGAATAAGCCCGGTCTCTGCAGCAGCAATAAATTTTTAGTGTGGGAGCGGGCTTGCTCGCGATGGCATCAACGCGGTCATTGCGACAGACCGCGTCGCCTGCATCGCGAGCAAGCCCGCTCCCACATCCCCTCATTAATGCGCCTCATCCCAGTTGTTGCCCACGCCTACTTCAACCACTAGCGGCACATCCAGCTTCGCCGCTTCGCTCATGTGTACCCGCACTTCATCACGCACCTGGTCCACCAGGTCTTCGCGTACCTCCAGCACCAATTCATCGTGTACTTGCAGGATGACACGGGCATCGAGGCCTGATGCGCTGAGCCAGTTATCCACAGCCACCATCGCTTTCTTGATGATATCGGCCGCCGTGCCCTGCATCGGGGCGTTGATCGCCGTGCGCTCTGCACCTTTACGCAGGGCCGGGTTTTTCGCGTTGATTTCCGGCAGGTACAAGCGACGACCGAAAATGGTCTCGACATAGCCTTGCTCGGCAGCCTGGGTGCGCGTGCGCTCCATGTAGTCCAGCACGCCCGGGTAACGTGCGAAATAACGGTCGATATAGGCCTGTGACTGCTTACGATCGACGCCAATCTGTTTGGCCAGGCCAAAGGCGCTCATGCCGTAGATCAGGCCGAAGTTGATGGCCTTGGCACTGCGCCGCTGGTCGGTAGTGACGTCCGCCAGCTCAACCCCGAAGACCTCGGCCGCTGTGGCGCTGTGCACGTCCAGGTTGTTGCGGAAGGCATGCAGCAAGCCTTCGTCCTTGGCCAGGTGGGCCATGATCCGCAGTTCGATTTGCGAGTAGTCGGCCGCCAGCAGTTTGTAGCCTTTTGGGGCTACGAATGCCTGACGAATCCGGCGACCTTCTGCAGTACGGATCGGAATGTTCTGCAAGTTCGGGTCACTGGAGGACAAACGCCCGGTAGCCGTCACCGCCTGGTGGTAGGACGTATGAATCCGCCCTGTACGAGGGTTGATCTGCTCCGGCAGGCGATCGGTATAAGTGCTCTTCAGCTTGCTCATCGAACGGTACTGCATCAGCACCTTGGGCAGCGGGAAGTCCTGCTCGGCCAGCTCCGCCAGCACGGCTTCGGCCGTCGAAGGCTGGCCCTTGGCCGTTTTGCTGATAATCGGCAAGCCGAGTTTTTCGTACAGGATCACGCCGAGTTGCTTGGGTGAGCTCAGGTTGAATTCTTCACCGGCAATGGCAAAAGCCTCACGCTCAAGCGCAACCAGCTTGTCACCCAGTTCAACACTCTGGATGCCCAGCAGGTTGGCATCCACCAGCGCGCCCTGGCGTTCAATGCGCGCCAATACAGGCACCAGCGGCATCTCGATGTCCGTCAGCACGCTGTTGAGGCTGGGGATGGCCGCCAGTTTTTCGTGCAGTACATGGTGCAGGCGCAAGGTCACATCGGCATCTTCGGCCGCATACGGCCCGGCCTGTTCCAGGGAAATCTGGTCAAAGGTCAGTTGCTTGACGCCCTTGCCAGCAATGTCCTGGAAGCTGGTGGTGGTGTGGCCCAGGTACTTGAGCGCCAGGCTGTCCATATCGTGGCGGCTGCCGGTGGAGTCGAGCACATAGGACTCCAGCATGGTGTCGTAGGCAACGCCCTGCACCATGATCCCGCACGCTTGATCACCACCGATGGCGCAGTTGGCCAGAATATTCATGTCGTACTTGGCGTGTTGTCCGACCTTGGCTTTGCTCGGGTCTTCCAGCAGCGGTTTGAGGGCACGCAAAACGGTGTCGCGGTCCAGTTGCTCCGGCACGCCCATATAGGAGTGGGTCAACGGGATGTAGGCCGCTTCGCCGGGTTTGACCGCGAACGACAAACCCACCAGTTGCGCTTGCTGCGCGTCCAGGCCGGTGGTTTCGGTGTCAAAGGCAATCAGCTTGGCGTCATTGAGCTTTTGCAGCCATACGTCAAACCGCGCCTGATCGAGGATGGTTTCGTATTGCTGCTCGGCCTCGGCAGGCGCCTCGGGGGCTTCGTGCACGATCACCTGGCCAGCACGCTTGGCCTCGCGCTCGACCTCGGCGATCCAGCTTTTGAACTCAAGCTCGGTGTACAGCTCGATCAGTTTTTCGCAGTCAGGCGCCTTGAGGTGCAAGTCTTCCAGGCCGATATCCAGCGGCACATCGATCTTGATCGTCGCCAATTGATAGGACAAAAACGCCATTTCCCGGTGTTCTTCGAGTTTGGCAGGCAAGTTTTTGGCACCGCGAATGGGCAGGGTCGGCACGATATCGAGCTTTTCGTAAAGATCGACCAAACCACCGCCTACGCCCACCAACAAGCCGGAGGCTGTCTTGGGGCCAATGCCCGGCACGCCTGGGATGTTGTCAGACGAATCGCCCATCAGCGCGAGGTAGTCGATGATCTGCTCGGGCGAAACGCCGAATTTCTCTTTGACGCCTTCGACGTCCATCACGCTGCCGGTCATGGTGTTGACCAGGGTGATATGGCCATCGACCAGTTGGGCCATGTCCTTGTCACCGGTGGAGATGACCACTGGTCGGTCTGCTGCCGCGCTGCTGCGGGCCAGCGTGCCAATCACATCGTCCGCCTCGACCCCTTCAACGCACAGCAAGGGGAAGCCCAGCGCGATCACGCTGGCGTGCAAGGGCTCGATTTGTGCGCGCATGTCATCGGGCATGCTCGGGCGATTGGCCTTGTACTCGGCGTACATGTCATCGCGAAATGTCCCGCCCTTGGCGTCGAAAACTACCGCGAACGGACTGTCCGGGTACTGCTTGCGCAGGCTTTTGAGCATGTTCAACACGCCCTTTACGGCGCCGGTCGGCAGCCCCTTGGACGTAGTCAGCGGCGGCAGCGCGTGAAAGGCGCGGTACAGATATGAAGAACCGTCCACCAGGACGAGGGGAGCTTGGCTCATGAGCAGGATCAACCTTTTCGGCGAGTCCGGCGCTAGAATGTCCGGACCAATGACGACAAAGGGACAAGGTTATCATGCGCACACTTAATCGCCTGTTGCTGACCGGTTTGTTTGCACTCACTCCGCTGGTAACCTTCGCAGCAGATGAAGCAGTCACCGCCGATCCAGATGTAACCATTCGCACGGAAGGCGATAAAACCATTCAGGAGTACCGTCAAAACGGTTTCCTGTACGCCATCAAGGTCACCCCAAAAGGGGGCAAACCGTACTTCCTGGTACGCGCTGATGGTACTGATGCCAATTACATCCGTTCCGACCAGCCGGATATGCTGATTCCTTCGTGGAAAATCTTCGAATGGAAGTAGCGTCTTAACTTTAATTGGCGCCGCCTGGGGCGGCGCCCGTACTGGCAATTTAAATCATGTCTGTATTCACCCCACTGACTCGCAGCGAGTTGGAAACCTTCCTTGCGCCTTATGAACTCGGGCGTTTGCTCGATTTCCAGGGGATTGCTGCGGGCAGCGAAAATACCAACTACTTCATCAGCCTGGAGCAGGGGGAGTTTGTCCTGACCCTGGTTGAACGCGGCCCGGTCAAGGAAATGCCGTTCTTTATCGAGCTGCTGGATGTGCTGCATGACGCCGATCTGCCGGTGCCTTTCGCCTTGCGCACTGTTGACGGCCAGGCCCTGCGCGAGCTCAAGGGCAAGCCGGCGCTGCTGCAGCCGCGCCTGGCGGGCAAGCATATTCGTGAAGCCAACGCCCAGCATTGCGCCCAGGTGGGTGACTTGCTCGGCCACTTGCACACCGCTACCCGCAACAAGGTGCTGGAGCGCAAGACCGACCGCGGCCTGGACTGGATGCTGACAGAAGGGCCAGCCCTGATGGCCGGTTTGTCGCCTGATTCGGCACAATTGCTGCAAAAGGCATTGCAGGAAATTACCGAGCGCAAGGCACAGATTCTGGCGTTGCCTCGGGCCAATCTGCACGGTGACCTGTTTCGCGATAACGCGATGTTCGAAGGCACTCATCTGACCGGGCTGATCGACTTTTACAACGCCTGCTCGGGCCCGATGCTGTACGACGTGGCCATTGCCCTGAATGACTGGTGTGCCGACGAAGACGGCCAGATCGACGCCAATCGCGCCCGTGCGCTGCTGGGCGCTTATGCTGCGCTGCGCCCGTTCACTGCGGCTGAAGCCGAGTTGTGGCCGACCATGCTGCGCATTGCCTGCGTGCGGTTCTGGCTGTCGCGCCTGATCGCAGCCCAGACCTTTGCCGGTCAGGACGTGCTGATTCACGATCCGGGCGAGTTCGAAAAGCGCCTGGCTTTGCGCCAGACGGTAACCGTACAGCTGCCGTTCGCGTTGTAACAAACGCTGAAATCAACGGTGGGAGCGGGCTTGCTCGCGATGGTAGCGACGCGGTGTATCTGAACAACCGCGTCGATCCAATCGCGAGCAAGCCCGCTCCCACAGAGGTTCTGGCATGCAGCACAGCGCAATACCAGCGGAGCTGGTTTACAAACTCTCCAGGCAACCCGCCAGGTCGTTGCCGAGTTTTTCCAGCAACTGCTCATACCCCTGTGCTGTCGCCGGGGTGTAGCCGCCCAGGGCATCCAGCTCTGCCAGCTTGACCGGCAACCCGGCGGTCAGGGTGTCCGCCAGACGCGGACGCAGCGGCGGGTCGCTGAATACACAGGTCTTGCCCACTTCCTGCAAACGCTTGCGCATGGCCGCTACATGCTGGGCGCCCGGCTGCACTTCCGAAGCCACACTGAAGGTCCCGGTGTGCTTGAGGCCGTAAGCACTTTCAAAATAGTCGTAGCCTTCGTGGAAGACGAAGAACGGCTTGTCGGCAATCCCGGCCATACGCTGCTTGAGGCGCGCATCCAGGGCATCGAGACGCTCATTGAAAGCCTTCAGGTTGCTCTGGTATTTGCCTGCGTTGGCAGGGTCTTTTTCGCTCAGGTCAGCGGCCATTTTTGCCGCAATCACCCGGGCATTGTCCGGGGCCAGCCACAAATGCGCATCCAGGGTGCCGGGGCGATGATCGTGGTCATGTTCGGCGGCATCTTCTTCGTGGGAATGGCTATCTTCGGCGAAATGACGCAGTTTCAAGCCCGGCAGGGTTTGTACCGTCACCGATGGCAGGGTCCGGCCCTTGATCACCCGTGGCAGAAACCCTTCCATGTCCGGGCCGATCCAGTACAACAGGTCCGCCGACTGCACACGCCGTACGTCGGATGGGCGCAGTGCATAGTTATGCGGCGAGGCATTGGGCGGCAAAAGCACCTCCGGATGCCCCACGCCGTCCTGCACGGCAGCAGCAATCAGCTGCAGGGGTTTGATGCTGGTCAGCACGTTGACCTCGGCCCGGGCCGGGTTGATCACAAGCAAACTGGCGCTTAGAGCAAGAAAAAGAGACAAAAAACGGGGCACGATGAGCACTCATGTGGGCTGAAACAGGTAACATAATAACGTCTCTCTCAATAATCGTCGCCGCCCATGCCTATTACACCGCTTGCCAGCCGTCCCCATGACCACTCTCATTGTGTCCACAGTGCGCTGACCGAGGCCGATACCCTGTGCGCACAAAAGGGCCTGCGCCTGACCGCATTGCGTCGTCGGGTGCTGGAGCTGGTGTGGCAGAGCCACAAGCCGCTGGGCGCCTACGACATTCTGGCGGTGCTGAGCGAGCAGGACGGCCGCCGCGCCGCGCCACCGACCGTTTATCGGGCACTGGACTTCCTGCTCGATAATGGCCTGGTGCATCGTATTTCGTCGCTCAATGCCTTTGTCGGCTGCAGCCACCCTGAACATCCGCACCAGGGCCAGTTCCTGATTTGCCGCAACTGTCATGCGGCCATCGAGCTTGAGCAAAAAGCTATCAGCGACGCGATTGTGCAGAGCGCCCGCGATGTCGGCTTTACTGTCGAAGGCCAGACCGTCGAAGTGGTCGGTTTGTGTTCGGGTTGCCGGGAGGCCTGATGAGCGCAGCATTGATTCGCCTGCAACACGTCACGGTGACGTATGACGGGCAAAACGTCCTCGACAATATTGAGCTGAGCGTTGAGCCGGGCCAGATCGTGACCCTGATCGGCCCCAATGGCGCCGGCAAGACCACGCTGGTCAAGGCCGTGCTCGGCCTGCTCAAGCCTACCCGTGGCAGTGTCTGGCGCAAGCCCAAGTTGCGGGTGGGCTATATGCCGCAAAAATTGCACGTCGACCCGACGCTGCCGTTGTCGGTGCTGCGTTTTTTGCGTCTGGTGCCCGGCGTGGACCGTGCCCAGGCCCTTGACGCACTCAAGGAGGTGGGCGCCGAAAAGGTCATCGACAGCCCGGTGCAAAGCGTGTCCGGCGGTGAGATGCAGCGGGTGCTGCTGGCCCGCGCACTGTTGCGCAAACCTGAATTGCTGGTGCTCGACGAGCCGGTACAGGGCGTGGACGTGGCCGGCCAGTCGGAGCTGTATGCCCTGATCACCCGTTTGCGCGACCGCCACGGCTGCGGCGTGCTGATGGTGTCCCACGACTTGCATCTGGTGATGAGCACCACCGACCAGGTGGTGTGCCTCAACCGCCACGTCTGCTGTTCCGGGCATCCTGAGCAGGTGAGCGGCGACCCGGCCTTTGTCGAGCTGTTTGGCAAAAACGCACAAAGCCTGGCGATTTATCACCACCATCACGACCATGCCCATGACTTGCATGGCGCGGTGGTCAGTGAAGACGCCCCGGCTGCACACACTCATGTACATGGAGAAGGCTGCAAGCATGGCTGATTTTCTGCTTTACGCCCTGCTGGCAGGTCTGGCTCTGGCAATCGTTGCAGGCCCTCTGGGGTCCTTTGTGGTGTGGCGTCGCATGGCCTACTTTGGCGACACCTTGTCGCACGCGGCTTTGCTGGGCGTAGCGATGGGCTTTTTACTGGATGTGAGCCCGACCATTGCCGTGACCGTGGGCTGCCTGTTGCTGGCCGTGTTGCTGGTTACGCTGCAGCAGCGTCAATCGCTGGCATCCGACACTTTGCTCGGAATTCTCGCCCCCAGCACCTTGTCCCTCGGGCTGGTCGTACTAAGCTTCATGCATGAAGTGCGGATCGACCTGATGGCGTATTTGTTTGGTGACCTGCTGGCCATCAGCCCAACCGACCTGATGTGGATCCTGGGCGGCAGTGCGGCGGTACTGGCCTTGCTGGTTGCCCTGTGGCGGCCATTGCTGGCGATTACTGTGCATGAAGAGCTGGCGATGGTTGAAGGCCTGCCCGTGGCGGCGTTACGCTTGGCCTTGATGCTGTTGATCGCGGTGGTGATTGCCGTGGCGATGAAAATCGTCGGCGTGCTGCTGATCACGTCCTTGCTGATCATTCCGGCGGCGGCGGCCCAGCGCCATGCCCGCTCTCCGGAGCAAATGGCGCTGGGCGCCAGCGCGCTGGGCATACTGGCCGTATGTGGTGGCCTGGCACTCTCATGGTTCAAGGACACGCCGGCAGGGCCGTCGATTGTGGTGTGTGCCGCTGCACTGTTTTTGCTGAGTTTTGTTCTGCCCCGTCGAGGGGTGTAGACTTGCTTGTTTTTTGCGCACTTAGAGAGCCGCAGGAATGAAGCTGTTCAACTCCCGTTACTTGCTCCTGGCCGCATTTTCCTTGCTGCTGGGCGCCTGCCAAAGCACGCCGTCGGCCGACACTACTGCCGCCGACGCTCGCGCTACGGCCATCGCACAGCTGGAGCAAAACCTGGCCAGCAGCGAACTCGCGACCGCTGAAGACCAACTGAGCGCCTTGCAGGCTCAAACCCCGGATGATCCGCAATTGGTGCAGTACCAGCGCCAACTGGCCGAGGCCTACCTGCAACGCAGCCAGATCGTTCTGCAAAAGGGTGATGTCAATGCTGCAGCCACTGCCCTGAGCCGTGCCCGCGCGCTGATGCCCAAGGCGCCTGCGCTGACCGGTGGCGTCAACAGCGCCATCACCCAGGCCCGCAAGGCCGAGCTGGACAAGGCCGAAGCCGCGCTCAAGGCTGCTGAAGCCCGGCCGCCTGCCAAGGTGATCGACCCGGCGGCCGAAAGCACCACCGTTGCACTGAACATCAACGATATTGCCAAACTTCGCCATCAACTGGATTTGATCGCTCAAGATATCGTTAATTACCAGTGTGCTGTCAGCCTGCAGGTTCCGCGTACCGCGGACTACCCCTGGCTGGCCACACTGATCAGCAAGCGGGTCAAAAAGCTCGATCCCGGGTTTGACCTCAAGCTGGAGCGTCAGATCATTCGCCATGTGCCTGCACAAATGGTGCTGATCCCTGCCAAGGCGGAGTAAATCGCCCGGGCATAAAAAAACCCGTAGTAGCCACCGGCTGCTACGGGTTTTTTATTGAAGACTAGGCCGGTATTGCCTTGGCCCTGGCCTCACGCGCCCATACACGATGTTGCCCGATTGCCGCAAAGAAGCCCTTCAGGTCCTTGGCTTCCTTGATCACCAGCAGCCCTTCATCCGCCTGCAAATGCAGCACGTCCAGCAGCTGTCCGGCTTCGCCGTGCAAGGCGATGGCCTTGAGGTGCTTGTAGGCTTCCAGCAGGTAGTGCAAAGCCACGCCGTCGCCGCTCAAGGCCTTGATCGACGCTGCGCCGCCCGGCACATACACCGCGTCGAACGCCACTGAGGGCAAGCCTTCCATCGACGCATCCACCGCGAGCAAATTGCCTTCAGCTGTCTTGACCGGTGCCGAGGTCGGCCCCAGTAATTTGCCGTGGGCACCCTCGGCGGCCAGCGCCTGTTTCAGGGCATCGATCGCTTTGCCATCCACCCCGTTGGCGGCCAGAATCGCGACCTTGCGGGTTTTGATATTGCCCGGCAACAGATTGGCCTGACTCAAGGCCGGGGACTTGGCGATACCGGTCTTGCGCTCGGCCACTGTGCCGGCCTTGGGCGCAGGCAACCCCAGGTTCTGCGCTACGCGCCCGGCCAGGCCCAAATCGATATTGGCCAGGATTTCGTCCACTTGGCGCGCCCGGATATGCTCGCGCTCCACCTTGCCCAGCTCGAAACTGTAGGCGGCGATGATGTGCTCTTGCTCGTGTTTGCTCATGCTGTTGAAAAACAGCCGCGCCTGGGAGAAATGATCGCTGAACGACTCGCTGCGCTGACGGATTTTGTTGGCATCGATACGCTCCGGGTAGCTCTCGAAACCGCCGTCCCTGGCGGCGGGTGGCGTTTCTTTTGGCCAGCCCCCGTCAATGGAGTTGGGTTCGTAAGCCGCACGGCCCTTGTGGATCGTGCTGCGGTGCTGGGCATCGCGCTGGTTGTTGTGGAACGGCGCGACCGGACGGTTGATCGGGATTTCATGAAAGTTCGGCCCGCCAAGACGGCTGATCTGCGTGTCCGTGTAGGAAAACAGGCGCCCTTGCAGCAACGGATCGTTGGAAAAATCGATCCCCGGCACGATATGCCCCGGGCAGAACGCAACCTGCTCGGTTTCTGCGAAGAAATTGTCCGGGTTGCGGTTGAGCACCATTTTGCCCAAGGGTGTGATGGGTATCAGTTCTTCGGGAATCAGCTTGGTGGGGTCAAGAATGTCAAAATCGAACTTGTGTTCGTCTTCCTCCGGGATGATCTGCACCCCGAATTCCCACTCCGGGTAATCGCCCGTTTCGATGGCGTCCCACAGATCACGGCGATGGAAGTCAGTGTCTTTGCCTGCGAGCTTTTGCGCTTCGTCCCACACCAACGAGCAAGTACCTGCGCTCGGCCGCCAGTGGAACTTGACGAAGTTCGCCTGGCCTTCAGCGTTGATAAAGCGAAAGGTATGCACGCCGAAGCCTTGCATGCTTCTCAGGCTTTTCGGAATGGCCCGGTCGGACATGGCCCAAATAACCATGTGAGCAGATTCCGGCACTAGTGAGACAAAGTCCCAGAAGGTGTCATGAGCCGAGCCCCCGGTAGGGATTTCATTGTGCGGCTCAGGTTTTACGGCATGAACAAAGTCAGGAAACTTGACCGCGTCTTGTATGAAAAAGACCGGCATATTGTTGCCTACCAGATCGAAGTTGCCTTCGTCGGTGAAAAACTTGACCGCAAAACCGCGAACGTCACGCACCGTATCCCCGGAGCCCCTCGGGCCTTGCACGGTGGAGAAACGCACAAACACCGGGGTTTGCTTGCCCGGATCCTGCAGAAAGCCCGCCTTGGTCAGGGCGCTGTGGGACTTGTACGCCTGAAAATAGCCATGCGCCCCGGTGCCTCGCGCGTGCACGATGCGCTCGGGAATCCGCTCGTGGTCAAAATGCGTGATTTTCTCGCGCATGATGAAGTCTTCGAGCAACGACGGACCGCGGGAGCCGGCCTTGAGGGTGTTTTGATTATCAGCAATCTTCACCCCCTGGTTGGTTCTTAATGCCTGGTCCGTGGCGTCATCGCGAAAGGTTTCAAGGCTTTGCAATTTGACGTTGGTGTTGCCACGATCCAAGGTGTCGGTGCCGGCCATCTGGCTCTTGTTGGAAGACGGTTTTTTGCTGCTCATCAGACTAAACTCCTTGTTTGCGAAGCCCTGTGCATTAGGCCCTGTCGACAAATACCGCCGAGGCGGATGCGAGTTGCCTAAGTACTGACGCCTGGCCTCTACCGTCGTTCCTTTTTTCTGACCTTTAGTCGTCTTATTGCCAAATCAAAGGTTTGCGCGCAAATAAATGCTAAGTGCATCTATACGGACAGGCTAAAATGCGCGCCCGGCTTACCGCTGTACTTCTATTTACGCGCCCACAAGGTTCGCTACGTGATTGAGTTTCATAATGTTCATAAAACTTACCGGGTTGCCGGTAAGGACATTCCCGCGCTGCACTCCACCAGTTTGCGTGTTGAGAGCGGCCAGGTGTTCGGCCTGATTGGTCACTCCGGTGCGGGTAAAAGTACATTGCTGCGCCTGATCAACCGCCTCGAAACCCCGAGCGGCGGCAAGATCATCGTCGATAACGAAGACGTGACCGCAATGGACGCCAACGGCCTGCGCCGTTTCCGTCAACAGGTCGGCATGATTTTCCAGCACTTCAACCTGCTGGCCTCCAAGACCGTGGCCGATAACGTCGCGATGCCTCTGACACTGGCAGGTGAATTGTCCCGCAGTGCCATTGATAAGCGCGTTGCTGAGTTGCTCGAGCGCGTGGGCCTGTCAGATCACGCCAAAAAGTACCCGGCGCAACTGTCGGGCGGCCAGAAACAGCGCGTGGGCATTGCCCGCGCCCTGGCCACCAAGCCAAAAGTGCTGCTGTGCGATGAAGCCACCAGCGCCCTCGACCCGCAAACCACGGCCTCGGTGCTGCAACTGCTGGCCGAGATCAACCGCGAGCTGAAGCTGACCATCGTGCTGATCACCCACGAGATGGATGTGATCCGTCGTGTGTGTGACGAAGTGGCCGTGATGGACGCAGGTGTGATCGTCGAGCAAGGCCCGGTAGCCGATGTGTTCCTGCACCCCAAGCACCCGACCACCAAGCGTTTTGTGCAGGAAGACGAGCAGATTGACGAGAGCGAGCAGCGCGACGATTTCGCTCATGTGCCTGGCCGCATCGTGCGCCTGACCTTCCAGGGTGAAGCTACCTACGCACCGTTGCTGGGTACCATTGCTCGCGAAACGGGTGTGGACTACAGCATCCTGGCCGGTCGCATCGACCGCATCAAAGACACCCCTTATGGGCAACTGACCCTCGCCATCACCGGTGGCGATATGGAAGCGGCGTTTGCCAGCTTCGTTGCCGCTGACGTTCATATGGAGGTGCTGCGCTAATGGAAACCCTATTGAGCTTCTTCTCCAATATCGACTGGTACGAAATCTGGCTGGCCACCGGCGACACGATGGTCATGCTCGGCGGTTCGCTGCTGTTCACCGTATTGCTCGGCCTGCCGCTGGGCATCCTGCTGTTCCTGTGCAGCCCGCGCCAGCTGCTGGAACAGAAAACCCTGTATGCCGCGCTATCCTTTATCGTGAACATCCTGCGTTCACTGCCGTTCATCATCCTGCTGGTGGTGATGATCCCGTTGACCGTCGTGATCACCGGCACATCCCTGGGTGTGGCCGGGGCGATTCCACCGCTGGTAGTGGGCGCCACGCCATTCTTTGCGCGCCTGATAGAGACGGCCTTTCGTGAAGTCGATCGCGGCATTATCGAAGCCACGCAGGCCATGGGCGCCACGACACGTCAGATCATTACTAATGCGTTGCTGCCTGAAGCACGCCCCGGCATCTTTGCCGCGATTACGGTGACAGCCATTACGCTGGTGGGCTACACCGCGATGGCAGGTGTTGTCGGTGCCGGCGGCCTGGGCGACCTGGCTATCCGCTTCGGCTACCAGCGTTTTCAACCTGACGTGATGATCGTCACAGTGGTGCTGTTGCTGATTCTGGTGCAAATTCTGCAGACCGTTGGCGACAGGCTGGTGGTGCACTTTTCGCGCAAGTAAACGCAAGCCGATTCTATAAACGTAACCGCCAGCTCCGGCTGGCAGATACCTGAGATCAGGTATTCACAAGGAGTTGCTGCATGAAGAAGTTATTTGCTGCTGTGGCCGCTGTTGCGGCGTTTTCGGCCCACGCGGGCGATCTGTCGGTTGCGGCCACCCCGGTGCCCCACGCGGAGATCCTGGAGTTCGTGAAGCCTGCACTGGCCAAGGAGGGCGTCAACCTCAAGGTCAAGGTGTTCACCGACTACATCCAGCCAAACGTACAAGTGGCCGAAAAGCGCCTGGACGCCAACTTCTTCCAGCACCAGCCGTACCTGGATGAGTTCAACAAGGCCAAGGGCACCCATCTGGTCAGCGTTGCCGCTGTTCACCTGGAGCCGCTGGGCGCTTACTCGAGCAAGTACAAAAAGCTGGATGAAATCAAAGACGGTTCTACCGTGGTGATCCCGAATGACGCCACCAACGGCGGCCGTGCGCTGTTGTTGCTGGATAAGGCCGGGCTGATTACGCTCAAGGACAAGAGCAACATCCTGTCGACCCCCAAAGACATTACCGCCAACCCCAAGAATCTGAAGTTCCGCGAGCTGGAAGCGGCCACCATTCCACGGGTGCTGACCCAGGTTGATCTGGCGCTGATCAACACCAACTACGCGCTGGAAGCCAAGCTGAACCCGGAAAAAGACGCACTGGTCATCGAAGGCAGCGATTCGCCTTACGTGAACATTCTGGTTGCACGCCCGGATGACAAAGACTCGGCTGACATGCAAAAGCTGGTTGCAGCCCTGCACACCCCGGAAGTGAAAGCGTTCATTCTTGAGAAGTACAAAGGCGCCATCGTTCCGGCGTTCTGACACCCTCTGTCGGAGCAATCCCGCCCCTCTGTGGGAGCGGGCTTGCTCGCGATGGCATCCTTGCGGTTTTTCTGAAAGACCGTGTCGCCTGTATCGCAGGCAAGCCAGCTCCTGCAGATTAATCTGCCCCTCTCCCTCTTACTTGCGCTCAACCAACCCCGGCAACTGGGCAACCATCTTCTGGTTGTTGAACGGTGCGCGGATAAAACCCCGCTGAGTACCGTCCGGGCCGATCAGCGCAAGATTGCCGCTGTGATCCACGGTGTAGTTCGCCTTGCTGGTATCGGCCGGAATAAACGGAATGCTCACCGCATTGGCCAGTGTCTGCAGCTCATCGATGGAACCCGGCGTCAGGCCCACAAACTGCGGGTCAAAGTAGCCCAGGTACTGCTTGAGCTGCTGCGGCGTGTCGCGATGGGGATCAACGCTGACCAGCACGATCTGCAGCTTGTCCTGTACCTCCTTGGGCAGCTCGCTTTTGATCTGGCGCAGCTGGGCGAGGGTGGTCGGGCAAATGTCCGGGCAGAAGGTGTAGCCAAAAAACAGCATGCTCCACTTGCCTTTCAATTCATTCATCACCACCGGCTGACCGTCCTGGTTGGTCATCGTCACGTCCGGCAGCTGGCGGCTTTGCGGCAGCAAGATGATCCCGGCATCGATCAGCGACGTGTTGTCACCCTGGCTCTTGCCCGACATCATTTTGTTAAACGTCAGGCCCATGACCAACGCCACCAGCGCAACGAGGATAAAGACGGTTTTTTGAGTTTTAGTCATAGGTTCAACATCAGATAGTGGTCGACAAGCAGCGCGATAAACAGCAGGAACAGGTAGTAGATAGAGTACTTGAACGTGTTGATCGCCGCGTGCGGCTGGGTGCCACGGTACAGCACCCACGCCCAATGCAGAAAGCGTGCGCCCAACCCTAGCGCACAGCCCAGATAGAGCAAGCCGCTCATGTGGATCACAAACGGCAGCAAGCTCACTGCAAGCAGGACGAAGGTGTAAAGCAGGATATGCACCTTGGTGTAGTGCTCGCCGTGGGTGACCGGCAACATCGGGATATCGGCCTTGGCGTATTCCTCCTTGCGATAAATGGCCAGCGCCCAGAAATGCGGCGGGGTCCAGGCGAAGATAATCAGCACCAGCAGCAGTGGCTCGGCGGTGACCTGCCCGGTGACGGCCACCCAGCCCAGCAGTGGTGGTGCTGCCCCGGCCAGCCCGCCAATGACGATATTCTGCGGCGTGGCCCGCTTCAAAAACCCGGTGTAGATCACCGCATAGCCGAGCAGCGATGCCAGCGTCAGCCAGGTCGTCAGCGGGTTGGTAAATACCAGCAACAATGCCATGCCCGCCAGCGCCAGCAGCAGGGCGAAGGTCAGCGCAGCCAGCGGCGACACCCGGCCCCGGGCCAGCGGGCGCTTGTGGGTGCGGGCCATGACGGCGTCAATGCGCCGGTCCACCACATGATTGACCACCGCCGCGGCCCCGGCACACAGGCCAATACCCAGATTGCCGAAGATCAGCACGGGCCAGGGCACGCCGGCGCGGGTCGCGAGAAACATGCCTATCAGCGAAGTGATCAACATCAGCACCAGCACTTTGGGCTTGGTCAGCTCCAGATAATCGCGCCACAACGCCCGCTGTACGTGCTCGCCCATTACGGTCGCCACGGCTGCTCTCCTTTAAGGCTGAAGCTCCAGCGGGCAAAGCGCGGGGCCTTGACCCGCACCAGGGCCGTACGCGTGTGGTAATTGACCAGCACCAGGGTCAGCAACAACGCCGCGCCCCCGGCGTTGTGGGCCACCGCCACGGCCAGCGGCAACCCCAACAGCACATTGCTCAGGCCCAGGCTGATCTGCGCTGCCAGCGCCACCAGCAGCAACCCCGCCAGCCGGGTCATGCCGACCTTGCGCAATTGCCACGCCAGGCCCAGCAACACCCCGGTCAGCAGCACGGCGCCCAAACGATGGGTGAGGTGAATCGCCGTGCGGGCCTCGCTGTCCAGTTGCCCGCCCAGGTAGTTGGGGCCGATGTGCTGGGTCAGATGAAAGCCATTGGCGAAATCGGCCTCAGGCCACCATTGGCCATGACAGGTCGGCACATCAACACAGGCCACGGCGGCATAGTTGGAACTGACCCAGCCCCCCAGCGCGATCTGCAGGATCGCCAGCACCAGCCCGGCGGTGGCCCAGCGCTGCAGGCGCCGCGGCACTGCCAGCGCGGGCAATACGCCAGATAAGCGCAACGTCAGCAAAAACAGCAGGCTCAAGGTCGCGAAGCCGCCCAGTAAATGCCCCGTAACCACCTGCGGCCAAAGCTTGAGGGTCACCGTCCACATGCCAAAGGCGGCCTGGGCGATTACCACCAGCAAGATAAACAGTGGCAGCTTGAGCGGCTGATCGGGCAAGTGCCGCTGCCGCCAGGCCCGGGCCGCCAGCAACACGATCAACAGGCCCAGGGAGCCGGCGAAATAACGGTGGGTCATCTCGCTCCAGCCTTTGTCAGCTTCCACCGGGGTATCGGGAAAATGCAGCTCGGCATGGGCCAGTTGCGCCTCGGTCTTGGGCACGCTGATAAACCCGTAGCAGCCGGGCCAGTCCGGGCAGCCGAGGCCGGCGTGGGTCAGGCGGGTATAGGCGCCGAGCAGCACCACCACCAGCGCCAGCAGGGTGGCAAGCAGGGCAAGACGAAATCCGGCTTTGGCCATGACATAGCCCTCTATCCGATATTGGACAGCTTCAGCAGCAGGCGCAGGTCGTTGAGCACGTCCTTGCCGATCACCCCGGGGCCGTAGCGCAGCACCAGATTGCCGTGGGGGTCGATGATCCACAGTTGCGCCGCCCCGTTGCCCTCGGCGCCCTGTGTATAAGTCGGCAGGTCCAGGGTGTAGCGCTGCAATTGCGGGTATTCGAGCTGCAGTGTCGCGGCGTAGGCGGCATCCACCGGTTGTGCTGACGCCAGGGCGTGGCTGGCGCGGGAGGCATCGCGGCCCAGGCCAATCTGCAGTTGCCGGGCCAGGTACACCAGTTGCTGGCAGTCCGCCGCGCAAGCTTGTGGCGCGGTCACCAGCAGTTGCCAGCGTTGTTCATCGGCTGTCACCCCAAGGGCGGCGCGACTTTGCCCGTTGCCGAGCAACTCGCCGTGGTAGCTGCGGCTTTCGGGCAGCCAGAACTTGAGTTTGTACATGCCCGTGGCCAGCACCATCGGGCCGACGGTGAGCAGCAAAATAAGGACTAGCTGCAACCGCCCGCGCCGGCGTGTAACCGGCGACGGCGCAGGCGCGGAGTCAGGCGGATTGATGGCCGTTCCCATGGCGTTTCTCCTGTGCAGTGTGCCAACCGAGGTACAGATAGAGGCCGACCAACGCCAGTGCCATCGCGAACCATTGCACAGCATAGGCAGTGTGTTTTTCCGGGCCCATGCCCGTGGCAATCAGCGGCCAGTCGGCCTGATACGCTGCCGGGCCGGGGGCGATGCGCACCTCGTCGGCAAAGCCTTCACGGCCCAGTTCGGCCCACAGTTTGGCGGGCATGACGGCCGTCACCAGCCGTGGCCAGGGGGCGTCCAGCGGGTCGGCGTGTAGCTGGAAGGGCGTGCCCGGCGACTCATAGACCCAGGCCTGAATATCCAGGATTTGCCCGGGGGTGCTGAACTGCGGCGGGGTGCGGCGGCTTGGCCACGGTAACCAGCCGCGATTGAGCAACAGCCACTGGCCGCTGGCCTGATCCTGAAACGGTTGCAGCAGCTCGACACCGACCTGGCCGTCACGCACGCGGTTGTCCAGCAGCAGGCTGTGTTGCCCGTCGAAATGGCCGCGCAACTGCACGCGGCGAAAGGCCGGGTCGGCAAGCCCGAGCAGTTGCCCGACCGCTACCGGTGCGGCCACCTGGCGTTCGGCGTAGTTGTCGAGCAATACGCGCTTTTGCTCTGCGCGGCCCAACTGCCAGAAGCCCAGAAACAACAGCAGTGGCAGCAATGCCAACACCGTAAGGGTGGGCGCGATACCGGGGCGAAAGTGAGTCATAGCACATAAACAAACAAGAACAGGCCGAGCCACACCACATCCACAAAGTGCCAGTACCAGGTTGCGGCCTGAAAGCCGAACTGATGCTCGGCATTGAAATGCCCGCGCACGATGCGAATCAGCATGATCAGCAAGATCAGTGCGCCGATGGTGACATGGGCGCCGTGAAAGCCGGTGAGCATAAAGAATGTCGCGCCATAGATCCCCGAGCCCAGGGTCAGGCCCAGCTCCTTGTAGGCGTGGACATATTCCTCAGCCTGGAACCCCAAAAAGCCTGCGCCCAGCAACACCGTCAGTCCCAGCCAGAACTTCAGCGCGCCACGATGGCCCTTGTTCAGTGCGTGGTGGGCGATGGTCAGGGTGACGCTGGAACTGACCAGCAACACAGTGTTGAGCAGTGGCAAGCCCCAGGGGCTGATGGTGCCCTTGGGTGGCGGGTACAGGGCAGGGTCGGGGGTGTGCAGCAGCGGCCAGGCGAACTGAAAGTCGGGCCACAGCATATGTGCCACCGCCTTGCTGCCTTCACCGCCCAGCCACGGGCCAGCAAAGTGACGCACATAAAACAGGGCACCAAAAAAGGCGAGAAAGAACATCACCTCGGAAAAAATAAACCAGGTCATGCCCCAGCGGAACGAACGGTCCAGTTGTGAGCTGTAGAGCCCGGCGCGGCTCTCTTTGATCACGGCGCCAAACCAGCCGAACATCATGTAGGCCACAATCAGACCGCCGACGAAAAAGATCAGCGGCCCGTGGGACTCAGGCCGCGCCGCCTTAAGATCGTTAAACCATGTGCCCAAGCCATACACCGTGACCAGCAAGCCGATAGTGGCAATGATCGGCCACTTGCTCTGTGCCGGGACGTAGTACTGATCGTGAGTTGCCATGAGGCGTTCTCCTATCGGGAAGGCTGGTCAGCGTCCTTGCCGGCGACAGCGGCGACGGGCGGATGGCGAGCGGTGATATCGAACAGCGTGTAAGCCAGCGTCAGGTGTTTCACATCCTTGGGCATGGCCCGATCGACAATAAAGCGCATCGGCATTTCGATCCGTTCACCCGGTTGCAGCACCTGTTGGGTAAAGCAAAAACACTCGGTTTTGTGAAAATACTGAGCCGCTTCGGCGGGAGAAATGCTCGGCACTGCCTGGGCCGACATCGGATGGTCGGTGGGGTTGTAGGCAACAAAGACCATCTCGTTGACTGCCCCGGGGTTGACCACCAACTGATCCCCCTTGGGGTAGAAGTCCCACACCATGTCGATGGCGTTGGTGGACAAAAACTGCACCCGCACCTGACGGCTCGGGTCTACCACCTGCTCGCCTTCGTACTGCCCGGCGGTCTTGCCGTTGATGCCGAAGGCCTTGCACATCACGTCGTAGATCGGCACCAGGGCAAAGCCAAAGGCAAACATCACCACCACCAGCAGCGACAGGCGCAGGACCAGGCGTTTGATGGGGGTTGAGTTATTCACCCTTGATCTCCCTGGAGCCAAAAGCCCCTCACCCTAACCCTCTCCCAAAGGGAGAGGGGACTGACCGCATGCGGCGTCGAGAACACCCCCAATCTGCTCCCTCTCCCTCGGGAGAGGGCTGGGGTGAGGGGCCTTTGACCTTTCATTTGATTTCCGGCGGCGTGGTAAAGGTGTGATACGGCGCGGGCGAAGGCACGCTCCATTCCAGACCTTCGGCGCCGTCCCACGGTTTGGCCGGTGCTGGCGGGCCGCCGCGAATGCATTTGATGACAATAAACAGGAACAAAAACTGCGTAGCCCCAAACATGAACCCGCCAATCGACGACACCATGTTGAAATCGGCAAATTGCAGGTTGTAGTCCGGAATCCGCCGCGGCATGCCCGCCAACCCCACAAAGTGCATCGGGAAGAACGTCAGGTTCATGCCCACAAATGACAGCCAGAAATGCAGCTTGCCCAGGGTTTCGTCATACATGTGGCCGGTCCATTTCGGCAGCCAGTAGTAGGTCGAGGCGAAGATGCCAAAGATTGCCCCCGGCACCAGCACATAGTGGAAATGCGCCACCACAAAATAGGTGTCGTGGTACTGGAAATCGGCCGGGGCAATGGCCAGCATCAACCCGGAAAACCCGCCGATGGTGAATAGAATCACAAAGGCCACGGCAAACAGCATCGGCGTTTCAAAGGTCAGCGAGCCTTGCCACATGGTGCTGGCCCAGTTGAATACCTTGACCCCGGTGGGCACCGCGATCAGCAGCGTGGCGTACATAAAGAACAGCTCGCCCACCAGCGGAATGCCCACCACAAACATGTGGTGCGCCCACACGATAAACGACAGGAAGGCGATGCTGGCCGTGGCGTAGACCATCGAGGTGTAGCCGAACAGCGGCTTGCGCGAGAAGGTCGGGATGATCGCGCTGACGGCGCCGAAAGCCGGCAGGATCATGATGTAAACCTCGGGATGGCCGAAAAACCAGAACACATGCTGGAACAGCACCGGGTCACCGCCACCCGCAGCGCTGAAAAAGCTGGTGCCGAAGTGAATGTCCATCAACATCATGGTCACCACCCCGGCCAACACCGGCATCACCGCAATCAGCAGGAAGGCGGTGATCAGCCAGGTCCAGACAAACAGCGGCATTTTCATCAGGGTCATGCCGGGGGCGCGCAAATTGAGAATGGTGGCTATCACGTTGATGGCCCCCATGATTGAACTGATACCCATCAAATGAATGGCAAAAATAAAGTAAGTCACGCTTTCGGGTGCATAGGTGGTGGACAGCGGGGCGTAGAACGTCCAGCCGAAGTTGGGCCCGCCCCCGGCGGTGAACAGCGTTGAAACCAGCAGCAGGAACGCCGCGGGCAACAGCCAGAAGCTGAAGTTGTTCATGCGTGGCAGGGCCATGTCCGGCGCGCCGATCATCAGCGGGATCATCCAGTTGGCCAGGCCGACAAACGCCGGCATCACCGCGCCAAAGACCATGATCAGCCCGTGCATGGTGGTCATCTGGTTGAAGAAGGCCGGGGCCACGATCTGCAGGCCGGGCTGGAACAGCTCGGCGCGGATCACCATCGCAAACGAGCCACCGAGCAAAAACATGCAGAAGCTGAACCACAGGTACAAGGTGCCGATGTCCTTGTGGTTGGTGGTCAATACCCAGCGCATCAGGCCTTTGGCCGGGCCGTGAGCCTGGCCGTCTGCATGGCCGTGGTCATCGATAACAGCACTCATGTCCTGACTCCTGCAAGCAGCTGGACCAAGAAGTCGGCGGCACAGTGCCCCCGACCGTTGCGTGGGCACACCCTTGAGCGGCTCATTTGCCTTGCGCCTGTTTGAGCGCCAGCACGTCTTTTGGCGTCACCATGTCGCCCTTGTTGTTACCCCAGGCGTTGCGCTCGTAGGTCACGACCGCAGCGATGTCGACTTCCGACAGTTGCTTGCCAAACGCGGCCATTGCCGTGCCCGGTTTGCCGAAAAACACCCGGTGCAGGTGATCGGCGGCAGGCCCGGTGGCAATCGGCGACCCCTTGAGTGCCGGGAACATGGGCGGCAGGCCCTGGCCCTGAGCCTGGTGACAGGCCACGCAAGCGGTGTGGTAGACCTTGTCACCCCGCGCCACCAGTTCGTCGAGGGTCCACTCCTTGCTGGTCAATTCCTTGAGTTGCGCGGCCTGGGCCTTGCGTTCGGCTAACCAGGTGTCGTAATCGGCCCTGGTTTTGACATCGACCACGATCGGCATGAAACCGTGGTCCTTGCCGCACAGCTCGGCACATTGGCCGCGATAGATGCCGGGCTTCTCGACGCGGGTCCAGGCTTCGTTGATAAAACCGGGGATGGCGTCCCGCTTGACCGCAAAGGCCGGCACCCACCAGGAGTGGATCACGTCGGCCGACGTCACCAGAAACCGCACCTTGGCACCAATGGGCAACACCAGCGGTTCATCGACTTCAAGCAGGTAATGCTCGCCCTTGGGGGCCTGGTTATGGATTTGATCAGCGGGGGTGGCCAGGTTGCTGAAGAACTCGACGTCCTGGCCCAGGTATTTGTAATGCCATTTCCACTGATAGCCGGTGACCTGGATATCCACATCCGAGTCACTGCTGTCATAGATATGGATCAGGGTGCGGGTCGCCGGTACAGCCATGGCGATCAGGATCACCAGGGGGATGATCGTCCACAGGATTTCGACTTTGGTGCTCTCGTGGAAGCTGGCGGCCTGCTGGCCGGTGGAGCGACGGTGAACGATCATCGACCAGAACATGGCCCCGAAGACGATGATGCCGATCACCACACAGATCCAGAAGATGGTCATGTGCAGGTTGAAGACCGCATGGCTGACTTCGGTTGCACCCGGCGCCATATTCACGGTCCAGGCCGCTTGTGCCTGGCCGAACACTGACCACAACAGCAGGCCCATCCATAGGTGTGGATGTCGCATCGCGGTGTTCCCCTTTGTTTTTCTTGTTATTGCGCCGGTCTGCATCAGTACACGGGCAGCGCTACAAGGGGGCGGTGTTCAAACCAGCTGTCTATTACCGCCGAGCCTCGTCTGCTCAAGCAGTCGAGCGTCATCGAATAACGGTTACAGAAACGAGTATAGACACCCGGCCCAACCCCGCAATACGAGGGGCCAAAACAATGAAATAAGGGACCATCGACAAATGGCACTCACTGCCTGGTCACAAAATGAATAACAATACTCCCCCTGAAAAAGCCCTTTCCTTGACTTGAGAAGGCTACTTTTAAAGTACCTCCCTGCCTGACACCCCCCCTGGAGTTCCCATGAACACCGCCGCCATCCGCGTGCAGATCTCGCGTGCCCAAGAACATGAGGCCAGCACGGGCCTGCTCGCCAAGCATCTGGCCGCTCAATTGCCACACCTGCACACCGCTATTCAACTGCCTGAAGTCGACCGTAATGTGGTGATGACGCGTTTTGTCAGCGCCTATATCGACCAGGTGCCCGACTTGCTTGATGCGGCCAATGAAGTTGCCCGTGAAGCCGGTATCGAGTCGCAGATAACGCCCATCCTGAAAATCGCCGAGCAGTTTTTTGCCCAGCCACTGCCGCTGCTCGATGGCCACGAAGGGCTGGAGGGTTTGCTGGACGAGGCTTACCTGGCGCACCGCCTGGTCGAAGAGGTCAACGATCTTTATATCAAGCACTTCCAGCAGCCGCTGATTCCGCTGGACATGACCGTGGCCAACCTGATTGCCCACCAGTTGATCGGCGAAGACTTCGCCAACCAGCTGGACGCCGCCGTGCATCATGCCGTTGACCTGATGCTCAACGAAGAGAGCTTTGCCCTGGAGTCGGTCGAGGCCTACCGCGAGCGCCTGACCAGCCCCGAGACCGGCGCTGCCTGGAAGCGCTGGCCGTGCCTGTCCAAGCAATTGGGCGTTGGCCTGGCGTTGTAAGATTTTTGCAGGCTTTTTGTGGGAGCTGGCTTGCCTGCGAAGCAGTCGCTGCGGTTTAACTGACGGACCGCGTTGAAGCCATCGCGAGCAAGCCCGCTCCCACCGATCATGCCGCTTAAAACCGCGCTTTGGGCGTCGCGCTCGGGATCGGGCTGGTGCCGTCCAGCGGCAGGAAGGCGCCCTTGTCGGCATCGTAGGCCTTGATGGCGCTGGTTTCGATGTCGTACACCCAGCCATGAATAAACAGATGCCCGTTGGCCATGCGTGACGCCACCGACGGGTGCGTGCGCAAGTGCTGCAGTTGGGCAATCACGTTTTCTTCGGTCAGCACATGCATGCTTTCCGATTCATTCGCGCAGTTGCAGTTGTCCTGCACCATGGTCTTGGCCACTTCCACGTGGTGCAACCAGGCTTTTACCGTCGGCATTTTTTTCAGGCTGGCGGGGTTGAGCACGGCGCGCATCGCGCCACAATCGGAATGCCCGCAAATGATGATGTGCTGCACGCCAAGTGCCAGTACCGCGTACTCGATGGCCGTGGAAACACCCCCGTTCATCTGGCCGTAAGGCGGTACAACGTTGCCCACGTTACGGGTCACGAACAGATCGCCCGGTGCGCTCTGGGTGATCAGCTCCGGCACGATGCGCGAATCGGCGCAGGCGATAAACATCGCCCGCGGGTTTTGCGCCGTGGCGAGTTTTTTGAAAAAAGCTTCTTGTTCAGGGAAGATTTCGTGATGAAAGTGCAAAAAGCCATCAACGATATGGTGCAGTGCTGTGTCGGCACTTTCGGCCGCGGCCGAGGCCTGTGGTTTAGGCTTGTCAGTCATCGTTGTATCCCTGGGCAAAAGTGGTAGCGGATGTTACCTGAAGTCATTTCTCCGTCAAAATACCCAGTGCTTTGGCCGCTTCTTCCAGCTCCAGCTCACTGAATACCTGTACTCCGGCACGGGTCAACAAGGCCGCAGTTACGCCCTGCCCCTCGACTTTTACCCCACTAAAGCTGCCGTCATAGGTTAGCCGGTTGCCGCAGGACGGGCTGTTGGCCTTGAGAATAGCAAGGCGGATGCCATGACGCTCAACCAGCGCCAGAGCCTGACGCGCCCCGGACACAAACGCCTCGGTTACGTCTTCGCCTTCGGTGGTGATGACCGCAGCCTTGCCCGCGAGCACCTCGACGCCCTGGCCACCAGGGATCTCTGCTGCAGCGCGTGGCGTGGGCAAGCCCCCCGCTACTTCCGGGCACAGGGCAATCACCCGGCCTTCAGCCTGCCATTGCGCCAGTTGTGCATAGGGGCCGCTGGCGCCGCCGTCGTAACGCACACGGTGGCCCAGCAGGCAACGGCTGACCAATACTTTGGGGCTCATACAAACACCTCGGTGGCGCGACGGCGAAACCAGCCGGTCAACGACAGGCGGTCACGGGTGGCAGGCATGACTTCGTGGGGGATTTCGCCCGAGAGAAATACTACAAGGCAACCACCCGTTGGCAACACGTCATAGTCGACATTGCCGTCCAGGTACATGCGCAAATGCCCACCGTGCTCAGGCAGCCAGCCCTGGTTGAGATAGACCACGGCCGAAACCATGCGCCGGTCATCATCACGGAAACGGTCCAGATGCTTGAGGTAGAAAGCCCCCGGCGGGTACAGGGCAAAGTGGCTTTCAAAGTCCTCCAGGCCCAAAAAAAGCCTGCGATTCATGGCGATTCGCAGGCTTTCCATCAACCCCAGGTAACTGTCGCAGGCCAAAGCCTCACCCGGCTCCAACCATTGAATATGGTCCCCGCGAATACCTTCGCGGACCTCCTGCGTCACGCCGCGCCCTACCGCTGCCGGGGTCAGTTCGCCCTCGGCAGAACGTTTATGGCACTCAGCCGCCAGTTCGAGGGTCAGAGCCTCGGGCAGGAAGATAGTTTGCTGTGACCATCCCTGCGTATACAGGTCGTCGACGATGCGTAGCAACAGCGGGTGATCAGAGGGTATGTGCATGGCGCGCATAGTATCGAGCCGCCTCAAAATCTGACAGCTCCGTCTGGCTGCCAACGTCGAAAAAAAACACTTGGGCATTTTAAGCCTACAAGAGCGAGAGGAATTCTCGACAAGTCCTACGCCACACCCGGACAATAGCGCCCTGCAGACAGGAGCCCCCCATGCACCGCTTGTTTTTACTGTTAATGATGTTTTGTACGTTACCCGCATGGGCAGATAACCTCGATGATCTGTTTACGGTCGCCGGCTGGCCACAACAACGTGCGCACTTCAATGACGCACTGAGCGCTGCCCAGGAACGCTACCGCAACAATTTGCCGCCTGCGGTCTATCAAGCGCTGGTCAATAACAGCAACCAGCGCTTTGAAGCTGCGGCGATGGACAAGCGTGCCAGGGACCAGATGCGCAGCAATTTGCCTGACCCAAAGCCGGCCTTGATGTTTTTTCGCTCGCCCCTGGGCGGCAAGATTGTCTCTGCCGAGTTGCTGGCCACCCGCCGCGACCAATTGGCCCAGCACGCCCAGGGCCTGCCGCGCATGGAGGCTGACGCCACCCGCCAGTTGCTGATCAATCATTTGTCCCGTGCACTGCCTGCGCGGGAAGCCGGGGCCGAGGTCAGCCTGGCAATTGCCGGTGTTGCCGCTGACAGCTTGAGTTCGATGATCCCCGGGCTACTGGGCGGCGGGCAAGCGCAAAGCATGTTGAACAGCCAGCGCCAACGCCTCATGGATCAGATCGGCGGTGAGCTGGATAACACCTTGCTCTATGTGTATCGCGACCTGTCTGACCCGGAACTGGAAGAGTTCGTCACCTTCGCCCAGTCGCCTGACGGCAAGACCTATTATCAGGCTGCTCTGGCTGCAGTTCGCGCCGGATTGGCGGTGGGGCAAAGCACTGCAAACCTGAACCCATAAAACTACGGTGCCCTTGGGGGAGCGGCCTTGCTCGCGATGGCATCGCAGGCAAGCCAGCTCCTGCAGCAAGAGTCAGTCTCAGAGATACTGGTCCAGAAAGCCGAAATACTGCTCGCGTATTGCGGCCGTTTCATTCGCCAGATGGTGCCGCGCTTCAGGCAACAACAGCACCCGGGGCTGATTGAACCGGGTTTTGAGCACTTCAAGGTTATGTTGCCAATCCACGGTTTTATCGGCCTGGCCCTGAACCACCAAAGGCTGACGCGCACTCGGCGACGCGTTCTCTATTCGCGGGATCCAGCGCGCCAGCGCGCCCACCCAGGCCGTGGGCAAACGCAGCGGTTGCAGCGGGTCGGCTTGCAGGAACGGCAAGAAAGCCGGGTCGTTGGAGTTCTCGCTAAAACGCCGGGCAATGCCTTTTACGAACGGGCGCAGCAGGTAGTAGCTGAGTTTTGACCAGCCCCAGTCTTTGGGCCGTACCAACGGCGAGAGCAGAATGGCCTTGCCCTGGGCCGGGCTTTGCTCGCCGTAGCGCAGCAGGTGATCGAGCACAATGGCCCCACCCGTACTCTGCCCGCACAAGTGCCAGGGCTGCGGTAATTGCAATGATTGAGCTTCGATAAACAGACCTTGCAGCACCGCCTGGTACTGGGCGAAATCATCGATGCTGGCCCGTTCGCCACTGGACAGGCCGTGCCCTGGCAGGTCGCAGGCAATCACCACAAACCCGCGGTTCAACCCCCACTCGATCACATGCCGATACAGCCCCATGTGATCGTAAAAACCGTGAATCACAAACAGCGTGGCCACTGGCGGGGCATCAGGCCACCACACCTGGCTGACGATTTCATAACCGCCCGCATTGAAGCGCCCCAACTGGCGTTTGACTGCCGGTGAGCGCTGTGCGAAATCCAGCCCGTAAAAACGCTGGTACGCCAGCGCCTCACTCGATAGCGGCTGCCCGGCGGCCAACGGCTGCAGGCTGGCACGCAAGGAATCGGGAGAAAACGGGGCAGGCATAGGGGCTTCCAGACAGGGCGCGGGCGCGCAAAACAGGCTTTATAGACCATCGATATTCATCTGTCAGGTCAGGCATGGCAAGCTACGCGGCCTTCAAGGAGCTTTTGCATGCCGCTGCCCACGCCCAAAACCCTGCTGGCCTGCCTGCTGGCGCTGATCTGCGCGGCGGGGCTGTGGGCCGCTTATGACTGGTTCCAGGGCCGCTACATTCGCGCCTTCAGCGAGCAGACCGCAGTATTTGCCGGGGACATCCTCAGCCTGCCCGCCGAGCTGTCCGGCCCCGGGGCAATCCGCGTGGTGCACTTCTGGGACCCGGCTTGCCCGTGCAACGTCGGCAACCAGCAGCACCTCAGCGAGCTGCTGGCTCATTACGCGCCCCAAGGCGTCGAGTTCTATTCGCTGCAAAAGCCCGGCAGCCGCGGTCAGCTCCCCGCCACCCTGGGCGCCATCAAACCCCTGCACAGCCTGCCCGGCGCCGAGCGCCTGAGCGCCAGCCCGGCGGTCGCCATCTGGGACCGCAGCGGCCAGTTGGCCTACTTCGGCCCTTACAGCGAAGGTGCCACCTGCAATGCCAGCAACAGCTTTATCGAGCCGATCCTGCAAGCCCTGAGCGAGGGGCGCCCGGTCAAGGCCACGCACACGATGGCGGTGGGCTGTTACTGCGCGTGGCAGGACGAGCGCTCTGCCCGGCCATAACGCTGTGGCGCCCACGACCCGAACAAGGAATTGCTCCATGAAACGCAGCCTGACCGTTATCGCCGTTGTCGTTGCCGCCCTCGCGGGTGGCGGGTTCTGGTATGTGCAAAGCAAACTGCCCACGCGTCAGGGCCAGGTTGCGCTGGCGACGCTGCAAGGGCCGGTGACGGTGCGTTATGACGAGCGAGGGGTGCCGCATATCCGCGCAGGCAACCAGGCCGACATGTACCGCGCCCTGGGCTATGTCCAGGCGCAAGACCGGCTGTTTCAGATGGAAATCATGCGCCGTCTCGCGCGGGGCGAGCTGGCCGAAGTGCTGGGGCCAAAGCTGGTCGATACCGACAAGTTGTTTCGCAGCCTGCGGATCCGTGAGCGGGCCGCCAGCTACCTGGCTGAGCTGGACCCGCAGTCGCCGGCATTCCTGGCCTTGCAGGCGTACCTGGACGGCATCAACCAGTACCAGGCCCACCACGCCAGGCCCGTGGAGTTCGACCTGCTGGGCATCAAGCCACGGCCCTTTACGGCCGAAGACACCATCAGCGTCGCCGGGTACATGGCCTACAGTTTTGCCGCCGCCTTTCGCACAGAGCCATTGCTAACCTATGTGCGCGACCAACTGGGCAGCGATTACCTGAAGATTTTTGACCTCGACTGGCAACCCCAGGGTGTATTGGCCCCGGCGCTGGCGGCCAGTGACTGGAAAGCCCTGGGGGCGTTGGCGCAACTGAGCGATCAGGCCCTGAGCCAGGCAGGCTTGCCGCAGTTTGAAGGCAGCAACGCCTGGGTGGTGTCGGGCAAACGCACGCAAAGCGGCAAGCCGCTGCTGGCGGGTGACCCGCACATTCGCTTTGCCGTGCCATCCGTGTGGTACGAGGCCCAGCTCTCGGCCCCGGACTTTGACCTGTATGGCTACCATCAGGCGCTGGTGCCGTTCGCGTTTCTAGGCAACAACCGCGATTTTGGCTGGAGCCTGACCATGTTCCAGAACGACGACCTGGACCTGATCGCGGAAAAGACCAACCCCGCCAACCCCAACCAGGTGTGGTACCACGGCCAGTGGGTCGACATGACCCGCAGCGACCAACAGATTGCCGTCAAGGGCGAGGCGCCGGTGACCCTCACCTTGCGCCAGTCGCCCCACGGGCCGATTATCAATGACGTGCTGGGCGCCACGGCGGGCAACACCCCGATTGCCATGTGGTGGGGCTTTCTGGAGACGAAAAATCCGATCCTCGAAGGCTTCTACCAGCTCAACCGCGCCGACACCCTGAGCAAGGCGCGTACGGCAGCGACGTTTATTCAGGCGCCGGGGCTGAACCTGGTGTGGGCAAACGCCAAGGGGGATATCGGATGGTGGGCAGCAGCGCAGTTGCCCAAACGCCCGGCGGGGGTCAACCCGGCATTCATCCTCGATGGCAGCACCTCACAGGCCGATAAAGACGGTTTTTACCCGTTCAGCGCCAACCCCCAGGAAGAAAACCCGGCGCGGGGCTATATCGTGTCGGCCAACTTTCAGCCGCTGTCGCCTGCCGGCATCGAGATTCCCGGTTATTACAACCTGGCCGATCGCGGCCAGCAGCTTGATCGCCAGCTCAGCGATGCCAGCGTGAAGTGGAACCTGATAAACAGCCAGGCCCTGCAGTTGGGGACTGCCACGGGCTACGCGCAGCGTGTGCTCAAGCCCCTGTTGCCGGTGCTGCGCGAAGTGGTCACGGACCCGGGCGAACGCAAACTGGTGGAGCAACTGGCACAGTGGAAGGGCGATTACCCGCTGGACTCAACTGCGGCGACCTTGTTCAACCAGTTTTTGTACAGCCTCACAGAGGCCACCATGCGCGACAAACTGGGCGACAGTTTTTTTGATGCCATGCTGACTACGCGTGTGATCGATGCTGCCTTGCCGCGCCTGGCGGCCAGCCCGGATTCACCGTGGTGGGACAACCGCAGCACCGCGCGCACAGAAACCCGCGCCGATACGGTCAAGGTGGCGTGGCAGGCCAGCATCGCCCATTTGAAGGCCACCCTGGGTGACGACCCCGGGCAATGGCGCTGGGGCGTGGCCCACACCCTGACCCATGAACATCCGCTGGGGCGGCAAAAGCCCCTGGACTGGCTGCTCAACGTCGGCCCCTTCGCCGCCCCCGGCGGCCACGAAGTGCCCAACAACCTCAGCGCCAAACTGGGCAATGCCCCGTGGCCAGTGAGCTACGGCCCGTCTACCCGGCGCCTGATCGACTTTGCCGAGCCGTCCCACGGGCTGACCATCAACCCGGTCGGGCAAAGTGGCGTGCCGTTCGACAAGCACTACCGCGACCAGGCTGAGTCCTACATCGAGGGTGATTACGACAAACCGCATATGGACGAAAACGAAATCCAGCTCAATACCCGCAGCACCTTGCGGCTGGTGCCAGCGGGGTAAGGCCGATGTGGGAGCGGGCTTGCTCGCGACTGGATCGTCGCGGTCTTGCAGCGCCACCGCGCTGTCCGCATCGCGAGCAAGCCCGCTCCCACAGGGGTTGGGTCAGCGTTGAAAAAACTCGCGGGGCAGGGGCTCAAGCCACCGCATAATTGAGCACGATGCCCACAAAAATCGCCAACCCCGCCCAGTGGTTGTGCAGGAAGGCCTTGAAGCAGCGCTGCGGGTCGCGGTCGCGGGTATACCAGAATTCCCACACAAAACAGCCCGCCGCTGCCAGCAGGCCAAGGTGGAACCAGCCACCCAGTTCAAAGTGCGAACCCGCCAGCAGCAGGCAGCCCAAGGCCAGCCCCTGCAAGCTCAGGATAATCACACGGTCGGCATCGCCAAACAGGATGGCGGTGGATTTGACGCCGATCTTGAGGTCATCTTCGCGGTCGGTCATGGCGTAGTAGGTGTCATACCCCACGGTCCACAGCAGGTTGGCGATGTACAGCAACCACGCCGCAGCCGGCAGGCTGCCGGTCTCGGCGGTGAAGGCCATCGGTATGCCCCACGAGAACGCCGCGCCCAGTACCACCTGCGGGTAGTAGGTGTAACGCTTCATGAACGGGTAGGTGGCCGCCAGCGCCAGCGCGCCGAATGACAGCCACACGGTCTGGGCGTTGGTACACAGCACCAGCAGGAAACTGATCCCCATCAGCAGCGCAAAGAACACCAGCGCTTCTTTACTGCTGATTTTTCCGCTGGCCATCGGCCGTTGTTCGGTCCGCTTGACGTGACCATCCACCTTGCGGTCGGCAAAGTCGTTGATCACACAACCACCGGCGCGGGTCAGGATCACCCCGAGCACGAAGATCACCAGGTTACCCAGCGAGGGCACACCCTTGGCCGCCACCCACAGCGCCCACAGGGTGGGCCACAACAGCAGGTAGATGCCGATGGGCTTGTCCATGCGGGTCAGCTGGATAAAGTCCCAGGCGCGAGGGTTGAGGCGGTTCAGGGATTTGAGCAGGCGCGTGTACATCAGTTGTTCTCCGACCGGGCACCCAGGGCGGCCCACAGTTTGGGTAAAAACACTTCGGCCACCAGCACGCTCAGTTTTGCGCGCACAAAGCGCGAGCGGCGGGCCCACAGGTGATCGGCCTGATCGGCCGGCGGCAGCCATTCACGCGGGTAGTGGCAGACCTGCAACGCGCCGCGTGCAAAGGCGTGGTCGCTGAACAGCAATTCGCCCAGCGAGCGGGTGCCCAGTTCGTCCATGTTCAGCCCGCCATCTTCCAGCGAGCTTTTGCCCGCGACGCTGCGGGCAAATACCCAGGGCTCGCCGCGCCCGCGCAAATACACTTCACGCACCCAGCCTTGTTCGCCTTGTGGCAGGGCCAGCGCTGCGCATTCGTCCGGGCGCAACACCTGCCAGCCCTCAAATAGCGGAAGTACGCTGAAGGAGTTATCTGAAACTATAGTGAGACGCCGAGTTAGCGAACCTTCGTCAAACAGCCAGTCCAGGGTCTGTGCGTCCGGCAACGCAGGCAACTGGCCTTGCTCAAGCCAGACGGGGGAGATAAGCGGAGACGTTAAGTGCGGCACGGTGGGTCATAATTGGCAGCCATTGAGGCCAGCGAGCTTATCACGCTGCTCCTCGAATGAGCGGCCAAGGGACTTTTGCCAGCATTGGTGCTTGCATCTGCCTGTGGTCATCAGTACAAAACGCCCTGAATTTGACGAGCAGCCCGGCCAGCATCGAGAAGTTCGCGGCCTCGTCCATGCCTGAACCTGTAGGAATTACCCCGATGAAAAAGTGGCAATGCATTGTATGTGGACTGATTTATAACGAAGCCGACGGCTGGCCGGATGACGGCATCGCCCCCGGCACCCTGTGGCAAGACGTGCCGGAAGACTGGCTGTGCCCGGATTGCGGCGTCGGCAAAATGGATTTCGAGATGATTGAAATCAACTGATCGACCCTTTTAAAACCTGATTGACCCTTGGAGATTGGAATGAACGCACCTGTCGTGATCGTTGGCACCGGGCTGGCCGGCTATAACCTGGCCCGGGAGTTTCGCAAGCTGGACAGCGAAACCCCGCTGCTACTGATCACGGCCGATGACGGGCGTTCTTACTCCAAGCCGATGCTGTCCACCGGCTTTGGCAAGAACAAGGAGGCCGACGGCCTGAGCATGGCCACGCCCGAGGCAATGGCCACGCAGCTCAAGGCCCAGGTGCGCACCCACACCCGTATCAGCGGTATCGACCCGGGCCACAAGCAATTGTGGATCGGCGAAGAGGCCGTGCCCTATCGCGACCTGATCCTGGCGTGGGGCGCGCAAACGGTGCGGGTGCCGGTGGAGGGTGATGCCCAGGACGCCATCTACCCGATCAACGATCTGGAAGATTACGCACGCTTTCGCGCTGCAGCGGCCGGCAAGCGCCGCGTGTTGATTCTGGGAGCCGGGCTGATCGGCTGCGAATTCGCCAATGACCTGATCGCAGGCGGCTACGAGGTCGACCTGGTCGCGCCCTGCGAGCAAGTGATGCCCACCCTGTTGCACCCTGCTGCTGCCGCGGCGGTGCAGGCCGGTCTGGAAGGCCTGGGCGCGCGCTTTCACCTGGGCCCGGTGCTGACCCGCCTGCAACGCACTGACTCCGGGCTGGAGGCGCATTTGTCCGATGGCAGTGTCGTGCCGTGCGATGTGGTGGTGTCGGCCATCGGCCTGCGCCCGCGCATCGATATGGCCGCGGCGGCGGGGATCAAGGTCAATCGCGGGGTTGAAGTGGATCGTCAGCTTAAAACCTCCCACACCAATATCTATGCATTGGGCGATTGTGCCGAAGTTGACGGCCTTAACCTGCTGTATGTGATGCCGCTGATGAGTTGCGCCCGTGCACTGGCGCAAACCCTGGCAGGCAATCCGACCGCCGTCAGCTACGGGGCCATGCCCATTACGGTGAAAACCCCGGTGTGCCCGCTGGTGGTGTCACCTGTGCCGCGTGGCTGCGAAGGGGTGTGGACCGTGGAAGGCCAGGGTGGCGATATCAAGGCGCTGTGCCGCGACGCAGAGGGCAAGTTGCTCGGTTATGCCCTGACGGGGGAAGCCGTTCGCGAAAAACTGGCGCTAAACAAAGAGCTGCCTGCACTTTTGGCGTAAACACAGCCTACTCTGTCGTATATGGCATTGCCTTGACTCAACAAAGCCTGTGCAGAGGCTGGCGCCGACCTTGGGCGCGTGCCATTCTCACACCGGTCTGCCGCAGTTTAGAGCCTGCGGCGCCTTGGGCGCTGTTCCGTAGAGAGCAGCACGGACATAACAACAAAAAACCGTCAAAGAGGCTTCATCATGCGTAAACCCGATCTCGCCGCAGCTATCGCTGAAAAGGCCGACCTAACCAAAGAGCAAGCCAACCGCGTTCTTAATGCAGTGCTGGAAGAAATCACCCAGGCCCTGCATCGCAAGGACAGCGTCACGCTGGTCGGCTTTGGCACCTTTATCCAGCGCCATCGCGGTGCCCGTACGGGGCAAAACCCGCAAACCGGTCAGCCGGTCACCATCAAGGCCAGCAACACGGTCGCGTTCAAGCCGGGCAAGTTCCTCAAGGACAGCGTGAACCCTTAAGGCGCTGGCGGCATGAAGAATGGGCAAGCTGGCCCTGCCAGCAGCCCATTCTTGATAAAACACGGGTCGATTGTGCGGCCATAAGTGGCAAAATCCAGCCCATCTGCGCCTATCTATTCAGAAACATGGCGTTCTTCGCTCAAATCGTTACACTGCGCCGGCCATTTTTTAATTCCCCGAGGCCGCGTAAATGAAATTTCGTTTTCTGCTCTGGATGCTGGGCTTTCTGATGGGCAAAGCCAGCCGCAACAATCCTGCTTTCCAGCAACAGTTGGTGGACAAGGATCTGGTGTTCCAGCTGCAAACCCTCGACGGCAAAGTGGCCCGTCATTTCAAGGTCAAAGACCAGCGCATCACCAGCCACGGCGGCCTGTACCCGGAGCCGGCGTTTGCCATCGCCTTTAAAGATGCCGCCTACGGCTTCGCCACGCTGCAGGCAAAAAACAAGCAACTGGCGTTTATGACCGGGATTCAGGACAAGTCGATTCAGATCAAGGGCAATCCGGCGCTGGTGATCTGGTTCCAGGGCCTGACCAAGTACCTCAAGCCGCGTAAAAAGGCCAAGGTTTAAGATCAAGAGCCCCTCACCCTGGCCCTCTCCCAGAGGGAGAGGGAACTGACCGCGCGCGATTTCAAGAACACCGACAATCAGCTCCCTCTCCCTCCGGGAGAGGGTTGGGGTGAGGGCTTGTGCTTTTAGCTATTCAAGCCTGACCGAACTGCGCCGCCATCTCGCGCAGCAGCACTTCAGCTTCCAATACTTTGCCCACCACCGCCTCAGCCTTTTCTCGTGGCACGCCAAGACGTTCGAACAACGCATCCGGCAACGGCGCACAAGCCCCGTGCCCGATTCCGCGGCTGCGCAACAAGCCCAGGGCTACGCACACAAGATTCGGATACTGCGCATCCACCCCCACATAAGCCGGGTCGTGTTGATAGCGTACGGCAATCGCCAACTCATCCGGCATCCCCCAAAAGCGCATCAGCCAGGCGCCCATCTGTTCACGGCTGATACCCAACAGGTGTTGCTCGATCAGGCTGTGGCTGACATGGGGGTTGACCTCAAGATGACGGCAGATCAGCGAGAAATGCGGCGGAAATACATGGGCCAGCAGCAGGTAACCAAAGTTGTGCAACAGCCCGCCCAGGTAAGTCATGCCGACTTCGGGGCGCTGCTCCCGGGGCATGGCCCGGGTCAGCCCTTCAATCACCGCCGCGGTGTAGATCGACTGCTGCCAGTAAGGAGTACTCGATTGTGGGTGGTCCTTGGGCAGGCTCAAGGTTTTACCCAGCGACAGGCTGAGTGCCAGGTTGATCACCAGATCAACCCCCAGCACGCGCACAATGGCGTCTTCGACCGAGCGAATCTTGCTCTGCGAGGCGTAAAACGATGACGATGCCCAACTCATGACCTGCGCCGCCAGCGCCGGGTCAGTTTCCACTACGCTGGTGATTTCATCGATGGTCACATCAGGGTCGGAGCGCAGCCGCATGATTCTGCGCACGCTCTCGGTCAGCGGTGGCAGTTCGATGGTGGCCTCCAGCCGTTGCTGGATACGCCGCGCCGTGAAGGCCTGCACCGCCCGGGTAATGGCCTCGCCATCGTCCCCGCCGAGATCAGGCGTGATGGCGCCCAAGGGCTCGCCAAAACGGCCGGCGCTGGCATTTTTGAGCAGAGGCCTGAAGTCTTGCTGGGCAATCTCCAGCCACAGGTCCGGCTCGCCCGTGCTGATCAGTAGCGAGGGTTGTTGCAGCAAGTGTTCTTCGTACAGGCAGGGCGAGTTGACCAGCGCCGGCAAGCCCGGCAGCTGGCTCAGGCCATGCTTGTCCAGCAAGACCTGCAGGCGCTCCGGCGCAACGGCGGTCATGCGCCGCCCGGTCAAGTCGGCCAGACGGTTAAGATCAAGTAAATGGTTCTGGGTGAACAGCACCAGCAGGGGGCCGATCGAATCGTCGAGCAGTACGGCATGCACCTTGCGCGCAGGGTCGAGCCCCGGGTGATCCGGGACTTTGCGATAGGCAACAGCCAGGTCACCGAGCAAGCGCCCGATAACAGATGGCGTGCTTGCAGCAGCAAGGGCACTGGCAACTTCAGTCATGGTCTGCATCCGTTCTGTACAACTCGATTTTGATTAGCTCTTGATCGGCCGCCGGGCCATTTACTGAATGGTCTTTTACACCTGACCATATTGCTGACCGTGGCGCAGCCAGCGATCAAGCAGGGGGCTGACATGGCCGGGCCAGCGTTCGATCAACGCCTGGGCGGCCTCGCGCACGGCGGGCAGCAGGTCGGCGTCGCGCATCAGGTCGGCGACCTTGAATTGCAGAAGACCGGTCTGGCGGGTGCCGAGCATTTCGCCGGGGCCGCGCAGTTCGAGGTCTTTTTCGGCGATCACAAAGCCATCGTTGGTCTCGCGCATGATGCCCAGGCGCTGACGGCCGATTTGTGACAGCGGCGGGTGATACAGCAGTACGCAATGGCTGACGGCGCTGCCCCGGCCTACGCGCCCGCGCAACTGGTGCAGCTGGGACAGGCCGAGACGCTCGGGGTTTTCGATGATCATCAGACTGGAGTTGGGCACGTCGACCCCCACTTCAATCACCGTAGTGGCCACCAGCAGTTGCAGCTCGCCGGCCTTGAACCGGGCCATGACTTCGGCTTTTTCTGCGGCTTTCATGCGCCCGTGGATCAGGCCGACGCGCAGCTCGCCCAGGGCGCTGGAAAGGTCCTCAAAGGTGGTTTCAGCTGCCTGACAGGTCATCTCCTCGGACTCTTCGATCAAGGTGCAGACCCAATAGGCCTGACGCCCTTCGGCACAGGCGGCGCGCACCCGTTCGATCACCTCCAGGCGCCGGGTATCGACCACCAGCACGGTGTTGACTGGGGTACGGCCCGGCGGCAGCTCGTCGAGAATCGAGGTGTCGAGGTCGGCATAGGCGCTCATGGCCAGGGTGCGCGGGATCGGCGTGGCGGTCATGATCAACTGGTGCGGGCACATCACCCCGCCGACGCCCTTGTTGCGCAGGGCCAGGCGTTGCTGCACGCCGAAGCGGTGCTGCTCGTCGATGATCACCAGCGCCAGGTTCTTGAACTGCACGTTGTCCTGGAACAGGGCGTGGGTGCCAACCACCATCGGCACGCCGCTGGCGATTTGCTCAAGCGCAGTAACCCGTGCCTTGCCTTTGAGCTTGCCGGCCAGCCATGCCACTTCAAGGCCCAAAGGCTCGAGCCAGCGCTTGAAGTTGATGAAGTGCTGCTCGGCGAGGATTTCCGTGGGCGCCATCAGGGCCACCTGATAACCCGCTTCAAGCGCCTGCAGGGCCGCCATCGCCGCGACCACGGTCTTGCCGGAACCCACGTCGCCCTGGATCAGGCGCAGCATGGGTTCGGGCTGGCTGAGGTCGTAGGCAATCTCGTTGCCGACCCGGGTCTGTGCGCCAGTCGGGGGGAAGCCCAGGTTGGCGAGGAACTGCTCCGGCAGTTTTTTCGCCTTGGGCAACGCCGGGGCTTGTTGCGAGCGCAAGCTCTCGCGCAGGCGCTGCTGCGACAGTTGGTGCGTCAGCAGCTCTTCAAAGGCCAGCCGGTGCTGGGCCCAGTGATGGCCCAGGGCGAGTTCTTCAACGTCGGCATCGGCGGGGGGCTGATGCAGGTAGCGAATGGCCTCATCCAGCGGGGCCAGCTGATAGTCCTTGGCCAGCTCCGGCGGCAGCCAGTCGGGCAGGCTGCGCGGGCCAAGCATGGCCAGGCTCTGCTGGCTGAGCTGGCGTAAACGCTGCTGGGTCAGGCCTTCGGTGGTGGGGTAGATCGGCGTCAGGGTGGTGTCGACGGGCGGTGGCTCATCGCCGGTAATGGCGCGGTACTCGGGGTGGTAGATCTCCAGCCCCGAGGCGCCGGGGCGGGCCTCGCCATAGCATCGCACTTCGGTGCCGCGCTTGAGGCTTTCCTTTTGCGCATTGCTGAAGTGGTAGAAGCGCAGGCTCAGGCCGCCGGTGCCATCGTTGATGCGCACCAGCAAGCTGCGGCGCTTGCCCATGACCACGTCGGCACCAATGACCCGGCCTTCGACCACGGCATCCTGACCGGGGCGCAAGGCGCCAATCGGCACCACGCGGGTGCGGTCCTGATAACGCAAGGGCAAATGGAACAGCACGTCCTGGACGTTCTCCAGCCCGACCTTGGCCAGTTTCTCGGCCATAGCCTCACCGACGCCCTTGAGCGCGGTGACCGACACATTCGACAACTCGGTCATCACACGGGCACTTAGGTCGCGGCAGGTGGCTTGGCCACCGAGCACAGGCGGATCGAGTCCGCGAGGATTTCAATCGCCTTGGGCCGCGGGAAGCTGGCGCGCCAGGCGATGGCTACGGTGCGAAACGGTACCGGCGGGGTCAACGGGCGCACGGCCAGAATGCCCGGGGCATAGTGATGGCTGTCCACGGCCGACAACGGCAGGATCGAGATACCCAAGCCAGATGCCACCATATGACGGATGGTTTCCAGCGAGCTGGACTCCACCGTGGTGTGCATGGCGCCATCATTGCCTTTGGCCACGGTCGGGCAGGCTTCCAGCACCTGGTCGCGGAAGCAGTGGCCTTCACCCAGCAACAGCAGGCTCTTGTCGTTGAGCAGGCTGGCGTCGATGGTGTCTTTTTTGGTCCACGGGTGCTCGCTGGGCATGAGCACATAAAACGGCTCGTCGTACAGCGGCAGGGTCAGCACGTCGGCTTCATGGAACGGCAGGGCGATAATGATCGCGTCCAACTCACCGTTACGCAGTTTGTCGCGCAGCACATGGGTGAAGTTTTCTTCGATATACAACGGCATCTGCGGGGCGACCCGGTGCAGTTGCGGGATCAGGTGCGGGAACAGGTACGGGCCTACGGTGTAGATCGCCCCCACTTTGAGCGGAGCCGTCAGCTGGTTTTTGCCGGCCTGTGCCAGTTCACGAATGCCCTGGGCCTGCTCAAGCACTTTTTGCGCCTGAGCCACGATGGCTTCACCCACCGGCGTGACGCGCACCGCGCTTTTGCTGCGCTCGAAAATCAGCACACCGAGTTCGTCTTCCAGTTTTTTCACACCCACCGACAGGGTCGGCTGGCTGACATGGCAACGTTCGGCGGCATGGCCGAAGTGCTGCTCTTGGGCGAGGGTAACGATGTAGCGTAATTCTGTAAGCGTCATAGCGGGCGTCCCTTTGGTTGCGGGCCAAGCATAGCGGCAGCAATCGATAGACGCACGTTATCAGACATTGCCCTCAGAGCTACAGTCGCCAATCACGCTATAACTGGTTTTTTATCCAGACCCCAGATGCACAAAAGGCACCCTGGGGTGCCTTTTGTGGTGTTAGCGCCGACGCTTATCGATGGAATAAACGAAGGGTGCCACGATCTCGATACTGCCATTGGTCAGCATTTCAGGAGGTGGCTTGGGCAACGGTTGTGCCCGGCGGATCATTTCCAGGGTGGCCCGGTCCAGATCAGCGTTACCCGAACGCCCTACCAGCTCGTAGGACAGCACCTTGCCTTCAGCGTCCACCACGAAGCGCAGACGGTTCAGGCCTTCCTTGCCACGGGATTGCGCAGCAGGCGGATACTTCTTGTACTTGCCCAAGTGATTGAGCAGCGTACCTTCCCAGCTGGCCTTGGCAGCCAGTTGTTGCGCCGACGGCCCCGGGGCCGGTGCAGCGGATTTCTCGCTGGTGTTCTTGGTCGGCGTTGCGTCGCTCGGTTTCTCTTCTGAAGGCTTCTCTTTGACCGGGTCCGGTTTTTCCACAGGCTTGGGCGGTTGCGGCTTTTGCTTGGGCTTGACCGGTTTGGGTACAGAAATCTTCGGTTTAGGCGCTTCGGCCAGCTTGGGTATCGGCAACTCTTCCACCGGCGCCGGGGGTTGTGGTGGTGTCACCACTTTGGGCGGCGCTGGCGGTGGCGGTGCTGGCAACGGTGCCAGATCAACCATCATCGCTTGCGGCGGAAGTTCGATTGCCCGCGGGTTGGACCATTGCAGCATAAGAGCTACTGCCACTGCATGGATGGCCAACACCGCGGCCAGGCTGATTGCGTAACGCGTCATCTTTTGGCGCGCTATGGTCATTTCTTGGCTGCCGTCTCAAGTCCGACCAGACCTACCTTCAAGTAACCGGCTGCGCGCAAAGCATCCATCACGCTCATCAGGTCGCCGTAGTCCACGCCCTTGTCGGCCTGGAAGAAGATCGTCGTGTCTTTGTTGTTGTGGGTCCTGGCATCCAGGGTCGGGCCCAGGGCTTCAACCGTGACCGGCTCTTCGCCCAGGTACAGACGCTGGTCAGCCTTGACGCTGAGGAACACCGGTTTCTCGGGCCGAGGCGCCGGCTTGGCGCTGGACGCAGGCAGGTCAACCTTGATATCCACAGTGGCCAGCGGTGCTGCCACCATAAAGATGATCAGCAGTACCAGCATCACGTCAATAAAGGGGGTGACGTTGATTTCATGGTTCTCGGCGAGATCATCATCGCCTTCTTTTAAATGCAGGCCCATGGCCGATTACCCCACTTTCACCATGTGCGGTTGCGAGCTGCGCTCGGGCGGCAGGTGATCGAGGTCACGGCTAACCAACAGCAACACTTCAGCAGACGCATCCGCCACCTGGGCTTTGTAGCCGGTGATGGAGCGGGCGAAGACGTTGTAAATCACTACCGCAGGGATCGCTGCAACCAGACCCAGTGCCGTGGCCAGCAGGGCTTCGGCAATACCCGGCGCAACCACGGCCAGGTTGGTGGTCTGGGTTTTGGCGATACCGATAAAGCTGTTCATGATGCCCCATACAGTACCGAACAGACCGACGAACGGTGCTGTGGAACCGATGGTGGCCAGTACGCCGGTGCCGCTGCTCATGTTGCGACCGCACGCTGCAACCAGACGCTCAAGACGGAAGCTCACACGTTCCTTGATGCCTTCTTTTTCACGGCTGTTGGCCGACAGGCGCATTTCTTCAAGGGCGTCCTGCACCAGCAGGTGGGCCAGGGTGCCTTCTTTGCCAGCCGTTTCGCTGGCTTCTTTCAAGGTGCGGGCTTTTTTCAGTTGGGCGATTTCGCTGCGCAGACGACGCTTGGCGCCCAGCACTTCAAAGCCTTTGGCAATCCAGATCGTCCAGGTGATGATCGAAGCAATAGCCAGGCCGATCATTACGATTTTGACGATGATGTCTGCGTTTTTATACATGCCCCAAGGCGACAGGTCATGGGCCATGCCCAGGCTGTTGTCTTCTTCGGCAACGATTTGCGGAGCGTCATCGGCGGGAGCGGCTGCGCCCTCTACCAGTGTAGGATCAGTCGCACCTGGTGCAGCGACAGGTGCCGGGGCCGCTGCCTCGGTGGCCGCGTGTACGGCCGGGGTAGCAGGCTCGTCGGCAAAGGCCGCGACAGGTGCCAACATCAAGCTGAACATCAGCGCCGCAACCCCACGCCAGACGCGTGTTGGGCTCAAAGGCTGGGTTGGCGAAGCGGTGGGATGATTGCGTGTCATGCTAGCCGGACCTGAGAAAGTAATGAGGTAATGCCCTACAACGCGGTGTAAGACCAAGGGCAAAATGATGGGTTATTATTGCAAGTAATTCTTGTTAACAAAAGCAATAGCATCTGTTTTTTTCGAAAGTCACGACTTTGGTCGTGTTAAATCAAGTCGTTTTGTAACTTTTCATTAGGATTTTTACGATGTCCAAAGCCTCAGTATTGATCGTCGGGTGCGGCGATGTCGGTGGCCGCCTGGCTACCCAACTGCTCGACGCGGACTGGCAGGTCTATGGCCTGCGCCGCTCCATCGAGCGTTTACCCGCGGGGGTTATCGGTGTGGCGGGCGACTTGTTCAGTGAGCAATGCCCGGCGCAATGGCCAACCGGCCCGATCGACTATGTGGTGTACAGCGCGGCGGCGACCGAGCATGACGAAGCGGGTTATCAGGCGGCGTATGTAGACGGCCTGAAAAACACCCTGGCCTGGCTCAAACAGCATGGCCAACAGCCCAAGCGCCTGTTGTTTGTCTCCAGTAGCGGCGTTTACGCCCAAAAAGACGGGGAGTGGATCGACGAAACATCACCCGCCCTGAGCACCAACTACTCGGGCCGGATCATCCTGAATGCCGAGCGGGCGGCGCTGGATAGTGGCATTGCTGCCAGTGCGGTACGCCTGACCGGGATCTACGGGCCGGGTCGAGAGTGGCTGCTGGGGCAAGTGCGCAAAGGCTATCGCGTGGCGGTTGAGCCGCCGCTGTATGGCAACCGTATCCATGCCGATGATGCGGCGGGGCTTTTGGCCTTTCTGCTGGAGGCGGACCGCCAAGGCAAGGCACTGGATGATTGCTATATAGGTGTGGATAACGCACCTGCACCTTTGGCAGAGGTGGTGGACTGGTTGCGTGAGCGTTTGGGCATTACCGAATGGGCCGCCGAAGCGAGCGTGCGCCGGGCAGGCAGCAAGCGCTGCAGCAATGCCCGCGCCAAGGCGCTGGGCTGGGAGCCGCGCTATTCGAGTTACCGTGAGGGCTATGCAGCGGTTTTGGGCTAGCAGGCCTGAGAGTGGTCTTGTGGGAGCGGGCTTGCTCGCGATTCAGGCGGCGCGGTTTGAAAGAAAAATCGCGGCGATCTTATCGCGAGCAAGCCCGCTCCCACAGGTCAGGGGATTAGGTTGGCTTACAGTTTCTCCAGCGACCATTCAAGCTTGCCCGGGTAGAACTGGGGCATGTCGTCTGGCGCCGAGGCGTCCAGCGCCTGGAAGATTTCCAGCTTGCGGCCATCGCGAACAAAAATGTGCGCCGCACCCGTTTCACCTTGCTGCAGCCAGAGGCTATCGTATTCGCCGCTCATCGATGCGCAATCGCCCGCTAGGCACAGCACATAATTTTGGGTGTTGGGCAGCCCTGTCACCTGGCCGTCTGCCGAGAACGTCACCTGATTGCCCTTGCCCGCACCGCTGACCACACGCCACTGGCCACCCAGGTAGGCGGCGTTGAGCGCTGTTTCAAAGCTCGTGCCTAATGGCGCATCGCTTGCAACCTTGACCTGCGAGCGCACAAAAGGCTGGCGCGGCTCTGCATCCGTTTCGGCCTGGACCAGCGTTTCGCCCTCCAGGCTCAAGTCGGTGGAACTGCTGCCATAAAAGCTGACCTGCCACATGCCATCATCCGCAGGCAGCAGCTTGCCTTCAACTGACTCAAAGCCGTTGGTGTAGTGGGCGGTGGCGTTTTTGACGTCGATGTCCCATTCCAGGTTCGGCCCATAAGCCAGCAGGGCTTCGCGCAGGTTGCCGCCATTGGCAGCTGCATCGATTGCGGCCTGGTTGATCCAGACACCACTGATGTCGCGGCGGGCGGGTTCGCTGGCACAACCACCCAAGACAATGGCGAGCAGTGACAACACGAGCGCTTTGCGCATGGTGGGATCCTTTTGAAGCCGGGAAGAGCGGGGGTTGGCGCAGCATGAAGACGCTGCGCCGGGGGGTGTTACTCAATAACCAGGATAGCGTCCATCTCTACCTGCGAACCCTTTGGCAGGGCTGCAACGCCGATGGCGGCGCGGGCCGGGTATGGCTGTTCGAAGTAGGTGCCCATGATCTCGTTGACCTTGGCGAAGTGGCTCAGGTCAGTCAGGAAGATGTTCAGCTTGACGATGTCCTTGAACGAACCGCCTGCTGCTTCAGCAACCGACTTCAGGTTTTCGAAAACCTGGATGGTCTGGGCTTCAAAGCCTTCAACCAGCTCCATGGTTTTTGGGTCCAGAGGGATTTGACCGGACATGTAGACAGTATTGCCAGCTTTGATCGCCTGAGAATAAGTACCGATTGCAGCAGGTGCCTTGTCGCTGGTGATAACAGTCTTGGACATGGGTGACTCCTTGTAATTAGATGGCTACGCACGCATGCGAGTGATGCGTATGACCCCGGTAAGGGCGCGCAGTTTTTTGATCACGCGAGCCAGGTGCACACGGTCGTGCACGCTGACCACCAGTTGGACCACGCTGATGCGACCATCGCGTTCGTCCATGCTGATCTTTTCGATGTTGCCGTCGGCAGCGTTGACGCTGCTGGCCAGCAGCGCGATCAGGCCGCGCTGGTGTTCCAGTTCGACGCGCAATTCGACGTTGAATTCGCCGGTAACGTCCTTGGCCCACGACAGCTGGATGCACTTTTCGGGGTTGTGGCGGATTTCACTGATATTGCGGCAGTTGTCCAGGTGCACGACCATGCCTTTGCCTGCAGACAAATGGCCAACGATCGGGTCGCCCGGGATCGGCGTACAGCATTTGGCGTAGCTGAGCACCAAGCCTTCGGTGCCGCGGATCGCCAGCGGGCCTTCGGGGCTGGGCAACGCTTCGCCTTCGCCCAACAGGCGTCGGGCCACCACATAGGCCATACGATTGCCCAGGCCGATATCTTCGAGCAGGTCTTCGATCTGTTCCAGGCGGTATTCCTGAAGCATGGCCTGCACGCGCTCGGCCGGGATCTTGTCCAGGGCGCTGTTGAAACCGTTGAGCACCTTGTTCAGCAGGCGTTCGCCCAGGTTGACCGACTCGGAACGGCGCTGCAGCTTGAGAGCATGGCGAATGTGGGTGCGCGCCTTGCCAGTGACCACAAAGTTGAGCCAGGCCGGGTTGGGGCGGGCGCCGGGAGCGCTGACGATCTCGACCGTGGAGCCGCTTTGCAGCGGCTCGGACAGCGGCGCGAGGCGACGGTTGATCCGGCAGGCGATACAGCTGTTGCCGACATCGGTGTGAACCGCGTAGGCAAAGTCGACGGCCGTGGAGCCTTTGGGCAGCTCCATGATCCGGCCTTTGGGCGTGAACACATAGACCTCGTCCGGGAACAGGTCGATCTTCACGCTTTCGATAAATTCCAGGGAGTTGCCGGCGCGTTGCTGCATTTCCAGCACGCCCTTGACCCATTGCCGCGCCCGGGCATGGGTGCCCGTGTGCTGCTCGTCGCCACTGGACTTGTACAGCCAGTGGGCGGCGATGCCGTTGTTGGCCATTTCTTCCATTTCACGGGTACGGATCTGGATCTCGATCGGTACGCCATGCATGCCAAACAGCGTGGTATGCAACGACTGATAGCCGTTGGCCTTGGGAATGGCTATGTAGTCCTTGAACCGGCCCGGCAGGGGTTTGTACAAATTATGTACAGCGCCCAGTACGCGGTAGCAGGTGTCGACCTTGTCGACGATGATCCGGAATGCGTAAACATCCATGATCTCGTTAAAGGCCCGGCGCTTGCCGCGCATCTTCTTGTAGATGCCGTAGATGTGCTTTTGACGACCGCTGACTTCGCCCTGAATGCCGTCGATGGCCAGACAGTGGCTGAGCGATTCTTCAATCTTGTTGACGATTTCCTTGCGATTGCCCCGGGCGCGCTTGACCGCCTGGTAAATGCGCGCAGAGCGCATCGGGTACATCGCCTTGAAACCGAGGTCTTCGAATTCGATACGAATGCTGTGCATACCCAGCCGATTGGCGATGGGTGCGTAGATTTCCAGGGTTTCCTTGGCAATCCGTCGGCGTTTTTCGCCGGACAGCACTTCGAGGGTACGCATGTTGTGCAGACGGTCAGCCAGCTTCACCAGGATCACGCGGATGTCGCGTGCCATGGCCATGGCCATCTTCTGAAAGTTTTCTGCCTGGGCTTCGGCCTTGGTTTCGAAGTTCATCTGCGTCAGCTTGCTGACGCCATCGACCAGGTCGGCCACGGTTTCGCCGAACTGCGCTACCAGCGCTTCCTTGGCAATACCGGTGTCTTCAATCACGTCATGCAGCATGGCCGCCATCAGGCTCTGATGGTCCATATGCATGTCGGCAAGGATATTGGCCACTGCCAGCGGGTGCGTGACATAAGGCTCGCCGCTGCGTCGGCGTTGGCCGTCGTGGGCTTGTTCTGCGTAGAAGTACGCCCGGCGGACCAGATTGACCTGGTCCGGGCCGAGGTACGCCGACAAGCGATCGGCGAGGGCGTCTATGCTCGGCATGAGGAAACCTCCTGCCAAAACTTTTTACCCTTCGCCGTGCTACGTCGACCGGGCATAGGCTTAGTTCGCCTCGTTGGACTCGTCCTCGAACGCTGCGAACAGCGGTTCGTCTTCGACGATTTCAGCGTTGGCGATAAACTCGTAGCTCATCAGGCCTTCTGCGATTTCGCGCAGGGCAACAACGGTAGGCTTGTCGTTTTCCCACTGCACCAGAGGCTCTTTACCGCCGGTGGCCAGTTGACGGGCACGCTTGGTAGAGAGCATGACCAGCTCAAAGCGGTTATCCACGTGTTCTAGACAGTCTTCAACGGTTACGCGGGCCATGGTCTTCCTCGTAGCAAATGCAATATGCGCGCTGCCCGGATGGGCGAGCGGACTGAACAGTTTAAAAAATCACCAGCCATTAGGGAAGCGCTGATTTTTCGGCCACTGCTCCAAAAACCTCTGTAAGCACCAATGTAAAGCCCTTACAGGGGTTTTGGGAAGTGTTCATTAACCCAGCAGTTCGGCCAGCAATTTGCCAAAACGCTGTTGCTGGCGCTTTTGCTGCAGGCGATTGGCGCGGAAAATGGCCTTGAGGTCTTCAAGGGCCAGGGCGAAATCGTCGTTGATGATCAGGTAGTCATAGTCCACATAGTGGCTCATTTCGCTCACGGCTTCGCGCATGCGGGCGTCAATGATTTCGTCGCTGTCCTGGCCACGGTTGTCCAGGCGCTGGCGCAAGGCTTCCTGGCTTGGCGGCAGGATAAAGATCGAGCGCGCCTGGGGCATCAGCTTGCGTACCTGCTCGGCACCTTGCCAGTCGATTTCCAGAATCAGGTCGTGGCCTTCATCCAGGGTCTGCTGCAGGTGGCTTTGCGAGGTGCCGTAGAGGTTGCCGAACACTTCGGCACGTTCCAGGAAGTCACCGTGCTCGATCATTTTGACGAACTCTTCGCGCTCGACGAAGTGATAGTTCACGCCATTGACCTCGCCCGGACGCATGGCGCGGGTGGTGTGCGAAACCGATACCCGGATCTGCGGCTCAACGTCGATCAAGGCCTTGACCAGGCTGGTCTTGCCTGCGCCTGAAGGGGCAGAAACGATATAAAGGGTGCCAGTGCTGTGGGTCATGTCAGGGGATGCCTTACTCAATATTCTGTACTTGTTCACGCATCTGCTCGATCAACACCTTGAGGTTGACCGCCGCTTGGGTGCTGCGTGGATCGAATGCCTTGGAGCCGAGGGTATTGGCCTCGCGATTCAGTTCTTGCATCAGGAAGTCCAGACGTCGCCCGGCAGCACCCCCCGACTTGAGTACGCGGCGTACTTCAAGAATATGGGTGCTCAGGCGGTCCAGCTCTTCGGCCACGTCGCTCTTTTGCGCGAGCATGACCATTTCCTGCTCGAGACGCTGCGGGTCCAGCTCGGCCTTCATGTCGGCAAAACGGTCGAGGACCTTTTGCCGCTGGGTGGCGAGCATTTGCGGCACCAGCTCGCGCAGGGTTTCAACATCGCTTTCAATGGCGGTCAGGCGATCGCTGATCAAGCGGGCCAGCTCCGCGCCTTCGCGCTCACGGCCGTTTTTCAGTTCTTGCAGGCCTTGCTTGAATAGCGCCAGGGCCTGGGTGTTCAAGGCTTGCGGGTCGCTGGCATCGGCCACCAGAACACCGGGCCAGGCCAGCACTTCCAGCGGGTTGAGCGCGGCAGGCTGCTTGATCAGGCTGGCGATGGTCTCGGCGGCGGCCACCAGCTGTGCGGCACGTTCGCGGTCAACCTGCAGCGGCTTGCCGGTGGTTTCTTCCGTGAAACGCAAGGTGCATTCCAGCTTGCCCCGGGAAATGCCCTGGCGCAGCGCTTCACGCACCGCACCCTCGAGATCACGGAAAGATTCAGGTAGACGCAGGTGCGGCTCCAGGTAGCGGCTGTTGACCGAACGCAGCTCCCAACTCAGGGTGCCCTGAGTGCCGGCGCTTTCGACGCGGGCAAAGGCGGTCATGCTGTGCACCATGGACGGTACCTCGCGATTGGATGAGTTAAGCCTGGCGGCAAGTTAGACGACAGATTGTAACGCAGTGCGGGCAACTGCCCCAAATGACGTCGGTCGTAAATACGTTTCACCGCCGTTCAGCGCCGGCGTCCACCGACGCGCCCTGCGCGGCCATGCCCTTTCCTTTATAATGCTCGGCAGTTTTCCGTCCCGTACAGGTATCCCACATGAAACGTCCAAGTGGTCGCGTTGCCGATCAGCTCCGCCCGATCCGCATCACCCGCAACTACACCAAACACGCAGAGGGTTCTGTACTGGTCGAGTTCGGTGACACCAAAGTCATCTGCACCGTCAGCGTCGAGAATGGCGTACCGCGCTTCCTCAAAGGCCAGGGCCAGGGCTGGCTGACTGCCGAATACGGCATGCTGCCACGCGCCACCGGCGACCGTAACCAGCGCGAAGCCAGCCGCGGCAAGCAAGGCGGGCGTACCCTGGAAATCCAGCGCCTGATCGGCCGCTCCCTGCGTGCTGCGCTGGACATGTCCAAGCTGGGCGATATCACCCTGTACGTCGACTGCGACGTGATCCAGGCTGATGGCGGCACCCGCACTGCCTCGATCACCGGTGCAATGGTTGCCCTGGTCGACGCCCTGAAAATCATCAAGAAGCGTGGCGGCCTCAAGGGCGGCGACCCGATCAAGCAGATGATCGCGGCGGTATCGGTGGGCATGTACCAGGGCGTACCGGTACTTGACCTGGACTATCCTGAAGATTCGGCTGCTGAAACCGACCTGAACGTGGTGATGACCAGTAGCGGCGGTTTCATCGAAGTTCAAGGCACCGCCGAAGGCGCGCCGTTCCAGCCTGAAGAGCTGAACGCCATGCTGGCACTGGCGCAGAAAGGCATGAACAAAATTTTTGCCCTGCAACAAGCGGCACTGGCTGACTGATTACCCGAGCCAACGCTTAGCACTTGGAGAATCTCATGAGCGAACTGGATCTTTCAAAACCTGGACCGAGCCGCGACGCTCGCAAATGGGCCATGTTCTGTCATTTTTCGGCGTTCCTGGGGATGTGGTTTCCGTTTGGCAGCCTGATCGGCCCGCTGATCCTGTGGCAGGTAAAGCGCGAGAGCGATCCCTTTATCGACGATCAGGGCAAGGAAGCGATGAACTTCCAGATCACCGTGGCGATTGCCTCGGCCATTTGCTATGTGCTGATGTTCGTGCTGATCGGCTTTGCGCTGCTGGGCCTGGTGCTGATCGGTGCGGTGGTGCTGGTGGTGATTGCCGGGGTCAAGGCCAATGACGGGGTGGCTTATCGTTACCCTTTCACCTGGCGGCCGCTCAAGTAACACACCTGCCTTGTGGGAGCGGGCTTGCTCGCGATGCAAACGATGCGGTCTGTCTGGTAAACCGCGTTGATGCCATCGCGGGCAAGCCCGCTCCCACATCGCCCGCCACCACAATGGGTTGCGTACAAAAAAGGCCCGTATCTTCCGATACGGGCCTTTTTTTAACTGCGAAAAAACACTTAGATAGTCAGTGTCCAGTCGTAGTCCACGATCAATGGCGCGTGCTGCGAGAAGCGTGGCTGACGCGGCATGCGAGCGCTTCGTACAAAGCGGCGCAAGCCCGGTGTCAGCAACTGGTAGTCAAAACGCCAGCCCAAATTCAGCATCTCGGCCTGTTCGTTGTCCGGCCACCAGCTGTACTGGTCGCCTTCACGACTGACTTCACGCAGGGCATCGACATAGCCCATGTTGCCGACAATCTCATCCATCCAGGCCCGTTCAGGCGCCAGGAAGCCAGGCGATTGCTGGCTGTCGCGCCAGTTTTTAATGTCGAGTTTCTGCTGCGCCACATACAGCGAGCCGCAGTAGATGTACTCACGACGCTTGCGACGCTGCTTGTCGAGATAGCGTGCAAAGTCGTCCATTAGCTTGAATTTTTGATTCAAGTCTTCATCGCCGTTCTGCCCCGAAGGGAGCAGCAAGGTCGCGATGCTGACCTTATCGAAATCGGCTTGCAGGTAGCGCCCGTAGCGATCGGCCGTCTCGAAGCCAAGCCCGGTGATGACTGCTTTCGGCTGCAACCGCGAGTACAAAGCCACACCACCTTGGGCAGGAACTTCGGCGTCACAGGCATAAAGAAAGTAGCCATCGAGCTGGTAGGCTGGATCGTCCAGTTCAAAGGCGGAGGCACGGGTGTCCTGCAGGCAGATAACGTCGGCATTCTGAGCTTGCAGCCAACTGAGCAAACCGCGCTCGACTGCCGTCTGAATACCATTGACGTTCACACTGATGATCCGCATAAATGGCCCCAAAAATCTCGTGCGTGTATGATACACGCCGTCTTACCAATTAGCTAAATCCGTGGTATCTGGGGCCTTTTTCATGCAAGCGTATCAGCGCGACTTCATCCGTTTTGCCATCGATCGCGGCGTACTGCGCTTCGGTGAGTTCACCCTGAAGTCCGGGCGCACCAGTCCTTACTTCTTCAATGCCGGCCTGTTCAACACCGGTTCCGCCCTGGCCCAGCTGGGGCGCTTCTATGCGGCGGCCATCGTTGACAGCGGCATTTCCTTCGACGTGCTCTTTGGCCCGGCCTACAAGGGCATCCCCCTGGCGGCGACCACTGCCGTGGCACTGGCCGAACACCACGACCGCGACCTGCCGTGGTGCTTCAACCGCAAGGAAGCCAAAGCTCACGGCGAAGGCGGCAGCCTGGTTGGCTCGCCGCTGGAAGGCGATATCCTGATCATCGACGACGTGATCACGGCCGGTACCGCTATCCGTGAGGTGATGCAGATCATCCAGGCCCAGGGCGCCAAGGCGGCCGGCGTGATGATTGCCCTCAACCGTCAGGAGCGCGGTAACGGCGAGCTGTCGGCGATCCAGGAAGTCGAGCGCGACTTCGGTATTCCGGTGATCAGCATTGTTTCGTTGAACCAGGTGCTGCAATACCTGGCCGAAGACGAAACGCTCAAGCAATACCTGCCAGCCGTTGAGGCGTACCGGGCGCAGTACGGGATTTAATCCCCCCCGCCCATAAAAAAGCCCCGCCCGGATCACTCCGGGCGGGGCTTTTTTAGTTCTGCTTAAGCCGGTTTGCTATTGGTAATCAGCGTACCTACACCGGTATCGGTGAAGATTTCCAGCAGTACGGCATTCGGCACGCGCCCGTCGACGATATGCGCCGTGGTCACGCCACCTTGCACAGCTTCCAGTGCGCAGCGGATTTTTGGCAGCATGCCACCATAAATGGTGCCGTCGGCGATCAGGTCATCCACCTGAGCGGTCGTCAGGCCGGTCAGTACCTTGCCTTCCTTGTCCATCAAGCCGGCGATGTTGGTCAGCAGCATCAGTTTCTCGGCCTTGAGGGCTTCGGCAACCTTGCCCGCCACCAAGTCGGCGTTGATGTTGTAGGACTCGCCATTGGCGCCCACGCCGATCGGCGCAATCACCGGGATGAAATCACCCTTGGTCAGCATGTGCAGCAGGTCGGTGTTGATGTCGATGACCTCGCCCACATGACCGAAGTCGATGATTTCCGGCTTGGTCATTTCTGGCGTCTGACGGGTCACGACCATTTTTTTGGCGCGAATCAGCGTCGCGTCCTTACCGGTCAGGCCGATGGCACTGCCGCCGTGGCGGTTGATCAGGTTGACGATTTCCTTGTTCACATGGCCGCCCAGCACCATTTCCACCACATCCATGGTTTGCGAGTCGGTCACGCGCATGCCGTCGATAAAATGGCTCTCGATGGACAAACGCTTGAGCAGGTCGCCGATTTGCGGGCCGCCACCGTGGACTACGACCGGGTTGATCCCCACGGCCTTCATCAGCACGATGTCACGGGCAAAGCCGGTTTTCAGGTCATCGTTCTCCATAGCGTTGCCGCCGTACTTGATCACCAGCGTCTTGCCGACGTAACGGCGAATGTAGGGCAGCGCTTCGGACAAAACCTTGGCGACGTTGGAGGCGGCATCACGTTCGAGGGTCATTCAGGGCTCCGGTAGAACAAGTCGGTCAAAACGGTAGTTGGAGATCAGGTGCCACACGCTGCAATTGAGCGTGAAAGACATCCTTGATACGTTGCAGTTCGGCCTCGGTTTCGGCCTCGAATCGCAGCACCAGCACCGGGGTGGTGTTGGAGGCGCGAACCAGGCCCCAGCCATGAGGGTAGTCAACCCGCACACCATCAATGGTCGTCAGCTCGGCGGCTTCGCCCCATTGGGCGTCGTGCAGGGCCTCAATGATGCTGAATTTGCTCTCGTCCGTCACATCGATATTGATTTCAGGTGTGGAAATATCGTTCGGGAAGGTTTCAAACAGCTCTTCAGCAGTTACCTCACGCTTGCTGAGGATCTCCAGCAGGCGTGCAGCGCTATAGATGCCGTCGTCAAAACCGAACCAGCGTTCTTTGAAAAAGATATGCCCGCTCATTTCGCCAGCCAGCAAGGCGCCGGTTTCTTTCATCTTCTTTTTCATCAGCGAATGGCCTGTCTTCCACATCAGTGGTCGACCGCCGAGTTCCTTGATGAGCGGGATCAGACGGCGGGTGCATTTCACATCGAAAATGATCTCGGCGTCCGGGTTGCGCTCCATTACATCCTGGGCGAACAACATCAGTAAGTGGTCAGCAAAGATCATGGTGCCAGTGTTGGTCACGACACCCACGCGATCAGCATCACCATCAAAGGCAAGCCCTATATCGGCATTGGTTTCTTTGACCTTGGCGATCAAATCCACGAGGTTTTCCGGCTTGCTAGGGTCGGGGTGATGGTTGGGGAAATTGCCATCCACTTCGCAAAAAAGGGCGGTCACATCACAACCCAAGGCTTCAATCAACTGGGGGGCGATGACCCCGGCCACGCCGTTGCCGCAGTCCACAACGACCTTCAAGCGCTTGGCCAGCTTGATATCGCGGGTAATCACTTCGGTGTAGAGGGGCAAAATATCTACACGTTCTATACGCCCTTCGCCCCAGGTCAGGTCATTGGCCTTGAGCCGCGTATGCAGTGCCTTGATCTGCTCATCAGCCAGGGTATCGCCCGCGATCACGATCTTGAAACCGTTGTAGTCCGGCGGGTTATGGCTGCCCGTGAGCATCACCCCCGACTTGCCTGCCAGCACATGCGTGGCGTAATACAGCGCAGGGGTCGGCACCAGCCCAACATCGCTAACCTGGCAGCCACTGTCTGCCACGCCCTGGATCAGGCGTTCGACCAGCTCAGGGCCTGACAGGCGCCCGTCCCGACCTACCGACACATGGGGTTCACCCTTGGCCAGGCTTTCGGCACCGACGGCACGGCCGATCCAGTACGCGGTTTCAGCGGTCAGGGTTTTTGGCACCACACCGCGGATGTCATAGGCGCGGAAAATGCTGTCAGGCAGTATCGGTGGGACCGAAGCGGGGTTACTCATCGCAGGGTGCTCCACGCGCAGAGGATTCAGGAAGGGGCTGAAGGCCAGGTCGGACGCCTGGCCTTGTCGTGCAAAATCAGAGCTTGCCGGAGTGGCCAAAACCGCCAGCGCCGCGCTGGCTTTCGTCGAATTCTTCGACCAGTTCAAAGTGTGCTTGTACCACCGGCACCAGTACCAGCTGAGCGATACGTTCGCCGATGGTGATGTTGAAGGCGGTCTGGCCACGGTTCCAGCACGACACCATCAGCTCGCCCTGGTAATCAGAGTCGATCAGGCCGACCAGGTTCCCCAGCACGATGCCATGTTTATGGCCCAGGCCCGAACGCGGCAGGATCAGGGCGGCAAGCCCAGGGTCGCCAATGTATACCGACAGGCCGGTAGGGATCAGCAGGGTCTGGCCCGGCTCCAGAACGGTGTCTTCTTTAAGCATGGCGCGCAGGTCGAGGCCGGCGGAGCCCGGGGTGGCGTACTGCGGCAGCGGGAATTCGTTACCAATGCGTGGGTCGAGGATCTTGGCTTGCAAAGCGTGCATACGAGTTAAACCTGGTTCAGACGTTCGGCGATAAAAGTGACCAGTTGGCGGGCAATCTTGCCCTTGCTGGTCTGGGCAAATACGGTGGCGTGCAGTTCGCGATCAATCACGCTGCAGGCGTTCTCTTCGCTGTTGAAGCCGATGCTGGGGTTGGCCACATCGTTGGCGACAATCAGGTCGAGGTTTTTGTCTTTGAGCTTGCGTGCTGCGTAATCGAGCAAGTGCTCGGTTTCTGCGGCAAAACCGACACTGAAAGGGCGGTCAGGGCGTGAAGCAATAGTGGCCAGAATGTCTGGATTACGCACCATCTGCAGCAGCAGGCCGTCACCCTTGGTAGGGTCTTTCTTGAGTTTTTGCGGGGCAACGACTTCCGGGCGGTAGTCTGCAACCGCAGCGGACGCGATAAACACGTCACAGGGGATCGCCGCTTCACAGGCTGCGAGCATGTCACGGGCGCTTACCACGTCGATGCGGGTGACGCGATCCGGAGTCGGCAGGTGTACCGGGCCGGTAATCAGGGTCACGCGGGCACCGGCTTCCACTGCCGCTTCGGCCAGGGCGAAGCCCATTTTGCCCGAGCTGTGGTTGGTGATGTAACGCACCGGGTCGATGTTTTCCTGGGTCGGCCCGGCAGTAATCAGCACATGCTTGCCGGTCAGCAGCTGGCGCTGGAAACACTCGGCGGCGCAGTGCACCAGATCATCGGCTTCGAGCATGCGGCCAAAACCCACGTCGCCACAGGCCTGACTGCCAGACGCCGGGCCAAACACGCGCAGGCCGCGGCTTTCGAGCAGTCGGGTATTGGCCTGGGTGGCCGGGTCGCGCCACATGGCCTGGTTCATCGCCGGCGCGATGGCAACCGTGGCATCCGTAGCCAGCACCAGGGTGGTCAGCAGGTCATTGGCCAGGCCTTGGGCAAGGCGGGCAATCAGGTCTGCAGTTGCAGGTGCAATCAGCACCAGGTCGGCCCACTTGGCCAGCTCGATATGCCCCATGGCCGCTTCTGCCGCAGGGTCGAGCAAATCCAGATGAACGGGGTGCCCGGACAACGCCTGCATGGTCAGGGGGGTGATGAATTCGCTGCCGCCGCGGGTCATGACAACCCGTACTTCCGCGCCTTGGTCCAGGAGACGGCGAACCAGCTCTGCACTCTTGTAAGCCGCGATGCCGCCGCCGACGCCCAAGACAATGCGTTTTCGATACAGCCGCTGCATAGGCCTGCCTTTTAGTTCGATGATGACTGCGCAGAAAATGGCCAAATGCTGCGCAAAAATGATGGGCTAAGATAACACAGCGCCTGCCAGGGAACAGCGGCGCCCACTCACAAGGAGGTGTTATGAGCATTCGAGATTGGCCTGCGGCAGAGCGTCCGCGGGAGAAGCTTTTGCAACACGGATCCGGCAGTCTTTCCGACGCCGAACTGCTGGCAATCTTCTTGCGCACCGGGGTTTCGGGCAAAAGCGCGGTCGATCTTGCGCGCCATCTGCTCAGCGAATTTGGCAGCCTGCGGGCCTTGCTCGAAGCTGATCTGCGTGCCTTCTGTCGCCAGCTCGGGCTGGGCCCGGCCAAGTTCAGCCAGTTGCAGGCCGTACTGGAAATGAGTCGCCGCCATCTGGCCGAACGCTTGCGCCGCGAAAGCGCGCTAGAGAGCCCGCAAGCTGTTCGCGACTATTTCAAGGCCTTGCTGCGTCATGAGCCGCACGAAGTGTTTGGTTGCCTGTTTCTGGACACCCGGCACCGCATGCTGGCCTTTGAAGTGCTTTTCAGGGGCTCGATAGACAGCGCCAGCGTCTACCCGCGCCAAGTGGTCAAGCGCGCCCTGGCGCACAATGCCGCAGCGGTGATTTTCTGCCACAACCATCCCTCCGGCATCAGCGAACCCAGCCAGGCTGACCGGACTTTGACCAGGCGTCTGATCCAGGCGCTGGACCTGATCGAAGTGCGGGTTCTGGATCACTTTATAGTCGGCGACGGCCAGCCGCTTTCGATGGTCGAACGCGGCTGGATGTAAGGCTCAGGGCTTAACGCTGACTGTTGAAAAGTCCTGACGCCCAAACGGGCTTACCTGATATCCCTGTACGTCTTTACGGGTCAGTGCGTAGGCCGTTGGATGGGCCAGCGGCAGCCACAGGGCTTGCTGCTGGATCTGCGCTTGCGCCTTTTGATACAACGCGCTGCGCTTGTCCTGTTCGGTCAGGGTTTTGCCCTGGCTGATCAAACCGTCCAGGGTCTTGTCGCAATAGCGCGCAAAGTTGGTCCCGGACTTCACTGCCGCACAGGAAAACTGCGGCGTGAGGAAGTTGTCCGGGTCACCGTTATCGCCCGCCCAGCCCATAAATAGCAGGTCATGTTCGCCCGCCTTGGCGCGACGGATCAACTCACCCCACTCGATCACGCGGATATCGGCCTGGATGCCCACCTTGGCCAGGTCAGCCTGCAGCAACTGTGCTCCAAGGCTCGGGTTGGGATTGAGCACGCTGCCTGTCGGGCGCGTCCAGATTGTGGTTTTGAAGCCGTCTTTCAGCCCCGCCCTGGCCAACAACTCCCGGGCTTTTTGCGGGTCGTGAGCATACCCCGGCAAGTCCTTGGCATAACTCCAGGTGGTTGCCGGGTAAATCCCGTTGGCCGCCTGGGCGCCATTTTCAAACACGGCCTTGAGATAAGTGTCCTTGTCGAAAGCCAGATTAATGGCCTGACGAACTTCGGGTTTATCCAGTGGCGGATGCTGGCTATTGATGGCCACAAACGCGGTCATGAAGGCCGGGGTTTGCGTGACTGCCAGCGCCGGATCCTTGGCCGCGGCGGCTACGTCCAGCGGCTTGGGCGAGAGGGCAATCTGGCATTCATTGCGACGCAACTTCTGCAGGCGCACGTTGGCATCAGGGGTGATGGCAAAAATCAGCCCATCCACCGCAGGCTTGCCGGCAAAGTAGTCCGGGTTGGCCTTGTAGCGCACCACGGCGTCTTTCTGGAAACGGTTGAAGATGAAGGGCCCGGTGCCGATCGGCTGGCTGTTCATCAACTCGGGCGTGCCCGCTTTCATCAGTTTGTCGGCATATTCGGCTGAGTAGATCGAGGCAAAGCCCATGCTCAGTGCTGGCAGAAAGGTCGAATCAGGGCGGCTGAGGGTAAAGCGCACAGTCAGCGGGTCGGGTGTTTCAATCTTTTTGATCAGCTCGGGCAGTTGCAAGGATTGCGCATGGGGGAAACCGCTTTGGGCCACCTTATGCCACGGGTTGGTGGGATCAAGCATGCGTTCGAAGCTGAAACGCACGTCATCGGCATTCAATTCACGGCTTGGAGTGAAATAGGCCGTGTTGTGGAACTTGACCCCGGGGCGTAGCTTGAAGTCGTACACAAGACCGTCAGGGGACACTGACCAGCTTTGCGCCAGTGAAGGCACCAGCTTTGCGGCTTTGGCGTCAAAGTCCACCAGGCGGTTCATCAGCACGTCTGCCGAAGCATTGGTGGTGCTGAGCGAGTTGTACTGCACAACGTCGAACCCTTCAGGGCTGGCCTCGGTGCAAACGCTCAAGGTGGCCGCCTGTACCAGCGGGCTCAGGCAAAAGGTGAGCAAAAAAGGGACGGCAGCGAGGCGCATGATCTGTTTCCTGTACAAGTCGATGAGGCCCATCTGCAAGTGCAGTCTGGAAAAGCCTTACCCTAGTGTTCTGATTGCTAAATGACTACTTTTTAATGGCATTCGACATCCTGTAGTCGCTGCCGAAGGCTGCGACAAGGCCCGCAGGGCCTTGAATAATCGTGAAAACGCGATCGCTGCGCGCTCGATCGCAGCCTTCGGCAGCGGCTACAAGATGGCGCTAGCACCTGAAATCTTTCACCCAGCGACGAGCGGTAAAACGCCACAAGGCATAGACGCGGCGTGGATTGGCGTTAAAATGGCGGCTTCATTAATTACACCAAATCACACTGCTTGTTGTTGCTCTTTAGTCTTTCTGGTATAAAGCAGCGCTCTTTTCTAGGGGCCCGGTTCCTGCGTTTGTAGGTGTAGCCGGTAAGACCCTTAAAGAAACGCGGCGCCTGGCGCCATGACTGAGAGATTAAGCGGCCAACCCATGCCGGGTTGGGCATGTGGTTTTAGAGGGCTGAGGCATGTCGAGAGTCTGTCAAGTTACCGGTAAGGGTCCGGTGACTGGGAATAACATTTCCCACGCAAATAACAAAACCCGTCGTCGTTTCCTGCCGAACCTGCAGCATCACCGCTTCTGGGTTGAAGAAGAGAAACGTTTCGTACGTCTGCGCGTATCTGCTAAAGGCATGCGTATCATCGACAAGCGTGGCATCACTGTCGTGCTGGCCGAAATCCGCCGTGCTGGCAAGATCTAAGGGAGCTAATCATGCGTGAATTGATCCGTTTGGTGTCGAGCGCTGGTACAGGCCATTTCTACACCACTGATAAGAACAAGCGCACCACTCCGGACAAAATCGAAATCAAAAAATTCGATCCGCGGGTTCGCAAGCACGTGATCTACAAAGAAGCCAAAATCAAGTAATTGGTTTTTCTTCTTACGAAAAAGGCCCATATCTCACGATACGGGCCTTTTTTGTGCGCGCTTTTCGGCCTTAGCCGCACATAAAGCTCTGCATCAGGTTGTTTTCGTCGACAATAACGCGAAGACGATCAGCGTTGTATTCCTTGGTATAGCCCTTGCCGGGTTCCTCGACGCGAATTTCTGTCGCCCCGGTCTCGCGACGCAACATCTCCAGCAGGGCAGGCGTCGCCTCAGGCGCAACCAGAAAATTGATTGCAACCTGTTTGCACTTGCCGCCCTGCTCAGCCATTGCGGGCGTGGAGCAAACCCCCAGTACGACGCTGCTGGCCACTAACAAACGTTTCAACGCATTCAGACTGGACATGGATCTTCCCTGTTTTCAGATAAATGAAGTAACGCTGCGGGTCTCATTCCGTAAGTGCCCGGCGTTCTCCCAAGACTGGCCCAAATCGGCGCGAAAGGTGCTGGTGACGTATTTCTGAATTTGTAGTCGTTACCTTGAAGGGCAGGCATAAAAAAGCCCCGCCAGCAAAGCGTGGCAGGGCTTGTTTAAAGCTCTGGATCAGCTGTCTTCGGCCTTTTTCTCAAAGACGACGTAAATTTTCCGACATGGCTCCAGTACTTCCCATGTCCCTTTGAAGCCCGCGGGGATGACAAAGCGATCTCCGGCGCGCAGGGTCTTGGCGTTACCTTCATGGTCACGCAAAACGGAAACGCCCTGCACGATCTCGCAGTATTCGTGCTCGGTGTAATTGACGGTCCACTGGCCCACAGCTCCTTCCCACACTCCGGCGTTCATTTGCCCACAGGGGCTGTCGTAGTGGTTGTGGATAACTTGTTCGGGGCTGCCTTTGAGCACCTTTTCCGGGGCCGGACTAAAACGCTCAGCCTGGGTATTGGCAGTGCTGAAGTCGACTACGCTTGCGATGCTCATCTTTGTTATCCCCCCGAAATTGCGGCGTATGTGGTCAGAAAACCAAAGTCTATGTTTATTAAAACGAACAAGCCATGCCGTATGCGTCACTTGTGTCAAATATATTGAAAGTTCAATGGCCACTGGTTTAGGGTGGCGCTTCCATTTCAACAAGAGGAGGACACTCGAATGACCACCCTGACGCGTGCTGACTGGGAACAACGGGCCCAACAGCTGAAAATCGAAGGTCGCGCCTTTATCAACGGTGAGTACACCGCTGCGGTCTCCAATGAAACGTTCGAGTGTCTGAGCCCGGTCGATGGCCGCTTGCTGGGCAAGGTTGCCAGCTGTGATAGCGCAGATGCCCAGCGCGCCGTTGAAGTGGCCCGCAAGACGTTCGAGTCCGGCGTCTGGTCGCGCCTGGCCCCGGCCAAGCGCAAGGCGGCAATGATCCGCTTTGCCGGCCTGCTCAAGCAAAACGCCGAAGAACTGGCCCTGCTTGAAACCCTGGACATGGGCAAGCCGATCAGTGACTCCCTGCATATCGACGTACCCGGTGCTGCCGGCGCGCTGAGCTGGAGCGGCGAAGCCATCGACAAGATCTACGATGAAGTTGCCGCCACCCCCCACGACCAGCTGGGCCTGGTAACCCGTGAGCCGGTGGGCGTGGTTGCTGCCATCGTGCCGTGGAACTTCCCGCTGATGATGGCCTGCTGGAAACTGGGCCCGGCCCTGTCGACCGGTAACTCGGTCATTCTCAAGCCGTCCGAAAAGTCTCCTCTGACAGCCATTCGTATCGCAGCGCTGGCGGTTGAAGCCGGTATTCCTGCGGGCGTGTTCAACGTGCTGCCAGGCTACGGCCACACCGTTGGCAAGGCCCTGGCCCTGCATATGGATGTCGATACGCTGGTGTTTACCGGTTCGACCAAAATCGCCAAGCAATTGATGATTTACGCGGGCGAATCCAATATGAAGCGCATCTGGCTTGAAGCTGGCGGCAAAAGCCCGAACATCGTTTTCGCCGATGCGCCGGACCTGCAAGCCGCTGCCGAAGCGGCGGCCAGCGCCATTGCCTTCAACCAGGGCGAAGTCTGCACCGCCGGTTCGCGCCTGCTGGTGGAGCGCTCGATCAAAGACAAATTCCTACCGCTGGTGGTCGACGCACTCAAGGGCTGGAAGCCCGGCAACCCGCTGGATCCGGACACCACCGTGGGCGCTCTGGTCGATACCCAGCAAATGAACACCGTGCTGTCGTACATCAAGTCTGGCCATAGTGAAGGCGCAAAACTGGTCGCAGGCGGTAATCAAATCCTGCAAGAAACCGGCGGCACCTACGTTGAACCGACCATTTTCGACGGCGTCAGTAACGCGATGAAAATCGCCCAGGAAGAAATCTTCGGCCCTGTGCTGTCGGTGATCACCTTCGACAGCGCCGAAGAGGCCATCAAGATTGCCAACGACACGCCTTACGGCCTGGCAGCAGCCGTGTGGACTGCGGACATTTCCAAGGCGCACCTGACCGCCAAGGCCCTGCGCGCGGGTAGCGTGTGGGTCAACCAATACGATGGCGGCGACATGACCGCGCCGTTTGGTGGCTTCAAGCAGTCGGGCAACGGCCGTGACAAGTCGCTGCACGCGTTCGACAAGTACACCGAGCTGAAGTCCACCTGGATCAAGCTGTAACAGCGTAAGCGCAACACCCTGTGGGAGCGGGCTTGCCCGCGATGGCAGCACTGAGGTCTGACTGACAGACCCCGGTGCCTTCATCGCGGGCGGGTTCGCTCCCACAATGGTTTTTACACTACACAAGTAGCGCCCTCACCCTAACCCTCTCCCGGAGGGAGAGGGGACTGACCGAGTTGATGCTGGATTCAACTTAAAACTGTCAGATTGCCGAAACTCTAAAATATCCCCCAATCAGCTCCCTCTCCCTCCGGGAGAGGGTTGGGGAGAGGGCAGCCGTCACTCAGAGCATTCGCTCAAGCCCCACACTCTTGCTGAACCAGGCATTGAGCCGGCGCCACCAGTTGCCGGGCTCATGGTGCAAGGTGTGCAACTGGCCGTTGTCTTCGGTCACCCAGACCAACTTGCCCTGTTCCAGTTTCGGTTCATAACTCAAGGCCGGGGCCATGCCCTGCAACGCCAGTTTGCGGGCCTCGGCAGCCAGTTCAGGGCTGTCCACCAGCACGCCGACCTCGGTGTTCCACAAGCCCGAGCGCGGGTCGAAATTGAACGAGCCGATAAAGGATTTCTGCTGGTCGAAAATCATCGCCTTGCTGTGCAGGCTCGAATCCGAACTCATCCCCGGCTTGAACCAATGCGGGCCGCTGCCGCCGCTACTGCCCGGCTGGCGCCGCAGCTCAAAGAGCTTGACCCCATGCTCCAGCAGCGCCTTGCGATACGGTGCATAACCGCCATGCACCACGGGTACGTCGGTGGCCTCCAGCGAATTGGTCAATAAACGTACATCCACTCCGGCATCGGCGCGGCCCGTGAGGTACAGCAGCCCGGTTTCACCGGGTACAAAGTAGGCGGAAACCAGAATCAGCTCCTGGTTCACCCCCGCCAATTCCGGCGCCAGTTGCGTGGTCAGCATCAAATGTGAGTCAGGCTCGTCGCGGGCCAGCACCTTGCTGGGTGCATCCCACAGCGCCTGATTCCAGGCCCAGATCAGTTCCTTGCGCCACACGTCGAGCTGCGGGCGGGTTTCGTACGAGGCCAGCTCTTGATACAGCGCCGGGTTGCGTTGCTGCGCACGCTTGAGCGAGGCTTCCAGTTGTTTGCGCGCCTTGCCCAGCTCGTGCTCAGTCAGGCTCGAAGAGGCAAAATCGCCAATCGGCTGGCTCAGGGCGCTGTTCCAGTATTGGTCGAAGCTGTGCCCCAATTGTTCTGCCACCGGGCCGACGCTGAGCAGGTCGATATCGGTGAAATTCAGCTCCGGCTTGGCATCGAAATATTCATCGCCCAGATTGCGCCCGCCGACGATCGCCACGCTGTTATCGGCCAGCCAGAGCTTGTTGTGCATGCGCCGGTGCTGACGCGAGAGATTGAACAGCCGCCCCATCGCCCGGGTCACGCCCGTGCTGCGCCCCAGTTGCAGCGGGTTGAACAGGCGGATCTGGATATTGGGATGGGCCGCAAGGGTTGCCAGCACATCGTCCAGGCCATCACTGGCCGTGTCATCGAGCAGGATGCGCACCCGTACTCCGCGATCGGCCGCCTGGAGCAGCTCGTCGATCAACATGCGCGTACTCAGCCCGTCGTGGACGATGTAGTACTGCAGGTCGAGGCTGGTTTGCGCGTTGCGGATCAGCTCGGCCCTGGCCCTGAACGCTTCGCCGCTGTTGGGCAGCAGGCGAAACCCCGAGCGGCCCTGATACGGTGCGGCCTGGGCCTGGATTGAACGGCCAAAGGAAGAGTCGGTTGCGGGCAACGCCTGGGTGGGTTCACGGGGTACGTCCAACGTGGCACAGCCTCCCAGCAAGACGGCTAAAAACAATGCGCAAAGTGATTTCAACGGGTAGAGCCTCGGGCAGACGTCACGGGAGTTAAACGGAATCTGCCAGCAGTTTACTGGCCGCCATACCCACTTTGCGCACAGCGTCTTCGATCTGCGGTGTAGGCTTTGCAGCGTAGTTCATGCGCAGGCAGTTACGGTACTTGCCCGAGGCCGAAAAAATACTGCCCACTGCGATCTGAACTCCCTGGTCCAGCAACGCGCGATTGAGGCGCAGGCTGTCAAACCCCTCCGGCAGCTCAAGCCAGAGCATAAAACTGCCCTGGGGCCGGCTGGCGCGGGTGCCGGGCGGAAAGTAACGACTGATCCAACCCAGCATCAGGTCGCGATTGCGCTGATACTGGCTGCGCATTTTGCGCAGGTGCGGCTCGAAATGACCGTTTTTCAAAAAATCGGCAACCGCCAGTTGCGGCTGCGGCGCAGTAGAGCCGGTGCTGATGTATTTCATATGCAGCACCCGCTCCAGATAACGCCCCGGCGCAACCCAGCCAACGCGCAAGCCGGGGGCCAAGGTTTTGGAGAAAGAACTGCACAGCAGGACACGACCGTCATCGTCGAAGGATTTAATGGTGCGCGGGCGAGGGTAGGTGTAGGCCAATTCGCCGTACACATCGTCTTCAATGATTGCCACATCAAAACGCTGGGCCAGGGTGACCAGCGCCCGCTTGCGGGCCTCGGGCATGATATAGCCCAGCGGGTTATTGCAACTGGGGGTGAGCTGGATGGCCTTGATCGGCCACTGTTCCAGGGCCAGTTCCAGGGCTTCGAGGCTGATACCCGTCAGTGGATCGGTGGGGATTTCCAGGGCTTTCATACCCAGGCCCTTGAGGGTTTGCATGGCGCCGTGAAAGCTCGGCGAATCCACCGCGACGATATCCCCCGGCTCGCACACGGCGCGAATGCTGCACGACAACGCCTCATGGCAGCCGGTGGTGATCACCAGATCTTCTGCGCCCAGCTGGCAGCCCGAATCGAGCAACAGCCGCGCCAGTTGCTCGCGCAGGCCCAGCACACCGTAGACGTTGTCGTAATACAGACCGGGCAAATCCAGACGCCGGCTGATCTGCGCCAGGCTGCGCAACAGCGGCTTGATGGTCGGTGTGGTGACATCGGGCATGCCGCGCCCCAGCTGGATCACGTCCTTTTGTGGCACCGAGCGCACCAGTTCCAGCACCTGTTCCCATTGTGAAATTTCCACCGGGCGTTGCGCCGGTTTGCCCATGCCCGGCAGGGCGGGCAGCTCACGCTCCATCGGCACAAAGTACCCGGACTTGGGCCGCGGCGATGCCAGGCCATTGTCCTCCAGCAACCGATACGCCTGCTGCACCGTGCTCAGGCTCACGCCGTGCTCGGCGCTTAACGCGCGTACAGAAGGCAAACGGTCGCCAGGGCGATAAAAGCCTTGTTCGATGCGTGTGCCTAGCAGGTCGGCGAGGTTGACGTAGAGGGTCATGGGCAGGGCTCCTGCAGGGTTGACCAGTACAGATAGGGCTAAAACCAAGGATTCAGCGCCTGAAATGCCGAATCTGTATGCACTTAAAAGGACTTTGCTGAATCTGTCATGGTTTTGAGCAGGCGGCCATCATGCTGACTCATGGCAATTGAGTCAAAAGGAGCTGTCTGATGAATGGTTTGAGCGATGTGCGCCTGACGCTGCACAGCCAACAATTACTGGCCGAGCATGAAACCCGTGAAGTCACCAGCATCCCGACCGGCCTTGGGTTGTGGGGCCTGTTTTGCCACCGCGCCCGCAGCCGCCGCGTACTGCTGAACCTGGACGAACAACAGCTGCGTGACGTGGGCCTGAGCCGTGAAATGGCTCAGCGTGAAGGCTGCAAGCCGTTTTGGCGTTCATGACTGCAACGCCTGTGGGAGCGGGCTTGCCCGCGATGGGAGCGCCGCGGTGTGTCGGCTACACCGGGGGGCTTGATCGCGGGCAAGCCCGCTCCCACAGGTTTAACGCAGTTCTTTTAACCGGTGCCACAGCATCCCCAGCGCCAGCAACGGCGAACGCAGGTATTTGCCGCCGGGGAAGGTGATATGCGGGACTTTGGCAAACAGATCAAAACCGTCACTGTGCTGGCCACTGATGGCTTCGGCCAGCAACTTGCCCGCCAGGTGAGTGGCATTGACCCCGTGCCCCGAGTAAGCCTGGGCGTAATACACATTGGGTTGGTCTGGCAGGCGGCCAATCTGTGGCAAACGGTTGGCACCGATGCCGATCATGCCGCCCCACTGGTAATCGATTTTTACATCCTTGAGATGGGGGAACACCTCAAGCATTTTCGGACGCATATACGCCGCAATATCCTGCGGGTCACGGCCCGAATAATGACAGGCACCCCCGAACAGCAAGCGTCGATCCGCCGAAAGCCGGTAGTAGTCCAGCGCCACTCGCTGATCGCACACGGCCATGTTTTGCGGCAGCAAAGCGTGCGCCTGGGCCTCGCTTAACGGCTCGGTGGCGATGATGTAACTGCCCGCAGGCAGCACTTTGCCACTGAGCTGCGGGTTCAAGTCCTTGAGGTAAGCATTGCAACCCAGCACCAGGCTTTTGGCCCGCACAGTGCCCTGGGCCGTGTGCACCCGCACCTCAGGGCCATAATCGATACGGGTCACGGCGGAGTTTTCGAACAGCTTTACACCCAGTTGTGCCGCCGCTGCGGCTTCGCCCAGCGCCAGGTTCAACGGATGCAAATGCCCCGAGCCCATATCGACAAAACCGCCAACATAACGGTCCGAACCCACCACGGTATGTACTTCATTGGCCTGCAACAGGCGGGTTTCGTGGCGATAGCCCAGGTCGCGCAGCTCCTGGGCTTCTTCGGCAAAACCTTCAAGGTCACGGGGCTTGTTGGCCAGGTCGCAATAGCCCCAGGTCAGGTCGCAGGAAATATTGAAGCGCTCGACGCGCTGGCGCACGATTTCCACGGCCTCCAGCCCCATCAGCTTCATGTGTCGTACACCGTCCTTGCCGATGATGCCTTCAAACTGCTCAAGGCCATGACCGACACCGCGAATCAACTGGCCACCATTGCGCCCGCTGGCGCCCCAGCCGATCTTGTGCGCTTCCAGCAAGACCACGCTCATGCCGCGCTCGGCCAGCTCCAGGGCCGTGTTCAGGCCGGAAAAGCCACCGCCCACCACACACACATCCGCCATCAGCTCGCCCTGCAGCACCGGGTGATCGGGTTGCGGCAGGCTGCTGGCGGCGTAATAAGAAGCGGTGTGCTGGCTGCGCTGAACTGGGGCGTTCATGTGCGTAATCCTGATTATTGATGTTTGGAAAATTTGACGGAGCATAAGCCGTGCCATTCCCGCGGGGCAAGAACAGCCGAATGGCCCTGTCTAGTGCAGGGGTTTTCAGGCAGACTCTGCGGCCTTTTCAAAATCGGTACGTTCTGGATGAGCTGCAACAGCCACAAGATCCGCTTTCTCAGGCAGCAAATCCCCTCATTCGACTGCGTGCCGGGTTGCCATGACTGCTGCGGGCCTGTGACCACTTCATCCGAAGAAATGGCCCGCTTGCCACGCAAGACGGCGGCCGAGCAGGAAGCGGCGATGGATGAGCTGAACTGTGTGCATCTGGGGCCCAATGGCTGCACGGTGTATGAAGAGCGGCCACTGATCTGTCGGCTGTTCGGTACGACGCCCACCTTGCCGTGCCCCAATGGCCGACGCCCGGTAGAGATGATTCACCCCAGTGCAGAGAAGCTGGTGCATGAATACATCGCCAGCACGCGGCAGGTGTTGGTCTAGATCAAGAGCTCCTCACCCTAACCCTCTCCCGCAGGGAAAGGGGACTAAAGGCAAAAGCCGGTCGAGGGACGCGGTCAATCTGCAATCGGCAAATTCAGGCTCTCTTTCACTTCTTCCATCACGATATAGCTCTTGGATTCGCGCACATGGGGCAGCTTGAGCAGGATGTCGCCCAGCAGCTTGCGGTATGAAGCCATCTCGCTGATCCGCGCTTTCACCAGATAGTCAAAATCCCCCGACACCAGATGACATTCCAGCACATGGGGCAACTTCAGCACGGCCCGTCGGAATTCGTCGAAGGTATCGCCTGACTTGTAGTCCAGGCTGATCTCCACAAACACCAGCAGGCTGCCCTGCAAGTGCTGCGGGTTGAGCCGGGCGTTGTAGCCCATGATGATCCCTTCGCGTTCCAGCCTGCGCACCCGTTCGGTACAGGGCGTTGTGGACAACCCGACCTTCTCGCCCAGCTCGGTAAACGAGATGCGGCCATCGACTTGCAGGATGCGCAAAATGTTGCGGTCTATCTTGTCCAGTTCACGCTTTGTTTGATGATTTGTACGCATAGGAGATTCTCCTCCGTGAAAAGCGATTCGCCCGGGAATTGTCGCCAAATATAGCTGCTTATACAGTGAATTCCACTAGCCAATGCTTCTTATACTGCGCTCATCTTCGCTCTGAACAATAAACGTCTGCGGCTGGCCGCGATGAGGGATATAAATATGCGAGTTATGGTATTGGGTGGCGGCGTTATTGGTACTGCCAGCGCCTATTATCTGGCCCGAGCCGGTTTCGATGTGGTCGTCGTCGACCGTCAGCCAGCCGTTGCAATGGAAACCAGCTTTGCCAACGCCGGCCAGGTGTCCCCGGGCTACGCTTCGCCGTGGGCTGCACCGGGTGTGCCGCTCAAGGCCATCAAATGGCTGCTCGAACGCCACGCGCCTCTGGCCATCAAGGCCACGACCAGCATCGACCAGTACCTGTGGATGGCCCAGATGCTGCGCAACTGCACCGCCAGCCGCTACGCCGTGAACAAGGAGCGCATGGTCCGCCTGTCCGAGTACAGCCGTGACTGCCTCGATGAACTGCGTGCCGAAACCGGTATTGCCTACGAGGCCCGCAACCTCGGTACTACACAACTGTTCCGCACCCAGGCCCAGCTCGATGGCGCCGCCAAGGACATCGCGGTCCTGAAAGAATCCGGCGTACCGTTCGAACTGCTCGACCGTGCTGGCATTGCCCGGGTTGAGCCTGCACTGGCCAGCGTCACCGATATCCTGGCCGGCGCCCTGCGCCTGCCGAATGATCAGACTGGTGACTGTCAGATGTTTACCACCCGCTTGGCTGAAATGGCCAAGAACCTGGGTGTGGAATTCCGCTTCGGCCAGGATATCCAGCGTCTGGACTACGCAGGCGACCGAATCAATGGCGTGATGATCGACGGCAAACTCGAAACCGCCGACCGCTATGTACTGGCACTGGGCAGCTACTCGCCGCAGATGCTCAAGCCGCTGGGCATCAAGGCTCCGGTTTACCCGCTCAAGGGTTATTCGCTGACCATTCCGATTACCAATTCGGACATGGCCCCGACCTCGACCATTCTCGACGAGACCTACAAGGTCGCGATCACCCGTTTCGACAATCGCATCCGCGTTGGCGGCATGGCTGAAATCGCCGGTTTTGACCTGTCGCTGAACCCGCGTCGACGCGAAACCCTGGAGATGATCGTCAACGACCTTTATCCTCAGGGCGGTGATCTGAGCCAGGCCAGCTTCTGGACCGGCCTGCGTCCGACCACCCCGGACGGTACGCCGATTGTTGGCGCGACCCCGTTTAAAAACCTGTTCCTGAACACCGGTCATGGCACACTCGGTTGGACCATGGCCTGCGGTTCCGGTCGTTTCCTTGCGGACGTAATGGCCAAGAAGACCCCGCAAATCAGCGCCGAAGGCCTTGATATTTCCCGCTACGGTAACCACCAGGAGACTGCAAAACATGGCAATCCAGCGCCAGCTCACCAATGAACGCATGAGCCAGATCGTTACCCACAACGGTACTGTCTACCTGTCCGGGCAAGTCGGCGACGACATGAACGCCGGGGTCGAGCAGCAAACCCGTGAAACACTGGCCAATATCGAGCATCTGCTGGACCTGGCGGGCACCGACAAAAGCCGCATCCTGTCGGTCACCATCTACCTCAAGGACATCGATGCCGATTTTGCCGGCATGAACAGCATCTGGGACCAGTGGCTGCCAAAAGGTGTAGCGCCGGCCCGAGCGACCGTCGAAGCCAAGCTGTGCGAACCTGAAATTCTGGTCGAATTATCTGTTGTGGCAGCACTGCCCTAGTAGTTTGATCATGTAACAGTCCCTCTTGCGGTGCGGCACGCGGTTCACGCTGCGGGTTTGCACCGTTTTTTTATTCAATTGCCGTTAGAAGCCCGCCGCCATGCGCCCAGCCCGTGCCCTGATTGACCTGCAAGCCCTGCGTCACAATTACCAACTGGCGCGTGAAGTCACGGGGGCCAAGGCCCTCGCTGTAATCAAGGCCGATGCTTACGGCCACGGGGCCGTTCGCTGCGCCCAGGCCCTTGAAGCCGAAGCCGACGGCTTTGCCGTTGCCTGCATAGAAGAAGCACTGGAGCTGCGTGCCGCCGGTATTGGCGCACCCATCCTGCTGCTCGAAGGTTTTTTTGAAGCTGATGAACTGCCGCTGATCGTCGAACATGACTTCTGGTGCGTGGTGCATTCGCTGTGGCAGCTCGATGCGATCGAGCAGGCCCGCCTCGCCAAACCGATCCACGTATGGCTGAAACTGGACAGCGGCATGCACCGCGTCGGTTTGCACCCCAATGATTACCAGGCGGCCTACCAGCGCCTGCAGGCCAGTGCCAATGTGGCGAAAATCGTGCTGATGAGCCACTTTGCCCGCGCCGATGAACTCGATTGCACCCGAAGCGTAGAGCAAGTCGCTGTGTTCCTGGGCGCTCGCGCCGATTTGACGGCAGAAATCAGCTTGCGTAACTCGCCAGCTGTACTCGGCTGGCCACGGGTGCCAAGTGACTGGGTACGCCCGGGGCTGATGCTGTATGGCGCCTCGCCATTTGAAGAACCCCAGGCCACTGCATCACGCCTGCAACCGGTGATGACCCTGGAGTCCAGGGTGATTTGCGTGCGCGAACTGCCCGCCGGTGAACCAGTGGGCTACGGAGCCAAATTCATCACCCCGAAGCCGATGCGCATTGGCGTGGTGGCAATGGGTTATGCCGACGGTTATCCGCGCCAGGCACCCACCGGTACCCCGGTGCTGGTGGACGGTGTGCGCAGCCAGTTGCTGGGCCGGGTGTCGATGGACATGCTGTGCATCGACCTAACCGATGTACCGCAAGCCGGCCTGGGTTCGACGGTCGAGTTATGGGGCAAAAACATTCTCGCCAACGAAGTGGCAACCGCAGCAGACACCATTCCTTACCAGATTTTCTGCAACCTTAAACGCGTGCCACGCCTCTATTCCGGTAGCTGACAGGTTGTATCCAATGTACGGGGGCAAATGGGTACCCGGGTTTGAAGTCGAAGTGTTGTAAATACTGAACGCTATCGCCATCATGGCGGCTTCTCGACTTGAATCTGCCCCAGGAGGCTCCCGCATTGGACGTCGGTGAACGACTGCAATCCATCCGCAAACTCAAAGGCCTGTCGCAGCGTGAACTCGCCAAGCGCGCGGGCGTCACCAACAGCACCATTTCGATGATCGAAAAGAACAGCGTGAGCCCGTCCATAAGCTCCCTGCGCAAAGTGCTGAGTGGCATCCCCATGTCCATGGTCGAGTTTTTTTCCGAAGAGATCCTTCAAGAAAACCCAACTCAAATTGTCTACAAAGCCAATGAGCTGATCGACATTTCCGACGGTGCCGTGACCATGAAACTGGTCGGCAAGGCGCATCCGAGCCGGGCCATTGCATTTCTCAACGAGATTTACCCACCGGGCGCCGATACCGGGGACGAAATGCTGACCCATGAAGGCGAAGAAACCGGGATTTTGGTGGAAGGTCGCCTAGAGTTAACCGTGGGTCTTGAGACCTTCGTGCTGGAAGCCGGTGACAGCTATTATTTCGAAAGCTCCAAACCGCACCGTTTTCGCAATCCGTTCGACGTCGCGGCGCGACTAATCAGCGCAGCCACCCCGGCGAATTTCTAAAAACAGAGGCGCCCTGCCTGTTTGCAGAGGCACCCGTAGATGCATTTCGCCAGCTCTATTCCCCCTTTGTCTTTAGGGTTGTTTCAGAGAGGCGGGCTAACCGTTATACTTTTGCCGCCCGCGAAACCGTGGTTGTGGGCGTGAATAGCCACCATTGAGGGTGAACGCGTGAACCTAATTATGAAAATGCTGGCCGTACCAGCAGCAGTAGTGGCCCTTTGGGCAGTCAACGCTCAGGCAACAACGAACGATGACATTGCAAAACGTCTTGAGCCAGTGGGTAAAGTCTGTGTTCAAGGGCAGGAATGCAAAGGGATGGAAGTGACTGCTTCTGTAGGCGGTGGTGGTGGCATGACACCAGACGATATTATTGCCAAGCACTGCAGTGCTTGCCACGGCACCGGCTTGTTGGGCGCACCGAAAATCGGTGACACCGCGGCCTGGAAAGAGCGCGCCGATCACCAGGGCGGCCTTGATGGCATCCTGGCCAAGGCCATCACCGGTATCAACGCCATGCCGCCAAAGGGCACTTGCATGACCTGTACCGATGAAGAGCTTAAAGGCGCCATCGAGAAGATGTCCGGCCTCAAATAAGCCGAACGTCCCTGAAAAAGCCGCTGATGGGCGGCTTTTTTGTGCCCGGGATTTGGGGTGGATCGCACCAACTGTTCTTTATCACGTCTATATTCAAGGATGGATAAGGAGAGTCAGATGGTGCAGCCCTGTTCGATCGAACGCGCAGTCGATGATGTACTGGCGCGGTTACCGATACATATTCACCTTGGTCTGCCGCTGGGTCTGGGTAAGGCCAACCGCTTCGTCAATGCGCTGTATCAGCGAATCAAACTGCTGCCCGAGCGCCAGCTGACGATCTATACCGCCCTGAGCCTGGGTCGCCCACCGCTTGGCGACGGGCTGCAACGGCTGTTTCTGGAGCCTTTTGTCGAGCGGGTATTTGGCGATTACATCGAGCTGGACTACCTCGCCGATCTGCAGCACAACCGCATGCCCGCCAATATCCACGTTGAGCAGTTCTTTATGCAGCCGGGCAGTTTGCTCAACAGCCCGGCGGCCCAACAGGATTACGTCAGCAGCAATTACAGCCACGCGGCCCGAGACATCAATGCCAGCGGCCTGAACCTGGTGGCCCAGCTGGTGGCCCGCCACCCCGAGGATGCCACGCGCCTGAGCCTGAGCTGCAACCCCGACATCACCCTCGATCTATTGCCCATGATTGCCAGGCGGCGAGCGGCGGGCGAGACCATTCTGATGCTGGGCCAGGTACATGACGACCTGCCGTATATGCCCGGTGACTCGGAATTGAGCATCGACGATTTTGACCTGCTGATCGACGAAGATGAACGCACTACGTTGTTTTCAACCCCCAGCATGCCGGTCAACCTGCAAGACCATATGATCGGCTTGCACGCCAGCACCCTGATCCGTGACGGCGGCACGCTGCAGATTGGCATTGGCTCGATGGGCGATGCCCTGAGCGCAGCTTTGCTCGCACGCCAGGGTGACAACGAGGGCTATCGCGCCCTGCTCGACGATATCGATACCACCCCGTGGCACACGCTGATCGAGCGCGAAGGTGGCGTCGAGCCTTTTGCCCGTGGCCTGTACGGTTGCAGCGAGATGTTTGTCCACGGCCTGATGGTGCTGGCAGATGCCGGGATTGTGCGACGCAAGGTCTACCCCGATGTCGAACGCCAGGCCCAGGCCAATGCCGGCACCCTGGATGAAAGCCTGCATGAAGACGGAGTCAGCATCCACGGCGGTTTTATTCTCGGCCCCCGCGACTTTTACCAGCGCCTTAGGGAATTGCCCCACAGCAAGCGTTGCGAATTCAACATGACTGCCATCAGCTATATCAACGAGCTGTACGGCCAGGAAGAGTTGAAGCGCTTGCAACGGCGCGATGCGCGCTTCGTCAACAGCGCTTTCACCGCCACCTTGCTCGGTGCTGCGGTGGCCGATCAGCTTGAAGATGGCCGGGTGCTTAGCGGGGTCGGCGGGCAATACAACTTTGTTGCCCAGGGCCACGCCCTGCATGACGCCCGCTCGGTGATCATGCTGCGCAGCTGGCGTGAGTCAGGCGGGGAGGTGAGTTCCAATATTGTCTGGGAGTACGGCCACTGCACGATCCCGCGGCATTTGCGCGACATTGTGGTCACTGAATACGGGATTGCCGACCTGCGCGGCAAAACCGACAGCAAGGTGATCGAAGCGCTGCTCAACATCACCGACTCACGTTTTCAGACCGAGCTGACGACGCAGGCGCAGTTGATGAGCAAGTTGCCCAAGGATTTCTGCCTTGACCCGCGCTTTGCCGACAACAGCCCGGAACGCTTGCAGGGAATAGCTGCCAGGCACCCGCACTTGTTCCCGGAGTACCCGCTGGGCAGCGATTTCAGCGCGCAGGAGCAAGACCTGCTGCGAGCGTTGAATTGGCTCAAGAGCAAATTCAAGCTCACGCAGATTTACCAGCTGGGCAAGGCCACGCTGGACGCGCCGTCGCCGCAGGCCTTCCCCGAACACCTGGCGCGTATGCAGCTCGCACAACCCGACGGGTTGCGCGATGAGCTGTACCAGCGTTTGCTGCTGGCGGGGTTGCAGGCCACCGCGAAAAGCCATTGACGCGCCTTTCGTAGCAGCTGCCGCCAGGCTGCGTTCGGCGGCGCAGCCGTCGTAAACCCTGCAATCACGGTTGTTCGGATAGACCGCGACGACCGGGTTTACGAGCGCTTCGCGCTCGAACGCAGCCTTCGTTCCTCGGCAGCTGCTACGGGCTGAATGGGTTACTCGATAAAGGTCACTTTACCGCCCGCCAGGGATTTGACCCGGGCCAGGGATTCAACGCGGTAGCCCTGTGCATCCAGTTCGGCACGGCCGCCCTGGAACGACTTCTCGATCACGATACCCAGGCCGGCAACGGTGGCGCCCGCTTGCTTGATGATCGAGATCAGCGCTTGCGACGCCTTGCCGTTGGCCAGGAAATCATCGATCACCAGAACGCGGTCGCTGCTTTGCAGGTGACGCGGGGAGATCGCAACGGTGCTTTCGGTCTGCTTGGTGAACGAATACACCGTGGCCGACAGCAGGTTTTCTGTCAGGGTCAGGGACTGGTGCTTACGCGCGAAAATCACAGGTACACCCAAGTTCAAGCCAGTCATCACGGCAGGGGCGATGCCCGATGCTTCGATAGTGACGATCTTGGTGATGCCCGAATCCTTGAACAAACGCGCGAACTCGTCGCCGATCTCTTTCATCAGCTGAGGGTCGATCTGATGGTTCAAAAAGGCATCGACCTTCAAAACCTGATCGGAAAGCACGATGCCTTCTTCGCGAATTTTCTTGTGCAGTGCTTCCAACGTAACGTCCTCAAATAGCGCTTATGCGCTGAAGGTAGAGTGAAAAATAGTCGATTTTAGCGTTTTAGCATGGCGCGTATATCGGCCAATGCCGTATTGCCGCGAACCGCTTTGACTTCGGTAGGGGTATCGTCGTTGCCTTCCCAGGCCAGATCGTCCGGTGGCAACTCATCGAGGAAGCGGCTTGGCGCGCAATCAATGATCTCGCCGTACTGCTTGCGCTTGGCCGCGAAGGTGAACGCCAGCGTCTCACGGGCACGGGTAATGCCCACGTAGGCCAGACGGCGTTCTTCTTCAATGGTGTCTGCTTCAATGCTGGAGCGGTGCGGCAGGATTTCTTCTTCCATGCCCATGATGAACACGTAGGGGAATTCCAGGCCCTTGGAGGCGTGCAAGGTCATCATCTGCACGCCTTCGGCACCGTCTTCCTCTTCCTGCTGGCGCTCAAGCATGTCGCGCAGTACCAGCTTGCCGATGGCTTCCTCGATGGTCATGGCGCCGTCTTCGTCTTTTTCGAGGGTGTTTTTCAACGCCTCGACCAAGAACCAGACGTTGGACATACGGTAGTCCGCCGCCTTGTCGCTGGAACTGTTGGTGCGCAGCCAGTTTTCGTAGTCGATGTCCATGATCATGCTGCGCAGCGCCGCTATCGGGTCTTCGCCCGAACAGTGCTCGCGCACGCGGTCCATGAAACGCTTGAAGCGCACCAGACGATCGGTAAAACGCGCATCCAGATGCTCGCCCAGGCCGATTTCATCGGTGGCGGCATACATCGAGATTTTGCGCTCGGTCGCGTAGTTGCCGAGCTTTTCCAGGGTAGTCGAACCGATCTCGCGACGCGGGACGTTGATCACGCGCAGGAAGGCGTTGTCGTCATCCGGGTTTACGATCAGGCGGAAGTAAGCCATCAGATCTTTGACTTCCTGACGCCCGAAGAAGCTGTTGCCGCCCGATAAACGATATGGGATCTGATGGTGCTGCAGCTTCAGCTCGATCAGTTTGGCCTGGTAGTTACCGCGGTACAGAATCGCAAAGTCGCTGTACGGGCGGTCGGTGCGCAGGTGCAGGGTGAGGATTTCGACGGCAACGCGCTCGGCTTCGGCGTCTTCGTTGCGGCAGCGGATCACCCGCACTTCGTCACCGTGACCCATCTCGCTCCACAGCTGTTTTTCAAACTCGTGGGGGTTGTTGGCAATCAGGATATTGGCGCAGCGCAGGATACGGCTGGTGGAGCGGTAGTTTTGCTCCAGCATCACCACTTTCAAGGACGGATAATCGTCCTTGAGCAGCATCAGGTTTTCCGGGCGGGCGCCGCGCCAGGCGTAGATCGACTGGTCATCGTCACCTACTACGGTGAACTGGTTACGCTTGCCGATCAGGTATTTGACCAGCAAATACTGGCTGGCGTTGGTGTCCTGATACTCGTCCACCAGCAGGTAACGCACCTTGTTCTGCCATTTTTCCAGAATGTCGGCGTGTTCTTCGAACAGCTTGACCGGCAGCAGGATCAGGTCGTCAAAATCCACCGCGTTGTAGGCCTTGAGCGTGCGCTGGTAGTGGGTGTAGACGATGGCTGCCGTCTGCTCCTTGGGGTTGCGTGCGTTTTCCAGGGCCTGGGGCGGCAGGATCAGGTCGTTTTTCCACGAGCCGATCATGTTCTTGATTTCGTCGACCCCGTCGTCGCCCGAATATTCCTTTTGCATGATGTCAGCCATCAGCGCCTTGACGTCAGCCTCGTCAAAGATCGAGAAACCCGGCTTGTAGCCCAGCCGGGCGTGCTCCTTGCGGATAATGTTCAGGCCCAGGTTGTGGAACGTACACACCGTCAAGCCGCGGCCTTCACCCTTTTTGAGCAGGGTACCGACACGCTCTTTCATCTCGCGGGCGGCTTTGTTGGTGAAGGTCATGGCGACGATGTACTGGGCACGGATGCCACAATTCTGGATCAGGTGCGCGATTTTTCGGGTAATCACGCTGGTTTTGCCGGAGCCTGCGCCGGCGAGCACCAATAGAGGGCCGCCGACGTAGCTCACGGCTTCTTGCTGCCGGGGATTGAGTCGGGACATGACGAGATCAGGGGTCGTGTGTAAAAAGGGCGGGCATTTTAACAGGCTGAGCGAATATTGCTGCCTCTGTGCGACGGTGTGACATGCCAGAGCATCTATATTTGCCGCTTTTGTTACTTTCGAGCAGGATGCTGAGAGCATTTACAGCTAATGTTGGGTAAATGCAGCAAATGCGTATTTGATAACCAGTGTCATTGCCATTGGTTGCCGGCACGTCATAATGCCCACCGGTCGAATTTTTGCAGAGTCTAGGGAGCTAGCTTGTCTACGCCTGTCGAACCCTTGCGTTTGCTGCTATTGGCCGAAGAGCCATCTTGGGCAGTGTTGTTGCGCGAGTGTCTGGCGCCAATGGGAAGTGCGGCCGTACTGATAGACGCGCCGAGCTGGGAATCTGTCAGCCATCTGTTCGAGAACGATCGCAATGCGCTGCTCCTGACGACCCCGGCCCTGCAGCCCTCAGCGGGCCGCTGCCGCTTGCCCACGATTTTGCTGCTCGACAGCGAACCTGCGAGCGCCCCTGCGGGCGTCAGCGACTGGCTGGTGGGCGCCAGCCTGACCAGCGATGTGCTGCGCCGCTGCCTGCGCCATGTGCGTGAACGCGGCCTGCTGGAGCACACGTTGCAGCGTCTTGCCGAAGAAGACCCGCTGACCGGCATCGCCAACCGTCAGGGTTTCCAGACCTTGCTGGCCGTGCGCCTGGCTGAAGGCGACGGTCGCGGTATAGCCCTGGGCCACCTGGACCTGGATAACTTTCGCCACGCCAACGACGCATTGGGCCATCAGGCGGGCGATCGGCTGATCCTGCAAGTGGTGGCGCGCCTCAAAAGCCAGCTTGAGGCCTGCGATCAGCTGGCCCGGCTGGGCAGCGACGAGTTCGCCCTGCTGATCAACACCCATCGTGCGCCCGAACGCGCCGAATGGATGGCCGAGCGTATCACCGAGGTGATGGCCGAGCCCTACTGGGTTGACGGTGAAAGCCTGCTGATCGGCTGTAGCCTGGGCATCGCCCACGCCCGCGCCAACGCCGGGGCCGACCCATTGATGTGGCACGCACACATTGCCATGCAGCAGGCTAAAAGCACCCAGGGCTGCACTTTTCACGTATTTAACGAACGTATCAATCGCAACGCCCGCAGCCTGGCCGACCTCGAAAGCGAGCTGCGCCGGGCTCTGCGCCGTGACGAACTGGAGCTGCATTACCAGCCGCGGCTGGACCTGGGCACGGGGCATATCGTCGGGCTGGAAGCGCTGGTGCGCTGGCGCCATGCCGAGCGCGGCCTGTTGGCCCCCAGTGAGTTCGTGCCGTTGGCCGAGCAAAGCGGGCTGATTGTGCCGTTGGGCTACTGGGTGATTTCCCGCGCCCTGCGGGATATGCAGGCGCTGCGCGAACGCGGGCTTGAGCCATTGCATATGGCGGTCAACCTGTCGTTTCGCCAGTTTCAGGACAGCCAGTTGCTTTCGACCCTTAGCCGCTTGATCACCGAACGCGGCGTTGAAGCCCAGTGGCTGGAGTTCGAGCTGACCGAAACGGCCGTGATGCGGCGCAGTGACCTGGTCAAACAGACCATGGATGCCCTGGGCCGATTGGGTGTGCGCTTTTCGCTGGATGATTTCGGTACGGGTTTCTCATCGTTTGTGCACCTCAACAGCCTGCCGATAGCGCTGCTCAAGATCGACAAAAGCTTTGTGGGCGGCATGGAAAGCCGCGAAGAGAACCGCAAGCTGGTGCATGCCATGATCAACCTGGCGCACAACCTGAAACTGGAAGTGGTTGCCGAAGGCGTCGAAACCCCGGAGCAGCTTGCGCTTTTGCGTGATTTTGGCTGCGACCAGGTGCAGGGCTACTTCATCAGCAAGCCGCTGCCGCTGGCAGAACTGGTGGATTACCTGACTTTCGGGGCCAGGCAGCAGGTGCCGCAGGCAATATAAGGCCGGCACCTCACCTGTGGGAGCGGGCTCGCTCGCGATGCAGGCGACGCGGTCCTTCAGGCGAACCGCAGTGATGCCATCGCGAGCAAGCCCGCTCCCACAGAGGCCAGGCAACCGGTCTGGTCCCTACACAGCGCTCAAGCCCGCCACTTTCGCCGCCTTGCGCTCCTGCTTGAGCATGCGCCGCACCTTCCACTCGAATGCCAGAGTCAGGCTGATCGACGCACAGGCCAGCCCCATCGCCAGGCCCCACCACACGCCGGTCGGCCCCCAGCCGAAGGTAAACGCCAGCAGCCAGGCCATCGGCGCACCAATCACCCAATAGCAGAACAGCCCCACCAGGAACGTGGTCTTGGCATCCTTGAGCCCGCGAATCGCGCCCATCGCAATGGTCTGCGCGCCATCAAACAGCTCAAACCAGGCCGCGACGGCCAACAGGCTCACCGCCAGCTCGAACACCGGGCGGAAGGCCGGGTCGTTGTAATCCAGGAACAGCCCGATCAACTGGCTCGGGATAAACCAGAACACCGCCGAAAACCCGAGCATGATCACTGCACCACAGCCGATCCCGACCCGGCCCGCCAGCCGCGCCCGCTGCAAATCACCGCCACCATAATGCTGGCCGATGCGCATGGTGATTGCATAGGACATGCCTGCCGGCACCATAAATGCGACCGAGACGATTTGCAGCGCAATCTGGTGCGCCGCCAGTTGCGTGCTGCCCATCGTGCCCATGCACAGGGCCGCGAAGGCAAATAGCCCGACTTCCACCGCATAGGTGCCGCCAATCGGCAAGCCGAGCCGCCACAGTTCCCGCAGGTAAGTCAGATTGATCCGCGACAGGCCCTTGCTGATCGGATACGCGTCGTAGGCCGGGTGCCGATGGATATGCCAGGCCAGGCCCAGGGCCATGCCGGTCGCCACAACCGCCGTGACCAGGCCGATACCCATCAAGCCCAGTTTTGGCAGGCCGAACATGCCGGTAATCAACGCGTAATTGAGCACAAAGTTGGCCACGGTGCCGATCAGGCTGATCACCATGACCGGCGTGGCCCGACCCATTGCACTGGTAAAGCCGCGCAGGGCCATGAAGGTCATATAACCGGGCAGGGCAAACGGCAGCAGCAGCAGGAACTGGCCAGCGGCTTCAACGTTGGTTGGCGTTTGGCCAAACAGCAGCAACAACGGCTTGATATTCCACAGCATCACTGCGCCGCCCACTGCCAGCGCCCAGGCGAGCCACAGCCCGGCCTGGGTCAGGCGGGTCGCACCTTCAATATCCCCTGCACCCTGGCGAATTGACACCAGCGTGCCTACGGCAGCGATGACGCCAATGCAGAAAATCGACACGAACGAGTAGCTGGCCGCCCCCAGGCTCCCGCCTGCGAGCGCCTCGGGGCTCAGGCGCGCCATCATCAGCGTATCGGTGAGCACCATCAGCATGTGAGCCAGCTGCGAAGCGATCAGCGGCCCGGCCAACCGCATAATGGCCGAGAGTTCGATACGTGCAGGATGCTGTTTGGTCATCGTAAAAATATCTATAGGTGCGTTGAAAGGCTTGATTCTCGGCGCCTTGAGTGTTTTAAGCAAAGGGATAAAAACGATCGCTGGCATGATTTAAACTCATGCTGGTAGTTATGTTTTCTATCGTCACCTGTTGTGCAATAGGAATATTCGTAATGGCTCGTAGCCTTCCTCCGCTTTATGCCCTGCGCGCCTTTGAGGCTGCAGCTCGCCATAGCTCCTTCACCCGGGCGGGGGAAGAGCTGTCGATTACCCAGAGTGCCGTCAGCCGCCATATCAAAACCCTGGAGGCGCATTTCGCCTGCCGGCTGTTTCAGCGCAGCGGCCGCAGCCTGCAACTCACTGAAGCGGCTCGCTTGCTGCTACCCGGAGTGCGCGAAGGCTTTGCTGCGCTGGAGCGCGCCTGCACCACTTTGCGCGCCGAAGATGACATCTTGCGCATGAAAGCCCCCTCGACCCTGACCATGCGCTGGCTATTGGCAAGGCTGAGCCGCTTTCGCCACTTGCAGGCGGGCAACGAGGTACAGCTGACCAGTGCCTGGATGGACATCGACCATGTGGATTTCAATCAGGAGCCGTTCGACTGTGCGGTGCTGTTGAGCAACGGCCACTTTCCGCCCGATTGGGAGGCCACGTTGCTGTTTCCGGAGATGCTGATCCCGGTCGGCGCGCCTGCCAGCCAGGACGACAAACCATGGGACGTCACGCGTCTGGCCGCCACTGAACTGCTGCACCCTACCCCCGACCGCCGTGACTGGCGGCGCTGGCTCGACTGCATGGGCCTGAGCGGGCAAGTATCACTCAAGGGCGGGCAAGTTTTCGACACCCTGGAACTGGGCATGATTGCCGCCGCCCGGGGTTACGGCATCTCTATGGGTGACCTGCTGATGGTGGCCGAAGACGTGGCCCAGGGCCGCCTGAGCCTGCCGTTTCCGGCCGCGGTGGCCAGCGGCGATAATTATTATCTGGTTTGGCCCAAGACCCGCCCCGGGGGCGAGCGTTTGCGCCGGCTCAGCGACTTTTTGCAACACGAAGTCGCTGCCATGGTGCTGCCAGCGGTTGAGCAGTTGCACTGACCGGCCTGATCAGCCACTGAGCGGCCGATACTGCAACGCCTCTGCCAGATGTTTGCGCTCTATGTGTTGTACCTGTTCAAGGTCAGCCAGGGTTCTTGCCACTTTCAACAATCGATGTGCCGCCCGCAGTGACAGGGTCATGCGCTCGCAAGCAGCCTCCAGCCAGCTGTTATCCCCATCACTCAAGCGGCACTGGGCACGCACCCCCGGCAGGTCGAGAAAGGCATTGGCACAGCCCTGGCGTTGCAGCTGCCGCTCTCGCGCCGCAGCTACCGACGAAGCCGCCTTGGCCGTGGTGTCATCTGAGGCCAGTGGCGGGTTGAGGGTGGTGGTTTCGCGGGCCACGGTCAGGTGCAGGTCAATGCGATCGAGCAATGGGCCAGACAGTTTGTTGCGATAGCGCTGAATCTGCTCCGGTGTGCAGCGACAGCGCCCTGTGGGTTCGCCGAGATAGCCACAAGGGCAGGGGTTCATGGCCGCAACCAGCTGGAAACGCGCCGGAAAACGCATGCGATCCTTCGCCCGGGCAATCACAATAAAGCCGCTTTCCATGGGCTCTCGCAAGACTTCCAGCACCTTGCGATCAAACTCGGGGAGTTCATCGAGAAACAACACGCCGTGATGGGCCAGGGTGATTTCCCCGGGCCGGGGTTTGGAGCCGCCGCCCACCAGCGCGGGGCCGGAGGCCGAATGATGGGGTTGGCGAAACGGTCGCTGAGGCCAGCTGTTCAATGGCACATGGCTGGCCACCGACTGAATGGCGGCCACTTCCAGTGCCTCGTGTTCATTGAGGGGGGGCAACAAGCCAGGCAGGCGACTGGCCAGCAAGGTTTTGCCTGTGCCCGGCGGCCCGGTAAACAGCAGGTTGTGACTGCCGGCTGCGGCCACCAGCAACGCCCGCTTGGCCGAAAGCTGGCCCTGGACATCGCTCAGGTCGGGATAGGGCTTGCTTAGATGCAGCAAGCCGCTGGGGCTATAGGGCGCAATCACTTCCCGGCCTGCGAAATGGGCCACCACCTGCAGCAAGTGCTCGGCCGCGATGACCGTCAGCCCGCAGGCCAGGCAGGCTTCTTCGGCATTGGCCAGCGGTACCACCAGCGCCCGACCTGCGTCGCGAGCTGCCAGGGCGGCTGGCAATATGCCCTGTACCGGCCTGATTGCCCCCGATAGCGCCAGTTCGCCCAAACACTCCACTTGCTCCAGCGCCACTGCCGGCAGTTGCCCGCTGGCCGCCAGAATGCCCAGGGCAATGGCCAGATCAAAGCGCCCGCCGTCCTTGGGCAGGTCAGCGGGAGCGAGATTAAGGGTGATCCGCCGGGCCGGGAAATCCAGGGTGGAATTGATGATTGCACTGCGTACCCGATCTTTACTTTCCTTGACTGCGGTTTCAGGCAAACCGACCAGCGTCAACGCCGGCAACCCATTGGCCAGATGCGCCTCCACCGTCACCGCAGGCGCCTCGACGCCCACCTGGGCGCGGCTGTAAACAATCGCCAGAGCCATGACTCATTCCTTGAGTTCGCTAAAAAACTCATGGTGCGCGAATCAGAAGCCAGGGGCAGGCATGGAATGGATACGGGATGTTAACGGGTATGGGAACACGGCATATGAGCTGCCAGAGTGCGGTTGCAAAAAGAACTGAACGGCCTATTATTAACTAATAACGTTATTCATTAATTATGATCGTAAGCTTTAAATGCAACAGAACGGAACGTCTGTATCGAAGCGGCAAGACGCGCTTATGGTCAGATATTCTCAATGTCATTGAACGAAAATTAACCATGCTGGACGCTGCCAGCGTGCTGACAGATTTGGCGTCCCCCCCTGGCAACCGCCTCGAGGCACTCGGCGGAGCTCGCAAGGGCCAATACAGCATCCGTATCAACGCACAATGGCGAATCTGCTTTATCTGGGGCGCCAAAGGCCCTGAAGCAGTAGAAATCGTCGATTACCATTGAGGTCATGATGATCAAGAACGGCATGCGCCCGATTCACCCGGGTGAAGTTCTCAAGGAAGAATACCTTGAGCCCCTGAGCCTCTCGTCCGCTGCCTTGGCCAGGGCGCTCGGGGTGTCTACACCGACGGTCAACGATATCGTGCTGCAACGCCGTGGCGTCAGTGCCGATATGGCGTTGCGACTGTCGGTCTGCCTGGGGACAACCCCCGAGTTCTGGCTGAACTTGCAAACCACTTACGACCTGCGAAAAGCCGAAATCGACCGCGGCGCCGCGATTCGCGAACAGGTGCAGCCGATTCACCACTGCGCCTGAATTACTCCCCCAGCGCTTTGGTGCCCAGGTCTTGCGCAAAGCGCAGCAGGTAGCCATCAGGGTCGAGCACCAAAAAGTTGCGCTCGCCAAACAGCACGTCGTTGCTGCGGTACCAGCGTTCTTCCAGGGGTTTGCGCAGGGTGTGGCCTGCGGCCTCCAGGCGCTCGATCAGCCCTTGGGCATGCGGGCATTTGATCGACAGGTTCATGCCCCGCCCGAACGGCTGTTCCAGCGGCCCGACCCGCCAGGAGGACGCTTGGAGGTCATCCTGCTCCAGCATCAGCTGGCTGCCATGAAACGACAAAAATGCAAACAGATCCTCGGGCCGTTGGTATTCGACCCTGAAACCGAGCACGTCACAGTAAAAGTGCAGGCTGCGCGAAAGGTCCGAGACGATCATCTCGGGCACCAGCGGATTCATCACCAGCATATAAAAACGTCCTTGTTCTGACAGGCGAATGCACCGCCTTTGAGCGTTATTCGCCCGGTGGCAACAACCTGGCTTCCAGTTCGGCCACTTTGGCTTCCAGGCTTTCAAGGCGGGCACGGGTACGGGCCAGCACCACCATCTGGCTGTCGAACTCTTCACGGCTCACCAGATCAAGCTTGCTGAAACCGCTTTGCAGCAAGGCTTTGAACTGGCTTTCGATTTCATTGCGTGGCAGCGCGGTTTCGCCACTGAACAAGCGGGAGGCGTGGCCACCAAGGGCGTCGAGAAAATCTTTGGGCGCGAGCATGGATAAGGTCCTTAAAACTGATGGCGGCGAGTGTATCACGGGGTGCCGGGGCCTATTGCCGGGGGCTTTCTGCACATTTTTCGCGCATCGATCGGTCAGGTCGCGCACCAACTTCGCGCACAAACCTTGCGGAAAATCAGGCTAAAAGCCATCAGTTCCCGCTAAATCGCTGTAATTATTGATTTTTCCAGACATGGCAAGGTTTCTGCTAAGACCAACATGACTCATGCACTGATGCAGTAGCTGTGACGAAGGCAGTGCGGCAGGTGGTTCAAGGAGTGTTTTCGTCACCAGCGATTTAACACACGTTGTACAGCCTGAAGAAGGCTGACGATGCGTTACAAAGCCAGACACTGCGCTTAGACTTGAGCCGGGTTTGTTTTCCTGGGGCAAGTCCACCAATTCGGGAGAAGTTTCATGAAGCTAGTCACCGCCATTATCAAGCCGTTCAAGTTGGATGACGTGCGCGAGTCGCTGTCTGAGATCGGCGTACAAGGCATTACCGTTACTGAGGTCAAAGGCTTCGGCCGGCAGAAGGGCCATACCGAGCTGTATCGCGGTGCGGAATATGTGGTCGATTTTCTGCCAAAGGTGAAGATTGATGTCGCCATTGACGACAAGGATCTTGATCGGGTTATCGAGGCGATAACCAAGGCTGCCAACACCGGCAAGATTGGTGACGGCAAGATTTTCGTAGTCAATCTGGAACAGGCTATTCGCATCCGTACCGGCGAAACCGATACCGACGCAATCTAAGCCGCCAAACCCAACGCCCCAGGAGAAAACACTATGACTCTGCGTAAAATCGCAGGGCTCGGAGCCCTGCTGTCTGCTGTAATGCCTGGCCTGGCCATGGCGGCAGACGAAGTGGCTGCTCCAGTCCTCAATTCCGGCGACACCGCCTGGATGCTGACGGCTACCGCCTTGGTGCTGTTTATGACCATTCCCGGCCTGGCGCTGTTCTACGGCGGCATGGTGCGCTCCAAAAACATTCTTTCCGTGATGATGCAGTGCTTTGCCATTACCGGTCTGATCAGCATCCTGTGGGTCATTTATGGCTACAGCATCACGTTCGACACCGCAGGCATGGAGCAGGGCGTCACCAACTTCAATTCGTTTATCGGCGGCTTCGGCAAAGCCTTCCTGGCGGGTGTCACGCCAGAAAGCCTGACCTCATCCACCGCGCTGTTCCCGGAAGCCGTGTTCATCACCTTCCAGATGACCTTCGCCATCATCACCCCGGCACTGATCGTCGGCGCATTCGCCGAGCGCATGAAGTTCTCGGCCATGCTGATCTTCATGGGCGTGTGGTTCACCCTGGTGTATGCGCCGATTGCGCACATGGTGTGGAGCGGCAACGGCGGCCTGCTGTGGGACTGGGGTGTACTCGACTTTGCAGGCGGCACCGTGGTGCATATCAACGCCGGTATCGCCGGCCTGGTAGCGTGCATCGTGCTCGGCAAGCGTAAAGGCTACCCTAGCACCCCGATGGCCCCACACAACCTGGGTTATACCCTGGTGGGCGCGGCCATGCTGTGGATCGGCTGGTTCGGCTTCAACGCAGGCTCCGCAGCTGCCGCCAACGGCACTGCCGGCATGGCCATGCTGGTGACTCAAATTGCCACCGCAGCCGCAGCGCTGGGCTGGATGTTTGCCGAGTGGATCACCCACGGCAAACCAAGTGCACTGGGCATCGCCTCGGGCGTGGTAGCAGGCCTGGTGGCAATCACCCCGGCTGCGGGCACTGTTGGCCCGATGGGCTCGGTGGTGATCGGCTTGTCGGCTGGCGTGATCTGCTTCTTCTGCGCCACCAGCCTCAAGCGCAAGCTGGGCTACGATGACTCGCTGGATGCATTCGGCGTTCACGGCATCGGCGGCATCGTCGGCGCAATCCTCACCGGCGTGTTTGCAGCCCCGGCACTGGGCGGTTTCGGTACCGTGACCGACATCGCAGCGCAGGTCTGGATCCAGTTCAAAGGCGTGGCCTTTACCGTGGTCTACACCGCGATCGTGACCTTTATCATCCTCAAGGTACTGGATGCGGTGATGGGTCTGCGTGTGAATGAAGAGGAAGAGGCTGTGGGCCTGGACCTGGCTCAGCACAACGAACGTGGCTACAACCTGTAAGGTTTCGTTTATAAAAAACCCGGCGTGCCGGGTTTTTTTTTGCCGGTAATAAAGCGATATTCGCGGCGTCTAAATGATTTGCCTTACAGGTTAAAAGGGTGAATGAGTTCTAAGCTTGTTTATGTGACACGTGCTTGTGACACAACTCGACTATTAGCCGCTTTGCTTTTTTCTTCAGCACGCTAGAATGCGCGCCGAGGGCTTGAAACAAAGCTCGAGTACGACGAAGGCGAGGATGATCTCCCGACGCTTTCAAGGCCCGTGATCCGTGCTGCGCAATTTCTGGCAGCGGGCGCCTGGCAAGGTGTTTATTCAGGCGCAGGCCATGTGTGTGTGGTGTGCGCCAAGTCCTCTTTACCTCACAACGGTAAAGAGGCGTAAGCCGCGGTTTGCCCAAGGCTACTTTTTCACCAGCGGTGGTAGACAGTCGCCACAGCTGGTCTATAACTAATCTGCTTTACGTATGTCATGGGGTAGAACATGAGCGACGACGATCTGGAAAATGATGACCTCGAAGTAGGTGACGAAGACGAAACCGAAGAAGGTCTGGAAACGTCTGCCGATGACGTGGCGGACGACGATGGTGGCGATGATGCGCCGGCCCCTGCGGCCAAAGGCAAGTCGAAGGCTGCGGTGTCGGTTGATGACCTGCCCAGCGTAGAAGCCAAAAACAAGGAGCGTGATGCTCTGGCCCGCGCCATGGAAGAGTTTTTGTCCAAGGGCGGCAAAGTGCAGGAAGTTGAGGCCAATGTGGTGGCAGACCCACCCAAGAAGCCTGACAACAAGTACGGCAGCCGTCCTATCTAAGGATAAGAACCGCTTGCTTGCTTGAAGAAAAAACCCGCCGTCGCTGCGGGTTTTTTTGTGGGCGATGGAAAAATTCACACCCCTGTGGCGTGGGCTTGTTGTGGGAACGGGCTTGCCCGCGATTGCATCGCCCCGGTTTGCCTGGCGACCGCGGCGCCTGCATCGCGAGCAAGCCCGCTCCCACCGTTACAAGTGCTTTAACACCACCGGCAATTCACTCAAACAGCCAATTTCGGCATCCGGGGCCTTGTCGCCGTCCCAGTGCTTGCCGCCAGGGTTGAACCATACCGCCCGCAAGCCCGCCAACTGCGCACCAGCAATGTCGTCACCAGGGTGATCGCCCACATGCACTACGGCACCCGCCGCTACGCCACCGCGCAGCAGGGCTTCGTGAAACAGGCGCGCATCAGGCTTGGCAATGCCGATATCTTCAGCACACAACACAAACTTGAAGTGATGGCCCAAACCGATTCTGCGCACATCGGCGTTACCGTTGGTCACCACGCCCAAGGCGTAATCCCGCGCCAGCGCAATCAGGGTTGGCTCGGCCTGGGGGAACACTTGCAGGGCATGGCGCGCCTCAATAAACACTTCAAACGCATCGTCAGCCAACGCCGCAGCGTTGGCGTAACCGGCACCGTGCAGGGCATGAAACAGAATCCTGCGGCGCAACGCGCTGATCCGGTGCTTGAGCTGCGGCTCTTCACTCAAAACCTGCTCGCGAATCGCCTGGAAATGTCCGACTTCAACAACGCCCAATTTTGGTGCGTTGTCTGTCAGCCAGTCCCGCAACACGGCTTCAGCGCTGACGATTACCGGGGCGGTGTCCCACAGGGTATCGTCAAGGTCGAAGGTAATCAGCTCAATCGTCATTCACTGTCCTTACTGCGTTTGGCCCGTGGATGGGCACTGTCGTAGACCGATGCCAGATGCTGGAAATCCAGATGAGTATAGATTTGCGTGGTTTTGATGTCCGCATGCCCCAGCAATTCTTGCACCGCACGCAAGTCCTGGGAGGACTCCAGCAAGTGGCTGGCAAATGAATGGCGCAGCATATGCGGGTGCAGGTTCTGCCCCAGCTCGCGCTCACCGGCAGCCTTGACCCTGACTTGAATGGCTCGCGGCCCCAGGCGTGTGCCGCGCTGGCTGACAAATACCGCATCGTCCTGCGGGTTGGCCAGCGCCCGCAGCGGCAGCCAGGCCTGTAGCGCCTCACGGGCCTTCCTGCCGACGGGCAGCACGCGGGTCTTGCTGCCCTTGCCGAGCACTTCGACCAGCCCGTCAGCCAAATCCAGCTGCTCCAGGTTAAGCCCGGTCAGCTCCGACAAACGCAGGCCCGAGGAGTAAAACAGCTCCAGAATGGCCTGGTCGCGCTGGGCCAGAAAGTCGTCTTCAACGCCCCCTTCCAGCAATTGCAGGGCGCGGTCGGTATCCAGGGTCTTGGGCAGGCGACGCTCGCCTTTGGGCGGGGCCAGCCCGTTAGCCGGGTCGTGGTCGCACAGGCCTTCGCGATTGAGGTAGTGGTAAAGCCCGCGCACTGCCGACAGCAGCCGCGCAATGCTGCGCGAGGACTGACCTTGCTGATGCAGGCGTGACACCAGTTGGCGCATGCGCTGGATGTCCAGTGCTGCCCAGCCGGGGATTGATTCCTTGGCACAAAACGCCAGCACCTTGTTCAGGTCGCGACGGTAGGCCTCAAGCGTGTGGGGTGACACCTGGCGCTCACTGCGCAGATGAATGCAGTAAGCGTCCAGCTGCCGTTCCATCTAGCGCACCGAGCGCAGGGCGTTGGTAAAACGCGGCAACACCCGGCCCAGCACTTCGGCGATATAGCCGAGGAACAGCGTGCCCACCGAGCTTTTGTAGTGCTGCGGATCGCGACTGGCGATCGCCAGCACACCGTGCAACCCCAGATGATTAAGCGCGACCACGGCCGTCGAACCGATTTGCTTGCGCTGTTCTTCGCCAAACAGGAAGTCCAGCTCATGTTCGCGCAAGCTGCCGCTCACGGTCTTGCCTTCAGTCAACAAGCCACCCAGTGCGCGTTGCGCATCGGCGCTGCTGACCCAGCGGCCGACTGGCATCGGGTTGTCGCCAAATAGCACCAGGCTGACAAAGGGCACCTGGAAGTCCTGGCGCAGGCTGTCTTCGACGGCAATCACCAGCTCTTCGAGGCTGGTGGCGTCCATCAAGGCCAGATTCAGGCGACGGGTTTTTTCGAACAGACGGTCGTTGTCACGGGCCACGTCCATCAATTGCGACAAGCGATGACGCATCTCTATATTGCGCCCGCGCAACAGCTCCAGCTGGCGCTCCACCAGGGATATGGTGTCGCCACGCTGATGCGGAATACGCAGCGACAGCAGCAGCTCTTCGCGCTGGGCGAAAAAATCCGGGTGCTCCTGCAGATAAGCGGCCACCGTGGTGGCGGCCGAGTTATCCACAGATACGTCGGGTTCAGCTGACTGCGTCTTGTCGGTCATCGGTTACGCTCGCTCATAAACGGACTTGTCCTTCGTAAACACGCATCGCCGGGCCGGTCATGATCACTGAATGGCCAGGGCCTGCCCATTCAATGGACAAACGGCCACCCGGCAAATCGAGGATCAGCGGTGAATCCATCCAGCCCTGGCTGATCGCCGCCACGGCGGCCGCACAAGCCCCGGTACCGCAGGCCTGGGTTTCCCCGGCGCCGCGTTCCCAGACCCGCAGTTGCCCGCGCTGGCGATCGATAACGTGCAGAAAACCGACATTGACCCGCGCCGGAAAGCGCGGGTGGTGTTCAATTTTGGGTCCCAGTTCATGCACCGGCGCCGCGTTGATATCGTCAACGCGCAGCACAGCATGGGGGTTGCCCATCGACACGGCGGCAATCTCGACGGTCTGCCCGTCAACATCCAGTTCATAGCTCAACGCCTGGGCGTCAGCCACAAACGGGATATCTGCCGGGACCAGGCGCGGCGGGCCCATGTCGACGCTGATCTGCCCATCGCTGCGCACGTTCAGCTCGATAATGCCGCTTTTGGTTTCGACCTTGATCTGGCGCTTGGTGGTCAGGCGCTTGTCGAGCACAAAGCGCGCAAAGCAGCGCGCCCCGTTACCGCATTGCTCCACTTCGGAACCGTCGGAGTTGAAGATCCGGTAACGGAAATCCACCTCCGGGTTGCTTGGCGCTTCAACGATCAACAACTGATCAAAGCCGACACCCGTGTGCCTGTCACCCCATTGCTTGGCGTGCTTGGGCAGGATGTGCGCGTGCTGGCTGACCAGGTCGAGAACCATGAAATCATTGCCCAGGCCGTGCATTTTGGTAAAACGCAGCAACATGGTTTTACTCCGGCAGCAGGCTTTCGCCAGCAAACAACTCGGCAACGGTCTCGCGACGACGCACTTCGAACGCCTGATCGCCGTCCACCAGCACTTCGGCGGCGCGGCCACGGGTGTTGTAATTCGAGCTCATGACAAAACCATAGGCCCCGGCCGAATGCACGGCCAGCAGATCCCCTTCGGCCAACGCCAGCTGGCGGTCCTTGGCGAGGAAATCACCGGTTTCGCAGATCGGGCCGACGATGTCATAGGCGCGCGCTTCGCTGTCACGCGGGCGCACTGCGGTCACGTCCATCCAGGCCTGATACAGGGCCGGGCGGATCAGGTCGTTCATCGCCGCATCGACGATGGCGAAATCCTTGTGCTCGGTGTGCTTGAGGTACTCGACCTGGGTCAGCAACACGCCGGCATTGGCCACGATATAACGGCCCGGCTCGAACACCAGTGCCAGGTCACGCCCGTCGAGACGTTCGCGCACGGCCTTGATGTAATCACCGGCCAGTGGCGGTTCTTCATCGCGATAACGCACGCCCAGGCCGCCACCCAGATCGATGTGGCGCAGGTAGATACCGCAATCGCCCAAGCGGTCGATCAGCGCCAGCAGGCGGTCGAGAGCGTCGATGAACGGTTCGAGGGTGGTCAGTTGCGAGCCGATATGGCAATCGACACCGACCACTTCCAGATTGGGCAACTGCGCGGCGCGGATGTACACATCCTCGGCGTCAGCGATGGCAATGCCGAACTTGTTTTCTTTCAGACCGGTGGAGATGTACGGGTGCGTGCCGGCATCGACGTCCGGGTTGACGCGCAGCGAAATCGGCGCGCGAACGCCCATTTCGGCGGCCACGACCTGCAGGCGTTCCAGCTCTTCGGTGGACTCGACGTTAAAGCAGTGCACGCCGACTTCCAGGGCGCGACGCATGTCGTCACGGGTCTTGCCGACACCGGAGAACACGATCTTGTCAGCCTGGCCACCAGCGGCCAGCACACGTTCCAGCTCGCCACGGGACACGATGTCGAAACCGGCGCCAAGACGGGCCAGGACATTGAGCACGCCCAGGTTGGAATTGGCCTTGACCGCGAAGCACACCAGATGCGGCATGCCGCTCAGGGCATTGGCGTAAGCATTGTATTGCGCCTCGATGTGCGCCCGGGAGTAAACGTACGTCGGTGTACCGAAACGTTCGGCAATGGCCGTCAGCGCAACACCTTCGGCGAACAGCTCACCGTTGCGGTAATTAAAAGCGTCCATGGTGTTCCCTTATTGGTGCTTGTGCGATTGCGTTTGCGACGACTTCGCTTGGTCTTCAGGGGATTTGCTGTCATCGGGCAGATACAGCGGTCCTTTTTGACCACAGGCAGAAACAAGGCAGGCGACCGCGACGAGCGCAGCAATAGAAGAGATCAGGCGCTTCATGGCGAAATCCTTTGAAAAGCATTAATTGCGCCCGAGTATACCGAGCACCCACCAGCTTGCCTATGCAGCAGAGCGGCCGAGCGTAACCTGCTGTGTGGATGATCAGTGGTAGCTGGCAGATGGCTGTTATGGGGTTTGCAATCGGCCTGGAGCGCCCGTATCTTGCGAGCTCCGAGCATGACTAGATACTACGAGGTTCCACCATGAGTTTGACTGAAGCCCGTTTTCACGATCTGGTCGATGCCACCCAGGAAAATCTGGAAGACATCTTCGACGACTGCGATCTGGATGTAGATGTGGAAAACTCCGCCGGCATCCTGACTATCAAGTTCGAGAATGGCAAAGCCCTGATCTTCAGCCGTCAGGCGCCCGTGCTGCAGCTCTGGCTGGCGGCTCCAAGCGGTGGTTTTCACTTCGACTACGATGAAAAACGCAGTTCGTGGAAGTGCGATAAAACCGACGAACTGCTTAGCGAAATGGTTCAGCGCCTGACCCTGGAACTGGCAGGCGCCGAGCTGGAATTTGAAGAGATCTGACAGTGACCGCTTCTGCTAAACCTGCAAAACCGCTCTACAGCAACGTCAGCCCGGCAGTGCCGTCCCCTTGCATCAGCACCTGCCGGCTGGATGAGCACAAAGTCTGCCTGGGCTGTTTTCGCCACGTTGAGGATATTCGCGAGTGGCGCTCGGCAGACGACCAGCGGCGCCGGGTCATTTGTGAACAGGCCCGGCAACGCCAGGGCTGAGGAGTGAATGTGGGAGCGGGCTTGCTCGCGATACAGGCGGCGCGGTGTATCTGGCAAACCACGCTGATACCATCGCGAGCAAGCCCGCTCCCACAAAACCCCCACCCTGCTTGTGTATTTATTTTGCTGTGGTAGTGTCCGGGTTCGCCTCGCACTAACGAGGTTCGTCAAAACCCCGCCATATTCCGGCGGGGTTTTGCTTTTTCGTGCAGAAAAAAGGAGTCTGCCAGGTCATGAGCACACCAACCCCACTCATCCTCACCCGCCTGGACGTACAGCGTCTGGAGCAATTGATCGACAGCTTGCCAGAAACGACTCCTGGCATTGAGGCACTGCAAGCCGAGCTCGATCGCGCCGAAACCATCGTCGGCCACGAAGAAGTGCCTGCAGGCGTTGTGACCATGAATTCCCGTGTGCACTGCCGCGAAGAAAGCAGTGGCAAGGACTACCGCCTGACGCTGGTCTATCCAAAAGACGCCAACGCCGACGAAGGCAAGATTTCGATTCTGGCGCCTGTGGGCAGCGCACTGCTGGGTCTGCAAGTCGGCCAGCACATCAACTGGCCCGCGCCGGGTGGCAAGACCCTCAAGCTGGAACTGCTTGAAGTGGAATACCAGCCAAAAGCTGCCAGCGATTTCAGCGCCTAAGACCTTCCAGATCAGTCATGTCACTGCGCAGGCACTTGCCCGTCACGGGCAAACTGGCGCAAGGACCGGTAGCTGGCGCTCAGCTCCCGGGCCAGGGCCCGACGCTCATGACTGACCTGCTGCGCCTGCCACTGCGAGCGATGGTCGAGCAGGGCCAGATGCTGCTCATCCCAGCCCCATTCGCGGGTCAGGCGCTTGAGTAAGCGCCGCTGCCACTGCGTGCCTGCCTCGCCATTGCTTAACGCATGGTCAACCTTCAGGTACAGGCTGCGGCGTACCAGTTCCAGCCGCTGCGCCTCGCCGCGCCCTTCAAGGTAGCGCTCAATGCGTCGGTAAACCACGACGTAGGGGTCCAGCTCATCCAGGTCAAGTTGATTGGCATACACCCTTTGCTTGAAGTCCAGGCTCAGGCAGTTCACCTGCGGGTGCTCGCTGGCGTACACCTCAATCAGCAACAACTTGAGCAGCGACTTGTGCGGCGACTCAATGCCCTTGAACAGTTGCCACAGCCCGGCGCCTACGAATTCGCCGGGGGCGATATGGGCCAGATGGCCAAGATCGATGGTTTCGTCGCCGCCGATCAGCCCCGCGTCCAATAAACCGCGGGTGAATTCGGCGTACCGCGCTTCCTCCTGCACCGGCACCCACCACCACATCGGCGTGCGCCCGGCGAGCCAGATGGCGGTGCGGTAAAACTCATCGAGCAACAATCTTTGCCGTGGTTCGCTGCCTTCGTCGTTGCGCAATTGGGCGTCGATCAGAAACAGGTGCGCCTCACTGCCCTGACTCGTCGCCCACGCTTCCAGGCGGCGGCATTTTTTGCGCAGCGCCGATACGGCGGCATCGCTCAAGTCCGGCGCCAGGCAAATCCATACGTCCATATCGCTTTGCGCGGTCTGGGCCAATGTGCCGAGGCTGCCCATCAAAAACAGCCCGTGGATCGGTTGCGACGGGCAAACGCTGACCGTGCTGCAAGAAAAGTCTTGAACCAGCTGGCGGGCAGCGGCAAGGGTGGCGGCATCCGGCGTATAGCCCGACACCCCGGCGGGGGTGCAGTCCGATACATAACCGGGCAACAGCGGGTGATTGACATGAAACAGCAGCGCCAACAGGCTCAGCAGCGTTTGCTGGCGTGGCGCCAGGCCTTCCCGGGCGCGGGCCAGGCGGCCCTGATTGACGCGTAAAAAGCGCCCACGCAACTGCTGGAGAACCTGTCGCCCGGTTCCCTCGTTCAGTACGGGTGCAGAGAAGTGTGCCCGCGGAATCATGAATCGTGCAGATCCCGAGGGCGTGGCGTGGCGTCAGGCAACTTCTTTGGATTCAACGAGAATCGACAATAGCACTTGAACAGCTTCGGCAGCATCACGGCCCAGGCTTGTCAGGTAGCCACCATCCGGTTGGTCAATCAGCTTTTTATCAAACAGGCGCTGCGCCGCCGCGATTTTTTCTGGCGCGGCATGTTGATGAATCTTCAGGCCCTCAAGGGTACTTTCCAAGTCAAACAGTGCAAGGACTTCCAGTTCGGCAACCAACTCAGGGGTAAACGACATAAAGACTCCAGACTATGCAGGAAAAGACGACAGCCGCTCTAAGGTGATCCCACTTGTGCTGACTGTCCAGCAACACTTCCCACCTTTGTAAAACAGCCTGTCGATATAAGGCAGTTGGAGTGTAGTCAGTACCCGGTCAAACGCAGGGCTAATGCGCAATAACTTGTGGGAGCAACTGCCTTTTAAACCTGTGGGAGCGGGCTTGCTCGCGATGGCACCGGCTCGGTCTGCCTGATACACCGCATCAATCTAATCGCGAGCAAGCCCGCTCCCACAAGGGCGTAAATGGCCCGAATCAATCATTTGTTTTTTCAGTTATATAAACATTCTTAAATAGTCTTTTTAAGAATATCCGCACCTCACTACTATTGCCCCTACGCCAGCAACCCTGTCGGCACCCCATTTTTTCAGGAGCAGCACCATGAGCGCATCTCTGCGTAGCGTTGACGGTCAGGACGAAGCAACCATCCTGCGGGAAATCCAGAGCGCGCTGCGAGACCTGCGCTTTGGTGCTGTGGAAATCACTGTGCATAACGCGCAAGTGGTGCAGATCGAGCGCAAAGAGAAATTCCGTTTGCAAAACCCGAGTCAAAAAAACGCTTGAACCGTTCAAGCGCATTCACCTGAGTGCGCTCAATAAAAATTAAAAAATGCTTTGGAGCCTCACCTATGTCCCTACGCCGTTACGCTTTGGCCGCGCTGGCCAGTGCCATTTTTGCTGGCTCCGCAGTAGCCAAAGATTACGAGTTGTTGAACGTTTCCTACGATCCAACCCGCGAGCTGTACCAGGATTACAACACTGAATTCACCAGTTTCTGGAAAGCCAGCCACCCTGGCGACAACGTCAAAATCCAGCAATCCCACGGCGGTTCGGGCAAACAGGCCCGCGGTGTGGTCGATGGCCTGCGCGCTGATGTGGTAACCCTGGCCCTGGCCGGTGATATCGACGAAATCGCCAAGCTCAACAAGGGCTCGCTGCCGGAAAACTGGCAAACCCGCCTGCCGGACGCCAGCACCCCGTACACCTCGACCATCGTGTTCCTGGTGCGCAAGGGCAACCCCAAAGGCATCAAGGACTGGGGCGACCTGACCAAGGACGGCGTATCGGTGATTACCCCGAACCCCAAAACCAGCGGCGGCGCGCGCTGGAACTTCCTCGCGGCTTACGCCTATGGCCTGAAAGCCAACGGCGGCGACGAAGAAAAAGCCAAGGAATATGTAAAAACCCTGTTCAAACACGTGCCCGTACTGGACACCGGTGCACGCGGTTCGACCATTACCTTCGTCAACAACGGTCAGGGTGACGTGTTGCTGGCCTGGGAAAACGAAGCATTCCTGGCACTCAAGGAAGACGGCGGCACTGACAAGTTCGATATCGTCGTACCCTCCCTGTCGATTCTGGCTGAGCCGCCAGTGGCTGTAGTCGACAAGAACGCCGAGAAAAAGGGCAACACCGAAATCGCCAAAGCCTACCTTGAACACCTGTACAGCCCAGCCGGCCAGGAAATTGCTGCAAAAAATTTCTACCGCCCGCGTGACGCTGCAGTCGCTGCCAAGTACGCACAGCAGTTTCCGAAACTGGAGCTTGTGACTATCGACAAAGACTTCGGTGGCTGGAAAACTGCGCAGCCGAAATTTTTCAATGACGGTGGCGTGTTCGACCAGATCTACCAGGCGCAGTAACCTGTGGGGCGCGGCCTTTGGCCTCGCTGAAAGCTAGAACATAGAGCCCGCGACTGAGTTGCGGGCTTCGTGCGTTAACCAAGGACTCTTATGTCTCGTCGTATCTCCCCCGTCATACCCGGCTTCGGGCTGACACTGGGCTACACCTTGGTGTATCTCAGTCTGATTGTGCTGATCCCGTTGGCTGCGATGTTTGTGCATGCCGCTCAACTGACCTGGGACCAGTTTTGGGCCATCATCACCGCCCCCCGGGTGCTGGCAGCGCTGCAATTGAGTTTCGGCACCGCCTTTGTGGCAGCCATCATCAACGGTGTGATCGGCACCGTACTGGCCTGGGTCCTGGTGCGCTACACCTTCCCCGGGCGCAAGGTCATCGATGCCATGATCGACCTGCCGTTTGCCCTGCCGACCGCCGTGGCCGGTATCGCCCTGACCGCCTTGTACGCGCCCAACGGCTGGATCGGCCAGTTCGCCACCGACCTGGGTTTCAAGATTGCCTACACGCCGATGGGCATCACCCTGGCACTGACCTTCGTCACCCTGCCGTTTGTGGTGCGCACCGTGCAGCCGGTGCTGGCCGATATTCCGCGTGAAATCGAAGAAGCCGCCGCCTGCCTGGGCGCCAAGCCCCTGCAAGTGTTCCGCTACATCCTGGTGCCGGCCTTGCTGCCCGCCTGGTTGACCGGCTTTGCCCTGGCCTTCGCCCGCGGTGTCGGGGAATACGGCTCGGTGATCTTTATCGCCGGCAACATGCCGTTCAAAACCGAAATCCTGCCGCTGTTGATCATGGTCAAACTGGACCAGTACGACTACACCGGCGCCACGGCCATTGGCGTGATGATGCTGGTGGTTTCCTTCATTTTGCTGCTGATCATCAACTTGATTCAGCGGCGCATCGAAAAACCGTGAAGGAGGCCTGACCATGTCCAGTTCAACCCAAAGCGCCTCATCCGTGGCCAACGCCGCCCGCCGTGGCAGCCCGCTGTCGCGGCGTTTGCTGATCGGCTTCGGCTGGTTGTTCTTCACCCTGTTCCTGCTGCTGCCGCTGCTGATCGTGGTGTCCCAGGGGCTGAAAATGGGGGTCGGCACCTTCTTCGATGCCATCCTCGAACCTGACGCCCTGTCGGCCCTGAAGCTGACCATCATCGCGGTGGCGATCTCGGTGCCGCTCAACGTGGTGTTCGGTGTCAGCGCGGCCTGGTGCGTGAGCAAGTACAGCTTTCGCGGCAAGAGCATCCTGGTCACCCTGATCGACCTGCCGTTTTCGGTGTCGCCGGTGATCGCCGGTCTGGTCTACGTGCTGATGTTCGGCGCCCAGGGTTTCTTCGGCCCGTGGCTGCAGGATCACGACATCCAGATCGTCTTCGCGTTGCCGGGCATCGTGCTGGCCACCATCTTCGTTACCGTGCCTTTTGTGGCCCGTGAACTGATCCCGCTGATGCAAGAGCAGGGCACTCAGGAAGAAGAGGCTGCACGCCTGCTGGGCGCCAATGGCTGGCAGATGTTCTGGCACGTCACCGTACCCAATATCAAATGGGGTCTGATCTACGGCGTGGTGTTGTGCACTGCGCGGGCGATGGGTGAGTTCGGTGCGGTGTCGGTGGTTTCCGGGCACATTCGCGGGGTGACCAACACCCTGCCGCTGCACGTCGAGATCCTCTACAACGAATACAACCACGTTGCCGCCTTCGCTGTGGCCACCCTGTTGCTGATCCTGGCGCTCTTCATCCTGCTGCTCAAGCAGTGGAGCGAATCCCGTATTAACCGCCTGCGCGCCAGCGCCGCGGAGGAATAAACCATGTCGATCGAAGTCCGTAATGTCAGCAAGAACTTCAACGCTTTCAAGGCGCTGAACAGCATCAACCTGGATATCCACAGCGGCGAGCTGGTGGCCCTGCTCGGCCCGTCGGGCTGTGGCAAGACCACCTTGCTGCGCATCATTGCCGGCCTGGAAACCCCGGATGAAGGCAACATCGTGTTCCACGGTGAAGATGTCTCGGGGCACGACGTGCGTGATCGCAACGTCGGTTTTGTGTTCCAGCATTACGCCCTGTTCCGCCACATGACGGTGTTCGACAACGTGGCTTTCGGCTTGCGCATGAAGCCGAAAAAAGAACGTCCGAGCGAAACCCGCATTGCTGAAAAAGTCCACGAACTGCTGAACATGGTGCAGCTGGACTGGCTGTCGGATCGTTACCCCGAGCAGCTTTCGGGTGGTCAGCGTCAGCGTATCGCCCTGGCGCGTGCATTGGCGGTAGAACCCAAGGTACTGCTGCTGGACGAACCTTTCGGCGCCCTGGATGCCAAGGTGCGTAAAGAACTGCGCCGCTGGTTGGCGCGCCTGCACGAAGACATCAACCTGACCTCCGTGTTCGTGACCCACGACCAGGAAGAAGCGATGGAAGTCGCCGACCGTATCGTGGTGATGAACAAGGGCGTGATCGAGCAGATCGGTTCACCGGGCGAAGTGTACGAAAACCCGGCCAGCGACTTTGTTTACCACTTCCTGGGCGATTCCAACCGCCTGCATATCGGCGAAGACCAGCATGTGCTGTTCCGTCCCCATGAAGTGTCGTTGTCCCGTCACGAGCTTGAAGACCACCATGCCGCCCAGGTACGCGACATTCGCCCGTTGGGTGCGACCACCCGGGTGACGTTGAAGGTTGAAGGGCAAAGCGAGCTGATCGAAGTGGAAGTGGTCAAGGACCATGACAGCCTGACCGATCTGGCGCGGGGCGAGACGTTGTTCTTCAAGCCGAAGGTGTGGCAGAAGGCGTAAACCCACCGCCCTTGTGGGAGCGGGCTTGCTCGCGATACAGCCGATGCGGTCTGTCTCCAAACCGCGTTGCTGCCATCGCGAGCAAGCCCGCTCCCACAGGGTTATTGCAGGTTTACGGTTTTTTAAGCTTCGGGTTGGGGAAAAACTGCACCGCCTGCACCTTGGGATCCGGTGCTTTTTTCAGCGCTGACGTATTAACCCGCGTACCCAATTCCTTGGGCACCGACAAACCCTGTTCATTCAATGTATCCGAATAACCGCAGGCCACGCATTCGCGGTGCGGCACTTCGTCTTCGTTCCACATCATCAACTTGTCAGGCTCGCTGCACGCCGGGCAGACAGCTCCGGCGATAAAGCGTTTTTTGGTCACGTTCACAGGTGCCTCACTCATGCTGCCGAGTCCTCGCTCAGGCCGCTGTGACGCAACAGGGCGTCAATCGATGGCTCACGACCACGGAAGTCCTTGAACAGCTCCATCGGGGCCTTCGAGCCACCACGGGCCAGGATCGCCTGGCGGAATGCCTTGCCGGTGTGCGGGTTGAACACGCCTTCTTCTTCAAAGCGCGAGAACGCATCGGCCGACAGCACTTCCGCCCACTTGTAGCTGTAGTAACCCGCCGCGTAACCGCCGGCGAAGATATGCGCAAAGCTGTTCGGGAAGCGGTTGTAGGCTGGCGGACGCATGACCGACACCTCGTCGCGGATGCCATCGAGCACCTGCGCCACGCTGCGACCGTCACCGTGGGTGGCGTGCAGCTCGAAGTCGAACAGCGAGAACTCCAACTGGCGAATCATCATCAGCCCGGACTGGAAGTTCTTGGCCGCGAGCATTTTATCCAGCAGGTCTTTTGGCAGAGCTTCGCCGGTTTCGTAGTGGCTGGAAATCAGCGCCAGGCCTTCAGGCTCCCAGCACCAGTTTTCCATGAACTGGCTCGGCAGCTCGACCGCATCCCAGGCCACGCCGTTGATGCCCGATACGCCCGCGTGTTCGATCTCGGTCAGCATATGGTGCAAGCCGTGGCCGAATTCGTGGAACAGGGTGGTCACTTCATCGTGGGTCAGCAGGGCAGGCTTGCCTGCCACCGCCGGTGTGAAGTTGCACACCAGGTTGGCCACCGGGCTTTGCAGGTTGCCGGCTGCCGTGCGGCGACGGTCGCGGGCGCCGTCCATCCACGCGCCGCCACGCTTGTTGGCGCGGGCGTAGAGGTCAAAAAAGAAACGCCCGATATGCTGGCCATTTTCCTTGATTTCGAACAGGCGAACATCCGGGTGCCAGGTGTCGAAGCCTTTGATTTCGGCGATTTCGATCCCGTACAGCTTTTGTACGATGGCAAACAAGCCGCCCAGTACCTTGTCGATCGGGAAGTAGGCGCGCAGTGCTTCTTGCGACACGCTGTAGCGCTGCTCACGCAGTTTCTCGCCAAAGAAGCCTGTATCCCAGCTTTTCAGTTCAGGGGTGCCTTGCTCGCTGGCGTAGGCTTGCAGCTGCTCCAGGTCACGGGCAGCGAACGGTTTGCTGCGCTTGGCCAGGTCGCGCAGGAAGGTCAGCACCTGATCCGGTGTCTCGGCCATTTTGGTGGCCAGGCTCAGTTCGGCGAAGCTGGCAAAACCCAGCAGTTTGGCCAGCTCCTGGCGCAGGTCGAGGATTTCTTCCATCACCGGGCCGTTGTCGAACTTGCCGGCATTCGGGCCCTGGTCCGAGGCGCGGGTGCAGTACGCGGCGTAGACTTCTTCGCGCAGGGCGCGGTCTTGCGCGTAGGTCATCACCGGGAAGTAGCTCGGGAACTCCAGGCTGATCAGCCAGCCGTCCAGGCCCTTGGCCTGTGCAGCGGCGGCCATTTGCGCCTTGGCCGAATCGGTCAGGCCCGCCAGCGCGGTTTCGTCGGTGATGTGCTTGGTCCAGGCCTGGGTGGCGTCCAGCAACTGGTTGGAGAACTTGCTGCCCAGCTCGGACAGTTTGCTCTGGACTTCGGCATAACGCTTTTGCTCAGCCTCTGGCAGGTCGATACCCGACAGACGGAAGTCACGCAGCGAGTGCTCGAGAATGGTTTTTTGCGCCTGGTCGAAATCAGCGACCTGCGGACTGTGGGCCAGGGCTTCAAAGGCCTGGAACAGTTCGCGGTTCTGGCCCATCTCGGTGGAGTAGGCGCTCAAGGCCGGCAGGCAGGCCTCGTAGGCTTCACGCAGTTCTGCACTGTTGCACACCGCGTTGAGGTGGCTGACCGGGCTCCAGGCTGCGCCCAGGCGGTCGTTCAGTTCATCCATTGCCAACACCAGGCCGGCCCATGTCGGGTTCTGGCCCTGGTCCTTGAGGATGGCTTGAATGCCGGCGCGGTTGTCGGCGAGGATCTGCTCGATGGCCGGCTGTACGTGCTCAGGACGGATCGCCGAGAACGGCGGCAGGTCGTAGGGCTGCAAAAGAGGGTTGTTCTCGCTCACGTTTGGCACCTTGGCTGGAAGAAACATTGAGCCATCTTAATTACAATCGACGCTGACCGCAGCATTGCAACGCCCTATTACGGCTAAAGAAGGAAGCTATTTGTGTCCATTCGTCCATTCCAGCAGCACACACCGACCCTGGGCGAGCGCGCCTTCGTGGACCGCTCGGCGGTGGTGATCGGTGATGTCGAGATCGGCGCCGACAGTTCCATCTGGCCGTTGACCGTGATTCGCGGCGATATGCACCGCATCCGCATCGGTGCGCGCACCAGCGTGCAGGACGGTTGCGTACTGCACATCACCCACGCCGGGCCCTTTAACCCTGATGGCTTCCCGCTGCTGATCGGCGATGACGTGACCATCGCCCACAAAGTCATGCTGCACGGCTGTAATGTGGGCAGCCGCATTTTGATCGGCATGGGAAGCATCGTGATGGACGGCGCCGTGATCGAAGACGACGTGATCGTCGGCGCGGGCAGCCTGGTGCCGCCGGGCAAACGCCTGGCCAGCGGCTTCCTGTATGTGGGCAGCCCGGTTAAACAGGTGCGCGAGCTGACCGAAAAAGAGAAAGCCTTCTTTACCTACAGCGCCGGCAACTACGTAAAACTCAAGGATCAGCACCTGGCCGAAGGCTACGACCAGCCCGTTTAAGCCCCCTTTTTTGGAGCCCTGCATGCATTACCAGAACGTATTGTTCGACCTCGATGGCACCCTGACCGACCCACGGGAAGGGATCACCCGCTCGATCCAGTTCGGCCTGAGCAAGATGGGCATTGATGAGCCTGATCTGAGCAAGCTTGAGCACTTTATCGGCCCGCCGCTGCTGCAGCAGTTTATGGCCAGCTATGGCTTCGACGAAGCCAGGGCGTGGGAGGCGATGGGCTATTACCGCGAGCGTTTTGCCGTGACCGGTCTTTATGAAAACGAAGTGTTCGAAGGCGTCACACCGCTGCTCGAAGAGCTGGTGGCCCAGGGGCGCCAACTGTTTATCGCAACCTCAAAGCCGCATATCTACGCCCGGGAAATTGCCCGCCACTTTGATTTTGCCCGCCATTTCAAGGTGATCTACGGCAGCGAGCTGGACGGTACCCGAACCAACAAGGTTGAGCTGATTGCCCATCTGGTCAACGAACAAGGGCTGGACCCGGCGCAAACCCTGATGATCGGTGACCGCAAGCACGACCTGATCGGTGCGCGTGACAACGGCATGGATGCTGCGGCAGTGGGTTATGGTTTTGGCAGCTTTGAAGAACTGAATTCATTCGCGCCCAAATACCACTTCGAAACCCTGGCGCAGTTGCATCAGGCGTTCAAACGCTGACCTGCGTTTGTGGGAGCGGGCTTGCCCGCGATGGCCGCGACGCGGTGAATCTTTCACACCGCGGTGGCCCAATCGCGAGCAAGCCCGCTCCCACAAGGTGCTAACCGGCGCGCAGCGCCATCTCCCGGCGCAAGTCCTCGCGCCAGCCCAGCAAGAACCCCAGCTCCACCACCACGAACAGCGGCCCCACGATCAGCCCGGTCACGTCATCGATAAACGCCGGCTTGCGCCCCTCGTAGTAATGCCCCACAAACTGGAACACCCAGCCCACCACAAACAGCCCAATGCCCCAGGCCAGCCAGGCTATCGTGCTCAACCCCGCGAGGGTGTGCCCCAGCCATACACTCAACGCCAGCAGCACCGTCATCAACAACCCCAGGCGCAACTCCAGGCGCAAATAAAAAATCGCACTGGCCACCATCACCAGCATCGCCGGTGAAACACCCGCCCACTGCGGCCGCGACAAAAGCGTCGCCACGGCAATTACGATCAGCGGGATGCCCACGAAATGGGTGGCGATATTGTGAGGATCACGGTGATAAGCCGCATATTGGCTTAGATGGTCGACCAGGCTTTTCATGGTGCAGAACCCTCAAGGATTACTTTTTAGTTATAAACAAATAGCTTCTTATTCCTTAGCGAATCTAAAAACCGTCCCTATACTGACTCGGTAACACACATACCGCTGGAGGCGCACACCCATGGGCAACGATTCGATTCGCTATTTGATAGTGCCGGGCTGGCAAGGTTCGTCCGACGATCATTGGCAAACCCACTGGCAAAACAGCTTACCGAACAGTACTCGGGTGGAGCAGGCCGACTGGCTGACGCCACGCCGCGAGGACTGGATCGCCGCCCTGGCCGAAGCCATTGCTGCCGACAGCACACCCGTGATCCTGATCGCCCACAGCCTGGGTTGCATTACCGTAGCCCATTGGGCCGAGCGTGCGCCAGAAAGCCTGTTAAGCCAAGTACGCGGCGCGCTGCTGGTGGCCCCGGCAGACGTCGAGCGCCCGGCCTGTGCACCGGCGTTGCGCAACTTTGCGCCGATCCCGACCCGGCCGTTGCCTTTTCCAAGCCATATCGTCAGCTCGGATAACGACGGTGCGGTCAGCGCGCCACGGGCGATGGAATTTGCCCGTCAATGGGGCGCCGAGATCGGCATCATCAGCGGCGCGGGGCATATCAATGTGAAATCCGGACACCAGCGCTGGGAGCAAGGCTTCGCCTTTTTATACCGCCTGCAAACCCGCATCGAGCACGGCGCCCTGCGTCGCGCGTGAATTCCTGTAACGCCCGCGCCCACCCTCCGGCGGCGGGCGGGAGCCTGCCATGAGCCTGCATGAAACCTTCGGTCAGCCGCTGCTGACCTTTCCCGACGCGGAAAAAAGCCCGCTGAGCATTCGCGCCAAAGCACTGGTGTTTGTCGACCCCCGCTCGCGCCAATTACGCAACGATCTGGAATTGCTCGCGCCACGCGCCTTGCCCGTGCTGATTCGGGGTGAAACCGGCAGCGGCAAAGAGCTGCTGGCCCGGCATATCCACCGGGCCAGCGACCGCACCGGCCTTTTTGTATCAGTCAATTGCGGCGCCATCAGCCCCACTTATGCCGACGCCGAGTTGTTCGGCTATGCCGCCGGAGCCCACAGCAGTTCGGCCAGCAGTCGCGCCGGGTGGTTTGGCTCGGCCAATGGCGGCACCCTTTATCTGGACGAAATCGGCGACTTGCCGTGGGCGATCCAGACCAAGCTGCTGGCCGCTCTGGAAACCCACGAAGTGACCCGCGTGGGCGCCCATCAACCGAGCCCGGTGGACGTGCGCCTGGTGGCGGCCACCAGCATCGATCTGGCGCAGGCCGTGAGTGCAGGCAAATTCCATGAGCGCTTGTATCACTACCTCAGCGAAGGGCGGCTGGACTTGCCCGCGCTGCGCGAAAGGCCCGGGGATATCCTGTCGTTGGCCGAATACTTTTTAGGCATTTACAGCCAGCGCCTGAACCTGCCCGTGCCCTTTATCAGCGACGCTGCACAGCGGGTACTTGAGCGCCACAGCTGGCCGGGCAACACCCGGGAGCTGGAGAACGTGATCCACTTTGCATTACTGGTCAGCACCGGCGAAGAGATCCAACCCGAGCACTTGAACCTGCCTGACGCCCTGAGCCAGATCGAGTTGTTTATAAAAGGCGCCACGGCGCAGGAGTTGGTGGCGATCAGGCAGTTGCTGCCTTGACCCTGTGGGAGCGGGCTTGCCCGCGATGGCAGCAACGCGGTGTATCTGTCACACCAAGGCGTTCCTATCGCGGGCAAGCCCGCTCCCACAAAAACTCAAGTGAACAAAATGGCATAAGAAGCTGAATAAATATTATTGTTCGGGAATAAAGAATCTCGGTATTGTCCGTTTCGTCTTCCAGGAAAACCGTCATCCGAACGGTCACACACATAAGGGTATCGCATGAAAAAGGTTCTGTTGTTTACCGCATTGGCGGCTGCTTTGACTGCAGGCCTGGCCCAGGCTGGCGAAAAACTGGTGGTTGCCGCAACGCCGGTGCCTCACGCTGAAATCCTTGAGCTGATCAAACCAACCCTCGCCAAAGAAGGCGTGGATCTGGAAATCAAGGTCTTCACCGATTATGTGCAACCCAACGTGCAAGTGGCCGAAAAACACCTGGACGCCAACTACTTCCAGACCCTGCCTTACCTGGAAAGCTTCAACAAAGGCAAAGGCACCAACCTGGTGACCGTGACCGGCGTACACGTTGAGCCTTTTGGCGGTTACTCGAAGAAAGTCAAAAACCTGTCCGAGCTTAAAGACGGCGCGACCATCGCCATCCCTAACGAAGGCAGCAACAGCGGCCGTGCCCTGATCCTGCTGCAAAAGGCTGGTCTGATCGAACTCAAGGACCCGACCAACGCTGTGTCCACGCCAAAAGACATCGCCAAGAACCCGCACAACTTCAAGTTCAAAGAACTTGAGTCCGCACTGCTGCCACGGGTGCTGGACCAGGTTGACCTGGACATGATCAACACCAACTACGCGCTGGAAGCTGGCCTGAACCCGGCCACTGACGCGCTGATCATCGAAGGGGCTGACTCGCCATACGTGAATTTCCTGGTAGCCCGTCCGGACAACAAGGACAGCGCGGCCATCCAGAAGCTGGCCAAGGCCCTGACCAGCCCTGAAGTGAAAGCCTTTATCGAGCAGAAATACAAAGGTGCGGTGCTGCCAGCGTTCTGATCACGCACCAGCCCACTGAAAACGTCGACGGCTTGCACAGCGTCGGCGTTTTTATTTGTCCGGCCAGTGCCAGGCGGGCTGATCCAGCATGCGTTGGCCAACCACTTGCGTCTGGCCGAGATTTTTTTCCAGCACGATGCAGTTGCACTCAGGGTCTTGCTGCAAGGCGGCGATCAGGCGTCGGGCGTGGGATACCACCCATACTTGTGAGTGCTGCGAAGTACTGATGATCAGCCGCGCCAGCGCGGGCAACAAGTCGGGGTGCAGGCTGGTTTCGGGTTCGTTGAGCACCATCATGCTCGGCGGGCGCGGGGTCAGCAAAGCCGCGACCAGCAGCAGATAGCGCAAGGTGCCGTCTGACAGCTCGGCGGCAGATAACGGGCGCAGCAGGCCCTCCTGATAAAACTCGATATAAAAATGCCCGCCGGGCACACATTCAATTGCCAGCCGCGCGCCAGGGAATGCATCGCTGATCGCGGCATGCAAGGCTTCGGGGTTGCCGACCTCAAGGATTGTTTGCAACGCAGCGGCCAGGTCACTGCCGTCGTGATGCAGCACCGGCGTGCGTGTACCCAGTTGCGGTTGGCGCGCAGGCGCCTGGGGGTCGGTGCGAAAGTGATCGTAAAAGCGCCAGCCACGGATCGACTCGCGCAGTTGCAACACCTCAGGCGAAGCCTGCAAGCTGCCAACCTGATCGAACAGGCTGTCGTACAGCGGCGTGTGCTGTGCCAGCACCTGCCAGTTGCGCCCGTCACGCGCGCGGATCATGGGGCCGTTGCGCTCGACCAGCTCGCTGGCCGGCCGATAAAAAGGCCCCGCCCAGATGCTTTCGTGCTTGATCTGCGGGTCGAGGTTGAACTGCGTGCGGCCGGGTATCGGCAAGCCCAGGGCGATGGCGTAGCTGAAGTCTTCCCCGGCAAAGCCAAGACGCAGGCGCCGGGTTTCCTGGCGCACGCTGGCATGCACATCGACTTCACCCGATTTCATGCGTCGGGAGATCACCTCAGGTCCCGCCCAGAAAGTCGAACTCAGCCCGCCTTCACGCGCCAATGCATTCACCACGCCGCCCTGGGCGGTTTCGGCCAGTAACCGCAGCGCACGGTAAAGGTTGGATTTGCCACTACCATTGGGGCCAGTGATCAGGTTCAGCCTGGCCAAAGGCACTACCAAGTGATTGATAGAGCGGTAGTTGGCCACGGCCAGGGTGGTGAGCATGGGTGACCTCGTTGCTGGGTGGGGGACCGTAGCAGCTGCCGAAGGAACGAGGCTGCGTTCGATTGCGCAGCGATCGCAAATACTTAATCCCGAATTGTCCTGATACACCGCAGTGTACGGTTTTGCGACGGCTGCGTCGGAGTACCGCACCGCGCCAACGCAGCCTCGTTCCTTCGGCAGCTGCTACAAATGATTTTCGGCTGCGGCAATAGAGTCCCACAGACACTGAACCCTGTTCTACGCTGTCAGTCGTATCCGCATGTTAAACAGCATCACGCAAAGGAGCTTGCATGGCTGGTCCACTGAACACGGGCATTTTGGGCTTGAGCCTGTTGGCGCTTCTCACCGCGTGCGGCAAGGAGGGTCCCAAAGAGCCTCTGTCCCCCCGTGTGTATGTACAACAGGTGAGCACCCGCGAATTCGCCCCGCCCATCCAGCTCAGCGGTGATATCCAGGCCCGGGTCGAAACCCAGTTGTCATTCCGGGTGGGCGGCAAGATTATCGAGCGCACGGTCGATGTGGGTGACCACATCCAGGCCAACCAGGTGCTCGCGCGTCTCGACCCCAAAGACCTGAAGATCCAGGTTGAGACCGCCCAGGCCAGCGTCAACGCGCAACAGGCCCAAGTGGTGCAAACCCGCGCGGCGTTTGTGCGCCAGCAAAAGCTGCTGCCAAAAGGCTACACCAGCCAAAGTGAATACGACGCCGCCAACGCCGCGCAACTGAGCGCACAGAGCGCCCTGGCGGCGGCACAGGCGCAACTGGCCAACGCCCGTGACCAGCTGAGCTACAGCAACCTGAAAGCCGAGGCACCCGGGGTAATTACCGCGCGCCAGGCCGAAGTGGGCCAGGTGGTGCAGGCCACCATGCCGATTTTTACCCTGGCCCGCGATGGTGCCCGCGATGCCGTGTTTAACGTGTATGAGTCGTTGTTTATCGAGCCGCCCAAAGACCCCACGGTACAGGTCACGCTGCTGAGCGATCCGACGATCAAGGTCAACGGCCAGATCCGTGAAATCACACCGACCGTTGCGGCGCAAAGCGGCACATTGCAGATCAAGGTGCAGCTCGACGCCTTGCCCAAGGGCATGGACCTGGGCTCGATTGTCAGCGTTAACCTGACCCCGCCGCCAAGCCGCAGCATAGAGCTGCCGTGGTCGGCGTTGACCAAGGACATCAGCGAGCCCGCCGTATGGATCGCCGACGAACAAAGCAATGTGCGCCTGCAGCGGGTCAAGGTCGGGCGCTACCTGACCGGCAGCGTGATCGTCAGCGAAGGTCTCAAGGATGGAGAAAAAGTCGTGGTCGCAGGCGGGCAGTTGTTACACCCCGGCATGAAGGTTGAAATCGCCACGGCCCCGGCCGAGGGGGTGCAGCTATGAGGCGCTTATGGTTGATACCGCTGGCTGCCGCCATGCTGATTGCCTGCTCTGAACCCCAGCCGCCCGAGCCGGTGCGCCCGGCTCTGTATGTGGTGGCCAAGCCCGAGCTGGCACAAGATCTGGGCCGTTTTGCCGGCAATATCGAAGCGCGCTACGAAAGCACCCTGGGCTTTCGGGTTCCGGGGCGCATTGTGCGGCGTTATTACGATGTGGGCGCGGTGGTGAAACAGGGCGACATACTGGCCAACCTCGACCCCACCGACCAGCAAAACCAGCTGCGTGCGGCCCAGGGCGACCTGGCCAAGGTGCAGGCGCAATTGATCAACGCCAGAGCCAACGCCCGCCGCCAGCAAGAGCTGTTCGACCGTGGCGTGGGCGCCCAGGCCCAGCTCGACACCGCGCAAGCCGACCTCAAGACCACGCTGGCTTCGATGCAACAGGCGCAGGCTGCGGTCAATCAGGCTCAGGACCAACTCAGCTACTGCAACCTGCGCGCCGACCATGATGCCGTGATTACCCAATGGCATGCCGAGGCCGGGCAAGTGGTGAGCATTGGCCAGGAAGTCGTCACCCTGGCCCGTCCCGAGATCAAAGAGGCGGTCATCGACCTGCCGGGCCCGCTGGCCGAGGCGCTGCCCAAGGGCATCGAGTTCCTTGTCGCCGGCCAGCTCGACCCGAATATCAACACCCATGCCCATGTGCGCGAAATCGCCCCGCAAGCCGACAGTGCCACCCGTACCCGGCGCACCCGCCTGACGCTGGACCAGACCCCGGCAGCATTTCGCCTTGGCAGTTCGGTGAGCGTGACCGTCAGCAGCCCGACGGCCGAGCACTTCCAGCTGCCGCTCACCGCCCTGCAGGAAGTCGACGGCCACAGCCGCGTATGGATCATTGACAGGGCCACCCAAACCGTCAGCCCGCGTGACGTCAGCGTACTGCGCCGCGACGCCCGCAACGTGCTGTTGTCGGGTGGCATCAAAACCGGCGACAAGGTCGTCAGTGCAGGTGTGTACAGCCTCACCCCCGGGCAGAAAGTCAGACTCGATAAGGAAAGCTCGCAATGAATGGGAAGTTCAACCTGTCCGAGTGGGCTCTGAAGCATCAGTCATTTGTCTGGTATTTGATGTTTGTCGCGGTGGTCGCCGGGATTTTTTCGTACATCAATCTCGGACGCGCTGAAGACCCGTCCTTCGCCATCAAGACCATGGTCATCCAGTCCAAATGGCCCGGTGCTACGGTCGACGAGACTCGTCTGCAAATCACCGACCGCATCGAGAAAAAGCTCGAAGAGCTGGACTCCCTCGACTATGTACAAAGCTACACCCGCCCCGGTGAGTCCACGGTGTTTGTGTTCCTCAAGGACACCACCAAGGCCGATGCCATCCCCCATATCTGGTATGAGGTGCGCAAAAAGATCGGCGACATTCGCGGCGACTTCCCCCAGGGCATTCAAGGCCCGGGGTTTGACGATGAGTTCGGCGATGTCTACGGCACCATCTTCGCCTTCACCGGCGACGGCTTCACCATGCGTCAGCTGCGCGACTATGTAGAGCAAGTGCGTACCGGCATTCGCGATGTACCCAATCGCGGCAAGGTGATGACCATCGGCGAGCAGGACGAAACGTTCTACCTGGACTTCTCGACCCGCAAACTGGCGGCCCTTGGCCTTGACCAGCAGCACATCCTTGAAAGCCTGCAGGAACAGAACGCCGTGACCCCCGCCGGGGTGATCGAGGCCGGGCCGGAGCGCATGTCGGTGCGCACCTCGGGGCAGTTCCACAGCGTTGAAGACCTGGCTGCGGTGAACCTGCGGGTCAACGATCGCTTTTATCGCCTGGCCGATATCGCTGAAATCACCCGCGGTTATGTGGATCCGGCAGCGCCCATGTTCCATTACAACGGCAAGCCGGCCATTGGCCTTGCCGTCGCCATGATCGATGGCGGCAATATTCAGGAGTTTGGCAAAGAGCTGCAGCAACGCATCGACGACCTGACCGCGCAGTTGCCGGTGGGTGTTGGCGTGCACATGGTGTCCAATCAGGCACAGGTGGTGGAGGTGGCCGTCAGCGGCTTTACCAGTGCGCTGTTTGAGGCCGTGGTGATCGTACTGGCGGTGAGCTTTATCAGCCTGGGCCTGCGTGCCGGGCTGGTGGTGGCGATCTCGATTCCGCTGGTGCTGGCGCTGGTGTTCGTGTTTATGGAGTTCACCGGCATCGCCATGCAGCGTGTGTCGCTGGGTGCGCTGATCATCGCCCTGGGCCTGCTGGTGGACGATGCGATGATCACGGTGGAGATGATGATCACGCGGCTCGAACTGGGGGAAACCAAGGAACAGGCGGCCACCTTTGCCTATCACTCCACGGCGTTCCCGATGCTCACCGGTACGCTGGTGACCGTGGCAGGGTTTGTGCCCATCGGCCTGAACAACAGCTCGGCGGGGGAGTACACCTTTACCCTGTTTGCGGTGATTGCCGTGGCCATGCTGGTGTCGTGGGTGGTGGCGGTGCTGTTCGCGCCGGTGCTGGGCGTGCATATCCTCAGCGCCAAGGTCAAACCCAAGCCCGAGAAACCCGGGCGTCTGGCCCAGGCCTTCGACACGGCGCTGCTGTGGTGCATGCGTTATCGCTGGACGACCATTGGCGCGACAGTGCTGATGTTTGTGCTGGCGGTATTTGGCATGGGGCTGGTGCAGAACCAGTTTTTCCCGGCCTCCGACCGCCCCGAGATTTTGGTGGACCTGAACCTGCCGCAAAACGCCTCGATCCAGGAGACGCTCAAGGTCACCCAGCGTTTTGAAGAATCGCTCAAGGGCGATGACGATATCGTGCGCTGGAGCTCGTACATCGGTGAAGGCGCGATCCGTTTCTACCTGCCGCTCGATCAGCAACTGCAAAACCCCTTCTACGCCCAGCTGGTGATTGTCAGCAAAGGCCTGGAAAGCCGCGACGCCCTGATCGAACGGCTGAACAAACGCCTGCGCGAGGACTTTGTGGGCGTCGGCAGTTTTGTGCATACCCTGGAACTGGGGCCGCCAGTGGGCCAGCCGCTGCAATACCGGGTCAGCGGGCCGAACATCGATCTGGTGCGCAAGTACTCGATCGACCTGGCCTCCGTGCTCGATGCCAACCCCAACGTCGGCGAAACCATCTTTAACTGGAACGAACCCGGCAAGGTGCTGCGCATCGATATCGCCCAGGACAAGGCCCGCCAGTTCGGCTTGTCGTCAGAGGACGTGGCCCATGTGATGAACAGCATCGTCAGCGGTGCCGCCGTCAGCCAGGTCAAGGACAATATCTACCTGATCAATATCGTCGGGCGGGCCAACAACACCGAGCGGGGTACCCCGGAAACCCTGCTCAACCTGCAAATCACCACCCCCAGCGGCACCTCGATCCCGCTACTGGCCTTTGCCACGGTGCGCTACGAGCTGGAGCAGCCGCTGGTCTGGAGCCGTGACCGGATTCCCACGTTGACGCTCAAGGCCTCGGTACGCGGCTCGATGCAACCGACTGATCTGGTCAAGGTGCTCAAGCCCGACGTCGACAAGTTCGCCGCCAACCTGCCAGAAGGCTACAACGTGCAAACCGGCGGCACGGTAGAGCAAAGCGCCAAGGCCCAGGGCCCGATTGCCAAGGTGGTGCCATTGATGCTGTTCCTGATGGCCACCTTCCTGATGATCCAGCTGCAAAGCGTGCACAAGATGTTCCTGGTGGTGAGTGTCGCGCCATTGGGGCTGATTGGCGTGGTGCTGGCACTGGTGCCTACCGGCACGCCGATGGGCTTTGTGGCGATCCTGGGGATTCTGGCGCTGGTGGGCATCATTGTGCGTAACTCGGTGATCCTGGTGACCCAGATCGACCAGTACGAACGCGACGGCTTTGATCCGTGGCATGCCGTGATGCAAGCCACCCAGCATCGTCGTCGGCCGATTCTGCTGACCGCAGCCGCCGCCAGCCTGGGCATGATCCCGATTGCCCGGGACGTGTTCTGGGGGCCGATGGCCTACGCCATGATTGGCGGCATTCTATCGGCCACTTTGCTCACGCTGTTGTTCCTGCCTGCGCTGTATGTGGCTTCGTATAAGATCAAGGAGAACAAGAACCCACCGCCAGAACATGCGTAAACCTGTGGGAGCAGGGTGATTGTTGTGAATTTACGAATGCCGGTATCAAGAAACCGATCTTTATCTGCCTGAAAGCACATGTGAACCTAGCCCCACGCCTGAACCAATACGGAGTGTTGTCATGAGTTCTTCACAACCCAGAGTCGCCATCATTACCGGCGCCTCGCGCGGCATCGGTGCCGTTATTGCCAAACAGCTGGCCGGGGAAGGTTTTGCCGTGGTCATCAACTACGCCAGCAGCGCCGGCGAAGCTACCCAGCTGGTCGCGCAGCTGCGCGAAGACGGCCATGAAGCGATTGCCGTGCAGGCAGACGTGAGCAGCGCTGACGACGTAAAGCGCCTGTTCGATGAAGCCGAGGCGCAACTGGGCAAGGTCGATGTGCTGATCAACAACGCGGGCGTGCTCAAAGTACTGCCGCTGGCCCAGCACAGCGACGAGCTGTACGAGCAGACCTTCAACATCAACACCAAAGGCACGTTCAACACCCTGCGCGAAGCGGCCACGCGGTTGAACGGCGGCGGGCGCATCGTCAATTTTTCAAGCAGTACGGTGGGCATGAACCTGCCGGGCTATGCGGTGTATATCGCCAGCAAGGCGGCGGTGGAGTCATTGACCCAAGTGTTTGCCAAGGAACTGCGCGGGCGGCAGATCACGGTCAACGCCGTGGCGCCGGGACCGGTGGCGACGGAGCTGTTTTTGCACGGCAAGACTGAGGAACAGATCCAGACCTTTTCCAAGATGCCGCCACTGGAGCGACTGGGCCAGCCACAAGACATCGCCAACGTCATCTCGTTTCTGGTGAGCCCGGCAGCGGACTGGGTCAACGGGCAGGTTTTGCGGGCCAATGGCGGGTTGGTGTAAGCAAAGCAAAAGCAAAAAGCAGAAGCGCCCTCACCCCAACCCTCTCCCGGAGGGAGAGGGGGCTGATTTGTGGCGCTACGCACATGTGCTTTAGCTTTTAGTCCCCTCTCCCTCCGGGAGAGGGCTAGGGCTAGGGCTCTTGGCTCTTGCCTTGGGCTTTTAGCGCTGTGCCTGGCCCTGCTGCATCACCCACTGCACCACTTGTGGCATCAGCACATCACTGGCCTGGCCAAAGCCTGCGACCACGCCTGGCACCATCGGGTTACTCAGCGGCTGGCGCGCCTCAAAGCGTTTGGAAGCAATCACCCGCTGATCGCTGCTGCGCACCAGTCGTGCGTTGTACTGGATCAGCACTTCAGGATTTTTGCCGTTGTAGTGCGTCTGGAACGCCAGCAACTCGCCACCCAGCTCGTAATCGGACTGCAAGTTGCTGTCATCGGTGCTCAAGCCCTGGATCCGCCCGTCCTGCAAGAACGCCTCAAGCAGACGGTTGCGCAGCAGCACAGGCGCCGTATCGCTCCAGCGGGCGCCCTTGTAATTGCTGATCAGGTTGCCCTCGGGCACCACCACGATGTTCTGGCTGTTCAGCGCGCCGGTGGTCATCGGTTTTTCCAGGCGCAACGACCACTTCACGGGCGCACCCTGGCTGGCGGCCACGGGCGCTTGCGCAGCCGGCAGCCGATACACGTCGACTATCTCGGGTTTGGGCAGGATCGAGCAGGCGCTGAGCAGGCTCAGGCCGGCCGCAAGGACAATGGTGCCGGCCAGGCGATAGGTGCGCTTCATGGGGTGAATTCCTTGTTCTGCTCGCGGCCCAGCAAGTAACCGCTTGGGTTGGATTCCAGGCGCCGCGAGATCGAGCGCAGTGTGCCAAGGGTTTCGCGCAGTTCGTTGACCGCAGGGCCGAGTTGATTCAGCCCCTGCAGGCCGCTGTTGAGCGAGTCCTCATTGTTGTTGATCAGCTTGTTGATCGTCGCGGTGCTCTGCTGCAGCGAATTCATGGCCTGTTCGGCACTGTTGAACATCTGCTTGCCTTCGGTGCTCAACAGGCCGTTGGCATTGCGCATCAGCACGTTGGTTTGCTCAAGCGTGACGCTGGCCTGCTTGCCAACCTGGGCCAGTTGTTTCAACGTCTGGCTGATATCGCCACGCTGACCGGCAATGGCCGTAGTGGTTTGCTCAAGGTTGTCCAGGGTCTTGCTGACACGATTGACGTTGTCTTCGGAGAACAACGCATTGGCGTTATGCAGCAGCATATTGACGTTGGCCATCACGTCGCTGCCATCGGTGAGCAGGCGGGCAATGGGCGAGGGCGAAGCCACGATTTCCGGCAACTTGCCGTCCTTGCCCTTGAGGGGCGGGCTGTTGGGGTCGCCGCCACTGAGCTGGATGATCGAAGTCCCGGTAACGCCTGTCAGCGCCAGCTTGGCCTTGGTATCGACCTTGACCGGGGTGTTGGCCGCCAGACGAATGCGCGCCAGTACCCGGCGCGGGTCCTTGTCGTCCAGGCGCAGTTCGATCACGTCGCCGACCTTGATGCCGTTGTATTGCACCGAGCTGCCTTTGGACAGGCCGCTGACTGCTTCGTTGAACACCACTTCGTAATCCTTGAACGTGCTGTCCATGCTCGCCTTGGCCAGCCACAGGCCGAACAGCATGGCCCCGACGACAACCAGGACGCTGAACAGGCCGATCAATACATGATGGGCACGGGTTTCCATGTCATTGCTCCTTGAGGTGGGTTGCCGCTTCGTATGCGGCGCGGCCACGGGGGCCATGGAAATAGTCATGAATCCACGGGTCGTCGTAGTCTTCGACCTCAGCGATGGGCGCCGCCACCAGCACCCGTTTTTGCGACAGTACCGCCACCCGGTCAGTGATGGTGTACAGCGTGTCGAGGTCGTGGGTCACGAGGAATACGCTCAGACCCAGCGCATCGCGCAGGGTCAGGATCAGTTGGTCGAAGGCCGCCGCCCCGATCGGGTCGAGCCCGGCAGTGGGTTCGTCGAGAAACAGGATATCCGGGTCCAGCGCCAGCGCCCGGGCCAGCGCAGCGCGCTTGACCATGCCGCCGGACAGGGAGGACGGGTACTTGTCTGCCGCCGACAGGGGCAGCCCCGACAGCGCCAGCTTGACGCACGCCAGGTGCTCGGCATCAGGGCGGCTCAGGCCTGCGTGCTCGATCAGGGGCAGGGCGATGTTCTCTTTCACCGTCAGCGAAGAAAACAGCGCGCCCATCTGAAACAGCACGCCAAAGCGCCGTTCGACCATTGAGCGTGCCTGTTCATCAAGGCTCATCAAGTCCTGGCCAAATACCCGGACTTGCCCCTCGGTGGGCCGACGCAGGCCGACAATACTGCGCAACAGCACGGATTTACCGGTACCGGAGCCGCCGACCACACCGAGAATCTCACCTTTGTACACATCAAGGTCGAGGTGTTCATGCACGGTCTGGCTACCAAAGCGGTTGCACAGGTCACGCACCTCGATCACTGCCTCGCCGGGCTTGCGCAGGGACGTACTCACCAGCCCATCTCCATAAAGAACAACGCGGCCACGGCGTCGAGGACGATCACGATAAAGATCGACTGCACCACGCTGGACGTGGTGTGGGCGCCCACCGATTCGGCGCTGCCGCTGACTTTAAAGCCTTCAAGGCAGCCCACCGCGGCAATCAGAAAGGCAAAAAACGGCGCTTTGACCATGCCCACCAAAAAGTGCTGTACGCCGATATCCGAGTGCAGCAGCGAAATAAACATGTCCGGCGAGATGCCCAGCGACACCACGCACACCACGGCACCGCCGAGGATGCCTGCCATCATGGCCATGAACGTCAGCAGCGGCAGGGAAATCAACAACGCCAGCACCCGTGGCAGCACCAGCAAGTCCATCGGGTCCAGGCCCAGGGTGCGGATGGCGTCGATTTCTTCGTTGGCTTTCATCGAGCCGATTTGTGCGGTAAAGGCACTGGCCGTGCGCCCGGCCAGGAGGATGGCGGTGAGCAATACGCCGAACTCACGCAGGAAGGAGAACGCCACCAGGTCAACGGTAAAAATCCCCGCACCAAAGTTGGCCAGTACCGTGGCCCCGAGAAACGCCACTACGGCGCCCACCATAAAGGTCAGCAACACTACGATCGGCGCGGCGTTGAGGCCGATTTGCTCGATATGTGCCACCACCGGAGTGATGCGCCATTGTTTGGGGCGGAACAGGTTGCGCGCCAGGGTTTGCAGGATCAAGCCGATAAAACCCAGCAATTGCAGGGTGTCTTGCCACAGCTTGTAGACCGCGCTGCCGATACGGCTGAGCAACAGGATGCCGACGTTCTGTTCCTGGGCCGAGACCGGCACGCAAAAATCGCGCATCGAGGAATAGACCGTTTGCAGCAAGGCGCGGTCGGCCGCAGGAAGCTTTTGCGCGGTTTCGGTCAACTGGCTGACGCGCTCGGCCCCCAACAGCTCCACCAGCAACGAAGCCCCGGCCGTATCGATGCTGGACACGTCGTCCAGGTTGATGGCGGTCTGGTCATCGTATTTGCCGACCAGTTGTTCGGTCTGCTGCTTGAGGCCGGTGTAATGGGCAAGCGTCCAGTCGCCGCTGATCAACAGCCGCGCCGGATTACTGGAAGTGTCTAGTTGGGCATTGCCCGCCATGGCCGTAATAGTCTTAAGCTCCCAGCTCAGTACGTTTAAACACAGACCTTATGTAATAGCACAATCCTGTAAAAGTGTTTCAGTTTGCCTTAACAACCGCAGGCGCGGATTGATCCAGGTTAACCCTGAAGCGCAAAACCCCGATCAACTGGCCATCTTCGGTCAGCACCCGCACTTGCCAGCGCCCCTGGGGGTTGGGCGGGAAATTCTGCTTGTGGGTCCAGGCCCGGTAGCCTTCCTTGCGCCCGCCGTGAATATCCAGGGCAATACGATCGACTTCCTGGCCGTTGAGTTGCCACACATGGTAGATGCGTTCGTTCAGGCCGCGCGGGGCATTGATCGAGGTGTAGGCATACAGACCCTGGCTGCGCAGCTCACTGACGCTGATCTGCTTGATGCTTTCACCCGGCGTGCGGTCTTGCAGCTGGGTGGTAACGGCCACTTCGGTCATCCACAGCGTAGCCGGCGGCACCCAGGAGCGCAGCAGCCAGCCGGTGCCGCCCAGCGCCAGCACAATCAGCGGCAACACCAGCCAGCCACGCCAGGTTTTCAGCGGCAGGCTCACGGCCAGGCTGGGGATGGAGAGCAGCACGGCAGTGCCCAGCGCCAGTTTGTAGCTCTCGGAAGTGGTGAGGTTGAGGATGATCGGCAAGGCCGTGAGCATCGCTGCAAACAGGGCAAGGGTGTGCAATGCCAGAAACAGCCAGCGTCGCGGGGCCAGCCATCGGTAGTACAAGGGGTCAGTGATGGCGATCAGTGCGCACACCCCCAGAAGCCCGGTAAACACCAACTGCCCGCTGTTCCAGGTAGTGGTGATAAAGAAAAACGGCAGGACGAAGAAAAAGCTTTCCTGATGGATCATCTGGGTTGCATAGCGCAGCAACGGTTCGGGTATTTCGCGCTTGAACACCCGGCTGAACAATTGGGTAAAGGTGTTTTCCAGCATCAACCAGACCCAGCTCACCAGCAGGATCACGGCGATCCAGCGGGCCATGCCTTGCTGGCGGTCGACCAGGATAAAACTGCCCACGCCGGAGCAAAAACCAAACGCCGCGATCAGCCCTGGATAGCGCTTCATTAACTCAAGGACGCGCTGTACGTAGTGGTTCCAGTCTGGCATTTGGCGGTTCACATTCTGTAAAAGGAAAATCCTCGACAGAATAGCGTTTTAGGCGCTCCGCGTCCGGCGCGATTGAAGGGCCGTGGCACCCATCGGCGCCCTGCAATCAATGCCCGTGGCTTCTGCCCACATGGCTGGGTTCGCCTTCCGGCGTGCTGACCGAGCCGCTGACTTCCAGTTGCTGCAAAATCCCGCAATGCTCGCCGTTCGGCCCTTCGCCACACTTTTGCCGCAGGTCGAGCAGTTGCGCCTGCAAGGCCAGCAGGCTGTCTACCCGTGCTTTAACGTGGTGGATATGCTCGTCGATCAACGCATTCACGCTTTCGCATTGGTCCTGGGGGCTGTCGCGCAGGTTGAGCAGGCTGCGGATTTCTTCCAGGGTCATGTCCAGGCTGCGGCAATTGCGGATAAACGTCAGCCGCTCGACGTGGGCCTGGGTGTACAAACGGTAATTGCCTTCGCTGCGCGCAGGCTCTGGCAACAGCCCTTCGCGTTCGTAGTAACGGATGGTTTCGACCTGACAGTCGGTCAATTTCGCCAGCTCGCCAATTTTCATCACGCCGATCTCCAAAAGGATGCTTGACCCTATAGTGGCTACAGGGTCTTTACTTGGCAACAGGCACCTTTTCCGGACGCAACCTGATGAGCGATTCCATTCACACACCGCACAAGCACGACCACGATCATGGCGACAAGCATGACCACACCAGCCATGCCCATAGCTGCTGCTCGGCCCCTGCCGGCCCCAGCGTGATCAAGCTCGATACTGCCGTGACTGCGGGGGCTCGCCTGAGCAGCTTTCGCATCGAAGCGATGGACTGCCCCACCGAGCAGACCCTGATCCAGAACAAGCTGGGCAAGCTGGCCGGTGTGCAGCAGCTGGAATTCAACCTGATCAACCGGGTGTTGGGCGTGACCCATGACCTGCCGTCCGTCGAGCCGATTGTCGACGCGATCAAATCCCTTGGCATGCAGGCCGACCCCATTGATGACGGGACGGACGCGACACCGCCTGCGCCACCAGCGAAAAAGCACTGGTGGCCGCTGGCCGTGGCCGGTGTTGGCGCACTGGCAGCGGAAGTGCTGCATTTCACCGATGCGGCGCCTACGTGGGTGATCGCGCTGGTGGCGCTGCTATCGATCCTCAGCGGCGGCCTGACCACCTATAAAAAGGGCTGGATTGCCCTGAAAAACCTCAACCTGAACATCAATGCGCTGATGAGCATTGCCGTGACCGGCGCCGTGCTGATCGGCCAATGGCCGGAAGCGGCGATGGTGATGTTCCTGTTTACCGTGGCCGAGCTGATCGAAGCCAAGTCCCTCGACCGTGCGCGCAACGCCATCAGCGGCCTGATGCAAATGGCGCCGGACAAGGCCACCGTGCAGCAGGCGGATGGCAGTTGGCAGGAGCGTGAGGTCAAGGATATTGCCCTGGGCAGTCTGGTCAGGGTGCGCCCCGGCGAGCGTATCGGCCTGGACGGTGAAGTGCTGGCCGGCAGCTCGACGATCGATCAGGCGCCGATTACCGGTGAAAGCCTGCCCATCGAAAAAACCGTCGGCGACAAGGTTTTTGCTGGCACCATCAACCAGTCCGGAGCCCTGGAATACCGGGTAACGGCCGAGGCCAGCCACTCGACCCTGGCGCGGATCATCCACGCCGTGGAACAAGCCCAGGGCGCCCGGGCACCGACCCAGCGCTTTGTCGACCGCTTCGCGAAAATCTACACCCCACTGGTGTTCGCCTTTGCCCTGGCGGTGGCGGTGATTCCGCCGTTGTTCATGGGTGGCGTGTGGTTTGACTGGATCTACCGCGCCCTGGTGTTGCTGGTGGTGGCGTGCCCGTGCGCGCTGGTGATATCGACGCCGGTCACCATCGTCAGCGGCCTGGCCGCGGCGGCGCGCAAGGGCATTTTGGTCAAGGGCGGGGTGTACCTTGAAAGCGGCCACAAGCTCGACTTTCTGGCCCTGGACAAGACCGGCACCATTACCCACGGCAAACCGGTGCAAACCGATTATCTGCCGCTTGATCCGCTGGTCACGGACAGTGCGGTGCTGCTGGCTGCGAGCCTGGCTTCGCGTTCCGATCACCCGGTGTCGCTGGCGGTGGCCAATGCGGCTGTGGATAAACACCTGACCCTGAGTGCTGTGGATAACTTCGCTGCATTGGCAGGGCGCGGTGTGCGCGGCGAAATCGACGGCAAGCTGTATCACTTGGGCAACCACCGGTTGGTTGAGGAGCTGGGCCTGTGCTCCCCGGCGCTGGAAGAAAAGTTGTTTGCGCTGGAAGAGCAGGGCAAGACCGTTATCCTGCTGTGTGACACCTCAGGCCCGCTGGCGCTGTTCGCCGTAGCGGATACCGTCAAGCAATCCAGTCGCGAAGCGATCCGCGAACTGCATGAACTGGGTATCAAGACCCTGATGCTCACCGGTGACAACCCGCACACCGCCAACGCCATTGCCGCCCAGGTCGGTATCGACGAAGCGCAGGGCAACTTGCTGCCCGAAGACAAGCTCAAGGCGATTGAAGCCCTGTACGCCCAGGGCCATCACGTTGGCATGGTGGGCGATGGCATTAACGACGCCCCGGCCCTGGCCCGTGCCGAGATCGGTTTTGCGATGGCGGCGGCGGGAACCGATACCGCGATCGAGACTGCCGATGTCGCCCTGATGGACGACGATCTGCGCAAGATCCCGGCATTCATCCGCCTGTCACGTCAGACCTCGAGCATCCTCAAGCAGAACATTGCGTTGGCATTGGTCATCAAAGCGATCTTTCTTGCGGTAACCTTCCTCGGGTTGGCCACCATGTGGATGGCCGTGTTTGCCGACATGGGCGTCAGCCTGTTGGTGGTGTTCAACGGTTTGCGCCTGCTGCGCAAATAGAACAAGAGAGGTCGCTGTGCTGAGTGCCGAGCTGAAAGCGTTTTACCGGGTGGCCCAACTGGGCAGTATTACGCAGGCGGCAAAAAAGCTCGGGCTGAGCCAGCCGACCGTGACCACGCAGATCCGCAACCTCGAAAGCCACTACGCCGTGGAGCTGTTCTACCGCGGCGGCCGGCGTCTGACCCTCAGCGACGAAGGCGTGCGCCTGCTGCCGATGGTCAAGGCGTTGCTGCAACAAGAAGCCGACATTGAGTTCTTTTTACGCAACAGTGGCCAGGGCAGCGGTACGTTGCGCATTGCCGCGACTGCGCCGTATTACATCCTCGATCTGGTCAAGGCCTTTCGCGAACGCTTGCCGCAGATCGAAGTGGCGGTGGATATCGGCAACTCCCAGCAGGTGCTCGAAGCGCTGGACGAATACCGGGTCGATATCGCCGCGTCGTCGCAACTGGTGGAAGACCCCCGTCTGATCCGCCGCATCCTGGGTGCCGACCCGCTGGTGCTGGCGGTGCACCGCAACCACCCGCTGGCCAAGCTTGAGCATGTACCGCTCAGTGCGCTGACCGGGCACTGCCTGTTGATGCGCGAACAGGGCTCGACCACGCGCCAGTTGACCGAAGACCTGCTGGCCAATGCCGGGGTGAGTTTTGGTCCGCTGCTGGAAATTGGCAGCCGTGAGTCGATCCGCGAAGCGGTGCTGCGCAATATCGGCATCAGCATCATTGCCCGCCAGGAAGTGCCCCATGACCCGCAGTTACGGGTGCTGACGCTGGAGAATGCGCCGGTTATTCATGAGTATCTGTACTGCCTCAAGGAACGCAAAAGCGCGCGTTTGCCAGCGGCGTTTCTGGGGCTGGCGCAGGAAATGGCCCCGGCCTAGTTACAACCATTGTGGGAGCGGGCTTGCTCGCGATGCAGGCGATGCGGTCTGTCAGGCAAAACGCGGTAAGGCCATTGCGAGCAAGCCCGCTCCCACAATGACTCTGCTCGCATACCCAAATCCACCAATACCACTATCGCCAGCTTTGGCCTTGCTGCCACATCTTGTACGCATTGCGTCTCTAGGATGACCCCCATCTGCTTGATGAGGTGCATCCATGAACAGCACGAACGCAACCGCTTTGACCCAACCCGGCGTGCCGATGAAGGTGCGCAATGTGAGCAAGCGCTTTGGCGCCTTTACCGCGCTGGACAACGTCTCGCTGGAGGTGGCCGCAGGCGAGCTGGTGTGCCTGCTCGGGCCGTCCGGCTGCGGCAAGACCACGCTGTTGCGCTGCATCGCAGGGCTTGAGCGCCAGGACAACGGCGCGCTGTACCTGGGTGATCGCGATGTCTCCGAGCTGGCCCCGCAAGCCCGTGACTACGGGATTCTGTTTCAGTCCTATGCCCTTTTCCCCAATCTGACCGTTGAGGCCAACATTGCCTACGGCCTGGCTGGCAGCAATCGCGATGTGGTGCGCAAGCGCGTCGGCGACATGCTGGAACTGGTGGGCCTGACTGGCAGCGAAAAGAAATTCCCGGGCCAGCTTTCCGGTGGCCAGCAGCAACGGGTTGCCCTGGCCCGTGCCCTGGCGCCGTCGCCGTCGCTGCTGTTGCTTGATGAGCCGATGTCAGCCCTGGATGCCCGCGTGCGTGAGCATCTGTGTACCGAACTGCGCCAGTTGCAGCGCAGCCTGGGCATCACCACGCTGATGGTCACCCACAATCAGGACGAAGCCATGCTGATGGCCGACCGCATTGCGGTGATGAACAACGGCAAGGTCGAACAGTACGCCACACCGCAGGAAATCTACGACAAGCCGGCCACGCCGTTCGTTGCCGAGTTTGTGGGGCAGGGCAACTGGCTGCCGTTTATGCGCAACAGCGCCACCCATGCCCAGGTCGGTGGCATGAACATGCGCCTGGCGGATGACGCTGGCCGCGCTGCCTCGGGCCGTTTGTTCTGCCGCCCCGAAGCCATCAGCGTCAACCCGGTGTTGCATCAGGAAAACCTGTTCCCGGCACGGGTGCGCGAAATCACTTTTTTGGGCAATCGCTGCCGCATGAGTTTTGAACTCAACCACCTGCCGGGCCATGCCCTGACGGCTGAAGTGGGCAGCCAGGACTTGCCGCGGCTCGGCACGCCGGACATTGTTGTCGCCCTGCCGCCCGCAAGCCTGCAGGTGTTTGCCTGAGATGGCCGCTGAAATGGCCCTGCCACTGCCCGGCAAAATCCCCCGCCAAGCCAGCCGCGCGGAACTCGGTGACCGCATCTTCGTGGTCGGCGGCAAACTGCTGTTATTGCTGTTGTTGAGCGTGGCGGTATTGATGCCGCTGCTGGCGATCTTCTGGCGCGGGTTCAGTGCCGAAGACGGCCAGGGCGGCGGTTGGGTCGCGGCGCGTGAGCTGGTCACCAGCGCCAACTTTCACTGGCTGCTCGGTAACAGCCTTAAGGTTTCCCTCAGCGTGGCGGCCATTGTCGTACCGCTGGCCTATCTGTTTGCCTACGCCCTGCAACGCACCCTGATCCCCGGCAAACGCATCTGGCGCGGGCTGTCGCTGTTGCCACTGATGGCACCTTCCATGCTGCCGGGCATCGCGCTTGTGTACCTGTTCGGCAATCAGGGCATGCTGCGCGGGCTGATTTCCGACAATATCTACGGCTTCTGGGGGATCGTGCTCGGCGAAGCGATCTATACCTTCCCGCACGCGCTGATGATTTTGCTCTCGGCCTTGTCCCTGGCTGATGCGCGCTTGTTTGACGCCGCATCGAGCATGGGCGCCGGGCCTTTCAAGGCCTTTCGCAGCATCACCTGGCCGGGCACCAAACAGGCCGTGTTTGCAGCGTTTTGTCTGGTTTTCACCCTGACCATCACCGACTTCGGCGTACCGGTTGTGGTGGGCGGCGACTATCAGGTGCTGGCGCTGGAAGCCTACAAGGCGGTGGTTGGCCAGCAACAATTCGGTCGCGGAGCCTTGATCGGCATGGTCTTGCTGCTGCCTGCACTGTTCAGTTTTGGCGTCGATGCCTGGTTGCGCGGTCAGCATGGTGACTCGATGAGCGGCCGCGCCCAGGTGTTCAAGCCGGTGCCGTCGAAAGTCCGTGACCGCTGCTATCTGGCCATTGTGTTGTTGATCTGCGCCACGTTGTTGCTGGTGTTCGGCATGGCAGTGTACTCGTCGCTGGTCAAATTCTGGCCGTACAACCTGTCGCTGTCGCTCAACCACTACCAGTTCAACGACACCGCTGGCGGTGGCTGGCTGGCGTATCGCAACAGCGTGACGATGGCGCTGTGTACGGCGGTGATTGGCAGCGCGCTGATCTTCACCGGCGCCTATCTGATGGAAAAAACCAGAAGCCAGAAAGGCCTCAACCTGGCCCTGCGCATGCTCAGCTTTGTGCCGATGGCCGTGCCGGGCCTGGTGTTGGGCCTGGGCTATGTGTTCTTTTTCAACCTGCCGGGCAACCCGCTGCATGTGCTCTACGGCACCATGACCCTGCTGGTGGCCTGCACCATTGCGCATTATTTGACCACCGCACAAATGACCGCCACCACGGCCCTGCGCCAGCTCGACGGCGAATTCGAGGCCGCCGCGCTGTCGCTCAAGGCGCCGCTGTATCGCCATTACTGGCGCGTCACCGTGCCGATTTGCCTGCCGGCGCTGCTGGACATCATGCGCTATCTATTTGTCTCGGCGATGACCACGGTGTCTGCGGCGATCTTTCTCTACAGCCCCGACACCATCCTCGCTGCGGTGGCGGTGTTGAACATGGACGACGCCGGCAACGTTGGCGGCGCGGCGGCCATGTCGACCCTGATCCTGTTCACTTCGGCGGGTGTGTCCCTGCTCCTGGCCCGGGCTTCGCGCGGCTTGCTGCGCCGTTCCCAGGCCTGGCGCCAGGGCGCGCCGGCGCAATAACAATAACCCTGCCCCCTACACCCAAAAGGAACCGCACCATGTTCAAGCCTCTTGCTCTTGCCGCTGCAGTCCTCAGCGCTTTTAGCCTTAACGCGTTCGCGGCCAAAACCGAACTGACCGTGTACACGGCCCTGGAAGCCGAACAGCTCAAGACCTACAAGCAGGCCTTTGAAAAGGCCAACCCGGACGTCGAGATCAAGTGGGTGCGCGATTCCACGGGCATCATTACCGCCAAGCTGCTGGCCGAAAAAGCCCGCCCGCAAGCGGATGCGGTGTGGGGCCTGGCCGCCTCCAGCCTGGCGATTCTGGACCAGCAGGGCATGCTGCAAAGCTACGCGCCCAAGGACTTGGCCAAGATTGGCGGCAACTACCGTGATGCGGCCAACCCGCCGGCCTGGGTAGGTATGGACGTGTGGGCCGCGACCATTTGCTTCAACACCATCGAGGCCGAAAAACAGGGCCTGAGCAAGCCGGTGAGTTGGCAAGACCTGACCAAGCCTGAATACAAGGGCAAGATCGTGATGCCCAACCCGGCCTCGTCCGGAACCGGCTTTCTGGATGTGAGTGCCTGGTTGCAAACCTTCGGTGAGAAACAGGGCTGGCAGTTTATGGATGACTTGCACCAGAACATCGGCCAGTACGTTCATTCGGGTTCCAAGCCTTGCAAACTGGCGGCGGCGGGTGAGTTCCCGATCGGTATCTCGTTTGAATACCCGGCCGTGCAGCTCAAACGCCAGGGCGCACCGCTGGACATCGTATTGCCGAAGGAAGGCCTGGGCTGGGAAATCGAAGCCACGGCAGTGATCAAGGGCACGCCGCACGAAGAAGCGGCGAAAAAGCTGGCTGATTTTTCCGCAAGCCCGGCTGCGATGGAGCTTTATAAAGAGAACTTCGCGGTGTTGGCCCAGCCGGGTATCGCCAAGCCACAGACAGAACTGCCGGCCGACTACGAACAGCGCCTGATCAAGAACGACTTCGCCTGGGCCTCGCAGAACCGCGACAGCATCCTGGCCGAATGGCGCAAGCGCTATGACGGCAAGTCCGAGAAAGTGGCGCAGTAGTTTTGTAGCCACAAAAGACCTGTGGGAGCGGGCTTGCCCGCGATTGGATCGCTGCGGTTGGACAGCCGCACCGCGGCGTTTGTATCGCGAGCAAGCCCGCTCCCACAAGGGAAGTGAAGTTGCCCTTCAGGACATCGTGATGACTCAACCAATCCTTATCGTCGGCGCCGGCATTCTGGGCTTGTCCCACGCCTACGCCGCTGCAAAACGCGGGCTCAAAGTGCGCGTCTTCGAACGCACCGCCACGCCACTGGGCGCCTCGGTGCGCAACTTCGGCCAGGCGCTGGTCACCGGCCAGCCACCGGGCGTGATGCTCGATCTGGCCCGCGCCAGCCGCAGCATCTGGGCTGACTGGGCACAGCGCGCAGGCTTTGATCTCAAGCGCAATGGCTCATACCTGTTCGCCCGCACCGAAGCCGAAGAACACTTGCTCGAAGCCTTCTGCCAGGGCCGTGCACGGGAGTCCGGCTATCGCGTCGAATTATTGCGCGGTGCAGCAATGGAGGCTCTGTACGCTGGCCAGTTCAGCCATCATCGCGCCGCATTGCATGGCCTTGACGACCAGCAGGTGTATTCGCGCGAAGCCATCCCGGCCCTTATCAACTATCTGCAGCGTGAGCTGGGCGTCGAATTTCATTTTTCCACCCTGGTGCGCGAGGTTGAACCCGGTCAAGTCCACACCACGGCAGGCAGTTTCAAGGGCGCGCAGGTGATTGTGTGTTCGGGTCACGATTACCTGACCTTGCTGGCCGAGCCGCTGGCCAGACTCGACCCGCAGGTGTGTCGTCTGCAAATGCTGCGCGTGCGGCCCAGGGTCGATTTGAAGCTGCAACATGCTCTGCTCACCGGCCTGAGTTGTGTGCACTACGGCGCTTTTGCCGACTTGCCCGAAGCGGCGGCAGTGCGGGCCGAAATCCTGCGCGACAGCCCGTACCTGGATGAGCACGGCATCCACCTGCTAATCAGCCCGACGCCTTATGGTGATTTGATCGTCGGCGATTCTCACGATTACAGTCGGGATCCTTCACCTTTCAACGGCGAACAGGTGGATAACTGGATGCTGCATCTGTGCCAAGAAACCCTGGGCTGTGAAGTGCAGGTGGTCGAGCGCTGGCAGGGCGTCTATGGTGCCCGAGGGGCCAGGCCATTCACCTGGCTGGAGGTCGAGCCCGGCCTGCATGCGGCGCTGATGCACACCGGCGTGGGCATGAGCGTGGGCCCGGCGATGGCCGAGGGCAATATCGCCCGGATGCTGGAGACGATGTGATGACCCACGCGCAGCAAGTGGTTGAAGACGTTTTTGGTTTGTATCAGCACTACGGCACCGACGATTACATCGGTGAGCCAGTGTCACAGATCGAGCATATGTCCCAGGCCGCGCAGTTGGCGTTGGCCGAAGGTTATGACGATGAAGTGGTGTTGGCAGCGTTCTTTCACGATATCGGGCACTTTTGCGGCAAGGATGCGCAGAACATGGGCGGCTACGGGGTGGTCAGCCATGAGCGGGTTGGCGCCGATTACCTGCGCCGGGCCGGGTTCAGCGAGCGGCTGGCCAGGCTGGTGGAATACCATGTACAGGCCAAGCGCTACCTGACCTTGCGCCAGCCGGGGTATTACGCGCTGTTGAGCGAAGCGAGCATTCGCACCCTGGGTTATCAGGGCGGGGTGATGAGCGAGGCCGAGGCCGATGCATTCGAGCAGAACCCGCTGTGCCAGCTGAGCCTGCGCATGCGGGTGTGGGATGAACAGGCCAAGGCGATGCATGTGCCGGTGATCGACCTGCACATCCTCAAGGCCAAGGCCCTGCGCCTGCTGAATGCGTGATCACTGATCATTGTGGGAGCGGGCTTGCTCGCGATGCTTACGCCGCGGTACATCAGCTTCACCGCAGTGATCCAATCGCGAGCAAGCCCGCTCCCACAAGGGGGGGGGCGGCGTCTAGATTTGCTCGACCAGCAACTCAATCTGCTCCTGACGCTCGGCCTGGCTCAACTTCGCATGCGGGTTGAGCGACGACCATTGTGGATGCGCCCGTGCCTTGTTCAGGGCTTCGGGCAGTTTGCCCTCGCGCCAGGTCTTGTCCTGCGGGGTGGCGACCTTGATGCTGTCCATCGCCGCATGCCCGCGAGCATTCAGTGCGTGCAGCAATTGCCGCTGACGCAGGGCCAGCAGGCGCAACACGCTGTCGTCCACGGTCAATTCGCGCTGGCCCTTGAGCTTGCCCAGCAAGCGGCTGCCGTAGCTGCGTGCGGTTTGCAGCGCACCGCCGGCAATGGCCCCGGCCAATGCGGCAGCGCCCAGGGTCAGGCCGCCGACCATCAAGTCCACACCGGCACCGGCCGCAGCGCCTGCGGCAATCCCGCCGCCGACCCGTACACCCAGATGCTTGAGCGTCTCCGGGTTGAACAAGTCATCGCCCCAGCGCCCGTCGAGCAACGGCAAGTCGCTGGCCGCTGCATCGCCGGGGCGAAAGCCGTACAGCTTGAGCATGGCTTCAACGCAGCGTTGCTCACGCTGGCGGATCGCTTCGCGCAGTTGCTGGATGGCTTGTTGCTCGGCGGCTTTTTCGCTGGCCACGCTACGACGGCACGCGGCGCAGTCGATCAGCAGTTCGGCGATCAGGCGCAGGGCGCTGTGCTTGCGGGCTTCGCGCTGGGCCTCCTGATCGGTGATCAAGCGTTGCAGCGCCCCGCGTGAATGCTCCAACAACAGCGCCAGGCTTTCATACAAGCGGCGTTCGCCATCTTCGGGCGGTGCCACGCTGTCGAACCGCACCAGCGCATGCAAACCGAGGCGGGCCAGGGCTTCGCGCCACTCGGGCTCGCGATGTTGCGGACTGCTGACAAAGTTGAGCACTGGCAGCAGCGGCTTGCCGCAACTGGCCAGTACGCTGAGTTCGTCGCGGTACTTGGCCAGCACCGGCTCGCGGGCATCGATCACATACAGCCCGGCGTCCGAGGCCAGTAACTGGCGCAGTACTTTGGCCTCCTGCTCAAAGCGCTGGTGCGCCTCGCTGCCCTGGAGAAAGCGGGCTACCCGCGCCGGGCCATCCAGGCGTTCACCGGGTTGGTCGAGGCGCTCAAGGTAGTCGAGCAGGGCGATGGCGTCTTCCAGCCCCGGCGTGTCGTACAGTTCCAGCAACGGCTCGCCGTCGACCGACAGCCGCGCCCCTTCGACATGGCGGGTGGTGCTGGGGCGGTGGGACACTTCGCCAAAGCCGACATCCCGGGTCAGGGTGCGCAGCAATGAGGTTTTGCCGACATTGGTATGGCCGACCACGGCCAGCGTCAGTGGCTTAGTCATGGCCAGTCTCCAGCCAGTTGAGGGGGGCGCTGGCGGCGAAGGGCAGGCCGAGCTTTTCCAGTGCGACATGCCAGTCGCCCAGGCGGTCGGCGTCCAGCGCCTGGCCGGGCGGTGCTTGCAGCAGCCAGATGCGGGTTTCGCGGGCACTGCGCGCCAGTTCACCGATCAGCGCCAGGCTGCCGCGGTCCGGCGAGCGGCGCGGGTCGCAGGCAATGGCCAGGCGTGCCGGGGGGGAACGGGTCATTTGTTCCAGCAGTTTTTGCCGCGACTCGCGGCTGTCGAGGATGCCGGCGTCCTTGACGGTGGGCGGTAATTTGGGTGGCCACGGATGCTGGTCGTCCAGCTCAATGGCCACGATCAGGGCTCCATCGGTTTGCAGGGCGCTGTGCCCGGCCTGCACGTTGTGCAACTGCTCGGGGGCGGTGTCATTGACGCCCAGGCGCTCGCTGCTGGGCATCAGGCGCTCGCGCAACTGGCTATAGCCGGGCAGGTTGAGGTCCAGTTGCAGCGCGTTGCGCCCGGTTTTCCAGCGCCACAGGCAGAATGCCGCCAGCAGCAGGCGCGGGATCACGCCGTAAATCAGTACCACGCCTACAAGCCAGACTGCCCAGGCCTGACGCACCCCTTCGTTGTTGTAGAGGCTGGTGTCGTTGCTGATGCGGATCATCTCCACGGTGGGCACGCTCATGCCCAGCCAGTTGGGGAGCGCGCCGAGGGCGCGGGTGGCGGCGACGAACACATCGGCACCGAGGATCGTGGTTTCCCAGATAAACCCGTAGCGGCGCGTGGCCATAAGCAGCAGCATCATCACCAGCGCGCTGAGCATGGCCAGCAACCACAAGCCATTGACCAGCGTACCGAGCGCCCAGCGATTGAGTTTGCGCCGTTGCAGCACCAGCACCAGGGCCGGGGCCAGTTGCGCAGCCTTGGCATCGCGGGCGAGTTTTTCGCTGAGCCACAACCACAGGCGGCCGAGGCTGGCGCCGTGTTCACCGGCAAACAGCAGGCCCAGTGCCCAGCTCAACAGCAGGATCAGGTTGAGCCCCAGCAGGCTGCCCAGCGCCCAGAACACATTGACCGGGGTTTGCCCGTCGCCAAGGGCGGCGAATGCCAGCCCGGCGCCACTGATCACGGCCAGCGCGGCCAGTACCAGCAGCGCCAACCGCGCACCTTGCAGCCAGTGCTGCATGGCAGCGAGCAGGCCGTCGCGCTCGGCCAGCCACAGGGCGCGATTTTGCAGGCGTGTGGGCAAGTCGCCGGCGGTGGCGCGGGCGCGTCGATTGGCTTCAAGGTCGTCCAGCGGGCCCGCGTGTTCTTCGCGCAGGCGCACGGTTTCGGTCAGCCAGAGGCGTTGTAGCGGGGAAAGTTGAGTCACGCGACATTCCATTCAAGTGAACCAAGAGCATAACCGCTGTTAGTCAGGCGGGGTACTGTCGGCGCGGGCGGCTCTGGTATCCTCGGCGCCATGAAAAAATCACTCCCCCTTAGCCTGATCGCGGCACTTGCTGAAAACCGTGTGATTGGCGTCGACAACAGCATGCCGTGGCATTTGCCGGCGGATTTCAAATATTTCAAGGCCACCACCCTGGGCAAGCCGATCATCATGGGTCGCAAGACCTGGGATTCACTGGGGCGCCCGTTACCGGGCCGTTTGAACCTGGTGGTCAGTCGTCAGACTGATTTGCAGCTCGAAGGTGCCGAGGTGTTTGCCTCGCTGCAGGACGCTATTGCGCGAGCCGAAGCATGGGCGCAAGAGCAGGGCGTGAGCGAAGTGATGCTGATTGGCGGCGCACAGCTGTACACCCAGGGTTTGGTGGATGCCGACCGCTTGTACCTGACGCGTGTGGGCCTGAGCCCGGAGGGGGATGCGTGGTTCCCTGAGTTCGATCAGGCGCAGTGGAAGCTGGTGTCGGAAGAGCTGCATGCCGCCGCGGATGACAAGCCGGCGTTCAGCTTTGAGGTGTGGGAAAGGGTTTAAGGTCAAAAGCCCCTCACCCCAGCCCTCTCCCTTTGGGAGAGGGCTGGGGTGAGGGTCGGCTTTTTAAGCGTGCGCCAGATCACCATGATCGTCTTCAGCCAGGATGGCTTTGTCGGTCTGGTGCAGGATCTGGCTGGTTACGGTACCTGCCACCATCGAACCACTCACGTTCAGCGCCGTGCGGCCCATATCGATCAGGGGCTCAACCGAAATCAGCAGCGCCACCAGCGATACCGGCAAGCCCATCGCCGGCAACACGATCAGTGCCGCGAAGGTTGCACCACCGCCCACACCGGCCACGCCTACCGAACTCAAGGTCACAATAGCCACCAGCGAAGCGATCCATACCGGATCCAGCGGGTTGATGCCCACGGTCGGGGCCACCATCACCGCCAGCATGGCCGGGTACAGACCGGCACAGCCGTTCTGGCCAATGGTCGCGCCAAACGAAGCGGCAAAGCTGGCGATCGAAGACGGAATGCCCAGGCGACGGGTTTGCGCTTCGATGCTCAACGGGATGCTGGCTGCGCTCGAACGGCTGGTGAAAGCAAAGGTCAGCACCGGCCATACCTTGCGGAAGAAGCGCAGCGGGTTAACCCCGGAAAACGACACGATCACGCCGTGAATCACAAACATCAGCGCCAGGGCGATGTAGGACACCACCACGAAGCTGCCCAGTTTAATGATGTCCTGCACGTTGGACATGGCGACCACTTTGGTCATCAGGGCCAGTACGCCGTACGGGGTCAGTTTCATCACCAGGCGTACCAGGCGCATCACCCAGGCTTGCAGGGTGTCGATGGCGCTGAGGATCTTGCCGCCTTTTTCCGGCTCGTCCTTGAATAGCTGCAGCGCGGCGATGCCCAGGAATGCGGCGAAAATCACCACGCTGATGATCGACGTCGGTTTGGCCCGGGCCAAATCGGCAAAGGGGTTTTGCGGGATAAACGACAGCAGCAGTTGCGGCACGTTCAGGTCCGACACCTTGCCTGCGTAATCGCTCTGGATCACTTGCAGGCGGCTCATTTCAGCCGCGCCGGCCACCAGGCCATCGGCAGTCAGGCCGAACAGGTTGGTCAGGCCGATACCGATCAGTGCCGCGATCATGGTGGTGAACAGCAGCGTGCCGATGGTCAGGAAGCTGATCTTGCCCAGGGACGAGGCATTATGCAGACGGGCCACGGCGCTCAGGATCGAGGCAAATACCAGCGGGATCACGATCATTTGCAGCAATTGCACATAGCCGCTGCCAACCAGATCGAACCAGCCGATGGAGGCTTTCAGGGTCGGGCTGTCTGTACCGTAGGTCAGGTGCAGGCACAGGCCGAACACCACGCCTATAACCAGCGCCAGCAAGACTTTTTTCGCCAGGCTCCACGCGGTGTGGCGGGTCAGCGACAAGCCGAACAGCAACGCGAGGAACACCAGCAGATTGAGGATCAGCGGGAAATTCATGAAAGCTCCGAGGGACGACTTGTACCAGTCTTGGATGTAACTATTGCGAACCGGAAATCGTAACAGGTTGATATATCTACAAATATACCGATGTGGAATGACAACCTAGGTTTTTGGAATAAGCAGGTGGCGCAGACAAGACGATGACGGTCGTGCCCAAGCCAAAAACTGTCATGCAGGTTTGTTAGCGTCGATGCCTTTGACGAGGAGCATAGCTGATGAAACTGACCGCCAAGTTGACCGCATTAACCCTGTGCATGGGGCTTGCCGGGCAGGCACTGGCCACCGAACTCAAGCACTGGCCCGGCGACCAGGCCAGGCAACTGGACGCCATGATCGCCGCCAACGCGAACAAGGGTAACTTCGCGGTCTTTGACATGGACAACACCAGCTACCGCAATGACCTGGAAGAAGCGCTGCTGCCGTTTATGGAAAACCGCGGCCTGATCACCCGGGACAGACTCGACCCGTCGCTCAAGCTGATCCCGTTCAAGGACACGGCCGACCATAAGGAAAGCCTGTTCAGTTACTACTACCGCCTGTGCGAAGTGGACGACATGGTCTGTTACCCGTGGGTGGCCCAGGTGTTTTCCGGTTTTACCCTGCAGCAGCTCAAGGGCTATGTGGACGAATTGATGGCGTCAGGCAAGCCAGTACCGGTGACTTACTTCGAGGGGGATGTGGTCAAGACCTCCGAGGTGCAGCCGCCCAAGGTGTTTACCGGGCAGGTGGAGCTGTTCAACAAGCTGATGGAGAACGGCATCGAGGTCTATGTGATGACCGCCGCCTCGGAAGAGCTGGTGCGCATGGTCGCGGCTGACCCCAAGTACGGCTACAACGTCAAACCGCAGAACGTGATTGGCGTGAGCACGCTGCTCAAGGACCGCAAGACGGGCGAACTCACCACCGCGCGCAAACAGATCAGCGCTGGCACCTACAACGAAAAAGCCAACCTGGGCCTGGAGCTGACCCCATACCTGTGGACCCCGGCCACCTGGATGGCGGGCAAGCAGGCGGCGATCCTGACCTATATCGACCAGTGGAAAAAACCGGTGCTGGTGGGCGGAGACACGCCGTCCAGTGACGGCTACATGCTGTTTCACGGTGTGGACGTGGCCAAGGGTGGCGTGCACTTGTGGATCAACCGCAAGGACAAATACATGGCGCAGCTGGAAGGGATGATGGCCAAGAATGCGGCGGCGCAAGCCAAAGAGGGGTTGCCGGTAACAGCGGACAAGAACTGGGTGATCGTCAAGCCGGATCAGATCCAGTAATTCCTGTGGGAGCGGGCTTGCCCGCGATGCAGGCGGCGCCGTCTGCCTGCATGACCACGGCGATGCCATCGCGTGCAAGCCCGTTCCCACAAAGGTGTGGTGCAGGTCATAAAAAATCCCGGCACATGGCCGGGATTTTTGTTTAACGCATTGGCTTACGGCACCAATTTGTCCAACAGCGCCTTATCACGCACCGCGCCTTTGTCGGCGCTGGTAGCCAGCAAGGCGTAGGCCTTGAGGGCCGTGGTGACTTTACGCGGACGCACTTCCACCGGCTTCCAGCCTTTCTTGTCTTGCTCAGCGCGGCGTGTCGCCAGCTCTTCGTCGCTGACCAGCAGGTTGATCGAACGGTTCGGAATGTCGATCAGCACTTTGTCGCCGTCCTGCACCAGACCAATCGCGCCGCCCGCAGCCGCTTCAGGTGAAGCATGGCCGATGGACAGGCCCGACGTGCCGCCCGAGAAACGACCGTCGGTGAGCAGTGCGCAGGCTTTGCCCAGACCTTTGGATTTCAGGTACGAAGTCGGGTAGAGCATTTCCTGCATGCCCGGGCCGCCTTTCGGGCCTTCGTAACGGATGATCACGATGTCACCGGCCTGCACTTCGTCTGCCAGAATGCCGCGCACGGCGCTGTCCTGGCTTTCGAAGATCTTGGCGTTACCTTCGAACACGTGGATCGACTCGTCGACCCCGGCGGTTTTGACCACGCAGCCATCCAGCGCGATGTTGCCGTACAGCACGGCCAGGCCGCCTTCTTGCGAGTAGGCATGCTCGACACTGCGGATGCAGCCGTTTTCACGGTCGTCGTCCAGGGTGTCCCAGCGCGTTGACTGACTGAACGCGGTTTGCGTCGGGATACCGGCCGGGCCTGCACGGAAGAATGTGTGCACGGCTTCGTCGTCAGTCTGGGTGATGTCCCATTTGGCGATGCCTTCAGCCATGGTCTTGCTGTGTACGGTCGGCAGGTCGGTGTGCAGCAGGCCGCCACGGGCCAGGGAACCGAGGATGGAGAAAATGCCGCCGGCACGGTGCACGTCTTCCATATGGTACTTCTGAATGTTCGGCGCCACTTTGCACAGCTGTGGCACGTGGCGCGACAGGCGGTCGATGTCTTTCAGGTCGAAATCGATCTCGGCTTCCTGGGCCGCGGCCAGCAAGTGCAGGATGGTGTTGGTCGAACCGCCCATGGCGATGTCCAGCGTCATGGCGTTTTCAAATGCCTTGAAGTTGGCGATGTTACGCGGCAGCACCGACTCGTCATTCTCGACATAGTACTGGCGGCACAGGTCGACGATGGTGCGGCCGGCCTGCAGGAACAGTTGCTCGCGGTCGCTGTGGGTGGCCAGAGCCGAGCCATTGCCCGGCAGGGCCAGGCCCAGGGCTTCGGTCAGGCAGTTCATCGAGTTGGCGGTGAACATGCCGGAGCACGACCCGCACGTCGGGCAAGCACTGCGCTCGTACTCGGCAACCTTCTCGTCAGAAGCGCTGGAGTCGGCGGCGATGACCATGGCGTCTACCAGGTCCAGACCGTGGCTGGCGAGCTTGGTCTTGCCCGCTTCCATCGGCCCGCCCGAAACGAAAATCACCGGGATGTTGAGGCGCAACGAGGCCATCAGCATGCCAGGGGTGATCTTGTCGCAGTTGGAAATGCACACAATGGCGTCGGCGCAGTGGGCGTTGACCATGTACTCCACGGAGTCGGCGATGATTTCGCGGCTTGGCAGCGAATACAGCATGCCGTCATGGCCCATGGCGATGCCGTCGTCCACGGCAATGGTGTTGAACTCCTTGGCCACGCCGCCAGCGCGCTCTATCTCGCGGGCAACCAGCTGGCCCATGTCCTTGAGGTGGACGTGGCCGGGTACGAACTGGGTAAAGGAGTTGGCAATGGCGATGATCGGCTTTTTAAAGTCGGCATCTTTCATCCCCGTGGCGCGCCACAAAGCGCGGGCGCCGGCCATGTTGCGGCCGTGGGTGGAGGTTTTCGAACGATAGTCAGGCATGGAACAACTCCGGGCGGCTAATCAGGTAACAAACAGGGAAGTGAGCTTCTAATGACTGACGGATCACACAGAAAATGACTACGTATCCGCGAGTTGCCGTAAACGCTGCGGGATCGCCGCGCGCCGGGGCTTGAGCTCATAAACCCGCCGGGGATGATTGGCGATGAATGAGTTGATTCTACACGGCTGGCGGGCGGAGGGAATGGGCAGGGCAGTTGCTCCTGAACACAAATGAGCGACTCGCAGGCCCAGCACTTGCGGTTGGCGGTTAATCTGGGCGTTGGGCAAGAAGCAGCCCGACTTTATGTAAGAAAGCACTATTTTGCGAACTGACCGCGCCATTTTCTGAAAATCACGCAATAGTGTTGGGATGATTTTTCAGTGGGGACTCTAAATGCTAACCCTCAACCGCTCTGTCAAAACCAGCCTGGCCATCGGCCTGATACAGGGCTTGCTGCTCTGGCTGGCAAGTACGCTGACCGACCCTGGGGTCAGGGTTGCCCTGGCCACTGTCGTGCTGGTGGGTGGCATCAACCTGCTGCTGTTGGGTGACAACGTGCGACAGCGCGGCACTGCCTGGCTGGTGGTCGGACTCACGGTGGTCATGGCGGCAATCAGTACCTGGGTGTTTGTGGACGGCGACAGGCAGCTGTTCAACAACCGCTGGCTGACGGGCAGCTGGACGTTCTTTTCCCTGGTGATTGCTTACGTCTGCACGGTGTTCATCCTCAGCTGGCCAACCCGCGAAGGGCGCTATCCGCGTTATGAAGATTTGTTCCGCCATGCCTGGGACACGGTGTTTATCGTATTGCTGGGCTTGTTGCTGAATGTGGTGTTCTGGGGGCTGCTGCTGTTGTGGGGCAACCTGTTCAAGATGCTCGGGATCGTGGCGCTCAACCGGCTGTTTTCAACCGAGGGGTTTATTTGCGTCAGTTCGGCAATGGTGTTTGCCCTCGGCTTGAACATGGGCCGTGAGAACGACCGGATCATTGGCCTGCTGCGCGGTATTTTGCTGACACTGTGCCGTTTCCTGCTGCCTCTGGGGGCGTTGATTGCGATTGTGTTCACTTTCGCCTTGCCCTTTACCGGGCTGGAGCCCATCTGGAATACCGGCTATTCGACACCCATCATGCTGTGGCTGGTGGCGGTCAATCTGTTTTTGCTCAATGGCGTGTTCCAGGACGGTGCCCAGGGCAGCGGGTACCCGGTCTGGCTGGTGCGTGTGGTCGACCTGTGCCTGCTGTGCTTGCCGGTGCTGGTGCTGCTGGCGGGGTATTCAACGTGGCTGCGCATTGCGCAGTACGGCCTGACACCTTCCCGGGTGTTGGCAATCCTGCTGGTGGCGGTGATTTTTGCCCACTGTGTGGCGGCCGTCTGGGCGGTAGTGGTGCCACAGCGCCAGTGGCTATGGAGTGTGCGTCGCACCAACCCGGTGATTGCGCTGCTGACGGTTGCGCTGTTGCTGGCAATTCATACACCGTGGTTCAGCCCGTTGAAAATCAGCGCCAGCAACCAGGTTGCCCGTGTGCTGAGCGGCAAGACCCCGGTGGATATGTTTGACGCCGATACCTTGCGCTACCGCCTGGGCCAACCCGGTGAGCAGGCGTTCAGCGCGCTGCTGGCGCAAGTGGAGCAAGGGCAGGTACTGACGCAAACCGAGCGTCAGGCCTTGCTCAAGCGGCTCAAGAATGCCGACACCGGTAAAGGCAAACGCGCGCCCAAGGAGAAAGCCCTGGAGTGGATCGGCCCTGAAGTGGCGGGCAGCGAACAGTTTGAAGCGTCGGACTTTGGCAAGCAGACCTGCGAGAAACCGGGCTGTGTGCTGTGGGCGGTTGATCTGGATCGGGATGGGCAAAGCGAGGTGCTGCAGTTGCCCAAGCGGGGCTGGGTGAGGTCGCTGGACTTCTTCAAGCGTGATGCGCAGGGTAAATGGCAGTTGGCGGGTACGTTCGAGGTCGATGGCAATGCGCTGGAGCTGATCGAGCAGATCCGTGAAGGCAAGGCCAAGGTGGTGGCGCCGCGATATCAATCGCTGTTGATCGATGGCGTGGAGCTGAGCCCAAACCCCAAGGCGCAGTAAACGCAGTGGGGGCGGGCTTGCTCGCGATGGTGGTGACTTACCCCATCGTTCTAATCGCGAGCAAGCCCGCTCCTGCAAGGAGCGGGCGTTACATCAGCTGTTAGGCAGCAAACGGCAGGTGATGCTCTTGATGTAGCGGGTTTCCGGGATGGCCGGGTGTACCGGGTGGTCCGGGCCCTGGCCACCGCGCTCCAGCAGTTGCATGTTGCGGTCCAGGTGACGGGCGCTGGTCAGCAGGATGTTTTGCAGGTCGTCTTCCGGCAGGTGCATCGAGCACGATGCGCTGACCAGAATGCCGTCCTTGTTGAGCAGGCGCATGGCCTGCTCGTTCAGGCGGCGGTACGCGCCTTCGCCGTTTTTCAGGTCTTTCTTGCGTTTGATAAAGGCAGGCGGGTCAGCCACGATCACGTCGAAACGTTCTTCGTTGGCCTTCAGCTCTTTAAGGGCCTCAAACACGTCGCCTTCCATGCAGGTGACTTTCTCGGCAAAGCCGTTCAGCGCTGCGTTGCGCTCAACCCCGTCGAGGGCGAAGGATGAGGCGTCGACACAGAACACTTCGCTGGCGCCAAAAGCACCGGCCTGGATACCCCAGCCGCCGATGTAGCTGTACAGGTCCAGTACGCGCTTGCCCTTGACGTACGGGGCCAGGCGGGCGCGGTTCATGCGGTGGTCGTAGAACCAGCCGGTTTTTTGCCCGGCGATCACCGGGGCTTCGAATTTCACGCCGTTCTCTTCCAGTGACACCCACTCCGGCACCAGGCCGAAGACGGTTTCAACATAACGCTCAAGGCCTTCGGCATCACGCGCAGCCGAGTCATTCTTGAACAGGATGCCGCTTGGCTTGATCACTTGCACCAGGGCTGCGATCACGTCGTCCTTGTGCTGCTCCATCGTGGCCGAGGCCAGCTGGACCACGAGGATATCGCCGAAGCGGTCAACCACCAGGCCCGGCATCAGGTCGGAATCGCCGTAAACAAGGCGGTAGTAAGGCTTGTCGAAGAGGCGCTCGCGCAGGGACAGGGCCACGTTGAGGCGGTGTACCAGCAGCGACTTGTCCAGAGGCAGCTTGATGTCGCGCGACAGCAGGCGTGCACAGATCAGGTTGTTGGGGCTCATGGCAACGATGCCCAGCGGCTTGCCGCCGGCGGTTTCGAGTACCGCTTGGTCGCCGGCCTTAAAACCGTTCAGCGGTGTGGCGGCTACATCGATTTCGTTGCTGTAGACCCACAAGTGGCCGGCGCGCAGGCGTCGATCGGCATTGGCTTTAAGGCGCAGGCTTGGCAGGGACATGACGTCGCTCCGGGTATTGAAAAGGGCGCGATTATAGCCTTAGACGCGCCCCGGAGGCGTGGCTGATTCACCGCATTGCGTCGGATCGCGGAGCCAGTGGCGCAGAAATTTCCGTTAGAATTGCCAGCTATTCCAGAGTACGGAGCCTCCATGCCTGAATTACCTGAAGTCGAAACCACTCGCCGTGGCATCGCCCCGCACCTTGAAGGGCAGCGGGTCAGTCGGGTGATTGTGCGCGAGCGGCGTTTGCGCTGGCCGATCCCTGAGGACCTCGACGTGCGGTTGTCGGGGCAGCGTATCGTGCTGGTGGAGCGCCGGGCCAAGTACCTGTTGATCAATGCTGAAGTCGGGACGCTGATCAGTCACCTGGGCATGTCGGGCAACCTGCGGCTGGTGGAAGCCGGGTTGCCCGCGGCCAAGCATGAGCATGTGGATATCGAGCTGGAGTCCGGGCTGGCCCTGCGCTACACCGACCCGCGCCGGTTCGGGGCCATGCTCTGGAGCCTTGACCCGCTGAACCATGAATTGCTGGTGCGCCTGGGCCCGGAGCCGCTGACCGATCTGTTTGATGGCGAGCGGCTGTTTCAGCTGTCGCGCAAGCGTTCGATGGCGGTCAAGCCGTTCATCATGGACAACGCCGTCGTGGTGGGGGTGGGCAATATTTACGCGACCGAGGCGCTGTTTGCTGCCGGCATTGATCCGCGTCGCGCTGCCGGGAGCATTTCCCGGGCGCGCTATTTAAAGCTGGCGATTGAGATCAAGCGGATTCTGGCGGCCGCCATCGAGCGCGGCGGCACCACATTGCGCGATTTTATCGGCGGCGACGGCCAGCCCGGTTACTTTCAGCAGGAGCTGTTTGTGTACGGTCGCGGGTATGAACCGTGCAAGGTCTGCGGCACCGAGCTGCGTGACGTCAAGCTGGGCCAGCGCGCCAGTGTGTTCTGCCCGCGTTGCCAGACGTAGCCCCCCGTCCTGCGCTGAACTCTTGTGGGAGCGGGCTTGCTCGCGATGCAACCACCTCGGTCGAACGGGTCGATCGCAGTGAATCTATCGCGAGCAAGCCCGCTCCCACACAAATCGCATAGACGATGAATCAGGCCTTCCCGGTAATCGCCCGGTACTTTTCCATCAGCTGTTCTTCGGTTTCCGGGTGGGCTTCATCCAGCGGGATGCAGTCAACCGGGCACACTTGCTGGCATTGCGGCTCATCGTAATGGCCGACGCACTGGGTGCACAGGTTGGGGTCGATCACATAGATCTCTTCGCCCTGGGAAATGGCAGCGTTCGGACACTCGGGTTCGCAGACGTCGCAGTTAATGCAATCGTCGGTGATGATCAGGGACATGGGTACTCCGGCCGGGGCGCTCGGCCCGGGCAACTGAAATCGAATGCGTCAATTGTGCCGCATTGGCGCCCGCAGTGCACGCGGGCGCCGCTTCAGTGGTTATTTCTTGCGAAAACGCTCGGTCAGGGCATCGGCCACAACCGGGTGCACAAACTTGGTGATATCGCCGCCTAATGCCGCGATTTCCCGCACCAATGTCGACGATATAAACGAATAACGCTCCGACGGCGTGAGGAACAGGCTCTCCACATCGGGGGCCAGTTGGCGGTTCATGTTCGCCAGCTGAAACTCGTATTCGAAGTCCGACACGGCACGCAGGCCACGCAGGAATACATTGGCATTCTGTTCCTTGGCAAAGTGCGCGAGCAGCGTCGAGAAACCGACCACCTCGACATTGGGCAGGTGTTTGGTGACTTCACGAGCCAGCTCCACCCGCTGTTCCAGAGGGAATAGCGGGTTTTTCTTGGTGCTGGCAGCGACAGCAATGATCACATGGTCAAACAGGCGCGAAGCGCGTTCGACCAGATCGCCATGGCCCTTGGTAATAGGGTCGAATGTACCTGGGTACAACACTCGGTTCATCGCGTCGTCCTGGCGGGAATCCGTTGGGGAGTCGGATGGTATCGCAGCATTCCCGGTCGGCCAAGTCGCCATTCGCAGAAGAAAGCACTATAGACGCGACGAAATAACTGCTTTTTCATGAATTTTTAAGGCGTTCAGCCAGTCGCGTTGCCAGTTTTGCTGTCAGCCCATATACCGACAATTGTGGGTTGGCGCCTATGCTGGTGGGGAACAACGAGCCGTCATGGATGGACAGGTTTTGTAATTGATGATGGCGCCCAAGGCTGTCGCTGACGGCCATTTGCGAATTTTCCCCCATCGCACATCCACCCATTACATGGGCGCTGGCCAGGCGGGTGCGATACAACTCAAGGCTCAAACTGTCGATCAGGTCACGGGTTGCGCGCAGGCGGGTGGTGTAGCCAGCATCGCTGTGCAGCGGCATCACCGCGCTGGCGCCTGCGGCAAACTGGATTTCGGCCATGCTGTGAAACGCGCGCTTGAGGCCCTCCCAACCATAGGGTGTGAGGCTGTAATCGAGCACGGGGGTGTCATCGCTGCGTAACTGCACATGGCCGCCGGGGCTGTCGGGGTGAAAACCGTCGCGCATCAGTGCCAGCATCATATGGGTGTTGGGTAGTTGTGCCATTTGTGCGGCGCTGGTCTGGCCAACACCGGCAAACAGGGTGGCGGCCAGGGCCGGGTGCAAAGGCGGGACTTCGAGTTTGTAGCCCATTGGGCCTGTGACGCCGTCTTTCCACTGAAAGTGATCGGAGTAAATCGACTGCGGCGCTCCGTAAAAAGGGTTAATGGCAGTAGGAAATTGCGCAGCCGAAAAGTTGACCAGATGGAGAAACGTCCGTTTACCCAGTTGTTTGTACGGGTCGGGTGCGTCGGAACGCATTAGCAGGCCGGGTGTATTGATGCCGCCGCCTGCCAGTACATAGTGTCGGGCCTTGACCGTTATTGTGCGGCCCGTGGGCGCTACGCAGCGGCTGTCCATAGCCTGACATTGCAGGCCGGTGACCTGCTCGCCACTGATCTGCAGTTTCCAGGCGCGGGCCAGGTAGAGCAGTTCGCCGCCATTTTCGAGGGTGGCGGGAATGGTCGTGACCAGCATCGATTGCTTGGCGTTGGTGGGGCAGCCCATGCCGCAATAGCCCAGGTTCCAGCAGCCGCGTACATTGCGCGGGATCACATGCCAGCTGTAACCGAGCTTTTCGCAGCCGCTGCGGATCACCTCGTTGTTGGCGTTGGGCGGCACTGCCCAGGGGGCGACACCCAGGCGCTGCTCCATGCGCTCGAACCACGGTGCCATTTGTTCGGCACTGTGCCCCGCCACGTTGTGTTCGCGGGCCCAGTGCTCCAGCGTCGGGGTTGGCGTGCGAAAGCTTGAGGTCCAGTTGACCAAGGTGGTGCCGCCCACGGCCCGACCTTGCAAAATGCTGATGGCGCCGTCCTTGCTCATGCGCCCGACACCTTCCTGATACAGGCTGGCGTAGGCTTCGTTTTCGAGAAGTTTGAAATCGCTGCTGGTCTTGAGCGGGCCTTCTTCGATCAGCAATACCTTGTAACCCGCAGCACTGAGGATCTCTGCCGTGGTGCCGCCGCCTGCACCGCTGCCGACAATGGCAACGTCAGCCTCCAGGGTCAGGTCGCTGTCGAGGCGGGAGCCGTCATGGGTTTTCCAGCCTCGGGCCAGGCCTTCTCGGAACGGATCGGGTACAGGCATAGGAAGTACTCAAAATGAGTGTGAGATATCTCTGTGGGAGCGGGCTTGCTCGCGATGGCATCAACTCAGCAGGTCTGAAGTACCGCGTTGCCTGAATCGCGAGCAAGCCCGCTCCCACGGGTTTTTTACAGCTTGGGTGGCCCTGGGTAGCCGCAGGCGCCCCAAGACTGCGGGCACTCGTACCAGCTCATCATCACCAGTTGCACCAGCGAGCCGTGGCCCATTTTCAGCAGGCTCAGGCTGCTGTTTTGCCAGCGCTGCAGGAATGACTCAATCTGTTCGGGGCTGGCGTTTTCCCAGCGCCCCCACACCCCGGTCAACGGCCCGCGTGTTGCAGGCATGGCCAGTACGTCGAACAGTTGCTGGGTCAGGGTCAGCAGCGCGGGCGACAGGTGGTTGAGGTTGTCGTCCAGTGTGTCGAGTGTGGCCTTGACCGCGCCGGGCATTGCTGGCGCGGTTACGCTGGCGGTGAGCATCACCGGGATCAGCGCACGCAAGAACGCCAGGTCACTGCTGCGCAGAACCGAGAACCCTCGGGCGCTGCTGCTGGCGGAACAGCCGCTGAGGCTGGCACCGAGCCCGGCAGTGGCCAGTAATACACTGGCCACTGCGCCGATCTTCAAGACCCCGCGACGTGAAATCAGGGCGTTTTCGACACTGTGTGCTGGCATGGCCAAGGCTCCGCTAGCGGATAAACAGTTTCTGGATGATGCCTACCAGCTTTCGGCCATAGGGCGGGTAGATCAGCAAAGCGCTGTTCAGGCGCTGTTTGACCAACACCCCCTTGGCCTTGCTGAAGGTCAAAAAGCCTTCGTGACCGTGGTAATGGCCCATGCCCGAATGGCCGACACCGCCAAAGGGCAGGTCGTCGATGGCCACATGCAGCAGTGTTTCGTTGATGCTGACCCCGCCCGAGTGGGTGTTGTGGATAACGGTCTGTTGTTCGGCCTTGTTGTAGCCGAAGTAATACAGTGCCAGAGGGCGGTCTCTGCGGTTGATGTAGGCCATTGCCTGATCCAGAGTGGAGTAGGGCACAACGGGCAGTAGCGGGCCGAAGATTTCATCCTGCATGACCTGCATGTCGTCATTTACATCCAGCAGCAGGGCGTGGGGCATACGCCGCCCCTGGCCCTGTTCATACAGCGGGATCAGACGTGCGCCCTTGAGGGTGGCGTCGGTTTGCAGCCGTTCCAGGCGCGCCAGCTGCCGGTCGTTGATGATTGCGGTGTAGTCCGGGTTGTCGGCGAGCGTCGGATAAAAACTGAGCACGGCCTGGCGATAGGCGTCGACAAAACCCTCAAGTCGATTCTGGGGGACCAGCACATAATCCGGGGCGATGCAGGTTTGCCCGGCGTTCAGGGTTTTACCCCAGGCGATGCGCTGGGCAGCGTCTTTGAGCGGTACATCGGCCGACACGATGGCGGGAGATTTACCGCCCAGCTCCAGGGTGACCGGCGTAAGATTTTCAGACGCGGCGCGCATCACCTGTTTGCCCACATGGGTAGAACCGGTGAACAGCAAGTGATCGAAGGCCAGGCCGGAAAACGCGACCGCTACTGCTGCCTCGCCCAACACCACGGTGACCATGTCGTCGGGGAAGATGCGCCCCAGCAAATCCTTGAGCAAACTCCCGGTGGCCGGGGTGAATTCGCTGAGCTTGAGCATGACCCGGTTGCCCGCCGCCAGTGCCCCAACCAAAGGGCCAATGGCCAGGTACAGCGGGTAGTTCCACGGCACGATAATCCCTACCACGCCCAGCGGCTGGTACATCACTTTGGCACTGGCGGGCGCGAACATCATGCCTACGCGGCGTGATGAAGGTTTCATCCAGCGCTTGAGGTGCCTGAGGGTGTAATCGATGCTGTGCAGGCACGGCATCAGCTCGGCAAACAGGGTTTCGTCGGGGCTGCGGTGGCTGAAATCCTGGCTGATGGCGTCGATCAGCACCTCGCGCTCGCGGCTCAACAGTTGGCGCAGGCTTTTTAGCCATTGCTGGCGCTGTGCAAGGGGCGGGAACGGATGAGCGGCGTAGGCCTGGCGCTGCTTGTCGAGCAGGGACTGGATATCGTCCGGTTGGAGCGAGGCGTCGTGAAGGTGGGAACTGTCGACAGACATAGTGGCTCCAGGCGTTTTTTATCGGTTTTTATCGTTGCAGAGCAGTCATGTTTTTAGAGCCTATGCTCTAACTTGTCAATTGCAGGCCTGCCCTCCGTGTTGTTTATCGTTTCAAGGTTAGGCCGTAAGATGCCTTTCGTTTTTAATTTAAGCGCAAGCCCATGGCCATACGACTAAAAACCAGCCAGCGCATCGCCAATAGCAGCCTGGAACTTTTTAACCAGCTGGGTGAACGCAGTGTCAGCACCAACCACATTGCGGCCCACATGGAAATTTCGCCGGGCAATCTGTATTACCACTTCCCTAACAAGCAGGCGATTATCTCGGTCTTGTTCAGCGAGTACGAGGCACTGGTATTGAGCTTTTTGCACCCGCCGCAAGGGCGGTTGCCAACCGTTGCCGACAAGCGCCAGTACTTGCAGCAACTGCTGGACGCGATGTGGCGTTACCGGTTTCTGTACCGTGATATCGAACACTTGCTGCACAGCGACACGGAACTGGCCATCCGCTATCGACGTTTCTCCCAGCACTGCCTCACTCAGGCCCAGGCCATTTACGCCGGGTTTGTCGAGGCTGACATCTTGCGCATGACCCCCCAGCAAATTGAATCCTTAAGCCTGAATGCCTGGATTATTCTTACCTCCTGGGTAGGTTTTTTATGTACCACCCGTGACAGCAGTGACCAGCTCAGCGAACAGGCCATCAAGCGCGGTGTGTACCAGCTGCTGGTGCTGGAGTCGGGTTTTGTCACCGAGCAGGCTCGCGAAGCCGTCGATGAGTTGATCAAGGAATACTACGTCCCCCTGGAACATGCGTTGTACGCTCAATAACCGCATTTCACCCCTCACAGGAGTCCACTATGCCCGTTGCGCAACTGATCAGCCCGCAAGCCCTGAATGAACGTCAGGCGCAGCCCGGCCTGGTTATTCTGGATTGCCGCTTTGCCCTTGAAGACCAGGACTACGGCCGCTGCAGCTATGCCGAGGGGCATATTGCCGGTGCGCAGTTTGCCGATCTTGAACGCGACCTGAGCGGGCCTGTGATCAAGGGTGTAACCGGCCGCCACCCGCTGCCCGACCCGCGTATCCTGGTTGAGCGACTGCAAGCCTGGGGCATCAATGCCGACAGCGATGTGGTGCTGTATGACGATGGCCCGGGTGCTTTTGCCGCTCGTGCATGGTGGTTGCTGACCTGGCTGGGCAAGCGTGACGGCGTGTTTATCCTTGATGGCGGCCTCAAGGCCTGGCATGGCGCGGGCTTCCCGCTGAGCCTGGATGCCGCCCCGACGCTGCGCGGGACGTTCGAAGGCAAGCCCGACAGCCATATGTTGCTGAGTGCCGAAAAACTGCAAAAGCGCCTCGGCCAGCCGGAGCTGACCCTGATCGATGCCCGTGCCCAGCCGCGTTTTCGCGGTGAGGTCGAGCCCATCGACCCGATCGCCGGGCATATTCCGGGTGCGCAATGTGCGGCGTTCAGCGAAAACCTCGACAGCAGCGGGCGCTTTTTGCCTGCAGAGCAGCTCAAGCAGCGTTTTGCCGAGAAACTTGCGGGCCGCTCCCCCGAGGAGTTGGTGGCCTATTGCGGCTCGGGCGTGACGGCGTGCCATAACCTGTTTGCAATGGGCTTGGCGGGCTATCCGTTGGGCAAGCTTTATGCGGGCTCGTGGAGTGAGTGGATCAACGATCCGGCGCGGGGCATTGCCATCGGCGATTGACGTGCGCAGTACACAACACCTTTGGGAGCTGGCTAGCCTGCGATGCCAGCAACGCGGTTTAACGGATAGACCGTGGCGTCTGAATCGCGAGCAAGCCCGCTCCCACAGCATGTGTGCAGATTTCAGCGGTTCGAGTTGGCACTGGCCAAGCGGTATGCACCGGGGCCAACGCCGTAGACCTTCTTGAATTGCCGGTTGAGGTGGCTCTGGTCGGCAAAGCCCAATTGCGTCGCCACCTCTAATGGCAAACAGCCCTGTTGCAGCAAGGCCCGGGCATGGGCGATACGTTGCTGCATCAGCCAGGTGTGCGGCGGCATGCCGGTGGCGCGCTGAAATACCCGGGCAAAGTGGAATGGCGACAAATTGACCGCTGCGGCGAGTTCTTCCAGTGAAGGCGGCTCTGCCAGGCGGGCTTGCAGCAGTTCCTTGGCCCGGCTGACGGTGCGGTGTTCGACCCCGGGCTTTGCTGGCAATGGCAGGCGGGCATGGCGGTTAAGCAGGGCAAGCATCATCTGGCGCCATGCCGTTTGTTGCTGCAGTGCAGTCTCTGGCCCTTCAAGCAATTGATGCAACTGGAACAACCCGCGAAACAGATCGCAGTCGTACAGCAATGTGTCATTGAAGGTCGGCAAGTGGCTGGCGGGCAGTTCCAGTTCTTCCAGCAGCTGTCGGATTTGCGCATTGTCCGGGTAAAAAGCCCGGTAGCGCCAACCCGCATCATGGCCTTTGTGACCATTGTGCACTTCGTCCGGGTTGATCAGCACCAGCGTGCCGGTGGCGGCCAGATGCTCGGCACCGCGATAGCGATAACGCTGGGCGCCTTCGATAATCATGCCGATCACAAAACCATCATGCACATGGGGCACGAAGCGGTGTTCGATATAGCGCGCCGTCAGCAGCTCCACGCCCGTCAGGGGTGGCGTTTGCCAGAAGCGGATCGACTCACCCTGTTCTGCGTCCATTACGCAGATTCAAGCCGCAGCGCGGCCAGCCATTGCGGGATTCTGCGCTCAAGGTAATACCCTGGCCTTCCTGGCGAGCCTTCCAGAAATCCGACATGGCCGCCCTTGGCGTGCAATTCCAGTTGCGTGCAGGGCGATAGCTCGCTGGTTTCGGGAATACTGTGCTTGAACACGAACGGATCGTCCGTGGACTGGATAATCAGTGTCGGTGTATCGATGGTCCCCAGAAAGTAGCGGCTGGAGGCGCGCCGGTAGTAGTCATCGACATTCAGGTAGCCGTTGAGAGGTGCCGTTACGCGGTCATCGAACTCCCAAAAGGTACGCATTTTGCTCAGGGTTTTGACCGAGCCCAGCTTGGTCAGGCTGGCCAGGCCTTCATGTCGGGCGTCGAGCTGGAACCGGTGTTTTTTGTCTTTGACGTAAGCCAGCATCTCGCGCATGAAGTGGGCTTGATAGACCCTGGAAAAGCCCAGGCCGATCCGGTCGGCACACTGGTCAAGCCGGAACGGCACCGACACCGCCACAGCACCGCATAAACCGCTGTCACTGCCGCTTTCGCCCAGGTACTTGAGCAGCACGTTGCCCCCCAACGAATATCCCACGGCATACAGCGGGGCCAGGGGGTGTGCGGCGCGTATATGGGCCACGGCCTCGGCCAGATCTTCGCTGGCCCCCGAGTGGTAGCTACGGGCCAGTAAATTGGGCTCGCCCGAGCAGCCTCGCCAGTTCAGTGCGGCGCTGCTCCAGCCGCGTGCAGCGAGGGCATTTTGCAGCCCCAGCACATAGTGCGAGCTCGATGACCCGGTCAGGCCGTGCAGCACCAGTACCACCGGTGCATGGGCTGATGATATGCCGTGCCAGTCCAGGTCGAGAAAATCGCCATCCTTGAGCCAGATACGTTCACGTCGATGTTCAATGGCGGGTTTGGTGCGCCACAACGGCCCCCATAGTGTCTGGATATGGGGGTTGCCCAGGCCCGTAGCCGGAGTAAACGGCTTGAGGGGTAAAGCATGGCTGTCTGAAAAAGGCACGGTGGTTCTCATCGGATGACAGGTACGGCGGTTGTCTAAATTGCCACATCATGGCCTGACGCCCAAGTGTTGCGTGCAGGCCGCGGGGTTATCGGTTGGCTGGCATGCAGCTTTGCGCCGTTACTGTCTGCGGTGCTATGGGATCCGGCAGGGGTTGTTGTACAACGTCAGGCCCGACGGTCACGCTGACCCAGCCGTCAGCCCTGAGGTGGCGGTTCATGGCCGCCTTGATCTGCTCACGGGTAAGGGCCTGAATCTGCCGGTTTTTGTAGTCGAAGGTCAGGGGCTGGTTAAAACGGCCGATGATGGACAGCTCATTGCGCATCTCCAGATTGCTGGCCGTGTGCTGGGGCAAGGCACGCAGCAGGTGCTGCTTGACGTCGTTGAGCTGTATTTCGCTGGGCCCTTCTTCCAGGTACTGGGCAAACAGGGCCTTGATCCGGGCCAGAGCACCTTGGCTGTAGCGTGAGGGGGTATTGAGGCTGATGACCCAGGGCGCCGGGCCTTGTGCGTTGGGAATGTCCGATAGCACGCCGTAGGTGATGCTGCGATCCTCGCGCAGATCGCCGTTGAGAATGTGGCTGAACATGATGTTCCCGGCACGGATGGCTGCCCAGTCAGGGTGCTGGGTGGGCACTGCGTTCTGGGCCATCATCAGCAGGGTATGGCTGGCCTCATCTTCGATATGCACGGTTTTGCCGCGGGTAGACGGGGCTGCCACTGCGTATGGCCGGGTCAGTGCCGGCCCGGCAGGCAAGGCGTTGGCCAGTGAGCGGCTGAGGGTCTGTGCCTGTTGCAGGGTCAGGTCGCCGACGATCACGATTTGTGCGTTGGCGGCGGTATAGGCTCGGCGATAGAAATTCACCAGTTGAGCTTGATCAATGCGCTCAAGGCTCTCGGCCGTACCGTACCTGGAGCGGGCGACCGCTTGCCCGGGGTACAGCTCGTCGTAGATCAATGTGCGCGCCAGGGCGTGGGGGTCGTCGTGGTCTTTTTTGAGCTGGGTGAGCAGCTCGTTTTTTACCCGGCGCTGACCTTCGACGGTAAAGCCCGGCCGGGCGAGCATCTCGGTGAACAGGTGCATGGCCGGTTCGCGGATGTGCGGGGCGCTCAAGCTGCGCAGGGTAAAAAAGCTCTGTTCCTTGCTGATGCCGTTGCCCAGGGCCACGCCCAGGCGATCAAACCCCTCGGCCAGGGCATTGGCGTCCATGAGTGCCGAGCCTTCGTTGAACAGGCTCAGCACGGTGGCGGCCAGGCCGGGTGAGTCGCCATCCTGGTTGCTGCCGGCGGCAAAGCTGATCTGTAGATCGAACATGGCCAGGTTGTGGTTTTCGACAAACAGCACCCGGGTGCCTTGAGCCAGTTTCCAGGCCTTGATGGCTGGCAGGCGAGTGACGGGGGCCGTGGGGCTTAACTCAAGCAACGATTGCAGCTGTGGCGCGGGCGCCTGCGCCTGTGTGCGAGTACAGAGCGTGACCAGGGCGAGCAGCAGGGCGGCGTACAGGGCGCATCGGGCTGCGACAGGCAGGGGCTTATTCAGATTCATGGCGAGACTCCTTGGGCAGCACATGGCTGACGGTCATGCGGTCGCGGGTCAGGAAGGTTTGCGCGGCGTGGCTGATGTCTTCGGGGGTGATTGCCTTCAGGGTCTGCAGGCGCTTTTCGTCGTACTCCGGTGACAGCCCGGCAATGTCCAGTTCGCCCAGATACAGGGCCAGACTTTGCAGGTCGTCCCGGTTGAACACCTGCCGGGCAATGATCCGCGTGCGGGCGCGCTCAAGGTCACTGCTGGAGGGCGGTGTGTGTTTCAGTGATTCGAGCACTTCCCAGATACGCGCTTGCACCTCGCTGAGGGTTTTGATTTTTTCGAGGTTGAGGGTGGCGGAAATACTGAGCAGCACATCACCGCGACTGATGCCGCTGTAGTGTGAGTCGACGCTGATGACCAGCTCTTCACCGCGCCACAACCGGCTTTTGAGTGCCGAGCTGTCACCGCCTCCCAGCACCTCGCTGAGCAGCTCCAGTGCGGCTGCCGTATGGGGCTCGGTCTGGGTGCTCAGGCTGGGGACGTTGAATGTCATGCTCAGGTTGGGGATTTGATGGTCGATGTACTGGGTGATGCTGCGCTCACCTGGCGCTGCGAGTTCGAGCGGGGGTTTGATTGCAGGCAATTGGCGCTGGGCAATCGGGCCGAAAAAGCGGGTGGCCAGCGCCTTGACCTGCCCGGCGTCGATCGCGCCGACGATGATCAACGTGGCGTTGTTGGGGGCATACCAGCTCTGGTACCAGTGCTTGAGTTCATCGACATGCATGCGTTCGAGATCGTGCATCCAGCCGATCACCGGGCTGCCAGAGGCGCTGGCAGGAAATGCCAGGCGCTGGGGCAACTCCAGGGCCCGCTGCTGGGGGTCGTTGTCGACGCTTTCGCTGCGTTCGCTTTTGATGACTTCGCGTTCACCCTCCCAGTGCACGGCGGACAGATGGGCGGTGCTCATCTGGTCGGCCATCACTTCAAGTGCGACGGCCAGGGCGTAAGGTGGCAGGGTTTGAAAGAAAAGTGTGGCATCGCTTTGCGTCGCCGCATTGTCGGAGATGCCCAGGCTTTGAAAGATGTGATCGGACTCCGCCGGGCAGAGTTTGCTGCTGCCTTTGAACACCATATGTTCCAGGGCATGGGACAGGCCGGATTGGCCCGGCGGCTCATAGCTGGAGCCAACCCGGTACCAGAGTTGGGAATGCACCACGGCGGCGCGGTGGTCTTCGTGGACGATGACCCTGAGGCCGTTGTCCAGGGTGAACCGGTGAGTGGAGGGTTCGCTGCTGGCCAGGGCCGTCAGCGGTTGCAACACAAGGCCGAGAGCCAGCCCGGCGAGGGGGTGTTTCATGGTAGGTGTCCTGACGAGTAAGCGTCAGAACAGATTGGGCTTGGGAGGGGGGAGGCGGGCGTTACATAGATATCGTGGAGCGAAAAAATATGTAGTCGCTGCCTGCGGCAGCGGCTACATGTTCGTCAGGCTTGTGTTGCTTCGCGCTGCCACAGGGCGTAGTTCACGCCACCGGCTTTTTGCTCGCGGTGCAGGCGCCAGTTGGCAGGCAAGCCCAGCTCGGACGGACGCAACTCGCTTTCGGTGTAGACCCAGGCGTCTTCGGTCAGCCAGCCGCGTTGCTCGAGCAGATCACAGGCAGGCTTGAGCAGGTCCTTGTTGAACGGCGGGTCGAGGAATACCACGTCAAAGGTTTCGCTCGGTGTGGCATCCAGATAACGCAGGGCGTCGGTCTGCTGCACCTGGCCAACGGTGCAGCGCAGGATGCCCATGTTTTCGCGGATGTTGGAAATCGCATCGCGGTTGCTGTCCAGTGCCACGCCCTTGGCTGCGCCACGGGACATGGCTTCAAGGAAAAGCGCACCGCTACCGGCGAAAACGTCCAGTACCCTGGCGCCGCCGATATGCGGAGCCAACCAGTTGAACAGGGTTTCACGCACGCGATCGGGCGTAGGGCGCAGGCCCTCTACATGGGGGAAGTCCAGCTTGCGGCTGCGCCATTCCCCGCCAATGATGCGTAACTGACCCGCACCGGAGTGCGATGTGTTTTTTGGCTTTGCCATTAATGCTCCGGAACCCCAAGAGGTTGCTCTGAAGGTTTGTCGGTAGGTGGTGGCAGTGGTTTTTGCGGCACGGTTGGGCCGGCGGTCACTACGACCATTTTGTCGGCGCTCAGGTGCTTGTTCATGGCGTCCTTGACCTGTTCGGTGGTCAGGTCCTGGGACTTCTGCATGAAGGTTTCCAGGTAATCCAGGGGCAAATCATAAAAGCCCATTGCGCCAAGTTGGCCGACGATGGCGGCGTTGCTGGCAGTGGACAGCGGGAAGCTGCCAGCCAGTTCACGCTTGGCATCGTCGAGTTCTTTTTGCGTCGGACCATTTTTCAGGTAGTCGGCCAAAATGTCTTGCACCAGTTTGAGCGTGCCTTCGCTCAGTTCGGCACGGGTCTGCAGGTTGATCATGAACGGGCCGCGAGCCTGCATCGGGCTGAAGCCGGAGTACACGCCGTAGGTCAGGCCGCGTTTTTCACGGACTTCAGTCATCAGGCGCGTGCCGAAACCGCCACCGCCCAGGATGCTGTTGCCCAGCGCCAGTGCGGCATAGTCGGGGTCGTCACGGTCGATACCCAGTTGCGACAGCAGCAGGTGGGTCTGTTTGGACGGGAACTCGATATGGGTTTCGCCAGCCTTGGGCTCGCTCGGCTGCACGGTCTTGGCAACCGCCGGGCCTTTGGGCAGCGCGGCGGACACCTGGGCCGCGATAGCCTCGGCTTCAGCACGGGACAGGTCGCCAACGATCGCGATCACCGCATTGCCAGCAGTGTAGGCCTTGTTGTGGAAGGCCTTGAGCTGGTCGATGGTGATCGAAGTGATGCTTTCAGCCGTGCCATCGCTTGAGTGGGCATACGGGTGGTTGCCGTACAGGCGCTTGAACAGCTCATTGCTGGCCAGTTTGCCGGGGTTCTGTTTCTGGAACTCGAAGCTGGCCAGTAGCTGGTTCTTGATCCGCGCCAGGGAGTCTGCGGGGAACGTGGGCTTGCCCACCACCTCGGCAAACAGATTGAGCGCCGGGGTGCGTTTATCCACATCGCTCAGGCTGCGCAACGAGGCCACGGCCATGTCGCGGTAAGCGCCATTGCTGAAGTCTGCGCCCAGGCCTTCAAAGCCCTGGGCGATGGCGCCGACATCCTTGCCGGCCACGCCTTCGTTAAGCATGGCGTTGGTCAGCAAGGCCAGGCCGGGGGTGTTGTCGTCCTGGCTGCTGCCGGCGGCGAAGGTCAGGCGCAGGTCGAACATCGGCAGTTGCCGGGCTTCGACGAACAGTACTTTGGAGCCTTCGGCGGTTTTCCAGGTTTGCACGTTCAGCGCGCGGTGGCTGGGCGCCTTGCCGTCGAGCTCGGCCAGGGATTCGAGCTTGTGCTCGGTCTTGGCCTGGTCCAGCGCCTGGCTGGCAACCGATTGCTCAGGGTTGGTCAAAAAATAGCCGAGTGCGCCAACCAGTATGGCGGCGCTCAGACCGAGCAGGGCGTAGCGGGGGCCTTTACGCTCACTCATGGGTTTTCTCCTCGGGCAGTACATGCGCAACGCTCAGACGGTCGCGAGTGAAATAGGTACGGGCAGCTTGCTGGATATCGGCCGGGGTGACCTTCTGCAGGTCGGCCAGTTCGGAGTCCATCAGCTTCCACGACAGGCCGACGGTTTCCAGCTGGCCGATCGAAGTGGCCTGGCTGGTGATCGAGTCGCGCTCGTAGACCAGGCCGGCAATCACCTGGGCTCGCACACGCTCCAGCTCTTCAGCGGTAGGCGGGGTTTTTTTCAAGTCGTCGAGCAAGCGCCACAAGCCGGCATCAGCCTGGGCCATGGTGACTTTTTTCTGGCTGTTGGGCATTGCCGAAAGCATAAACAGGCTGTCGCCACGGGTGAATGCGTTGTAGCTGGACGATGCGCCGGAGACCAGTTCTTCACCACGCTCCAGTTGCGTTGGCATGCGTGCGCTGTAGCCGCCATCCAGCAGCGCGGAAATCAGGCGCAGGGCATTGGCGGTGACAGGGTCTTTGGCAGTCGCGATGCTCGGTACGTTAAAGCCCAGCATCAGGCTTGGCAGTTGGGTCTGAACGTGGATCTTGAGCAGGCGCTCACCCGGGGTGGGCAGCTCCAGCGGGATTTTCGCGACAGGGATCTCGCGTTTTTGCACCTTGCCGAAGTAGCGCTGGGCCAGGGCTTTGACTTCGTCCGGTGTCACGTCCCCGACAACCACCAGCGTGGCGTTGTTGGGGGCATACCATTCTTCGTACCAGGCGCGCAGTTCACCAACGCTCATGCGCTCCAGGTCCACCATCCAGCCGATGGTCGGGGTGTGGTAGCCGCTGGAAGGGAAGGCCATCGCGCTGAACAGCTCGTAGGCTTTGCTCATGGGCTGGTCGTCGGTCCGCAGGCGGCGCTCTTCCTTGATGACTTCGATCTCGCGCTTGAATTCTTCAGGCGGCAGGCGAAGGCTGGCCATGCGGTCGGCCTCAAGTTCAAAGGCCACGCCCAGGCGGTCGCGGGCGAGCACCTGGTAATAGGCGGTGTAGTCATCGCTGGTGAAGGCGTTTTCCTGGGCGCCAAGGTCGCGCAGGATCAACGAGGCTTCACCGGGGCCAACCTTGTTGCTGCCCTTGAACATCATGTGCTCAAGGGCGTGGGACAGGCCGGTCTTGCCGGGCGTCTCATAGCTTGAGCCCACCTTGTACCAGACCTGGGAAACCACCACAGGGGCGCGATGGTCTTCGCGCACGATGACCTTGAGGCCATTGTCCAGGCGGAATTCGTGGGTGGGCTGCGGTTCGGCCGCCAGGGCCGAAAGCGGTAATAAAACTGTGCTGAGCAACAGGCCAGCAGCGCGGCGGGCTAGATTCATTCGTTTTTTAACCTGTTGGGCTACCCGTTCGGCCTTAGCGTCTGCGGGTGAGGAGGTGCTAGGATACTGATCCGTTTTACTGGCGGCCACGCCTATCAGGCCTTTGACGATCAGACGACGTTTGATCGGGCAGTATAGGAGCCCGCTTGGAAGTGTGGATGTATCCCGGTAAATTTCGCATTTTTGCCGACTTTCCCGTGACAGACCCGAGTTAAGACGAAGTTTACGAGGTGTGTTTTACCCTCTGACTACAGTTGCGTGCGAACAAGCTGACAAAATTACAGTCTGTTTCACACCGAATATTATTTGCCGAGGCGCCACAGTGGCGCGTCGCTACGATGAGATAGCCGTCCTCCATGTTTGGTTCCAACGACGACAAGAAGAACCCAGCTGCGGCTGGCGAGAAAAAAGGCCTGTTCGGATGGCTGCGCAGAAAGCCGCAGGAAACCGTCGTGGAACAGCCCGCGCCTGCGCCCGAAATCACCCCTGAGCCGCTGATTGAGGCCGCCCCGGTGGTGGTCGAGGCCGCGCCCGAAGTGGTCGTGGTGGCCGCTGAGCCTGTTGTTGAAGTGGCCCCTGAGCCTGCGCCCTGGCCGCACTTGCCCGTTGCCGAAGAACCGGTGGCGCTGGTGGAGGATGTGCAAGCGCCGCATATCGTGCCGCCAATCCCCGAGCCTGTGGTTGAAGTGCCTGAGGTGGTCGAGACTGTTGTAGAGCCAGAGCCAGAGCCAGAGCCAGAGCCAGAGCCAGAGCCAGAGCCAGTTGCCGTTGTGGCACCTGTGGTCGTGCCTGCACCTGCACCTGCACCTGCACCTGCAGTCGTGGTTGAGGCCCCTGCCCCCGCGCCAGTGGCCGCGCCCGAGCAAAAAACCGGCTTTTTCGCCCGCCTCAAGCAAGGCTTGTCCAAGACCAGCGCCAGTATTGGCGAAGGCATGGCCAGCCTGTTCCTGGGCAAAAAGGCCATCGATGACGATCTGCTCGAAGAAATCGAAACCCGCCTGCTGACCGCCGACGTGGGCGTTGAAGCCACCTCGGTGATCATCAAGAACCTGACGCAGAAGGTCGCGCGCAAGCAGTTGACCGATGCCGACGCACTGTACAAGTCGCTGCAGGAAGAGCTGGCGGCCATGCTCAAGCCGGTTGAACAGCCGCTGAAAATCGAGTCGCAAAACAAGCCATTCGTGATTCTGGTAGTGGGCGTCAACGGTGCGGGTAAAACCACCACCATCGGCAAGCTGGCGAAAAAACTGCAGCTTGAAGGCAAGAAAGTCATGCTGGCGGCCGGTGATACCTTCCGTGCCGCTGCTGTTGAGCAGTTGCAGGTGTGGGGCGAACGCAACCATATCCCAGTGATTGCTCAGCACACCGGTGCAGATTCTGCGTCGGTGATTTTTGACGCCGTGCAAGCTGCCAAAGCCCGTGGCATCGACGTGCTGATCGCCGATACCGCCGGTCGCCTGCACACCAAAGACAACCTGATGGAAGAGCTCAAGAAAGTTCGCCGGGTCATGGGCAAACTTGACGAAGACGCTCCCCACGAAGTGCTGCTGGTGCTGGATGCCGGTACCGGGCAGAACGCCATCAGCCAGACCAAACAGTTCGATCAGACCGTTGCCCTTACAGGCCTGGCGCTGACCAAGCTCGATGGCACGGCCAAGGGCGGGGTGATTTTCGCCCTGGCCAAGCAATTCAATATCCCTATCCGTTATATCGGGGTGGGTGAAGGCATCGATGATTTGCGTGATTTTGAGTCCGAACCCTTTGTCCAGGCTCTGTTTGCGGAGCGGGAGCGTCCATGATTCGTTTCGAGCAGGTCGGTAAGCGCTATCCAAATGGACACGTGGGCCTGCACGAGCTGAGCTTTCGGGTTCGTCGAGGCGAGTTCCTCTTTGTGACCGGCCACTCCGGCGCAGGCAAAAGCACGCTGTTGCGCCTGCTGCTGGCGATGGAACGCCCCACCAGCGGCAAATTGCTGTTGGCAGGGCAGGACCTGGGGCAGATCAGCAACGCGCAGATCCCTTTTTTGCGTCGTCAGATCGGTGTGGTGTTCCAGAACCACCAGTTGCTGTTTGATCGCACGGTGTTCAACAACGTCGCCTTGCCCCTGCAAATTCTCGGCTTGTCCAAGGCTGAAGTCGCCAAGCGTGTCGATTCGGCGCTGGAGCGCGTGGCGCTGTCGGATAAAACCGATCTGTACCCGGGCGACTTGTCCACGGGCCAGCAACAACGTGTCGGCATTGCCCGCGCCATCGTGCATCGCCCGGCCTTGCTGCTGGCCGATGAACCCACCGGTAACCTCGACCCGCGTCTGGCGGCGGAAATCATGGGCGTATTTGAAGACATCAACCGTTTGGGCACCAGCGTACTGATTGCCAGCCATGACCTGGCACTGATCGCCCGCATGCGCCATCGCATGCTGACCTTGCAGCGCGGGCGCCTGATCGGTGACGGGGAGGCCGCGCAATGAGTGCCACCCGCAGCCCCAAAGTGTCCGAACGCGTAGCGCCCAAGGCCGCCGATCCGCAGCCGCCGAAGAAAAAACACGATGATGACGATGGCCCGACCTTCGCCATGTTGTTTCACGCCTGGGTTGAAGCCCACCGTGCGAGCTTGCTCGACAGCCTCAAGCGCCTGGGCAAACAGCCCATTGGCAGCTTTTTCACCTGCCTGGTGATGGCCGTTGCCCTGAGCTTGCCGATGGGCCTGTCGTTGTTGCTCAACAACGTCGAGCGCCTGGGCGGTTCCTGGCAGCGCGCGGCGCAGATTTCGTTGTACTTGCAGATGGATGCCAGCAGCGAGCAGGGTGAAAATCTCAGCGATCAGATAAAAGGTATGGCGGGGGTGGCTGACGCAGAATTTATCAGCCGCGAAAAAGCCCTTGAAGAGTTCCAGCAGCAGTCAGGGCTGGGCGAAGCGCTTAAAGAGCTGCCCGACAACCCGTTGCCTGGCGTGGTGCTGGTTACCCCGGCCGAGGTCGATAAAGCCACCCTGGAAGCTCTTCGTGAGCGCCTGGCGCAGTTGCCAAAAGTGCAACAGGCGCAACTTGATCTAGTCTGGGTCGAGCGCCTGGCGGCCATCCTGAAATTGGGTGACCGTTTCGTGTTTGGCTTGACTGTATTGCTGGTATCGGCTTTGCTGCTGGTTATCGGTAATACGATTCGTTTGCATATCGAGAATCGTCGTATCGAAATCGAGGTCATCAAGCTGGTTGGCGGCACTGACAGCTATGTACGCAGGCCCTTTCTTTATATGGGTGCGCTTTATGGCTTTGGTGCCGGTGTACTTTCGTGGGGAGTTCTGGCATTCGGCCTGAACTGGCTTAACGACGCGGTGGTGGGGTTGGCCGGTTTGTACGGCAGCAACTTTGCCCTGGCGGGCGTGCCGGTAGCCGATGGTCTGTCTCTCTTGCTTGGCGCGGTGCTGTTAGGGTATATCGGTGCATGGATTGCAGTAGCGCGGCATTTGCGTGAGCTTTCGCCCAAGTAGTGTCTTGACACCTGTTGACCTTTTCAGCTTTTTTTGGGAACTTTTTTTCAGGTTTCCGGTCAACTTTCGCAGTGCTGAACTGCACGAGTTATGTGAGACGGAGGTTTTTTCGTATGACCACTTCTTTGCAACCTGCGTATGCGTTGGTCCCTGGTGCGAACCTCGAGGCCTATGTCAATACGGTGAACAGCATTCCACTGCTGACACCGGAGCAGGAGCGTGAACTGGCCGAGAGTCTCTACTATGAGCAGGATTTGGGGGCGGCTCGGCAGATGGTGCTCGCCCACCTGCGTTTTGTTGTACACATTGCCCGTAGTTATTCGGGCTATGGCCTGGCTCAGGCTGACCTGATCCAGGAAGGCAACGTCGGCCTGATGAAGGCGGTCAAACGCTTTAACCCAGAAATGGGCGTGCGTCTGGTGTCGTTCGCGGTGCACTGGATCAAGGCAGAGATCCACGAGTTCATCCTGCGTAACTGGCGGATCGTGAAAGTCGCGACCACCAAGGCCCAGCGCAAACTGTTTTTCAACCTGCGCAGCCAGAAAAAACGCCTGGCGTGGCTGAACAACGACGAAGTGCATCGTGTGGCTGAAAGCCTCGGTGTAGAGCCTCGTGAAGTGCGCGAGATGGAAAGCCGCCTGACCGGTCATGACATGGCGTTCGACCCGGCAGCCGAAGCTGACGACGACAGTGCGTTCCAGTCGCCAGCCAATTACCTGGAAGACCACCGGTACGACCCGGCGCGCCAACTGGAAGATGCTGACTGGACCGATAACTCCACCAGCAACCTGCACGAAGCGCTGGAAGTGCTGGACGACCGCAGCCGTGACATTTTGTATCAGCGCTGGTTGGCTGAAGACAAAGCCACGCTGCACGACCTGGCACAGAAGTACAATGTGTCTGCGGAGCGGATTCGTCAGCTGGAAAAAAGCGCGATGAACAAGCTCAAACTGTCGATTGCCGCTTAATCCGGCCCGACAAATAAACGCCCCGATCTGATCGGGGCGTTTTTGTTTGTGCTGTTTGAGCGCCCCTGGCCAGCCTGCTCTGTGCAGGGTTAGCGGGACGGTTGTGCTTTAAGCTGCTCAGGGTCCACACCATTTGCCCTGAGCAGGGCATCGACCAGCGAGCGGGACATCTCCACCGAATGCACCAGCGACCATACCAGCCCGCGCTCTATGCCACTGGCATGAACGGTGATTTCATCCGACACCTCTTCTGCACTTTTGAGCATCAGCGACACATGGGACAGGGCCTCTATTGCCCGAATATCAGGTTGCACGGCAAAAGGTGATGTGGCGCTTACCTTGTGCACCCGAGTGGGCTTGAGGTTGGCGAGGGATACCCGCGGGGCCTGCTGCAGGGCCTCAAACAGGCTGCGGGTGGCCTCATCGTGCTGATGATCATCACGGGGAGGGTGACTGGCTTTGGGATCGTCGTGCGTCGTCTTTTTCATGTCTCTTCCACGCGGATCATCGGCGACTGGTGAAGATAGCCTTGCGAGTTTCCGGCCTGCAAGCAGCCCTTGCAGGCGCCACGCTTTCTCGGAAGCGTCTGCCTTTTGGCAGCGTAAATGTCTGACATGGGCGTCTGAGGAGTGAATTCGCTACACTGGTGCACTTTTACGCTGTGCGTTGGCGCCCATGACTGTTCTCAAATACCTCCAGGCTTACCCCCAGACCTTGCAAGAGCAGGTGCGCCAATTGATTGCGCGCGAGCAGCTGGGCGATTACCTGAGCGAGCGTTACCCACAGCGTCATGCGGTGCAAAGCGACAAAGCCTTGTATGCCTACGCTCAGGAACTCAAACAGGAATACCTGCGCAATGCGCCGTCTTTTGACAAGGTGCTGTTTGATAACAAACTCGACCTGACCCACCGTGCGCTGGGCTTGCATACGGCCATTTCACGGGTCCAGGGCGGCAAGCTCAAGGCCAAGAAGGAGCTGCGCGTAGCTTCGCTGTTCAAGGAAGCGGCGCCCGAGTTTTTGCGCATGATCGTGGTTCACGAGCTGGCCCACTTGAAAGAGTCGGACCACAACAAGGCGTTCTACAAGTTATGCGAGCACATGTTGCCGGGTTATCACCAGCTGGAGTTTGATCTGCGTGTTTACCTGACGTGGCGGGATATGCAGGGCAAACACTGACACTTACTTTGTGTGTGGGAGCGGGCTTGCCCGCGATATGGTCGCCTCGGTACAACTGCCGAACCGCAGCGATTTAATCGCGAGCAAGCCCGCTCCCACGCGCGCCGGGCCCGTACAGGCGGGCAGGAGTTCTGAATGGAAGTCAGTAAAACCAAAAGCAGTTTTTACCGGCGCTTGTACGTGGCCTGGCTGATCGACAGCCAGACCGCCAGCAGCGTACCGGCACTCACCGAGGTGACCGGCATGCCGCGCCGTACCGCGCAGGACACCATTGCGGCCCTGGCGGATCTGGACATCATCTGCGAGTTTGAACAGCAGGACGGCGCCCGCAACCACGCCGGACGCTACCTGATCCGCAGCTGGGGCCCGGTGGACAAAGCCTGGGTCGGCGGGCACCTGGTGCAGATCAAGCAGGTGCTGGGTTACCCCTGAGCTGTCAGGCGCATGCCGATGTGCGGGATGTTGTCTTCCAGGTACATCTCGCCCTGAACACTGAACCCGTGTTGCTCATAGAAAGGTTGCAGGTGCGCCTGGGCCGACAGGAACACGGGCTGCCCCGGCCAGTATTCTTCGATGTTTTCCAGGGCCTGTTCAAGCAGGGTATGCCCAAGCTTTTGCCCGCGACCCTCGACGGCAACGATCACGCGACCAATGACCACGTCACCGCCCTGGGACTCGGGGTCGAGGATGCGGGCATACGCCACCAGCTGGTCGTCTTGCCAGCCCATCACATGCAGGGTATCGCCCGTCAGGTCCTGCCCGTCGACGTCCTGATAAGCGCATTTCTGCTCGGCGACAAATACTTTGGAGCGTAATTCGAGAATGGCGTAGAGCTGTTCCTTGCCCAGGTCGTTGTGGTGTTTGCAGAGCCAGTCGGTGGTCACGATCTTGTCCTTGTTGGCGAGTTCATGCCCCGATAGTAGGCGCGATACCGACTGGCGCCAAGGCCTAAGGTGCCTTGACCAAATGCGCGGCCAGGGTGCGCAGCGGCCCGAGCTGGCGGCAGATCAGCGCCAGTTGGGTTTGCACCAGCCTCTGGTTCTCATCGATTTCGTCCGGCATTTGTTCAAGCTCGCCGGCCAGGGTCTCTTCCTCGTCACTTTGCACCGCAACCGCCTGCTTGGTGGCCAGGCCCTGGGCAATCTGGTCGATGCTGTCGGCAATCTTGCTCCCGGCCCCTTCAATCAACTGTTCGCGCACCTCGGCGGGCAATACGGTGTCGCGGTGGGCGCCCAGACCAGACAGGTAGCTGAGCAAGGTGTGGGACATCACCAGAAAACGAAAGCCCATATCGGCATCCTTACGGAAGTGCCCGGGTTCCATCAGCATATTGGCCAGGGTGGTCGACAGCGCCGCATCGGCGTTGTGGGCGTTACGCCGTGCCAGCCGATAGGCCAGGCTGTCGCTTTTGCCCTGGGCGTATTGCTGCATGATCTGGCGCAGGTACTGGCTGTTGCAGCTCAGGGTATTGGCCAGCACCTGATTGAGGCGACGGCCCTGCCAGTCGGGCAGGAACAGGAACACCGCTGCTGCCGCGATCACGCTGCCCACCAGGGTGTCGAACAGGCGCGGCAGGAACAGCCCGTAGCCATCGCCCACCTGGTTGAAGCAAAACAGGATCATCAGGGTGATGGCCGCCGTGCTCAGGGTGTAGCGCGTGGTGCGGTTGATAAAGAACACTACTCCGGCCACCACGGCAAACATCGACTGCACCAGCGGGTTGGGAAACAGATCGAACAGCGCCCAGCCCACGGCCAGGCCGATGGCGGTGCCGATAATCCGCTGGCTGAACTTGCGCCGCGTGGCGCCATAGCTTGGCTGGCACACGAACAGTGTGGTGAGGATGATCCAGTAGCCCTGGCTGGGGTGAATCCAGTGCACCATCGCAAAGCCGATGCTCAGCGCCAGAGGCAGGCGCAGGGCGTGGCGAAAGATCAGCGACGTTGGCGTCAGATGCTGGCGCAGGCGCGACCAGACATCCTTGAGGTTACGCGGCGAACGGTCCAGCAGGCTGCTGTCGGTGGCATCGGCCAGGGTGTCGGGGTTGCTTGCATCGCTCAACAGGCGATCGAGGGTGCCCAGGTTGGCGGCCAGTGCCCGCAGTGAACGCAACAGCCCGCGCCAGGCCGGGTTGCTCTGGATGCGCAGGTGTTCGAGGGAGGCATGCAGGTCGCCCAGGGCCTCGGCAAAACTGTCGTCATAGACGAACGGCTGGCGCAGCTTGATCGATTCCGACAGCCGCTGGCAGGCCACGCCCTGCTGGCGCAGCAGGCGCTGGCAACGGAACATCACATCACTGTGGAAGAAGGCATCGGCCAGGGCGTTGTACGGGTAATGGGACGAACTGGCGCGCTCATGGATGTCCTGCGCGAGAAAATACAGCTTGAGGTAGCGGCTGAGCTTGGAGCCTGGCCGGGTGTTGCCGACCCGGTGCAGGATGATCTCCTTGGCGGTGTTCAGCGCTGCCACCACCCGGCCGTTTTGCCGGGCCAGTTCCAGGCGGCCCGCTTCCACGTCCAGCTTGCGGATGGGCTCGAACAGCGCCGACTTGATCTTCAGGTACAGCCCCAGTTCCCAGAACAGCCGGGCCAGGCTCTGTTGCACCGGTTGATTGGAGAACAGGGCCTGCCACAGCACCGACAGTATCCCGTACCAGGCCGCACCGGCCACCAGCAGCAAGGGTTCATGCCAGAAGTTGGTGACTTCGCCGCCGCGCTGGTCCACGCCGATCATGGTGTATACGGCCAGGATCAGTGTGGCCGAGGCAATCGCCCCGTAGCGTTCGCCCAATGCCCCGAGCATGGTCAGGCCGAAACTGGCCAGGGCCAGCGCGCAGACCATCAGCCAGGGGTAGGGGAAAAGCAGTTCGACACTCAGGGCCGAGGCGGTGAAACACACCAGGGTCACCAGCAGGGCGTTGAGGCGGCCCTGCCAGCTGTCATCGGTTTCAGACAGGGCGCTGGCGATAATCCCCAGAAATAGCGGGATCAGCAGCGACATCTCATCCTGATACCAGCAAAAAGCCATGCTGCCGGTCAGGGCGACAAATACCCGCACGCTGTAACTGAACTTGTCCAGTGCCCACAGGCGACGCAAGGAATGCTGAAAGCTTTTCGATGACATGAAGTGGCGGTGCCTGGCTCGTGATTCGCTAACTTGAGCCAGATAAGACGACAGCGCAATGGGGCTGTCACATCGAACCAAAAATATTTATGCAAAGGCCCATCGCGAGCAGGCCCGCTCCCACAGGAACAGCGATATTCCTGTGGGAGCGGGCTTGCTCGCGATGCGGTTGGCGCTGGCTCAGGTCAGACGTACTGCGCCGCCGCATACCCCGAGGCCCACGCCCACTGGAAGTTGAAACCGCCCAGATGGCCGCTGACATCCAGCACTTCGCCGACAAAATACAGACCGGGGCTTTTCAGCGATTCCATGGTCTTGGACGACACTTCGCGGGTATCGACCCCGCCCAGGGTCACTTCCGCGGTGCGATAGCCTTCGGTGCCGGCTGGTACCACTTTCCAGCACGCCAGTTTGTCCGCCACCTGCGCCAGTTCTGCCGGGGTGTACTGCTTCATTGGCTTGGATTCGAACCAGTGCTCGGCCAGCAGGTTGGCCATTTTCTTGGTGAAGATTTCACCCAGCAGGGTTTTCAACTCACTGTTGGGGCGTTCAGCCTGCTGGGTTTGCAGCCAGCTCAAGGCGTCGAGGTCGGGCAGCAGATTGATTTCAACCGTGTCGCCCGGATTCCAGAACGAGGAAATCTGCAAGATTGCCGGCCCGCTCAAACCGCGATGGGTAAACAGGATATTTTCGCGAAAGCTTTGATCGTTACAGCTCACCAGGCAGTCCACCGACGTGCCCGACAGCTCGGTGCAGATTTCCTTGAGCTGATCGGTGATGGTGAACGGCACCAGGCCTGCGCGGGTCGGCAGCAAGGTGTGGCCGAACTGTTTGGCGATTTGATAACCGAAACCTGTCGCGCCCAGGGTCGGGATCGACAGCCCGCCGGTGGCAACCACCAGCGACTGGCAGTCAACCGGACCCAGCGTAGTGTTGAGGCTGTAGCCGTTGTCGGTTTTTTCGATCTGCTCGACCGATGTGTCCAGGTGCAGGCTGACGCCCGCCTGTTTGCACTCGCCAAGGAGCATTTCGAGGATGTCGCTGGATTTGTTATCGCAGAACAGCTGGCCGAGTTTTTTCTCGTGATAGGGCACGCCGTGTTTGGCGACCATCTCGATAAAGTCCCACTGGGTGTAGCGGGCCAGGGCCGATTTGCAGAAGTGCGGGTTCTGCGACAGGAAATTATTCGGCTCGGTGTACATGTTGGTGAAGTTGCAGCGGCCACCGCCCGACATCAGGATCTTTTTGCCGGCCTTGTTGGCGTGGTCGATCAGCATCACCTTGCGCCCGCGGTTGGCGGCGGTCAGTGCGCACATCAAGCCTGCGGCGCCAGCGCCAATAATCACAACGTCGGTAGAGCGCAAAGCGGTGTCCTCACAAAATTTATGGTCAGTGCAAACCTGATGTGGGAGCGGGCTTGCCCGCGATTGCAGCACCCCGGTCATTCAGATGAGCCGAGTTGTTTGCATCGCGAGCAAGCCCGCTCCCACATTTGATCGCTGTTGTTCAGGCGATTATTTACAAAACCCGCACGCGCAATACGCGGCCTTTGATTTTGCCTTCGCTCAGGCGCTGGGCGGCCTGTTTGGCGATGGTGCGATCCACAGCCACATAAGCCTGGAAGTCAAAGATAGCGATCTTGCCGACCTGGGCACCTGGGATACCCGCGTCGCCGGTCAGGGCGCCGAGAATGTCACCTGGACGAACCTTGTCTTTACGACCTGCACCGATCACCAGCGTACTCATGGCCGGCAGCAACGGTGCGCCGCCCTGAGAGGTCAGGGTATCCAGGGTTTCCCAGTTCAGCGGAGCTTTCTGCAACTGCTCGATGGCCTGGGCGCGGTGCGCTTCGGACGGAGCAACCAGGCTGATGGCCACGCCTTTTTCACCGGCACGGCCGGTACGGCCAACACGGTGAATATGGATTTCCGAGTCGCGGGCCAGCTCAACGTTGAGCACCATGTCCAGCGCGTCGATGTCCAGACCACGCGCCGCCACGTCGGTGGCTACCAGTACTGAAGTCGAGCGGTTGGCAAACATCGCCAGCACCTGGTCACGGTCGCGCTGTTCCAGGTCGCCATGCAGGCCGACAGCGGAAATGCCCTTGGAGGTCAGGTGATCAACGGTTTCCTGCACTTGCTGCTTGGTGAAGCAGAACGCTACGCAAGACTGCGGGCGGAAGTGGCCCAGCACCTTGGTCACGGCGCTCATGCGCTCTTCAGGCGAGATTTCGTAGAAGCGTTGTTCAATTTGGCTGTCAGTGTGCAGCGCCTCGGCTTTTACCTGCTGAGGGTTGCGCATGAACTTGGACGACAGCTGCTTGATACCGGCCGGGTAGGTGGCCGAGAACAGCAGGGTCTGGCGACGCTCCGGGGTTTTGACAATGATGTCTTCGATGGCGTCATAGAAGCCCATGTCGAGCATGCGGTCAGCTTCGTCCAGTACCAGGGTGTTCAGGCCGTCCAGTACCAGCGAACCTTTGCGCAAGTGCTGCTGGATACGGCCCGGGGTGCCGACGATGATGTGTGCGCCGTGTTCCAGCGAACCGATCTGCGGGCCGAACGACACGCCGCCGCACAGGGTCAGCACCTTGATGTTGTCTTCGGCGCGGGCCAGACGGCGGATTTCCTTGGCAACCTGGTCAGCCAGTTCGCGGGTCGGGCAAATCACCAGGGCCTGGCAGCCGAAGAAGCGCGGGTTGATCGGGTTCAGCAGGCCGATGCCGAAGGCGGCAGTTTTGCCACTGCCGGTCTTGGCCTGGGCGATCAGGTCCATGCCTTTGAGGATCACCGGCAAGCTCTGCGCCTGAATCGGCGTCATCTGGGCATAACCGAGGGAGTCGAGGTTAGCCAGCATGGCGGCGGACAGAGGCAGAGTATTAAAAGCGGTGGCAATGGTGGTCACGGGACTGGCCTGCAAAACAAAATGTCGCGCAGTGTACCAGTCCCATGCCCTTTGCCTGAACATTCTGGACGAGATGTCATCCAGTTCTGCATAAAAAGCAGCTTAATGTTCCAGCTCATGCTCCGAGTTGGCCTTGGGTTTACGCCCGTCCTGGGGTGACAATTGCAGGAAAATCGCCGCTGCCAGCATGGCCATGATCCCCACCGTCAGGAAGGTCAGCTGGAACGCGCCCAGCACGGTGTCTACGCCATCGCTGCCACCATCCCCGGTAAAGCCGCCGAGCAATGCCCCGGCGCAAGCCACGCCCAGGCTCAAGGACAGCTGCGCCACCACCGACAGCAAACTGTTGCCGCTGCTGGCGCTGGCGTCGTCGAGGTCGATCAGGGTCACGGTATTCATGGCGGTGAACTGCAACGAGTTGATCGCCCCCAGCACGGCCAACATAGACAGCAACAGCGGGTAAGGCGTGTGTTCGGTCACCAGGCCCATGCTGGCCAGCATCAGGCCCAGGGCGAAGGTGTTGGCCGTCAGCACCGTGCGATAGCCCACGCGTTCGATCAGCGGCCTTGCCACCCATTTGGCCAGCATCGCAGCCGCGGCCAAAGGCAGCATGCTCATCCCGGCCTGCGACGGTGAATAGCCCAGTGCGACTTGCAACAGCAGCGGCACCAGAAACGGCAGGGCGCCGCTGCCCAGGCGGGCGAACAGGTTACCGAGGATGCCCACCGCGAAGGTCTTGGTTTTAAACAGCACCGGGGAGAACAGCGGGTTGCTGATATTGCCCGCGCGCAGCCAGTACGCTGCCAGGCACGCCATGCCCGCAAACAGCAGCAGCATCACCCGCAGGTGCGGCATATGCAGCTCGCCCAGGCCTTCCATGGCAATGGTGATAAACACCATCGCCGCGCCAAACAGCACAAAACCCAGGCCGTCGAAACGGGTACGTTCGCTGCCGCGCAAATCCGGAATGAAGTGCCATACCGCCCAGCAGCCGAGAATGCCCACGGGCAGGTTGATCAGGAAGATCCAGTGCCAGCTCAGGTACTGCACCATCCAGCCGCCCATCGTGGGGCCGATCAGCGGGCCGAGCAGGCCGGGGATGGTGATAAAGCCCATGATCCGCACCAGCTCCGAGCGCGGGTAGGCCTTGAGCACCACCAGCCGGCCGATGGGCAGCATCAGGGCGCCCCCCAGGCCCTGGATGATCCGTGCGCCGATCAGCTCGTTGAGGGTGCCGGAGAGGGCACAGAGCAACGAGCCAAAGCTGAACAGCAGGATGGCGCTGAAGAAAATTTTCTTGGTGCCGAAGCGGTCGGCGATCCAGCCCGAGGCGGGGATCAGCAGGGCCACGGTGAGCATGTAGGCAACGATCACGCCCTGCATGCGCAGCGGGTTTTCCTTCAGGTCGAGGGCCATGTCGGGCAGGGCAGTGTTGAGGATGGTGCCATCGAGCGACTGCATGAAAAACGCGATGGCCACCACCCACGGCAACCAGCGCAGGGTTTCAGGGCTTAGAACCGGGCGTACGGGCATAGGACCTCTTTTTATGGATTGTCGATAATCCTCTGTGGGAGCGGGCTTGCTCGCGATGCAGACACCCGGGTTTTCCAGGTGAATCGCGGCGATTCCATCGCGAGCAAGCCCGCTCCCACAGGTGTTACAGCGTCAGCGTGAGCTTTTTGATCAGCGCTCCCGGCAGCAGGTTTGACGCCGTCTGGCGCTGGTCGTAGGTGCTGGCCGACAGCAGCAGCTCGCGCTCGGCGGTCAGTGCTTCCAGTTGCGAACCCAGCAGACTATAGACGCTGTCATCAAACCGCATGGTGTTGACCGGGGCCTTTATCTCGCCGTTCTCGACCCAGAAGGTGGCAAAGCGGGTCATGCCGGTCAGGCGTGCGGCCGGCTGGTCCGAGTAGTTCAGGTACCACAGGTTGCTGATATACAGCCCGGTGCCCAACTGCTTGAGGATGTCGGCCTGTTCCAGCGTCCCTGCCGCCATTGCCAGCGCGCTCGGTGCTTCGTGTTCCGGCGCGCCGTTGACCTCAAGGCCATACTCGGCGGCACTGCGCGAACTCACCAGTTGCTGCTCGGCCTTGCCGTGCTTGACCAGCGACAAGTCCTGACGCGGGTAGCCTTCGCCGGAGAACGCCGGGCTCAGGGACTGGCTGACCTGCTCGTCAAACGACACCAACGGGCTCAGCTGGGCATCCCCTGCGTAGAGCTTTTGCAGCGGGCTGGATTTGCTGGCCAGGGCCTGGGCCGAAAAACCGCCCCAGCACAGCATGCTCATCACTTCCTCCAGCGCGGCCGGGGCCAGATAGGCGCGGTATTCACCGGGCGCCAGGGCGTGCAGCGGGCGATCCAGAAAACCCAGTTGCTCGCGGGCCAGTTGCATGCGCCGGGCGAAACGCTCGCTGTCCCAGTCGGCACCGGCGTAGCTGGCCTTGACCGCCTGCCCGTTGCTGTGGAACAGGCTCCAGTCGAAGTTGAAACTGTTGGCCTGATGCCAGCCAAAAGCGCCTTCGGAGCTGGCGTAGCCGTAGCTGATCGGGCCGCTGGCATAAAACCCGACCAGATCAACGCCCCTGGATGCGCTGCGAATTTCCTCCAGAACCCGGGCCGTGTCCGGCAGGGGCTGGCTCTGCTCGGCATGGCTGTGCCACGGCTGCGGGTTGAGCAGCAGGTACGGGTCGACGGGCAGTAACGGCAAGGTGTCGCGCAGTTGCTGCAGCGCTTCGGCCAGGCGGTGTTTATCGACATTCGACTCACCGGCCAGGGTAAGGCTCACATCGGCGTGGCGGCCATCGTGGATCAGCTTCAGGCTCAGGCTGGCCTGTTGCACTTGCCCGGCCTGACGCACCTTGCCCTTGTTGAAGCGGATAAATTCCGAGGCTTCGCCGTTATAGCCCAGGGTGAATTGCTCGGGCGGGCGGATCGCCTTGCCCAGCCACTCGGCCAACGCCTTGAACTGCCCGGCCTGACTCAATGGGGTACTCATCAGGCATCACCTCCAAACACATCGATTTGACTGAACACACAGGCCGGGGACGCATGGCCCACGCGAATCACCTGGTTGGGCTCACCCTTGCCGCAGTTGGGCGTGCCCAGCACCTTGAAGGTACTGGCGTCGCCCACGGCGCTGAGGTTGCGCCAGAACTGGTCGGAAATGCCCCGGTAGTTGGGGTTCTTGACCACGCCCTTGAGTTCGCCGTTTTCGATCAACTGGCCCCATTCGCAACCGAACTGGAACTTGTTGCGCGCATCGTCAATCGACCACGAGCGGTTGGTGGCCATCAGGATGCCGCTTTCGATACCGCCAATCATTTGCACCAGCGACTGGTCGCCGGGCTCGATATTGAGGTTGGCCATGCGGTCGATCGGCGGTCGGTTCCAGCCGCAGGCGCGGCTGTTGGCCACGCCTTCCAGGCCCGAGCGGAACTGCGACAGTGCGCCGCCCAGCGGGCGTAGCAGCAGGCCTTCGCGGATCAGATACTCCTTGTAGGCCGGGGTGCCGTCGTCGTCGAAGCGGTAGCTGGCGAGTTCCTCGGGGATGGTCGGGTCGAAGGTCACGTTCAGCAATTTTGAGCCGTATTGCAGGCTGCCGAAGTCGCTGGCCTTGACGAAGCTGGTGCCTGCGTAATTGCGCTCGTCACCGAGAATGCGGTCCAACTCCAGCGGGTGGCCGATGGATTCGTGGATTTGCAGGATCATCTGGTCGGGCATCAGCAGCAGGTCGCGCTTGCCCGCCGGGGCATTGGGCGCCAGCAGCAATTGCAGGGCCTGGTCGGCGACCTGGGGTGCGGCGCCGATCAGCCCGCAGCGGCTGATCACATCGGCGCCACCTTGCTGGCCAAAGTTCTCGCGGCCCAGGCTGCGGCTCTGGCTGTCGTTACCGTCATAGGCGGTGACGCTCATGCCCGGGTAGACAAAACGCTGGGCGCGGCGCAGTTCGGCGCCGGCGCTGTTCAGGTAAATCTGTTCGACGTGATTGAGGCCCAGTGAAACTGCCCAGCTCACCAGCCGCTCGTCCTTGGGCACGGCGGCTGATTCGGCGCCCAGCAGCTCGAAGCACTCACTCAGTGACGGGAAGGCCTGGTCGAGGTCTGGGGAGAAAAAGTCGGCGCGCTCATGGGACACCGGTTCCTGGCTCAGGTTGAGCAGGGCATGCCCGGCGATCAGTTGGGCCTGGGTTTCGGCGCGATCAAGCGCGGCCTGCAGACCGGCCTGGGACAGGTCATTGGTGGCGGCATAAGCCTCGATACCGCGCAACCGCACGGTCAGCATGGCGCCCTGGTCGTGACTGAATGAGGGAGGCTCTGCGACGTTCTTGCGTACCGACAGGTATTGCCCGGACTCGCGTACATAACGTAACGAAAAGAACTCGGCTCGGGTGCGCAGCGCGTCAAAGCGCTGCTTGAGCTGAGGGTAGAAATCGAACATGCACAGACCTCCTTGGACTTGGTGGGTCTGTGGGAGCGGGCTTGCTCGCGATGCAGGCAGTGCGGTTAACCCGCTGGACCGCGCCGATGCCATCGCGAGCAAGCCCGCTCCCACAGGGGGGCGCGTAGCGTGTTAAACCGGGCAACCCTTGGCGCGCAGGATGGCGTCAAAACGGTCCGGGTCCAGGGTGCCTTCTTCGATTGCCTTGAGCGTTGCCTGTTCACGCGCCAGCAGGTCGTGGCAACGGATCAGCAATTCCGGCAGTTCACTGCGCGAAGCCGCAACCACGCCGTCACCATCGCCAATCATCAGGTCGCCTGGCATTACCAGCATGCCGGCACACGAGATTGGCACGTTGATTTCGCCGCCGCCGTCAGTGCTCGGGCCGCGGTGTACGCCGCCAATGGCGTAGGCCGGCAGTTCACCGGTTTGCCATTCGTCGAGGTCGCGCAGGGCGCCGTTGATCACCACGCCGACAATCCCGGCCTTGAGGGCCATGGCGCGCATGATGCCGCCGAATACGGCACGGGTCAGGTCGGCGCTGCCGTCGATCACCAGCACATCGCCAGGGCGGGCCATTTGCATGGCTTTGAGGATCATCAGGTTGTCGCCCGGGCGTACGCGAACGGTCAGGGCGCTGCCCAGCATCGGCCGATTGCCGTGGAAAGACTTCAGGCCCAGACCGCCGACGTTGCGGCCCAGACAGTCACTGACAGCGGCTGCGGGGATCTTGCTGAATTCGGTAAGCCATTTTGGATCGAGAGGTTCTGCGTTTGGATTAATCAGAAAGCCGGTCGGCCATTTGCTCGAAGAGACAACATCAAACATAGAAAACCTCTTGGCCAGGCAAGGCTGGCATGTCGGGTGGGGCGGGGGGGTGTGGCGCGAAGCGAGGTACTAGAGTAGTGCCTGCGTTGAGGCCGGGGCAAGCGGGGCAAGATGAAACTCAAGAGTTACACAATATTCGTAGCAGCTGCCGAAGGAACGAGGCTGCGTCCGGTTGCGAAGCGACCGTGAAACCAGATGACGCGATTCATCGGAAAAACCGCGTCACCTGAATTTACGACGGTTGTGCCGCCGGACGTAGCCTCGCTCCGCTCGTCAACTGCTACGGACAGTGCTTACTGCGCGGTACGGCTTACTTCACGCAGTGGCTTGCCGCGCACCGGTGCGTCGCCTGCAACGTAGTAAGCAGCAGTGCTGCGTGGTTCCGGCTGGCGGCCACGGATCTTGTCGGCGATTTTCTCGGCGATCATGATCGTCGGCGCATTGAGGTTGCCGGTGGTGATCAGCGGCATGATCGAGGCATCGACCACACGCAGCCCCTGCATCCCGTGCACACGGCCTTCAGCGTCGACCACGGCCATCTCGTCGGTGCCCATCTTGCACGAGCACGACGGGTGGAAAGCGGTTTCGGCGTGTTCGCGGATAAAGGTATCCAGCTCTTCGTCGGTCTGCTTGTCGATGCCCGGGCTGATTTCACGGCCACGGTAAGCATCCAGTGCCGGCTGCTGCATGATTTCGCGGGTCAGGCGGATGCCGTCACGGAATTCCTGCCAGTCCTGCTCGCTCGCCATGTAGTTGAAGAGGATGCTCGGGTACTCGCGCGGGTCCTTGGACTTCACGTTGATCCGGCCACGGCTCGGCGAGCGCATGGAACCCATGTGCGCCTGGAAACCGTGCTCTTTCACGCCATTGCTGCCGTTGTAGTTAATCGCTACCGGCAGGAAGTGGTACTGGATGTTCGGCCATTCGAATTCTTCGCGGGTGCGAATAAAACCACCGGCTTCGAACTGGTTGCTGGCGCCGATGCCCTTGCCCAGGAACATCCACTCTGCACCGATGGCCGGCTGGTTCCACCACAACAGTGACGGGTACAGGGAAACCGGCTGGGTGCAGGCGTATTGCAGGTACAGCTCAAGGTGGTCCTGCAGGTTCCGGCCAACGCCCGGCAGGTCGTGAACCACCGGGATGTCGAGGCTGTTGAGCAGTTCGGCCGGGCCGACACCGGAACGTTGCAGCACGGTCGGCGAACCGATGGCGCCGCTGCACAGCAGTACTTCTTTACGCGCCTTGGCCTGGATACGGGTGTCGCTGTCGCCGACCATGTAGGACACGCCTACCGCACGCTTGCCTTCAAACAGGATCTTGTCGGTCAGGGCGTGGGTGACGATTTTCAGGGTCGAACGCTGCTTGGCCGTGTCCAGGTAGCCGCGGGCGGTGCTGGCGCGACGGCCGTTGGGCGTCACGGTACGGTCCATCGGGCCGAAACCTTCCTGCTGGTAGCCGTTCAGGTCTTCGGTGCGCGGGTAGCCGGCTTGTACGCCGGCTTCAACCATGGCGTGGAACAATACGTTGTTGCCGGCTTTTGGCGTGGTCACGCTGACCGGGCCATCGCCACCGTGGTAGTCGTTAGGGCCGATGTCGCGGGTTTCGGCCTTGCGGAAGTACGGCAGGCAGCTGAGGTAATCCCAGTCTTCCAGGCCTGGCATTTTTGCCCAGCCGTCATAGTCCATCGCGTTGCCGCGGATGTAGCACATGCCGTTGATCAGGGACGAGCCGCCCAGGCCCTTGCCGCGACCACATTCCATGCGACGGTTGTCCATGTGCGGTTCCGGGTCGGTCTCGAAGGCCCAGTTGTAGCGGCGGCCTTGCAGCGGGAACGCCAGTGCGGCAGGCATCTGGGTACGGAAGTCGAAGCGGTAGTCCGGGCCGCCTGCTTCAAGCAGCAGCACGGTGACGCCCTGGTCTTCAGTCAGACGGGTCGCCAGGGTGTTACCGGCAGAGCCGGCACCAATGATGATGTAATCGAATTCTTGGGACATAAATGCACCCTCTTGGAAGTGATGGCAGAACCCGTGGGAGCGGGCTTGCTCGCGATTCATGCAACGCGGCCTGTCTGGCAGACCGCAGCCATTCCATCGCGGGCAAGCCCGCTCCCACAGGGTTTATGTGGGCCTGTCGGTTTAGAACACCGAAACGTAGTCGCCCAGCTCTACCTGTACCGATTTGACCTGGGTGTACTGAGCCAGCGAGCTGATGCCGTTTTCACGACCGATGCCCGACTGCTTGTAACCGCCAACCGGCATTTTTGCGTCGGACTCGCCCCAGGCATTGATCCAGCAAATGCCCGCTTCCAGTTGGTGAATCACGCGGTGAGCGCGGTTCAGATCCTTGGTCACGACACCTGCGGCCAGGCCGAATTCGGTGTCGTTGGCGCGGCGGATCACTTCTTCTTCGCTGTCGTAGGTGAGGATGCTCATCACCGGGCCGAAGATTTCTTCCTTGACGATGGTCATGTCGTCGGTGCAGTCGCTGAACACGGTCGGTGCCACGAATGCGCCCTTGGCCAGGTCGCCTTCGGTCAGGCGTTCGCCGCCGCACAGCAGGCGGGCGCCTTCTGCCTTGCCCTTGGCAATGTAGCCCAGCACGCTTTCCATGTGAGCAAAGCTGACCAGCGGGCCGAAGTTGGTGTTTTCGTCTTCCGGGTTGCCGATGCGGATGCGCGCAACGCGCTCCAGGATCTTGGCTTCAAACGCCGCTTTCAGGGCTGTCGGGATAAACACGCGGGTGCCGTTGGTGCACACCTGGCCCGAGCTGTAGAAGTTGGCCATCATCGCGGTATCGGCGGCGCGATCCAGGTCGGCGTCGTCGAAAATGATCAGTGGCGACTTGCCGCCCAGTTCCATGGTCACGTCTTTGAGCGACGACTGGGTAGCGCTGGCGGTGACTTTCTTGCCGGTGTCGGTGCCGCCGGTGAATGAGATTTTCTCGATGCGCGGGTGCTCGGTCAGCCAGGTGCCGACTTCACGGCCGCTGCCGGTCAGGACGTTGAACACGCCATCCGGCAGGCCTGCTTCGGTGAAGATCTCGGCCAGCTTGAGGGTGGTCAGCGAGGTGACTTCGCTTGGCTTGAAGATCATCGCGTTGCCGGCAGCCAGGGCCGGTGCGGATTTCCACAGGGCGATCTGGATCGGGTAGTTCCACGCGCCGATACCGGCCACAACGCCCAGCGGCTCGCGACGGGTGTAAACGAAAGAGGTGGTGCGCAGCGGGATTTGCTCGCCTTCGATGGCGGGCGCCAGGCCTGCGTAGTATTCCAGTACGTCGGCACCGGTGACGATATCGACGTAGCGGGTTTCGGAGTACGACTTGCCGGTGTCCAGGGTTTCCAGGGCGGCCAGTTCATCGTTGCGCTCGCGCAGGATTTCCACGGCGCGACGCAGGATGCGCGAACGCTCCATGGACGTCATGGCGGCCCAGATTTTCTGGCCTTTTTCAGCGCTGACAACGGCGCGTTCGACGTCTTCTTTGGTAGCGCGTTGCACTTGCGCGAGGACTTCGCCGTTAGCCGGGTTGATGGCATCGAAAGTAGCGTCGCTACCGGCGTCGGTGTAACCGCCGTCGATGTAGAGTTTTTGCAGTTCGAAACGGGCCATAAAATCCTCGCAAGTGCATAAGTGGTTGGCGGTCATCGTGAGCCGGGTGCCATCTGATTGGGGCAACTCAAACTCACGACAGTTCAGGGGTTAAGCATTGATTGAGGCCTAACTCACCTGTTTCGCCAGTTGTAGATCCATATATTCGTAGCAGATGCGTTGTGCCTGGTCGGTGTCGAAGCCGTCACCGGAAAGGGCACCCCGCAACCATAGACCATCGATCAGCGCTGCCAGGCCCCGTGCTGCATTACGGGCCTGGGCCTGGGGCAGTACTCGGCGGAACTGGCAGCACAGATTGGAGTACAAGCGGTGGTCGTTGATGCGCTGCAATCTGTGCAACGACGGTTGGTGCATGCTGGCGGCCCAGAAGGCCAGCCAGGTTTTCATTGCCGGGCCATTAACCTGGCTGGCGTCGAAGTTGCCCTCGACGATTACCTGCAAATGCGCCCGCGGGCTGTCGTCGGCCAACGCCTGGCGGCGTTCGGTGACGTTGTCGATCAAGACGTTCATCAAGTACCGCATGGTGGCGGCAATCAGACCGTTCTTGTCTTTGAAGTAGTGACTGATGATGCCGTTCGACACACCGGCCAGACGGGCAATCAGCGCAATGCTGGCATCTGCCATCCCGACCTGATCGACAGCCGTCAAGGTGGCTTCGATCAACTGCTGGCGGCGTATGGGTTGCATACCGACCTTGGGCATTTCGTGAATCTCCTTGGGCCGGCGAGCAGTGCAAGAAACATCACTGAACGGCAGCCAGTCTATTTTGTTTTGATTGAACGTTCAATCAACAAAGAATAGTATCTGCGACAATTCGTCGCGATTGATGCCGTTTTCCTAAGCATGAATGGCGCAAAACGACATGGCAAAAGCACTGGAACCCCAGTGGCAGCGGGCTTGCTCGCGAAGGTCTAACGATACGCACACTAACGGATTAGATGCGGTGCCCTTGAGGCCTTCGCGAGCAAACCCGCTGCCTTTGACAGCATTGGTCTGGGCGGGTCCGGTTTTTTAGCGGTGTCTTTATATCATCCGACCGCCGGTCGCTATCTAAGCGATTGGTCGGGTGGTGCCTTGCCTCAAGTTTTTCTCTCGCGCTGCCTGGAGCATCCGTGCCATGAGTTCTGCTTCTCTAATAAAGACCCCACCGCAGAAGGTGACGGTCAACGGTTGGGTGTTTTACACCTCCACTGCCTTGATACTTTTGCTGACTGCCATCCTGATCATCGCCCCCGAAGAAGCGGGCCGCATTCTGGGTGTTGCCCAGGAATGGCTGTCGCGCAGCTTCGGCTGGTATTACATGGTGGTGATCGCCGCTTACCTGATCTTTGTGGTCGGTCTGGCGTTTTCGTCCTACGGCAAACTGAAACTGGGGACCAAGCAGGACACCCCGGATTTCAGCTATGGCGCCTGGGCCGGCATGCTGTTTTCGTCCGGTATCGGTATTTCGCTGCTGTACTTCGGCGCTTCCGAGCCGCTGGACCACTACTTCAACCCGCCTGAAGGCGTGTCGGGCAGCCATGAAGCGGCGCGTCAGGCACTGCAACTGACGTTCCTGCACTGGGGCCTGCATGGCTGGGCGATCTACGCGCTGGTCGGCCTGGCCGTGGCCTATTTTGCCTACCGTCACAACCAGCCGCTGGCGTTGCGTTCGGCGTTGTACCCGTTGATGGGCGAGCGTTGGGTCAAGGGCGCTGCGGGCCACGCGGTGGACGGTTTCGGCATGTTCGTGACCCTGCTGGGCCTGGTGACCAACCTGGGCATTGGCTCGATGCAAGTGTCGTCGGGGCTTGAGAACCTGTTCGGCATGGAGCACAGCAATACCAACCTGCTGATCGTGATCATCGTGATGAGCACCGTGGCGACCATCGCGGCGGTTTCGGGCGTTGAAAACGGTATCCGTCGCTTGTCCAACCTGAACATCATCCTGTTCAGCGGCCTGCTGATTTTCGTGCTGTTGTTCGGCCCGACCCTGCACCTGCTCAACGGTTTTGTGCAAAACACCGGCGATTACCTCAACGGTATCGTGATGAAAACTTTCGACCTGTACGTGTACGAAGGCGATAGCAAGAAAACCGAGGGCTGGCTGGGCCTGTGGACCCTGTTCTACTGGGCGTGGTGGATTAGCTGGGCCCCATTTGTGGGGATGTTTATCGCGCGCATTTCCCGTGGTCGTACCGTGCGCGAGCTGGTGGCGGGCGTGTTGCTGATCCCGCTGGGCTTCACCCTGGCCTGGTTGTCGATCTTCGGTAACTCGGCGCTGGACCTGGTGGTTAACCACGGTGCCGTGGAGCTGGGCAAAACGGCGCTGGAGCAGCCGTCGATGGCGATTTACCAACTGCTTGAGCATTACCCGGCGTCGAAAATCGTGATTGGTGTGTCGATCTTTGTCGGCTTTGTACTGTTCCTGACCCCGGCGGACTCCGGCGCGGTGATGATGGCCAACCTTTCGTGCAAAGGCGGCGACGTGGATGAAGATGCGCCGCACTGGTTGCGCATTTTCTGGTCGGCGGTGATCACCCTGGTGACCATCGGCCTGCTGTTTGCCGGCAACTTCGCCGCCATGCAAACCATGGTGGTGCTGGCGGGTCTGCCGTTTTCGGTGGTGTTGATCCTGTTTATGTTCGGCCTGCACAAGGCGATGCGTCAGGACACCCTGGTTGAACAGGAACAAGCCGAGCTGGCTGCCCGTGGCCGTCGTGGTTTCAGCGAGCGTCTGACTGCCCAGGACCTGCAACCGACTCAAGCCGTGGTGCAGCGTTTCATGGACAAACACGTGACCCCGGCACTGGAAGACGCGGCGGCACAATTGCGCAGCCAGGGGCTTGATGTGCAGACCCTGCTGGGCAGCGCCAAGCGGTGCATGGGCGTGCGGGTGGAGATGGAAGAAGGCAACCCGTTTGTCTACGAAGTCAGCCTGGATGGTTACCTGGCCGCGCCAAGTGAGTCTGAACAGGATGAAGTGCGCAGCCGTTATTACCGGGCCGAGGTGTACTTGCACAACGGCAACCAGGAGTACGACCTGATGGGCTTCACCCAGGAGCAAATCAGCCGTGATGTGCTCGATCAGTTTGAAAGCCATCGCCAACTCCTTGGCCGTGTATATAGCTAAGCACTGAGAACTCGTGTGGGAGCGGGCTTGCTCGCGATGCAAGCGACGCGGTGTATCAGGTACACCGCGCTGATGTTATCGCGGGCAAGCCCGCTCCCACAGGACTCGCGGCTATCAGCCCAGATTCTTGCCCAGCAACGCGTGATACAGCTCGGTATCCCCCAGTATCCCCACCACTTTGTGATTGTCGTGCAGCACCAGTTTGTTGCCGGTCTGGTAACGGATCTGGAGTGCATCGCGCATGCCGATACCACTGTCCACCAGCGTCGGCCCGCGGCCAAGCCCTTCTACCGCCTGCCCGGTTTTCCAGTGTTGCAGATCCACCACGCTGGCACCCTGGCGCACACCCTTGATGGTGTTGCCTTCAGCCAGGTCAATCCACGAATCATCCCCCGGATCAATGCACACCGAGCCGTTGATGCGTTTGCAGTTGTCCAGTGTGCGCATCAGGCTGCGCCCGCACAGCACGTTGAGCGGGTTGGTATGGGCCACAAAGGTGCGCACATAGTCGTCGGCAGGGTTAAGCACGATTTCTTCGGGCTTGCTGTACTGCACGATCTTGCCGTCTTTCATGATCGCAATGCGGCTGCCCAGCTTGAGGGCTTCGTCAAGGTCATGGCTGACGAACACGATGGTCTTGTTCAGCTTGTGTTGCAGCTCCAGCAACTCGTCTTGAAGGCCCTGGCGGATTAATGGGTCCAGCGCCGAGAAGGGTTCGTCCATCAGCAGGATGTCGGCGTCCATCGCCAGCGCCCGCGCCAGGCCAACCCGTTGCTGCATGCCGCCGCTCAACTCGTCGGGTTTTTTGTTGCGCCATTGGGTCAGGCCCACCAGTTCGAGCTTCTCGTCCACCAGGGTACGGCGTTCCTTTTCCGGGCGGCCCTGCATCTCCAGGCCGAAGCTGATGTTTTCGCGCACTGTCAGCCAGGGCATCAGGGCGAATTTTTGAAACACCATGGCGATGCGTTTGGTGCGCATCATTTTCAGTTCGGCGGGGGTGCATGAAGCGATGTCGATCTGCTTGCCTTCGTGTTCCACATACAGCTGGCCACGGCTGACCGTGTTGAGCCCGTTGATACAGCGCAACAGGCTGGACTTGCCCGACCCGGACAAGCCCATCAGCACGCAGATTTCACCTTTGTCGATGTCCAGGCTGGCTTTTTCAACGCCGACGATCTGCCCGGTTTTTTTCAGGATCTGATCCCGCGACAAACCCTGATCCAGAAGGCTAAGCGCTTCACGCGGGTCTTTGGCAAAGATCACGTCCACATTATCGAAACGAATAATACTCATGCGTCGGCTCCCGCTTTGGCGTCCGGCTGCTTGCAGATACGGTCGAGCATGATGGCCAGCAGCACAATCGCCAGCCCGGCTTCAAAGCCCAATGCGATATCGGCCGTGTTCAGTGCGTTGACCACCGGTTTGCCCAGGCCATCGGCCCCCACTAGCGCGGCGATCACCACCATCGACAGCGACAGCATGATGCACTGGGTAATCCCGGCGGCGATGCTCGGCATGGCGTGGGGCAGCTCGATACGGGTGAGCAGCTGGCGGCGCGAACAACCGAAGGCCTTGCCGGCATCGAGCAGCTCATGGGGTACGTCACGGATGCCCAGGTAGGTGAGGCGGATCGGCGCGGCAATCGCAAACACCACCGTGGAGATCAGCCCCGGTACCACGCCCAGCCCGAACAGGGTCAGGGTCGGGATCAGGTAAACAAAGGTCGGCACGGTCTGCATCAGGTCGAGCACCGGCCGCATAAAGGTGTAGAACATCGGTTTGTGCGCCGCGAGTATCCCCAGCGGCACGCCGATGATCACGCACACGAAGGTGGCGAACAGCACCTGGGCCAGGGTTTCCATGGTTTCTTGCCAATACCCCAGGTTGAGGATCAGCAGAAACGACAGCGCCACAAAAACCGTGAGCCCCCATTTGCGCTGGATAAAGTGGGCGAGCAGGGCAATCAGCCCGATAAATACGAAGGGGTTGAACCAGGTCAGAGTGAAGGTCACCGCGTGGATCATGGCTTCCAGTGTGCTGGCGATGGCATCGAAGATATTGGCACCGTGCTGGGTCAGCCATTCGACGAAGCGTGCGATGTAATCACCCAAAGGGATTTTTTGATCAATCAGCATGGTAGTGAACGTCCGCATGCAGGGAAATTGAAACGGAGCCGGGTGCAGTTACCCCCCCCGGCGTCCGCGATTACTTCGCGAGGCTGGCTTTGACCGCCTCAAGCCCCGGTTTGCCATCCACCGTGGTGACGCCCGCCAGCCAGGTTTCGAGCACTTGCGGGTTCTGTTTGAGCCAGGCTTTGGCGGCCGCGTCGGGTTTGATCTTGTCGTCCAGCACCTTGCCCATCAGGGTGCTTTCCATGTCGAGGGTAAATACCAGGTTTTTCAGCAGTTGCCCGACGTTGCTGCACGCTTCGGTGTAGCCCTTGCGGGTATTGGTGTAGATGGTTGCCTGGCCATAATTGGGGCCGAAGAACTCGTCGCCGCCGGTGAGGTATTTCATTTTGAAGCGGGTGTTCATCGGGTGCGGTTCCCAGCCCAGGAACACCACATCGGTACCTCGGCGCTGGGCGCGGTCAACCTGCGACAGCATGCCTGCCTCACTCGATTCAACCACCTTGAAGCCAGCATCTTTCAAGCCAAAGGCGTTCTTGTCGATCATGGTCTGGATCATGCGGTTGCCGTCGTTGCCCGGCTCGATGCCGTAGATCTTGCCGTCCAGCTCCTTCTTGAACTTGGGTAAGTCGGAGAAGTCTTTGAGGCCCTTGTTGTAGAGCGCTTCGGGTACGGCGAGGGTGTATTTGGCGTTCTCCAGGTTGGCGCGCACGGTCTCGACGGTGCCTGCGTCGCGGTAGGCCTTGATGTCGTTTTCCATGGTCGGCATCCAGTTGCCCAGGAACACATCCATGTTCTTGCCATCGGCCAGCGACTTGTAGGTGACCGGTACGGAAATCATGGTGGTTCTGGTCTTGTAGCCGAGGCCCTTGAGTACCTCACTGGTAACGGCGGTGGTGACGGTGATGTCGGTCCAGCCGACATCCGAGAAATTGACGGTGCTGCATTGCTCCGGTTCTGCGGCCTGGGTGATGACGGGCAGACTCAGCAATGCAGCCAACAACAACGATGAGGAATGTTTCATGGATCGACTCCTGTGTGTCCGGGTTGCGGTTTTTCGATCGAAAAGCCGCAGGTATCAGTTGCGGTCGGGCGATGGTCGGCAGGGGACTGTGCCGGCGCATCTTGCAATCGAGTCGGGACTGATCATGTAACAGCGAAAATCAAACGCCTACAGGGGGCGTCGCATCCAGTACAGGCAGGGTCGTATCTGATACCAGCGAGGTCGTATCTGGATGAACGAGGTTCGAAAACTGCCTTTTCCGTGCATCTACACCCCATAAAACGTCGGGGGCGCTGGCAGGCAAAGGCGGGTCGTAGCTGGACGTTTTTGCTGCGTGCAAACACCCCATGATGCAAGGCATTGACCCCCGAGGCTCGTGCTCATGGCTATCAGCGTGTTTGACCTGTTCAAGATCGGTATCGGCCCTTCCAGCTCCCACACCGTAGGCCCGATGCGGGCGGCGGCGCTGTTTGTGCAGGGCCTGCGCGAGCGCGACAAGTTGCAACGGGTACGCCGTATCGAAGTGCAACTCTATGGTTCGCTGTCGGCCACCGGCATAGGCCACGGCAGCGACAGCGCGGTGATCATGGGCCTGATGGGCGAATGGCCGGACGCCATTGACCCGGCGCTGATCGGGCCGCGCATTGCCGAGCTGCAACACAGCGAAACCTTATTGCTCGATGGCTACCTGCCGATCCCGTTCGTGTGGGCGCAGGACATGCGCCTGATCGACGAGAACCTGCCGTTTCACCCCAACGCCATGACTCTGGTCGCGCACACCGATACCGCTGAATTGCATCGCGACACTTATTACTCGGTGGGCGGCGGTTTTGTGGTGGACGCGGCACAGGCCGCCAGCGGTGTGCTGGATATGGATCGCACCGAGTTGCCCTATGACTTCAGCAGCGCCGTCGAACTGCTCGAGCTGTGCCGCACCCATCACCTGAGCGTGGCGGCCTTGATGCTGGCCAACGAACGCACATGGCGCAGCGAAGACGAAATCCGCTGCGGCCTGATCAAACTTTGGCGCGCCATGCAGGACTGTGTGGAGCAAGGCTTGAAACACGAAGGCATCCTGCCCGGTGGTCTTAACGTGCGTCGTCGTGCAGCGCGCTTGCACCGCAGCCTGCAGGAACTGGGCAAACCCAATGTGATCGGCTCGACCCTGAGCGCGATGGAATGGGTCAACCTGTTTGCCCTGGCGGTCAACGAAGAAAACGCCGCTGGCGGGCGCATGGTCACGGCGCCCACCAACGGTGCAGCGGGGATCATCCCGGCGGTACTGCACTACTTTATGAAATTCAGCGATGAAGTCAGCGAGGCCAATGTGGTGGACTACCTGCTGAGCGCAGCGGCGATCGGTATTTTGTGCAAAAAGAACGCCTCGATCTCCGGGGCGGAGGTGGGCTGCCAGGGCGAGGTGGGTTCGGCGTGTGCGATGGCGGCCGCGGGGCTGGCGCAAATCCTCGGTGCCACCCCGGAGCAACTGTGCAACGCCGCGGAAATCGGCCTGGAGCACAACCTGGGCCTGACCTGCGACCCGGTGGGCGGGCTGGTGCAGGTGCCTTGTATCGAGCGCAACGCCATTGCAGCGGTCAAGGCGATCAATGCGGCGCAAATGGCCTTGCGGGGCGATGGTCAGCACTTTATTTCCCTGGACCGGGTGATCCGCACCATGCGCGACACTGGCGCCGACATGCACGACAAATACAAGGAAACCTCGCGCGGCGGCCTGGCGGTCAGCGCGGTGGAATGCTGACTCCCCCCCATCATCTGTGGGAGCGGGCTTGCTCGCGATTGGGTCGCTGCGGTTTGACATCTACACCGCGTCGATGCCATCGCGAGCAAGCCCGCTCCCACAACAAGCCTGTGACTGATGCATCGGCGCTGTTTCAGCGCACGGCGACCCGTTTTGGCGCACTCGTACTTTTGGTGACATCCTGTAACTGAGCTGCTCCTACATCCTTCCCACAAGTGCTACCGATGTGCTCAACAGCATCGGCCAGCACCTGTGTACCTGCGTTTAACCGGCGTTTTCCCATCACCCGTCCAGACACATTGCGACGTCGTTTTCAGGCTTTGTTGAATAGCCATTCAACTTTAGGCATGGCATTTGCGTTGTCATCTTAAAGCCCCGTGAAACGAGGGTCATAACAAGAGCCTGCGCCTGAGGCCATCACCCGCTTTGTGTGAGGAGATACCGCGATGACGTCGTTCAACTCCGGGGTTCAACCCCAGAACCGTACGCCTCAATCCATCGGCTTTCTGCTGCTGGACAATTTCACGCTCATTTCCCTGGCCTCCGCGATAGAACCCTTGCGCATGGCCAACCAGTTGTCGGGCCGTGAGTTGTATCGCTGGAGCACCCTCAGCGCCGATGGCAGCCAGGTCTGGGCCAGTGATGGTCTGCAGGTGACCCCCGACGCCAGCATGCACAAGGCTCCGGCGCTGGATATGGTGATTGTTTGCGGAGGTATCGGTATTCAGCGCACCGTGACCCGTGAGCATGTGTCATGGCTGCAGAGCCAGGCGCGCCAGTCGCGCCGCCTGGGCGCCGTCTGCACTGGCAGTTGGGCCCTGGCTTACGCCGGCCTGCTCGACGGTTTTGATTGCAGCGTGCACTGGGAATGCCTGGCCTCGATGCAGGAAGCCTTCCCGCGGGTGGCCATGAGCACGCGGCTGTTTACTCTCGACCGCAGCCGCTTTACCAGCTCGGGCGGCACCGCACCGCTGGACATGATGCTGCACCTGATCAGCCGTGATCATGGCCGTGAGTTGTCGGCGGCGATTTCGGAAATGTTTGTGTATGAACGCATCCGCAACGAGCAGGATCACCAGCGCGTACCGCTCAAGCACATGCTGGGCACCAACCAGCCCAAGTTGCAGGAAATCGTCGCGTTGATGGAAGCCAACCTCGAGGAGCCCATCGACCTGGATGAGCTGGCGGTTTATGTGACGGTGTCGCGGCGTCAGTTGGAGCGCCTGTTCCAGAAGTACCTGCATTGCTCGCCGTCGCGCTATTACCTGAAATTACGGCTGGTGCGGGCGCGGCAATTGCTCAAGCAAACGCCGATGTCGATTATCGAAGTGGCGGCGGTGTGCGGGTTTGTGTCCACGCCGCACTTTTCCAAGTGTTACCGCGAATACTTTGGCATTCCGCCACGGGACGAGCGTGTGGGTTCCAACACCGCGCAGCAGACCACCCTGGTGCAGATCCCGCAATCACTGCTGCTGGCGCCGCTGGCCGGGCCGATGTCGGCGTTGAACCAGGCGCGCAATGAGTCGACGTTTGCCAGTGTGAGGCTTTAACAGGCAAAAGCGCCCTGATCCTGGTTCTCTTCTTCCGGGAGAGGGTTGGGGTGAGGGGCTTTTGCTTTTGCCTTACCCGACCTTGCTCTGCTTGAACTGCGCCAGCCCCGGCAGCAACTGGCGGTCAATCGCCTCGCGCACCGCAGGCAAGATGGTTGCGCTGCCGGTGTAGAGCTTTTCAACCAGCCCCTTGAGTGCGCGGGCATTGGTCTCGTTCAGCCCGCACACGGCCGCGGTGCAAGCCTGCTCCGCCGTGCCAGACACTTCAAAACCCAGCGAGCGCAGTTGGCCAACCAGATCCTGCTCATCAATCAAATCCGCGTGCATCATGACTTTTTATCCTTCTACAAAGCGCGATCGAAGTCTGATTCTGGTGGGGCTTTAGCCAAGGGGCAAGGACGGTTTGGCGGGATGTCCTGCATGCCTAACTGCAGGTCGTTTTTGGCTAAGTGCCCGGCGCAGGGTTGGGCACACTGGGGGCAGTAACATCCTCGATGGTTTGGTCACCGTCCTGCATCACACGCACTTGGCCCCGAATCTGTCACGGCAGGTTCGGGGCTTTTTTAACCTTTGAGCAACGCCGCACACGCCGCCTTGAACGCTTCATGCTGGTATTTGTTCAGCGAGGCGGGCAGGTCGAAAGCGTGTTTTTTGAACTGTGCGTTGAGGGTTTGCGGGGACAGCAACTGCACCTGGCAATCGTCCAGCAACTGGATGATGCCTTCGATCTTGAACGTGGTCGGGCCACCGGCAAACTCGCCCTTCTTGCTGCGCTTTTTAATGGCGATACGGGTGATGCCGTTGCTTTTCACAAAGGCTGCAAGCTGCGCTGCGAAGGCTTTGACGTTGGCAGCCTCGTCATCGTCGTCCAGGGCAATTTTTTTGGTCGCGACAGCCACATGCTCAAGGTCGGGACCGGCCAGGGCAAAAATGGCTTCGCTGCCTTTGATTTCGATACCGCAAATAGTCATAAAAACCCTGGTTGATAAGTTGAAACTGTTCTTGTGGGAAAGGTCAGTCCTGCCCGATCGATTCCAGAAACTCCGAGCGGTCGTCGCTGATGCGCGCCATGCAATCGTTCTGGGCGATGTTGAACGCTTCAGTACCGGCGGTGGCGGGGAACACGGCAATTGCGCAATCGGCGTCGCGCTGGTGCAGCCACAAGGCCTGGGCGGTCTTGATCTTGCTCAGGATGTTATTGAGCTGGGTGGCGTTACTGCCGTACAGCGAAGTCATGCGCTCCTGCAGGGCTTCGTAGTTCTCGCTCAACAGCTGCTCGGCCGCATTTTTGCTGAACACCGAGCACGCCAGGGTCTGCCGGTCGTTTTCCACCGCGTCGCACGGGTTGTAGTCGGCATTTTCAGCTGCATGGGCGCCGCCGGTGATCAATGCCAAGGCCAGGAGAATCGATTTCATTGCCGCTTCCTAATCCATAGTTGGCGTCGATTCTGGCTCAAGCGTGGGCCAAATAACAGCCACGGCGCGCAGGTCATGATTTTGCCGCTGCCACGCTTTGTCGTGGTTTGACGCTTTCGGCAATTGCGCTGTCGCTTTTGCACCCGGCTGCTTTTGACCCCGAGCCTATGCTGGCCCCAATAGCGCCGGCAGACGATTCGGCGCAGCAAACGCCAATAAGGGGACGCCTGATGAGCCCAGCCGAGTTGCACGCAGACAGCATCGTTATCGACGGGCTGATCATTGCCAAATGGAACCGCGAACTGTTTGAAGACATGCGCAAAGGTGGCCTCACCGCAGCCAACTGCACCGTGTCGGTGTGGGAAGGCTTCCAGGCCACGATCAACAACATTGTCGCCAGCCAGACCCTGATCCGTGACAACAGCGACCTGGTGATCCCGGTCAAGACCACTGCTGATATCCGTCGGGCGAAGGAGCAGGGCAAGACCGGGATCATCTTCGGCTTCCAGAATGCCCATGCCTTTGAAGACCAACTGGGCTATATCGAGATCTTCAAACAGCTCGGCGTTGGCGTGGTGCAGATGTGCTACAACACCCAGAACCTGGTGGGCACCGGCTGCTACGAACGCGATGGCGGGCTCTCGGGTTTTGGCCGTGAGGTGGTGGCTGAAATGAACCGTGTCGGGATCATGTGCGACCTCTCTCACGTCGGCTCGAAAACCTCGGAAGAGGTGATCCTTGAATCGAAAAAACCGGTCTGCTACTCCCACTGCCTGCCGTCCGGTCTTAAAGAGCACCCGCGCAACAAATCCGACGCTGAACTCAAGTTTATTGCCGACCACGGTGGCTTTGTCGGTGTGACCATGTTCGCGCCGTTTCTGGCCAAGGGCATTGACTCGACCATCGACGACTACGCCGAAGCGATCGAATACACCATGAATATTGTCGGCGAAGACTCGATTGGTATCGGCACCGATTTCACCCAGGGCCACGGCCAGGATTTCTTTGAAATGCTGACCCATGACAAGGGCTACGCCCGCCGCCTGACCAGCTTCGGCAAGATCATCAACCCGCTGGGCATCCGCACTGTGGGCGAGTTCCCCAACCTCACCGAAACCCTGCTCAAGCGCGGCCATAACGAGCGCGTGGTGCGCAAGATCATGGGCGAGAACTGGGTCAACGTGCTCAAGGATGTCTGGGGCGAATAACGCCAAGGCACTGTTTGCGTAGCAGCTGCCGAAGGCTGCGTCCGGCTGCGAAGCAGTCGCAAACCCATATTGCACATTTTGCCTGTGAAGGCGCGGTGACCGGTTTTACGACCGCTTCGCGCTCGAACGCAGCCTTCGGCAGCTGCTACGGGACTTGATCATCTTCTGGAGTTGTACTCATGGCTAAAATCGCCCCGCAATTGCCTATCGAAGTCGACAGCGAAACCGGCGTCTGGACCTCCGACGCCCTGCCGATGCTCTATGTGCCGCGCCACTTTTTCGTCAATAACCACATGGGCATCGAAGAAGTCCTGGGCGCCGACGCCTACGCCGACATTCTCTACAAGGCCGGCTACAAATCCGCCTGGCACTGGTGCGAAAAAGAAGCTGAATGCCACGGCCTTGAAGGCGTCGCGGTGTTCGAGCACTACATGAAACGCCTGTCGCAGCGTGGCTGGGGCCTGTTCACCATTCAGGACATCGATCTCGACAAAGGCACCGCCACCATCAAGCTCGAACACTCCTGTTTCGTCTATGTGTACGGCAAGGTCGGGCGCAAGGTTGACTACATGTTCACGGGCTGGTTTGCCGGGGCAATGGATCAGATCCTGCACGCCCGTGGCAGCAACATCCGCACCGTGGCAGAACAGGTTTATAGCGGATCGGAAGAAGGCCACGACCACGGCCTGTTTATCGTCAAGCCGTTGTAAGTCGAGGATCGGGATATGGCGTTCGAAGCAATGTTTGAGCCGATTCAAATCGGCAAACTGACCATCCGCAACCGTGTGCTCAGCACCGCCCATGCCGAGGTGTATGCCACTGATGGCGGCATGACCACTGAGCGTTATGTGCAGTACTACGAAGAAAAAGCCAAGGGCGGTATCGGCCTGGCGATTTGCGGCGGCTCGTCGGTGGTGGCCATCGACAGCCCGCAAGAGTGGTGGAGTTCGGTCAACCTGAGCACCGACCGCATTATCCCGCACTTCCAGAACCTGGCTGACGCCATGCACAAGCATGGCGCCAAGATCATGATCCAGATTACCCATATGGGCCGCCGCTCGCGCTGGGACGGTTTCAACTGGCCGACCCTGATGTCGCCCTCCGGCGTGCGTGAACCGGTGCACCGCGCCACCTGCAAAACCATCGAGCCCGAGGAGATCTGGCGGGTGATCGGCAACTACGCCAGCGCCGCCGGGCGCGCCAAAAAAGGCGGGCTGGATGGTGTCGAACTGTCGGCAGTACACCAGCACATGATCGACCAGTTCTGGAGCCCGCGCGTCAATAAACGCACCGATGAATGGGGCGGCAGTTTTGAGAACCGCATGCGTTTTGGCCTTGAAGTGCTCAAGGCCGTGCGCGCCGAAGTGGGCCCGGATTTCTGCGTGGGCATCCGCCTGTGCGGCGACGAATTTCACCCCGATGGCCTGAGCCACGAGGACATGAAGCAAATCGCCAAGTACTACGACGACACCGGCATGCTCGATTTTATCGGCGTGGTCGGCTCGGGGTGCGATACCCACAACACCCTGGCCAACGTGATCCCGAACATGAGCTTCCCGCCGGAGCCGTTCCTGCATTTGGCCGCTGGCATCAAGGAAGTGGTCAAGGCCCCGGTGCTGCACGCACAAAACATCAAGGACCCGAACCAGGCCACGCGGATTCTGGAAGGGGGCTACGTCGATATGGTGGGCATGACCCGCGCCCATATCGCCGACCCGCACCTGATCGCCAAGATCAAGATGGGCCAGGTTGACCAGATCAAGCAGTGCGTGGGCGCCAACTACTGCATCGACCGCCAATACCAGGGACTGGACGTGCTGTGTATTCAGAACGCCGCGACCTCCCGTGAGTACATGGGCGTGCCGCACATTATCGAGAAATCCACCGGGGCCAGGCGCAAGGTGGTGATCGTCGGCGCGGGGCCTGCGGGGATGGAAGCGGCGCGTGTGGCCGCCGAGCGCGGCCATGACGTGACCCTGTTCGAGAAAAAGGACGCCATCGGCGGGCAGATCACTACCGCCTCCAAAGCGCCGCAGCGTGATCAGATGGCTGGCATCACCCGCTGGTTTCAACTGGAACTGGCGCGCCTGAACGTTGACCTGCGCCTGGGCACCGCGGCCGATGCGGCGACGATCATGGACTTGCGCCCGGACATCGTGGTGCTGGCGGTGGGCGGGCACCCGTTTGTGGAGCAGAACGAACACTGGGGTGCGGCCGAAGGGCTGGTGGTCAGCAGTTGGGATGTGCTCGACGGCAAGGTGGAGCCGGGCAAAAACGTGCTGGTGTACGACACCATTTGCGAATTTACCGGCATGTCGGTGGCCGACTATATGGCGGACAAAGGTGCGCAGGTCGAAATCGTCACCGATGACACCAAGCCCGGCGTGGCCATTGGCGGCACGTCATTCCCCACCTACTACCGCAGCCTGTACCCCAAGGAAGTGATCATGACCGGCGACATGATGCTGGAGAAGGTCTACCGCGAAGGCGACAAGGTGATTGCGGTACTGGAGAACGAATACACCGGCGCCCGGGAAGAGCGGGTGGTCGATCAGGTGGTGATTGAAAACGGCGTGCGCCCGGACGAAGAGCTGTATTACGGGCTCAAGCCGGATTCGCGCAACAAAGGCCAGATCGACGTCGAAGCCCTGTTTGCGATCAAGCCGCAGCCTTGTTTGAGCGAAGCCGGGGATGGCTACTTGCTGTTTCGTATCGGCGACTGCGTGGCCCAGCGCAATGTGCATGCAGCGATCTATGACGCGCTGCGGTTGTGCAAGGATTTTTGACCCGACACCGAACCAATGTGGGAGCGGGCTTGCTCGCGATAAACGATTACGCGGTGCTGTTGATGCACCGCGTCGCCTGAATCGCGAGCAAGCCCGCTCCCACATCAGACCTGCCTGGTCTTTGGGAGCTTCACCATGCTCAATATCGTTCTTCCCATCCTGCTGTTCGCCGCCCTCGCCCTGACGATAGTGGGCGCCGTGCGTCGTATGAACATGTGGCGCCGTGGCCGCCCGTCAAAAGTCGACTTGCTCGGCGGACTTTTAGCCATGCCCCGGCGGTACATGGTCGACCTGCACCATGTGGTTGCCCGCGACAAATACATGGCCAACACCCACGTCGCTACGGCTGGCGGCTTTGTGCTGGCGGCCGTGCTGGCGATTCTGGTGCATGGCCTGGGCTTGCATAACCGCATCCTCGGCTATGTCTTGCTGTTGGCCACGACGCTGATGTTTGTGGGCGCGCTGTTTGTGTTCAAGCGTCGCCTCAACCCGCCGTCGCGGCTGTCCAAAGGCCCGTGGATGCGCCTGCCGAAAAGCCTGCTGGTGTTTTCAGCGAGTTTTTTTGTCCTCACCCTGCCGGTGGCCGGTGTGTTGCCCGAAGGTTTTGGCGGCTGGACGCTGGCGGCGGTGCTGGCGCTTGGTGTGTTGTGGGGCGTGTCCGAGCTGTTCTTTGGCATGACCTGGGGCGGGCCGATGAAGCATGCCTTCGCCGGTGCCCTGCACCTGGCCTGGCATCGCCGCCCCGAACGCTTTGGCGGTGGCCGTTCCACGGGCCTCAAGCCGCTGGACCTGAGCGACCGCAGCGCACCTTTGGGGGTGGAAAAGCCCAAGGACTTCACCTGGAACCAGCTGCTGGGCTTTGATGCCTGCGTGCAATGCGGTAAATGCGAAGCCGCTTGCCCGGCCTTCGCCGCCGGCCAGCCGCTCAACCCGAAAAAGCTGATTCAGGACATGGTGGTTGGGCTGGCGGGTGGTACCGATGCCCATTTTGCGGGTAGCCCGTACCCTGGCAAACCGATTGGTGAACATGGCGGTAACCCGCACCAGCCGATCGTCAACGGTCTGGTCGATGCCGATACGCTGTGGTCCTGCACCACTTGCCGTGCTTGCGTTGAAGAGTGCCCGATGATGATCGAGCATGTGGACGCCATCGTCGATATGCGCCGCTTTCTGACCCTGGAAAAAGGCGCGACGCCGAACAACGGTGCCCAGGTGCTGGATAACCTGATCGCCACCGATAACCCCGGCGGTTTTGCCCCCGGCGGGCGAATGAACTGGGCAGCAGACCTGAGCCTTGACCTGATGCGCGACAAGCCCGCCGCAGACGTGTTGTTCTGGGTCGGTGACGGTGCCTTCGACATGCGTAACCAGCGTACCCTGCGTGCTTTCGTCAAAGTGCTCAAGGCCGCGCGGGTCAACTTTGCTGTGCTGGGGCTGGAGGAGCGCGACAGTGGCGACGTGGCCCGGCGCCTGGGCGATGAAGCGACCTTTCAGGCGCTGGCCAAACGCAATATCCAGACCCTGGCGCAGTACCGCTTCCAGCGCATCGTCACCTGTGACCCGCACAGTTTCCATGTGCTGAAAAACGAATACGGCGCCTTTGGCGGCGAGTACCTTGTGCAACATCACAGCACTTACATGGCCGAGCTGATCAGTGCCGGCCTGCTCAATCTCGCTGCGGATGCGGGAGGCAGCGTGACCTATCACGACCCCTGCTACCTGGGCCGCTACAACGGCGAATACGAGGCGCCGCGTGCGGTGTTGCGTGCGCTGGGCATTGAGGTCAAGGAGATGCAGCGCTCGGGCTTTCGCTCCCGTTGCTGCGGTGGCGGTGGCGGCGCGCCGATTACTGACATCCCCGGCAAACAGCGGATCCCCGACATGCGTATGGAAGACATCCGCGAGACGGGCGCCGAACGCGTAGCGGTGGGTTGCCCGCAATGCACGGCGATGCTCGAAGGGGTGGTCGAGCCCCGTGCACAAATCAAGGACATCGCCGAACTGGTGGCCGATGCGCTGATAGAAGACTCAGCTGCGGCCAAACCGGCCCGGCGCCCTGAAGCTGAGGTGATCGCATGAGTGACATTATTCGCCGCGACCCGCGTGCCGAGTGGATCGCCCGCAACCGTCTGCATCCGTTGCACGCGGCCATGCAACCCGCGCAGCAGAGCTGGATGGGACCCAATGGCGTAGTGCGCAAAAACGTCCACGGTGTGGGCTTTATTGGCCCCAATGGCATCAAGCGCATAGACCGCAGCGGTGCGCAGCAGGGCGGGGCGAGCAAGCGTCCGGCCCAGGCCGAGGTGCAATTGCCACTGCATCAGATCACGGCTGCAGCTTTTTATATCGCCGTGGTGCCGGACATGGTCGGCGGCCGCCTGAGCAGTCACGACCGCGATCTGCTCGGGCTGGCCCGACAATTGGCGGGCAGCGATGGCGCCGTATTGGCCGTGGTGTTTGGCGAGTGCAAGGAAACGGCCTTTGCCACGGCCGGGGTGGATCGGCTGTTGCTGCTCGACAGCCAGGGTTATGCACCGGAGCAACGGGTGCTGGGTTTGCGCGCTGTGGATAACCAGTTTGCGCCGCGCCATTGGCTGTTACCTGACAGCCGCACGGGGGGCGGTGAACTGGGCCGACGCTTTGCCGCCAGCCTGGGCGAGCGCCCGGCTACGCGGGTGTGGCAGGTCAAGGACGGCGCCTGTATCGGCCGTGCCGGGGCAGGCCTGCAGGATCTGGCGCAGCCGTTGCGCCGGTTGATTCTGGCGACGGCCGAATGCGCCGAACCGGTCAGTGAAACCCGTCATGAAGCCTTGGTGGTGCAGTTATCCACAGCCGCAGTGCCGTGCCTGGCGCGGATCGATGATTTGGGCGCGGTGGAGGTCGACCCGGCCGCGGTGCCTATGGCCGAGGCCGAATTTATCCTCAGCGGCGGCAACGGGGTTAAAGACTGGGCGCTTTTCCACAGGGCGGCGGCGGCACTGGGCGCCACCGAAGGTGCGTCGCGGGTGGCGGTGGATGACGGCTTTATGGGGCGTGACCGGCAGGTGGGTGCCAGTGGCACCTGGGTCACGGCGCGGGTCTATGTGGCGGTCGGCATCAGCGGTGCGATCCAGCACCTGCAAGGGATTGGCGCGTGCGACAAGGTGGTGGCGATTAACCAGGATGCGGGCTGCGACATGATCAAACGCGCTGATTTGTCGGTCATCGGTGACGGGGCGGCGGTGCTTGAAGCGCTGATCGTGGCTGTGGATAACTGGCGCAACGCAAACTCTGTGGGAGCGGGCTCGCCCGCGATTCAGGCGACCCGGTCTGCCTGATCCACCGCAGTGATCCCATCGCGAGCAAGCCCGCTCCCACAGGATTGAGTTCAGTCTGGAGATTTATAGATGACCATCGCCACCGTTGCACTGGTTTCAATCGGCACCCATCCCGCTTCAGGCCGCACTCGTCGCGCCGAGCAGGACGCGCGTGCCGTCGAGCTGGGCCTGGAGCTGGTTGGGGATAATCTGCATGTGCTGCATGCGGGCAACCCCCATGAGCCGGCCTTGCGCGCCTATCTGGGCATGGGCCTGGACGAACTGCATGTGCTGGAAAAAGCGGACGGCGCCGATGCCGTGCCGGTGTTGCGCGATTACATCCGCGAGGCCGGTGTGCAACTGGTGCTCACCGGTAGCCAGGCCGAAACCGGCGAAGGCTCGGGCATGCTCCCGTACCTGCTGGCCGAGGAGCTGGGCTGGCCGCTGCTGGTGGGCGTGGCGCAGATCGAATCTGTCCACAACGGCGTGGCGCAGGTGCTGCAAGCCTTGCCCCGGGGCCAGCGACGCCGGCTGCAGGTGCGGCTGCCGTTTCTGGTCACTGTGGATAACGCTGCTCCCAAGGCGCGGCAAAGCGCCTACGGCCCTGCCACGCGGGGTTTGGTCAACGCCGAAGTGGTTGAAATCGTCGCCGATGAGTTATCCACAACGGGGAGCCTGCAACCTGCGCGACCACGGCCCAAGCGCTTGAAGGTGATCAAGGCCAAGAGTGGCGCAGATCGTATGAAAGCCGCTACGGCCAAGTCCGCTGGCGGTTCCGGGCAAGTGCTCAAGGGCATCGGTGCCGAAGAGGGTGCCCAGGCCATTTTGAAGCTGTTGATTGAAGAAGGTGTGGTGCGCTGACACTTGCCCACAAAGTCTGTTAGCGCTTATGTGGATAAGTTGTTTGCTATCGTCCGTAAGCCATATAAACCGGGCCTTGCAAGGTTCTGGTCAAAAAACGATCAATCTGCTGTTTTATCCACTGGCCAGCCTTTAAACCCCTGAATAATCGGTTGATTGCGCGGTTTTCCACAGTCTGGGCGGCCAGTGCATAAGTTGCGCACAATCTCTGTTGGTGGATATGTGGATAAGGTGTTCGCGGCTGGCTACAGACCTTTAGAATCGTGGCTTGCAGGGTGTTGTACAAAAAACGCTCAATCGTGATTATCCGCACGACTTGTCCACTTCCCCACAATTGCTGTGGGTGTGCCTGTGGACAAGTTGTTAGCGGAGGGCTGTGGCCCTTGCCGTGCGTGGCGTGTAGAGGTTTGATCGAAAAGTGATCAGTGCTGGCTATGTCCGATTATAAACAACTTGGCCCAGCGCATTTATGAGCGTCATGGGTTCGAGATCGTCCAAACCTGTCAGATAAGCCCCTCAATGTGGGAGCGGGCTTGCCCGCCCCCACAGGTTGATGTGTATTTATTGGGCAACTACACCCTTGAGGTACGCCGCCGGCGCCGCCCCCAGGTTGTTCAGCAGCCGCTCGCTGTACCAGTCGACAAAGTTGACCACACCAAACTCGTAGGTTTGTGAGTACGGCCCTGGTTGATAGGCGATCGAGTTGATACCGCGCTGGTTTTCTTCTGCCAGGCGGCGGTCCTGGTCGTTGGTGGCGTCCCAGACCTTGCGCATGCGTTCCACGTCGTAGTCCACGCCTTCGACCGCGTCCTTGTGGACCAGCCATTTGGTGGTGACCACAGTTTCCTGCGCGCTGATCGGCCACACCGTGAACACGATGATATGGTCGCCCATGCAGTGGTTCCAGGAGTGGGGCAGATGCAGGATACGCATCGAGCCCAGGTCCGGGTTTTTGATGCGCCCCATCAGCTTTGCGCAGCCTTGTTTGCCATCCAGGGTCATCGACACGGTGCCCTTGAGCAGTGGCATGCGCACGATGCGGTTGCGCAGGCCGAAGCTTGCATGGGCGTAGGGGATTTTTTCGGCGTCCCAGGCGGCGGCCGAAGCCGCGACGTGATCCTTGAATGCCTGGTCGGCGCGCGGGTCGGTGACGTCGTCCCATTCCAGCAGGGTCTTGAGCAACTCGGGGTGCGACGCATTGCAGTGGTAGCACTCGCGGTTGTTTTCCAGCACCAGCTTCCAGTTGGCCTTTTCCACCAGGGTGGTCTGGATCGCCACCTTGGTGTTTTCCATGTCGTAAGGTTCCATGTAGTGGTTCAGGGTGGCCAGGAACTCGTCGATGGCCGGCGGGTGTTCGGCCAGGCTGATAAAGATGTAGCCGCCCGCCGTTTTGACGTTCACCGGCTTGAGGCCGTATTGCTTCATGTCGAAATCGGCGCCCATTTCGGTGCCGGCAAACAGCAGGCGCCCGTCCAGCTCGTAGGTCCACTGGTGGTAATGGCACACCAGTTTGGCCACCTTGCCCTTTTCGCTGGTACACAGCCGCGAGCCGCGATGGCGGCACACGTTATGAAAGGCATGCACCTGGCCTTCGGCGCCGCGGATCACGATGATCGGGTTGTTGCCCACCTGCAGGGTCAGGAAGTTGCCCTTGGTCGGAATCTCGCAGGTCATGCCTGCAATCAGCCACTCCTTCTGGAAGATCTCCTGCATGTCGATCTGAAACAGACGCTCGTCGTTATAGAACGGCTGCGGCAGCGAATAGGTGCGCTCGCGGTTCTGCAGCATCTCGGCGGTGGCCTTGCGTGCGGGTTCCAGTGGATCGCCCAGGCTCAGGTTTGCGGTGACGTCCATCGTTGTAGTCCTCATGGCCATCGGATGTGGCCTAAAAATGGCTGATCAGGGGTGCGACGCAAGGCAAAGCAATACATGCAATGAGTGGCGCTGAGTGTGCGTTCGAAGTGCGTCGGGGCCATATCTGCGGGCGACATGGCCCAATCTGTTCCCGACGCGCAAGCGCCCACTCTCAGGGGCTGGTCGCGATAAGTATGTGGATGTCGCGAATGGATAAATGGCCGTCTCAGGGCATGCGCAGAATCGCCAGCAAGAGGCCGGCTGTCGGCCGTGGAGAAGCGCATGTCCAACAGCTTTCTGAACCCGGTAACCACCCAGACCTGGGCCAATGGCCGACACATCGTGCGATGCGTCAAAGTGATTCAGGAAACCTGGGATGTGCGCACCTTCTGCTTTATGGCCGACCAGCCAATCCTGTTCTTTTTCAAGCCGGGGCAGTTCGTGACCCTGGAGCTGGAAATCGACGGTGACCCGGTGATGCGCTCGTACACCATTTCCAGTTCGCCGTCGGTGCCGTACAGCTTCTCGGTGACCATCAAGCGCGTGCCCGGCGGGCGGGTGTCCAACTGGCTGCACGACACCCTGCAGGAAGGCCAGGAGCTGGCGGTACACGGCCCGGTCGGGCTGTTCAACGCCATCGATGCGCCCAGCCCCAAGGTGCTGTACCTCAGCGGTGGTGTCGGGATTACCCCGGTGATGTCGATGGCGCGCTGGTTCTACGACACCAACGCCAATGTCGACATGGTGTTTATCCACAGCGCCCGTTCGCCCAAGGACATCATTTACCACCGCGAGCTGGAGCATATGGCCTCGCGTATCGACAACTTCAGCCTGCACCTGATCTGCGAGAAGCATGGGCTGGGCGAACCCTGGGCCGGGTATCGCGGCTATCTGAACCACAAGATGCTCGACCTGATGGCGCCCGACTTTATGGAGCGCGAAGTGTTTTGCTGCGGGCCGACGCCTTATATGAATGCCGTGAAGCGCCTGCTGGAAAGCAACGGCTTTGACATGAGCCGGTATCACGAAGAGTCGTTTGGCGCGACGCCGCCCGAAGTGCGGGCCGAGGCGGTGGAACAGGCCGAGCAGGCGGCCGACGCGCCGGAGCTGGACGTGGCAGACTTGAATCAGGTGGAATTCACCGCTTCCGGCAAAAGCATCCGTGTGGGCCCAAGCGAGACGGTACATGCCGCTGCAGCCAAACTCGGGCTGATGATCCCCAAGGCCTGCGGCATGGGCATTTGCGGGACATGCAAGGTGCTGAAACTGGGCGGCGAGGTGGAGATGGAGCACAACGGCGGCATCACCGATGAAGACGTCGCCGAGGGCTACATCCTGTCGTGTTGCAGCGTGCCCAAAGGCGATGTGCGCATTGAGTTTTGAGGTTTTTACCCTCACCCCAACCCTCTCCCTGAGGGAGAGGGAGCTAATTGTCAGTGGTCTTGAAGGCGCGCGCGGTCAGTCCCCTCTCCCTTCGGGATAGGGTCAGGGTGGGGGGCTTTTGCTGTTTGAAAGGCGAGACCGGGAACAAAGGCTCTAAAGCAGAGTCATTAGGGGTCTGATAAGGCCGGTTGCCGCTAGCTTAGCCGGTGACTTTTCTTTATCGTACGCGCCCTTCGAAACTGCTTGAGAACACCACCATGATTGAGTCATCCCTTAGCAAACTGGAACAACTGGTCAGCGACCTGGTACAGCAAAAACAGGAACTGCTGGACGCCAACGAGCAACTGAACACCGAACTGGCCCAGGCCCGTGACGAAAACGAAAGCCTGCAACTAACCCTGATGGAACAGGAAGAAAAGCAAGGCGCGACCGCCGCCCGCATCCAGGCACTGGTTGAGCGCGCGAGCCCTGTCAGCGCATGAGCCTTGACAGAGACGGAGTAAATGTCGTCTCGATTCTGGGTAACGACTACACGATCAAGGCGCCGGAGGGGGAGCAAAAGACCCTGATGGCGGCTACGGTCATGTTGAAAGCCGCCCTGGCCGAAACGAAAAGAAAGTACCCGAGCCTGATCGGGGACAAACTGCTGGTGCTGGCAGCACTGAATCTGTGTTCACAACAGATTGAGTTGCAACTGAGCCACAAACAGGAACTCGACCGTTATCAAGAGCAAGTCAGCGCCACGGTCGATGTGATTGAACGAACGTTAGGGCAATCCTGACGCTTCGCCCATCAATCATCCCCTGTGGGAGCGGGCTTGCTCGCGATTAAGGCAACGCGGTGTGTCTCAACGACTGCGCTGATGCCTTCGCGAGCAAGCTCGCTCCCACAGTATTGCGGGTGCGTTTAATTAAGCTGACATCACTTCCCGAATATCCGCCGCCAGTTCCCGCACTCGGGCTTCTTCGGTGTCCCACGAGCACATGAAGCGTGCGCCGCCCTTGCCGATAAAGGTGTAGAAGCGCCAGCCCCTGGCGGTCAATGCAGCCACGGCCGGTTCCGACAGTTGCAGGAACACGCCATTGGCCTCCACCGGAAACATCAGCTCGACCCCCGGAATGTCACTCACCAACTGGCTCAGCAACTGCGCGCAGTGGTTGGCGTGGCGCGAGTGTTTGAGCCAGGCGTCGTTTTCCAGCAGGCCCACCCACGGCGCCGATAGAAAGCGCATTTTCGAGGCCAGTTGCCCGGCCTGCTTGCAGCGGTAGTCAAAATCCACTGACAAGGCATGGTCGAAAAACAGGATCGCCTCGCCCACCGCCATGCCGTTTTTGGTGCCGCCAAAACACAGCACATCCACACCGGCTTTCCAGCTCAGCTCTGCCGGGGTGCAGCCCAGGAAGGCGCAGGCATTGGAGAAGCGGGCGCCGTCCATGTGCAGCAGCAGGCCCAACTCCTTGCAGGTGTCGCTGATGGCGCGGATTTCTTCGGGGCGGTACACGCTGCCGACTTCGGTGGCCTGGGTGATGGTGACCACCCGCGGTTTTGGATAGTGGATGTCCTTGCGCTTGAGGGCGATTTCGCGGATCGACTCGGGGGTGATCTTGCCGTTTTCAGTGCGCGCGATCAGCAGTTTGGAACCGTTGGAAAAGAACTCCGGGGCGCCGCATTCGTCGGTTTCGACGTGGGCGGTTTCGGAGCAGATCACGCTGTGAAAGCTCTGGCACAGGGACGACAACGCCAGGGAGTTAGCCGCCGTACCGTTGAAGGCGAAATACACTTCGCAGTCGGTTTCGAACAGTTTGCGAAAGTCGTTGGAGGCGCGCAGCGTCCACTCATCGTCACCGTATGAGCGCTGGTGGCCGTGGTTGGCCTTTTCCATGGCGGACCAGACTTCAGGGCAGATACCGGAGTAGTTGTCGCTGGCGAATTGTTGGCTCTTATCAGTCATTTCCCGGTTCCATGGTCCAATTGTGTGGGTGCACTTTATCCAACATTCAGGCAGGTGCACAGGCACGACGTGAAGTGCGGAAATACCTTACAAAAGAATAGCCCAAAGCCCCATAACAAAATGTGGGAGCGGGCTTGCCCGCGATGGCATCGCCCGGTTTCGCCAGGCAAACCTCGCAGCCAGTATCGCGAGCAAGCCCGCTCCCACAGGGTTATGGGAAACCATGTCGTAAACGCACCATTGCGTGGCGTCCATGGGCATTTGGTCTGCCTGCGCCAGCTCTACCATCTGGCTCAAAGGGCATCAGCCCCACCGAGACCAAAAGGCGCGCTGGCGCTGGGAGAACGCAATGTTCAGCAAGCAGGATCAGATCCAGGGTTACGACGACGCCTTGTTGGCGGCCATGAACGCCGAAGACCAGCGCCAGGAAGATCACATTGAGTTGATCGCCTCCGAGAACTACACCAGCCAGCGCGTGATGCAAGCCCAGGGCAGCGGCCTGACCAACAAGTACGCCGAAGGCTACCCGGGCAAGCGCTACTACGGCGGCTGCGAGCATGTGGATAAAGTCGAACAGCTGGCCATCGACCGCGCCAAGCAATTGTTCGGCGCCGATTACGCCAACGTGCAGCCGCATTCGGGCAGCTCGGCCAACGCAGCGGTGTACCTGGCGTTGCTCAATGCTGGCGATACCGTGCTGGGCATGAGCCTGGCCCACGGCGGCCACCTGACCCACGGCGCCAGCGTCAGCTTCTCGGGCAAACTCTACAACGCCGTGCAGTACGGTATCGACACCAGCACCGGCTTGATCGACTACGACGAAGTCGAGCGTCTGGCTGTTGAACATCAACCAAAAATGATCATTGCCGGATTCTCGGCCTACTCCAAATTCCTCGATTTCCCACGCTTTCGTCAGATTGCGGACAAGGTCGGTGCATATCTGTTTGTGGATATGGCCCACGTTGCCGGGCTGGTGGCGGCCGGGCTGTACCCCAACCCGCTGCCGTATGCCGACGTGGTGACCACCACCACCCACAAAACCCTGCGCGGCCCCCGTGGTGGGCTGATCCTGGCCAGGGCCAACGAAGCGCTGGAGAAAAAACTCAACTCGGCGGTGTTCCCCGGCGGCCAGGGCGGGCCGTTGATGCATGTAATTGCTGCCAAGGCCGTGTGCTTCAAGGAAGCACTGGAGCCGGGCTTCAAGACCTATCAAAAACAGGTCATCGATAACGCCCAGGCCATGGCCGAGGTGTTTATCAAGCGCGGCTATGACGTGGTCTCGGGCGGTACTGACAACCACCTGTTCCTGCTCAGCCTGATCCGTCAGGGCCTGACCGGCAAGGACGCCGACGCGGCCCTGGGCCGCGCCCATATCACGGTCAATAAAAATGCGGTACCCAACGACCCGCAATCACCCTTTGTCACCTCGGGCCTGCGCATCGGCACTCCGGCAGTGACCACCCGCGGTTTCAAGGTGGCGCAATGCACGGAGCTGGCGGGCTGGATCTGCGACATCCTCGATCACCTCGGCGATGCCGATATCGAGGCCGATGTGGCCCGCCAGGTGACTTCGCTGTGCCAAGACTTCCCGGTTTATCGCTGAGCGCGTTTTTGGAGTAGATCCTATGCAACGGTATTCAGGCTTCGGCCTCTTCAAGCACTCCCTCAGCCACCACGAAAACTGGCAGAAGATGTGGCGCACACCGACCCCGAAAAAGGTCTATGACGTGGTTATCGTCGGCGGTGGCGGCCACGGGCTGGCGACCGCTTACTACCTGGCCAAGGAACACGGCATCACCAACGTGGCCGTGGTCGAGAAGGGCTGGCTGGGCGGCGGCAACACAGCGCGCAACACCACCATCGTGCGCTCCAACTACCTGTGGGACGAGTCGGCGCACCTGTATGAACACGCCATGAAACTGTGGGAGGGTCTGTCCCAGGACTTGAACTACAACGTCATGTTCTCCCAGCGCGGCGTCTACAACCTGTGCCATACCCTGCAGGACATGCGCGACTCCGAACGCCGGGTAAGCGCCAACCGCCTCAACGGCGTAGACGGCGAACTGCTCCACGGCAAGCAGGTGGCGGATGAAATCCCGTACCTCGACTGCTCGAAAAACACCCGTTACCCGATCATCGGCGCCACCGTACAACGGCGTGGCGGCGTGGCCCGCCACGATGCCGTGGCCTGGGGCTTTGCCCGCGCCGCCGATGCCCTGGGCGTGGACTTGATCCAGCAAACCGAAGTGCTCGGCTTTCGCAAGGAAAACGGCGTGTGCATCGGCGTCGAAACCAGCAAGGGCTTTATCGGCGCCAAACGCGTCGGTGTGGTCACGGCTGGCAACTCGGGGCATATGGCCCGCCAGGCGGGCTTTCGCCTGCCCATCGAATCGCACCCGCTGCAAGCGCTGGTGTCCGAGCCGATCAAGCCGATTATCGACAGCGTGATCATGTCCAACGCCGTTCACGGCTATATCAGCCAGTCCGACAAGGGCGACCTGGTGATCGGTGCCGGGATCGACGGCTGGGTCGGCTACGGCCAGCGCGGCTCGTACCCGGTGATCGAGCACACCATTCAGGCGATTGTGGAGATGTTCCCGGTGCTGTCCCGCGTGCGCATGAACCGTCAGTGGGGCGGCATCGTCGATACCACGCCCGATGCCTGCCCGATCATCTCGAAAACCCCGGTGCCGAACCTGTTCTTCAACTGCGGCTGGGGTACCGGCGGCTTCAAGGCCACCCCGGGTTCGGGCAACGTGTTTGCCGCCAGCCTGGCCAAGGGCGAAATGCACCCGCTGGCCGCGCCGTTTTCCATTGACCGGTTTCACACCGGTGCCCTGATCGACGAACACGGCGCAGCCGCTGTCGCCCACTAACAGGAGAAATACCCATGTTGCATATCTTCTGTCCCCATTGCGGCGAGCTTCGCTCCGAAGAGGAATTCCACGCCAGCGGCCAGGCGCATATCCCGCGCCCGCTTGACCCTGGCAGTTGCACCGACGCCGAGTGGGGCGACTACCTGTTCTTTCGCGACAACCCCCGCGGCCTGCACCACGAACTGTGGAACCACGTCGCCGGTTGCCGGCAGTTTTTCAATGCCACGCGCAACACCGTGACGTACGAAATTCTCGAAACCTACCTGATCGGTAGCAAGCCGCAGTTCACTGAACAGGCGGCGCCAGCGGCCGCCACGGCCACCCGCGAGCTGGGAGAAAAAGTATGAGCCAGACCCATCGCCTGCCCAACGGCGGCCGCGTAGACCGCACCAAAGTGCTGAGCTTCACCTTCAACGGTCAGCAATATAAAGGCTACGAAGGCGACAGCCTGGCGGCCGCCTTGCTGGCCAACGGCGTTGACGTGATCGGCCGCAGTTTCAAATATTCCCGGCCCCGGGGCATCTATGCCGCCGGTGCCGAAGAACCCAACGCAGTGCTGCAGATCGGCGCCACCGAAGCCACGCAAATTCCCAACGTGCGCGCCACGCAACAGGCGCTGTACCAAGGCCTGGTCGCCACCAGCACTAACGGCTGGCCCAACGTCAATAACGACGTGATGGGCATCCTCGGCAAGGTCGGCGGCAAGCTGATGCCGCCGGGTTTTTACTACAAAACTTTTATGTACCCGCAGTCGTTCTGGATGACCTACGAGAAGTACATCCGTAAGGCGGCAGGTCTTGGGCGTTCGCCGACCCAGAACGATCCTGATACCTACGACTATATGAACCACCACTGTGACGTGCTGATCGTCGGCGCTGGCCCTGCGGGGTTGGCAGCAGCATTGGCTGCGGGCCGCAGCGGTGCACGGGTGATCATCGCCGACGAACAGGAAGAGTTCGGCGGCAGCCTGCTCGACAGCCGCGAAAGCCTGGACGGCAAACCGGCGATGGAATGGGTGGCCAAGGTTATCGCTGAACTCAAGTCACTGCCGGACGTAATCCTGTTGCCCCGGGCGACGGTGAACGGCTATCACGACCACAACTTCCTGACCATTCACGAACGCCTCACCGACCACCTGGGCGACCGTGCCCCGATCGGTCAAGTGCGCCAGCGCATCCACCGGGTACGCGCCAAGCGCGTGGTGCTGGCCACCGGTGCCTGCGAGCGGCCGTTGGTGTATGGCAACAACGACGTACCGGGCAATATGCTCGCCGGTGCGGTGTCCACCTATGTGCGCCGCTATGGCGTGGCGCCGGGCAGAAAGCTGGTGCTCAGCACCAACAACGACCACGCCTACCGCGTGGCCCTGGACTGGCTTGATGCAGGCCAGCAAGTGGTCGCCGTGGCCGATGCGCGCAGCAACCCGCGGGGTGCGCTGGTCGAAGAAGCGCGGGCCAAGGGCATTCGCATCCTCACTGCCAGCGCGGTGATCGAAGCCCGTGGCAGCAAACATGTAACCGGCGCCCGGGTGGCGGCAATTGACGTCAAGGCGCTGAGCGTCGCCAGCCCCGGTGAATGGCTGGACTGCGACCTGCTGGCCACCTCGGGCGGCTACAGCCCGGTGGTGCATCTGGCCTCGCACCTGGGCGGCAAGCCGACCTGGCGCGAAGACATTCTCGGTTTCGTCCCCGGCGAAGCCCCGCAAAAGCGTGTATGCGTAGGCGGCATCAACGGCGTTTATCCGCTGGGCGACAGCCTGGCCGATGGCTTTGAAGGCGGCGTGCGTGCAGCCAGTGAAGCGGGTTTCAAGGCGGTGGAAGGCGTGTTGCCCAAAGCCCTGAACCAGTTGCAGGAACCCACCCTGGCGCTGTTCCATGTGCCCCATGAAAAAGGTACGGCGCGGGCGCCCAAGCAATTTGTCGACCTGCAAAACGACGTCACTGCAGCGGCCATCGAACTGGCAACCCGCGAAGGCTTCGAGTCGGTGGAGCACGTCAAGCGCTACACCGCGCTGGGCTTCGGCACCGACCAGGGCAAGCTGGGCAACGTCAACGGCCTGGCCATCGCTGCACGCTCGCTGAACGTGACCATCCCGCAGATGGGCACCACCATGTTCCGTCCCAACTACACGCCGGTGACGTTCGGTGCGGTGGCGGGTCGGCATTGCGGGCATATCTTCGAGCCGGTGCGCTACACCGCGCTGCAAGCCTGGCATGTGAAGCAGGGTGCTGAATTTGAAGATGTCGGCCAGTGGAAACGCCCTTGGTACTTCCCGCGTAACGGCGAAGATATGCATGCGGCGGTCAAGCGCGAGTGCAAGGCGGTGCGCGACAGCGTCGGCATCCTCGATGCCTCGACCCTGGGCAAGATCGACATCCAGGGCCCGGATGCGCGGGAGTTTCTCAACCGCATCTACACCAACGCCTGGACCAAGCTCGACGTGGGCAAGGCCCGCTACGGCCTGATGTGCAAGGAAGACGGCATGGTCTTCGACGACGGCGTGACGGCCTGCCTGGCCGACAACCATTTCGTCATGACTACCACCACCGGCGGTGCGGCCCGCGTGTTGCAATGGCTGGAAATTTACCAGCAGACCGAATGGCCAGAGCTGAAGGTGTACTTCACTTCGGTCACCGACCACTACGCGACCCTGACCTTGTCCGGCCCCAATAGCCGCAAGTTGCTGAGCGAAGTGACGGATATCGACCTGGACCGCGATGCGTTCCCGTTCATGACCTGGAAAGAAGGCCTGGTGGCGGGCGTGCCGGCGCGGGTGTTCCGTATCTCGTTTACCGGCGAGCTGTCGTATGAGGTCAATATCCAGGCCGATTACGCGATGGGCGTGCTGGAAAAAATCGTCGAAGCGGGCAAGCAGTACAACCTCACGCCCTACGGTACCGAGACCATGCACGTGTTGCGAGCCGAGAAGGGTTTCATCATTGTGGGCCAGGACACCGACGGCTCCATGACCCCCGACGACTTGAACATGGGCTGGTGCGTGGGCCGCACCAAACCGTTCTCGTGGATCGGCTGGCGCGGCATGAACCGTGAAGACTGCCTGCGTGAACAGCGCAAGCAACTGGTGGGGCTCAAGCCCGTTAACCCGACCCAATGGCTGCCCGAAGGGGCGCAACTGGTGTTCGACGCCAAACAGGCGATCCCGATGACGATGGTCGGCCATGTGACCTCCAGCTATGCGCACAACTCGCTGGGGTATTCGTTTGCAATGGGCGTGGTCAAGGGCGGCTTGAAGCGCATCGGCGAGCGGGTGTTTTCGCCCCAGGCGGATGGCAGCGTGATCGAAGCGGAAATTGTGTCTTCGGTGTTCTTCGACCCGAAAGGCGACCGGCAGAATATTTGAATGGGTGATCTCATGACCACAGCCAACGTATACCAACAGCGCCCGGGTTCGGGCGCCAAAGCCGAGTCATCGCTGCACCATGCCAACCTCGCCGGCCTGATTGGCAAGGGCCGCAAAAACCCCGGCGTGACCGTGCGCGAGAAAAAACTGCTGGGCCACCTGACCCTGCGCGGCGACGGCAAGGATCCGGTCTTTGCCGAAGGCGTGCACAAGGCCCTGGGCCTGGAACTGCCCGTGGCCCTGAGCCTGGTGGCCAACGCTGATACCTCGCTGCAATGGATGGGCCCCGATGAATGGCTGCTGATTGTGCCCGGCGGCCAGGAGTTTGCCGTGGAACAAGCACTGCGGGCAGCGCTGGCGGGGCTGCATATTTCGGTGGTCAATGTCAGTGGCGGGCAACAACTGCTGGAACTGAGCGGGCCGAAGGTGCGCGAGGTACTGATGAAGTCCACCAGCTATGACGTACACCCGGACAACTTCCCGGTGGGCAAGGCCGTGGGCACGGTGTTCGCCAAGTCGCAACTGGTGATCCGCCACACGGCTGAAGACACCTGGGAACTGCTGATCCGCCGCAGCTTTTCGGATTACTGGTGGTTATGGTTGCAGGATGCGGCGGCGGAATACGGGTTGAGCGTCGAGGCCTGAGTTGCTGCCTGCCCTCACCCCAACCCTCTCCCGGGGGGAGAGGGGGCTGATTGTCGGTGTTCTTGAATGCGCGGGCTGTCAGTTCCCTCTCCCTCCGGGAGAGGGTTAGGGTGAGGGGCTCTTTGCTTTTCACCTAAAAAACAACAAGGAACTCCCCATGAGCCGCGCCCCCGACACCTGGATCCTCACCGCCGACTGCCCGAGCCTGCTGGGCACGGTGGACGCGGTTACCCGCTATCTGTTCGAACATCGCTGCTACGTCACCGAGCACCATTCCTTCGACGACCAGCGTTCAGCGCGGTTTTTTATCCGCGTCGAATTCCGCCAGCCCGACGGCTTCGATGAGCACGAATTTCGCGCAGGCCTGGCCGAACGCGGTCAGGCGTTCGGCATGACTTTCGAACTGACACCGCCACACCATCGGCCAAAAGTACTGATCATGGTGTCCAAAGCCGACCACTGCCTCAACGACCTGCTCTATCGCCAGCGTATCGGCCAGTTGTCGATGGACGTGGTGGCCGTGGTCTCCAATCACCCCGATCTGGAGCCGCTGGCGCAATGGCACGGCATCCCCTACCACCACTTCGCCCTCGACCCGGCTAACAAGCCTGCGCAGGAGGCCAAAGTCTGGCAAGTAATCGAAGACACCGGTGCCGAACTGGTGATCCTCGCCCGCTATATGCAAGTGCTGTCCCCCGAGCTGTGCCGCAAGCTCGACGGCAAGGCGATCAATATCCACCACTCCCTGCTGCCCGGTTTCAAGGGCGCCAAGCCTTATCACCAGGCCTATGAAAAGGGCGTCAAGCTGGTGGGCGCCACCGCGCACTACATCAACAACGACCTCGACGAAGGCCCGATCATTGCCCAGGGCGTCGAGGTGGTAGACCACAGCCACTACCCCGAAGACCTGATCGCCAAGGGCCGCGATATCGAAGCGCAAACCCTGGCCCGAGGCGTGGGCTATCACATTGAACGGCGCGTTTTCCTAAATGGAGGTCGTACGGTGGTGCTGTGAGCCCGCGCCACCTTCTAAGCTGCAAGCAGCAAGTTAATCCCTCCAATAACAACAAGGGTGAATACGATGGCTGACAATCGCGGTGTGGTGTACCTGGGCAATGGCCAGGTCGAAGTGCAAAGCATTCCTTTCCCCAAGATGCAGAACCCCCAGGGCAAGCCCATCCACCACGGCGTGATCCTGCGGGTGGTATCGACCAATATCTGCGGCTCCGACCAGCATATGGTGCGTGGCCGCACCACGGCGCAAACCGGGCTGGTGCTGGGCCATGAGATCACCGGTGAGGTGATCGAGGCCGGGCGCGATGTGGAACACCTGAAAGTCGGCGACCTGGTGTCGGTGCCGTTCAACGTGGCGTGCGGCCGCTGCCGCAGTTGCAAGGAGCAGAACACTGGTGTGTGTCTGACCGTCAACCCGGCCCGTCCCGGCGGCGCATATGGTTACGTGGACATGGGCGACTGGGTTGGCGGTCAGGCTGAATATGTATTGGTGCCGTATGCCGATTTCAACCTGCTCAAGCTGCCCAATCGTGATGCGACGATGGAAAAAATCCGCGACCTGACCTGCCTCTCCGACATCCTGCCCACCGGTTATCACGGTGCCGTTACCGCAGGCGTTGGCCCGGGCAGCACGGTGTATATCGCCGGCGCTGGCCCGGTGGGCCTGGCGGCTGCGGCCTCGGCGCGCTTGCTGGGGGCGGCGGTGGTGATTGTCGGCGACGTTAACCCGATTCGCCTGGCCCACGCCAAGGCGCAGGGTTTTGAGATTGCTGATTTGTCCAAGGACACGCCGCTGCACGAACAGATCGCCGAGTTGTTGGGCGAGCCTGAAGTGGATTGCGCAGTGGATGCCGTGGGCTTTGAAGCGCGTGGTCATGGCCATGACGGGGTCAAGCACGAAGCGCCGGCCACAGTGCTCAACTCGTTGATGGGTGTGGTGCGGGTAGCGGGCAAGATCGGCATTCCGGGCTTGTACGTGACCGAAGACCCGGGTGCGGTGGACGCGGCAGCGAAAAAGGGCAGCCTGAGCATCCGCTTCGGGTTGGGCTGGGCCAAGTCCCACAGCTTCCACACCGGCCAGACCCCGGTGATGAAATACAACCGCCAGCTGATGCAGGCGATCATGTGGGACCGGATCAAGATTGCTGACATTGTGGGTGTAGAAGTCATCAGCCTGGACGAAGCGCCACGGGGCTATGGCGAGTTCGATGCCGGTGTGCCGAAGAAATTCGTGATCGACCCGCACCGGATGTTCAGCAAGGGCTAAACACCACCACCAACCCTGTGGGAGCGGGCTTGCCCGCGATTGCAGCACCTCGGTTATTAAGGTGTACCGAGTTGTCTGCATCGCGAGCAAGCCCGCTCCCACAAGTGCGTGGATTGTTTTTACAGGCTGGCCAGCGGCCCCTGATACAGCACCGGGCCCGTCGGTTGCCCGGTCGGCGAGCCGCCTTGCGGTTCAAGGCTGACCGCCAGCACCACCGGAATCCTGATCAATTGCTGCTGGCTTTGGCTTAGCACTATCCGCCCATCGCCATCGCGGGGGATCAGACCCAGGGACACCGGTTTGCCTTCGACCGGTATCGCCCACAACTCCAGGCTGCGGCCGCCATCCACCGCCGCCAGTTCCAGTGGCCGCACCTTCAGGTAGTCGCTGTGGGCCTCGATGCTCAGGCCCGGCTGCGCCGTGCCGCTGAGCAGGGTGGCCTTGTACTGCACGCTGTCGCGGTTGTAGAGCAGGCCCACGGTCAGGGCAATCAGCAAGGAACAGGCCAGCGCACTCAGGCGTACCCAGCTCCAGAACGGCCGCCTGGCCGGCACATGCAGGGTTTGCGGTTCGATGCGCGCCACGATGGCCTGCCACACATGGTCGGGCACGGGTTGCTCGACCAAAGGCTCGGTCAACTGGCTGAGGTGGGTGTTCCAGCGCGCCAGTTCGGCGCGCAGCGGCGCATCATCTTGCAGCAGATGCTCGAAGCGTTTGCGGGCGGTGGGCGGCATCAGGCCGATGGCGTAGTCGGCGGCCAGCGCACGGCGCCGTTCGGGGGTTTGATAGTTCATGATTCCAGGCACCTGCGCAGTCGCTCCATGCCCCGGCGAATCCAGGATTTGACCGAACCCAGGGGCGCGGCCAATTGCTGTGCCAGTTCACTGGCGCTCAGCCCATGAAAATAGGCGCTGGTGATGCTCTGGCGCTGCATGCTTTCGAGGCCTTCCAGGCACTGGTTGAGAGCACGGGCCTCGCGGGCACTGCCCAGTTGGTCGAGGGCGCTGGGGCTGTCATCGGCCACGGCGTCCTGCTGCAGGTCACTCAAGGGCAATTCGCGGTGTTTGCGCAACTGGTCGATGGCCTGGTTGCGGGTGATGGTGATCATCCAGGTCAGCGGTGACGACAAATGGGCCTGGTAACGCGAGGCGTTGTGCCAGATACGCACAAAACTTTCCTGCACCACTTCTTCGGCCAGATCGCTGCGCCCCATGCAGCGCAAAGCCACGCTGTACAAGCGCGGGGCCACGCTGCGATAGAGGGTTTCGAAGGCACGCCGATTACCCAATGAACATTGGGCCAGGAGCTTTTCAAGGTAATCGGTATTGGCAGTTAAAATAGCTGTTCTCCCCTCAAAAAAAGCCAGGACTTCAGACCAGTTGTCGGTTGAGGGTAGTTCAGGGTGTGGGGTTGTTCCAATCATGTGAGGCACCTCGCTACCCGGTATACGCAGGCAAGGGCTCAGCGGATGCACCTGTTTTCAATTAAGATTGCGGGCCGTTTGATCCGATAGTGGCACTTGGGAACATCTGCCCGGGTTTCGGGTCAAACCCATAGTTTTACCGCCCCATTGCGGGCGGCATTTTGGTTCTAGAGGTTGAAGCGATGAAAAAGTTGAGCGGCGTGGCACTGGCAACATTGATGACCGTGGCAGCGAGCCCGGTGTTTGCAGGTTTCAGCCTGAGCGACGTGGCCAACGTGGCTGCGCAAGTGCAGGGCGGCAACGGCAATGGCGCAACCACGGACAAGTCGGCGCAGGCCGTGCAAATGCTGACCAAGGTCAACGAGCTGGGCGTCAAGCCTGAGCAGGCCGCGGGCGGTATTGGCGCAATGTTGAGCCTGGCGAAAAACCAGCTGACCTCCAGCGACTACTCCGAACTGACCAAGCAAGTGCCAGGCGTGAACAAGCTGGCCGGCGCCGGTGCCCTGGGCCAACTGAGCCAGTTGGGCGGCCTGCTGGGCAAGTCCAATGGCGTTTCCGAGACCGCGACCAGCGCTGTCAGCAACGTGGCCAACACCGACCAGCTCAACAGCGCCTTTACTGCGCTGGGCATGCAGGACGGCATGGTTGCCAAGTTCGCACCGGTATTGCTGGACTACTTCAAAGGCCAGAACGTCAGCACTTCGTTGCTGAGCAAACTGAGCAGCGCCTGGGGCGTTTAAAGGCTAGCCGCGCTCGGCACGCAAAGTGCTGATGCGCTGGTCTTTCAGGGTCCAGAGCTGGTTGACCCAGCCCTGGACCTGTTCACGGAACACCGGGTCGTTTTCGTAATCCCCCTGCCACAATGCCGGATCCAGTTCGCGGGTCTGTATGTCGACAATCACCTTGGGCACCTGCCCGCTGATCAACTGCCAGAAGCCCGGAATCTTTGCCTGTGGATACACCACGGTCACGTCGAGCACGGCATCCAGTTGTTCGCCCATCGCCGCCAGCACAAACGCCACGCCGCCTGCCTTGGGCTTGAGCAGCCAGGTATAGGGTGAGTGTTGCTGCGCGTGTTTGGCCGGGGTAAAGCGCGTGCCTTCGAGGTAATTGACGATAGTGACCGGCTGGCGCTTGAACAGCTCGCAGGCGGCCCGGGTGATCTTCAGGTCTTCGCCTTTGAGCTGCGGGTGTTTGGCCAGAAAGGCCTTGGAATAGCGTTTCATGAACGGGTAGTCGAGGGCCCACCAGGCCAGGCCGAGGAAGGGCACCCAGATCAGTTCTTTTTTCAGGAAGAATTTGAAGAACGGCGTACGTCGGTTCAGGCCCTGCATCAGGGCGGGGATATCGACCCACGACTGGTGATTGCTGATCACCAGATACGAGGTATCACGGCTCAGGCCTTCGGCGCCGCGAATGTCCCATTGGGTGGGCAGGCACAGGGCAAAAATGCGTTTGTCGATTTCGGACCAGGTTTCGGCGATCCACATCACCGCCCGCGAATTGTAATCGCGCAGGCGCCCCGACGATGCCAGTTTGAGCAGGGCAAACAGCATCAACGGCCCGAACAGAATCAGGGTGTTGCACAGCAATAACAGGGTGACCAGACAGCCGGTGAGCAGGCGGCGCATAAGCAACTCTTGAACGTTTAAGGACTGGTCATGATAAGCAGACTGGCGTAGAACGCCAAATCAATGACCCGTCTTTGTGGGAGCGGGCTTGCTCGCGATGCAGACAACCCGGTTTATCAGACATGGCCGCAGTGATGCTATCGCGAGCAAGCCCGCTCCCACAGAAAAAAGCGTTGTGAACCTACTGCGGGGCCGTGGTCTAACCTGCACTCTTTGAAAGGAAATGCCTGCATGAAGTCTGTTCTTGCGTTGCTGTCTGTATTGGCGTTGCCGGTGATGGCCGCCGAGCCGACCCTTTATGGGCGTTACGAGTACATCAAATTGCCGGAAATCGGCGAGACCCTTAAAGCCAAGATGGACACGGGTGCCTTGACCGCGTCGTTGTCGGCCAAAAATATCCAGACCTTTACCCGTGACGGTGAAGAGTGGGTGCGCTTCCAGCTGGCCACCGAAGGCGCAAGCAGCAAAGTGTATGAACACAAGGTGGCGCGCATCAGCAAAATCAAAAGCCGCGCCGATGAGGATGAAGACCGGGACACGCCCGAAAGCGCCAAGCGCCCGGTGGTGGATCTGGAAATGTGCCTGGGTAACGTCAAGCGTACCGTGGAGGTCAATTTGACCGACCGCAGCAGCTTTAACTACCCGCTGTTGATTGGCGCCAAGGCATTGCGTGAGTTTGGCGCGGCGGTAAACCCGGCGCGGCGGTATACAGCGGACAAGCCGGATTGCTGAGTCAATCCCTGGCCCTCACCCCAGCCCTCTCCCGGAGGGAGAGGGCTGGGGTGAGGGGCTTTCAGGTTAACTGGACCAGGGCGCCTTGCGTGAGTTGTTCAGTGTGGTGAGATAACTGTCGCCACCCAGCTGGTTCATTTGCTGACGAATCCAGCCGGCGCGGCGGCTGACATAGGTGCTGGGGTGGCTGGCACTCCAGTTCAGCGGGCTGGGCAACACGGCCGCCAGATAACTGGCCTGCTGGCGCGAAAGGTTTTTCGCGCTCACGCCAAAGTGATGCTGCGCTGCAGCCTCGGCGCCGAACACGCCTTCATCCCACTCCGCACTATTGAGGTACACCTCAAGAATTCGCTGCTTGGGCCACAACACCTCAATCAACCCGGTAAACCAGGCTTCCAGGCCTTTGCGCAGCCAACTGCGGCCAGACCACAAAAACAGGTTCTTCGACACCTGTTGGCTCAGCGTACTGGCGCCGCGCAACGTACCGCCCTGTTCGTTGTGGATTAGTGCAGCCTTGATTGCGCCGAAGTCAAAGCCCCAGTGCTCGGGGAATTTCTGATCTTCACCCGCCATGACCGCAACTTTCAGTTCGTCGGATATTTCATCCCACGGCCGCCAACTGCGTTGCAGGTCAATCGGCTGGCCATCAAGCCAAGACTCGACCTTGCGCTCGACCATCAGCGCCGTACCTGGCGGTGGCACCCAGCGAAAAACCAGCACCAGCAATGCGCTGCCCACTGCGAACCAGAGCAGGACCTTGAGAAAGCGATGAACCAGAATACGCAGCATGGATGACTTGGCCGAACCCGTTGAGCGGGCCATTATACAGACCCTGCGCCATTCCATGATCCTGACGGGAGTTACCCATGCTGCGCGTTTACCTGATGCTGGCTGCCTTTTTCGGCTTTACCGGTGTTGCTCTGGGTGCATTCGCTGCCCACGGCCTGAAAGGCCGCCTGACTGAGCAGTATCTGGCTATTTTTCATACAGGCGTGACCTACCAACTGGTCCACACCCTGGCCCTGTTTGGCGTGGCTCTGCTGGCCACCCACCTTCCCGGACGCCTGGTGACCTGGGCAGGTGTCTGCTTCACCCTCGGGATCGTGCTGTTTTCCGGCAGCCTGTACCTGCTGACCATGACCGGCATCAGCAAGCTGGGGATCATCACCCCCTTTGGCGGCCTGGCCTTTTTGGCCGGCTGGTTGTGCCTGGGGCTCGCCGCCTGGCGCCTGAGCTGAGCCGACAAGATGAATGGCTTGGGTCGACCTGACTGATCGGGCTAGAATGCTGGCCCCTTAAAATGAAGGCAGCGTCGCGCATGCTCATTCAGTTGAACGGTGAATCCTTTGAACTACCGGACGGCGAGACCGTCGCCGACCTTTTGGCCCGTCAGGAGCTGACCGGCCGTCGGGTTGCGGTGGAGCTGAACCTGGACATTGTCCCGCGCAGCCAGCATGCCGAAACGGTACTCAAAGCAGGTGATCAGGTCGAAGTGGTGCACGCCATCGGTGGCGGCTAAGTATTGCCACACGCGTCACGCTCACCCCGCAGTGCACATAATCAAAGAGGATTCCCGATGAGCAACGTTCGCAACGACAAGCCTTTTACCCTGGCTGGCCGTACTTACCAGTCGCGCCTGCTGGTGGGCACCGGCAAGTACCGTGACCTTGAAGAAACCCGCCTGGCCATCGAAGCCTCGGGTGCCGAGATCGTCACCGTTGCCGTGCGTCGCACCAACATCGGTCAGAATCCTGGCGAGCCTAACCTGCTCGACGTGCTGCCGCCGGATCGCTACACCATCCTGCCGAACACCGCCGGTTGCTACGATGCAGTCGAAGCCGTGCGCACCTGCCGCCTGGCCCGTGAATTGCTCGACGGCCACAAGCTGGTCAAGCTGGAAGTGCTGGCCGATCAGAAAACCCTGTTCCCCAATGTGATTGAAACCCTCAAGGCCGCCGAGATTCTGGTCAAAGACGGTTTCGACGTGATGGTGTACACCAGTGATGACCCGATCATTGCGCGTGAACTCGAGGCGATGGGCTGTATTGCCGTGATGCCGCTGGCCGGCCTGATCGGCACTGGCCTGGGGATCTGCAACCCCTACAACCTGCGCATCATCCTTGAAGAAGCCAAAATTCCGGTGCTGGTCGATGCGGGCGTGGGCACTGCCTCCGACGCGACCATCGCCATGGAAATGGGCTGTGAAGCGGTGCTGATGAACTCGGCCATCGCCAACGCCCAGCATCCGATCATCATGGCCGAAGCCATGAAACACGCCATTGTGGCGGGCCGCCTGGCGTATCTGGCCGGGCGCATGCCGAAAAAACTCTATGCCAGCGCCTCTTCGCCGCTGGATGGTCTGATCAAGTAAGAGCCACTGATGACTGAATCACTAGACACCCCAATCCCGGAAGAAGGCGAAGATCGCCAACACCGTCGCATCAAGAGTTTTGTGATGCGCGCCGGGCGCATGACCGAAGGCCAGCAACGCGGCCTCGATCAAGGCACGCCGCTGTATGTGCTGCCGCTGGCTGACGCGCCGGTCGATTTCGACCAGGTGTTCGGCCGCTCTGCGCCGCGCACCCTGGAAATCGGTTTTGGCATGGGCCATTCCCTGCTGGAAATGGCCGCGGCTTCGCCTGAACAGGACTTTATCGGGGTTGAGGTTCACCGCCCGGGTGTGGGTGCACTGCTCAATGGCGTGCTGACTCAAGGCCTGACCAACCTGCGGGTTTACGATTGCGATGCGATCGAAGTCCTGACCCGTTGCGTGGCGGATAACAGTCTTGATCGCCTGCTGCTGTTCTTCCCGGATCCTTGGCACAAGAGCCGTCACCACAAGCGCCGGATCGTGCAAGCGTCCTTCGCGGAACTGGTGCGCTCCAAGCTCAAGGTTGGCGGCGTGCTGCACATGGCGACCGACTGGGAACCCTATGCCGAATACATGCTGGAAGTGATGAACGTCGCACCGGGGTATCGCAACCTGGCTGAAGACGGCAAGTGCGTGCCACGACCGCCTGAGCGCCCGGTGACCAAGTTCGAACGCCGCGGCGAACGTCTTGGGCACGGCGTGTGGGATTTGAAGTTCGAAAAACTGGCTTAAGCGGTTTTTCAATCACCGATCTCACCCTGCTTTGGGGTCGGTGAAGTTCGTACGGTATCTGTGGGAGCGGGCTTGCTCGCGATGGCATCACAGCGGTGAATCAGCTGCACCGCGTTGCCTGTATCGCGAGCAAGCCCGCTCCCACAAGATATCCTGGGTGTTCCTCAGCGCCGATCCGCCACAACCCCGATCAACACCAGCACCACCAACAACACTGGCGCCAGGCTGTAGTTGTTGAACTGGCTCAGCCCGCGTTCCACCCACGGCGTGGCGTAGATCAGGGCCGCACCGCTGCCGATCAGGCACAGCAATGCCATCAATGGCACGCGCAAAGCCCCGGCAATACTGCCCAGACGCTGCTCGACCCAGCCCTTGAAGTCGGCACCAAACAGCACCAGCACACAGCCAATCAACGCCAGGGCAATCTCCGAGAGATGGCTGCGGCTCCAGCGCGATACGTTGGCAAGCAGGTCAAGTACCAAGTCCATTCGAGTTCCTTAGATCAAAAAGTGCTGCAACAAGTCGTTGAGAAACAGCTGGCCCCGGGCGGTTGCCGCCAGGCGTGACGGTTCGACCTGCAATAAGCCACTTTGTTCGGCTGCTTTGCGTCCAATGCTCAAGCTGTCCAGTGTCAGCCCGGTGCGCTGAGGGTACAGCGCCGAATCAACGCCGTCGGTCAGGCGCAAGGCGTTCATTAGAAACTCAAAAGGCAGTTCTTCAGCTGTAAGAGTTTTCTCGCCTGCTTGAAAGTTTTTCGCCGGATTCAGGTAGTCCTTAGGCAGGCGGGTTTTCCAGGTGCGCACGATGCGACCATCAGGATGGCTCAGTTTGCCGTGGGCGCCAGCGCCAATGCCGATAAAGTCGCCAAAGCTCCAGTAGTTGAGGTTATGCCGCGCCGGGCGGCCAGGCTGGGCATAGGCCGACACTTCATACTGGGCGTAGCCATGTTCGGCGAGCAGCGCCTGGCCGGCTTCCTGAATGTCCCACAGGGTGTCGTCTTCGGGGAGCACCGGCGGCTGGTTCCAGAACACCGTATTGGGCTCCAGTGTCAGCTGATACCACGACAGGTGGGTCGGCTTGAGCGCGATGGCCTGGCGCAGGTCGCTCAGGGCGTCGTCCAGGGACTGATCGGGCAGGCCGTGCATCAGGTCCAGGTTGAAGTTGTCAAAGCCCGCCAGGCGCGCCATACCGGCGGCACGCACGGCTTCGTCACCATTGTGGATGCGGCCCAGGGCCTGCAACTTCTCTTGCTGGAAGCTCTGGATACCGATCGACAGGCGGTTGATCCCCAGCTTGCGGTAAGCCACGAATTTTTCCTGCTCGAAAGTGCCCGGGTTGGCTTCCAGGGTGATTTCGATATCACTGGCAAACGGGATGCGCGCCTCAACGCCCTTGAGCAGGCGCCCCAGAGCCTGCGCGCTGAACAGGCTTGGCGTGCCGCCACCGAAGAAGATCGAGCTCAGCTCGCGGCCATAAACCGCGTGCAGGTCCTGATCGAGATCGGCCAACAGTGCGTCGACGTATTCTTCTTCGGGCAGCACCGGGCTGGCGGTGTGGGAGTTGAAGTCGCAATACGGGCATTTGCGCACGCACCACGGAATATGGATATACAGCGACAGGGGTGGCAATTGGCTCAGCGGCGCACGCGGCGCCTGCTGGGTAAAGCCAGCCGCGCCCAGATAGAGCGGCTGTGGAGGTGTGTCGTGGGTCATTTCAGGCCCAAACGCTGACGCAGCAGAACCATGGCGCGAGCACGATGGCTTAGCTGGTTTTTCTCAGTGGGGCTCAGTTCGGCGCTGGAGCAGTTGCGCTCAGGTACCCAGAACAGCGGGTCATAGCCGAAACCATGTTCGCCACTGGCGGCAGGCAGGATGCGCCCGTGCCACAGGCCCTCGCAGATGATCGGCAGCGGATCGTCGGCGTGGCGCACCAGTGCAAGCACGCAGACAAACTGCGCGCCGCGCTCGGCTTCAGGCACGTCCTTGAGGGCGTCGAGCAGTTTGGCGTTGTTCGCCGCATCACCTTTGCCGTCCGCGTAACGGGCCGAGTAGATGCCCGGCGCGCCGCCAAGAAAGTCCACCGCCAGCCCCGAATCGTCGGCCAGTGCCGGCAAACCCGAGAGACGTGCCGCATTGCGGGCTTTAAGAATCGCGTTCTCAACAAACGACAAGCCGGTTTCTTCCGGCTCGACGCTGCTGAATTCTCCAATCGAGCGCAACTGCACCGACTCGCCGAGCATGGCCTGAAGTTCTTTGAGTTTGCCGGCGTTGTGGCTAGCCAGTACCAGTTGCGTAAGGTTCATCATTCGATTGGAGCGACCATTTGAGAAAATTGGATGGTTTCAGACGTTGCGCCGCCAGCCTTCACATCCACCTTGAAGGTGAAGGTTTGCGGTCCGGCCACCGGGAACTGGGCCAGGTAATTGATTTCGCCGTTCTTGCCCACCTGACGGAACGTCAGCGGCGTTGGCTTGGCATCGCCGGTCTGCACCGTGCCTTGAACGTTGGCGGCAATGTTCTTGCCGCCCTTGTTCAGGGTGATGTTGAGCACCCCGTTGGTTTTACTGCGGGTGACTTCAAATTCACGCGCGATGTCCGGCGTCAGGAAAGTCGACGGGAACGCGTTGTAATACACCGTTGTGTCGCCAAACGTCTGCTGACGCTGGGCAGAGGTGCCGTCAGCGGCAAACGCCTGCATGCCAAAACACATCGAAAGCAGTAGTAATCCAATACGACCCATTGTCACTCTCCTTGAACTTGCCGGTTTAGACCGCGACTTGATGATCCTGAAGGCCAGGACTGCTGACACGATAAATGCCAATCTCGCCCAACAGGTTAGGCCATATCTTGCTCGCCCACCCGTGTCGGTGTTGTTGATCTACGGCAAGGCGGTTGATCACTTGTGCTTCGCGCTCGCGGCACAGCGCTTCGAAGTCTTCGAAAGTACAGAAGTGAATGTTCGGCGTGTTGTACCAGGTGTACGGCAGAAATTCGGAAACCGGCATCCGCCCCTTGCTGGCCAGGTACCAGCGGCAGCGCCAGTGCCCGAAGTTGGGGAAGGTGATGATGCACTGGCGGCCGACGCGCAACATTTCGTCGAGGATCCGGTCGGGGTAATGCACGGCCTGCAGCGCCTGGGTCATGACCACGATGTCGAAACTGTTGCTGGCGAAGTTGCCCAGGCCCTTGTCCAGGTCCTGCTCGATGACATTGATGCCTTTGGCGACGCATTCGGCGATGTTGTCCGGGTCGTTTTCCAGGCCATAGCCGGTGACTTGCTTGTTGTCGCGCAGCCAGCTCAGCAGTTCGCCATCACCACAACCGAGGTCGAGCACGCGGCTGCCGGCGGGGATCCAGTCTTGGATGATTTCCAGGTCGGCTCTCATGGCGTTCTCACAGTTCTATGCGGTTCATGTAGTTGCTGAAGGCTTGCAGGTAACGCGGGATCGGGATCAGGAAGGCGTCATGGCCCTGCGGAGCGTCGATTTCCAGGTAGCAGACGTCTTTTTTCGCGGCCATCAATGCATCCACCAGCTCCCGCGAACGGGCCGGCGAGAAGCGCCAGTCGGTGGTGAACGACATCACGCAGAAGCGCGCCTTGGCCCCGGCAAAGGTTTTGGCCAGGTCGTCATCGAAGTTGGCTGCCGGGTCGAAGTAGTCCAGCGCCTTGGTCATCAGCAGGTAAGTGTTGGCGTCGAAACGCCCGGAGAACTCTTCACCCTGATAGCGCAGGTAGCTCTCGACCTGGAACTCGACGCTGTGGAAGTCATAGTTGAGGTTTTCGTTCTTCAGGCCGCGGCCGAATTTTTCACCCATCGAGTCATCGGACAGGTAGGTGATGTGCCCGACCATGCGCGCCAGCATCAGGCCGCGCTTGGGAATCACGCCTTTTTCCTGGAACGAACCACCGTGGAACTCGGGGTCGGTGAGGATGGCCTGACGGGCGACTTCGTTGAACGCGATATTTTGCGCGGACAATTTGGGCGCCGAGGCAATCGCCAGACAATGGCGCAGGCGATCCGGGTAGCTGATGCTCCATTGCAACGCCTGCATGCCGCCCAGGCTGCCACCGATCACGGCGGCCCACTGGTTGATCCCCAGGCGGTCAGCCAGGCGCGCCTGGCTGTGCACCCAGTCTTCAACGGTCAGTACCGGGAAGTCGGCGCCAAACGGGCGGCCGGTTTGCGGGTTGAGGCTGCTTGGGCCGGTAGAACCGTTGCAGCCGCCCAGGTTGTTGAGGCTGACGACGAAAAACTTGTTGGTGTCGATGGGCTTGCCGGGGCCGATGCAGCTGTCCCACCAACCGGGCTTGCGATCGTCGGCGCTGTGGTAGCCCGCCGCGTGATGATGCCCTGACAGCGCGTGACAGATGAGCACGGCATTGCTGGCCGTGGCATTGAGCTGGCCGTAGGTTTCGTAAATCAGTTCATAGGCAGGCAGTGAGCGGCCGCAGGCTAGCGCCAGGGGCTCGTTGAAGTGCGCTGTTTGCGGCACGACCAGACCAACGGAATCGGGGGGAAAGGCAGCTGGCATCGACCCTGCTCTCATTTAAATGAGGCGTAAGTCTAATGAGCGGGGGGCGCAGCAGCAAGCAATGGTCTGGGCTGATTTTATGACCTGTAGCCAAACTCGGTGGGAGCGGGCTTGCTCGCGATTGCATCACCGCTGTTTGTCGACAGACCGCGGTGCCAGGATCGCGGGCAAGCCCGCTCCCACAGGTTCAGGGTCGGACCAAACCCGGCAAATCCGGCAGTTTTTTCGGCGCATGCAAACGCACGCGCTTCTGCCGGTTGAGTTCGCCGCTGATCAGGCTCACCTGGCTTTTGGCAATGCCGAACGCCTTGGCCAGGAAGGCCATCAGGTGGGCGTTGGCCTTGCCTTCTACCGGCGGGGCGGTGAGGCGGATTTTCAGACGGTCACCGTGCAGGCCGGCAAACTCGTCGCTGCTGGCCTTGGGTTGCAGGTGACAGTCGAGAATCAGATCCTCGCCGTCCCACCGGAAGTAGCTCATCAGATCAGGCCGAACAAGATAACCGGCATGCCGACATACATGGCCAATGGCGGGATCACGAAACTCTGGATCAGCTGGATCACCATGAACGCCAGGATCGGCGAGATATCCAGGCCGCCCATGCTTGGCAGGAAGCGGCGGAACGGTGCCAGGGCCGGTTCGGTGATCTGGTTGACCAGTTCAGCGCCAGGGCTGACGCTGCCCGGTGCTACCCACGACAGGATCACGCTGATGATCATGGCGAAGAAGAACACTTTCAAAAACAGCGCAGTCACGCCAATGATCGCCCACAGCAGCAGGCCCAGAATGTTGAAGGACATGTAGCTGAGTGTCAGGACCACGGCGAAGATCACCATCTGCACCAGAATCGCCAGCACCAGCGACGACATGTCCAGGCCGAACACGCTCGGGATGACCCGGCGCAGCGGCTTGAGCAGCGGCTGGGTGGCCTTGACGATGAACTGGCACAGCGGGTTGTAGAAGTTGGCCCGCACCAGCTGCAGGATAAACCGCAGCAGTACGATCAGCAGGTAGAGGCTACCCAGGGTTTGAATCACGAAAATGGCTGCGCCATTAAGTCCGGACATCATGTGCTCCTTTATTGACCCAGTTGTTCGGCCATTTCGGCCGAGCGGTGCGCGGCGGCACTCAATGCTTTTTCGACCGAGGCGGCAAAGCCGTCGGCCTGGAATGATTTGATCGCAGCTTCAGTGGTGCCCGCTGGCGAGGTCACGCGGCGGCGCAGTTCGGCGGCGTCGACATCGCTGGCCACGGCCATGTGTGCGGCGCCCAGCGCGGTCTGCTCGGCCAGTTGCTTGGCCACGTCACGCGGCAGGCCGAGTTTGACGCCGGCGTCGGTCATGGCTTCGATCAGCAGGAAAAAGTACGCGGGGCCGCTGCCGGACACGGCCGTCACGGCATCGATCTGCGCTTCACTGTCCACCCACACCACAATGCCCACGGCACTGAGCAGTTGCTCCGCCTGCTGGCGTTGCTCGGCGGTGACGTCGGCAGTGGCGAACAGGCCGCTCACACCCTTGCCCAGCAGGGCCGGGGTGTTGGGCATGCAGCGCACCAGCGGCTGGCTGCCCAGCCAGTTGAGCAGGCTGGCGCAGGTAATGCCGGCAGCAATCGAGACCAGCAATTGATGGGGCTGCAGATGCGGGCGCAGGTCCTGGCACACGGCTTTCATGGCCTGTGGCTTGACCGCAATGACAATCACGTCGGCGTCCTGGATGGCTTGCGCGTTATCGGCAAACAGTTCGATGCCATGCTCGGCGGCCACTTTGGCCCGCGTCTCGGCACCCGGATCGCTGGCGCGGATCTGTGCTGCATCCAGACCTTTGGCCAACAGGCCGCCGATCAGGCTGGAAGCCATGTTGCCGGCGCCGATAAAGGCAATACGCGTTTTGCTCATAACCGATCCTTATAAAAAATGAGATAGGCCCTTTCAGGCCTGGCCGTAGTCGCGGGCACCAAATAATGCAGTGCCGATGCGCACCCAGGTGGCGCCTTGGGTAATCGCCGACTCAAGGTCGTGGCTCATGCCCATTGAAAGCGTGTCGAGGCCCATGTTCAGGCGCTCTTGCAGCGAGCGCACCTGCGCAAAAGCAGCATCCTGCTCGGCGCGGTCCTCAGTGGGCTCCGGAATCGCCATCAAGCCGCGCAGCTTCAAGCGTGGCAGGGCGCTGATGGCGGCCGCCAGCGCAGGCAAGTCTGCCGGGGTACAGCCCGATTTGCTGGCTTCACCGCTGACATTGACCTGGATGCAGATATTGAGCGGTGGCAAGTCGGCCGGGCGTTGTTCAGACAAACGCTGGGCAATCTTGAGCCGGTCGACGGAATGCACCCACGCAAAATGCTCGGCGATATCACGCGTCTTGTTCGATTGAATGGGGCCGATGAAGTGCCAACACAAGGGCAGGTCGGCCAATTCGATCTGTTTGGCGCGGGCTTCCTGCAGGTAGTTCTCGCCAAAGTCGCGAACCCCGGCGGCATGGGCCTCACGCAGCGCGGCGGCAGGCTTGGTCTTGCTGACCGCGAGTAGATGAATGCTGGTTACATCACGGTGAACAGCCAGTGCAGCGGCACGGATGCGCGCCTCAACCTGGGCAATGTTGCCTGCTATCGTGGACATTCGTTTAAGCCCGCCGTTGTGAAAGTCAGCGGCATTCTACTGGAATTGGCAGGGGGGATGGATATCGCCGGCCTGTCGCCGGGGGAGGGAGCGAAGATTGAAGCGCAGAGGCCGGGAGTTGGCAGCGATAACGCTGTGGGAGCGGCGGTGCTCCCACAGAATCAAAAGCAAAAGCGTTTTTAGCGTTGCACAACCTGCAGCGTGGACTTCTCTTTAGGCAGCACACGTTTGGCGACCACATAGTGGCTCTGCCAGTACGGCTTTTGCAGCGTGTCGATAGTCACCGACTTGCCGCGTCGCGGGGCGTGGATAAAGCGGTCGTTGCCCAGGTAAATGGCAACGTGGTTGACCTTGCGGCTCTTGATGTTGAAAAACAGCAGGTCGCCGGGTTTCAAATCCTTGCGCTCGACTTTTTGCCCATGACCACTGGCCATTTCGCTGGAAGTGCGCGGCAAATCAACGGCGGCTACGTCATTAAAGGCGTATTTGACCAGCCCGCTGCAGTCGAACCCTTTACTTGGGCTGCTGCCGCCCCAACGATAAGGGGTGCCCAACACGTTTACAGCGCGGCTCAGGACCGTACTGCTCTGCTTGTTGGCGGCGGCCAGGGACGCCGCTGCCATTTTGCCCGGGGCCTTGCGGTGGGCTTTACTGGTGGCAGGACGTGCTACGGTCTTGCTGGTAGAGGCAACATAGGGTGCAGCCGCAGATGACTTTGCGGTGTAGCCGGTGAAGCCCGAAGGAAGATGTTGCTCACGATTGGTGGCGTGGGCGGCCAGTGGCAATAATAGGCAAATGGTTAGCCATGTCTTGAATATAGGACGCATTCGGCAGGGCTCAATGGTTATAAACGCGAAACTTTATAACAGCTTTTTTGTCCTTTCTCAGGCCATTTGTCAGGTGGACTGTGGGGTCAATTTCCGCAAAGGTGATGGCAAATTGTCGCATGGCGAGGGTGCAGGTCAGGTAGTACAAGGCTTTGCGCCAATTCTTGTAAGACACTTTTACCTTTTGCACGACAGTAAAAAAGTCACAAAAAACTTCACAATATTTTTCTATCAGCAGCAAAGAGGGCATTTATGAGCGGCTATCGAGACGATGTACAGCGCGATACTCACAGCAAAGTGCTGGGCTATTTGCTGTGGATTTTTGGTTTCCTGGGTGCGCACCGCTTCTATTACGGCAAGCCAATGACCGGGACGATCTGGTTTTTCACCTTGGGCTTGCTGGGTATTGGCTGGCTGATCGACTTGTTCCTGATCCCGAGCATGGACCGTGAAGCCGACTTGCGGTTTACCGCAGGTGACACTGACTACAGCGTGTCATGGATTCTGCTGACGTTTCTGGGGGTGTTTGGTGTACATCGCATGTACATGGGCAAATGGATCACGGGGATCATCTACCTGTTTACCGGTGGTTTGTTCCTGATCGGTATCCTGTATGACTTCTGGACCTTGAACGAGCAGATCTCGATCAAGAACGCAGAGCGCCGGTAAAGATCAAAAGCCCCTCACCCTAACCCTCTCCCGGAGGGAGAGGGGACTAAAGGCAAAAGCAGATCTGCGCAACGCATCCAATCAGCTCCCTCTCCCTTCGGGAGAGGGTTGGGGGGAGGGCCGCGCTTAGCCTTCGTAGCTGATCCGCCCATCCACCAGCGTGTAACGCACGGCACCCGGCAGGCAATGGCCGAGGAACGGGCAGTTGTCGCCTTTGGAATGCCATTTCTCACCAACCAGGGTCGAGGCCGCCGGGTCAAACAGCACCAGGTCTGCTGCCGAACCCACCGCCAGCTTGCCGGCTGGCAGGCGCAGGGCGTCAGCCGGGCCAGCGCTCAGGCGGCTGAGCAGCGTCGGCAAGTCGAGCAAGCCGTCTTCTACCAGGGTCATTGCCAGCGGCAGCAGCACTTCAACGCTGCTCATGCCCGGCTCGGTCGCGCCGAACGGGGCGAGCTTGGCGTCACGCTCGTGGGGCTGGTGATGGCTGGAGATGGCTTGCACCACACCCGACTTCACGGCCTCACGCAGGCCGTCACGGTCGGCGCGGGTGCGCAGTGGCGGCTGCACATGGTAAACGCTGGAGAAATCCACCAGCGCTTCGTCAGTCAGGATCAACTGATACAACGCTACATCGGCAGTGACTTTCAGGCCGCGAGCCTGGGCCTGGGCGATCAGGGCCACGCCACGGGCGCTGGTCAGCTGGCTGAAGTGCGCGCGCACGCCGCTTTGCTCAACCAGCAGCAGGTCACGGGCCAGGGCTACGGTTTCGGCGGTTTCCGGGATGCCCGGCAAACCTCGGAACGCTGCCATCGCGCCGTCGTGAGCGATACCGCCCTCGGCCAGATCACGGTCCTGGGAGTGGAAGATCACAGTCAGGTCGAACGTGGCCGCATACTCCAGCGCCCGGCACAGGGTGCGGGTGTTGGTGAAGCTGTTGAGGCCGTTGCCAAATGCCACGCAGCCCGCGTCGCGCAGGGCGATCAGCTCGGCCAGTTGCTCGCCGTCCAGGCCTTTGCTCAACGCACCGATCGGGAACACCTTGCAGTTGCCGGCTTCACGGGCGCGGTCCAGGATCAGTTCGGCGACGGCCGAGGTGTCCAGCACCGGTTTGGTGTGCGGCGGGCAGCACAGGCTGGTGACGCCACCTGCCGCAGCGGCGCGGGTCTCGCTGGCGATGGTGCCTTTGCGGCTGTAGCCCGGCTCGCGCAGGGCAACGTTGAGGTCAACCAGCCCGGGGGCGGCCACCAGACCCTTGGCCTCGATGGTTTGCGTCGGGGTGAAACCGGCTGGCGCTGCACCGATGGCAACGATCTTGCCGGCTTCCAGGTGCAGGTCAGTCACTTGATCCAGCTGGCTGGTCGGATCTATTACGCGGGCGCCGAGAATGCTGAGCTTCACTGGGCGTTCTCCTGTTCGAATTGGCGCTGGGCGGTTTGCCCGCTCATGGTCATGGACAACACCGCCATGCGCACGGCAATGCCGTAGGTCACCTGGTTGAGGATCACCGAGTGCGGGCCATCGGCCACCGCGGACTCAATCTCGACGCCACGGTTGATCGGCCCCGGGTGCATGACGATGCAATCAGGCTTGGCCCCGGCCAGGCGTGCAGTGGTCAGGCCGAACAGGCGGTAGAACTCGCCTTCGCTCGGCAGCAGGCCACCGGACATGCGCTCACGCTGCAGGCGCAGCATGATCACTACGTCGACGTCTTTGAGGCCTTCGGTCATGTCGGTGTAGACCTTGACGCCGTATTGCTCGATGCCGATCGGCAGCAGGGTTTTCGGCGCGATAACGCGAATGTCCTTACAGCCCAGGGTCTTGAGGGCGATCATGTTCGAGCGCGCTACCCGCGAGTGCAGAATGTCGCCGACGATGGCCACCGACAGGTTTTCGAAGCCGCCCTTGTGCCGACGAATGGTCAGCATGTCGAGCATGCCCTGGGTCGGGTGGGCATGGCGGCCGTCGCCGCCGTTGATGATCGCCACCTGCGGGCATACGTGCTCGGCAATAAAGTGCGCGGCGCCGGAATCGCCGTGGCGTACCACGAACATGTCGGCGGCCATCGCTTCAAGGTTGCGCAGGGTGTCGAGCAGGGTTTCGCCCTTGCTCGCCGACGAGGTCGACACGTTGAGCGTGATCACGTCGGCCGACAGGCGCTGGGCGGCCATTTCAAAGGTGGTACGGGTGCGGGTGGAGTTTTCGAAGAACACGTTGCATACGGTCTTGCCGCGCAGCAACGGGACTTTTTTCACCGCCCGGGCGCCGACTTCGAGGAACGAGTCGGCGGTGTCGAGGATCTCTGTCAGCAGCTCGCGGCGCAAACCGTCGAGCGACAGAAAGTGGCGCAGCTGGCCCTGGTCATTGAGCTGCAGCGGGCGCTTGGTGTCAGTCGGCGTCATCGCAATGGTCTCTTAAGGGGCTAGGTCTTGAAGTTCGAGTGTCAGTGGCGCAGGGCCGGACAATTTTACCCGCTCGCTCGGCTTGAGCGACAAGGTTGCGCCCACCACATCCGGGCGGATCGGCAGTTCGGCGGCGTCAAGGTCCAGCAAGCTGACCAGGGTCACGCTGGCCGGACGACCATAGTCGAACAACTCGTTCAGCGCTGCGCGAATGGTCCGACCGCTCATCAGCACGTCGTCTATCAGCACCAGGTGCTGGCCTTCGATTTCGAACGGCAGCTCGGAAGGGCGCACTTGCGGGTGCAGGCCGTTCTGGCTGAAGTCATCGCGGTAGAACGATACATCCAGCGTGCCCAGCGGTGCATCGCTGCCGAGCGCCTTGAGCAGCGCCTGGGCAACCCAGATGCCGCCGGTGCGGATACCGATATAACGCGGCTCGGTGATGCCGCGACGGGCCAGATGGGCCTTCAGATCAAGGGCCATCTGGGAGATCAGTTCAGCGGGAACAGGCAGGATCATGGTGGCTCCTTAAAAGGCCCGCGCAGCACAACGTGCGGCGGCGGGCGCAAACAATGAGGCGGGTCAATGGTACAAGCGCCGGGTCAGTCTTGAGAGTGCGCCGGGTTTTCGTCGAGCCAGCCTTGCAGCACCAGTTTGGCGGCGATGGCATCGACGGGGTTGTCGCGGTAACTGCCGCGCTGGCCGCCCTGGGCCCGGCGTTCGCCCTTGGCCTCGAAGGTGGTCAGGCGTTCGTCATGGGTAAAAACCGGCAGATTGAAGCGGCCATTCAGGCGATTGGCAAATTTTTGTGCCCGGGCGCAGAAGTCGCTCGGGGTGCCATCCATGTTCAAGGGCATGCCGACCACCATCGCGTCGGGCTGCCATTCCTTGATCAGCTTTTCGATCTCTTCCCACCTGGGGATACCATTCTCGGCTTTCAGGTTGCACAGCTCGCGGGCCTGGCCAGTAATCATCTGGCCTACAGCCACGCCGATGGAGCGGGTGCCGTAGTCGAAGCCCAGCAATAAACGAAGGCTGGCCATCAGGAATGGCCTGCTTGGGTGCTTAACAAATTGAGGTTCACTCCGAGGTGTTTGGCGGCCGCGTCGAGGCGCAGCTCGCTTGGGGTATCAAACAGGATATGCGCCGAATACGGGCAGGTCAGCCAGGCGTTGTCGGCCAGTTCGGCTTCAAGCTGGCCAGCATCCCAGCCGGCATAGCCCAGGCAGATCAGGCTGCGGTTCGGGCCGCGGCCATCGGCAATGCTGAACAACACATCGGCAGAGGTGCTCAGGGCCAGCCCGTCGTCGAGTTCGACGGTGGCGTCAAAGTTCATGCTGGCCGGGTGCAGGACAAAACCACGGTCGATCATGACCGGCCCGCCACCGAAGATCGGTACATGCTGGCACAGCGGTGAAGAAAGTTGTTCCGGGCGCAACTGCTCAAGAACATCCGCCAGGCTCAGCTCCAGCGGGCGGTTGATCATCAGCCCCATGGCACCATTGGCCGTGTGCTCGACGATGTAGGTCAAGGAATGGGCAAAGTTCGGGTCGGCCATATGGGGCATGGCGATCAGGAATTGATGCTTGAGGTAAGTCGGCGCGTGTTTTTTCATGAGTCTTAGTGTGGCGCTGGCAACGTGAACTGACAAGTTGGGCGATCAAGATTCCTGGGTCTTTGTGGGAGCGGGCTTGCTCGCGATACAGGCGGCGCGGTTTAACGTTAAAACGCAGCGATCCAATCGCGAGCAAGCCCGCTCCCACCGTTGCCCTGTGGATCAGTTGCTGGACAGGCGGTCGCCTTCGGCGAATTTCCAGGTGCGGATAATCTCCAGCCGGTCGATATCCGCCAGGTCACCGGTAAACGGCGCAAAAGGTGCCGCCAGGCGCACGATGCGTTGTGCGGCCTGGTCCAGCAGCGGCTGGCCCGAAGACTCAAGCACCAGCACTTCATGCAGCGAGCCGTCGCGGTTGATCGACACCAGCAGGCGCAGCTTGCCGTAGATCTTTTCCCGCCGTGCCTGCTCAGGGTAGTTGAGGTTGCCGATGCGTTCGATCTTCTTGCGCCAGTCCTCTTTGTACCAGGCGCCCTTGTCGCGCATGGTCGAGGCCGCGCTCATGCGGTAGATCTTCGGACGCTTGGCGTACAGCTGCTGCTCGTTGGCCAGTTCGGCCTCGAGGCTGGAAATCTCGCTGGACAGCTGCGAGCTGTCGAACGTTGGAATGCTGGCCTTGGGCGCCGCCTCGGTCTTGACCTTCTGCGGCTGGCTCGGGTTTTTTTTCACTGCGGGTGCCACGGTGGTCACGGCGGCCTTGGGCGCGGTCTGGGTCTGCTCGGGTTTGGCGGCAGGCGGTGGGGTGACCTTTTTGACGCTGTTGTCCTGGAAAGGGGCGACCTCGGTGGTCTTGGGCACGGCTTTCTTGTCCAGCGTGCCGCTGCCCTGCTGGTTGTCCTGGGCCAGAAAGTCGGCTTTTTCCGGGGCTTTCTCGCTTTTGAAGGTGGACAGGGTGATTTCCAGGGTTTTGCTGACCGGTTTGGGCGCTTCCATGCTGAACCCCACGCCGACGATCACGGCGATATGCAGCAACGCCGCCACAAACAGGGCAAATCCAAGGCGATCGGCCGCGCGCACGCCTTTATGGCTGAGTTCGGGGGGCAGGTCGCTGGGGAGTGTCATGGCAAAAAGACCAACATCGCGGGTTTCACAGGGTGCGCATGATAGCGCAATGTTGGTCTATTACAGGCTGTTGCAGATCAGCGAGCCGCCAGCTTGCGCTCGATTGCATCCATCAGCAGGGCGCCGATATTGGTGCCGAAGGCATTGTCGATCTCGCGGATGCAGGTCGGGCTGGTGACGTTGATTTCGGTCAGGTGCTCACCGATTACGTCCAGACCTACGAACAACAGGCCTTTTTCACGCAGGGTCGGGCCAACCTGGGCTGCAATCCAGCGGTCCTTTTCGCTCAGCGGGCGAGCTTCGCCACGACCGCCTGCGGCGAGGTTGCCGCGGGTTTCACCCTGGGCCGGGATCCGTGCCAGGCAGTAATCGACCGGCTCGCCGTCGATCATCAGGATGCGTTTGTCGCCATCCTTGATCGCCGGCAAGTAGCCTTGCGCCATGATCTGCTGGGTGCCGTTGAGGGTCAGGGTTTCGAGGATCACCGACAGGTTAGGGTCGCCCACCCGGTGACGGAAAATCGAGGTGCCGCCCATGCCGTCCAGCGGCTTGAGGATCACGTCACCGTGCAAGGCAGCAAATTCACGCAGCACGTCGGCGCGGCGGCTGACCACGGTCGGCGGCGTGCATTGGGTAAATTGGGTGGCGAACAGTTTTTCGTTGCAGTCGCGCAGGCTCTGCGGCTTGTTGACGATCAGTACGCCATCACGCTCGGCCTGTTCCAGCAGGTAGGTGGAGTAGACGAACTCCATGTCGAAGGGCGGGTCCTTGCGCATCAGGATCACGTCCAGATCGCTCAGGGCCGTGTCGGTCTCGGCGTCCAGCTCAAACCATTTTTCCGGGTTGGCAAACACCTTGAGCGGCTTCATGCGTGCCCGCGCCTTGCCTTCATTCAGGTAAAGGTCTTGCTGTTCCATGTAGAACAGGGTCCAGCCGCGATCCTGGGCGGCCAGCAGCATGGCCAGCGAGCTGTCCTTTTTATAGGAGATGCCCGCAATGGGGTCCATGACAATCCCGACTCGAACGCTCATGGCAAATTCCTCAAATAAAGTGAGTGACGATCTGATCGTGTGGGAGCGGGCTTGCTCGCGATGGCATCACTGCGATTTGCCTGACAGACCGCAGCGCCTGTATCGCGAGCAAGCCCGCTCCCACACAGGGATCGGTATGACCTGAAAAGTGGCGCCAGAGTGGCGCTGAGTGTGGCCTCGGTCAAGGAAAAACCACCGCTTGGACCCTTCGATAGATTGAAGGTCGTGACTGTGCTAAAAAGGCTCGCACAGTGCTTGCAACCCTTGTCCATCAAGGAGTTGGGGTTATAAGCCGCACAGTTGTAACAAAATTGGTCGCCGTGGCGATGGTAAAGCACATATGCAAAAGCATTCCAGCGCCTTGAAGGTGATGGTGATCGATGATTCGAAAACCATTCGCCGCACCGCCGAAACGCTGCTGAAAAACGTGGGCTGCGAGGTCATTACCGCCATCGATGGTTTCGATGCGCTGGCCAAGATTGTCGACCACCCTCCGCACATTATCTTTGTCGACATCATGATGCCGCGTCTGGATGGTTATCAGACCTGCGCACTGATCAAGAGCAACCGGGCGTTCAAGTCGATCCCCGTGATCATGCTGTCGTCCAAGGACGGCCTGTTCGACAAGGCCAAGGGGCGGATCGTGGGTTCTGATCAATTTTTGACCAAACCGTTCAGTCGCGACGAATTGCTGAGCGCGATCAAGGCTCATGTGCCAGCCTTCAATATTCTACCCAGTGCCCAATAACACCCGGCCAGCCGGCCAACCACCTGATAAATGGGGAACACCATGGCTCGCATTCTGATCGTCGATGACTCGCCGACTGAAATGTACAAATTGACCGGCATGCTCGAAAAGCACGGCCATGAAGTGCTCAAGGCAGAAAACGGCGCAGACGGCGTCGCCCTGGCACGTCTGGAAAAACCCGACCTGGTGTTGATGGATATCGTGATGCCGGGCCTCAACGGCTTTCAGGCTACGCGTCAGCTTACAAAAGACCCGGAAACAAGCTACATCCCGGTTATCGTAGTGACTACCAAGGATCAGGAAACCGATATGGTCTGGGCCCAGCGTCAGGGTGCCAAGGGCTACCTGACCAAGCCGGTTGATGAAGAGCAGTTGATCCTCAAGGTGAAAAAAGTCCTGGAAGAAAACCCTCCAAAATGACGGTCACCCTATGCCCGGCGCATTGACAGCCTTTGAACTGCTGCTTGAGATCGACCAGCGTTGTCGCTCGCTGGCGGCAGGCCTGGTGCCTGCCCAGGCACAGCTCGATACCTGGAGCGGTATTGGTTTTCGCATCGGCGAGCAGTGTTTTGTGGCGCCGATGGGCGAAATTGCCGAAATCCTGCATGAGCCGCGGTTTACCCTGTTGCCCGGGGTAAAGCCCTGGGTCAAGGGCGTGGCCAATTTGCGCGGGCAACTGTTGCCGATCATGGACCTGTGCGGGTTTTTCGGCATTGAGCTGTCACCCTTGCGCAAACAGCGCCGCGTATTGGTGCTGGAATACAAAGACGTGTTTGTCGGCCTGCAGGTCGATGAAGTGCAAGGCATGCAGCACTTTGCCCACGCCGACCTCAATACTGATACACAAACCCTGCCCCATCCGGTGTTTGCGCCTTATGTGCAAGGGCACTTTGCCGCTGAGCAGCTGTGGTGGGTTTTTAGCCCGTTTGCCCTGGCCCGGGCTCCACAATTCTGGGCGGTAGCCGTGTGAACAGGCTTTCAGCTTTAATACGGGATCTCAGGACCTGATCGATGACCACAGCCAATACCGCTAAGCCAATGGAAGGGTCGCGCAGTCGTTCGCAGATCATCGTGCTGTTTATCGCCCTGATCGTGTTCATCATGCTGTTGTTCGCCAACTTTGCGTACCTCAATACCCAGTCCAACTACGACAAGCAGTACATCAGCCATGCGGGCGAGTTGCGGGTGTTGTCCCAGCGCATTGCCAAGAACGCCACCGAAGCCGCTGCCGGCAAAGCCGCCGCATTCAAGTTGCTGATCGATGCGCGCAATGATTTCAGCCAGCGCTGGGGCTATCTGAAAAAAGGTGACCCGGCCACCGGCCTGCCTCCTGCACCTGCGGCCGTACACAAGGAAATGCAGGCGGTGCAGCGTGACTGGGAGCTGCTGCTCAATAACGCCAACGCCATCCTGGCCAGTGAACAAACCGTGCTGTCGCTGCATCAGGTGGCCGCCACGCTGGCCGAGACCGTGCCGCAGTTGCAGGTTGAATACGAGAAAGTCGTCGAAATCCTGTTGCAGCGCGGCGCGCCAGCCAGCCAGGTGGCCCTGGCCCAGCGCCAGTCGTTACTGGCCGAGCGTATTCTGGGAGCGGTCAATACGGTGCTGGCCGGCGACGAAAATGCCGCCCAGGCTGCAGGTGCCTTTGGGCGTGATGCCAACCGTTTCGGGCAAGTGCTCAACGGCATGCTTGAAGGCAATGAAGGGTTACGTATTACCCAGGTTGAAGACAAGGATGCCCGCGCCCGCCTGCAGGAAATTTCCGAACTGTTCCAGTTTGTCTCCGGTTCCGTGGACGAAATCCTCGAAACCTCGCCGCAGCTGTTCCATGTGCGCGAAGCGGCAAACACCATTTTCAGCCTGTCGCAAACCTTGCTCGACGAAGCCTCGACCCTGGCCAATGGCTTTGAAAACCTCGCCAGCGGTCGCTCGCTGGACATTATCGGTGGCTACGTTCTGGGCTTGCTGGCCCTGGCATCGATTATCCTGATCGGCTTGGTGATGGTGCGCGAAACCAACCGCCAGTTGCGTGAAACGGCTGAAAAGAACGAAAGAAACCAGAATGCGATCATGCGGCTCCTCGACGAAATTGCCGATCTGGCTGACGGTGACCTGACCGTGACCGCCTCGGTGACCGAAGACTTTACCGGTGCCATTGCCGATTCGATCAATTATTCCATCGACCAACTGCGCGAACTGGTGGCCACCATCAACCTGACGGCAGGCCAGGTGGCCGCAGCGGTGCAGGAAACCCAGGCCACCGCCATGCAACTGGCCGAAGCGTCCGAGCATCAGGCCCAGCAAATCGCCGAGGCCTCGGGGGCGATCCAGGAAATGGCCCATTCCATCGATCAGGTGTCTGCCAACGCTTCCGAATCTTCGGCGGTGGCCGAGCGCTCCGTGGCGATTGCCAACAAGGGCAATGAAGTGGTGCACAACACCATCCACGGCATGGACAACATTCGCGACCAGATCCAGGACACCGCCAAGCGGATCAAACGTTTGGGCGAGTCTTCCCAGGAAATCGGCGATATTGTCAGCCTGATTGATGATATTGCCGACCAGACCAATATTCTGGCACTCAACGCCGCCATCCAGGCATCGATGGCCGGTGATGCCGGACGCGGCTTTGCCGTGGTAGCCGACGAAGTACAGCGCCTGGCTGAGCGCTCGTCGGCAGCGACACGGCAAATCGAGACGCTGGTGCGGGCCATTCAGGCGGATACCAACGAAGCGGTGATTTCCATGGAACAAACCACCACTGAAGTGGTGCGCGGTGCCCGCTTGGCCCATGACGCCGGGGTCGCGCTGGAAGAGATCGAAGGCGTGTCGCAAAACCTGGCGGATCTGATTCAAAGCATCTCCAACGCGGCACAAAAGCAGACCACTTCGGCGGCGCAGATTTCCCTGACCATGAATGTCATTCAGCAAATCACCAATCAGACCTCGTCCGGTTCCACGGCGACGGCCGAAAGCATTGGCAACCTGGCCAAAATGGCCAGCCAATTGCGGCGCTCGGTGTCCGGCTTCACGCTCCCTGCTCCGTCCAAAGACCATGAGCCACAGTAATGCGCTGCAATTCTGACTGGAGTCGTTATGGTTGACCGGCACGACTATGTGGCCCTTGAGTGGGTTAAAGGCGAAATTGCCCACACCCTGAAGCAGGCCCGCGCGGCGCTGGAGACCTATGCGCTGCAACCGGCGGCGGGACCACTGGAACAATGCCTGGCCTGCATTCATCAGGTGCATGGCAGCTTGCTGATGGTCGAGTTCTACGGCGCGGCCTTGCTGGCCGAAGAGATGGAGCAACTGGTGATTGCCCTGCAGCAAGGCCGCGTCAGCCAGGTTGATGAAGCCCTGCGCCTGTTGCAGCAAGCCTTCAGCCAATTGCCGCTGTATCTGGACCGCGTCCACAGTGCCCGGCGCGACTGGCCTCTGGTGGTGTTGCCGCTGCTCAACGATTTGCGCAGCGCCCGTGGCCAGGCCCTGTTGTCGGAAACCAGCCTGTTCAGCCCGTCCTTGCAGGAGGTGCCCGCCCTGGATGCAGAGGCCCTGGTCCGTTTGCAGCCTGAAGATTTGCCGCGCGAATTGCGTGTGCTGCGCCATAGCCTGCAGGCCGCATTCCTGGGCTTGCGCCGTGGCGAAGCGGTGCAGGCCAACCTGGAAATCATGGCGGGGGTGTTCGCCAATCTTCAAGGCCTGTGCCAGGGCTCGCCGCTCAATGCCCTGTGGAAAATTGCCGCTGCGCTGGTCGACGGCATGCTCAAAGGCCGGGTGCCCAATAGCCCGGCCCTGCGCAGCCTGCTGAAAAAGTCTGACAGGGAGCTCAAGCGCCTGCTGGCACAGGGCATCGAGGCCATCAATCAGCCAGCCCCCGAAGAACTGCTGACCAGCCTGCTGTTTTATATTGCCAAGGCCGAGCACCCGACCACGAAAATGCTCGCGTTGAAAAATCACTACGAGCTGGACCAGGCCATGCCCGATGCGGCGATGGTCGATGAGGAGCGGGCGCGCCTGGCCGGCCCTGACCGCGACGCCATGCGCTCGGTGGTGGCCGCGTTGTGCGAAGAGCTGGTACGGGTCAAGGAGCGCCTCGACCTGTTTGTGCGCAGTGACCGCCTGCATGTCTCGGAGCTGAGCAGCCTGATGGCGCCGCTGCGCCAGATTGCCGACACCCTGGCTGTGCTGGGGTTCGGGCAACCGCGTAAAGTCATCATCGATCAACTGGCGGTGCTGCAAAGCCTGGCCCAGGGCCAGCGCGAACCCACCGATGCGGTGTTGATGGATGTGGCTTCGGCCTTGCTGTATGTCGAAGCCACCCTGGCGGGCATGGTCGGCAGTGTCGAGCCTTCGCAGCGCGAAGAAAGCCGTTTGCCCACCACCGACCTGATGCAGATTCACCAATTGGTGATCAAGGAAGCGCGCATCAGTCTTGAAGAAGTCAAAGACCTGATCGGCGATTACCTGGCGGCTGACCACGACCGCCAGCACCTGCAGCCCGTGCCGGCGCTGTTGACGCAAATCCGCGGTGCGTTGGCGATGATCCCCCTCAATCGCGCGGCCAGCTTGCTGCAAGCCTGCAATCAATATGTGAACGAGTGTTTGTTGCAAGGCCCCGGCCAGCCCGCGGATGAACAGCTTGATCACTTGGCCGATGCACTGGTCAGCATCGAATATTACCTGGAGCGTCTGGCCCAGGACCCTGGCGCTTCGAGCGAACAGGTGCTGGATCGGGCCGAAAACAGCCTGGCCGAGTTGGGCTATGCGCCAGCGGTAAACCCCGTGGCGTTGCCCGATGACAGCCCCGGGCACCCAACGCAACGGCTGATGCCGGACCGGCAGGCACAAAGCCTGGCCGATGCCCTGGCCAGCCCGCTGTCGGCGCTCAACCCGCCGGCGCAACACATGCCTGCCAGTTTGCTGCCACCGCCGGTAGATGAGGCACCGTTGGACGAAGAACTGCTGGAAGTGTTTCTCGAAGAAACGGATGAAGTCCTGATCACCCTGCACGACTGCCTGCCGCAATGGGCTGCCAACCCGGCGGACAGTGCTGCGCTGGCCGAGTTGCGGCGTGGCTTTCATACCCTCAAGGGCAGCGGGCGCATGGTGCGTGCGCTAGTGCTGGCGGAGCTGGCGTGGGCGGTCGAAAACCTGCTTAACCGGGTGATCGAGCGCAGCGTGGCAGCGTCTGCGCAGATCTTCCAGCTGCTTGAAGAAGTGCTGGTCATGCTGCCTGAGTTGATTCAGGCGTTTGCCGAGCAAAGCCAGCGCCAGCGCGAAGACGTCGACCAACTGGCCGCACGCGCCCAGCGCCTGGCCAAAGGCGAGCCGCAACCGCTGCTGATCGCCCAGGACTCCAGCAGTTTCGACCCCCAGTTGCTGGATATCTTTCGCCAGGAAGCACAAAGCCACCTGGAGCGCCTCGACCGCTTTCTGGCCCAGGCCCGGGTACATAGGCCATTGCACGCCAGTGACGATTTGCAGCTGGCCATGCATACCCTCAAAGGCAGCGCACATATGGCGGGCGTGGCGCCGATGGCCGAGCTGGCCGCGCCGCTGGACCACCTGGTGCGTGAATACAAGGCGCACACCCTGGCCCTGGGCGCGGAAGAAATTGACCTGCTGCAGGAGGCTGGCACTTTGCTGCATGCGGGGCTCAAGCAACTGGACAGCGATCCGCTGGCCGAGATACAGGGCGCGCGGTCACTGATCGAACGCACCGAGCAGCTGATCGCCGACCGCCTGGATACCTTGCTCAACAGCCCTGCGAGCAGTTGGGTGGCCAAGCGCGACCCGCAGCGCACGGCCGAGTTTCTGGGCGAAAGCATGGACATCCTGTTCGATGCCCAGGAGCTGCTGAAAACCTGGCACCAGAACCCCCATGAGCGCGATGGCCTGGACACCCTGCTGGACCAGCTGACCACGCTGGGCGAGTCTGCCCACCTGCTCGACTTGCAGCCGATGGATGCGCTGTGCGAAGCCTTGCTGGACCTTTATGGCGCGGTTGAAGAAAGCAGCCTGGCGCCCAGCGAGCGGTTTTTCGAGGCGGCCGATGACGCCCATGAAGCGCTGATCAACATGCTCGACCAGTTGGCCGCGGGGCAGGAGATCACCCCACAGCCGCAATTGGTCCAGACCCTGCACGCACTCCTGCACGAGGGGCTGGCGCCCGATGCCACGGGGCTGATTCGCCGTGATGGCGGGCAGGCGACCGAGCTGGGCGCGGCCACCGAGCAATTGGGGGGCGGCCAGGATGAGGACTTCGACGAGGAAATCGTCGAGATTTTCCTCGAAGAGGCGGTGGATATTCTCGAGAGTGCCGCGCAGGCCCTGCAGCGCTGGCTCAGTGCGCCCGACAGCCTGGCATCACTGTCGTCCCTGCAGCGTGACTTGCACACCCTCAAGGGTGGTGCGCGCATGGCCGGCATCGAGCCGATAGCCGAATTGGCCCATGAGCTTGAACACTTGTACGAAGGCCTGCTGGACCGGCGCCTGAGTGACAGCCCGGCACTGGCTCGCCTGCTGGAGCGCAGCCACGAACAGCTGGCGCTGATGCTTGAAAAACTGCTGCACAAGCAACCGTTGAGCGAGCCCTATGAACTGATCGAAGCCATTCGCGGCTTTCGTTTGTACAGTGCAGCCTTGCCTGCGCCCGGCAGTGTTGCCCCGCAAGCGCCAGCGAGCAATGAAGATCCGCAGTTGCAGGACATCTTCCTCGATGAAGCCTTCGATATTCTCGAAAGTTCGGGTGCGGCCCTGGCACGCTGGCAAGCCGAGCCGCAGAACCACCTTGAAGTGGAAAACCTGCTGCGCGACCTGCACACCCTCAAAGGCGGAGCGCGGATGGTGGAAGTCGCCGCGATTGGCGATTTTGCCCACGAACTTGAAACCCTTTTTGAAGATATTTCGATAGGCACCATCACCCCCAGCGATGAGCTGTTTGTGTTGTTGCAGCGCTGCCACGACCAGCTGGCGCAGATGTTTGACGCACTGCGCAGTGGCCAGTCGCTGCCTTCGCCTTCGGTGCTGATCGAGAAGATCCGCCAGATTGAGCGCAACGCCCGGCAGGCGCCCGCTGCCCCGGTCAAGCCAGAGCCCGCACCGGCGCCGCTGCCCGAAGGTGAACGCACCGGGCTGGACACCCTCAAGGTGCCGGCCGAGCTGCTGGAAGACCTGGTCAACCTGGCGGGCGAAGCCTCGATCATTCGTGGGCGCGTGGAGCAGCAGGTCAACGACGGTCAGGTCGCCCTCAACGAAATGCAGACCACCCTTGAGCGCATGCAGGACCAACTGCGGCGCCTCGACAGCGAAACCCAGGGCCGCCTGTACAACCGTGCACACACCGAAGCCGATGGCGTGGCCTACGACGAATTCGACCCGCTGGAAATGGACCGCCATTCCCTGCTGCAGCAACTGTCCCGCGCCCTGTTCGAGTCGGCCTCCGACTTGCTCGACCTCAAGGCCACCCTGACGGCACGCTACCAGGACGCCCACGGCTTGCTGCAAAAGCAGGCGCGGGTGAACACGCAACTGCAAGAGGGCCTGATGGGCACGCGCATGGTGCCATTCGAGCGGGTATTGCCGCGCCTCAAGCGCGTGGTGCGCCAGGTGGCGAGCGAGCTGGGCAAACAGGTTGAATTCAGCGTGATCAATGCCGAGGCCGAAATCGATCGCAACGTGTTGGAGCGCATGGTCGCGCCCCTGGAACATATGCTGCGCAACGCCGTTGACCACGGCCTGGAACCCGCCGACGTGCGCCATGCCAGCGGCAAGCCGGAGCAGGGGCTAATCAGCCTGGAGCTGTCTTACGAGGGTGGCGACGTGGTCTTTGACATGCACGACGATGGTGCTGGCGTGCCGCTGGAAGCCGTGCGCCGCAAAGCTATCATGCGGGGCTTGCTGGACCCCGAAGTGAGCATCAGCGACCGTGAAGTGTTGCAGTTCATCCTGCAGCCGGGGTTCTCCACCGCCGAAAAAATTACTCAGATCTCCGGGCGTGGCGTCGGCATGGACGTGGTACACGAAGAAGTGCGGCAGTTGGGCGGCAGCATGACCATCGACTCGGTGGCCGGGCAGGGCGTGCATTTTCAGATTCGCCTGCCGTTCAGCGTATCGCTCAACCGGGCCTTGATGGTGCAGTGCGCAGACGAGCAATACGCCATTGCCCTGGACACCGTTGAAGGCATCGTGCGTGTCATGCCCAACGAACTGGAGGGCTACTACCAGCTCAACCCGCCGCTGTATCACTACGGCGGGCAAACCTACGAACTGCGCTACCTGGGCGAGTTGCTGCAAACCGTGGGCAAACCCAAGCTGGTGGGCGAAAGCCATTCGCTGCCGGTGCTGCTGGTGCATTGCCAGGACCAGCGCGTAGCGTTGCAGGTGGATGCGCTGGCGGGTTCACGGGAGATTGTGGTCAAGAGCCTCGGCCCGCAGTTTACCGGGGTGCAGGGCCTGTCGGGCGCGACCATTTTGGGCGACGGGCGAGTGGTGCTGATCCTTGATCTGCTGGCCTATATCCGCGCCCATCAGGCGCGCCAGCCGTTGCAGCGGGCGCATCATGAAGCCGTCGGCGCACTGGAATTCACCCCGGCCGTGCGTCCGCCGCTGGTGCTGGTGGTGGACGACTCGGTCACCGTGCGCAAAGTCACCAGCCGCCTGCTCGAACGCAACGGCATGAACGTCATCACGGCCAAGGACGGGGTCGACGCCATGAGCGTACTGGAAGAACACATCCCGGACCTGATGCTGCTGGACATCGAAATGCCGCGCATGGACGGCTTTGAAGTGGCCACCCGCGTGCGCAACGACCCGCGCCTCAAGGACCTGCCGATTATCATGATTACCTCGCGCACCGGGCAAAAGCACCAGAACCGGGCGATGGCCATTGGCGTCAACGATTACCTGGGCAAGCCATATCAAGAGTCGGTGCTGCTGGAGCGCATCGCCTACTGGAGCAACTTCCATGCTTGACCATCGCGTGGGCAGCCTGACCGCCCTGTTGCTGCCCCTGGCCGACCGTTACCTGCTGCTGCCCAACGTCGCCATCGCCGAACTGATCGGCTGGCAGCTCGGCGAACCCAGCAGCGACTCCCCGCCCTGGCACCTGCGCCAGATCACCTGGCGCGACCACCAACTGCCGCTGATCAGCTTTGAAGCCGCATGCGGCGGGCCGCTGGTGATCGGTGAACGGGCGCGGATCGTGATCCTCAACACCCTGGGCGGTGACCCGGATTTCAAATTCATGGCGATGGTGGTTCAGGGCATCCCGCGTTCCTACAAAGTCGACAGCCAACTGAGCTTCGTCGACGTACCGCTGTGCCCGCTGGAGCGAGCGGCGGTGCAAGTGGGCGATCATGTGGCGAAAATCCCGGACTTGCTGGCGCTGGAAAGGCTGGTGCGGGGCAGCGCGGATTAAGCAGCACTTGTGGGAGCGGGCTTGCTCGCGATGCAGGCGATGCGGTCAGTCAGTTAAACCGCGGTGCTGCTATCGCGAGCAAGCCCGCTCCCACAGCGGTGGTGCAGGTTGCCCTGCTCGACGAACGCCGCATTGCCCTTTAACTTCGCAACCCTGACCCTTATCTCGTAACCAGGTGACACAGTCGCACTCTCGGCTTTTGAGGATTTTGCACATGTATCACGGGGAGAAACTCAACGCCTGGACCCACCTGGTGGGTGCCGTGGCGGCAGCAGTGGGCAGTATCTGGTTGTTGGTAATGGCCTGCCTCGATGGCAGCCCGCAGAAGATTGTCAGTGTGGCCATCTACGGGGTCACGCTGGTGTTGCTGTACAGCGTGTCGACCGTGTACCACAGCGTGCGCGGGCGCTCGAAGGTGATCATGCAGAAGTTCGATCACCTCTCCATTTACCTGTTGATCGCCGGCAGTTACACGCCGTTTTGCCTGGTCACGCTGCACGGGCCCTGGGGCTGGTCGTTGTTCGGGATCGTCTGGGGCATGGCGGTGATCGGCATGCTGCAGGAGATCAAGCCACGTTCCGAAGCCCGCATCCTGTCCATCGTGATTTATGCCGTGATGGGCTGGATTGTGCTGGTGGCGGTCAAGCCGTTGCTGGCGGCGCTGGGCACCGCTGGCTTTATATGGCTGGCCACCGGCGGGGTGATGTACACCGTGGGGATCATCTTTTTTGCCCTCGATCACCGTCTGCGCCATGCCCACGGCATCTGGCACCTGTTCGTGATAGCCGGCAGCCTGCTGCATTTTGTGGCCATCGCGCATTATGTGATCTGACTCAGGGCAACTGCGCCTCGGGCTTGGGCTTTTGGGTGTCGCTGCGGATCTGCGCGTGGCTGATCAGGGCAAAGATAAAACTGCCACCGATGATATTGCCGGCCAGGGTAGGGCCGGCAAAGATCAGCCAGAAGTCCTTCCAGGGCAATTCGCCGGCAAAAACCAGGTATGAGACTTCGGCGGTACCGACCACGATATGGGTGAAGTCACCCAGGGCCATCAGGTAGGTGATAAGGATGATGATCCACATCTTGGCGCTTTCCATGGACGGGATCATCCACACCATCGTGGCAATCATCCAGCCCGAGATGATGCCCTTGGCGAACATCTGGCTGGCGTCGTTTTCCATGACCTTGCGGCCGATCTCCAGGAAGGCCTTGTCGGTCTGCGTGTCGAAAATCGGCAAATGCAGCATCACATAAGCCACCAGCAGGGTGCCCATCAGGTTGCCCACCAGCACCACCGTCCAGAGCCGCAGCAGGCGCCCGACGTTCTTGAGCGTGGGTTTACTCATGATTGGCAGCACGGCGGTCAGGGTATTTTCGGTAAACAGCTGCTGACGGGACAGGATGACCGCCAGAAACCCCGCGCAGTAGCCGAAGCTGGCGATAACCTTGAAGCCTTCAGCGCTGGGCAGGCGCGAATTGAGCAAGCCCATAGCCATCAGCGACAGGCCCATCGTCAGCCCGGCGGCCAGTGCCGACCAGAACAGCGCGGCGATGCTGCGTTCCAGTTCCTGATCGCCCTGCTGGCGGATGATTTCGTGCAGCACCGCGGCGCGCGGTGGCTGGTTCTTGATGACGTCGTGCTCTTCTTCAGCCGACAGGTTGGGGGTCTTGCCTGATTTTTGAGTGTCCATAAGGCTCCAGAACCGTTGGCGTGTGCATGTACGACACGCATGGACTGTAGCTGTTCACTATGGAACTCGTAGCAGCTGCCGGAGGCTGCGTTCGATTGCGAAGCGATCGCAGAACCTGAACGCACGGATTTTCAGTAAAACCGCGCCATATGATTTGCGACGGCTTCGTCGGAGTGCCGCATCACGCGAACGCAGCCTCGTTCCTTCGGCAGCTGTTATGGGAGCCCGGCATCAAGCCTGGCTGTCATCCTGGAACTGGTCCTTGACGTATTTGATCTCGGTACGCCCGTGCGGAGCCGGCAGGCCGTCTTCGCCCAGGTTGACGAAGACCATCTTGTCCACGGTCAGGATGCTTTTGCGGGTGATCTTGTTGCGCACTTCGCAGGTCAGGGTGATCGAGGTGCGGCCGAACTCGGTGGCGGTGATGCCCAGTTCGATGATGTCGCCCTGGCGCGAGGCACTGACAAAGTTGATTTCGGAGATGTACTTGGTGACCACGCGCTGGTTGCCCAATTGAACGATGGCGTAAATCGCCGCTTCTTCGTCGATCCAGCGCAACAGGCTGCCACCAAAGAGGGTGCCGTTGGGGTTGAGGTCTTCGGGTTTAACCCATTTGCGGGTGTGAAAATTCATATTCGCTCCTGACCGTCGTGACTTGGATGCCGACCATGATGTCAGACACCGGCACTCAGCTCTATTGAGCTTCGACTATGGTCTCGATTAAGCAAATCAAAATGCCGCGGATAAACCCTTGGGAACATCGGCGCGGATGGCTATAATCACCCCCGCTTCAAAACGGTCATATTTACCCAGTACCGTTCCCGCCACCTGTCCGAGGGGCGCTGCAGCAGGTTCAACCTGTCAGGCTCGGATGGGGCGTTGTTTGTTCAGGGCTCCCTGTTCAGGCACTAAACGCACAACGGCGCCCATTCGCGATTAAACGAATGGAGGCTCTTGATGAGCGCTGTAAACACGCCTGCAGGTTTTAACGACTTTAAAGTCGCCGATATGTCCCTCGCCCAATGGGGCCGTCGCGAAACCTTTATCGCCGAGTCCGAAATGCCGGCCCTGATGGGTCTGCGCCGCCGTTATGCCGCAGAACAACCGCTCAAGGGCGCGAAGATTCTGGGCTGCATCCACATGACCATCCAGACTGCCGTACTGATCGAAACCCTGGTTGCCCTGGGTGCCGAAGTGCGTTGGTCGTCGTGCAACATCTTCTCGACCCAGGACCAGGCTGCTGCCGCTATCGCTGCTGCCGGTATCCCGGTGTTCGCCTGGAAAGGCGAAACTGAAGAAGAGTACGAGTGGTGCCTGGAGCAAACCATCCTTAAAGATGGCGAGCCATGGGATGCCAACATGATCCTCGACGACGGCGGCGACCTGACCGAGCTGCTGCACAAGAAATACCCGGCCATGCTGAAAAAGATCCACGGCGTGACTGAAGAAACCACCACCGGTGTTCACCGTCTGCTGGACATGCTGGCCAAAGGCGAGCTGATGATCCCTGCGATCAACGTGAACGACTCGGTAACCAAAAGCAAAAACGACAACAAGTACGGCTGCCGTCATAGCCTGAACGATGCCATCAAGCGTGGTACTGACCACTTGCTGTCCGGCAAGCAAGCACTGGTGATCGGCTACGGTGACGTGGGCAAGGGCTCGGCCCAGTCCCTGCGTCAGGAAGGCATGATCGTTAAAGTGTCCGAAGTTGACCCGATCTGCGCCATGCAAGCGTGCATGGACGGTTTTGAAGTGGTTTCGCCGTTTATCAACGGCCAGAACGACGGCACCGCTGCCAGCATCGACGCTGCCTTGCTGGGCAAGATCGACCTGATCGTGACCACCACCGGTAACGTCAACGTGTGCGACAAGAACATGCTGGCTGCGCTGAAAAAACGCGCGGTAGTGTGCAACATCGGTCACTTCGACAACGAAATCGACACTGCTTTCATGCGCAAGAACTGGGCATGGGAAGAAGTGAAGCCACAGGTTCACAAGGTTCACCGTACTGGCCTGGGCGAATTCGACCCACAGAACGACGACTACCTGATCCTGCTGGCCGAAGGCCGTCTGGTTAACCTGGGCAACGCCACAGGTCACCCAAGCCGCATCATGGACGGTTCGTTCGCCAACCAGGTACTGGCGCAGATCTTCCTGTTCGCGCAGAAATACGCTGACCTGCCGGCCGAGCTGCAAGCCGAGCGTCTGACCGTAGAAGTCCTGCCGAAGAAACTCGACGAAGAAGTAGCCCTGGAAATGGTTCGCGGCTTCGGCGGCGTGGTCACCCAACTGACCAAGCAACAGGCTGACTACATCGGCGTTACCGTCGAAGGCCCGTTCAAGCCAGAAACCTACCGTTACTGATTAAGAAAGGCGGTCAGGCTTGCACTGACCGCCTTTTTTTTGTGTGTGAGTTCAGCGTCAGGGGTTAGTACTGACCCCCTTCGCGTACGCAAGGGTATTCCCATGTCTCAAGACCGTCGTTTCAGCTTCGAGTTCTTCCCGACCAAGACCGATGCTGGACATGAAAAACTGATGAGCACGGCTCGCCAACTGGCGACCTACAACCCCGATTTTTTCTCCTGCACTTACGGTGCCGGTGGCTCGACCCGCGACCGCACGATCAATACCGTGCTGCAGCTGGAGAGCGAAGTAAAAGTACCTGCGGCTCCGCACCTGTCGTGCGTGGGTGACAGCAAGGCCGATTTGCGCGGCCTGCTGGCCCAGTACAAGGCCGCGGGCATCAAGCGCATCGTTGCGCTGCGTGGCGACCTGCCTTCGGGCATGGGCATGGCCAGCGGCGAACTGCGCTATGCCAATGACCTGGTGAGCTTCATTCGTGAAGAAACCGCCGACCACTTCCATATCGAAGTGGCTGCGTACCCGGAAATGCACCCGCAAGCGCGCAACTTCGAAGACGATATCAACAACTTCGTGCGCAAGGCCCATGCTGGCGCTGACAGTGCGATCACCCAGTACTTCTTCAACGCCGACAGCTACTTCCGTTTTGTCGAGCGCGTAGAAGCAGCCGGTGTGATGATCCCTATCGTGCCCGGCATCATGCCGATCACCAACTACAGCAAGCTGGCGCGTTTTTCTGACGCGTGTGGCGCTGAAATTCCGCGCTGGATCCGCAAGCAACTTGAAGCCTACGGCGACGATACGCAGAGCATCCAGGCGTTTGGTGAGCAGGTCATCAGCGAAATGTGCGAGCGCCTGCTCGACGGCGGCGCCCCGGGGTTGCACTTCTACACCCTGAACCAGGCTGATCCGAGCCTGGCGATCTGGAACAACCTCAAGCTGCCACGCTGATCTGCCTTTGTGGGAGCGGGCTTGCCCGCGATGGCATCGCTGCGGTCTGTCAAGGAATCGCGTCGCCTGCATCGCGAGCAAGCCCGCTCCCACAAGGCTTACCGCTCCTGGAGTTGTCCATCACCTCCATTAGCCGTTGGGCAGCATGAAATCGGCGCGCCGTGATTGCTCTGTTATACTCCGGGTTTTCCGCCAGGCTTACGCCCGGCCGCTCGTCCTTGTACAAGCCACTCAACCCCGCTACTGCGCAGCTCTTGCCCGCGCGAGCGGTGCGAATGAGCCTTGTGGACTGGAGCAGGACCGGACGGGATTGCGTCATCTTAAACGCCATTCACGCCAGGCAAGACTATCCCTTTGGGCCAAGCCCTAACTAGAACAGGATTTCTCATGTCCTTTGCTTCCCTCGGTCTCTCCGAGGCTTTAGTCCGCGCCATTGAAGCTGCGGGCTATACCGAGCCTACTCCGGTGCAACAGCGGGCCATTCCCGCCGTGTTGCAAGGTCGCGACCTGATGGTTGCGGCTCAGACAGGTACTGGTAAAACCGGCGGCTTCGCTCTTCCGATCCTGGAAAAGCTGTTTCCCAATGGCCACCCGGACAAATCCCAGCGCCACGGCCCACGCCAACCACGCGTGCTGGTCCTGACGCCTACCCGCGAACTCGCCGCCCAGGTGCACGAGAGCTTCAAGCTCTATGCCCGCGACTTGAAGTTCGTCAGTGCCTGCGTTTTCGGCGGTGTGGGTACCAACCCGCAGGTTCAGGCCCTGGCCCGCGGTGTTGACGTACTGGTTGCCTGCCCGGGTCGTTTGCTCGACCTGGCCGGCCAAGGCAGCGTTGACCTGTCCCACGTTGAAATTCTGGTGCTCGACGAAGCCGACCGGATGCTCGACATGGGCTTCGTCCATGACGTGAAAAAAGTCCTCGCCCGTCTGCCGTCCAAGCGTCAGAACCTGCTGTTTTCGGCGACGTTCTCCAAGGACATCACCGATCTGGCCGGCAAGCTGCTGCGCAACCCGGAGCGCATCGAAGTTACGCCGCCGAACACCACGGTCGAGCGTATCGAGCAACGGGTGTTCCGCCTGCCTGCCACGCACAAGCGTGCCTTGCTGGCGCACTTGATCACCGCTGGCGCCTGGGAACAGGTTCTGGTGTTCACGCGTACCAAGCACGGCGCAAACCGCCTGGCCGAGTACCTGGACAAACACGGCCTCAGCGCTGTGGCCATCCACGGTAACAAGAGCCAGAACGCACGGACCAAGGCCCTGGCCGACTTTAAAGCCGGTTCCGTACGCATCCTGGTAGCCACCGATATCGCCGCTCGCGGCCTGGATATCGACCAGTTGCCACATGTGGTCAACTTCGAGCTGCCAAACGTCGACGAAGACTACGTTCACCGTATCGGCCGTACTGGCCGTGCCGGTCGTTCGGGCGAAGCGATCTCGCTGGTGGCTCCGGACGAAGAAAAACTGCTGAAAAGCATCGAGCGCATGACCAAGCAGAAAATCGCCGATGGCGACCTGATGGGTTTTGACGCCAGCAGCGTTGAGGCCGAGAAGCCTGAAGTGCGCGAGCGTCCGGATGTGCGTAACCCGCGCAACCCGCCGCGCGGCCCGCGTGGTGATGGCCCGGGTAATGGCGGCGGCGGTGGCCGCAAGGACAAGGGCAAGGAAAAGAGCAAAGAGAAGCCGGCAGCTGCTCGCAGCGAGCGTCCAGCTCGTGAGCAAAAGCCACGCGAAGCTCAGCCTGCCCGTGAACAGCGTCAGCCAACCCCTCGTGCCGACGCCAACCGCGCGCCGGACGAGTTCCGGGATGATGATGTGGATAATTTTGGTAACCGCGCTGATTACGTCAGCCCGTACCAGAACAAGAACAACCAGAGCCGTGGCCGTCGCCCGGGCGCGCCGGCACAGGGTACAGGTACTGGCGCTGCGCCAGCTGGTCGTACCGGTGGTCGTCAGAACGGTCCGCGTACCGGCAGCGGCGCCAGCACTGGCACTCCGCCTGCCAAGCGCAGCGGTCCACGCAGTGGCGCTCCACGTGACGGCCAGGCCCGTCGCGAAAACCGCCCGGCCCGTGACGATGCCCGTCAAGAGCCCGCGGTAAAAGGCCCACGCGAGAACCAGCCAAAGATCATGCACAAAGAGTCGAAAAGCGATCGCTTCCCGACGCCTGAGCAGCTCGATCAACTGCCGAACCGTCCTCGTGGCGAGAAGCCAGCGCTGCTGACTCGCAACCGCTAAAAATTGTGGGAGCGGGCTTGCTCGCGATTCAGGCACCTCGGGTTAACGGCTACACCGAGGCGATCCAATCGCGAGCAAGCCCGCTCCTACGACAGCACAAAAAAACGCCCCGGCTTTCACAAGCCGGGGCGTTTTTTTTAGCCGTATAAAAGCGCTATTACTTGGCTTTCACGCCTTCCAGCGAGATATCCAGGCTCAGAGTCTGGTCCTTGCTTGGGGACTTGATGCCGAAATCCTGCAGGTTGATGGTGGTGGTCGCGTTGAAACCAGCACGCTCGCCGCCCCACGGATCCTTGCCTTCACCGTTGAACGTTGCCTTGAAGGTTACAGGCTTGGTCACACCGTGCAGGGTCAGGTCGCCTGTCACGTCAGCTGTATTTTCGCCAGTCGGCACAACCTTGGTCGACTTGAAGGTTGCTTCCGGGTACTTGCTCACGTCCAGGAAATCTTTGCTGGCGATGTGCTTGTCACGTTCGGCGTGGTTGGAAAACAGGCTGGCGGTTTTCAGGGTCACGTCAATCTTGCTGTCGGCAGGTTTGGCTGCATCCCACGAGAAAGTGCCGCTCCAGTCCTTGAAAGTACCGTGAATGAAGCTGAAGCCCAGGTGGCTGACTTTCCAGTCGATAAAGGCGTGCTGGCCTTCCTTGTCGATGGTGTAGTCAGCAGCCATGGCCTGACCTGCGGTCAGCATTGCAGTACCGAGAGCCAGCGCAGCGAGGGTCTTTTTCAACATGCGTTCTATTCCTTTTGAGTTGAGGTTGAGCATCAGGCTTTGCGCCCCAGCATACGAGTCAGGGTCGCATCACGATCAATAAAGTGGTGTTTCAAAGCAACCAGACCATGAAGCCCTGCAAAAATTACCACGGCCCATGCCAGGTAAAGATGCACGACACCCGCCACATCGGCCTGGTCAGGCAGGTTAGAAATCAGTGCAGGCACTTCAAACAGACCGAAAACCGGGATGCCCACGCCTTCAGAGGTGGAAATCAGGTAACCGGCGATCATCACGGCAAACAAACCCAGATACAAAAAACCATGCCCGAGTTTGGCACCGATTCGTGTTGCCCGGCTGTAACTGGCCAGTGCCGGTGGTGCCGGGCTGAACCAGATCCATACAACGCGTAGCAGCATTACAGCGAATAGCGTCAGACCAATGCTTTTATGCAGGTCAGGCGCTTCTTTGCGCCAAGGGCTGTAGTAGTCCAGACCGACCATCCACAAACCCAGTGCGAACAACCCGAACACCGCCAACGCAACAGACCAGTGCATGAAGATGCTGACGGCACCATAGCGAGAAGAAGAGTTACGTAGCTGCATGACCAACATCCTGTAGGAACTTGGGCCTAAGACTAATGGTTTACCTATCGATTGAAAGCGCATTTTTTTGCTGCAAGCTATCGATAAATACGATCTGGAGCCTGAGAGTCAAACGTTAAGCAAACGTTAACAATATTTGTGTTGCCTGTGGGTGCCCAAGGCCGTCTTTGAATACGGAGTAAACGTAATAGGTTGTTACACGCCTGCGCATTGCATAGGCTTGCACTCTTGTTTGCCCGCACACGCCGGGAGCCAGCGCCAGGAGAGTGGAAATGGGCCTGAATAACCAGTGGATGCAACGCGACCTTGCCGTGTTGTGGCATCCCTGCACCCAAATGAAAGATCACGAACAACTGCCCTTGATCCCGATCAAGCGCGGCGAAGGCGTGTGGCTGGAAGACTTTGAAGGCAAGCGCTACCTCGATGCCGTGAGTTCCTGGTGGGTCAACGTGTTTGGCCACTGCAACCCGCGGATCAACCAGCGCATCAAGGATCAGGTCGATCAGTTGGAACATGTGATCCTTGCAGGTTTCAGCCACCAGCCGGTGATCGAGCTGTCCGAGCGCCTGGTCAAGATGACACCTGAAGGCCTGACCCGTTGCTTCTATGCCGATAACGGTTCGTCGTGCATCGAAGTCGCGCTGAAGATGAGCTTTCACTACTGGCTCAACCGCGAGCAGCCGAACAAAAAACGCTTCGTGACCCTGACCAACAGCTACCACGGCGAAACCATGGCCGCGATGGCGGTGGGCGATGTGCCGCTGTTCACCGAAACCTACAAGGCGTTGCTGCTCGACACCATCAAGGTGCCGAGCCCCGACTGCTACCTGCGCCCTGAGGGCGTGAGCTGGGAAGCGCATTCGCGCACGATGTTTTTGGCGATGGAACAGACGCTCGCCGAAAATCACGACACGGTGGCTGCGGTGATCGTCGAGCCGCTGATCCAGGGCGCGGGCGGCATGCGCATGTACCACCCGGTGTACCTCACGCTGCTGCGTGAGGCCTGTGACCGTTACGGCGTGCACTTGATCCTCGATGAAATCGCCGTGGGCTTTGGCCGCACCGGCACTATGTTCGCCTGCGAGCAGGCGGGCATCACGCCGGACTTCCTGTGCCTGTCCAAGGCCCTGACCGGCGGTTACTTGCCGTTGGCGGCCTGCATGACCACGGACGAGGTGTACAGCGCGTTCTACGACGACTACCCGACCTTGCGCGCCTTCCTGCATTCCCACAGCTACACGGGCAATCCGCTGGCTTGTGCAGCTGCATTGGCCACGCTGGATATTTTCGAAGAAGACAACGTCATCGAAAACAACAAGGCCCTGGCTCAACGCATGGCGAGTGCGACGGCGCACCTGGCAGACCATGCCCATGTCTCGGAAGTGCGTCAGACCGGTATGGTGCTGGCCATTGAAATGGTTCAGGACAAGGCCAGCAAAACCGCCTACCCGTGGCAGGAACGCCGCGGGCTGAAAGTCTTCCAGCACGCCCTGGAACGCGGTGCGCTGTTGCGTCCGCTGGGCAGCGTGGTGTATTTCTTGCCGCCATACGTGATCACCCCCGAGCAGATCGACTTTTTGGCCGAAGTGGCCAGTGAAGGGATCGACATCGCGACCCGCAGCGACATCAGCGTGGCCGTGCCGTCGAACTTTCACCCGGACTTCCGCGATCCGGGTTAAACCGGGCCGTACTGTATCTCCTGTGGGAGCGGGCTTGCTCGCGATGCAGGCTGCGCGGTGTGTTTGAATCACCGCGTAGATACAATCGCGAGCAAGCCCGCTCCCACATTAGCACCCGAATTTTCAGAGAATTTAAATGAGATTGTCCCGCTTCTTTATCGACGCCCCCTTGAGTCTCGGTGAGCACGAACTGCCTGAAGCCCAGGCCCACTACATTGGCCGCGTGCTGCGCATGGCCGAGGGCGATGCCCTGCAAGTGTTCGACGGCTCGGGTCAGGAGTTTCTGGGGCGTTTGCTGGAAGTCGGCAAAAAACGCGTGCGTGTGCTGCTCGACGAAACCTTTGCCGGGCAAGTCGAGTCGCCCCTGGCCATCCACCTTGGTCAGGGCCTGTCCCGTGGCGAGCGCATGGACTGGGCGATTCAGAAGGCCACCGAGCTGGGTGTGACTGAAATCACCCCGATCATGAGCGAGCGCTGCGAAGTGCGGCTCAAGGACGAACGCGCCGATAAGCGCCTGGCCCACTGGCGACAAGTGGCGATCAGCGCCTGTGAGCAATGCGGTCGCTCGCGGGTGCCGGTGATCCATCCGCCGGTGCTACTCGGCGACTGGATCAAAACCACCGAAGCCGACCTCAAGCTGGTGCTGCACCCGGTGTCAGAACCCCTGGCCAGCCACGCGAAACCTGCGCGCCTGGCGTTCCTGATCGGCCCCGAAGGCGGCCTGACCGACAACGAAGTCGATCAGGCCCAGGCCGCCGGCTACCAGCCTGCACGCCTTGGCCCACGGGTGCTGCGCACTGAAACCGCACCGGTGGTAGCCCTGGCCGTGGCGCAGCAGTTGTGGGGTGACTTTTAAGTCAGCCTTAGCGTTTTTTTGTTTTTGTGGGAGCGGGCTTGCTCGCGATGGAATCGACGCGATTATCCAGACATACCGCGGCGCCTGCATCGCGAGCAAGCCCGCTCCCACAAAGGCGTGGCCTTCACTCTCGTAAAGCATCCGAGAAGATTTCGCTCGCTTGCACCTTTCAGCTTCACACCTACTCCACCGGATCACTGACCGGTGTGGCGATGATCTGCTTCAGCTCGGCGGTCATCGGGAACTCCAGGTTCAGGCCGTTAGGCGGGATAGGTTGTTCGAACCAGCGCTGGTAGATGCCGGTGATTTCCCCGGACTGATACAGATCGGCCAGGGTCTTGTTGACCACGGCCAGGAACTGCGGGTCGTCCTTGCGCACCATGCAGCTGTAGATTTCCCGGGATTGCTCATCTCCTACAACTACCCATTTGTGCGGATCACGGGCTTTGGCCCGCTCGCCGTAGAGCAGCGCATCGTCCATATAAAACGCCACGGCGCGACCGGTTTCGAGCATCTTGAAGGCTTCACCATGATCTTTGGCGCTGATCACGTTCATGCCCATTTTGTGGTCGGCGCTGTAGCTTTTGATAAAGCGCTCGTTGGTGGTGCCCGCTGTTGTCACCACGTTTTTGTCACGCAAATCATCGAAGCCCTTGATGCCGCTGTCCTTTGCGGTCAGCAGTTGGCCTTTGACGTAAATAAAGCCATAGGAAAATGCCACCTGCTTTTGCCGTTCGGCGGTCACGCCGGTTGAGCCGCATTCCAGATCGACAGTGCCGTTTTGCACCAGCGGGATGCGGGTTTGCGAGGTTACCAGGTTGTATTTGATCTTCAGCGGCTTGCCGCCGACTTGCTGCTGGATGCGTTCGACAATCTTGTTGGCCAGCTCCACCGAATAGCCCATGGGCTTGCCGCTGTTATCGCCGACATAGGAGAACGGCACTGACGCATCGCGATAACCCAGGGTAATACTTCCCGAGTCGGCAATTTTTTTCAGCGTGCCCTGCAGCGGGGCTTCGTTGGCGTGCACGGTATGGCTGATCAACAGGCCCAGAGTACAACCGATCAAGGTCAGTTTTTTCATTGTTGTTTTCCCCTCACTCAGGTTAATGACGAACTGCAATCACGCTGATTTCCACCAATACCTCAGCCCGCGCCAGCTCCGCCTGCAGGGTGGTGCGGGTGGGTGCCTTGCCTGCCGACAGCCAGGCTGACCACACGGCATTCATCGCCGCAAAGTCGCGCTGGATGTTTTGCAGGTAAATGGTGGCGTTAACGATGTGGTCTTTGTCGCTGCCAGTTTCGGCCAGCAGGGCGTCAATCTTGCTCAGCACTTCTTGTGTCTGCGCGGTAATGTCCTCGCTTTGCGTGGGCACCTGTCCGGACAGGAATACCAGGGCTTCAAACGTTGCGGCGGCGCTCAAACGGTCATTGCTGTTGATGCGTTGAATGGTCATAGGGCTTTCCTTCTGGACGGGATGGCGCACTCAGGCGGCCAGGCCTTGCATGTCAATGGAGGTTTTGCGTTGTGCAATCAGCTCGCTGAGCAAGCGCCCGCTGCCACAGGCCAGGGTAAAGCCCAGGGCGCCGTGGCCCAGGTTGAGCCAGAGGTTGCGATAACCGCTGGCACCCAGGATGGGCACGCCGCTGGGGGTTGCAGGGCGCATGCCAGCCCATTCGATCGCGGTTCGATAGTTGCCCGCATCCGGGAAGGTGCTGCTGGCCAGTTGGCGCATTTGCGCCAGGCGCCTGGGGTCCGGCGCGGGGTCGAAGCCGACGATGTCGACCATCGCGGCGATGCGCAGTTGTTCGCCGATACGCGCATAGACAATTTTGCGATCGTAGTCGGTGATGCTCACATGTGGTGCTTTTTGCGGGTCGGTCAGGGCCAACGTGAGGCTGTAACCCTTGAGCGGGTACAACGGCAAGTGCAGCCCCGGCAGGCGCAGGGCCGGGCTGTTGTGCCCGGCGGCGAGCACCAGTTGGTCCACGGGCAGAACCTCGTTGCCCATTTCTACTGCCTCTACGGCACCGTTGGCGTGACGAAGGCGGGTAACGGTCTTGCCCAGCATAAAGGTGCAACGGCCACTGGCCAGCAAACGGGCGGCCAGTTGCTGACAGAACGCATGGCAATCCCCGACTTCTTCGCTGGGGGTGTAGATACCGCCGACAAATGCCGAGCCTTGCAGGCCGGGTTCCAGGCTGGCGCACTCGCCGGCAGTCAGCGCCTGTTGAAATGAGCTGTGGATAACTTTTTTGCGGGCCTTTTCAAAGTTGCCGCGTTCACGGAACACCACCAGTTTGCCGTTGCGCTGCCAGGCGAAATCGCCCAGCTGATCTTCTTCGCGCCATTGTTGCAGCGTGGCCTGGCTGAGTAATGCCAGGCGCAGCAAATGTGCTCCATTACGCTGGTTCACCGAGCCACGGCAGGCAGCAATAAACGAGGCGAGCCAGCGCCATTGGGCCGGGTCCATGCGTGGGCGCAGCTTGAGGGGCGAGTCACCGCGCAACATCCAGCCCATCGCTTGCCACGGCACGCCGGCATCGGCCAGCGGTGCTACATAGCGGTAGGAAAGTTGGCCGCCATTGGCGAAGCTGGTCTGGCTGCCCAGGGTCGGTCGGGCCTCGATAAGCGTCACTTCAAAGCCGTCGCGCACCAGGGCATACGCTGTGGCCAGCCCGATGACGCCCCCGCCGATGATGCAAACTCGCTGTGCCATGTCAGTCCTTAACCCTTGTTGTTCGGGCTTCAGAGTAGGGGCAGGTGACAGGCGGCGAACAATGAATAAAGATGGACCTCCCATAAACAAAGGTTATGGACTGCTGCCATGCGCTTGCGTCATATCGAAGTGTTCCAGGCGATTCGCCAAACCGGTTCTGTCAGTGCGGCTGCGCAGTTGCTGCATGTATCGCAGCCTGCGGTGAGCAAGGTGCTGCAACACGCCGAGCAGCGCTTGGGCTTCCCGCTGTTTTTGCGCGTGCGCGGCAAGTTGCAGCCCACCCCCGAGGCGCTGCTGCTGGAGCGCGAAGTCGACAAGGTGACCGAAAGCCTGCAAGGCGTGCAGCGCCTGGCGCAAAGCCTGCGCCGTGAGCCGGGCCAGCGTTTGCGGATCGGCAGTACGCCGGCGCTGGCGTTGGCGCTGTTGCCGCCGGTGATCAGTGAGTGGACGCGGCGTTACCCCGATATCAACTGTGAGCTGGCCAGTGCCCATAGTCGGGAACTGGTGCAAAACCTGTTGATGCGCGAGCTGGATGTGGCCCTGACCTTCAAGTTGCCTGATCACCCCGGGCTCAAGGCTCGGGCGTTGGCCCACGGTGTGCTGGTGGCGCTGGCCCCGCGGGGCTACTGGGCGGATGAAAGCGAAGGCCTGCCCCTGGCCCTGAATGAGTTGGCGGATGCGCCGTTGATCGGGCTGAGCAGTGCCGATCCGCTGTTTGCCCGTCTGGACAATTACCTGCAGGCGGTGGAGCCGCCACCACGCATCAGCATTGCGGTGCAGACCTATTCACTGGCGCGGGCGATGGTGGAGTCGGGTGCGGGGCTGGCGGTGATCGATCCGTTTACCGCGTTGGGTGCATCGCGGGCGAGTACCGTGATCCGGCCCTTGAGCCCGGCGCTGCCGATTACGCTGTATGCGCTGACCCGGGCCGATGAGGCCCCGGCGCATACGCTGGAAGGGTTGCTGCAACTGTTCGCAGAGCATGCCAGTGAACAGTTGCAGCGGTTGGCGGGTTGATAACGCGAATTAACCTCGTGGGAGCGGGCTTGCTCGCGATACAGGCGGCGCGGTTTTATTGTTGAACCGCATCGATACCATCGCGAGCAAGCCCGCTCCCACAGGTGGGGCGGGAGTTATTTCGGCAAGGCGTACACCACCACCTGATCGCCCACCTGATCTTTCAGGATCGAGTTGCCACCCGCCACAAACGCCACGTACTGCCGGCCCTTGTATTCATACACGGCGGGGTTGGCGACTGCAGGGGCCATGACGATATCCGACCACAGCTCCTTGCCGTCATCCAGGGAGTAAGCGCGCACCTTGGCATCCATCGACGCGCCGATAAATACCAGGCCACCTGCGGTCACCGCAGGACCACCAATGGTCGGTGAGCCCATGCTTTCAGGCATGTACCAGCCCCACTGCTGCACGGCACCCATCGGCCGACGCCATTTCACGTCACCAGTGTTCATGTTGATTGCCACGATTTCACCGAAAGGCGGTGCCCAGCACGGCATGCCTGCCCAGTTCTGCGCATTGAGCAAACTCATGCCATAAGGCGCGCCGATCTGTGGGTAGAAGCCGTTTTCGTTGCCAGAATCTTTAGGCTGTTTATCGTAGGAAGCACGATCCCACAGCTTGATCATCTGCACGATATGCGAGGTGTTGACGATCGCCACCTGACTCACCGGGTCAAACGCTACACCGCCCCACTGCACACCACCGGCGCTGTCCGGGTAGGCCAGTACGCCATTGCCTTTGGTGGATGGCGGCGAGTACATGCCGTTGTATTCCAGGCCGTCCCACATTTTGCTGCACTGGCCAAACCCGACGATGTCGGCGATCTTCCAGATGGCCGGTTTTTTCGACTGGTCCAGCAGCGGCGCAGGCTTGGTCGGGAACGGCTGGGTTGGCGAATACACCTCGCCGTCGGCGTCGCCTTTTGGCACCGGGCGCTCTTCGATCGGCCATACGTCTTCGCCGGTGCGGCGGTCAACGGTGAACAGGAAGCCCATTTTGGTCGCTTGCACCAACGCCGCTACAGGCTTGCCATTGACGTTAATGTCCATCAGCGTCGGCGCGGAGTTGATATCGTAGTCCCACAGGTCATGGTGAACCCACTGACGAGACCAGACGACCTTGCCGGTATTGATATCCAGCGCGGTGGTCGAGGTGCCCAGCGGAATCGGTTTGGCCCGGTTGCCGCCCCAGTAGTTGGGCGAAGGCGAGGACACAGGAATGTAGAGCAGGCCAAGGGCTGGGTCATAGGACATCGCGGTCCAGATATTGGCGGTACCGGTTTTGCCGGCCTCTTCATCCGGGATCGGCTTGAACTCCCACTCCAGCTCGCCGGTACGGGCATTGAGGGCAAACAGCGAGCCCGGTGATTCAACTTCGTATTCCCAGTCTTTACCGGCCCAGCCGACGATCAGCTTGTCACCGATAACAGTGGGTGGCTGCAGCTGCGACAACGGCCATTTGGCGTTGACCTTGTTCCACTGGTTGACGTCGACCACGCCGTTTTTGCCGAAGCCTTCGCAGGGTTTGCCGGTATCGGCATCCACCGCGTACAGCTGCGCGGTCATATTGCCCAGGTACACGACCTTCTGACAGGCCACCCCCGCTTGCGGGTTTTTTTCCTGCCAGTAGGCCACGCCGCGTGACTTCAGCGCGGGCTGGGTTTCGGCCACCAGGGGCGACTTGGTGTCGTAGGTCCACTTCTCTTTGCCGGTCTCGGGCTCAAGGGCGATGATCCGGTAGAACGGCGTGCCGACGTACAGCGTGTCATTGGCAAAAATGGGCGTGGCAGACCACACCGATGGCGGGATTTTGCCGGTGCCGGTGGACATGTCGCCGGTAAAATACTGCCAGACCTTGGTCAGCTTACCGACGTTGTCCTTGTTGATTTGAGTCAGGGGCGAGTACTTCTGCGAGCTGAGCTGGCCGTGGAAGCTGTCCCATTCTTTACCGCTGGGGATCGGAATTTTGGCAGCTTCGGCAGATATGCTCGACGGAGCCAGCAACGGCGGCGGTACGGTGTAGGTGTCCTGGGCATAGGCATTGGATACCCCGGCCAGCAAGCACAGTGTCGGTGCTGTCAAAAAGTGCTTCTTGATCCCGTTCATAGCGCGCTCCTTGATGGCTTGGGGCCAAAGGTTTCGATGACAACACCCACGGCGTAGACCAGCAGGGCGATCACCGTCCACCAACCATGCAGCAGGCTGGCGGCAAAAAGGGTGCCGATGACCCCGGCCCAACCCAGGAACAGGATGAAGTTACGCAAGCCGCCTGCACCGGTCTTGACCAGCAGCACGCCCAGAACGAACAACACTAATTCGGCAAACATCGTAGTCATCGCTCCGCCGGAGCCAGTCACGCCGGACAGGGGCATAAAGAATCGCCCTGCCGTAATGGCCAGGGCGGCCAGAGCCGCGATGATCATGATATGGGCGCCCAGTTGGCGCCTGGGCGGTGCGTAGGCAGCAGAAGTACTCATCCCTTTCTCCTTAGCGATACATGCCCGAGGGCATTACGGAGAGTGAGTGTAGCCAAGGCGGGGGAAATCGCCGGGATGATGCAAACCGCAGGAATCTTTGTGGGAGCGGGCTTGCTCGCGATACAGGCGGCTCGGTCTCTTTGACAGACCGAGTAGCTGCCATCGCGGGCAAGCCCGCTCCCACAAGAAATGTGAGTGTCAGTGCGCCTGCTCAGCCTCCACCGGCGCATCCTTGGTCACATGCTTGACCAGTTTGCCGATGGTCAAACCCTGGAACAGGATCGAGGACAGCACCACGATATAGGTAATACTCAGGATCAGGTCGCGTTCCGGGCCCAGTGGCAAGGCCAGGGCCAGCGCCACCGAAACACCGCCACGCAGGCCGCCCCAGGTGAGGATGCGGATGGTGCCGCGGGGCACGGTGCGCCAGCGACGCAGCAAGACAATGGCCGGTGCAACGGTCAGCAGGCGCGACAGCAAAATGGCCACGGCCAGGCCGCTGGCAGCCAGCAAATGCAGCCACGAGAACGGCAGCAGCAACAGCTCCATGCCAATCAGCGCAAACAACAGGGCATTGAGCATGTCGTCAAGCAGTTCCCAGAAACCGTCCATATAGCGACGGGTCATTTCGTTCATGGCCTTGTTGCGGCCCAGGTTACCGATGATCAAACCAGCCACCACCATCGCAATGGGCGCCGAGACATGCAGCTCACTGGCCATAGCCGAGCCACCAATCACCAGGGCCAACGTCAGCATCACTTCGATCTGGTATTGCTCGATGCTCTTGATCATGCGGTACACCAGGTAACCGATCAGGCCACCGAACACCACGCCGCCAATGGCTTCATGGGCAAACAGCATGGCCGTGGCGCTCAGGCTCGGGGTTTCACCCAGCTGCACGATACCCAGCAACACGGTGAACACCACAACGGCGGTGCCGTCATTGAACAGCGACTCACCGACGATGGTGGTTTTCAGCGGCTTGGAAGCGTTGGCGGTGCGCAGCACACCGAGCACGGCAATCGGGTCGGTGGGGGAGATCAGAGCACCGAACAGCAGGCAGTACAGGAAGCTGATATGCCAGCCGAACAGGCCGAAAATCCAGTACGCCAGGCTGCCGATCACCGTGGTGGCGATCAATACGCCGACCGTGGCCAGCAGGCCAATGGGCCAGCGATAGCTGCGCACGTCATTGAAATTCACATGCAGCGCACCGGCAAACAGCAGGAACGACAGCATCCAGTTCATCAGCAGGTCGCCGAAGTCGATCTGGCCGATAAGCTCCTGCACGCGCTCTTCCAGCCCCGGGTAACCGAGGAAGCTCAAGCCTTGCAACAGCAGGGAAAACATCAGGGCGGTGACCATCACGCCAATCGTCGGCGGCAGGCCGATAAAGCGGAAGTTCACATAAGTCAGTAGTGAAGTCAGGCAGATAAACGCAGCAACAAGCTCAAGCATCCGGGATCCTGTGGTGGCGAGAGTGAATGGAAACCCGACGGGTTCGGGTCATGTTTGGATGCAAAAACGGGCACCAGGGGCACATCCCGGGGGTGTGGCAAAGGGACGCGAAGTGCGAGGTCATTGACCACAATGTAGCTCTGAGGTTGCATGGTGGCGCTTGCGGCTGTCGCAGGTTGATAACAATAAGGAGTCTGCGGTGCTGGCAACGGTATTGGTGTTGGTCGCGGCGGTGTTGCATGCGATCTGGAACACGCTGATCAAGTTCAGCGGCGAGCGTTTGCTGGTGATCGCCTGCATGGACACGGTGGCGCTGGTGGTCGTGGCGGTGCTGGTGGGTTTTGCGCAATGGCCGCCAGCGGATATCTGGCCGTGGATTCTGGCTTCGGTGTTTTTCGAGCTGGTGTACCGGGTGCTGCTGATCCGCGCTTATCGGGTGGGCGACCTGGGGCTGGTGTACCCGTTGATGCGCGGGCTTTCGCCGCTGGTGGTGCTGGCGCTGACCCTGACCTTTGCCGGTGAAGTGCTGAGCGGGCAGCAGATCATTGGCATTCTGCTGATTCCGTGCGGCATGGCCTGCTTGTTGTGGCAGGGCGGTGGCGGTGATCGCCTGCCCTGGTCGATGTTGCCGGTGGTGGCGCTGATCGGCCTGTGCATCGGTTGCTATACCTTCCTGGACGGGCAGGCGATCCGGCGCTGGCCCCATCCGCTGGATTATCTGGTATGGGTCACATTGCTCAGTGCCTGGCCGTTTCCGCTGTTGGCCGTTACCCGCAAGCGTGCTGCGTTCCAGCTGTTCTGGCGCACGCAATGGCGCTTGGGTGTGGCGGTGGGGGTTTGCGTGCTGGCCAGCTATGCGCTGGTGCTGTGGGCCATGCAACTGGGCTCGATTGCCGAGGCGGCGGCGCTGCGTGAAGTCAGCGTGATTCTGGTGGTGCTGTTCGGTATGCGTTACCTCAAAGAACCTTTCGGCGGACCGAGGCTCTTAGCCTGTGGGCTGGTGCTGATCGGCATGCTCGTGATGAAACTCTAAAAAGGAAATTCCAATGACGGTTGCCTTCTGGTGTGTACTGATTGCCTTCTGCCTGACCTATGTGTGCACTGCGTTTGCCAAGTTCAGTGATGGCAAGTTCGGGCCTAAACAGAACCATGATCCGCGTACGTTTCTCGACGGCCTGCAAGGGTTTGCCAAGCGCGCCCACAGTGCCCAGCTCAACAGCTTTGAAGTAACCCCGGCGTTTGCCGCGGCGGTGATCATTGCCGATATCGTGGGCAACGCCCAGCCGGTGACCATCGATGTGCTGGCGGTGTTGTTTGTCACCAGCCGCATGCTCTACATCATCTGTTACCTGGCCGACTGGGCGCTGCTGCGTTCGATCGTGTGGTTTATCGGCATGGGGCTGGTGGTCAGCTTCTTTTTTGTGTCGATGTAACGCAATCTCCACACTGCCTGTGGGAGCGGGCTTGCTCGCGATGGCCTCAACGCGGTGCATCAGGCGAACCGCATCGTCTGCATCGCGGGCAAGCCCGCTCCCACAAAAGTCGGATTCTATTGCCTGCAGGTGCTCTTACAACGGCAACGCCGCCCCTTTTGGCCACAGCAGCCAGATATTGCCTTTCTGTTTCATGTCGCCTGCAATTTGCCCTGCCTCGGGGCCCGTGCCTACAAAGAAGTCGGCACGCACTTCGCCGGCAATCGCGCCGCCGGTGTCCTGGGCGGCAACCGGGCGCACGATGGGCTGGCCGTTGGCCTGAGTGGTCGACAACCACAACAGGCTGCCCAGCGGGATCACCTTGCGGTCAACTGCCACGCTGTAACCGGCGGTCAGCGGCACGTTCAGCGAGCCGCGCGGGCCTTCGTTGCTGTCGGGGTTCTGAGTGAAGAACACGTAGCTCGGGTTGCTGGCCAGCATCTCGTGGACACGCTGCGGGTTGGCCATTGCCCAGGCGTGAATGGTGCCCATGGTCACGTCTTCTTTCTTCAGTTCGCCTTGCTCGACCAGCCAGCGGCCAATCGGTTTGTAGGGGTGGCCGTTCTGGTCGGCGTAGCCGATGCGCAGTTGACGGCCATTGTCGAGCTGGACCCGGCCAGAACCCTGGATCTGCAGGAACTGCAGGTCCATCGGGTCAGTCAGCCACGCCAGTACCGGGGCGTCCAGGCCTTTGCTGTTGATGGTCTCGGCGGTGTCGTAAGGCTTGAGTACGCGGCCATCGAGGCGACCGCGCAGGCGCTTGCCCTTGAGCTCGGGGTAAATGCTGTCCAGATTGACCACGATCAGGTCAGTGGGCACGCCATAGATCGGCACATTGGCCGCTTGGGTGGGTTTGAGGCTGCCCGGGTAAACGGGTTCGTAATAACCGGTGATCAGGCCGTCACTGCTGCCTTCGGCCGAGCGCAGGCTGTACACGTCGAGGTGGGTTTGCAGGAAGTTGCTGATTTCGGCCACGCTCGGGCTGGCAGGCAATGCCGCAGCGTCGGTGCAGACCGGTCCCCAGTTGGCATCCGCCTTGAGGCGGGTACAGGCACTGCGCCAAGAGGCGAAGCCGCTTTGCAGGTCACTGCCCGTCACTTCCGGCAGCGCATTCCAGTCGGCTTTGCTGTAGGTGGTGTGCGGCACAGGCTTGACGGCATTCTTGTCTGCGTCCTTGTCGGTGCCGTTGCATCCGGCCAGCAACATGACAACGGGCAGCGCCCAGGCCAGTGGTTTGAAAAATCTGTTCATTGACGCTGTTCCTTCAAGGCTGCCGAGGTCTGATGGCCGTCAAGGCAAACCGTATATTTAATAAGGGTATTGGTCTTTGCAGGTGACACGAGGATACTGGCGGCCGATTTCCGTGACCTGAAGCCACCATGACTCTTAAACGATTGACTGTTGTAGTGCTGGCCTGCCTGACGCTGACGGCGTGTGGCGGGGTTGATCCCGATTCGCCGCTGGGCCAGCGTAAAGCGATTTTCAAGCAAATGCTAAAGACCAGTGAAGACCTGGGCGGCATGTTGCGGGGTCGAATTCCGTTCGATGGCCCGCGCTTTACCGAGGGCGCGATCAAGCTGGATGCCTTGGCTTACGAACCGTGGAAGCATTTCCCTCAAGTCAAAGAGAGCGATCAAACCAGCGCTACTGATGATGTCTGGCAAAAGCAGGCACGTTTTCAGGAGCTGGCGCGCCAGTTGGAGGCTGCTACGGGTGAGCTGGTGATCGCCAGCCAGGTGCAGCCCTACAAAGCCAGCAACCTGATGCCGGCGGTGCAGAAGGTCGAAGACACCTGCAGTGCGTGCCACAAGGCATTCAGGAATCACTGAGTAAAGTTGAGCCGGTACCCACCTGCTGTGGGAGCGGGCTTGCTCGCGATGCAGGCGACGCGATCTGTCAGGCAGACCGCAGCGATCCCATCGCGAGCAAGCCCGCTCCCACAACGAGCCCGCTCCTACAGGGCGTATTACTTGTCCAGCTGATCCAGCGCTTCCTGCAACTCTTTGCGCGATTCGGCCAGCTTGTTTTTGCGCTTGTCGATTTTTTCCGGGTCGCCTTTTTTCATGGCCTTGTCCAGGTCTGCCTGGCGCTTGCTGACTTCATGCTTGGCTTCCAGCACCTTGTTTTCGCGTTCCTTGCGCAGGCCCGCGTCGGTGCAATGGGCTTCAACTTCGCTCAGGGCTTTTTCAAGACCGGCCACCTGGTTGCTGTTGCCGTGGGCACGCGCCTGCTCCAGTTGCAGGGTAATGGCCTGCTTCTTGGCCGCACAGCCGGTCAGTTCCGGGGCTGCATCAGCGGCCATCAGCGGGGCAGCCAACAGGCCGCAAACAGTAAACAGGGCGAGCGGTGAAAGTAATTTCATAAATAGCTCCATGACCAAAGATGACAATTAAATAAGGCTGAAAAAAACGCTACACAAGAGCGTTTTGGCGGATCCAAACCGTGGATGTTAGCAGCATCCGCACGCAAGCAATCCGTCGGGCGTTGCCCGCCAGCAGCAAAAAGCCCCGAACAGTTGCCTGTGCGGGGCTTTTGGTGCAGCAGGTTTTACTTACAAACCAGCAGCGGCGCGCAGTTCTTCAGCGCGGTCGGTACGCTCCCACGTAAACGTGGTGAAGGTATCGTTGCCCACTGTCTTGGTCTGCGGCGTGCGGCCGAAGTGACCGTAAGCGGCAGTTTCCTGGTACATCGGGTGCAGCAGGTCGAGCATGGTGGTGATGGCGTATGGACGCAGGTCGAACACGTCACGCACCAGCTTGATGATCTTGTCGTCGCTGATTTTGCCAGTGCCGAAGGTGTTCAACGAAATCGAAGTCGGTTGAGCGACGCCGATAGCGTAGGAAACCTGGATCTCGCAACGATCAGCCAGGCCTGCAGCCACGATGTTTTTGGCTACATAACGACCGGCGTAGGCTGCCGAACGGTCAACCTTGGACGGATCCTTGCCCGAGAACGCGCCGCCACCGTGACGGGCCATGCCGCCGTAGGTGTCAACGATGATCTTGCGACCGGTCAGGCCGCAGTCGCCAACCGGGCCACCGATGATGAACTGGCCAGTCGGGTTGATGTGGAACTGGGTGTCCTTGTGCAGCAGCTCGGCTGGCAGCACATGCTTGACGATCAGTTCCATCACGCCTTCGCGCAGGTCTTTGTACGACACTTCCGGGTTGTGCTGGGTCGACAGCACGATGGCGTCGATGGCCACAACCTTGCCGCCTTCGTAGCGGCAAGTGACCTGGGACTTGGCATCCGGGCGCAACCACGGCAGCAGGCCGGACTTGCGGGCTTCGGCCTGGCGCTGCACCAACTGGTGGGAGAAGGTGATCGGTGCCGGCATCAGCACGTCGGTTTCGTTGCTGGCGTAGCCGAACATCAGGCCCTGGTCGCCGGCGCCCTGATCTTCAGGCTTGGCACGGTCAACACCCTGGTTGATGTCAGGGGACTGCTTGCCGATGATGTTCATCACGCCGCAGGTCGCGCCGTCGAAGCCGACGTCGGAGCTGGTGTAGCCGATGTCGGTGATCACGTCACGAACGATCTGCTCCAGGTCAACCCAGGCCGAAGTGGTAACTTCGCCGGCGATGATTGCTACGCCGGTTTTCACCAGAGTCTCGCACGCCACACGGGCGAACTTGTCTTCAGCAATGATGGCGTCCAGCACCGCGTCAGAAATCTGGTCGGCGATTTTGTCCGGATGCCCTTCAGACACGGACTCGGAGGTGAAAAGGGAGTATTCGCTCATCTCGACGGTTTCCTAATATTTACCGATGGTGAGTGTCGCCAGCTGGCCGCTGAAAGTGGCGGACCTGAAGCTGGAAACCATTACGTAAGCCTACATAGAGGCTTTCCCCGGGAACGAGTCCCGCAGCGGTGGCCCAATGGGCCAGATCATCTTGTTCAAAACCCAGCCACAAATCCCCGCAGGCCTCGCGGGCCCACGCCTGATTATGGCTGCACAACTCTGTTACCAGCAGGCTACCGCCCGGTTGCAGCAAGGTTGCCAGTTGCTTGAGTGCCTCGGCCGGCGCGGCGAAATGGTGCAAGACCATGTTCACCACGACGCAGTCGACCTGCAGCGGTGCTTCGTGCAACGCGTCGGCCAGGATCAGGCTGACGTTGTTCAGTGACTCGCGTTCACATACCTGACGGGCCAGCTCCAGCATCACCGGGCTGTTGTCCAGCGCCGTGACCTGCTGAAAGCGGCGGGCCAGGTCGGGCAAAAAGCTGCCATCGCCGGGGCCGACTTCCAGGGCCGTGGCCGCCGGGCTGAAACTCAGCTTGTCGAGCAGGGTTAAAACACTGTCCCGGTATTGCGGCAAGCCAGCGATCAAATCCTGTTGAGCGCGAAATTTCTCGGCTATGCGTGAGAAAAAGTCCTGGCTGGCGGCTGCACGTTGGCCGTGTACGGCGCTGATGCGCGCCTGTACTTCAGCGGGCAAGGTCAGGTTATCGACCTCTTCCAGCAGTGCTGCATGCAATTTGCCGCCCAGTTGTTCGGTATGGGGCAGGGCGCGGCGATAAAAAATCGCGTTGCCTTCGCGCCGGGTTGCAACCAGCCGCGCCTGGGACAGCACCTTGAGGTGGTGGCTCATGCCGGACTGGCCGGTGGCGAAAATCTGCGCCAGCTCCAGCACACCAAACGAATCGTTGGCCAACGCGCGCAGCACATTGAGTCGCAGCGGATCGCCTCCAGCCTTGCACAGGGCGGAGAGCTCGTCGCAATCGTCATGGCGGATTGAAGGCACGCGTAAGTTCATGGGGCCGCAGTCTAGTTACCCGCTCAAGCCCCCGCAAGTTCAATATCAAAACTTTTTGATATTGGTCGATAAATGGCGCGTTTGTCGGGTCAGATGTGCGTATTAACGAAATGAAATGTCCGATCCTTAACAGATTGGCCGCCTGAACAAAGGAAAAACGTTTCAGCTGACTATCTGTCATTGCCCCAAGGGGGTGGGTGAGGGAAAATGCTCGCCTTTTTTCCGTTTCGATTTAACTTTCAATACCCAGGAGAACAGCGATGCCCAGCCGTCGTGAGCGTGCCAACGCCATTCGTGCACTCAGCATGGATGCCGTGCAAAAAGCCAACAGCGGCCATCCAGGTGCCCCTATGGGTATGGCTGATATCGCCGAAGTACTGTGGCGCGATTATCTGAAGCACAACCCGAGCAATCCTTCGTTCGCTGACCGTGACCGCTTCGTGCTGTCCAACGGCCATGGTTCGATGCTGATCTACTCGTTGTTGCACCTGACCGGCTATGACCTGTCGATCGACGACCTGAAAAACTTCCGCCAGCTGCACAGCCGCACCCCGGGCCACCCGGAGCTGGGCTACACGCCGGGCGTTGAAACCACTACTGGCCCGTTGGGTCAGGGCCTGGCCAACGCTGTGGGCTTTGCCCTGGCCGAAAAAGTCATGGGCGCGCAGTTCAACCGTCCTGGCCATAATGTTGTCGATCACCACACCTATGTGTTCCTGGGTGATGGCTGCATGATGGAAGGCATTTCCCACGAAGTTGGCTCGCTGGCCGGCACCCTGGGCCTGAGCAAACTGATCGCGTTCTACGACGACAACGGCATCTCCATCGATGGCGAAGTGGAAGGCTGGTTCACCGACGACACGCCAAAGCGTTTCGAAGCCTACAACTGGCAAGTGATCCGCAACGTTGACGGTCACGACCCGGAAGAAATCAAGACTGCCATCGAAACCGCACGCAAAAGCGACAAACCAACGCTGATCTGCTGCAAGACCACCATCGGTTTTGGTTCGCCGAACAAGCAGGGCAAGGAAGACTGCCACGGTGCTCCGCTGGGCAACGACGAAATCGCCCTGACCCGCAAGGCCCTGAACTGGAACCACGGCCCGTTTGAAATCCCGGCTGACATCTACGCCGAATGGGATGCCAAGGAAGTCGGTGCTGCGGTTGAGTCCGAGTGGGACAAGCGCTTCGCTGCCTACGCTGCCGAGTTCCCGGAACTGGCCGCCGAGCTGTCCCGTCGCCTGAGCGGCAAGCTGCCAGTTGACTTCGATGCCAAGGCCAACGCCTACATCGCTGAAGTCGCTGCCAAAGGCGAAACCATCGCCAGCCGCAAAGCCAGCCAGAACGCCCTGAACGCCTTTGGCCCGTTGCTGCCAGAACTGCTGGGCGGCTCCGCTGACCTGGCCGGTTCCAACCTGACCCTCTGGAAAGGCTGCAAAGGCGTATCGGCTGAAGACGCCAGCGGCAACTACGTGTACTACGGTGTACGCGAGTTCGGCATGAGCGCCATCATGAACGGCGTTGCCCTGCACGGCGGCCTGGTGCCTTACGGCGCGACCTTCCTGATGTTCATGGAATACGCCCGCAACGCCATCCGCATGTCGGCCCTGATGAAGCAGCGCGTGATCTATGTGTTCACCCACGACTCCATCGGCCTGGGCGAAGACGGCCCGACTCACCAGCCAATCGAGCAACTGACCAGCCTGCGTACTACGCCGAACCTGGACACCTGGCGCCCGGCCGATGCGGTGGAATCCGCAGCTGCCTGGAAATACGCCCTGGAGCGCAACGACGGTCCGTCCGCGTTGATCTTCTCGCGTCAGAACCTCAACCACCAGACCCGTGATGCTGGCCAGATTGCCGATATCAACCGTGGTGGCTACGTGCTCAAGGACTGCGCAGGCGAGCCTGAGCTGATCCTGATCTCGGCCGGTTCCGAAGTGGGCCTGGCTGTTCAGGCCTGGGAAAAGCTGACCGAGCAGGGCCGCAAGGTTCGTGTGGTGTCGATGCCATGCACCAGCGTGTACGAAGCTCAGGATGCAGGCTACAAGCAGTCGGTTCTGCCGCTGCAGGTAAGCGCCCGTATCGCCATCGAAGCGTCCCACGCTGACTACTGGTACAAGTACGTGGGCCTGGAAGGCCGCGTGATCGGCATGACCACCTACGGCGAGTCGGCGCCTGCGCCTGCCTTGTTCGAAGAGTTCGGCTTCACCCTGGAAAACATCCTGGGTCAGGCTGACGAACTGCTGGAAGACTGATTCGGCATTAGCGCTTGGCTCCATCGCGGGCAAGCCCGCTCCCACAGGATATGCACTGTCCATGTGGGAGCGGGCTTGCCCGCGATGGCATAAGTGGCATTGATGCTGTGGTGACTGATTCACCCGTAAAAACAAGAGAACCCCCATGCCTCAACCGCGTCCTTACAAAGTTGCACTCAACGGCTACGGCCGAATTGGTCGTTGCGTCTTGCGTGCGTTGTTTGAGCGAGGGGCAGAAGCCGGGTTTGAAATTGTTGCACTCAATGACCTGGCCGATATGGCCAGTCTCGAATATTTGACGCGCTTCGACTCCACTCATGGCCGGTTCCCCGGCGAGATACGGATCGAAGGCGACTGCCTGCATATCAATGGCGACTGCGTGAAAGTGTTCCGCAGTGCCACCCCCGAAGGGATCGACTGGGCTGCCCTGGGTGTTGACCTGGTGCTGGAATGCTCCGGCGTCTACAACACCCGCGCCGACGGCCTGCGTTTCCTGGATGCCGGGGCGCCCGCCGTGCTCTTTTCGCAACCGATGGCCAGCGACGCCGATGTCGACGCCACCATCGTTTATGGCGTCAACCAGCACAGCCTGACCGGCGAAGAACGCCTGGTCTCCAACGCCTCCTGCACCACCAACTGCGGTGTGCCGCTGTTGCGTTTGCTGGATCAGGCCCTTGGCCTTGAGTATGTGTCGATCACCACGATTCACTCGGCGATGAACGATCAGCCGGTAATCGATGCCTACCATCACGAAGATCTGCGTCGTACGCGCTCGGCATTTCAGTCAGTGATTCCGGTGTCTACCGGCCTGGCCAAGGGCATCGAGCGCCTGTTGCCGGAACTTGCTGGCCGGATTCAGGCCAAAGCGGTACGGGTGCCGACCTTGAACGTGTCGTGCCTGGACATCACCCTGACCACGGCGCGGGACACCGATGCCGCAGAAGTGAACCGCATACTGCGCGAGGCTGCCACCAGCGGCCCGCTCAAAGGCTTGCTGGCCTATACCGAGTTGCCGCACGCCAGCTGTGATTTCAACCATGACCCGCATTCGGCCATAGTCGATGCCAGCCAGACCCGCGTTTCCGGCCCCCGCCTGGTGAACCTGCTGGCCTGGTTCGACAACGAATGGGGTTTTGCCAATCGAATGATCGATGTGGCAGAGCACTACTTGCACGTTACCCACCCAAAATCCGTTCTCTAACATTAGAAACTCAGGAATTGCGACCCATGACCGTGTTGAAGATGACCGACCTCGATCTGCAAGGTAAACGCGTACTGATCCGCGAAGACCTCAACGTCCCAGTCAAGGACGGTGTAGTCACCAGCGATGCGCGTATCCTCGCTTCGCTGCCGACCATCAAGCTGGCGTTGGAAAAAGGCGCGGCGGTCATGGTCTGCTCGCACCTGGGGCGCCCGACTGAAGGCGAGTTTTCTGCTGAAAACAGCCTCAAGCCTGTAGCCGATTACCTGAGCAAGGCCCTGGGCCGTGAAGTGCCGCTGGTCAGCGATTACCTCAATGGCGTCGACGTCAAAGCCGGCGACATCGTGCTGTTTGAAAACGTGCGCTTCAACAAGGGCGAAAAGAAAAACGCCGACGAGCTGGCCAAGCAATACGCCGCCCTGTGCGACGTGTTTGTGATGGACGCTTTCGGCACCGCTCACCGCGCCGAAGGTTCGACCCACGGCGTGGCCAAGTTTGCCAAGGTTGCAGCCGCAGGCCCTTTGCTGGCTGCTGAGCTGGAAGCACTGGGCAAGGCCCTGGGCGCCCCGGCCAAACCGATGGCGGCGATTGTTGCCGGCTCCAAGGTATCGACCAAACTGGAAGTGCTGAACAGCTTGAGCCAGATCTGCGACCTGCTGATCGTGGGTGGCGGCATCGCCAACACCTTCCTGGCTGCTGCCGGTCACCCGGTGGGCAAGTCGCTGTACGAACCTGATCTGCTGGAAACTGCCCGCGCCATCGCTGCCAAGGTCAACGTGCCTTTGCCGACTGATGTGGTAGTGGCCAAGGAATTCGCTGAAAGTGCCGCTGCAACCGTCAAGCTGATTGCCGACGTGGCTGCTGACGACATGATCCTGGATATCGGCCCGCAAACCGCGGCGCATTTCGCCGAGCTGCTCAAGTCTTCGAAGACTATCCTGTGGAACGGCCCGGTCGGTGTGTTCGAGTTCGACCAGTTCGGCAACGGCACCAAGGTTCTGGCCCAGGCCATTGCTGACAGTGCAGCGTTCTCGATTGCGGGCGGTGGCGACACCCTGGCAGCGATCGACAAGTACGGCATTGCTGATCAAATCTCCTACATCTCCACCGGCGGTGGTGCATTCCTGGAGTTCGTCGAAGGCAAGGTACTGCCTGCCGTCGAGATCCTGGAAAGCCGCGCCAAAGCCTGAAGGTGTTTCAGGCCCTGAAAGGAAGCATGGACATGGTCAAGTTGTTACCGCTGTTGATGATCGCGGGCTTTTTGGCCGGTTGCGCCGGCTCGAGCAAGCCGGCGCCCGAGGCTGCAACCCCTGAAGAGAGTGGTTGCTACCAGGCTGACTGGCAGGCGCAAAGCGTGCCGCTGGTCAATAAACGCTCAGGGCCTGAGGCGCTGGAAAAATACGAGTCGCCCAAGGCTTCACAAGAGCGCGGGTGCCCTTGATTTGAAATGCGGCCCACTTGATGGGCCGCATAGCTATAGCTGAAGCTGTAACGTTTCAGCTAAATCGAACTGGGCAAATCGGGGCAAACCCCCGATCTGCAATAACTTGAATAGCAGCCGCCGCTACGGCAGGCTTGCACGATTAACGACCCTTGTCCGGGAGAGACACACACAATGGCACTTATCAGCATGCGCCAGATGTTGGACCACGCCGCCGAATTCGGCTACGGCGTTCCAGCCTTCAACGTAAACAACCTTGAGCAGATGCGCGCCATTATGGAAGCCGCTGACAAGACCGACTCCCCGGTGATCGTTCAGGCTTCGGCCGGTGCGCGCAAGTACGCAGGTGCTCCCTTCCTGCGTCACCTGATCCTGGCTGCAATCGAAGAATTCCCGCATATCCCGGTGTGCATGCACCAGGACCACGGCACCAGCCCTGACGTGTGCCAGCGCTCGATCCAGCTGGGCTTCAGCTCGGTGATGATGGACGGCTCGCTGGGCGAAGACGGCAAAACCCCGACTGACTACGACTACAACGTTCGCGTTACCCAGCAAACTGTTGCCCTGGCGCACGCTTGCGGTGTATCGGTTGAAGGCGAGCTGGGCTGCCTGGGTTCCCTGGAAACCGGTATGGCTGGCGAAGAAGATGGCATCGGTGCAGAAGGCGTTCTGGATCACAGCCAGATGCTGACCGACCCGGAAGAAGCGGCTGACTTCGTCAAGCGCACCCAGGTAGATGCCCTGGCCATAGCCATCGGTACTTCCCACGGCGCTTACAAGTTCACCAAGCCACCTACTGGCGACGTACTGGCGATTGACCGGATCAAAGAGATCCACAAGCGCATTCCGAACACTCACCTGGTGATGCACGGTTCGTCTTCGGTGCCACAAGAGTGGCTGGCGATCATCAACGAATACGGCGGCGACATCAAAGAAACCTACGGTGTGCCGGTTGAAGAAATCGTTGAAGGCATCAAGCACGGCGTGCGCAAGGTCAACATCGACACCGACCTGCGTCTGGCATCGACTGGCGCCATGCGTCGCCTGATGGCAACCAACCCGAGCGAGTTCGACCCGCGCAAGTTCTTCGGCGCCACCGTAACGGCCATGCGTGACGTGTGTATTGCCCGTTACGAAGCCTTCGGTACTGCCGGTAATGCTTCGAAGATCAAGCCGATCTCCCTGGAAGCCATGTACCAGCGTTACCTCAAGGGTGAGCTGAACGCCAAGGTCAACTAAGACCGGCGCGTACTAAAAAGCCCGCAGCGATGCGGGCTTTTTTGTGGGTGTCAATTGTGGCCCTCAACGCTTGAGCAAGCCCTGCACACTGATCCACACAGGAATCCCCAAGCCAATCCAGCTCAGCACATCCCAGGCGCCTTCACCCAATAGCGCACTGAACAGCCCCGTCACACTGACCAGCCCGATAGCTAACGGGATGGCAAACACTTTCCAGAAGTTCGACTGACGCGGCCTCATCGTGCGCTCTCCTTGGCTGCGCGTCTGCGCACCCACCACAGGTACAACCCGCTGCCGAGCACCACGATGGTCAGTACATCAAGAGCTGCCCAGAGGATTTTCATCGGCATGCCGCCGTAGTCGCCAAAATGCAGCGGCTGCGACATGCCCATGGCGTCCATGTACCACGGTCGTCCGGCCACGGCGGTGACCTCCAGGGTGCTGGCGTCAATCAAGACTGGGGTCAGCAGGTGCGAGGTCAGGTGCGTGCTGCCTTTCATAAAGACCGCGTAATGATGTTCGCTGGAGAACCGCGTACCGGGGAAAGCGATAAAGTCCGGGCGCATGCCGGGTGCGGCCCTGGCGGCAATCTCCAGCAGTTGGCTGGCCGGGGCCAGGTGGGTCAGCGGCGGGGCATCGCGGTAGGGTTCGATCATGGCGCTGAGGCTGTCATTGCGCCAGGCGGCGATAATCAGGTCGGCACAGGCGCTGATCACCCCGGTCACACCCACCACCAAGGCCCAGGTCAGGGTCACGGCGCCAATCAGGTTATGCAGGTCGAGCCAGCGCAAGCGGGTGGATTTGTCGGTGCGCACGGTGGCGAATTCATGGCGGCGCATAAAGGGCAGGTACAGCACTGTGCCGGAGATGATCGCCAGCACAAACAGCAGCCCCATAAAGGCCAATAGCAGCTTGCCGGGCAGCCCGGCGAACATGTCCACATGCAGGCGCAGCATGACCATCATCAGCCCGCCATTGGCTGACGGCACCTCAATGGCTTCGCCCGTGCGGGCATCGAGCATAAAGGTGTGGGAAGAGTTGGGTTCAGTGCCGGCGGTGGGTGCCATGATGGTCAGGACGGCATTGGGTTCGTCTTCTTCCCAGCCGAAATACTGCATGACCTCGCCCGGGCGATGGGCTTCGGCGGCGCGTACCAGCTGTTGCAGGTCGAGGGTCGGGGTATCGGCAGGCAGCGCCTTGACCTGCGGCGCATCGCCCAGCAGATGGTCGATTTCATGATGAAAAATCAACGGTAGGCCGGTGAGTGCCAGCATCAGCAAGAACGCGGTGCAAATCAGGCTGGTCCAGGTGTGGATAAAGGACCAGCGGCGGATGGTTTTGCTTTTCATGAAGATCCTGAATGCGTAAACCCCCTGTGGGAGCGGGCTGGCTCGCGATGCAGGCAACTCGGGGTGTCTGAAAAAACCGAGGTGATGCCATCGCGGGCAAGCCCGCTCCCACAGGGGGAAGGTGGTGCAGCCCTTAGCGGGTTACCACTTGTAGTTGACGCTGGCCATGACGTTACGGCGGTCGCCGTAGTAGCAGTAGAAACCGTCGCAGGTCGACAGGTATTCCTTGTCGAATACGTTGTTGGCGTTCACAGAAACCGTGGCGCCCTTGAGCGTTGTACTGACCTTGCCCAAGTCGTAATGCACCGCGGCGTCGTAGACGGTGTAAGCGTCGGTGTGGCCATAAGAAGCGTCGGGCACATAAGCCATGCTGCCGATTGCGATGTTGTCGGTCTCGCCAATATAGCGGGCACCAAAGCCGACGCCGAAGCCATCCAGTACGCCTTTGTGCCAGGTGTAGTCCGCCCAGATCGAGGCTTGATGTTCAGGTGTCAGGGGGAGTGGACGGTTCTTGTCCAGCGGGTCGGAGACCTTGGTCATCTTGGTGTTGGCATAGGTGTAGGCAGCGGTCAGTTTAAGGTTCTCGTTGACGTTGCCCACGGCCTCCAGCTCCACGCCGCGCACGTTGGCTTCACCCAGTGGCCGGCTTACACCCAGGGTGTCGCTGAGCACGATGTTTTTGCGGGTCAGGTCATACACGGCAGCGGTGAACAGCATCTCGGTGCCGGGTGGCTGGTACTTGAGGCCCACTTCGTATTGCTTGCCGGTGCCGGGCTTGAACGCTTTGCCGCCAAAGCCACCCGGCTCGGCCTGGAACGATTCGGCATAGGACACATAAGGCGTGAAGCCGGAATCGAACACATAGCTCAGCGCGGCATTGCCAGTGAAGGCACTGTCATCACGTTTGTCGCGTGCGTAGTTCTCGTTGTAGAACGTGGTGTCGGTGTGCAGCCAGTCCTGGCGCCCGCCCAGGGTCAGGCGCCAGTTGTCCAGCGCCATCTGGTCTTGCAGGTAGAGGCCGGTGTCACGGGTTTTCTGGTTGTAGTCGTTATAAGCGGTGTACTTGACGTTGCTGAAATCCTGCCCGTAGATCGGGTTGATGATGTTGCTGGCCGGAGCGGCGCCGTATTGCCATTTGTAGTTAGTGTTGACGCGCTGGTGGTCGAGGCCGATCAGTACCGTGTGCTTGAGGGCTCCCGTGTTGAAGTCCGCCTGGAAGTTGTTATCCACGGCGAACTGGCTGATGTCTTCGTTCACGATATTGGCGCCGCGCTGCACGGTACCGTCGTCGGCAACGGAGCCGTAGTAACCGCCTGCAGTGATGCCCTGAAACGACAGGTCGCTTTTGGTGTAGCGCAAGTTCTGACGGAACTGCCATACATCGTCAAAGCGGTGTTCGAAGGCGTAGCCGAGTGCGTAGTAGGTCTTGTCGTAGAACTCCCACTTCGGGTCACCCAGGTTCTCGTGATACTTCACCTTGCCCGCCGGTGAGTCGACCTTGGTGCCCTGGATCGGCAAGAACTGGCTGGTGATACCCGTGTCGTCACGGTTGAACTGGCTGAGGAAGGTCAGCTTGGTGTCCGGGTCGATGTTCCAGGTCAGGCTGGGCGCGAGGTTGTAGCGCTTGTCTTCGTTGTGATCGATCGCGGTGTTGCTGTCGCGTACCAGGCCGCTGATGCGGTACAGAAAGCGGCCTTCATCATCGATCGGGCCGGTGCTGTCGAAGCTGATTTGTTTGCGCTGGTAGCTGCCGACTTGTACCTGCACTTCATGGCTCGGGGTGTCTTGCGGGCGACGGCTGACCATATCCAGCAAGCCACCGGCAGGGGTCTGGCCGTAGACCGATGACGCTGGGCCACGGAGCAGGGCTACGCGCTCCAGGTCCCAGGTTTCCAGCTTGGGCATGGTGTAGGAGCCCTTGGGCAGCGGCAGGCCGTCGAGAAACTGGGTCGGTTCGAAACCCCGAACCTTAAGCCACTCTGAGCGGCTGTCGCTGCCATAGCTGCTGGCCGTAACGCCGGGCATGTAACGAACCGCATCATCCAGGTTCTGCACCGCTCGATCCTGCATCTGGCTGCGGGTGGCCACGGAGATGGAGCGGGGGGCTTCAGCCAGCGAGGTATCGGTTTTGGTACCCGACGCCGTACGTTGGGCGAGGTAACCATCCACCGGGCCCCAGGCACTTTCGTAAGTGCCCTGGCCGGAAATGGTCGTTGCGCCCAGGGCCAATGCGCCCTGGGGGATTTCGATCAGCGTGAAGCTGCCCGCACTGCCCGGCACCAATTGCAACCCGCTCCCCTGCAACGCTTCACGCATCGCTGTCGTGGCTTCGAACGTGCCCTCGACCGGTGCCGAGGTTTTGCCTGCCAGCAGGGACGAGTCGATGGCCAGGGTGATGCCGGCCTGGCTGGCGATCTGGTTCAAGGTGGCCGCCAACGGGCCGGCGGGCAGGTTGTAGCTGCGCGCAGAGGATGCCTGCTCGGCGGCCATCAGCGGGGTGCTGGCCAGCGGGGCGCTTAGTGCAATGGCGACAGCCAACAGGCTGGGACGCAAAAACGTGTCGAGGGTGCGGGACATTCGGCGGGTTCCTGAATGGAAATGTTTCTTAATGCCTATCTGCCGCACGAGATTGGAAAAGTGATAGGGCTGATTGAAAATAATTTAGATTCAGTTCGCCGCAGGCTTGGCGCTGACAGTGACCCACCATGGGGTACGTTGCCGGATCTCGACCGGCAAGGTCGGCAGCAGGGCGTTGAGTGCCAGCTCCACATTGTTCAGCGGGAAGCTGCCAGTGATGCGCAGGTCGGCTACTTCAGGCGCTACGCCCAGGTGGCCGCGCTGGTAGCGGTTGAGTTCACCCACCATGTCGGCTAGGCGCACGTTGTCCAGCACCAGCATGCCCCGTGTCCAGGCATCGGCTCCGGGGCTGACGGCATACATCTGGCCCAGACGGTCGCGGTGCATGAGCACTTGCTGGCCTTCGCTGTAGATGGTCTGTTCGCCGCTGTCTTGGGGGTGGGCCTGCACCCGTGATTGCAGCACGCTCAGGCGCGTGCCGTCGTCTTCACGCTTGACCATGAAGCGCGTGCCCAGGGCCAGCAAGCTGCCATCGCGGGTTTGCACGATAAAGGGCCTAGGGTCGCCGTGGCCGGTCTCGACCATGATCTCGCCTTCTTGCAGGACGATGCGCCGGGTGCTGTCGTCAAACTGCACATCGACTGCGCTATGGGTATTGAGGTTGAGCAGCGTGCCATCGGCCAGGCGCAGTTGGCGTTGTTCGCCGGTGGCGGTGCGCTGGTCGGCCATCCAGTAATCGATGGGCAGGTAGCTTTTACCGGCGAACAGGGCCAGCCCGCACACCAGTGCGACACTCGCCAGGCCACTACCGAGCTTGCGTACCCGTTGCTGCACGCCATTGCGGGCATTGAGCAGGGCGTTGCGCGCCGGGATGCCGGTGTTGCTGAAGCGCTGGTCGAGCATGCCCAGTTGTAACCAGGCACGGGCGTGTTCTTCGCTGGCGCTGTACCACTTGGCGAATTCGGCCTGTTCCACGGCGCTGCCGTTGCCGCAGTCCAGGCACAGTTGCCAGGCAATGGCGGCGTCCAGCACCTGGGCCGAGACCGGTTTGGTATTGGCCTGGCTCATGTCGGTTCGCCATACAGGGCGATATAGCACTGACGGATGCCCTGGGCCAGGTATTGGCGCACACGGGGCACCGACACGCCCAGGCGTTCGGCGATTTCGGCGTGGGTCATGCCGTCGAGCCGGCTGTGCAGGAAGGCGGCGCGGGCTTTGCTCGACAGCTTGGCCAGCATGCGGTCGATGGCCTTGAGGTCTTCGAGGATCAGTTGCTGGGCCTCGGGCGAAGGCTGCTCGGCCTCGGGTATCAACATCAATTCGTTGAGCCAGGCCTGTTCCAGTGCGGCGCGGCGAAAGTAGTCAAACAGCAGGCCCTTGGCGATGGCCGCCAAAAAGGCCCGGGGCTCGCGTGGAGCTTGCAGTCCGGTGCGGCCCAGCAGGCGCACGAAGGTGTCCTGGCTGAGGTCTTCGGCCCGTTGGGGGCAGGCCACGTTGCGTCGCAACCACGCCAGCAGCCAGCCGCGATGGTCGCGATAAAGCGCTCCAACCAGCTCACTGTGGGGGTTTTGGACTGACGACAAGGGCATCACCGACTGCAAGTTTTAACTAACGATAATTATTCGCGATTGTGGCAGAGGGAATGGTCCTACGCAATTGACGCTCATCGGATGACTTTTGGACGTTGTTGTCTGTTGCCCTCACCCCAACCCTCTCCCGGAGGGAGAGGGGGCTAAAGGCAAAAGCAATTTTGTGCAACAACATAAGTCAGTCCCCTCTCCCTCCGGGAGAGGGTTAGGGTGAGGGGGCTCTTAAAAACCGTGCATCTGCTTGCGCCGCTGCCACTGGTTGAGCCGCTGTTGCAAGGCCAGGGGGCTGTCGATGCCCTGTGCCCGGGCGCGGCTGAACAGGATCAGCGCCAGCTCGGCAGTGGCCAAGGCGTCGGCGCTGGCGTTGTGGCGGTCTTCGACCTGCAGGTTGAAGTGATTGATCCACTGGTCGAGCCCGGCTTCGCGCTGATGCACCTGCGGGCACAGCATCGGAGCCAGTGCCGCCACATCCATAAACGGGTGCTGCAAGCGGTAGCCCAGGCTGTCCTTGAGCGCACGGGTGAGCATGTGCTGGTCAAACGGCGCATGGAACGCCAGCACCGGGCTATCACCCACAAAGTCCATGAAATCGAGCAGGGCATCCACCGGGTCGCTGCCTGCGGCAATAGCCGCAGGCCCCAGGCCATGCAGCAACAGGCTGGGGCTCAGGGCGCTGTCGGGACGCTGCAGGGTACGTTCAAACGCCTGGCCCAGGTCGATCGCGCCGTCTTCAATGACCACTGCACCCATCGACAGCACCTGATCGCGGTTAAGGTTCAGGCCGCTGGTCTCCAGGTCCACCACGACCCAGCGTTGCGTGCGCAATGGCGCCTCGCTCAACGCCGGGGCGGGCGCCAGTTGCTGCAGGCGTTGCTGCTGTTCAAGGCTCAGCAGCGGCTTTTTGCGCGGCAACAACCAGGACAACAGGCTCATAGCTGATACCGCAGGGCCAGGCTGCTTTGCAGACGCTGGGCCTGACGCAGCGCTTCACGCAGGATACGGCGGTCCAGCTGGTTGAGGCTGTCGGGGTCGACGCGGTTGGAGTACGGGCGGTTTTCCCGGGTTTGCAACTGGTGCTGTTGCATGCGGGTTTGCTGGATAAAGTGATACGCCTCCTCGTAGGCCGCGCCGTCCAGCGCTTCAATCACGTCCAGAGCGACCAGTTGGCGCAAGCGTTCCAGGGTGTTGTTGGCTTCGACACCGTTGGCCAGCGCCAGCAAGCGCGCACCGTCGACAAAAGGCGTGAGGCCCTGGACCTTGAGGTCGAGGGTGGCCTTGTCGCTGCCTTTGCGCTCCAGCACAAATTCGCGAAAACGCCCCACCGGCGGGCGGTGACGCAACGCGTTGTCGGCCATCATGCGCTGGAACAGGCGGTTGTCGGCCACTTGCTCAAGGATGCCGCGGCGCAGCTGCGCGCAGCCCTGTTCATCGCCCCAGACCACGCGCAGGTCGAAATAGATGGTGCTGGCCAGCAGGTTTTCCGGAGTGGCCTCGCGGATAAAGGCGCCAAAGCGGCGCGCCCATTCAGCACGGGACAGGCACAGCTCGGGGTTGCCGGCCATGATATTGCCCTTGCACAGGGTAAAACCGCAGGCCGCCAGGTGCTGGTTGATCTGCTGGGCGATGGGCAGCAGGCGCTGGCGAATACTGGCGGCTTCGGCTGCGTCCCTGGCCTCGAACAGGATGCCGTTGTCCTGGTCAGTGTGCAGGGTTTGCTCGCGCCGCCCCTCGCTGCCAAAGCACAACCAGGTAAACGGCACGCCGGGGTCGCCTTTGTCGGCCAGTACCAGCTCGATCACCCGGCAAACGGTGTGATCGTTGAGCTGGGTGATGATATGGGTGATCTGCGTGGAAGACGCGCCATGGGCCAGCATGCGCTCAACCAACTGGCCGATTTCGCCGCGCAGGCTGATCAGGGTGTCCAGCCGGGGGGCATGGCGGATGGTACGCGCCAGGTGCACCAGGTCGACCCGTTGCAGGGAGAACAGGTCGCGCTCGGAAACAACGCCACACAAGCGTTGATCTTTAACCAGGCACACGTGGGCGATATGCCGCTCGGTCATGGCGATGGCGGCGTCGAAAGCGCTGTGGTCGGGGCTCAGGTAGAACGGCTCGGGGGTCATGTGCTGATCGATGGCCTGCGCGAAGTCCTCAATGCCATTGGCCACCACCTGCCGCAGGTCGCGCAGGGTGAAAATCCCCAGCGGGGCCTTGTGCTCGTCGACCACAACAATGCTGCCCACTTGCTGTTCGTGCATCAGCCGAACGGCTTCGCGCAGGGCAACGTTCGGGGCGCAAGTGACAGGGTGGCGCATGGCCAGTTCGCCCAGGCGGGTATTGAGCGAGTATTGCGTGCCGAGTGTTTGCGCGGCTTTTTGCTGCACTTGCTGATTGACCTTGTCGAGCAGGCTGCTGACGCCGCGCAGGGCAAAGTCGCGGAACTCGTCAGACAGGGCAAACAGCTTGATAAATGCGGGCTTGTTCAGTTGCAGGCAAAACGTATCTTCGGCGGCGCGGTGTTCGGTGCGGGTGGCGCGCTCGCCCAGCAGCGCGGCCAGGGGGAAGCACTCGCCAGCGGTGATCTCGAAGGTGGTCTGGGCCTCTTCACGGCCTTCGTGGGTACGCTCGCCGACCACGCGACCCTGCTTGACGATATAGAAATGTTCCACCGGCCCGTCAGTCGGTCGGATGATGCTTTCGCCCGGGGCATAGAAGCGCAGTTGGCACTGCTCGACCAGGTACGCCAGGTGAGTGTTTTCCATTTGGTTGAACGGCGGGAATCGCTGCAAAAACTGCATGGTGCCGTGAATGTTCTGCAACACCGCGGTTTTCCCTGCCTGGAGAAACGCATCCGATTTACTCATTACTGATACCGCGTGGTGGGTTGTGAACCGTTGTTGTTATGACCGGCCAGGGCTGCGCCCTGTGGTGTTTTTCTATCCCTCATGCTCGGCGGTCTGCGTCCGGGTGCCCATTGGACGTAAGTCTAGGGGGCATCAGGCCATGACTGTTTTAGAAAATTCGTACAGGTTTTTTGTGTGTTTCTTGTTCTTATAGGCTTGGAAATACCTACGGCTGAGCGCACATTGGCATTCTGTAATGGATAACCGACTACGCTGTTAGGATATTTCGCCTGCAAGTCCGCTTCCGGGAAGCCTATGACTGAACACGACATTTTGACTGACGCCGAAAAAGAGGCCTTGCAAGAGGTCATGCAGACACCTGCTTCGGCCTCGTCATGTGTGTTGATTGTTGAAGACGACCCCGTGGCGCGGGAGTTGTTGGCCGAGTTTCTGGAGCTCAACGCGATTGAGTGCCTCAAGGCCAGTAATGAAGAGGAAGCGCTGGCGCTGTTGGCAGCGGGCCAGCCGATCAACCTGATGCTCACCGATTTGCGCATGCTGCCCCACGATGGCTTGCATCTGATCCGCAAGGTGCGTGAGTCCGAGCGGGCGGCCTTGCCGATCATCATCATGTCGGGTGACGCCAATGTGCGTGACGCCATCGATGCCATGCACCTGAGCGTGGTGGACTTTCTGCTCAAGCCCATTGATACCGACAAGTTGCTCAAGCTGATCCGCCAGGAGCTGGGCATCTAGGGCTTGTTCCTGCAGGCATAAAAAAGCCCCGAATATTCGGGGCTTTTTTATTGCTGCGGGTTACAGGCCGTTTTTGGCCTTGAACTCGCGACGACGACGGTGCAGTACCGGCTCGGTATAGCCGTTAGGCTGCTTGGTGCCTTCGATCACCAGTTCGACTGCCGCCTGGAAGGCGATGTTGCTGTCGAAGTTCGGTGCCAGCGGGCGGTACTGCGCATCGTTGGCGTTCTGGCGGTCAACCACCGGTGCCATGCGCTTGAGGCTTGCCATGACCTGGTCTTCATTGACGATGCCATGACGCAGCCAGTTTGCGATGTGCTGGCTGGAAATACGCAGCGTGGCACGGTCTTCCATCAGGCCGATGTCATTGATGTCCGGCACCTTCGAACAACCCACGCCCTGGTCGATCCAGCGCACAACGTAGCCCAGGATGCCCTGGGAGTTGTTGTCCAGTTCGTTCTGGATCTGTTCCGGAGTCCACTGCGGGTTCACCGCCAGGGGGATGGTCAGGATATCGTCCACCGAGGCCGGTGCGCGCTTGGCCAGTTCGGCCTGACGGGCGAATACGTCAACCTTGTGGTAATGCAGTGCGTGCAGGGCGGCGGCGGTCGGCGACGGCACCCAGGCAGTGTTGGCGCCGGCCAGCGGGTGGGCGATTTTCTGCTCCAGCATGGCGGCCATCAGGTCGGGCATGGCCCACATGCCTTTACCGATTTGCGCACGACCTTGCAGGCCAGTGCTCAAGCCGACATCGACGTTGTTGTTTTCGTAGGCCGAAATCCACTTCTGGGCTTTCATGTCGGCCTTGCGTACTACCGGGCCGGCTTCCATCGAGGTGTGAATTTCGTCGCCAGTGCGGTCCAGGAAGCCGGTGTTGATAAACACCACGCGCTCGCTGGCGGCCTTGATACAGGCCTTGAGGTTGACCGTGGTGCGGCGCTCTTCGTCCATGATCCCGACTTTGAGCGTATTGCGTGGCAGCTTGAGCACGTCTTCGATGCGGCCGAACAGCTCGTTGGTGAACGCGGCCTCTTCAGCACCGTGCATCTTCGGCTTGACGATGTACACCGAGCCGGTGCGGCTGTTGCTGCGCGTGGCCTTGCCGTTGAGGCTGTGGATCGCCGCCAGGCTGGTGAGCAGGCCGTCGAGGATGCCTTCAGGCACTTCGTTGCCGTCTTTGTCGAGGATCGCGTCGATGGTCATCAGGTGACCCACGTTGCGCACGAACAGCAGTGAACGGCCATGCAGGCTGACGGTGCCGCCGTTGGGTGCGGTGTACTCGCGGTCCGGGTTCATGGTGCGGGTGAAGGTCGTGCCGCCCTTGGACACTTGCTCGCTGAGGTCGCCTTTCATCAGGCCTAGCCAGTTGCGGTAGATCACCACCTTGTCATCGGCATCGACGGCGGCAACCGAGTCTTCGCAGTCCATGATGGTGGTCAGGGCGGCTTCCATCAGCACGTCCTTGACCCCGGCGGCATCGGTCTGGCCGACAGGGCTGGAGGCGTCGATCTGGATTTCGAAGTGCAGGCCGTTGTGCTTGAGCAGCACAGCCGTCGGCGCTGCGGCCGAACCGTGGTAACCGATCAGCTGTGCGGTGTCACGCAGGCCGCTGCTGGCGCCGCCCTTGAGGGTTACCTGCAGGGCACCGCCGACGATGGCGTAGCCGGTGGCATCAGTATGCGAGGCACCGGTCAGGGGCGCGGCCTCGTCGAGGAAGGCGCGGGCGAAGGCAATGACCTTGTCGCCGCGAACCTTGTTGTAGCCTTTGCCCTTTTCGGCGCCGTCGGCTTCGCTGATGGCATCGGTGCCATACAGCGCGTCGTAGAGCGAGCCCCAACGGGCGTTCGAAGCATTGAGGGCAAAGCGCGCATTCATCACCGGCACCACCAGCTGCGGGCCGGCCATGCGGGCGATTTCGTCATCGACGTTTTGCGTCGTTGCCTGGAAATCTGCCGCTTCTGGCTGCAGATACCCGATGTCCTGGAGGAAGGCCTTATAAGCCACGGCGTCATGGGCCTTGCCGGCCTGGGCCTGGTGCCAGGCGTCGATGCGCGCCTGCAAATCATCGCGTTTGGCGAGCAGTGCTTTGTTCTTGGGTGCCAGGTCATTGATGACCTTGTCGGCACCGGCCCAGAACTGATCGGCGGTGAGGCCGGTACCGGGGATAGCTTCGTTGTTGACGAAGTCGAACAGGACTTTGGCGACCTGCAGGCCACCGACGTGAACGTGTTCAGTCATTGCTTGCCTCACTCATTTTTATTTAAAGCCTGGAGCGCTTCTCAAAACACCGCCAGAGCGGGTTTGTACGGGGATTGCAGACGCCTTGGCAGACCATGTTGCAAATTATGTAGTGGTTGCCGAGGCATACTACATGATCAATTGCAGATGTGAAAATCAGACTGATCACGTCGTTCTGCGACCGTTTTTACGCTAACGGTCACACGCAAGAACATGATGTTCTCAAGAAACGGGCAGGTTGTTCCAGATAATTCTAAAAACAGTACACAATTTGTGATTTGCAATGGCTTCTGTGGGAGCGGGCTTGCTCGCGATTCGGGCGACGTGGTCTGTCAGGCTAACCGTGGCGAGACTATCGCGAGCAAGCCCGCTCCCACAAAGGAGGGTGTTGCCTATACTCATTCGACCCCCTAATAAGAGAGCCCCCGCCATGAACCATCTTGTGATTACGGTGTTTGCCCAGGACAAGGCCGGGCAGGTTGAGCGTATTGCCCAGTGCATCGCCGAGCATGGTGGTAACTGGCTGGAGAGCCGCATGTCGCGCATGGCCGGGCAATTTGCCGGGATCCTGCGTGTGGGTGTGCCCGCTGAAGCCCACGATGAGCTGGTGGACGCGTTGCAGCGCCTGGGCAAGGAAGGGATTCGGGTATTGATTGCCGAGAGCGGCATCGAGCAGTCCTGCACCTGGAAGCCCATTGCAATGGAGCTGGTGGGCAATGACCGCCCGGGTATTGTGCGCGACATTACCCGGGTGCTGACGGAGCAGGGGGTGAGCCTGGAGCGGCTGGTGACCGATGTTCGGCCCGCGCCCATGAGCAACGAGCCTCTGTTTCATGCCGAGGCGATTCTGGCCGTGCCCCTGACCCTGTCCCTGGATGTGTTGCAAAAGCGCCTGGAAACCCTGGCCGACGAACTGCTGGTGGACCTCAAGTTCAGTACCGAGGAGTAAGCTTCAACCGCGCTGGCGCATGCTGAACCAGGCATCGAGGCTGTACACCACCAGCCCGGCCCAGATAAATGCAAAGGCGATCAAGGTACTTTCGGACAAGTGCTCGCCATACACCCACACCGCCAGCATCAATACCAGCGTCGGCGCGATGTACTGCATAAAGCCCAGGGTGGTGTAGGGCAGATGCCGTGCGGCGGCGTTGAAACTGACCAGGGGAATCAGCGTGGCCGGCCCGGCCAGTACCAGCAACCAGGCTTCTGAGGTGCTCCAGAAATCAACATGAGCACTGTTGGCCTCGGGGTGCAGCAGCAACCAGCCAATAGCCACGGGCACCAGAATCCAGGTTTCGACCACCAGCCCCGGCAGCGCCTTGACCGGCGCCTGTTTGCGGATCAGCCCGTAAAAGCCGAAGGTCAGTGCCAGTACCAACGACACCCACGGCAGGCTGCCCACTTGCCACACTTGCTGGGCCACACCGGCAGCGGCCAGGCCTACGGCAATCCACTGCAGGCGACGCAGGCGCTCGCCCAGCAGCAACATGCCGAGCAGCACGTTGACCAGCGGGTTGATGTAGTAGCCCAGGCTGGCTTCTACCATGCGGTCGTTGTTGACCGCCCACACGTAGGTCAGCCAGTTGGCGGCAATCAGCAGGCCGCTGAGGGTCAGCACGCCAAGGCGTTTGGGGTTGTCGCGCAGCTCCTGCCACCAGCCGGGGTGCTTCCACACCAGCAGCAACAGTGAGCCGAACAAGGCCGACCAGAGCACCCGGTTAACGATGATCTCGGCGGCCGGAACACTGGCCAGCAGTTTGAAGTAGAGCGGGAAAATACCCCAGATGACATAGGCCGTGAGGCCTAAAATATACCCGCGACGCGGGTTGGCGGCTTGCATGCAGAATCCTTGCTCAGGCAACTAACAGACACGGAAGAAGCCAAGAGTGTAAGCAGGTTTTGCAGGCGTGTCGTGCAGGAGATCTGCAAGGCGGACATGTTTTTTTGCACCAGCAGCGGCCCCGGTTTTTCTGTGGGAGCGGGCTGCTCGCGATGCAGGCGCTGCGGTCTGTCAGTTAAACCGCATTCGACCCGATCGCGAGCAAGCCCGCTCCCACAAGAGCCACATAGATGGGGTCAGAACAGCTTCAGCGGCTCTTCATTGAGTGCCGACAGCTGTTCGCGCAACGCCAGGATCTGGTCGCCCCAGTAACGCTCGCTGCCAAACCACGGGAAGCTGTGGGGGAACGCCGGGTCGTCCCAGCGCCGGGCCAGCCAGGCGCTGTAATGCATCAGGCGCAAAGCGCGCAGCGGTTCGATCAGCGCCAGTTCGCGGGGGTTGAAGTCATGGAACTCGCTGTAGCCGTCCATCAGTTCCGACAACTGCCCCAGACATTCCTGACGGTCACCGGCCAGCATCATCCACAAGTCCTGCACCGCAGGGCCCATGCGGCAATCATCGAGGTCGACGATATGGAACACTTCGTCGCGGCACATCATGTTGCCGGGGTGGCAATCGCCATGCATGCGGATATTGGTGTGCGGGGTGGCGGCGTAGACGTCTTCAACCCGCTTGAGCAGGTCGCGGGCGACGGACTCGTAGGCCGGGAGCAGGCTGCGCGGTATGAAGTTGCCTTCAAGCAGGGTGGTCAGCGAGTCGTGACCGAAATTTTTCACCCCCAGCGCTTCACGGTGTTCGAACGGTTTGGTCGCACCCACGGCATGCAGGCGGCCCAGCAGTTGCCCGAGACGATACAACTGGTCGAGGTTGCCCGGTTCTGGCGCCCGGCCACCCCGGCGCGGGAACAGGGTAAAGCGGAAACCCTGGTGTTCGAATAGGCTTTGGCCGTTGTGAATCATCGGCGCCACAACCGGGACGTCGCATTCGGCCAGTTCGAAGGTGAAGCGGTGCTCTTCGAGGATCGCTTCGTTGGTCCAGCGCTGAGGGCGATAGAACTTGGCGATCAGCGGCTGCGAGTCTTCTATGCCGACCTGGTACACACGGTTTTCGTAGCTGTTGAGCGCCAGCACGCGGGCATCGCTCAGGAAACCGATGCTTTCGACGGCGTCGAGCACCAGATCTGGGGTAAGTGTTGCAAACGGATGAGACATGCTGACTCCTGCGCGCAGCAGGCTGCCGCGTCCGGCCATGCATGTTAACGCAGACCGGGACCTGGAAGGCGACTTAATCCTGTGTGGGAGCGGGCGTCAGGCGCCGACGATGCCACCGTCTTCACGGCTGATGGCCATGACCGAGGAGCGCGGTTTGCCGTTGGGCAGGTGCTCGGGGAAGGTGGAACCGCCATTTTCGCCGGGGTGTTGAATGCCCACGAACAGGGTCTTGTGGTCGGGCGAGAAGCTGATACCGGTGACTTCACAGCCAATCGGCCCGACCATGAAGCGGCGGATCTCACCGCTGGCCGGGTCGGCGCAGAGCATCTGGTTATTGCCCATGCCAGCGAAGTCGCCCGCGTTGCTGACATCACCGTCGGTCAGGATCCACAGGCGCCCGGCGGCGTCAAAACCCAGTCCATCGGGGCTGTTGAACATGTTCTGCGCGGTGATGTTGGCCGAACCGCCCTTGGCCTGCTGGCCGTGAACGACCGGGTTGCCGGCGACGACGAAAAGGTCCCAGTCGAAGGTGTCCGCGCCGTGATCACCCTTGTGGGCGTTCCAGCGCAGGATTTGCCCGTAGACGTTTTTCTCGCGCGGGTTGGGCCCGCCCACCGGCTGACCGTCTTCGCCGCGTTTGACGTTGTTGGTCAGGGTGCAATAGACCTGGCCGTCCTTGGGGCTGACCACAATCCACTCCGGGCGGTCCATGCGTGTGGCCTCGACGGCGCTGGCTGCCATGCGAGCATGAATCAACACTTCGGCCTGATTGGCAAAACCCTTGGTCGCATCGACGCCGTTTTTGCCGTGGCTCAGTTCAACCCACTGGCCGTGGCCCTTGGGGCGATCGGGGTTGCTGTCACCACCGTCAAAGCGCGCCACATAAAGCGTGCCGTGGTCGAGCAGGTCGCGGTTGGCCTTGGGGTTCTGGTGGTCGATCCTGTCGCGGCTGATGAATTTATAGATGAACTCGCCACGCTCATCGTCGCCCATGTAGACCACGGCACGGCCGTCGCCGGTTTCGGCAAGTGCGGCATTTTCGTGTTTGAAGCGGCCCAGGGCGGTGCGTTTGACGGGCGTGGAAAGCGGGTCGAACGGGTCGATTTCCACCACCCAGCCGTGGCGGTTGAGCTCGTTGGGGTTGAGTGCCAGGTCGAAACGCGGGTCGTGCTGGTGCCAGTTGATGTCTTTGCTGGCAGCTACGGCACCGTAGCGTTTTTGCGCAGCGTCGAAGGCCTGCTTGGGATCAGAGCTGCCAAAGCAGTCCGTGAAGTTTTCCTCGCACGTCAGGTAGGTGCCCCATGGCGTTTTGCCGTTGGCGCAGTTCTGGAATGTGCCCAGGGCGTGGGTGCCCGTGGCGTCGGCCTGGGTGCGCAGCAGTTCGTGGCCAGCAGCAGGGCCACTGAGTCGGATAGGGGTGTTGCCGTGAATGCGGCGGTTGAAAGGCGAGCCCTGGACAAACTGCCAGCCATTGCCCTTGCGCTGAATCTCAATCACCGACACGCCTTCCGAGGCCTGGGCCTTGCGCACTTCTTCGGCGCTGGCCGGCGTGCCCCCGTGGGGGTAGAGGTAGCGATAGTTGGTGTATTCGTTGTTGATTGCCATCAGGGCCCGGTTGGGGTCATCGGGGAAGGCGAACAGGCTCATGCCGTCGTTGTTGTCGCCAAATTGCACTTCCTGCTCGCTGGCCGTGCCGTTGCCGGCCGGGTCGAACGCCGGGCCTGCGGCTTGCAGCGGCTGGCCCCAGCTGATGAGAACCGAAGCGCGGTAGCCAGGTGGCAGGCTGATGGTGTCGGTGGTGGCTGCGTTGATGCTGTCAAAGCCCAGCAAGTTACTGTTGGCAGCGCTGACACCCGCCGCCAGTGCGCTGCGCCCGAGCAGGCCGCCGCCGAGGAACATCGCTGCGCCGCACAAGGCGCCAGCGCTGATAAAGCCACGTCGGCTGAGGCCAACCATCTGCTCAAGGTCGGTGGGTTGATGTTCTTCTAATAGGCTCATGGCTGGCTCGGCTCTGACGGTTTTGGCAGACACCATAAGCAGCGGGTATGACAGGGATGTTTCAGTGTTTGTTTGAAAAGCCCCTCACCCTAGCCCTCTCCCAAAGGGAGAGGGTTGGGGTGAGGGGCCGGACTAGAGCGCTGTCCCCAGCAACACCAGCGACGGCGCGAACTGCACTTGCGCCGCGCTGCCCACGCTCAGACCAAGTGTTTCAAGGTGTTGCGGTTCGCTCAGCGCACACAGGGTCTGGCCACCGGGCAGGTTGATGCGCACTTCGCTGGGGCCGTCTTCGGTGTGCAGGATCTGTTCGATGTGCCCGTGCAGGTGGTTGTATTCCGGGCCGGGCGGCTGGGTGGCGTCGATCAGTTGCAGCCATCCCGCTTTGATCAACGCCACCGCCGGGCTGCCGATGGCCAGTTCCAGGCGCTGGGTGCTGTCGCGGGTAATTTGCGCGCGAAGGCTCAGGCCGCCGGGCAACTCAAGTTCGATCAGGTCGTTGTGGCCATGAGGGTGAATGGCCACAACGCTGCCGTGCAATTGGTTGCGGGCGCTGGTGCGCATCATCAGGCGGCCCAGCAGGTCGAGATCCCGGGCGTCTTCGGCAGCGTCCAGGACCTGGGCCTGTATTGCTTGCAAGCGCTGATAAAGGCGCAACACCCGCAAGCCTGCCACGGACAACCGGGCGCCACCTCCGCCCTTGCCGCCGATGCTGCGCTCCACCAAGGGGGTTTGCGCCAGGTTGTTCAGCTCGTCGATGGCATCCCACGCTGCCTTGTAGCTGATGCCTGCGCTTTTGGCGGCGGCGGTGATCGAGCCTTGTTCGGCGATGTGTTGCAACAGGGCGATACGTTGCGGGCGGCGGACGATATGTTGGGCAAGCAGGGCAGGCAGGTGCATGAAGGCAGGTTCGCAAAGCGGGGCGTGCCCGAAAAGTGCCTGCTGCGCGGGGTGGCGTCAAGCAAGCCCGTCGGGTTTTGGTGTGCGTGCCAGGCAATACACATCAACCCGTCGTGCCCCGGCCTTGAGTAGCAGGAGTGCCAGGCTTTGTGCCGTGGCGCCGGTGGTCAGCACATCATCGATCAGGGCCAGGTGCAAGCCATGCACCTGCACCCCGGATGCAAGGCGAAAGGCGTGGCGCAAGTTGCGTTTGCGGGTTTTGGCGTCCAGATCCTGTTGCGCGGCGGTGTCCAGGGTACGCAGCAGCCAGTGCGGCTGGCAGGGGATACTCAGTTGCTTGCCGAGCCAGTCCCCCAGCATGCCTGCCTGGTTGTACCCACGCTCACGCAAGCGCTTGCGGGACAGGGGGACTGGCAACAGGAAGGCCGGTCGTGGCTCTCCCGAATTGAAGTCATCAAGCAGCGATTGGCCAAGAATTTCGGCTAAAAGCCGGCCATAAGGCCATTTACTGTGGTGCTTGAAGCGCACGATCAGGCTGTCTATAGGGAAACCATATACCCAGGGTGCATGCACCCGCGCAAAGGCGGGCGGCTGCCTGATGCAATGGCCGCACATCAACCCCGCCATCGGCAACGGCAAAGCGCAGCGCTGGCAGCAGTCACCCAGCCAGGGCAGTTCCAGCTCGCAGGCCACGCACAGGGCCAGCCCGGTGTCGGCGCGCAGGTCGCACAACAAACACGATTGATCAGATAATAACCAGTTGTAAACCCGCTTTATCCATTGTGGTTGACAGTTCATGTCACATCCTTAAACATGCCGACATCCGTGCCGTGCCTGAGGATCCGCCCTCAGGTTCTAGTCAAAGCATAAACAAGAGAAACGCCGATGAGCGCCAGCAGCCTTGCCAACTTGCGACATGATTGGTCATTAGCCGAAGTCCGGGCGATGTTCACCCAGCCGTTCAACGACCTGCTTTTCGAGGCGCAGACCGTTCACCGCAGGCATTTCAACGCCAACCGGGTCCAGGTTTCGACGCTGCTGTCGATCAAGACCGGTGCTTGCCCGGAAGATTGCAAATATTGTCCGCAGTCGGGTCACTACAACACCGGCCTGGCCAAAGAGAAGCTGATGCAGGTGCAGAAGGTGCTTGAAGAAGCCCAGCGGGCCAAGGCCATCGGTGCCACCCGGTTTTGCATGGGTGCGGCCTGGAAGCATCCGTCGGCCAAAGACATGCCCTATGTGCTGGAAATGGTCAAAGGCGTGAAGGCCATGGGCCTTGAAACCTGCATGACCCTGGGCAAGCTCGATCAGGAGCAAACCGCCGCGCTGGCCCACGCCGGCCTCGATTACTACAACCACAACCTCGACACCTCCCCTGAGTTTTACACCAGCATCATCACCACCCGTACTTACAGCGAGCGCCTGCAAACCCTGAGCTATGTGCGCGATAGCGGGATGAAAATCTGCTCCGGTGGCATCCTGGGCATGGGCGAGTCGCTGGACGATCGCGCCAATCTGCTGATCCAGCTGGCCAACCTGCCCGAGCACCCGGAATCGGTGCCGATCAACATGTTGGTGAAAGTGGCCGGTACGCCGATGGAAAACGCCGAAGACATCGACCCGTTTGATTTCATCCGCATGCTGGCGGTAGCGCGAATCATGATGCCTTTGAGCCATGTGCGCCTGTCGGCAGGTCGTGAGGCAATGAACGAGCAAATGCAGGCGCTGGCGTTTTTTGCCGGGGCCAACTCGATTTTCTATGGTGACAAACTGCTCACTACCGCCAACCCGCAGGCGGACAAGGACATGCAGCTGTTCAGTCGTCTGGGCATCCTGCCGGAAGAACGTGAAGACCACGCCGACGAGGTGCATCAGGCGGTGATCGAGCATGCACTGCGGGATCAGAAGTCCAGCGAGCAGTTCTATAACGCGGTGGTTTAACCACCGCGTAGACCTGTAGTCGCTGCCGCAGGCTGCGATAAGGTCCGCAGGACCTTCGCTTTCAATACCGAAGCCGGGGCCGCTTCGCTGCCCATCGCAGCCTGCGGCAGCGGCTACAAGGGATTATAGCCAGCATGTCATTTGATCTAAACGCCCGCCTGGCCGTTCGCCGTGCCGAAAATCTTTACCGCCAGCGGCCCTTGCTGCAAAGCCCGCAAGGCCCGCAGGTGCTGGTCGATGGCCAGCCTCTGCTCGCTTTCTGCAATAACGACTATCTCGGCCTGGCCAACCACCCGCAGGTGATCGAAGCCTGGCAGGCCGGTGCGTCGCACTGGGGGGTGGGCGGCGGTGCATCACACCTGGTCATTGGCCACAGCACCCCCCATCACGCACTGGAAGAAGCCCTGGCCGAGTTCACCGGTCGCCCGCGGGCGCTGCTGTTCAGCAACGGTTACATGGCCAATATGGGCGCCGTCACCGCGCTGGTGGGGCAGGGTGATACGGTGCTCGAAGACCGTCTCAACCATGCCTCCCTGCTGGATGCCGGCTTGCTCAGCGGGGCGCGCTTCAACCGCTATTTGCACAACGATGCAACCAGCCTGGCCAAGCGCCTGGAGAAGGCCAGCGGCAGTACGCTGGTGGTCACCGATGGCGTATTCAGCATGGACGGTGATCTTGCCGATCTGCCCGCGCTGGCCCGTGAAACTAAGGCCAAAGGGGCCTGGCTGATGGTCGACGATGCCCACGGCTTTGGCCCGCTGGGCGCCACTGGCGGCGGGATTGCCGAGCACTTCGGCCTGGGCATGGACGATGTGCCGGTGCTGGTGGGCACGCTGGGCAAGGCCTTTGGTACCAGCGGCGCTTTTGTGGCGGGCAGCGAAGAGCTGATTGAAAGCCTGATCCAGTTCGCCCGGCCTTATATCTACACCACCAGCCAGCCTCCGGCATTGGCCTGTGCAACGCTCAAAAGCCTTGAGCTGTTGCGCACCGAGCATTGGCGCCGCGAGCACCTCAACAGCCTGATCGGGCAATTTCGCCGGGGTGCCGAACAGATCGGCCTGCAGTTGATGGACAGCTTCACGCCGATCCAGCCGATCATGATCGGTGACAGTGGCCAGGCCATTCGTCTGTCGCAGATGTTGCGCGAGCGCGGCCTGTTGGTGACCGCAATCCGCCCGCCCACGGTGCCCGCGGGCAGCGCCCGGCTGCGCGTGACCCTGTCGGCGGCCCACACAGAAGCACAGGTGCAGCTATTGTTAACAGCACTTGATGACTGTTGGCGCACGTTGGAGGCCGATCATGCGTGATCGCTTGGTTTTGCTGCCGGGCTGGGGCCTGGGGGTGTCACCTCTGGAACCGCTGGCCGTGGCATTGCGTGGGCTGGACGAGCACCTGCGGGTTGAAATCGAACCGTTGCCGGTGCTGTTGTCCGCCGACCTTGACGACTGGCTCGACGAACTCGACGCCACCTTGCCCGACAACATCTGGCTGGGCGGCTGGTCGCTGGGCGGGATGCTCGCCAGCGAGCTGGCTGCGCGCCGCGGCGATCGCTGCTGCGGGCTGGTGACCCTGGCCAGCAACCCGAGCTTTGTCAGCCGCGAGGACTGGCCAAGCGCCATGCCGGTATCCACATTCGAACCGTTCCTGAGCGGTTTTCGCGATGCTCCCAACACCACCCTGAAACGCTTTTGCCTGCTGTGCAGCCAGGGCTCGGCCGAAGCCCGGGCAATGGCCGGGTTGCTGCTGGGCGGCGCGCCAAAAGCCCAACCCGATACCCTGCTGGCCGGCCTTGAACTGCTGGGCAAGCTGGATACGCGGGCAGCCTTGCAGCGTTTCAACGGGCCGCAATTGCACCTGTTCGCGGGGCTAGATGCCCTGGTGCCGGTGCAGGCGGCGAGCGATGTGCTGGCGCTGTTACCCGATGTCGAAGTGGGTCTGATTGAACAGGCCTGTCATGCTTTTTTACTGGAGGCCCCCCACGAGCTGGCGGCGGCAATCCAGGCTTTTTTACACGAGTCGGGCGATGAATGATTTGAGTATTGCGCTGCTGGCAGCCGGTTTGCCGGACAAGCGTCAGGTGGCGGTCTCGTTTTCCCGGGCGGCCGCCAGTTATGACAGCGTCGCCGAGCTGCAACGGGCGGTCGGCCATGAGTTGCTGGCCCGCCTGCCCCAGCACCTGAACCCGCAGCGCTGGCTGGACCTGGGCAGCGGCACCGGGTATTTCAGCCGTGAGCTGGGCCAGCGTTATGCCCACAGCCAGGGGCTGGCGCTGGATATTGCCCAGGGCATGCTGGCGTATGCCCGGCCCTTGGGCGGAGCGCAGCATTTTATTGCCGGGGATGCCGAAAGCCTGCCGCTGCAATCGAACAGCTGCGATGTGATTTTCTCCAGCCTGGCGCTGCAATGGTGTGCGGATTTTCGTGGGGTGCTCAGCGAGGCCCGGCGGGTGCTCAAGCCTGGCGGTGTGCTGGCATTTGCCAGCCTGTGCGTGGGCACCTTGCATGAGCTGCGAGACAGCTGGCAGGCCGTGGACGGTCAGGTGCATGTCAATCGCTTCCGTGAGTTCCACGCCTATCAGCAACTGTGTGCCGACAGCGGCTTGCAGGTGCTCAGCTTGCACAATCAGCCCCATGTGCTGCACTACCCGCAGGTTCGCCAACTGACCCATGAGCTCAAGGCACTGGGTGCGCACAACCTTAACCCCGGGCGGCCCGAAGGGCTGACGGGCAGGGCGCGGATTCAGGGGCTGGTGGCTGCCTATGAAGCGTATCGTCAGCCGCTCGGGCTACCGGCGACCTATCAGGTGGTCTACGGCATTCTGGAGAAAACGCGATGAACCCTGCGTACTTCATCACCGGTACGGATACCGATGTAGGCAAAACCACAGTAGCTGCGGGCTTTTTATATGCCGCCCGCGCGGCCGGCTTGAGCACGGCGGCAGGCAAGCCGGTGGCCTCGGGCTGTGAGGTCACCCCGCAGGGGCTGCGCAATGCCGATGCACTGGCCTTGATGGCCGAAAGCTCGATCAGGTTGAGTTATGACGAGGTCAACCCGGTGGCATTTGAACCGGCCATTGCCCCGCATATTGCCGCGCGCGAAGCCGGGGTGGTGCTGACGGTGCGCTCGCTGTTGGGGCCGATGCAGCACATCCTGAGTAAACAAGCCGACTTCACCCTGATTGAAGGCGCTGGCGGCTGGCGCGTGCCGTTATCGGGGCAAGACAGCTTGTCGGATCTGGCCCAGGCGCTGGATTTGCCGGTGATTCTGGTGGTGGGCGTGCGCCTGGGCTGTATCAGCCATGCCCTGCTCACGGCCGAGGCGATTGCCCGTGACGGCCTGCAACTGGCGGGTTGGGTGGCCAATATCATCGGCCCGAAAACCTCGCGCCTGGAAGAAAACCTCGCCACCCTGGCCGAGCGCTTGCCTGCACCCTGCCTGGGGCGGGTGCCAAAACTTAAATCGGCGTCGGCACAGTCCGTGGCGCAATACCTGCAACTGGATTTGCTGGACTGAGACACGGCTAAAACCTGTGGGAGCGGGCTTGCTCGCGATGGTCTACCTGACTGTCCGCGCCGCCTTTATCGCGAGCAAGCCCGCTCCCACCCATCACCCCTTCCCCTATCAGAAAAAATCCGACCCAAGACGAACGGACGCTTCGCGCTGCTTGACAATAAATAGGCGTAAACGTATGTTTCAAACACCTGTTTGACCGCCATAACAAATCCACGCGGTTGTTCATCCCCGGTTTCATCAGCAGAGGTTTATCGCTATGCCTGACTACAAGGCCCCCTTGCGTGATATTCGCTTCGTTCGTGACGAACTGCTCGGTTACGAAGCGCACTATCAGAGCCTGCCGGCTTGCCAGGACGCCACTCCAGATATGGTTGACGCCATTCTTGAAGAAGGCGCCAAGTTTTGTGAGCAGGTGCTGGCACCTCTGAACCGTGTGGGTGACATTGAAGGCTGCACCTGGAGCGAGTCCGGGGTTAAAACTCCGACTGGTTTTAAAGAAGCCTACAAACAATTCGTTGAAGGCGGCTGGCCAAGCCTGGCTCACGACGTGGAGCACGGTGGCCAGGGCCTGCCGGAATCTCTGGGTCTGGCGGTAAGCGAAATGGTCGGTGCGGCCAACTGGTCGTGGGGCATGTACCCGGGCCTGTCCCATGGTGCGATGAACACCATCTCCGAGCACGGCACCCCCGAGCAGCAAGAGACCTACCTGACCAAGCTGGTGACCGGCGAATGGACCGGCACCATGTGCCTGACCGAATCGCACTGCGGTACCGACCTGGGCCTGCTGCGCACCAAGGCTGAACCCCAGGCTGACGGTTCGTACAAGATTTCCGGCACCAAGATCTTTATCTCGGCCGGTGAACACGACATGGCCGACAACATCGTGCATATCGTGCTGGCTCGCCTGCCGGATGCACCGGCTGGCACCAAAGGCATTTCTCTGTTTATCGTGCCCAAGTTCAAGGCCAACGCCGATGGCAGCATCGGTGAGCGCAACGCCGTGTCCTGTGGCTCGCTAGAGCACAAAATGGGCATCCACGGTAACGCCACCTGCGTGATGAACTTCGACGGTGCCACCGGTTTCCTGATCGGCCCGCCGAACAAAGGCCTGAACTGCATGTTCACCTTTATGAACACCGCACGTCTGGGTACCGCGCTGCAGGGCTTGTCCCACGCTGAAATCGCCTTCCAGGGCGGCCTGAAATACGCCCGTGACCGTCTGCAAATGCGTTCGCTGACCGGCCCAAAAGCCCCTGAAAAGGCGGCTGACCCGATCATCGTTCACCCGGACGTACGTCGCATGCTGTTGACCACCAAGGCATTCGCCGAAGGCAACCGTGCGATGGTGTACTTCACTGCCAAGCAAGTCGACATCGTCAAATACGGCGTTGATGAAGAAGAGAAGAAGAAAGCCGACGCACTGCTGGCCTTCATGACTCCGATCGCCAAGGCCTTTATGACCGAAGTCGGTTTTGAGTCCGCCAACCACGGCGTGCAAATCTACGGCGGTCACGGTTTTATCGCCGAGTGGGGCATGGAGCAGAACGTTCGCGACAGCCGCATTTCGATGCTGTACGAAGGCACCACCGGTATCCAGGCACTCGACCTGCTGGGCCGTAAAGTGCTGATGACTCAAGGCGAAGCGCTCAAGGGCTTTACCAAGATCGTGCACAAGTTCTGCCAGAGCAACGAAGGCAACGAAACCCTGAACGAGTTCGTCACGCCACTGGCAGCACTGAACAAGGAATGGGGCGAGTTGACCATGAAGGTCGGTATGGCCGCCATGAAAGACCGTGAAGAAGTGGGTGCGGCTTCGGTCGATTACCTGATGTATTCCGGTTATGCCTGCCTGGCTTACTTCTGGGCTGACATGGCGCGCCTGGCCGCTGAAAAGCTGGCAGAAGGCACGTCTGAAGAAGCGTTCTACAAAGCCAAGCTGCAAACGGCACGCTTCTACTTCCAGCGCATCCTGCCGCGCACCCGCGCGCACGTTGCCACCATGCTGTCGGGCGCTGCCAACCTGATGGACATGAAAGAAGAAGACTTCGACCTGGGCTACTAAGCCTCGGCGGGTCATCTTGCAAAGCCGCTTCTCCTTTGGGGAAGCGGCTTTTTTTTGGATTGGCCACATGTGGGAGCGGGCTTGCTCGCGATGGCATCACCACGGTCTTCCTGGAACACCGCATCGCCTGAATCGCGGGCAAGCCCGCTCCCACAAAAAAATCACAGTGACCTAATTTGTATCTTTGGTCACGCGATGACCCTATGTATCGCTATCGTCGTTAAGCTAGACTGGGTCCCACACTAAACGCCGTTTACAGATTACGAGGTTTGCCATGGCTGACTACAAAGCGCCCCTGCGCGATATGCGCTTCGTCCTCAATGAAGTCTTCGAGGTCGCTACACTTTGGGCGCAATTGCCTGCGTTGGCAGAGACCGTCGATGCTGAAACGGTTGAAGCCATTCTTGAAGAAGCGGGCAAGGTCACGGCCAAAAGCATCGCGCCGCTGAGCCGCAGTGGTGATGAGGAAGGCTGCCACTGGGACAATGGCGCAGTGACCACCCCGGCCGGTTTTGTCGATGCCTATCGCACCTACGCCGAAGGCGGCTGGGTCGGTGTAGGCGGCGACCCGCAGTTCGGCGGTATGGGCATGCCCAAGGCCGTATCGGCGCAGGTCGAAGAGATGATCAACTCCTCCAGCCTGTCGTTTGGCCTGTACCCGATGCTGACTGCCGGGGCCTGTGTATCGATCAACGCCCACGCCAGCGACGAACTGAAAGCCACCTATTTGCCGAACATGTACTCGGGTGTGTGGGCTGGCTCCATGTGTTTGACCGAGCCCCATGCCGGTACTGATCTGGGGATTATTCGGACAAAAGCCGAGCCTCAGGTAGATGGTTCCTACAAAGTCAGTGGCACCAAAATCTTCATCACCGGTGGTGAACACGACCTGACCGAGAACATCATCCATCTGGTACTGGCCAAACTGCCGGATGCACCTGCGGGGCCGAAAGGTATTTCGCTGTTTCTGGTGCCCAAGTTCATGGTCAATGCCGATGGCAGCCTGGGCGAGCGCAACCCGGTGACTTGCGGCTCCATTGAACACAAGATGGGTATCCAGGCCTCGGCCACCTGCGTGATGAATTTCGACGAGGCAGTTGGCTACCTGGTAGGCGAGCCCAACCGTGGCCTGGCCGCGATGTTCACCATGATGAACTACGAGCGTCTTGGGGTTGGCATTCAGGGCCTGGCTTCGGGCGAGCGTTCGTACCAGAACGCCGTGGAATATGCCCGCGACCGCCTGCAGGGGCGCGCAGCAACCGGCGCGGTGGCCAAGGATAAAGTGGCCGATCCGATCATCGTCCACGCCGATGTGCGGCGCATGTTGCTGACCATGAAAGCCTCGAACGAAGGCGGTCGGGCGTTTTCGACTTACGTTGCCAACCAGCTGGATATTGCCAAGTTCAGTGAAGACCCCGCCGCCCGCGAGCGCGCTGATGGCCTGGTGGCCTTGCTGACCCCGGTGGCCAAAGCCTTCCTCACCGACCTGGGCCTGGAAACCACCGTGCATGGCCAGCAAGTGTTTGGTGGCCATGGCTACATTCGCGAGTGGGGCCAGGAACAACTGGTACGCGATGTGCGCATCACACAAATCTACGAAGGCACCAACGGTATCCAGGCGCTGGATCTGGTGGGGCGCAAGATCGTGGGCAACCAGGGTGCTTACTACCGTCAGTTCGCCGACGAGATTCGTCAGTTCATTGCCGGGGCCAGCAGTGATCTGAACGAGTTTACCCAGCCACTGGCTGCAGCTTTGGACACACTTGACCAGTTGACAGCCTGGGTACTGGACCGCTCGCAAAACAACCCGAACGAGATCGGTGCTGCCTCTGTCGAGTACCTGCAGGTTTTTGGTTACACAACGTATGCGTACATGTGGGCGTTGATGGCCAGGGCCGCGTTGGGCAAAGAGGCCGATGAAGCCTTCTATGCCAGCAAACTGGGCACGGCACGCTTCTATTTCGCCCGTTTGCTGCCGCGTATCCACTCGCTGAGCGCTTCGGTCAAGGCGGGTAGCGAGTCGCTTTACCTGCTGGACGAAGCACACTTTTAACCTGTTTAGTGTTTTGTAAGCATTTGCTTACATTACATGCTGACAATCTCCCATATCGGCAGATTGGATCCAGGGGTAATCTACTTTCCATGGACGTAGAGCAGGAAGCTCAAAGCAACAACACGGACACGTAGGATTCTGCCAGGATGGCGGAGTGAAAAGGATGTCAGGGAAACAGTCTGCAAAACCCCGCCTCGGCGGGGTTTTCTTTTTTGTGCGTCAGAATTTTCTCGATTTCCCAGCTCCTGTGGGAGCGGGCTTGCCCGCGATCGCATCACCACGGTGTGCCTGAAGCTCCGCGTCGCCTGAATCGCGAGCAAGCCCGCTCCCACAAGGTGGTCAGCTACAACGCCCCTTCATCGCTCTGCATCACATCCTCAAGCAAGGTGCGCAACAGCCCCAAAGTGGCTTGCTGACGCTGCACATCGCGGCACACCAACCCCACCTTCAGCGGCACACGGGGCTCGCTCAGCGGCTTCCACAGCAGTGCCTTGTCGTCGTGCTGATGGCGCGAGCGCCCAGGCAATACGGTGGCCAGCTTGCTGTGGGGCAGGCTGTCGAGAATCCCCGCCATGGTGTTCAGTTCGGCTTGTACCTGCGGGCGCCGCCCCAGGTTGGCGAGCTGGGTTTGCCAGATCTGGCGTACCTGAAACTCTTCTCCCAGTAGCAGCATCGGCAGCTCTGCCGCCTGGCTTACAGACACCTTCTTGAATTCGCGCAGTGGATGATCTGCCGGGATTACCAGTTGCAGTTCGTCTTCATACAGCAGCATGCCGTGCAGCCCGGGCTGGCGTGGCGGCAGGTAGCTGATGCCAATGTCGAGCGAACCATTGAGCAGGCGCCGTTCGATCTCGATGCCGGTGAGCTCGTAGATCTGCACCACCAAATGGGGTTGGGCCTGGCGCACCCGCTCCAGCATCTGCGGCACCAGGCTGGTATGCACGGTTTGCAACACGCCGATGGCGATGGTGCGCAGGGCCTGGCCCTGAAAATTGTGCAACGCCTCTTTGGCCCGCTGCAGCCCGTCGAGCAGCGGCAGCGCGTGGTTGTAGAGCGTATGCGCTGCCAGGGTTGGCAGCAGGCGCTTGCTGCTGCGCTCGAACAGGCTCACATCGAGGTTGTGTTCGAGCTGGCGGATCTGCTGCGACAGGGCTGGCTGCGAGATGCAAAGACGCTCGGCGGCACGGCCCACATGGCCTTCTTCATACACCGCGACGAAATAACGCAGTTGCTTGAAATCCATAAGTAATACTTATCGAAATTGCTTAAAAAACGAAATGGCTCAACGGCCTGCTGGCGCCTAGTCTACGCGCATTCCACAAGGCTCATCGAGCCAGAGATGCTGATAGGCAGTGGCGTTTTACATAGGCAGGGCAATAAACCCAATCAGAGGTTTACCTTCTGTAAGAACCGCCGGCAGTTGCAAATCAAATCTGTTTATGGTCACAAGGTCCGCGTGCATGAACCTGTTTAACCTGCGTCGCCATTCCCCCAGCCTTGAAGAGATGGCTGCGCATTCTGCGCCATCCAAGGCTGGCAACCCTCCTTCCCGGGACTGCCTGATGCCCTGCGTTGAGCGTGAGAGCCAAGTGTTTGTGCGAGGTCAGGGATCGTGGATGTGGGACAGCGACAGCCGGGCGTATCTGGACTTTACCCAGGGCAGTGCTGCCAACAGCCTGGGCCACAGCCCGGCAGTGCTGGTCAAGGCGATGACCGAGCAGGCGCAATCTTTGCTGAACCCGGGCGCAGGCTTTTTAAACCGCGGAATGTTGAACCTGGCGCAGCGCTTGTGTGAAAGCACCGGTAGCGATCATGTGCACTTGCTCAACACCGGGGCCGAGGCCAATGAGGGGGCGATCAAGCTGGCGCGCAAGTGGGGCCAGCTGCATCGCGGTGGCGCACACCGGATTATCACCGCGAGCCGCAGCTGTCACGGTCGAAGCTTTGGCGCGATGTCAGCCTCGGGCAGCGCCACCCCGGATAACCGCTTCGAGCCGCAGTTGCCGGGCTTTATCAATGTGCCGTTCAACGATTTGCCGGCGCTGCATGCTGCAGTCGATGCGCAGACCGTGGCCATCATGCTGGAGCCGGTACAAAGCGAAGCCGGAGTGATTCCGGCGACCGAACACTACCTCAAGGGTGTTGAGCGTTTGTGCCGTGAGCTGGGCATTTTGCTGATCCTGGATGAAGTCCAGACCGGCATGGGGCGTTGCGGCACATTGCTGGCAGAGCAGAATTACGGCATCCGCGCCGATATCATCACCTTGGGCAAAGGCCTGGGCGGCGGTGTGCCGCTTGCGGCGCTGCTGGCTCGGGGCAAAGCCTGCTGCCTGGAGCCCGGTGAGCTGGGCGGCACCCATCATGGCAACGCCCTGATGAGTACCGCGGGGTTGGCGGTGCTGGACACCGTGCTGGAAAAAGGCTTTTTGCAGCAGGTTCGCGACGCGGGGCAACACCTGCGCGAGGGCTTGGGCCGGCTGGCCAATAGTTATGCACAGGGTGAATTGCGCGGCCAGGGTCTGCTTTGGGGCCTGACATTGTCGGATAACTCGGCAGATGCTGTGGTCAAGGCGGCCTTGTATGAGGGTTTGCTGATCAGTGCGCCACAGCCTGACTGCCTGCGTTTCACCCCGGCCCTGTGCGTGAGCAAAGGCAATATCGATGAAATGCTGCTGCGTCTGGCCCGGGCGTTTGCCCGTGTGCGCACGGCCCAGTTGCAGTGCCGTCGCGGGGTTGCCGTCTGACTGCAGCGCTCACACCGAATTTTAAGAACCGTCTCGCGGTATAACGCATCGCCCTGTGCCTGTTTTCTTCGGCACGGGGCGTTTTTTTTGCCTGTGGATAAGTTTGCGCTGAACCTTTGGCTTGCGCCTGGAGTCGATTAGAAGCAGGGCCGGTTCTGGCCCGCCACTTTCAGGGAGCTGCGCATATGGATCTTATTAAAATCATCTTTGCCATTCTGCTTCCGCCGCTGGGCGTGTTTATGCAAGTGGGTTTTGCCGGGGCTTTCTGGCTGAATATTCTGCTGACCCTGTGCGGTTATATTCCAGGGATCGTGCATGCGGTGTGGATTATCGCCAAGCGTTCGTAATGTCGGGAAGATGCCTGTGTGGGACAGGCATCAGCTGCGATGTGGGAGCGGGCTTGCTCGCGATTGCATCACCGCGTTAATCCAGACGGACCGCGTGGCATGCATCGCGAGCAAGCCCGCTCCCACAGTTTTTAAGGCGTCTTTGTCAGCAAGTCGCTGTAAAACAACCATTCCTGTTCCAGCGCGTGGGCCTGGTTACTGGCCTTGCGAAAGCCGTGGCGTTCGTCCGGGTAGTAATGGGCCTGGGCCGGGATGCCGTTGTATTGCAGGGCCTGGAGCATGTCGCGGGTTTGTTGCGGCACCACTACGGCGTCCAGCTCGCCCTGGAAGAAGATCACCGGCACGCTGATCTGGTTGGCATACAGCAACGGAGTGCGCGCCGCATAACGGTCAGCGTCGCGCTGCGGGTCGCCAATCAACCAGTCCAGATAGTCACCTTCAAACTTGTGGGTGGCTCGCGCCAGCGCAATCGGATCGCTGACTCCGTACAGGCTGGCACCCGCCCGGAATACGTTATGGAATGCCAGCGCGCACAAGGTGGTGTAGCCCCCTGCGCTGCCGCCACGAATAAACGCAGTGCGGGGAGCAATCAGTTCTTGCTCGGTGAGATAACTGACAACCGCGCAAGCATCTTCGACATCCGCAACGCCCCAATTCAGATGCAAGGCCTGACGATAGTCACGGCCATAGCCGGTGCTGCCGCGATAGTTGAGGTCGGCCACGGCAAAGCCGCGCTGGGTCCAGTATTGAATGCGCGGGTCGAGCATCGGGTAACAGGCTGAAGTCGGACCACCGTGGATAAAGACCAGCAGTGGCGGTTTTTTCTCGCCATTCATCGCCGGGTAGAAAAAGCCGTGAGCATGGCCCTCGCCAGAGGGATAGCGCAGGGTTCTCGGGCGGCTGATACGTTCAGGGGGCAGCGGCGCAACGCCTCCAGCCAGTACCTCGACCTTATGGTCGGCGCGACAGATGCGGATCACGGCTGAAGGGCGTATCGGTGATGCGGCGATGCAATAGATAAAGGCCTCATCCAGTGCCAGGCTGCGAAAGTGGCTGTAGTCACCGGTGAAGTCTTCGAGGTTGCCGTCAGCTGTGCGGATGCCCAGGCGACCGAAGCCGTCTTCGGTCCAACTGGCCAGCCAGGCTTGTTCGCCAAGCGGCACAAAGGTGGTGGTGCCCAGTTGCCAGGGGGCTGGGGCGTGATCGGCGCGCGGGCTGGGTGCGGGTACCAGGCCTTCGCCGGACTCGGCCCAGGGCTGCCAGAAACCTGCTCGGTCGGTCAGGCAATGCAGGCGGTTATCTGCGTCGAAGCGAGGCTGTTGCAGCGACTCCTCTTCAAGATCGCCGGCCAGGCACTGCGCGGTATTCCAGCGTCCGGCCGTTTGGCCTTCGGCCAGCATCAGGCGGGTAGATGTCCACGGTTGGTGCGGACGGCTCCATTCAATCCAGGCCAGGCGCTGGCCGTCGGGGCTCAGTGCCGGTGCGCCATAGAAGTCGGCACCTTCGGCCAGGATCTGACGTGCAAGCGTGTCGAGGTCGATGCTGACCAGTCGATGTTGATCGCCGGTTTCCTCGACCGCCAGCACCTGCCCGCTGGCAAACTGCACGCCACCGTAACGGCAAGTGCCCTGGGTCAGCACTTGTGGTGCCGAGCCGTCCAGGGGTTGCAGGTACAACTGCTGATCGGCTTCGTTGACGAATACCACCGCGTCATCGCTCAGGCAAAAACTGCCACCGCCATACTCGTAGACCCGGCTGCGCACGCTGAAACCAGCGGGTGTCAGGCAGTGAGCCTGGCCTTCGCGCCAGTGCCAGATACGCGAGGCGGCGTCCTGGGGGCGATATTCGTTCCAGAACAGGCCCCGTGGACCGACCCGCAATTCTGCGAAATCGACGCCGGCGGCAACGGCGAGTGCAGCGCTGAAGGGTTCAGCTTTTGGCGATAAGGCGTGAGTTTCGTTCATTTCGGAAGGCCAATTGTTCGATGGTCTGAGTGGCGTGCTCGGCTTCTTCGCGCGCCTTGAGAATCAGGTCGTGCTGGGGCGATTTACTGCACACCGGGTCTGCATTGCTGGCGTCCCCGGTGAGCATAAAGGCCTGGCAACGGCAGCCGCCGAAGTCCTTTTCTTTCTCGTCGCACGAACGGCAGGGCTCGGGCATCCAGTCATAACCGCGAAAACGATTGAAGCCAAACGAGTCATACCAGATGTGCTGCATGCTGTGGTCGCGCACATTGGGGAACTCGACCGGCATTTGCCGGGCACCATGACACGGCAGGGCCGTACCGTCAGGTGTGACGGTCAAAAAGATACTGCCCCAGCCGTTCATGCAGGCTTTTGGGCGTTCTTCGTAGTAATCCGGGGTCACGAAAATCAGCTTGCAGGGGTGGCCTTCAGCCTCAAGTTTGGCCCGGTACTCATTGGTGATGCGCTCAGCCCGCACCAGCTGCTCCTTGGTTGGCAGCAGGCCGACACGGTTGAGCTGGGCCCAGCCGTAGAACTGGCAGGTAGCTAGCTCGACAAAGTCGGCTTCAAGGGCGATGCACAGCTCGATGATGCGGTCGATCTTGTCGATATTGTGCCGGTGGGTGACGAAGTTCAGCACCATCGGATAGCCGTGGGCCTTGACGGCCCGGGCCATTTCGAGCTTTTGCGCGAAGGCTTTTTTCGAGCCGGCCAGCAGGTTGTTCACTTGCTCGTCGCTGGCCTGGAAGCTGATCTGGATATGGTCCAGCCCGGCTTTCTTGAAGTCGCTGATCTTTTGCTCGGTCAGGCCTATCCCTGAGGTGATCAGGTTGGTATAGAAGCCCAGCTTGCGTGCTTCGCCAATCAACTCGGCCAGATCCTGGCGCACCAGCGGCTCGCCACCGGAGAAACCCAGTTGCGCTGCACCCATCTCCCGCGCCTCGCGAAACACCTTGATCCACTGTTCGGTGCTCAGTTCTTTGCCCTGCTGGGCGAAGTCCAGCGGGTTTGAGCAGTAGGGGCATTGCAGCGGGCAGCGGTAGGTCAATTCGGCGAGCAGCCACAGCGGCAGGCCAACTTCAGGTTTGGGCGGGATACGGCTGTCAGGCAAGTTCGATCCAGTGCTCTGCACGAGCGACCTCCATAAATTGCTCGATGTCTGCGTCGAGCTCGGGTACGCCGGGGAACTGTTGGTCCAGTTCGCCAATAATGGCCGCGACGTCGCGCTGGCCGTCGATCAGGCCGCCGATCAGGGCTGCGCTGTCATTGAGCTTGATCATGCCTTCGGGGTACAGCAGCACATGGCCTTTTTGCGCGGGCTCGTACTGGTAACGATAGCCGGTGCGCCAGGTCGGGATTTTGCTGCGATCGAAGCTCATAGGGTGATTCCTTTATGCCAGACACGTTGGCTGGTCACGCTGTGATAGGGCGGGCGGTCCAGTTCGTAGGCCATGGTCATGGCATCGAGCATGCTCCACAGGATATCGAGTTTGAACTGGAGGATTTCCAGCATGCGCTGCTGGCCTTCATAAGTAGTGTAGTGCTGCAGGGTAATTGCCAGCCCGTGTTCCACGTCGCGTCGGGCCTGGCCCAGGCGGGTGCGGAAGTATTCGTAGCCGGCCGGGTCGATCCACGGGTAATGCTGGGGCCAGCTGTCCAGGCGTGACTGGTGGATTTGCGGTGCAAACATCTCGGTCAGCGAGCTACTGGCGGCCTCTTCCCATGTGGCGCGGCGGGCGAAGTTGACGTAAGCGTCCACGGCAAAACGAACGCCGGGCAGGACCAGCTCCTGGGAGCGCAACTGGTCCGGGTCCAGGCCCACGGCCTGGCCAAGGCGCAGCCAGGCCTCGATACCGCCGTCTTCACCGGGCGCGCCGTCGTGGTCGATCATGCGTTGAATCCACTCGCGGCGCACTTCACGGTCAGGGCAGTTGGCCAGGATCGCGGCATCTTTAAGCGGAATATTGACCTGATAGTAGTAACGGTTGGCGACCCAGCCCTGAATCTGCTCGCGGGTGGCGCGGCCTTCGTACATTGCCACCTGGTAGGGGTGGTAGATGTGGTAATAAGCGCCTTTGGCCCGCAGGGCGGCCTCGAATTCGGCGGTGGAGAGTGGGGCTTGGGTCATCAGATGCCTCCGGAAATAATGTGATGCCTTTGTAGCAGCTGCCGAAGGCTGCGTTCGATGGCGAAGCCGTCGTAAAACCTATATCCCGGTTTTACCTGACACAACAAGGTGCCTGGCTTTACGACGGCTGCGGCGCCGAACGCAGCCTCGTTCCTTCGGCAGCTGCTACAGATTCAGCGTTTACAACTCGATACTCATGCCATCAAAGGCCACTTCAACACCCCGGCGTGCCAGTTCGGCGCGCTCGGCAGAGTCTTCGTCGAGGATCGGGTTGGTGTTGTTGATGTGGATAAGCACTTTGCGCTGCTGGGGCAATTGCTCAAGCACTTCGAGCATGCCGCCGGGGCCGTTTTGCGCCAGGTGGCCCATCTCGCGGCCAGTACGGGTGCCCACGCCCCGACGCTGCATTTCGTCGTCGTCCCACATCGTGCCGTCCACCAGCAGGCAGTCGCTGCCCGCCATGATTTCCAGCAAGGGCGCGTCAACCTTGCCCAAACCCGGGGCATAGAACAGTTTGCCGCCCGTGCGCAGGTCTTCGACGATCAGGCCAATGTTGTCGCCGGGGTGCGGGTCGAAGCGGTGCGGCGAATACGGCGGTGCCGCACTGCGCAGGGGCAGCGGGCTGAAGCGCAGGTTGGGGCAGGCGGGGATGGTGAATGATCCCTCCAGCTCGATGCGGTGCCAGTTCAGGCCGCCATTCCAGTGCTTGAGCATGGTGAACAGCGGGAAGCCGGTGCTCAGGTCTTCGTGGACCATGTCGGTGCACCACACATCATGGGGGCAGCCTTCGCGAAGGCTCAGCAGGCCGGTGGTGTGGTCGATCTGGCTGTCCATCAGGATAATGGCGCTGATCCCGGTATCACGCAGGGCACGACCCGGTTGCATCGGGGCGAAGTCCTGGAGTTGCGCACGGATATCGGGCGAGGTGTTGCACAGCACCCAGTTCACGCCGTCGTCGGAGATCGCAATCGACGATTGGGTACGCGCCTTGGCGTTTAACGAACCATCACGAAAACCCGCGCAGTTGACGCAGTTGCAGTTCCACTGCGGGAAACCGCCGCCAGCGGCGGAACCTAGAATCTGGACAAACATGGCGTGTTCTCTTGCAAATCTGAAAATAAAAACGCCCCGGCGAACCGAGGCGTTGGGTTGCTCTGCTCAGTGAAGACGCAGATCAACGGCTAGCGAAGTACATGGTGACTTCAAAGCCAATACGCAGGTCGGTGTAAGCAGGTTTAGTCCAAGCCATAATGTGACTCCTTCAGCGGGTGGGTGAGTGGTGTCTCTTGATTAGTCCAGCTCCCGAAGGAGATGTTCAAACGCTTAGGTGGCTATGTTACTAAATTTGACGCTTTTTGAACGCCCGAAGTCGAAGAAAGCTCATTGCACGGTTGGTAACGATCAGCTTCTCCCGGGATAAAACGTTTCAGTTGGCGGGCTTGTGGCCACACACAACCAGCGGCTGTCGGCCTGGCTGATTTGCCGTGCAGCCTTGAGTGTAGTGCCTTGGTCCAGCGCCATAAGGGCGGGATAGAGGGCTGTGAGGTAATCCGACGGGTGGCCGGCCAACGTGGCTTGCCACAGCAATTCACTGGCTTGAGACACGCCCAGGGCCTCGATCGAGAATTGTTGTGCCAGGGCAGCGCGGGCCTGGGTGAAAGATATTTCATCCAGTTCCGAGACCAGGTCTGGCAAATGCGCGAGGAAACCCTGAATGTGTTCGAAGATTTGCGTCGTTGAGGTGTGGGGTGATTGCACACCCAATAGCAGGCCGGTTTGACCGTTGATCTGGCGCAGACCGCTGAACACCGCGTAGCCCAGTTGCAGTTCAACCCGCAGGCGTTGATAGAACGGGGTTTGCGCAATGTGGGCGAGCAGGCGCCAGGCCGCTTCGTCGGCCAGTGTTGCCTCGGGAGCCGGGCAAAACAGGAGCAATGCGTGTTCGCTGGAGTCGCAAGGCTCGGTGTACCAATGGCTTTGGGCCGGGAGCCGGGTTTGCTGTGCCAGTTGTGCGTCCGCGGTGCCGGGTACTTTGTTCAGAACGGGGGTGATCAGGGCCTGGGTGGCGCCGGGCAAACCCACTGCCAAACCGTCCCAGCGAGCATTGGCCCAGTCGTGTGGCAGGGTTGCTTCCTCCACCGGCTGGACCAGTTCAGGCAGGCGCTTGAGCAGTTGGCGAATCGGCATCAATGTAGCGTCAGCTGACGGGGTGGACGGCTCGACGGGAGCGCTGAGTGTGCGCAAGGCCTGCTCCAGAATCGCGGGCATCGGCGCGTGGTAGCCGTGCATTTTTAGCAGCCAGTCATTGCCCAGTGCGTTGAGTGACAGTTCGACGCCGGCATGGCGAGCATCCAGGATCAGTGCACGCAGGCTGTTTTCCAGTGCAGGCAACGGGTTGTATGCAGGCTTAGCGGGGAAACGCCAACGCAGGTAAACCGCGGCTTCGCCGCCCAGGCTTGGCAGCGCGGTGCTAAAACGCATCGCTGAAAGGTCGCGACGGCTGCGTAAGCGGTCCTGGGCAAAGGTGCGCAAACCTCGGTGAGCGCTGGTTTGCCCACGAATCAGGCCGGCACTGGCGGGCTCCTTCGGCGGTTGCAGAAACGGGTTGGGCGCAGGCAGTTGCCAGACATGTTGCGATGGCTGCAACGCCTCTGGCTGCAACTGTGCAAGCACGGTCTTGAGGGTTGTTACACCTTGATCCGACAAGCCGGGTACATATTGCTTACAGTCACTTCGAGCCAGCTCCAGAGCGCTGCAGGTATCTTGCTGACGTTGCTGCAGCAGGCGCAATTCCTCGCGTAGCGCCGGCCAATCCTGCTGTGCCCGAAAAAACCCCAGCCAGTCATGGAAGGTGTCGCTGATGAGTGTGGCGTGCGGGGCAATATCAGTGGCTGCGGTGAACTCAACGTGCAGCAGTGCCTGGCCGTTGAAGTGGTAGAGCGGCGTGGCCTTGAGAGTGTCAATCAGCTGCTGCTGGCTTAACTGTGCGTACAGGCCACCGGCTTTGTCGGCATTGATCCAGTGGCACAGGAATTCCAGCGCCTTTTCAGACTCTGGTGGCAAATGTTCCAGGGCAAACACCAGGCTCAGGCGCGGGCCGTCGATATGTTGATAGTGCTGCTGGCCGGTCATCAAGGCAGGCGCATCGGCTTGTGGCACGGCTTTGCCGGGGCGTAACACCGCGCTGCTGTGCTCGGCCAGGGTGATCAGCTCAGAGGGAGCTGACGGGCCGCTCAGGCTTAAGGTCATTTGCCCGGCCTGATAGAACCTTTGGTAGAAATCTTTCAGGGCTTGCTGAAAATTCGCCCGCGGTACGGGCAGGCTGTAACGGTTGCCGGCATGGAATGCCCGAATCGGATGGGCCGGGTTCAATGCCTGGAACAGTTTGATCTCGCGCTGCGCCAAAGGCTCACGGGCCCAGGCGATAAATTCGGCGTGCAGCACTTCACGTTCACGCAGTTGGTCAGCCAGGTTCATGCGCGGGTGGGCGAGCATGTCGCACAAGCGCTCAAGGCCGCCTGCAAAGGCACCCGGTGGAAGTTCGAAAAAGAAGTCGGTATGGCGCTCGCAGGTTTTCGCATTTACCTGCCCGCCGTGGCGCTGCACCCAGGCCATCAGGTTGTCTGCCGCCGCAAAGCGTTCAGTGCCCAGAAACAGCAAGTGTTCCAGGAAGTGCGCGAGGCCGGGCCAGGCAGCGGGCACGTCGTGGCTGCCTGCGGCGACCCGTAGAACGGCCGCGCAGCGCTTGAGGCGCGGCTCATGGCGCACGCAGAGGGTCAGACCGTTTTCAAGCGTCAGACGTTGGGTGTGAGGGTGATTCAGCGCAGGCATGGGCACTTCCGGAACAGAGAAGCGCTCATGCTAGCGGATTTAACGCTTGCTCAGCTCGCCATATAGCTCGGGGCGACGGTCTGCGAGGTAGAAATTGCCGGTTTTGGCATCAGCCAGCTGTTGGCGTTGCAGCGTTGCAACCAGCAGGGTCTCGTCCTGGCCGGCCAACGCAATCTGCTTGCCGTTGGGTGCGGCGATGCTGCTTTGGCCGCAGTAATGGATCTCGTCTTCATGGCCACAGTAGTTGGCATAGGCCACATAGCACTGATTTTCGAAGGCGCGGCAACGCACGGTGACATCAGCGATAAAGTCGTAGGGCACCATGTTGGCGGTGGGCACCACAATCACTTCAGCTCCGGCGAGGGCCAGCCGGCGGGTGTTTTCCGGGAATTCGAGGTCGTAGCAGATCAGCAGCCCGAGCTTCCAGCCATTGAGTTCAATGACCGGGAATGAGTCGGGGCCTTTGCTGAACATCGAATGATCAAGTTCGCCGAACAGGTGGGTTTTGCGGTAGTTGCACAGGCTTTGGCCGTGGCCGTCGATCAACTGTGCACTGTTGTAGATATGCCCGTCTGCACCGCGCTCGGGGTAGCCGTAGACGATGGCCATGCCAGTGGCTTTGGCCAGTTGGGCAATCTGCTGTGCGGCGTCGCCGTCGTGGGCTTGTGCGAGTTCGGCTACGGCCTGGGAGCCAATGTTGTAGCCGGTAAGGAACATTTCGGGTAGCACCAGCAGGTCGATGCCCTCGGCTTGCTGGGCAATTTCACGCAAACGCTGCAGATTGCCCGCGACATCCAATGGCAGAGGCCGGCATTGGTAAAGGGCGACGCGCATGGGGTTCTCCTGGTGTTGACTGTTTGTGTGGCAGGCTGTGAACTCTGCTGGCAACGCATTGCCTGTGGGAGCTGGCTTGCCTGCGATGCAGGCGACGCGGTCTGTCAGATAAACCTCAGCGCTACCATCGCGAGCAAGCCCGCTCCCACTGGAATTAATTCACCCTCCGGCGTCAATCCGGCAGGGCAATCGGGCCGATTTCGTGGAACACATCGCCTGGCCCCGGGTTCTCGGCATGGGTGCTGCCGCCAAAGTGCGTCATGATCCCCCACACTGCGTTTAATGAAGTCTGCACCGCGCCTTCGACCCAGGCCGGGGTCCACGACACATCATCACCGGCAATAAAAATACCGCGCTGTTCGCCGGGCATGTCCTGCTGCATGAAATGCGCGTACATCCGCTGGTTGTAGCGGTAATGCCCCGGCAGGGCGCCCTTGAAGGCCCCCAGGAAATGCGGGTCGGCTTCCCACGAAATGGTGATCGGGTCGCCGATGATACGGCTGGCGATATCCACCTTCGGATAAATCTTTTTCAGTGAGTCGAGGGCCAGCTTCACGCGCTTTTCCACAGGGTGCGGGAGCATTTTCAGCGCATCGCTCATCCACGAGTACGACAGGCAAATAACCCCCGGCTTATCGTCACCGTTGTCGAACAGGTAAGTGCCGCGGGTCAGGCGATCGGTGAGGGTCATGCTCATCAGGTCGCGGCCGGTTTCCGGGTCTTTGTCTTTCCAGAACGGGCGGTCGACCATAACGAAGGTTTTCGACGATTGCATGTAGCGCGTCCGGTCCAGGGCCATCCACAGTTTTTGCGAGAACAGCGACTCTTCGCATTCGATCTGGGTGGTCAGCAGCCAGCTCTGGCAGGTGACCAGCACGGCCTCGTAGGGGCGTGTGACACCAAGAATGTCAGTGACGGAAAACATCCCGTCCGCTGCACGAGAGATGGCCTTGACCCCGGTACGCGGCGCGCCGTTGTGCAGCGAACTCAGGCTGGTGCCTGCAGGCCAGTGGGCACAGCGCTCGGGGGCATGACGCCAGATCCCCAGTGGCACCTGCTCGACACCGCCCACCACCAGATGCTGATGGTCGTCGCAGTTGGTCATCACCACGCGGAAGATTTCCAGCATCGAGTTGGGGAAGTCCGAGTCCCATCCGCCGGTGCCAAAACCGACCTGGCCAAACACTTCGCGGTGCTGGAAGGACAGCTTGGCGAAGGCCTTGGACGTGGCGACGAAGTCGTAGAACGTGCGGTCGTCCCACAGTGGAACCAGGGTGTTCCACAGCTCTTTGAGGCGAGGGACGTCACGGTCACGGATGGCTTGCTGAATATCGCCAAAGCGCGAACCTTCTTCCAGGGCGTCTGCCCAGGCGTCAGCCACTTCTTGAAATAGCGCAGGCAGGTCCGCCAGTTTTTGGGCGTAGAACGTCTGGCCTTCGAGATCGATGACCGTACTGCCCGACGCAGGGGTTAGCGGGTTGGGGAAGGGTTGGGTCTCCAGCCCCAGCTTGTCCACATAGTGGTAGAACGCCGTGGACGACACCGGAAAGCGCATGCCGCCCAGTTCGGCAATCACCCCTTCACTGCCTTCAAAGGCTTGCGAGCGCAGGCGTCCGCCCATTTTCGAGGCTTCATACACCACGGGCTTGAGGCCCAGCTTCATCAGCTCGTAGGCCGCCACCATCCCGGCCATGCCGGCGCCGACAATCGCCACTTCAGCGCCAAGTTTGTGTGTGGGAATACTGCCCAGGCCAGCGGGATGTTCGATCCAGTCATCGAAGGCAAACGGGAAGTCCGGGCCGAAGATGGTGACGGGTTTTTTACCGTCGACAGGGTGGCGATTATTCTTGTTCATGGCTGACCTTGCTGGCGACCCAAGCGTAACCTTGAGTATAGAAAAAGACAGGCACCATGATAGGCAGCGCAGAACACGTAAATAAGACGCAAAGTGTCGTCGTTATGGCTTTTGTTTGGTCAATATGACGAGAGTGGCAGTCGAAATGACTTATCCGCGATCAACTTTGCTGCTGAGGATGATGGAGGTGGTGGTTTTTTCGACGCCTTCGACACTGCCGATTTGATCAAGCAACTGGTCAAGTTGCTCGGGCGAGTCGCTGCGCAACCAGGCCACATAATCGAATTCGCCACTGACTGCGCACAGCTGCTGCACCTGAGCCATTGCGCTCAAGCGGCGCACGACCTCTTTGCCGGAGCGTGGCTGCACGGTAATCCCGACATAAGCCTGCAGGCCGCCATCAATCAGGCGCTGGCCCAGGCGGACTCCGTAGCCGGTAATAACTCCGGTTTTCTCCAGCCGCGCCAGCCGTGAGGTCACCGTGGTGCGGGCAATCCCCAATTGGCGTGCCAGCATTGCCACGCTTTCCCGGGCATTGAGCTGCAAGGCCGCGATCAATTGACGGTCGATTTCATCCAGTGCAGGGGGGCGGGTGTCAGGCAAGGGTGGCTCCATGGGAGGGGATGAGCGTGTTTGGCAGTCTTGGAGTTTATCTTTTGTGAGCCGATTAATGAGCTAATTCGGCTTACTATTTGAGCTGATCATGCTGGTAACAGGCGTACGGACTAACCCGGGATACGCGGCCAGTAGCGCAGAGGCTACAGGATTGGCTGTGGACGTTTTGTGGACGGAAACCGGTTTTCTGGGCGCTTAGAAAAGCAAAACCCCAAACCCCGGAAACACAAAAGCCGCGCAGTGCGCGGCTTTGAGTATGGTGGGCCCAGTAGGACTCGAACCTACGACCAAGGGATTATGAGTCCCCTGCTCTAACCAACTGAGCTATAGGCCCTCAGTAGGTCGCGGATTATAACGACGGATTCTAAGTAGTGCTATCCGAAAGATCTGAAATTGCGAGGTGAAGAAAGCTCGCTGCGAAATTTTCGGGCAGCAACGGCGGGCTGACGATCTCGCCCTGGATCAGTTCGCAACCTGCTTGCGCCAGAAATACCTGTTGCTCCCGGGTTTGAACGCCGTCGGCAATGATGGAGAAGTGCATGCTGTGCCCCAGCGCGATGATGGCATGCACAATGGCAGCATCATGGCTGTCGTCGGGCAAGCCATGCACAAATGACGGGTCGATTTTCAGCGTATCCAGCGGCAAGCGTTTGAGGTAGCTGAGGGACGAGTTGCCGGTGCCGAAGTTGTCGATGGACAGTTTTACCCCCAGTTGCTTGAGCCGGTGTAAGGCGTCAAACGCTTCTTCGGTCTGGCCAGTAAGAAAGGTTTCGGTGATTTTCAGTTTCAGGCTCTCGGGTTTGAGCCTGCAGGTTTCGAGCAGGTGCTGAATGTGCGCCATCAGTCCCGGCTGGTGCAATTGAGCGCTGGCAAGGTTGACCGAAATCGGTCCAAAGGGCTTGTACAGCTGATTCCATGAGCATAATTGCTGACATGCACGTTCCAACATCCAGTCGCCGATTTGTATGATCATGCCGTTTTCTTCGGCCAGATGAATCAAGCGCTCATGTGAGATTCCTCCGAGTAGAGGGTGATTCCAGTGCAGCAGTGCTTCGGCGCCCGCCAGCGTGTGGTCGCGCAAGCGGACTTTGGGTTGGTACAGCAGTGATACCTGGCCACGCTCCAGGGCGCGGCGCAGCTCTTGCCCCAGAAGAATTCGGGCGCTGGTCTGGGAGTTGAGGTCGTGGCTGTAGCGTTCGACGCGATTGCGCCCTTTGAGTTTGGAGTGGTACATCGCGATATCGGCATTCTTGATCAGTGTGGCCACGTCATCGCCATCATCCGGGTAAACGCTGATGCCGATGCTGGCGCTGATAAACAGTTCGCTTTCGTCGGTCAGGAAAGGCTCGTTGAAACTGCCCAGCAGTTTTTCGGCAATCATCTGCGCATCGTCCGGGTGTTTAAGCCCAGGCAACAGCACGATAAATTCGTCACCGCCAAGGCGGGCAACCGTATCGATGTCGCGCAGCTGCTCCGTCAGGCGGGTCGCGATGCCCTTGAGCAACTGGTCACCCACTGGATGGCCGAGGCTGTCATTGATGTTCTTGAAGCGATCAAGGTCCAGGAACAGCACGGCGCTGTATTGATCGTTGCGTCGTTGGTCGCTGAGAATCTGGCGCACCCGGCTTTCAAACAGTAAACGGTTGGGAAGGTTGGTCAGCGGGTCGTGGTGGGCCTGGTGATCAAGGCGTTCCTGGGCCTGTTTGAGGGTGGAAATATCAGAAAACACGGCCACAAAATGTGTCACCACATCAGTGTTATTGCGCACGGCGCTGATGGTCATCCAGCTGGGGTAAGTTTCTCCGTTTTTGCGTCTGTTGCAGATTTCGCCCTGCCAGTTGTCAGCGCTCGACAGCTGGTACCACATGGACGCAAAGAACAGTTTGTCGTGCCGGCCAGAGGCCAGGATGCGCGGCGTCTGGCCCAGTACTTCACTTTCGGAGTAACCGGTAATTTCGCTGAAGGCCCGGTTTACAGCCGTAATTTTTTGCTCGGGATCGGTAAAGATAATGCCTTCGGCCGTACTGTCGAATACGGTGGCTGTTTGCAGAAGTTTTTCCTGCATCTGGTGGCGCTCGGTAATGTCGTGGACGATGGTCAAGATGCAGTCGTCGGCGCCGATCAGCAGCGGGTAACTGGAGATTTCACAAAGACGCACTTGCCCTTCCTTGTGCCGGATATGGCAGGTGAAGTCGCGCACAAAGCCGTTTTTTTCCAGGATCGCGAGCAGGTTACGACGCTCCTGGGGGTCGACCCACAATTGCAGTTCCAGCGTTGAGTGGTACAGGGCGCTGGCACTGTCATAGCCGATGAGGCGGCTGAAGCCTTCGTTTATCTCGATAATCAGGCCATCGCTCTGACGACTGAGCAACAAGCCATCAAGGGATGCGTGAAACGCTTTGGCAAACTTTTCTTCGGAAAGGAGCAAGGCTTCTTCGGTCTGCTTGGTTTCGCTGATATTGATCATCAGGCCGCGCACCACGGCCTGTTGGTGGTGCGTCGTGATGCTGGCAATGTCGCGTAACCAAAGGGTGTGGCCCTCTGCGGTGATGACGCGATAGTCGAGGCTGTGATCGTGGCCTGCGCTGATCTCCTTTTTACGCCAGGCCTGGATCCGGGGCAGGTCATCGGGATGAACGACCCGCTTCCAGAATCCGGGGGCTAGCCAGTCGGCGACGGGATAACCGAGCAAGGCTTCGGCCTGCGGGGACACATAGGTGTAGGTGTCGTTGTCCAGGCGCGCTTCCCAGGCGATGGCTGAAAGGCTTTCAATCAAGCCCTTGTAATGATCTTCGCTGCTGCGCAGTTCTTGTTCGAGGGCTGTGCGCTGGGCAATCTCGGAACTCAGGCGTCGGTTAATGCGGATGACCACGATCAGCACGACCACCAGTAGCAGTATGCCGGGCAGGATATACAGCAGCAGGGTGCGCCACAGGGTTCGATAGTCGCTCATATTGCCGACCCAGTGCTGCTGAATGCGCTCGGTTTCACTGGGGCTGATATTGGCCAGTACTTTGTCCAGCAGCCCCAGCAGGACGGTCTGGTCTTTAGGTACGGCCATGGCCAGTTGAAAGCGATAAGGGGTTTCGCCGCTGACGTACAGGCCATCAAGTTTGAGCTGGCGCAGGCTCCATACACTGGAAGCCAGATCACCCACCATCGCATCTACCTGGTCTGTGGCCAAGGCCTGCAACGCCGAGCTGACGTTGGGCAGGGCGACGATGTTGAGGTCGGGGTGTTGGGTGCGCAGCAGCTCATGCGGGGCGTAGTTCTCGATTACGCCAACCCGTAGGCCGTAGAGTTCCTGGATGTTTTTAGGCGCCGCGCCGCCCTTGTGGGCGAGGATGACAATGGGGAAGTCCAGATAGGGCCGGGTAAACGCCAGGCGCTTTTGGCGCTCGGGTGTCGACATGATGCCGGGTAGCCAGTCGAGTTTGCCATCCTTGGTTTGCTCCAGCACTTCGCTCCAGTTCGATGCCGCGACCTGCTTGACGCTTACACCCAATTGGTTGGTGATCAGTTTCACATAGTCGGCCGCCAGGCCTGTGTAGATGCCCTGTGCGTTACGGAATTCAAAGGGTGGCCAGGTGGTATCGATGCCCAGGAGCAGTTCAGGATGCTCCTTGAGCCACTGCTGTTCTTCATCGGTGAACGTCAGGGCTTGGGCGCCAGAGGTCCATACGACAAGCGACAGTAGCAGGATGGCCAGTAAGCGTGACATGCGCGTCCCTTCAATACACCTGGATGCATCCAGTGTAGTCGGGCTGTGGCAGAGGGGAGGGGCAGGAAATAATTCGCGCTAAAGCAAAACCCCCGGCAGGGCCGGGGGTTTTGTTGTCACTCGTCGAGGAAGGAGCGTAGATGCTCGCTTCGCGTCGGGTGGCGCAGCTTGCGCAGCGCCTTGGCTTCGATCTGGCGAATCCGCTCACGGGTAACGTCGAACTGCTTACCAACCTCCTCAAGGGTGTGGTCGGTATTCATGTCGATACCGAAACGCATGCGCAGTACCTTGGCTTCACGCGCCGTGAGGCCGCCGAGTACGTCGCGTGTCGCTTCTTTAAGGCTCTCAACGGTAGCTACATCGATTGGCGACTGCATGGTCGAGTCTTCGATGAAGTCACCCAGATGGGAGTCTTCGTCATCACCGATCGGGGTTTCCATGGAGATCGGCTCTTTAGCGATCTTCAATACCTTGCGGATTTTGTCCTCAGGCATTTCCATGCGTTCGCCCAGCTCTTCCGGGGTCGGTTCGCGGCCCATTTCCTGCAACATCTGGCGGGAAATACGGTTGAGCTTGTTGATCGTCTCGATCATGTGCACCGGAATACGGATGGTGCGGGCCTGGTCGGCGATCGAGCGAGTGATCGCCTGACGGATCCACCAGGTGGCATAAGTCGAGAATTTGTAGCCGCGGCGGTATTCAAACTTGTCTACCGCTTTCATCAAGCCGATGTTGCCTTCCTGGATCAGATCGAGGAACTGCAAGCCACGGTTGGTGTACTTCTTGGCGATGGAGATCACCAGACGCAAGTTGGCTTCAACCATCTCTTTCTTCGCGCGGCGGGCCTTGGCCTCACCGATCGACATGCGACGGTTGATGTCCTTGATCTCGGCAATCTTCAGGCCCGTTTCGGCCTCAAGAGCAGACAGCTTTTGCTGGCAACGGATGATATCCGGTTGCAGGCGACCAATGGCTTCAGCGTATTTGCTTTTGCCTTTGGCCAGCGCGTCGCTCCAGCTTTCGTCGACTTCGTTGCCCGGGAACAGGCGCAGGAAATCGGTACGCGGCATGCGTGCATCACGCACACACAGCTGCATGATGGCGCGCTCTTGGGCACGCAAACGCTCCAGGGCGCTGCGAACACGTTCAACCAGGCCTTCGAATTGCTTCGGGACCAGCTTGATCGGCATGAACAGCTCAGCCAGTGCAACCAGCTCGGCAATTGCCTGCTTGCTGCCACGACCATGCTTTTTCAGGGCCTTGCGAGCGATTTCCATCTGATCGGAAACAGCGCCAAAACGCTGGGCCGCGATGATCGGATCCGGGCCGCTTTCGACCTCTTCCTCGTCTTCGCTGGACTCTTCCTTGTCGTCCTCTTCGTCATCACCTTCGGCTTTCACCTTGGGGTCGACAGGAGGCGGCACTTCGGCTGCGGGCGGCGCAATACCGTCGTCCGGGTCGATATAACCGCTCAGAACGTCGGACAGGCGGCCACCTTCGGTGGTGACGCGAGTGTACTCGGAGAGAATATGGTCAACCGTGCCTGGGAAGTGCGCGATTGCGCCCATCACTTCACGGATGCCTTCTTCGATACGCTTGGCGATTTCGATTTCGCCTTCACGTGTCAGCAGTTCTACCGTGCCCATTTCACGCATATACATGCGCACAGGGTCGGTAGTACGACCAATGTCGGTCTCTACTGCCGCCAACGCTGCAGCTGCTTCTTCAGCCGCTGCTTCGTCGGTGTCGGCATCGGCCAACATAAGGGCGTCCGCATCCGGAGCACTCTCGTGTACGGGGATCCCCATGTCATTAATCATGCGGATGATGTCTTCCACTTGCTCCGGATCTGAAATATCTTCGGGCAGGTGGTCGTTGACCTCTGCGTAAGTCAGATACTTCTGCTCACGGCCGAGGGTGATCAACTCTTTGATACGAGACTGCTGTTGCGCTTTTCCGGACATAACACCCTATCCACTGAAGGTCTTGGCGGGCAAAAAACAAGCCGAGGATTATACCTTAGCTATGACCTCACGCGCCAGTTGAGGTCGGGTTTGATGCGGGATTATTGCGACTTAGAAGGTCGCGTAACTGATTTTTTTCCTCGCTACTTAGCTCGCCTTGACGTGCTTTTCGAAGAAGTTGTTCAAGATTTCGCTCGCGTTGGCGAGCTGACAAGCTAGTTATGGTGTCGAAAAACTGTTGTTCAAGGTTGTCGGCATCAATTAGCCATTCCTTTTCCAGCAGTCTTTGCAGCAAGCGGCCCTGTTCAGTGCCGTGCCAACGGGACAGTAGCTGAATAGAGCTTAGCTTAGGATTTTTCTGTACGGCCTCGACCAGAGCAATCAGCAGTTGATTGTTAGTCTGGTCTTCTGCGGCAAAGTGCCCGGCATCCTCAACTTTTTTCGCCAGTTGCGGATGATGCAACAGGGTGCGCAGGGCCGTCAGGGTGGGGGGTTCAACACCTACCGGGATCCAGGCCTGCTCGCGTTCGCCGCCGCGCTTGCCTTTTTTGTCCCAGGGCTTGTTTTCCCACTTTTTGCCGCCAGCGCCAGGCTTTTTCGGGGTCCATTCCTGTTGGGGGATGTACATGTCCGGTTGCTGGAAGTCGCTGTAGTCGGGCATTGCATCGTAATCGATACCCGGATCGTAGGCCGGCTGTGCCTGGGTTTTTGCCGGCGCGCTTTGCGCCAGCTGGCTGACGGTTTCACTGGTAAGGCCGGTGATTTCGCTCAGGCGCTGGCGCATCAGGGCCCGCAGGTTGGCGCCCGGTACCTTGTCGATCAGCGGTGCTGCCAGCGTGGCCATGTGGGCCTTGCCTTCGAGCGAGCGAGGGTCGGCTTCTTCGGTCAGTTGCTGGAAAAAGTAATCTGCCAGCGGCTGGGCATGCTGGTTGATGCGGGCCTTGAAGGCGTCGGTGCCTTCGGAGCGCACCAGGGTGTCCGGGTCTTCGCCTTCGGGCAAGAACAGGAAGCGGGCGCGACGCCCGTCCTGCAGGCAGGGCAGCGTGGCTTCAAGTGCGCGCCAGGCTGCATTGCGGCCCGCCTGGTCGCCGTCAAAGCAGAACAACACGCTGGGCACCACGCGAAACAGACGCTTCATGTGTTCTTCGCTGGTGGCGGTACCCAGGGTCGCGACAGCATTGCGCAGGCCTTGCTGGGCCAGGGCGATGACGTCCATATAGCCTTCCACCACGATGATTTCGTCGAGGCTGCGGTTGAACTTGCGCGCCTCGAACAGCCCGTACAGTTCCTGGCCTTTGTGAAAGACCGGGGTTTCCGGGGAGTTCAGGTACTTGGGCTTGTCGTCGCCCAGCACCCGGCCGCCAAAGGCAATGATACGGCCGCGGCTGTCGCGGATCGGAAACATGACTCGGTCACGAAAACGGTCGTAACGCTTGCCGGTCTCGGCGTTCTCCACCAGCAGGCCGGCGTCGATCATGGCTTTTTGTTGCAGCGTGTCACTGCTCAGGTGTTTGTAGAGGTTGTCCCAGCCTGGTGGCGCAAAGCCCAAACCGAAGTCGCGGGCTATTTCGCCCGTCAGGCCTCGGCCCTTCAGGTAGTCCACTGCTGCTTTGCGTGCCGGATGGCTTTTTAGAGCCTGGCGATAAAAGTCAGCAGCGGCAGTCAGAAGAGGGTAGAGCGGTGAGTCGGTCGGTTGCCGTGGTTTATGTGGGCGACCGCTTTCTTCTCGCGGGATTTCCATGCCGGCGGCTTTGGCCAGTTCTTCGACAGCCTGGGGGAAGTCCAGGTTGTCGTGGTCCATGATAAAGCCGAGGGCGTTGCCGCCAGCGCCGCAGCCAAAGCAGTAATAGAACTGTTTGTCGGGGCTTACGCTGAAGGACGGGGTTTTTTCTTTGTGGAAGGGGCAGCAGGCGGTGTAGTTCTTGCCGGCTTTCTTCATTTGCACGCGCGAGCTGACGACATCGACGATATCGGTACGGTTCAGAAGGTCGTCAATAAAGCTCTGGGGGATTAACCCGGCCATGGCGTTCTCGTCATCACTGCGCAGAAGTGGGTCCGTATAAAGAGCTGGGTCGTCGTGCGTGCAGGCGAAAGCTCTGCTCGATCACTCGGTATCTGCTCAATTATTTCGGGGAAGTGTATCTGTCGAAATCCGCTCTACTCATATTAACCAGAGTCGATGGGATCGATAAATGTCACGCTCTGAGTCCGGCACTGACCAATGGCTGGTCTCGGATAGCTCATAAGCAGGCACTGGAGAGGTGCCTTGGGCTGATCGTCTTTAAGGAAAATCAGAGAGGTGTGCGCGTCGGTAGCCTTGGAAGGCTCGTCAGTAAAGACGTGCACCGCTGGCTATTAGGCCAGGTCTGACGTGATGTAACGCTTGTCGCGGTCGCATCTGCGGCCTTGACGATAAAGCATGTAACTTGCAACAACTGCCTACGGCCCGGCTTTAGGCCGGGCTTGGCAGAAGCGTGCAACGAACGTCTGTGTATTAGTACAGACGAACGGCGCGGCGCTGCTCGCGCTGAACTTTCTTCGCGTGACGCTTAACAGCAGCTGCTGCTTTACGCTTACGCTCAGAAGTCGGCTTCTCGTAAAATTCGCGGCTGCGAACTTCAGCCAGAACACCGGCTTTTTCGCAGGAGCGCTTGAAACGACGCAGAGCTACGTCGAAGGGTTCGTTCTCTTTTACTTTGACGGCTGGCATCCAGAGCTACCTTCATTCATTACCGGGGTCAACGTCTCAAGGCAAAATCGCGTTGGAAGACGTCGGTTTTTAAGGGTTGCGGATGTTAACCCCTCATCGCCCGGAATGCAAAGCCTCTGATCGAAAACCGCTGGCCGGGGGCGGGAGTGGCGACTATTATGCGCGCCTTCGAATTTAGCCTCTACAAGGCGTAAACCCATGCTAGTACTGGGATTAGAAACCTCCTGCGACGAAACCGGCGTCGCGCTATACGACAGTGAACGCGGGCTTTTGGCCGATGCACTGTTCAGTCAGATCGACCTGCACCGCGCTTATGGCGGTGTGGTGCCGGAGCTGGCTTCACGGGATCACGTCAAGCGAATGCTGCCCTTGATTCGTCAGGTGCTGGCCGAGGCCGATTGTGTGCCTACGGAGATTGACGCGATTGCCTATACGGCTGGCCCGGGATTGGTCGGAGCCCTGCTGGTTGGGGCTTCTTGCGCCCAGGCGCTGGCATTTGCCTGGGGTATTCCGGCCCTCGGCGTGCACCACATGGAAGGTCACTTGCTGGCTCCGATGCTGGAAGAACAGCCTCCGGAGTTTCCGTTCGTCGCTTTGTTGGTGTCGGGTGGTCATACGCAGCTGGTTCGCGTGGATGGCATCGGCCAATACGAGTTGTTGGGCGAGACCCTGGACGATGCTGCGGGTGAGGCGTTTGACAAGACCGCGAAGATGATGGGGCTCAACTACCCCGGCGGCCCTGAGATCGCCCGTCTGGCCGCTCAGGGCGTTGCCGGGCGCTTTGTGTTCCCGCGACCCATGACCGATCGTCCCGGCCTGCAGTTCAGCTTCAGCGGCCTCAAGACGTTTGCCCTGAACACCTGGCAGCGTTGCGTGGCCGAGGGCGACGATACTGAGCAGACCCGTTGCGATATCTCCCTGGCCTTCCAGCAGGCGGTGGTCGAGACGCTGACCATCAAGTGCAAGCGGGCCTTGAAGCATGCGGGCATGAAGCGCCTGGTGATTGCCGGCGGGGTGAGTGCGAACAAGGCGCTGCGTGTTTCGCTGGAGAAAATGCTCGGTGAGATGAAGGGCAATGTGTATTACGCCCGACCGGAATTTTGCACGGATAACGGCGCGATGATCGCATTCGCCGGCTGCCAGCGCTTGCAGGCAGGCCAGCACGAAACATTGGCCATCAGCGTGCAAGCACGCTGGCCGATGGAGCAATTGCAGCCCCTGTGATGACAGGGTTGGCACAATGGTGAAGATTTTTCACGGGCAAGATTCAGAAATGCCGTTCGCGCCCGGCCATCAGGTCGCGTAAATTGCCGCGGTGGCGCCAGACAATCAGTGCCGTCAAGGCGCTCATGGGCAGCAGTGCGGCAGGCTCTTGCCAGGCCAGCAGTGGCAGGGTCAGGGGGGTGGCGATCAGGGCCGCCAGCGAGCTGGTACGGGTCAACTGGAAGGTCAGCAGCCATGCGGCGACAGCCAGCAGTGCGGCAGGCGGATACAGCCCCAGCAGCATGCCGGCCGCCGTGGCGACACCCTTGCCGCCGCGAAAGCGGAAGTAGGCAGGGTACATATGGCCTACAACGGCGCAGCCGCCGATCCAGGCCTGGTCCTGGAGAGAGAAATCCAGTTGGTTGGCCAGCAGGACGGGCAAAAGCCCCTTGCACAGGTCGCCGAGCAAGGTCAGGACGGCAAGTTTTTTGCCGGCCAGACGCAACATGTTGGTTGCGCCGGCATTGCCGGAACCACTCATTCGCGGGTCGGGAGTTCCCGTCAGGCGGCTGAGCAAAATGGCAAAGGACAGAGAGCCGAGCAGGTAGGCGAGGATCGCCAGTAACCAAAACATGCTAACTATTCCGGGCGAGGACGCCCTGATTCTAACGGCGCTTTGCGCCCTTGTCGTGCTGCGGAGAAGAGTGCTTGGACAGAGTGTTTATCGAAGGCCTGGAAGTTGACACCGTTATCGGTGCTTATGACTGGGAACGTGGCATCCGTCAGTGCCTGCGCCTTGATCTGAGTTTTGCGTGGGATAACCGCCCGGCTGCGGCTGGGGATGATCTGACGCTGGCCTTGGATTACGCGAGTGTATCCGCGCGCATTCAGGCGTTTGCCGAGCAGGCTCAATTTCAGCTGGTGGAAACTTTCGCCGAGCGTCTGGCCGAAGTGTTGATGAGCGAGTTCAATATTCCCTGGCTGCACCTCAAGCTGACCAAGCCCGGCGCCGTTGCGGCGGCCACTGGGGTGGGCGTGGAGATTGAGCGCGGATGTCGCTAACTCGGATTTATCTTGGGCTGGGCAGTAATGTCGAGCGCGAAACACATCTGCAGGCGGGTCTGGATGCGCTGGCCGGGTTTTTGCTGGGCATGCAGTGTTCGCCCGTGTTCGAAAGCCAGCCGGTAGGGATCAAGAGCGGGCCGTTTTTCAATCTGGTGGTGTCGGCGAAAACCGATTTGCCGCTGGTTGAGTTAAGCCGACGTTTGAAGCTGATCGAGGCGGATAACGGGCGTTACGCCCAAGATCGCAAGGGTTTGCCCCTGGATATCGACGTGTTGTTTTACGGCGATCTGGAGGGTAATTTCGATGGCTTGACCCTGCCGCGTGCCGAAATTCTCAAGAATGCTTTTGTGTTGTGGCCGCTGTCTTTGATAGCTCCGGACAAAATCCACCCGGGTGTGGGCAAGCCCCTTGCGCAGTTGTGGGCTGAGGCGCAGATCGATCAGGTGCTTGCGCCTGCAGCCTTCGAGTGGCGGGGGGAGTCCTTGACGCCGCTGGAGTTGCTGGCGGGCTGATAGCCTTTTGAATGGGCGGCAGGTTGCCGCCTTTTTTGTGGGAGCGGGCTTGCTCGCGATGGCGTCGATGCGGTCTGTCTGAAAGACCGTGGTGCCCTGATCGCGAGCAAGCCCGCTCCCACAAGGTTTGCGCTACGCCGCATCCTTGTAGGCTTGCAGTGCCTTAAGCCGTTCGCGCTTGAGTGCCTCACCCAGCTCAGGCCCTTTAAAACCCTGCTCCAGCAGCGGCTGCACCGCTACCGCCAGGGCTGCCCGCGCCGCGCCGCGCAGGTAGTCAGCCTGCGGGTACGGGCGATCTTCCAGCCCCAGGCGCCCTTTGGCATCCATCTCGCACGCCACGACAAACTCCTCGAACCGCTGCGGCCGCCGGTACACGTCAAAACGTTGCAGCAACTCCAGAAGCGTCGAAGCCTTGAGTTCAAGGGCCCGATGGCCGTGCGTGTGGTATTCGCCCACCAGCAGGGCCAGTTCCTGGCAGTCACGCGGCACCTTGTAGCGGTCATTGACCGCCTTGATCAGGCGCAGCCCCTTGTGCTCGTGGGCAATGTGCCTTGGCCAGTCCTTTTCAGGGGTCAGGCCCTTGCCCAGGTCGTGCAGCAGGCAAGCCCAGCGCACCGTTAGGGGCTGTTTGTGCAAGGCCGATTGCTCCAGCACGCTGAGGGTATGCACGCCGCTGTCGATTTCCGGGTGATGGGCCGGGGGCTGCGGCACGCCAAACAGGGCGTTGACCTCGGGCAGCAGCACTTCAAGTGCGTCACAGTTGCGCAGCACTTGAATAAAGACCTGCGGCTGATCTTCCATCAAGGCGCGGGAGATTTCCTTCCAGCAGCGCTCCGGGGTCAAGGCTTGCAGTTCGCCGGAGCGGGACAATTGACGCATCAGCTCCAGGGTCTCGGGGGCGATGCTGAAACCCAGGCTGGCGTAGCGCGCAGCAAATCGGGCCACGCGCAGCACTCTGAGTGGATCTTCGGCGAATGCGGGGGAAACGTGGCGCAAGATGCGGGCTTTAAGGTCGCGCTGGCCATGATAAGGGTCGGTCACGTTGCCGGCCTCGTCCTCGGCCATCGCATTGATGGTCAGGTCACGACGGATCAGGTCTTCTTCGAGGGTGACGTCGGGGCTGGCGTGAAAAACAAAGCCGCCATAGCCATGACCACTTTTACGTTCGGTGCGCGCCAACGCATATTCATCACCGGTTTTGGGGTGAAGGAATACCGGGAAGTCCGAACCGACAGGGCGATAGCCAAGGGCCTGCATTTGTTCGGCCGTAGCGCCGACCACCACCCAGTCGATATCGGTGACAGGCTTGCCCAGCAGGCGATCGCGTACAGCACCGCCAACTTTATAGATCTGCATAAAAAACCTCCGTTAGCGCGACAGGATAACGCGTGTGCCGTGTTAACGGAGGCTTGGGTTACAGGTGAATGGCTCCCATGTCCAGGCGACCACGGTCAAGATCACCGTGGTCGCCTTTTGGCGGGACATGGTGGACCTTCATGACCTGGTCGCCTTGCAGTGTTTCCAGGTGAATGTCGAAGCCCCACAAGCGGTGCAGGTGCTTGAGAACTTCTTCGGTGGAGTCGCCCAAGGGTTTGCGGTCGTGTTGCTGGTGACGCAGAGTCAGTGAGCGGTCACCACGCCGGTCGATGCTCCAGATCTGGATATTGGGTTCGCGATTGCCCAGGTTGTATTGCGCGGCCAGGGTTTCGCGAATGATGCGGTAGCCGTTTTCGTCATGGATGGCGGGTACCAGCAAGTCGTCTTTTTGATCGTCGTCCATGATGCTGAACAGCTTCAGGTCGCGGATTACCTTGGGTGACAGGTACTGCAGGATAAAACTCTCGTCCTTGAAGCTGGCCATGGCGAATTTGATGCTCGACAGCCAGTCGCTGCCCGCAAGGTCAGGGAACCAGTAGCGATCCTCATCGGTAGGGTGTTCGCAGATGCGCCGGATATCGCAATACATCGCAAAGCCCAGCGCGTAGGGGTTGATACCGCTGTAGTAGGGGCTGTCAAAACCGGGCTGGAACACCACGCTGGTGTGGGAAATGAGGAACTCCATCATAAAGCCTTCGGTGACCAGGCCTTCGTCATAGAGGTCGTTCATCAGGGTGTAGTGCCAAAAAGTTGCCCACCCCTCGTTCATCACCTGGGTTTGCCGCTGTGGGTAAAAGTACTGGGCGATCTTGCGCACGATGCGCACAACTTCACGCTGCCAGGGCTCCAGCAAGGGCGCGTGTTTTTCCAGGAAGTACAGAATGTTTTCCTGAGGCTCTTCGGGGAAGCGGGCGTTGTCCTTCTCGCTGAGTTTGTCTGCGCTTTTGGGGATGGTGCGCCACAAATCGTTGATCTGCTTTTGCAGGTGCTCCTCGCGTTCCTTTTGGCGACGGCGCTCCTCTTCGGCTGAAATCGGATCAGGCCGTTTGTAGCGGTCCACCCCGTAGTTCATCAGGGCATGGCAGGAGTCGAGCAGGTCTTCCACCGCGTCGATGCCGTGGCGCTCCTCGCACTGCATGATGTACTGCTTGGCGAACACCAGGTAATCGATGATCGAGCTGGCATCGGTCCAGGTGCGAAACAGGTAGTTGCCCTTGAAGAAGCTGTTATGGCCATAGCAAGCATGGGCCACCACCAATGCCTGCATGCAGATGGTGTTTTCTTCCATCAGATAGGCAATGCAGGGGTCTGAGTTGATAACGATTTCGTAGGCCAGCCCCATCTGGCCCCTGGTGTAGGATTTTTCAGTGCTAAGGAAGTGTTTGCCGTAGGACCAGTGGTGATAACCCAACGGCATGCCCACCGATGCGTAGGCATCCATCATTTGCTCGGCGGTGATGACTTCGATCTGGTTGGGGTAGGTGTCCAGCGCATAGCGGCCAGCCAGGCGGCCGATTTCGCGGTCATAGGCCTGGATCAGGTCAAAGGTCCACTCTGAGCCGGTGGAGATGGGTTGGCGCTTATTCTCTTTGGCGGTCATGTCACTAACCTGCGCTGGAAGAGTTCACGGAAGACCGGGTAAATATCGCCGGCCGAGACCAGTTGCTGTTGGGCGAAGGTGTCGGAAAACGCCTCGCTGATGCGTTCGTACTCGTACCAGAGCGCCTGGTGTTCGCGCGGGGTGATCTCTACATAAGTGTAGTACTGCACGAACGGCATGATCTGGTTGATCAGAATGTCGCGGCAAATGGGGGAGTCGTCGTTCCAGTTGTCTCCGTCAGAGGCTTGGGCTGCGTAGATGTTCCACTCGTTGGTGGGGTAACGCTCGGCCATGATCTCCTGCATCAATTTGAGTGCGCTGGAGACGATGGTGCCGCCGGTTTCCCGGGAATAGAAAAACTCCTCTTCATCGACCTCCAGTGCGCTGGTGTGATGGCGAATAAACACCACGTCAATCTTGTCGTAGTTGCGCTTGAGAAACAGGTACAGAAGGATGAAAAAGCGTTTGGCGATGTCTTTGGTGGCTTGGGTCATGGAGCCTGAAACGTCCATCAGGCAGAACATGACGGCTTTGGAGCTGGGGTTGGGCTGTTTGATCAGCAGGTTGTACTTGAGGTCGAAGGTGTCGAGAAACGGCACGCGATGAATACGCGCGCTGAGCTTCTCGATTTCAGCTTCGATGGTCTTGATATCGCCGAAGTTATCCGGTTCTTCGCGTTTTAACCGCTCCAGCTCAGCCTTGGCTTCGCGCAGTTTTGCCCGGCTGCTGCCGGACAGGGCGATGCGCCGTGCATGGGCGGAGCGCAGGGTGCGGATGATATTGATGCGGGACGGGTTGCCCTCGTTGCTGATACCGGCGCGGACGGTTTTGAACGTGTCGGTGCCGGTCAGGTTGCGTTTGACCAGGTTGGGTAGCTCAAGGTCTTCGAACATGAATTCGAGGAACTCTTCCTGGGTGATCTGGAACACGAACTCATCCATGCCTTCGCCGGAGTTGCCCGCTTTGCCTGGCCCGCCGCCACCTCCCGAGCCACCTTGAGGGCGTGGAATATGTTCACCGCTGGTGAATTCCTTGTTGCCGGGGTGAACCACGGTTTGCTTGCCACCACGGCCGTGATGCAGCACCGGCTCATCGATATCGCGGCCAGGGATGCTGATTTGCTCGCCATGTTCCATATCTGTAATGGAACGGCGGCCCACGGCCTCTTCTACGGCCTTTTTGATATGGTCACGGTAGCGCCGCAGAAAACGCTGACGGTTAACCGTGCTCTTGTTCTTGCCATTGAGGCGTCGGTCGATCACATAGCTCATTAGGCCCTCCGGGCAGCTTCAAGTTGTGAGCTGCAAGCTGCAAGTCCAAGCAATTGCCCTGCCTGTTCTTGCAGCTTGAGGCTTGAGGCTTACAACTGCCTCACTGCGACTTGCGGACCCGCAGGTACCACTCGGAGAGCAGCCGTACTTGTTTGTCGGTGTAGCCACGTTCGACCATTCGAGTGACGAAGTCGTTGTGTTTTTGCTGGTCCTCTTTGCTTGCCTTGGCGTTGAAGCTGATAACCGGCAGCAGGTCTTCGGTGTTGGAGAACATTTTCTTCTCGATCACCACCCGCAGCTTCTCGTAGCTGAGCCAGGTCGGGTTTTTGCCGTTGTTATTGGCGCGGGCACGCAGTACGAAGTTGACGATCTCGTTGCGGAAATCCTTCGGATTGCTGATGCCTGCCGGTTTTTCGATTTTCTCCAGCTCTTCGTTGAGAGCCACGCGATTGAGGATCTCGCCGGTTTCCGGGTCGCGGTATTCCTGGTCCTGAATCCAGAAGTCGGCGTAGAGCACATAACGATCGAAGATGTTTTGCCCGTATTCGCTGTAGGACTCCAGGTAAGCGGTCTGGATTTCCTTGCCGATAAACTCGATGTAGCGCGGCGCCAGGTATTCCTTGAGGAAACGCAGGTAGCGCTCACGGGTTTCAGCCTGGAATTGTTCCTGTTCGATCTGCTGTTCGAGCACATAAAGCAGGTGGACCGGGTTGGCGGCAATTTCGTGGGGGTCGAAGTTGAACACCTTGGACAGAATCTTGAACGCGAAACGGGTCGACAGGCCATTCATGCCTTCGTCGACACCCGCGTTGTCTCGGTACTCCTGGATGGACTTGGCTTTCGGGTCGGTATCCTTCAGGTTTTCGCCGTCATACACCCGCATCTTGGAGTAGATGTTGGAGTTTTCCGGCTCTTTGAGCCGTGATAGTACGGTGAACTGGGCCAGCATTTTCAGGGTGTCGGGCGCGCAATGGGCTTTGGCCAGCGAGCTGTTGAACAGCAGTTTGTCGTAGATCTTCACTTCGTCACTGACGCGCAGGCAATACGGCACTTTGACGATGTAGATCCGGTCGATGAAGGCTTCGTTGTTCTTGTTGTTGCGGAAGGTGTGCCACTCCGATTCGTTGGAGTGAGCCAGCAGGATGCCAGTAAACGGGATCGCGCCCAGGCCTTCGGTGCTGTTGTAGTTGCCTTCCTGGGTGGCCGTCAGCAGTGGGTGCAGCACCTTGATCGGTGCCTTGAACATCTCCACGAACTCCATCAAGCCCTGGTTGGACCGGCACAAGGCGCCCGAGTAGCTGTAGGCGTCGGCGTCGTTTTGCGGGAATTCTTCCAGTTTGCGGATATCGACCTTGCCGACCAGGGCCGAAATGTCCTGGTTGTTTTCGTCGCCGGGTTCGGTTTTGGCGACACCGATCTGATTGAGGATCGAGGGGTAGAGTTTAACCACGCGGAACTGGCTGATATCACCGCCAAACTCGGCCAGGCGCTTGGTGGCCCACGGCGACATGATGGTGCTCAGGTAGCGTTTGGGGATGCCGAAGTCTTCTTCGAGGATCGCGCCATCTTCGGTGGCGTTGAACAGGCCCAGGGGCGACTCGAAAACCGGTGAACCCTTGATGGCATAGAAGGGCACTTTTTCAATCAGCTGTTTGAGTTTTTCGGCAAGGGATGATTTGCCGCCCCCGACCGGGCCCAACAGATAGAGGATTTGCTTTTTCTCTTCCAGGCCCTGTGCAGCATGGCGGAAGTAGGAAACGATCTGGTCGATGCATTCTTCCATTCCGTGGAAGTCTTCAAAGGCCGGATAGCGGCGAATCACCTTGTTGGAAAAAATCCGCGATAGCCGTGAATCGGTTGAGGTGTCCAGTAGTTCAGGCTCACCAATGGCCAGCAGTAGCCGTTCAGCGGCAGAGGCATAAGTGCTTTTGTCCTGTTTGCACAGCTCAAGATATTCCTGGAGCGTGAGCTCTTCCTGGCGTGTGGATTCAAAGCGTTGTTGGAAGTGGCTAAAAATACTCATGACGTCACCTCGCTCGATACGTGGAGTCGGCGATAGATCGGTCAGTTCGAGTGCTGGCATGCAGCAGCATGTGTGCTGCTGTGTACCCCCCAGGACACCATCAAGGTGGCTAAACCCTTGAAGTTACTACCGATGATCCATTCGCCGGTGTACCGGCTCTCCCCAGATTTGGATGGCCTGAGGTAAAGGATAGTTGGTAATCCGGGAGGTCAAGGGCGGATGCGTGAAATGTTGCGCCTGACCGTTGGTCAGGCGGGCCGCCAGCCCTCTGATCACGGGGGCTGGGGCTAATAAAAATATTATTCGCCCGGGCTTTGGGCGGTTTCGTCCGGGTAAGTGGCGCGCCACAGCTCGAAGCCACCATCCAGGCTGTAGACCTCGCTGAAGCCCTGGCCGACCAGATACGCGGCTGCACTCTGGCTGGAGTTGCCGTGGTAGCAGGCCACGATCAGCGGGGCGTCGAGGTCGGCGTTGGCGATGAAGTCATGCAGCGAGTGGTTGTCCAGGTGCTTGGCGCCGCTGATATGGCTGGCGGCAAAGGCCTGCGGGTCGCGCACATCAACGACGACGGCGCCTTGTTCGCGCAGGGCCTGGGCTTGCTCGGGCGGGATACGTTTGAATTCGGTCATGGGGGATTCCTGTGGCCTGACAGCGGGCGCGGTTAGCCGGCGCCCAAGGGTTGGGAAGATGGCTCGGTATGTGGAGCAATGGAGGGCGCGGCAAGGCCCGGGTCGTCGCAGTCGCAGAGCAGGCGCTGGCCAGTGTCGACATTGAGCAGGGTCATGGCCCCGCCCCAGACGCAACCGGTATCAAGGGCATGGATGCCCGGCTCCTTGCAGTTGCCTTCCAGTGCGGCCCAGTGCCCGAAGATGATCTTGAGGCCCTGGGTCTTGCGTTCTTTATAGCTGAACCACGGCGCGAATCCGGGCGGTGCAGTACCGACGCCTTCTTTGCTTTTGAGGTCGAGTTTGCCCTCTCGGGTACAAAAACGCATGCGGGTGAAATAGTTGGTAATAACCCGCAAGCGGGTCACACCGGTCAGCTCGTTGTCCCACTTGGCGGGATCGTTGCCGTACATGCCGTCAAGGTAAGGCCCTATGAGATTGTCATCACGCAGGGCCTGTTCGACTTCGCTGGCGCATTTGAGGGCTTTTTTCAGCGTCCACTGCGGCGGTATTCCGGCATGCACCAGTGCGGTATCACGCTCTGCATCGTAGTACAGCAACGGTTGCTGGCGAAGCCAGTTCAGCAGTTCATCGCAGTCGGGGGCCTGGAGGATTTCACGCAGGGTATCGCCTTTTTTCAGGCGTTCGATATTGCGCCCCACGGCCAGCAGGTGCAGGTCATGGTTGCCCAGCACGCAGACCAGAGACTCGCGCATACGGTACAGAAAACGCAGGGTTTCCAGCGATTCAGGGCCGCGGTTGACCAGGTCACCGACCAGCCAGAGCTTGTCTTTGGCAGGGTCGAAGGCTACACGTTCGAGCAGGCGCTTGAGCGGTTTCAGGCAACCTTGCAAATCACCCACGGCATACACTGCCATCAGTGCAGGGCCCCGGGTACCGCGAGGCGGAAGGGCGCAATAATGGCTTTGAACTCGTGGCCGTCGTCGGCGTGCATCAGGTAGCTACCCTGCATGGTGCCGACTTTGGTGGTGATCACTGAGCCACTGCTGTAGGTGTGTTCGCTGCCAGGATCAATCTTGGGTTGCAGCCCTACAACGCCTGCGCCGCGAACTTCCTCGACATGACCGTCGCCGTCGGTGATGACCCAGTGCCGGGACAGCAGTTTGGCGGCGACTGAGCCGTTGTTGCGCACCGTAATGGTGTAGGCAAAGGCAAAGCGCTGATGTTCGGGCTGCGATTGTTCTGGCAGGTAACGTGTGACGACGCTGACGTCGACCAGATAGCGGGGATCGTGCATGCGAGAGGCCTTACTTGAAAGCGAAGACACAGTTCGGGATAAAACTGATCCCTGAGTCTAGGCCAAACAACGGGTACCCGGCTAGACATGGCGTCTGGCCGGGTAGCCGTTTTTTCTCGGCAATCAGTCGGCGGCGGGCGCCACGACCGGTTGCTCGCTCAGCTTGTCGGCCAGGCGCACGAAGGCGGCCAGGTCGAGTTGCTCCGGGCGTTTGCTGCCATCGACGCCAGCGGCTTCGATTTCAGCGTTGCTGAGCAAGGCCTTGAGGGTGTTGCGCAGGGTTTTGCGGCGCTGGTTGAAGGCTTCGCGAACCACGCGCTCAAGCAGGCGATGATCCTTGGCCGGGTGCGGCAGGACCTCGTGAGGCACCAGGCGGACAATCGCCGAATCAACTTTCGGCGGCGGGTTGAATGCCCCCGGGCCTACGTTGAACAGGTGTTCGACGCGGCAGTGGTACTGAACCATGATCGACAGGCGACCCCAGTCACCACCACCAGGGCCGGCGGCCATGCGCTCGACCACTTCCTTTTGCAGCATGAAGTGCATGTCACGGATCAGGTCGGCGTTTTTCAGCAGGTGAAAAATCAGCGGCGTAGAGATGTTGTACGGCAGGTTACCGACCACACGCAGGGTGCGCGGTGCAGCATTGAGGCTTTTGAAGTCGAACTTCAGCGCATCACCCTGGTGCAGGGTGAAGTTGCTCATGCCAGCAAACTGGCGGTTGAGGATCGGCACCAGGTCCTTGTCGAGTTCAACGACGTCGAGCTGCCCACCGCTGTTGAGGATGCCTTCGGTCAGGGCGCCCTGGCCCGGGCCGATTTCCAGCAGGCGTTCGCCCGCCTTGGCGTTGATGGCGCGCAAGATGCGGTCAATCACGCCTGCATCGTGCAGGAAGTTCTGGCCAAAGCGCTTGCGCGCCTTGTGTTGGTATTGCTCGTTCATATACGGGTCTCGGCCATCTGGTAGGCGGTTTCCAGCGCGACTTGCAGGCTGCCGGTATCGATCTTGCCGCTGCCCGCCAGATCCAGGGCGGTGCCGTGGTCGACAGAGGTGCGGATAATCGGCAAGCCCAGAGTGATGTTGACGGCGGCGCCAAACCCTTTGTACTTGAGTACGGGCAGGCCCTGGTCGTGGTACATCGCCAGCACTGCGTCGCAGTGTTCCAGATATTTGGGGGTAAACAGAGTGTCGGCAGGCAGCGGGCCACGCAGGTCCATGCCCTCGCTGCGCAGGCGCTCCAGGGTTGGTTCGATGATATCTATTTCTTCATGGCCCAAATGGCCGCCTTCACCGGCATGGGGGTTGAGCCCGCACACCAGAATTCGCGGCCGGGCAATGCCGAATTTTTGTTGTAGGTCGGCGTGCAGAATGCGGGTGACCCGCATCAGTCGCTCGGGGGTTATTGCATCGCTGACCTGACGTAGCGGCAGGTGCGTGGTGACCAGTGCCACGCGCAATCCGCGGGTGGCCAGCATCATCACGACCTGTGGGGTATGGGTCAGGTCGGCAAGGAATTCGGTGTGCCCGGAGAACGGGATGCCTGCTTCGTTGATCACGCCTTTATGCACCGGGGCGGTGATCATGCCGGCAAAGTCGCCATCCATGCAGCCTTGTGCGGCGCGGGTCAGGGTCTGCAGCACAAAGGCGGCATTGGCCTTGTCCAGCTTGCCGGCGGTAACCGTGGCATTCAGCGGGGTGTCCCACACATACAGGCTGCCTGCTGGAGCTGGCTGTTCGGGCCAGTTGCCCGGCCCAACCGGGAGCAGGCTGACAGCCACACCGAGCTGCGCGGCCCGCTCAAGGAGCAGGTCGCGGCTGGTGATGGCAATCAGGGGGTGTGGCTGGTGTTGCGAGGCGAGCAGCAGGCACAGGTCGGGACCTATGCCTGCCGGTTCGCCGGGTGTCAGGGCAAAACGCTGTGTGTTCACTGCGCGGCCTGGCCTGCGCTGTCAGTTTCAGTTGCGCCTGGCAGCTTGATTTCAACATAGGCTTCGTCGCGGATCTGACGTAGCCAGGATTGCAGCTCTTCATCGTACTTGCGGTTACGCAGAGCGTTCATGGCCTGCTGCTCGCGAGCCTGGGTGGTGCTGTCAGTGGCACGACGGCCAAGGACTTCCAGAACATGCCAGCCGTATTGGGTCTTGAACGGCTTGGACAGTACACCTTGCGGGGTGTCGGCCATTGCTTCGCGGAATTCCGGTACCAGCGAATTCGGGTCAACCCAGTTCAGGTCGCCACCGTTGAGGGCGGAACCCGGGTCTTCGGAGTAAGTCTTGGCCAAAGTGGCAAAGTCTTCGCCCGACGAGATGCGGTCGTAGATTTTGGCTGCCAGTTCTTTGGTTTGCGCTTCAGTACGAATTTCGCTTGGTTTGATCAGGATATGACGGACATGGACTTCGTCCACCACCACTGATCCACCGCCACGTTTTGCGTTCAGCTTGAGGATGATAAAGCCGCCTGGCGTGCGTACTGGAGGCGTCACGTCACCCACCGGCATCTCACTGAGCATGCGGTCGAAAGGGGGTGGCAGTTGAGCCGCTTTACGCCAGCCCATGTCGCCGCCTTCCAGTGCCGTGTCGCTGCCGGAGCGGGCGATGGCCATTTGGGCAAAGTCAGCGCCTTGCTTGAGCTTGTTGTAGACCTCTTCAGCCTGGCGTGCTGCGTTCTGGACGGCTTCCGAACTCGCGCTTTCAGGCGTCGGGATCAGGATATTGGCCAGGTGATACTCTTCGGACATCTGCATTTTGCCCAGGTCCGAGGCCAGGAAGTTTTTCACTTCCTGGTCCGTGACCTGAATGCGCTCGGCCACGCGACGCTGGCGTACGCGGCTGATGATCATCTCGCGACGTACCTGCTCGCGGGCATCCTCATAGGACAGGCCGTCGTGGGCCAGGGCCTGACGGAACTGCTCGATGGTCATGTTGTTGCGCTGGGCAATGGTGCCAATGGCCTGGTTCAGCTCTTCGTCCGTGATACGGATACCAGAGCGTTCGCCGATCTGCAGTTGCAGGTTTTCGACGATCAGGCGCTCAAGCACCTGCTGATCCAGAACGCTGGCAGGCGGTACGCCCTGGCCGCGCTTGGCGATGGTTTGCTGCACTTCGTGGACACGCTGGTCCAGTTGGCTCTGCATGATCACGTCGTTGTCGACGATGGCCACCACTTTATCCAGGGGCTGTACTGCAGCGCTGGCTGCAGTACCCAGGAACAACGCGCCCAGCATTAGCGGGCGCAGACACTCAGAAAGCTTGATCTTCACGTTCACGATAACCTTGGATGCCTTTGTCGAGGAAGCTCTCTACTTTGGTGCCAACAACGCCACCGAGACCTTTCAGCACAACTTGGAGGAAGAGACCATGGTCGCCCTTCTCATTAAGAGGGGCTGCTTGGGTGTATTCGTCGTTGGATACCCAGTAACGGCTGATCAGACGAAGCTTCCAGCAGCAGTTGTCGTACTCGAAGCCACCGAAGGCTTCCAGGGTACGGTTGCGGTTGTAGTCGTACTGCCAGCGGCTGATGGCGTTCCATTGCGGCACGATCGGCCAGATAACCGAGAAGTCGTGCTGCTGGATCTTGTAGTAGTCCTTGATGTAACCCGGTTGGCCAGGGGTGCCGTAGTCACCGCCGCCCACAATCCACTTGCCGGTGTACTGGTCGTAACGAACCTGGTCGTTGCGGTAGCGGTAGCCGACGTTGACCACCTTGTTCGGGTTGTCTTCAGGCTGGTAGTGCATCATCGCACTGCCAGAGCGCGGGCTGTGGCTCTCTGGGTCCCAGTTGTAGTCGGCCGTCGCACGCCAGTCGCGGTTGAAGCGATAGGCGTATTCCAGTGCATACGGCGACACGCTGGAGGTTGCATCCGCACGGTCTGCGTCAATGCCCGGCAACTGAACCTTGCGGTCCTTGAAGTAGTAGGCCTGGCCCACGCTGATGCGTTGACGTTCAAAGCCGTTGTCTTCGATCAGGCGGCTGGTCAGGCCCAGCGACAGCTTGTTCTCGTCGCCCACACGGTCGGTGCCGGTGAAGCGGTTGTCACGCCACAGCGAGGAGTAGCTGAAAGTGCTTTCGCTGGTGTCGAAAATCGGGATGTCATCCTGATTTTTCTCCGGCACATACAGGTAGAACGCACGCGGCTCCAGGGTCTGGCGGTAGTTGGTGCCGAACCAGTTGGTGTTGCGGTCGAAGTACAGGCCGCTGTCGACGCTGGCGATTGGCACGCTACGGTTGACCGAGCTGTCGAACTTGCCGCCAGCAGTGGCCAACTGAGTCTTGCCAGTGCCATCCAGATCCAGATCGTACTGGGTGTACATGTACTTGAGGGACGGCGTCAGGAAGCCATAGCTCCAGTTCAGCGGCAGGCTGACACTTGGTGCAAGGTTCAGGCGTGTACCGTTGGCACGGGCAAGGCCGGTCACGTTGTTGTCCAAGCGTGGGTCTACAGTGCCATCTTCGTTGGTGTAATTGCCGTTTTCCAGGCTGCGGTCGAATCGCACCAGCTCGGTGTTATAGGCGAAGTTCAGGCCACCCGGGTGAGTGGGCAGCATGCCATCGAGGGTGAGCTGCGGCAGTTTGTCGTAGGGCGTGATCTGGGTAACGGTGGCCAGTTGATAGGCCTGCACGTTCAGCTTGGCAGTGTAGTCATCGCCACGGTAGCTGACGGCGCCCTGCTGGTTCAGGTAATCACGGCTTTCAACGCCGATCTGGTCGCTTTCCAGATCCTGGAAGTAATACGGATCGCTGATCTTGGTGTAGTCGACTTCGGTCAGTACACGCGAATCCAGGCCGCCCTTGTGCTGCCAGTTGAGCATGTAGCGCTTGTCGGTGTAGTCGGTCTGGCGCTTGCGGTCGTCGTTGTCGTCGTTGAGGTACGCGGCACCGAACTGGCCTTCGCTGGATTCGGTCAGGTAGCGGAACTCGCCTTCCATCAACAGGCCGCGCTTGGTCATGTAGCGCGGGTACAACGTGGCATCGTAGTTGGGTGCCAGGTTGAAGTAGTACGGGGTCACGAGCATAAAGCCGGTGTCGGTGCTGCTGCTGAAGGACGGCGGCAGGAAACCGGACTGACGGCGGTCGTCGATCGGGAAGTAGATGTACGGGGTGTAGAACACTGGAATGTCCTTGACCCGCAGCGTCACGTTGGTGGCCGTACCGAAACCGGTGGCCGGGTTCAACGTGATGTTGTTGCCCTTGAGCTGCCAGGCGTTGCTGCTTGGCTCGCACGTGGTGTAGGTACCATCCTTGAGGCGGATGATCGAGTCTTCAGCACGCTTGGCATACAGCGCACTGCCGCGGATACGCGACTTGTGCAGCACGTATTCGGCGTTGTCGACCTTGGCCGCACCGGTGTCCAGCTGCACATCGGCGTGGTCGCCGACGATCAGGGCGCCGTTGTCGCGCAGGCGCACCTTGCCATTGAGTTCGCCACGGCTTTCAGCCTGGTACAGGCTGGCTTCGTCGGCTTCGATCTGCATGCTGCCCTGACGCATCACGACGTCACCTGCCAGGGTCGCCACCTGCTCTTCCTGCTCATAGCGGGAGGCTTTGGCGCCGATAAAGGTCGGTGCATCGCTTTTGCTGGTGGGGTCGTTCATGCCCGGACGGATGGGCTCCACGTACGAACCGGAGCAGTACGGGCCGGTTTCGGCCAGTTGGGCTGCGGTCAGCTTGTCCCGGGGGACCCAGTCGAGGTGGCTGTAGTCGTCGCTGCGCGCCTTGAGCCCGCGGCCTTTGGCCTCGGTGACCAGAGGGGCCTGCTTGGCCTGCTCGCTGGTTTCACCGCTGGCACCCACCGACCCGTCGCCATGCGCAGGACGCGGTGGCAGTTGCGCCACGTTGGTTTTTGGTGCGCAATCCCAGCCACCCGTAGCCGACACGGAACAGTCATACTGCTCCTCGGCAAACGCGAACGGCGTGGCGAGAGGTTGCATGGCCAGCAAACTGCCGGTTACCAGCAACGGAAATTTTTTACGAAACGCGGGGGATTTCAATGCCATCTTATTAGTCCGGGCTTCCTGCGTGCCATCAGCCCGCGGTGGGGGACCGCACGCCTATCGATGGTCTGGAAAAGATTCTGGATAATAAAGCATGACCCGCTTGACGGCTAGCGCCGTCGGAGACCCTTGTAATGCCTGACCAAGATGTACGCCTGCAACACCTGAAAGTTTGGCTGGATGAACAGTTGGCAACCGTGTTCGCGAATGAGGGTTGGGGTGCTGTGCCCCCGGCCACGCTGACTGCTGCCAGTAGCGATGCGAGTTTCCGGCGCTATTTTCGCTGGGAGGGTGAAGGGCGCAGTTTCGTCGTCATGGACGCGCCGCCCCCCCAGGAAAACTGCAGACCTTTCGTCGAAATTGCTGATTTTCTGCGGACTTGCCTGATCAATGTGCCGAAAATTTATGCTCAGGACCTCGATCGCGGCTTCCTTTTGCTCAACGATCTGGGCAACAAGACCTTCCTGGACGTGATCAACAGCACCAACGCCGACGAATTGTTCAAGGATGCCATCGAAGCCCTGCTGGCCTTCCAGCAACTGCCGATGACCGAGCCTTTGCCCAGCTATGACGTGGCCTTGCTGCGCCGCGAGCTGGAGCTGTTCCCCGAGTGGTATGTGCGTGCTCACCTGGGGGTGGATTTCAATGAGCAGCAGCAGGCCGCCTGGCAACGGGTCAGTGCGCTGCTGATCGACAGCGCCCTGGCGCAGCCAAAAGTGCTGGTGCACCGCGACTTTATGCCGCGCAACCTGATGCTCAGTATTCCCAACCCCGGTGTGCTGGATTTCCAGGACGCGGTGTATGGCCCGGTGACCTACGACATTACCTGCCTGTTCAAGGATGCGTTCCTGAGCTGGCCTGAAGAGCGCGTGCGCAACTGGCTGCAGGATTACTGGCAACTGGCACTGCCGTTGGGCATCCCGGTGCAACGCGACTTTGAAGAGTTCCTGCGTGCCAGCGACCTGATGGGTGTGCAGCGGCATTTGAAAGTGATCGGTATTTTTGCCCGCATCTGCCATCGCGACGGAAAACCGCGTTATCTGGCCGATGTGCCGCGTTTCTTCTCTTATATAGAAGCCGTGCTGGCGCGACGCCCCGAGCTGGCAGAACTGGGTGAACTGTTCGCCAGCCTGGGGCTGACCCGCGAGGTCGATGCATGAAGGCGATGATTCTGGCGGCCGGCAAAGGCGAGCGCCTGCGCCCGCTGACCCTGCACACGCCCAAGCCATTGGTTCGTGCAGGGGGCGTGCCGCTGATCGAGTACCACCTGCGTGCGCTGGCAGTGGCGGGCTTTACCGACATCGTGATCAACCACGCCTGGCTGGGCCAGCAGATTGAAGATCATCTGGGCGACGGCTCGCAGTTTGGTGTCCGCATCCAGTACTCACCGGAAGGTGAACCGCTGGAAACCGGTGGCGGCATTTTCCAGGCGCTGGCATTGCTCGGTGATACGCCATTTGCTGTGGTTAACGGTGATATCTGGACCGATTACGACTTTGCCGCCTTGCGCCAGCCATTGACCGGCCTGGCGCACCTGGTTCTTGTGGATAACCCGGCGCACCATATGGGCGGGGACTTCAGCCTCAGCGCAGGTCAGGTTCAAGAGGGTGTAGCGGGTGCCGATACGCTGACCTACAGCGGTATCGCCGTGCTCCACCCCGAGCTGTTCAGGGGCTGCACGGCGGGTGCTTTCAAACTGGCGCCGCTATTGCGCAAGGCAATGGCGGCCGGGCAAGTGACCGGTGAACGATTGCAAGGGCATTGGGTGGATGTGGGTACGCACGAGCGGCTGGCCGAGGTCGAGTCGTTGATCAAGGGCGCTCGCTAGCATGTTGTGGCCAGGGACTCTGATCGGAGCCGGAGCCGGCTTTTTCATTGCCAGTATTCCGGGGGCCATGCTTGGCGCTTTATTGGGGCAGGCACTGGACCGGCGCCTGCAACTGCACAGTTGGGCCGATCTGCTGGAGCGCCTGGGCGCCCGGCAGGTGCTGCGCAACGATGAGTTGTTGTTTGTGCTGCTCGGCCGGCTGGCCAAAAGCGGTGGGCAGGTGCTGGACCCGCATATCGCGCAGGCGCGCCAGGAAATGCGTCAGCTCGACATGGCGCCCGCCGCGCAAAAGCGTGCGATTGCCGCCTTCAACCGCGGCAAGTCGGGTAGTGATTCGCTACGCGGTTATCTTAAACGGCTCAAGGCTCAGCCCCATGCGGCAGAAGGGGTATTGCGCGCTTGTTGGCGGATGATCCTGGCCGATGGCCGGGTGGCGCCCCAGGAGCGCGAGCTGATTGTGCTTTGGGGTGGCTGGTTGGGCTGGACCCGGCAACAGGTACTGGCGCTGGGTGGCGAACGTGACGCTCAGCAAAGACCCGTGGCAACCCGCGGCGGTACCTACCTGCAGGCACTGACTCTGCTGGGGGTGACTGAAACCAGTGATCCTGAGCAGATCAAGCGCGCCTACCGCCGCCTGCTCAGTCGTCACCACCCGGACAAGGTCGCCGGCAGCGGTGCCGGCCCGGTGCAGGTGCGCGAAGCCACCGAAAAAACCCGCGAACTGCACCAGGCCTACACCTTGGTTCGTCAGCGCCGCGGGTTCTAGCGCGGGTTTACTTATCCACAGGCTGCGGGCTGAGCCAGCCGCGCACCCGACGAAACAACTGCTCCTGTTCGCCTTCCCGGTTACCCGGGGTGGCGAACAGTCCTACCTGTTTGAAATTCGATCCGTTGGCGCGCTTGCTGGCCTGCAGTCTTTGCAGGGCGGCTTCGCGGGCCTGGGGTTGGTCTTTGTAGAAGATATCCAGCAGCGCGACGTTGAGGGCCGGGGTCAACTGGCTCAAGTCCGGCTCTGCCAGCACCGGTTTGCGGGCAGACACCATGATCAGCTTCTGAACCTGGGCAGGATGTTTGGTACTGATGTAGCGCGATGCCCAATAGGCCCCGGAGCCGTGGCCGAGCAGAACGACAGTGCGCATGTTCTGGTGCTGGGCAAAGGCAATGGCCGCATCAATACGGGCGAAGATGCGCTCGGCATCGGCCTTGTCCAGATCTTGTGCGCTTTGCGCCGCTTCCGGTTCCGGGCTTTCGGTACCCGCACTGGCCGCTTGCTCGATGGGTTTGGCTGTGGTGCTGGCTGCTTTGCTGCTACTGTCTGTCGCAATTGCTGTAGGAGGTTTCTCTGGTTCGGCTTCCCGCGCCTGGCTGGCTTCGCTTTGCATGTCCGGCAAGCTCAGGCTCAGGCTGGCCCAGTTGGCGTCCGGCAGCTTGTTGCGCAGTGGGCCGACGGTCAGGGGCCAGTCAGCAGTTTCACCGGCGCCGGGCACGATAATCACTGCACCTTCGGGGGCGCTGCTGTTGGCGGGTTTCCACAGGGCGAGAAAGTTGTCATTGGGCGCTTGCAGCTGTTGCTGCTCGTGTACGGGGAGTTGTCGCTCAAGGGCTGCGGCGTCTTCCTGGCTGCGCTCGGGCAGTGGGTCGCGCACGGCGGGCTTGGCCGCAGGTTCGGTTTCGGGCTGGGTGTCGCCTGCGAGCACTGGCAGGGCGAACGGCAATACCAGCGACAGGCACAAGGCTGGCAGTGCCAGACGATAAGGAAACATCGGTTATTCCAGGCCAGAAGTAGTCCCGGCAGCGTAATGGGTTGATCAGTATTTGTCAGGGTGTGAGCGTTTAGATGAGACGTTTTTGCTATCTGTGGGTTATCGGCTGGCTCTGGCTGCCCTTGATGGGCCATGCCGCGCCTGTGCCCGCCGCCCAGTTGTCGGCCGAGCAACAGCAATGGCTGGCCCGGCACACAGAGTTGCGGGTGGGCCTGGTATTGCAGGCGCCCTATGCCCGATTTGATCGCCGCCTGCAGCAGTTGTCCGGGGCCAATGTCGAGCTGATGAAGTGGCTGGCGCAAGCACTCAATGTTGAACTGATCTGGCGTAACTACCCTGATCTGGCGCAACTTGAACAGGCCGCCCGTAACGGTGAAATCGACCTGGCCCCCGGGCTGACGCAAACCCCGGCGGGTTTGCGCCTGTGGCAGTTTTCCGATCCTTATATGCGTGTGCCGCAATTGTTGGTGGGCACGCGCAATGGCACCGGCTCGGTTGACCTTGAGCGTGTCGACAGCCAGACCCGCGTCGCGGTGCGCATGCCGAGTGCCACCGCCGATTTTTTGCGCAGCAGCTACCCTGGCCTCAACTTGCAGGGCGTGCCGCTGGAGCGCCAGGCCTTGCAGTTGTTGCTTAGCCAGCAAGCCACCTATGCTGTGATCGACGAAGCCCAGCTCAGTCGCTTGTCGGCCGAGCCCGAGTTTGCCGAGCTGGCGGTGGTGGGTGATGTCGGCTTGCCGCAGTTGTTGCGCGTTGCAACGCGGCGTGACTGGCCTGAGTTGGCCGGTATCGTCGAGCGTGGCCTGCATGCGATCCCGGCGCGGGACATGGAACAACTGCATAGTCGCTGGCTGCAACCCAAATACCCGCACCTTGGCCCGTCGCCCGGCTTTTGGCAGAACCTGAGCTTGCTGATCCTCGCGTTGCTGCTGGCCAGCATGGCGATTGTGGTGTGGCAGCGCCGTCAGCAAACCAGCCTGGAACGGGCCTTGCTCAGTGCCCGCGAAGACCTCGTATTGCATACCGCCAGCGCCGAGGCCCTGCGTCTGAGCCAGTTCTCCATTGACCAGAGCCCCGTGGGTATTCTGTGGGTCAATTGGGACAGCCATGTGCGCTACGCCAACCGGGCGGCCGAAGAGATGCTCGGCTATTCGCCAGGGGCAGTGCTGGAGCGCCCGCTCAGGGATTTTGACCCCGGCCTGACGATGGATCGCTGGTTGAACATGTGGCGCCGCGCGCGCAATCACAAGGAGGGTGTTCACCGCAGTGAAACACTGTGCGTGCGTGCGGATGGCTCGCAGTTTCCCGCCGATGTGACCTTGAGCTTCCTGCGCTTTCAAACCGCGGAATACCTGGTGGTGTACCTCAATGACATCACCGAGCGCCACCAGGTGCAGGCCGCCTTGCAGGAAAGCGATGCGCGTTTGCAGGGCATTGCCGCCAACGTGCCGGGGCTGGTCTTTCGCCTGGAGCGTTCGCTTCTGACTGGCGAACTGGACTTCCCCTATATCAGCGAAGGCAGCGAGAGCCTGGCGGGGTTTTCCCCGGCCACATTGCGCCTGCGCGAAGTGGGCCTGCGCAGCCTGGTGCATCCGGATGACCGGGCGGATTACCATCGGGTGCAGGACCTGGCGCTGGACAGCGACAGTGATTGGTCCTGGCAAGGTCGGATCCTGACCCGCCAGGGCCAGCAGCGCTGGGCCGAGATCAAGGCCATCACCCGTCGCCTGGATGATGGCACGGTGGTGTGGGACGGGATTGTCTGGGATATCAGCGAAAGCAAGCGCATCGAGCTTGAACTGGACAGCTCCCGCGGGCAGCTGCGCGAACTGTCGGCGCACCTTGAAAGCGTGCGCGAAGAAGAAAAGGCACGCATCGCGCGTGAAGTGCATGATGAACTGGGGCAGATCCTGACAGTGCTCAAACTGGAAACCTCAATGTGCGAGCTGGCCTACGCCCAGCTGGATCCGGGGTTGCATGAGCGACTCAACAGCATGAAAAAATTGATCGCCCAGCTATTCCAGCTGGTGCGCGATGTGGCGACCTCCTTGCGCCCGCCGATCCTGGACGCGGGCATCAGCTCGGCCATTGAGTGGCAGGCCAGACGCTTTGAAGCGCGCACGCACATTCCTTGCCTGGTGCAGGTCCCTGAGTATTTGCCGCCGCTGGGTGCGTCCAAGGAGGTGGGGTTGTTCCGCATCCTGCAGGAGGCGCTGACCAATGTGATGCGCCATGCCCAGGCGCACACGGTTGAGCTGACCTTGAGCGTGCAGGGGCGGGAGTTGTGCCTGAGCATCAGTGATGACGGCCAGGGTTTTGTGCCCGCAGGCGGGCGGCCGACCTCCTTTGGGCTGGTGGGCATGCGCGAGCGGGTGTTGATGCTGGGCGGAACACTGGCGTTGCACAGTGTTCCGGGGGAGGGAACGACCCTGACGGTACGCGTGCCTTTGGTGGAGAAAAGTGGATGAGGAAGTGCTTGTGATTCGTGTACTGGTAGCGGAAGACCACACCATCGTGCGTGAAGGGATCAAGCAATTGATCGGCCTGGCCAAGGACTTGCTGGTGGTGGGCGAGGCCGGCAATGGTGAGCAATTGCTGGAAACATTGCGCCATGTACCCTGCGAGGTGGTGTTGCTGGATATCTCCATGCCCGGGGTCAATGGCCTGGAAGCGATACCGCGCATCCGTGCCCTGAACAACCCGCCGGCCATTCTGGTGCTGTCGATGCATGACGAAGCGCAGATGGCGGCGCGGGCGCTGAAGTTTGGCGCGGCGGGTTATGCCACCAAGGACAGTGACCCGGCGCTGTTGCTGATGGCCATCCGCAAGGTGGCGGCGGGCGGACGTTATATTGACCCGGACCTGGCGGACCGCATGGTGTTCGAGGTCGGCTTGACCGATTCGCGGCCATTGCATGCATTGCTGTCCGAGCGCGAGTTTTCGGTGTTCAAGCGCCTGGCCCAGGGCGATAACGTCAACGATATAGCCCAGCAACTGGCGTTGAGCAGCAAGACCATCAGCACCCACAAGGCGCGGCTGATGCAAAAGCTCAACATCACGTCCCTGGCCGAGCTGGTCAAATACGCAATGGAGCACAAGTTGTTGTAGCGACTTGCACCTTTCCCTGTGGGAGTGGGCTTGCCCGCGATGGCATCGCTGCGGTTTGCCTGACAGACCACGGTGCCTGAATCGCGAGCAACCCCGCTCCCACAACTTATCTGTTTACGACCCTTTTGGCCTGTCCCCGGGCCATGTTGCCGGAGTTGCCCGGCGCGACCATCCCAATCACGACATCCCTGTAGGGCAATCCCTACCCAAGGCCTTCCAACCGCCTGATGTCAATCTCTCTCGCCCCCCGATTTCTGTGGGGTGGCCGCTTCTTTAGTCTTGGGCTACGGCAGTCCAAAACAAAAGGTGCGGTTATGAGTCAGGTCGGTGCAAGCGCTGGGGCGGATGAGATTCTGGTCAGCTTTCGTGGTGTGCAAAAAAGCTACGACGGCGAAAATCTGATCGTCAAGGATCTCAACCTGGACATTCGCAAAGGCGAGTTCCTGACTTTGCTCGGGCCTTCCGGTTCGGGCAAAACCACCAGCCTGATGATGCTGGCCGGCTTCGAGACACCCACCGCCGGCGAGATCCTGCTGGCCGGGCGCTCGATCAACAACGTGCCGCCGCACAAGCGCGATATCGGCATGGTGTTTCAAAACTATGCCCTGTTCCCGCACATGACCGTAGCCGAAAACCTCGGCTTCCCCCTGTCGGTACGCGGCCTCAACCGAACCGATATCAGCGAGCGGGTCAAGCGCGTGCTGAGCATGGTGCAGCTCGATGCTTTCGCCCAGCGTTACCCGGCCCAGTTGTCCGGCGGCCAGCAACAGCGTGTGGCCCTGGCCCGGGCACTGGTGTTCGAGCCACAGTTGGTACTGATGGACGAACCCCTGGGTGCACTGGACAAACAACTGCGTGAACACATGCAGATGGAAATCAAACATCTGCATCAGCGCCTGGGCGTGACCGTGGTCTATGTGACCCATGACCAGGGCGAAGCGCTGACCATGTCCGACCGCGTGGCTGTGTTCCACCAGGGTGAAATCCAGCAAATCGCCCCGCCGCGCATGCTCTACGAAGAGCCGAAAAACACCTTTGTGGCCAATTTTATCGGTGAGAACAACCGCCTCAACGGCCGCCTGCATAGCCGGGACGGCGATCGCTGCGTGGTCGAGCTGGGCCGTGGCGAAAAAGTCCAGGCCCTGGCGGTGAATGTCGGGCGTACCGGCGACCCGGTAACCCTGTCGATTCGCCCGGAGCGCATCAGCCTCAATGGCTCCAGTGAGTCGTGCGCCAACCGGTTCTCGGGCCGGGTCGAAGAATTTATCTACCTGGGCGACCACGTTCGGGTACGCCTGGAAGTCTGTGGCATGAACGATTTCTTTGTGAAACAGCCGATTGCCGAGCTGGACCCCGCCCTGGCCGTCGGCGACGTCGTGCCACTGGGCTGGCAGGTCGAACATGTACGTGCGCTGGACCCTCTCTTAGAGGCGAATTGATCGCCCCGGCTTCACCAACCCTGCACAGTGGAGAACAACAATGCATACATCCTTCAAGTTCACGGCCCTGAGTCTGGGCCTGCTGTTCGCGGCCAATGCACTGGCCGCAACCGATCTGACCGTGGTGTCGTTTGGCGGCGCGAACAAGGCAGCCCAGGTCAAGGCGTTCTACGCCCCCTGGGAAGCCAAGGGCGATGGCAAGATCATCGCCGGGGAATACAACGGTGAAATGGCCAAGATCAAGGCCATGGTCGACACCAAAAGCATCTCCTGGGATCTGGTCGAGGTGGAATCCCCGGAACTGTCCCGCGGTTGCGACGAGGACATGTTCGAACCGCTGGACCCTGCGTTGTTCGGTAACCCTGAGCAATACGTCAAAGGCGCGATCCAGTCCTGCGGGGCGGGCTTCTTCGTGTGGTCTACGGTACTGGCCTACAACGCCGACAAACTCAAAACCGCTCCCACCAGTTGGGCGGATTTCTGGGACACCAAAACCTTCCCGGGCAAGCGTGGGCTGCGCAAAGGCGCCAAGTACACCCTGGAATTTGCCTTGATGGCCGATGGTGTCGCGCCCAAAGATGTTTACACCGTGCTGGCGAGCAAGGACGGGCAGAACCGCGCCTTCAAGAAACTCGACGAACTCAAGCCGAGCATTCAGTGGTGGGAAGCAGGCGCCCAACCGCCGCAGTACCTGGCCTCGGGTGACGTGGTGATGAGTTCGGCCTACAACGGCCGCATCGCGGCGGTACAAAAAGAAAGCAACCTGAAAATCGTCTGGAACGGCGGCATCTACGACTTTGATGCCTGGGCCATCCCCAAAGGCCTGGGCAAAGCCAAGGCCGACGCCGCGAAGAAGTTCATGGCGTTCACCTTGCAGCCACAGCAGCAGAGCGTTTATTCGCAAAACATCGCCTACGGCCCGGCCAACAAGGAGGCCATGCCTTTGCTGCCTAAAGAGGTGCAGGCCGACATGCCAACGGCTCCAGAAAACATCGCCAACCAGGTGCAGATCGATGTCAGCTTCTGGGCAGACAACGGTGAGCAACTGGAGCAACGCTTCAACGCCTGGGCTGCCAAGTAAACAGCGCTGACATGCGGTGTGCCCGAGAGGGTGCGCCGCCATCGTTTAAAGATTTTCGGAGTTCGCCATGGCCGTCGCCGTTCCCCTGAACGAGGTCTCCAGCCCCACCTTGAAGAAGCGCCTGGCGCATGCCGAGCGGGTCAACCGCTGGAAGGCGCAGGCGCTGATTGCACCCCTGGTGATTTTTTTGCTGCTGGTGTTTCTGGTCCCGATTGCGGCCCTGCTTTATAAAAGCGTCGGCAACCCGGAAGTCGTCGACGGCTTGCCGCGCACCGTGGTGGCCGTGCAAGACTGGGACGCCAAGGGCTTGCCCGCGGAGCCGGTGTACCGGGCCTTGAGTGAAGACCTGGCCGAGGCGCGCAAGAATCAAGTCCTGGGCGATCTGTCCAAGCGTCTGAACATGGAACTGGCCGGCTACCGCAGCCTGCTGATGAAAACCGCCAAGGCGTTGCCGTTCAAGGCCGCGCCCGAATCGTATAAAGATGCGCTGGAAGGGATCGATGAGCGTTGGGGCGACCCCGCATACTGGCAGGCGATCAAGCGCAACAGTTCCAGCGTGACCCCGTTTTACCTGCTGGCAGCGGTGGATCACCGCATCGACGATCTGGGTGAAATCGCCCAGGCCACGCCGGACCAGTCCATCTATCTGGATATCTTCGCCCGCACATTCTGGATGGGGTTTGTGATTACCTGCATCTGCCTGGTGCTGGCTTACCCGTTGGCGTACCTGCTGGCCAACCTGCCGACACGCCAGAGCAACCTGTTGATGATCCTGGTGCTGCTGCCGTTCTGGACCTCGGTGCTGGTGCGGGTGGCATCGTGGATCGTGCTGCTGCAATCGGGTGGCCTGATCAACAGCGCGCTGCTGAGCATGGGCCTGATCGACAAGCCGCTGGAGCTGGTGTTCAACCGCACCGGGGTGTACATCGCGATGGTGCATATCCTGTTGCCCTTCATGATTCTGCCGATCTACAGCGTGATGAAAGGTATATCGCCGACCTATATGCGGGCTGCGATCTCGCTGGGATGTCATCCGTTTGCCAGCTTTTGGCGGGTGTATTTCCCGCAGACCTATGCTGGTGTCGGCGCGGGCTGCCTGCTGGTGTTCATCATTGCCATTGGCTACTACATCACCCCGGCCCTGCTGGGCAGCCCGAACGACCAGATGGTCAGTTACTTCGTGGCGTTCTACACCAACACCAGCATCAACTGGGGCATGGCGACGGCATTGGGCGGCTTGCTGCTGCTGGCCACCGTGGTGCTGTACCTGATGTACAACTGGCTGGTAGGCGCCAGCCGCCTGCGCTTGAGCTGAGGAGAACGCCATGCTGAGCCCCTACATGTCACCCGTTGAACGGGTCTGGTTCTACAGCTTGCGCATTCTTTGCGGGCTGATCCTGTTGTTCCTGATTTTGCCGGTGCTGGTGATTATTCCACTGTCGTTCAATTCGGGGAGTTTTCTGGTGTATCCACTGCAGGGCTTTTCGCTGCATTGGTACCAGGACTTCTTTGCCTCGGCCGAATGGATGCGGGCCCTGAAAAACAGCGTGATCGTGGCCCCGGCTGCGACCGTGCTGGCGATGGTCTTTGGCACGCTGGCGGCGATCGGCCTGACCCGGGGGGATTTCCCGGGCAAGGCCCTGGTGATGGCGCTGGTGATTTCACCGATGGTGGTGCCGGTGGTGATCATTGGTGTGGCCAGTTACCTGTTCTTTGCCCCGTTGGGCCTGGGCAACAGCTATATCTCGCTGATCGTAGTGCATGCGGTGTTGGGCGTGCCCTTTGTGATCATCACCGTGTCGGCCACCTTGCAGGGCTTCAACCATAACCTGGTGCGGGCGGCTGCCAGCCTTGGGGCATCGCCGTTGACGGCGTTTCGCCGGGTGACCTTGCCGTTGATTGCGCCGGGGGTGATTTCGGGGGCGTTGTTTGCGTTCGCCACCTCGTTCGATGAAGTGGTGGTCACCCTGTTTTTGGCGGGGCCGGAGCAGGCGACCCTGCCACGGCAGATGTTCAGTGGTATTCGCGAAAACCTCAGCCCGACCATCGCTGCGGCGGCGACTTTGTTGATCGCGTTTTCGGTGGTGTTGTTGCTGACGCTGGAGTGGCTGCGCGGGCGTAGCGAGAAACTGCGCACGGCACAGGCCTAGAACCAGCAGGCATCCCACAGGGGGTAATCACCGATCCGCGTGGTCAGTTGGGCGCGGATCGGGTTTTTGATGATGTAGCGGGCTATGTCTTTTATGTCTTCTTCCTTGCGCAAGGCACGGTCGTGGTAGCCCTTTTGCCAAATTCGCTCGCGGGTGTTGGCCCGTTTGTTGACGCTGACGCTGCTGCGTGATTTCACACGGCACATCAACTCCCCCAGTGTTTTATCTTTTAATTCAACCAGCCAATGGAAGTGGTCCGGCATCACGACCCATGCCTTCGATATTACGACTCCGTCGTCATGCGCCTGCCTGAACTGTTCCACCACAAGGCGACCCAAATGGAAGTCTTTGAAAATTGGCTGACGTTGCTGGGTGATAGTCGTTAGCAGATAAAGACGACCGCATTCGGAGTGACGGCCGATACGCAGGCGGTAAGCGTTCTTTGAGATTGGCAATCCATTGCCCTCCGTTACTGTGTTTTCTAAACCTAGATCACTTCCGAACATGCCATTGAAGTAACTATTAACCAGATATTGCGTCTTTCGTAGCAGCTGCCGAAGGCTGCGTCCGAGTGCGAAGCGCTCGTAAATCGGTAACGCATGTTTCTGGAAGATAGGGAGGACGGTTTTACGGCCTTCGGCCGGACGTCGCCTTCGGCAACTGCTACGGGAGGTCGGGTGGTATGGGTGGGCCAATCATCGCTGCTACGGTGTGCGGCACATAGCCAGCGGTATACAATGCGCGCCACCGTGTTTAGCCCACTAAAAGGTGCGTCATGCAGCCCTTCGCTATTGCCCCATCGATTCTTTCCGCCGATTTCGCCCGTCTCGGCGAAGAAGTGGACAACGTACTCGCCGCGGGTGCTGATATCGTTCACTTCGATGTCATGGACAACCATTACGTACCCAACCTGACCATCGGCCCGATGGTCTGCGCCGCCCTGCGCAAGTACGGCGTCACCGCACCCATCGATGCGCATCTGATGGTCAGCCCGGTCGACCGCATCATCGGCGACTTTATCGAAGCCGGCGCCACTTACATCACGTTCCACCCCGAAGCCACCCAGCACATCGACCGCTCCCTGCAACTGATCCGCGAAGGCGGCTGCAAGGCAGGTCTGGTGTTCAACCCGGCAACCCCGCTGGATGTGCTCAAGTACGTGATGGACAAGGTCGACATGATCTTGCTGATGAGCGTCAACCCGGGCTTTGGCGGGCAAAAATTCATTCCCGGCACGCTCAACAAGTTGCGCGAAGCCCGTGCGCTGATCGATGCCAGCGGCCGCGAGATTCGCCTGGAAATCGACGGCGGCGTAAACGTCGGCAATATCCGTGAAATCGCTGAAGCCGGGGCTGACACCTTTGTCGCCGGTTCCGCGATTTTCAACACGCCGAACTACGAAGAAGTCATTCAAAAAATGCGTGCCGAGCTTGCGTTGGCCCGCCCATGAGCCGCTTTGAGCAGCTACTCCAGGGGCAGCTGCCAAAACTGGTGATGTTCGATCTGGATGGCACCCTGATTGATTCAGTGCCGGATCTGGCGGATGCCGTGGAGACCATGCTGCTCAAGCTGGGCCGCCCACCCGCCGGGATCGAAAACGTGCGGTTGTGGATCGGCAACGGCGCACCCATGCTGGTGCGCCGTGCCCTGGCCGGCAATATGGACGGCAGCGGCGTCGATGACGTCGAGGCCGAGCATGCACTGGAGATTTTCATGGAGGCCTACGACGGCGGCCATGCACACACCACGGTTTACCCCGGCGTGCGTGAAAGCCTCAAGTGGCTGCAAAAGCAGGGCGTTGAAATGGCCCTGATCACCAACAAGCCTGAGCGCTTTGTCGCTCCCCTGCTCGATGAATTGAAGCTGGGGCGGTTTTTTCGTTGGATCATCGGTGGCGACACCCTGCCACAGAAAAAACCCGACCCGGCTGCTCTGCTGTTCGTGATGAAAATGGCGGGCGCCACCCCGGCCCAGTCGATGTTTATCGGCGATTCACGCAATGACGTACTGGCGGCCAAGGCTGCCGGTGTGCGTTGCGTCGCGCTGAGCTACGGCTACAACCACGGTCGCCCGATTGAAGAAGAATCACCGGATATGGTGATCGACAATCTGCAAGAGCTGATAGCCGGTTGCTTAGAATCTGCGCCTGAGATAACGTTGGGCAATTCTGTTCCCTCCTCTCGAAGAGATTCCATCGTGGTGGTCACTCGCAAACTCTGGATGAAAGTCATCAAGGCCCTGGCCCGCTGGCGTTGGCGCGCCTGACTTGAATCTGGCCGCTGAGTCGGCACGTTTGCACACCTGACCGTTTTACCCTCAGACCACGAGGCACCTCATGATCCGCGAAGAATTCCTGCGTTTGGCCGCTGCCGGCTATAACCGTATCCCCCTTGCCCGCGAAACCCTGGCTGACTTCGACACGCCGCTGTCGATCTATCTGAAACTGGCCGATCAGCCCAACTCCTATTTGCTGGAGTCGGTGCAGGGCGGTGAGAAGTGGGGGCGTTATTCGATCATTGGCCTGCCATGCCGCACCGTGCTGCGTGTGCATGATCACCAGGTCAGCGTGACCCATGACGGTGTCGAGATCGAAGCCTGCGAAGTGCAAGACCCGCTGACCTTCGTTGAAGAATTCAAGGCCCGCTACAACGTGCCGACCATCGCCGGTTTGCCGCGTTTCAACGGTGGCCTGGTGGGCTATTTTGGTTATGACTGCGTGCGTTATGTGGAGAAGCGTCTGGGCAAGTGCCCGAACCCTGATCCACTGGGCGTGCCGGATATTCTGCTGATGGTGTCGGACGCCGTGGTGGTGTTCGATAACCTGGCCGGCAAGATGCACGCCATTGTGCTGGTCGACCCGGCCCAGCCTGATGCTTATGAAGAAGGCCAGGCCCGCCTTGAAGCGCTGCTTGAACAACTGCGCCAGCCAATTGCACCGCGCCGTGGCCTGGACTTCACTGCACAGCAGGCAGCGGACCCGGTGTTTCGTTCCAGCTTCACCCAGGCTGACTACGAAAAAGCGGTCGATACCATCAAGGACTACATCCTGGCCGGCGACTGCATGCAGGTGGTGCCGTCGCAGCGCATGTCCATTGATTTCAAGGCTGCGCCGATCGACCTGTACCGTGCGCTGCGCTGCTTCAACCCGACGCCGTACATGTACTTCTTCAATTTCGGTGATTTCCACGTCGTGGGCAGCTCGCCGGAAGTGCTGGTACGGGTTGAAGACAACCTGATCACAGTACGCCCGATTGCCGGCACACGCCCACGCGGCGCGACTGAAGAGGCCGATCTGGCGCTCGAAGAGGACCTGCTCAGTGATGACAAGGAAATCGCCGAGCACTTGATGCTGATCGACCTGGGCCGTAACGATACGGGCCGCGTTTCTGAAATCGGTTCGGTCAAGCTCACCGAGAAGATGGTGATCGAGCGTTATTCCAACGTGATGCACATTGTGTCCAACGTCACTGGCCAACTGAAAAGCGGGCTGACGGCGATGGACGCCCTGCGAGCGATTTTGCCGGCGGGCACGTTGTCCGGTGCGCCAAAAATCCGTGCGATGGAAATCATCGATGAGCTCGAGCCGGTCAAGCGCGGTGTGTATGGCGGTGCGGTGGGTTACTTCGCCTGGAACGGCAATATGGACACGGCGATTGCCATCCGTACTGCGGTGATCAAGAACGGTGAACTGCATGTGCAGGCCGGTGGCGGCATTGTCGCGGACTCGGTGCCGGCCCTGGAATGGGAAGAGACGTTGAACAAGCGCCGTGCGATGTTCCGCGCCGTGGCCCTGGCCGAGCAAACCCCGCGGGATTGATTGCGCGCCCTGTGCCGTAGCCGCTGGCGAAGGGTGCGTGCGATTGCGAAGCGATCGTAAATTCTGACAGCCCGGTTCATCTGAAATACCGGGTTGGCAGACTTTACGACGGCTACGCCGCCGGACGCAGCCTGCGGCAGCTGCTACGAAGAGCTTCTGTTTATCAGAAGTTCAGGCTCACCCCGATAGTGGCGCCCTGTTGCGTTACCCCATCACTCTTTCTCGCGTTATAAGCCGCCCGCAGCACAAGGTCGGCAGTCAATCTGTGGCTGACCCCCAGGCTTACACGGGCAAGGTTGCTCGGCGGTGTATAGCCCTCGAGCTTGAAGCGGTTGTCGGGCAGGCTGTTGAGTGCGATGTTCAGGCGCTGGGTATCGCTCTGGAACTCATGTTCATGGGCGGCCTCGCCAAATAACAGCGTTTGTGGGGTGGCCTGGTAACTGGCGAGCAAACCCGCGCCCAGGCGATTTGAAACAAGTGTCTGCTCTTCGTAGTTCAATGCAGTGGAGCGCCGGCCCTTTTCTTCATAGCGGTTAACTTCCACCCGCGAGTAATCGGCGCTGATAAAGGGGGAGAGCTGCCACAGGTCAGATGCCTGTGCGATTTCATAACCCAGGCGTGTACTCAATGCTCGCAAATGGCCGTCAGCCTGGCCTTGCTCCATCTCACTACCCACCCCAAGCGCGAATTTTCGCTTCAGGCTGTCGTAATCCAGCCTGCCCAACGTCAGTGCCGCATCCCCCCACCAGTGATTGTGCTGGTATTGGGCAAACACGCTACCCAGATAGCTGTTGAGCTTGTAGTCCGATTTATTGGCCCCGGTTTCCAGGCGTTGCCGGTAAAACCCGCCGGCAATGCCAAATCGCCAGTTGTCATCCAGCCTGTAGCTGGTGCCGATATTGAGGTTATAGCCTTTGCCATCTGCCTTCACGGCCGTGGTCTGCTTGTCGATTTCCAGGCGTTGACCGCCACCGGCGAGCAGGGTTCGCCACTGGCCTATGGCTTGCCATTGACCGTCGTCGCCAGCCCATTGGTTGCGCAACTGGTCTTGATGGGCGTTTAGCGAGCCTTGGGCCATAACGGGTAACAAGGTCAGCTCCCACGGCACGGCCAGCAATGAGTAGGCATAGTCGGCAATCAGCTGTTGTCCTGTCTCGGTGGGGTGTACCGAGTCGTTGAACAGCAGTTTGGCCGGGTTGGGAGTTGCGCTGTTGAGGCCGTACTGCGGGTTTTCCGTACACTCTTCGCCATTGAAACAGGTCGCGACAAGGTCCTGCCCCAGTGCCAGGCCATAACGGGCGGGGTCGGCGATGGCTTCACGCAGCAGCAGCGGGATATTGAGGGGAATCACTTCGGCGTCTATCTGCGCCAGTTGCTGGGTTAGCTCATGATTGAACAGGGCGCTCAGGGCGCTGGTGCCAGCCTGGGTGGGTGTACCGTAAACGGCTGGCGTCAGGCCCAGATCGGGCAGCAGCCAGACCATGATGTAGCGTGCCCCTGCCTGTTGCAGGGTGTGGGCGCTTGCCGCCAGCCTTTGTGCGGCTTGGCCTGCCTCGGCGGGGTTGGTGACCTTGCCTTGGAGAAAGTCATTACCGCCGCCTGAAATGAAATACAACGCCTTGGGGTCAGCCGTGAAGCTGTTCTGCACAAGGTAGCCAGGCTTGCTGCGCAGGACGTAGCCGCCGACGAAGGACCAGTCATCCGGGATGGCGACCTTTGACTCGGTCTTGATGGAATTGAGGATCTGGTCTGTGCGATAGCCGCCGACCGCCCAGTTGTTGCCGTCGGGCTCCCCTGCAAGAGAGTTGCCCGGCGAAGTGGACGGGCGCAGGTCTGCGGGGGCGATCCCCAGTTGGGTGCCCAGCCGCGTGGGCGTTACTGCAGCGTATTCCTCCCCCCGGTAATCCCTGTACGTCGGCCCGGTGCGGTTGGTGAAGCGCATGCCTGTGCCGACCCCTGGAAAATGCCCCGAGTCGCTCAGGCTGTCGCCGAACACGATCATGGTGGAATACGGCGAGGGTGCTGCTATGGCACGTTCACTGACGATGGACAGGATGCATCCCGCCAAGGGGATGAGTAGGGAGAGCCTGCGCATGTGATGACCTGTTTTTATTGTTTGGGGCGCAGACATTAGCAAAACAAACTGTATTAAATGTTTCATGTAAAAGAATGTCACAAAGTACTTAGCGGGTGTTTTTCCCCGTATTTGCTGCCCCGTGTTGCACCTGTCGCACGGCTACGTTACTGTGCCATGACGTAGAAATGAGACCCTTCCTGTGTTGATCATCAGCAAACTCTTTATGCGAGTTCTCAAGGCCCAAGGCCGTTGGCGTTGGCGCGCCTAATATTTCTCTGCCGGCCCCGCCGGACCTGCCCCCTGCGTTTTCCTGAATGGCTGCCCCCCCGGTTGGTGTGTTCAATCCAGCAATCGAAACTGCGGGTCATGCATTCTGAAAACAGTTTTGAATGTCAGTGAATTCAGAGGTTTAGCAGCATGTTGCTGATGATCGACAATTACGACTCTTTTACTTACAACGTTGTGCAGTACCTCGGCGAGTTGGGTGCCGAGGTCAAGGTGGTGCGTAACGATGAACTGACCGTGGCCCAGATCGAAGCGCTCAAGCCCGAGCGCATTGTGGTCTCGCCCGGCCCTTGCACGCCGAACGAGGCGGGCATCTCCCTCGAAGCCATCCAGTACTTTGCTGGCAAGTTGCCGATCCTGGGCGTGTGCCTGGGCCATCAGTCCATCGGCCAGGCCTTTGGCGGTGATGTGGTTCGCGCCCGGCAAGTGATGCACGGCAAGACCAGCCCGGTCTATCACCTCGATACCGGGGTGTTTCAGGGCTTGAACAATCCGTTGACCGTCACCCGCTACCACTCGCTGGTGGTCAAGCGCGAAACCCTGCCGGACTGCCTGGAGCTGACCGCCTGGACGCAGCTTGAAGATGGCTCGGTCGACGAGATCATGGGCCTTCGCCACAAGACGCTGAACATCGAAGGGGTGCAGTTTCACCCTGAGTCGATCCTGACCGAACAGGGTCATGAACTGTTTGCCAACTTTCTTAAACAAACCGGCGGCACGCGCTAAGGACTTCACATGGATATCAAGACAGCCCTGAACCGTATCGTCGGGCACCTCGACCTGACCACCGATGAAATGCGCGATGTGATGCGCGACATCATGACCGGTCAATGCACCGAGGCGCAGATCGGCGCCTTTATGATGGGCATGCGCATGAAGAGCGAAAGCATCGACGAAATCGTCGGTGCCGTCACCGTGATGCGCGAGCTGGCAGACAAGGTTGAGCTCAATACCCTGGACGGTGTGGTCGATATCGTCGGCACCGGCGGCGACGGCGCGAATATTTTCAACGTGTCCACCGCCTCGGCGTTGGTGATTTCGGCGGCCGGTTGCACGGTGGCCAAACATGGCAACCGCGCTGTATCCGGTAAAAGCGGCAGTGCCGACCTGCTGGAAGCGGCCGGTGTGTACCTGAACCTGACCCCGGTTCAAGTCGCCCGCTGCATTGACAGTGTGGGCATCGGTTTTATGTTCGCGCAATGCCATCATGGCGCCATGAAGCATGCGGCCATCCCCCGTCGTGATCTTGGCCTGCGCACCCTGTTCAATATGCTTGGCCCGCTTACGAATCCGGCTGGTGTATTGCATCAGGTGGTCGGCGTGTTCAACCAGGCGTTGTGCCGGCCTCTGGCTGAAGTGTTGCAGCGTCTGGGCAGCAAGCATGTGCTGGTGGTGCATTCGCAGGATGGCCTGGATGAGTTCAGCCTGGCAGCCCCGACCTTTGTGGCGGAATTGCATAAAGGTGAAATCAAGGAATATTGGGTCCAGCCTGAAGACCTTGGCATCAAGAGCCAAAGCCTGTTTGGCCTGGTGGTCGACAGCCCGGAGCAATCGCTGGAACTGATCCGTGATGCCCTGGGGCGACGCAAAACCGAAGCTGGCCAGAAAGCGGCTGAAATGATTGTACTCAATGCAGGTGCTGCTCTGTACGCTGCGGATCTTGCCTACACACTCAAAGAAGGTGTGGAATTGGCTCACGACGCGCTCCACACCGGCCTGGCCCGGGAAAAGCTCGAAGAGCTGGGCGCATTTACCGCTATTTTCAAGCAGGAGAATGAAGCATGAGTGTGCCAACCGTTCTGGAAAATATTCTGGCGCGTAAAGTTCAGGAAGTTGCCGAGCGCAGTGCGCGGGTAAGCCTGGCTGAACTTGAGCGATTGGCGGCTCAGGCTGATCCTGTTCGTGGATTTGCCAGTGCCTTACTGGCGCAGGCCAAGACAAAACAGCCCGCAGTGATTGCCGAAATCAAAAAGGCTTCGCCGAGCAAAGGCGTGATTCGCGAGCACTTCGTGCCTGCCGAGATTGCCAAGAGCTACCAGGCGGGCGGTGCAACTTGCCTGTCCGTGCTGACCGATATCGACTACTTCCAGGGCGCCGATGCGTACCTGCAGCAGGCGCGTGCGGCCTGCTCCTTGCCGGTGATTCGCAAGGACTTCATGATCGACCCGTACCAGATCGTCGAAGCCCGGGCATTGGGCGCCGACTGTGTGCTGCTGATCGTCTCCGCGCTGGACGACGTGAAAATGGCCGAACTGGCGGCTGTAGCCAAAAGTGTCGGGTTGGATGTGCTGGTTGAAGTCCATGATGGCGATGAGCTTGAGCGCGCGCTGAAAACCCTCGACACACCGTTGGTGGGTATCAACAACCGCAACCTGCATACGTTTGAAGTCAGCCTGGAAACCACCCTCGACCTGTTGCCGCGTGTGCCCCGTGATCGCCTGGTGATTACCGAAAGCGGGATTCTCAACCGCGCAGATGTGGAACTGATGGAAATCAGCGAAGTGTATTCGTTCCTGGTGGGCGAAGCCTTCATGCGTGCCGAGAACCCGGGTAATGAGCTGCAGCGTCTGTTCTTCCCGGAGCGTGCTGTAGCAGTGACGGGGTCGACCCTGGATTGACTCAATCCAGCTCCCACAAGGGCTCAGTGTCTGATAAGGAATCCCATGACACCCATTCAGCAACTCACCGTCGAAGCCGGCCTCAAGGCCGAACAGGATTTACTGGCCTCGGTCTGTGCCGGGGAGTTGCAGGCCGCAGTATTGTTCTGGCAGCCCACTGACCGGGCGCTGGTCATGCCGCGGCGCCTGAGCCGCCTGCCGGGCTTTGCGCAGGCCAGTGTCGAACTGGCTGCCAGTGGCTGGCCGATCCTGCTGCGTGAAACCGGCGGCGAACCCGTCCCGCAATCGGCATCGACCGTCAATATCGCATTGGTGTATGCGCCCTTGCCCAGTGAAGGCGATCACGGTCGCATCGAAATGGCCTATCGTCGACTGTGCGAGCCAATTTGCGATCTGTTGACCGAACTGGGTGGTACGGCCTCTTTGGGGGAAGTTGAGGGCGCTTTCTGCGATGGCCGCTTCAACGTCAATCTCAATGCCCGAAAACTGGTCGGCACCGCCCAGCGCTGGCGCCAGAGCAAAGGCGGGCAACGACCTGTCGGCCTGGTACACGGTGCATTGCTGGTGGATAACGAGCGTGAGTCGATGGTGGCTGCGGTCAATCGCTTCAATGTGTTGTGCGATCTGGAGCAACGCTGCCTTGCCGACAGCCATATCGCGCTGCACGAGGCCTTTGCAGCCCCGGACTTCTTTGAGCGCCTGAGTGCCCGTTATCAACAGATCCTGGCGCCCTTGCTCAAGGGTTAACGTGTGCCGAACACCACCATCGTCTTGCCTTTGACGTTCACCAGGTTCTGTTCTTCCAGGCTCTTGAGTACACGGCCGACCATCTCGCGCGAACAGCCAACAATCCTGCCAATTTCCTGACGGGTGATCTTGATTTGCATGCCATCGGGATGGGTCATGGCATCAGGTTGCTTGCACAGTTCCAGCAAACAGCGAGCCACTCTTCCAGTGACATCAAAGAATGCCAGATCCCCAACCTTGCGCGTGGTGTTGCGCAAGCGCTGTGCGATTTGGCCGCTTAAAGCGTAAAGAATTTCCGGTTCTTGCTGTGTGTATTCTCTGAATTTCGGGTAGCTGATTTCAGCAACTTCGCATTCAGTCTTGGCTCGAACCCATGCGCTGCGCGTCTGCTCTTGCCCTGCCTGTTCGAACAAACCCAGCTCGCCGATAAAGTCGCCGCTATTGAGGTAGGCAATGATCATTTCACGGCCTTCCTCGTCTTCAATCAAGACCGTTACCGAGCCTTTGATAATGAAAAACAGGGTGTGCGAAGACTCGCCAGCGCAAATGATATTGCTCTTGGCTGGGTAGCGTTTGCGCTGGCAAAAAGTCAAAAACTTGTCGAGGTTTTTGATCTTGGGTATGGGAGTAAGAGCAACCATGGTTGTTTCCCGGAAAGCTGGCACAGTAAGGGTTAGATCTATTTTTTATATAGAGCGCTCGCTGGCTGGCGCCAGCGATTTGGCGCCAGCTTACCAGACAGGTTCTGTGGGGTTTGCAGAATTTTCGGTATGGCTTGTCGGAGAAACGCTTCAGTGTAGCGACTTATCCGTTTCCGGCCCTGTGCTAAGCTGGCGCCCCTTTTAAAACAGTGGAGTCTGGGCGATGAAGGCACGCATTCAATGGGCGGGTGAAGCCATGTTTCTGGGCGAATCCGGCAGTGGCCACGTTGTTGTCATGGATGGCCCGCCTGAGAGCGGCGGTCGCAACCTGGGTGTACGCCCGATGGAAATGCTGCTGTTGGGCCTTGGCGGCTGCAGCAACTTTGACGTGGTGAGCATTCTCAAGAAGTCGCGTCAGGCGGTGGAGAGCTGTGAAGCGTTTCTGGAGGCCGAGCGCGCCACTGAAGATCCCAAGGTGTTCACCAAAATCCACCTGCATTTTGTGGTCAAGGGCCGTGGCTTGAAAGAAGCCCAGGTCAAGCGTGCCATCGAGCTGTCGGCCGAAAAGTATTGCTCGGCATCGATCATGCTCGGCGCGGCGGGGGTTGCCATCAGCCATGATTATGAAATTATTGAACTGGCCTGAGCGGACATTCAATTTTCATAAATGCGCTGCAGACTCTGGCGATCAGTCGCTGACGTCTGCATAATGCGCCACTTTTTTCAGGGTAGTGGCGGGGAATAATCCCGGCCACATGTCCGAACAGATAACCAAAATCGCCATCGCGAAGAGGTGTTAACCGTCCTACGCAGGTGCGTCCCACGCACTTGACGGGCATGCTGGATCACGCGGCCGAGCCGCATCGACATAGAGAGTTTTATAACGGTGAAAAGCAAACTCAAGCTCCACGGGTTCAATAACCTGACAAAGACCTTGAGCTTCAACATCTATGACATCTGTTATGCGGAAACCCCGCAAGACCAGCAGGCATATGTTGAGTACATCAATCAAGAGTACGACGCAGAGCGCCTGACGCAGATCCTTACAGATGTGGTTGATATCATTGGTGCCAACATCCTGAACATTGCCCGTCAGGATTACGACCCACAAGGCGCCAGCGTGACGATTCTGATCTCCGAGCAGCCGGTAATTCCTACCGAAAGCCAGATCGAAGAGTCCCCAGGCCCGCTGCCCGAGACCATCCTGGCTCATCTCGACAAAAGTCATATCACGGTACATACCTACCCGGAGATCCACCCGGTAGACGGTATTGCAACCTTCCGTGTAGATATTGACGTGTCGACGTGCGGCGTTATTTCACCGCTTAAAGCTCTCAACTATCTGATCCATCAGTTTGATTCGGATATCGTGACTGTCGATTACCGCGTGCGTGGTTTTACCCGTGACGTGGAAGGCAAAAAGCACTTTATCGATCACGAGATCAACTCGATCCAGAACTACCTCTCCGAAGACACCCGCGACGGTTACCAGATGACCGACGTGAATGTGTATCAGGAAAACCTGTTCCACACCAAGATGCTGCTCAAGGAGTTCGAACTGGATAACTACCTGTTCGGCGATGCCACCAGCAATCTGTCGGTTGAACAGCGCGCCCAGGTGACTGAGCGGGTGAAGCACGAAATGCTCGAGATTTTCTACGCGCGCAACATGGCGTAAATTCTCGGCACAAAAAAAGGCGGCTACCGTGAGGTAGCCGCCTTTTTTTTGCTTCGCAGCCCCCTGTGGGAGCGGGCTTGCTCGCGATGGCCTCACCACGGTTCGACACGAAGGCCGCGACGCTGGAATCGCAAGCCAGCCTGCTTGCACAAAGGTTGTGCTGTCAGATCCGGTAGGTGCTTTTGGTCATGACCTTGGCCATCAGGCTCATGCCGAACTTCACCGGGGCAGGGAAGCGAAAGCCTCCGGCATTGAGCGCAGACTCGGCGTGCTGTTCTTCGTCGATGCGCATTTGCTCAAGGATCGCCCGGGACTTTTCGTCCTCCGGCGGCAGTTGCTCAAGATGCTCGTTCAGATGCTTGCACACCTGGTCTTCAGTCGCAGCAACGAAGCCCAGGCTCACCTTGTCACTAATCAGCCCTGCGGCGGCGCCGATCCCGAAAGACATGCCGTAAAACAACGGGTTCAGCACGCTGGGATGGCTGCCCAGCTGGCGGATGCGCTGTTCGCACCAGGCCAGGTGATCGATTTCTTCTTCAGCAGCATGCTCCATCGCTTCACGCACATGGGGCAGTTTGGCTGTCAGCGCCTGACCTTGGTACAAGGCCTGGGCACACACTTCACCGGTATGGTTGATGCGCATCAGGCCGGCAACATGACGCTTGGCCTGTGGGGCCAGCGGGTTTTCAGGCTTGACGATGGCCGGTGACGGCCGATGCGGCTGGCCGCTGAAGGGCAGCAACGTGCGCAAGGCGGTGTCGGCTTGTAACAGAAGACGGTCAATCGGCGAGTAGTGACGTTGGGTAGTCATGCTTACCTCCGGAAAAAATCACGGCGGTCAGTTTACCCCAATCGGGCGGTCGGGGTTTGCGTTGGATCAGGGGGTAACGCGAGAGCCGCGGGGCTCGCGCGTCGGGATCCGTGGTCAATCAGCCCGGCGGCCAGTTCATCTGGCGTTGACCCAGCACATGCATATGAATGTGGTAGACGGTTTGGCCGCCCTTTTCATTGCAGTTCATTACCACGCGGAAACCGTCTTCGCAGCCCAGTTCCTTGGCCAGGCGCTGTGCCGTGAACAAAATATGACCTGCCAGCGGCTTGTCTTCTTCGGTCAGGTCGTTAAGCGTGCGGATCGGCTTTTTCGGGATAACCAGAAAGTGGATCGGTGCTTGCGGGGCAATGTCGTGAAAAGCCAGCACTAGATCGTCTTCGTAGATGATCTTGGCGGGTATTTCACGGTTGATGATCTTGGTGAACAGAGTATCCAAAGCTGTGTCTCCGTGAGTGAAGTCCGGTCTGAGTGTACTCAGGGCAGCCAGTTACGCCCAGCCTCGTTAACGAGGGCAGTAGGATTTGTTAACGGAGGCGGCAATTTTTCGCGTCATCCAGCGTGAGAGCAAGCGCGGCAAGCGCGTGATCCAGCGGTTGCGCCGCCCGGGAATAATGATCGCCTTGTTCTTGTCGAGTGCTCGCACCGTGTAGAGCGCCACTTCTTCAGGGGTCATGGCGCTGGTGCTTTGCTTGATGGCGTCGGTATTCATCTTGGCCGCATCAAAAAAGCGGGTGCGGGTGATGCCGGGGCAAAGTACTGACACCTTGATGCCGGTTTTTTTCACTTCCTCGCGCAAGCCTTCGGAAAAGTGCAGCACATAGGCCTTGCTGGCAAAGTAGGTGCTCAGCCACGGCCCGGGCTGGAAGGCGGCGATCGAGGACACATTGAGAATCTGCCCGCCGCCCTGAACGGCCATCATGTTGCCGATGGCGTGGCACAAGCGGGTGAGCGCCAGTACGTTGAGTTCGATCAGGTCTTGCTCTGCGCTCCAGTCATGGGCCAGGAACGGGCCGCAGGTACCGATGCCGGCACAATTGACCAGCAGGTCGATCTGGCGGTCGCCTTCTTCGAGTTCCAGTAAAAAGCCGGACAGGCGCAGGGGCTCGCCAAGGTCACAGGCACGGAACAACACTTCGACACCGAAACGCTGGGTCAGCTCAAGGGCAATGGTTTCCAGCGCATCCCGTTGGCGGGCCACCAAAATCAGGCTGCGCCCACGCCGGGCCAGGGCCTCGGCCAAGGCCAGGCCAATGCCGCTGGTGGCGCCAGTGATTAAAGCGTAACGGGTCATGCTGTTCTCCATTGCAACGGTACAGTCCGGTGACAATGATGTCCCTGGCGTTAACTCGTTCATTAAGGCTGGCAGTCTACAGGCTGTTGCCGTTGACTGCGTTGATCACTGCAGTCATCAGGCCCAAAGCAAGGAGCGCGGCCATTGCGCAAATGCCCAATCCAATCAAGAAGATGGTGATCGCGGCCAGTACGTTGACAGCCCGGCTGTTGGGCGGTGGCGGCGGGCCGTACTTGTTGGGGCCGGGCGTGCCGGGCATCAACAGCATCAAGAGGGTCAGCACCAGGTTGGCCACCGGTACCAGATGCAACAACAGCATCCAGGCGGACCAGTTGAGGTCATGCAAGCGCTGGGCGCCGATTCTCAGGCTGACAATGAAGTAGGCCAGCGTGAGGGTTGCACCGCAGGTCATGCCAAGCGTGGGGGAGACCTTGACCGCGAGCAGCACCAGAAGTGATGTCACCGCGGCGATAATACTGATGACCATGCTCCAGGCCAGCAGCCGCAAACGCCCGATCCGGCCACTGAAGCCCACAGGGTCCAGTGGTGCGTACTGCTCTTGAGGTGTCTTGTCCAGGCTCAGCTCGGGCATGGTGGCTTCCTTGTCCGGGTGTGTTCAACAAAAGCCCGCCGGGATTGGCGGGCTGGTTACTGTCAGTGATGGGGCCACTGTTGGCCCAGCCTCGACGTGAGGTTGAGCGCTTTGCGGTATTCCTCATCAAGGCGTGCGATCAATTGATCGGTGGTTGGCAGGTCGTGGATTTCTCCTACGCCTTGCCCCGCAGACCAGACGGTTTTCCATGCTTTGGCTTCGTCGGTCAGCGGTTTGAGCTTGGTCTCGCTTTTGCCCTGCAGCGCCGCGAGGTCGAAACCTGCGTTTTCCAGGCTTTGGCGCATAAAGCTGGCGGGCACCCCTGACACGGCAGGGGTGTGGATAATATCGGCCGCGCGTGAAGCCAGCAGCATCTCTTTGTAGGCGTCAGGCGCATGGCTCTCTTGGGTCGCGATAAAGCGCGTGCCGAGGTAGGCAAGGTCGGCGCCGATCATCTGTGCTGCCAGGATTTCGTGGCCGTGGTTCAGGCAACCGGAGAGCAGTACGGTTTTGTCGAAGAACTGACGGATTTCGGCCACCAGTGCAAACGGGCTCCAGGTGCCAGCATGGCCACCTGCACCGGCGGCAACGGCAATCAGCCCGTCGACCCCGGCTTCTGCAGCTTTTTCGGCATGCCGGCGGGTGGTGACATCGTGGAACACCAGGCCGCCATAGCTGTGGACGGCATCCACTACCTCTTTGACGGCGCCCAGGCTGGTGATGACGATGGGCACCTTGTGCTCGATGCAGATCGCCAGGTCCGCCTGCAGCCGAGGGTTGCTGTTGTGCACAATCAGGTTCACGGCGTAGGGCGCAGGGTTATCCAATGTGGCGAGGCCGGCTTCGATTTCTTCCAGCCAAGCCTTGAACCCGCTGCTCTCGCGCTGGTTGAGTGCCGGGAAACTGCCCACCACGCCGTTGCGACAGCAGGCCAGCACCAGTTGCGGGTTGGAAATCAGGAACATGGGCGCGGCAACTACCGGCAGGCGCAAGCGTTGTTCAAGCAGGGCGGGCAGCGACATTGGATAACCTCGGATCGTCAGGACGTGAGTTTAAAACGGTTTGACCACCACCAGAATTACGATAGCGAGCAAGAACACCACCGGCACTTCGTTGAACCAGCGATAGAACACATGAGTGCGCGTGTTTTCGCCGCGGGCAAAGCGCTTGACCTGCGCGCCGCACATATGGTGATAGCCGATCAGCAGAAACACCAGTGTCAGCTTGGCATGCATCCAGCCCTGGCTGAGAAAGCCGGGGCTGAGCCACAACAGCCAGCCGCCGAAAATCAGTGTGGCAATCATTGCCGGGCCCATGATGCCGCGATACAGCTTGCGTTCCATGACGCTGAATCGCTCTTTGCTGACAGAATCTTCGCTTTGTGCGTGGTAAACAAACAGGCGTGGTAGGTAAAACAGGCCAGCAAACCAACAGACGATGCTGATGATGTGGAAGGCTTTTAGCCATAGATAAAGCATTTTTAGTTATTCCCAGGTTCACGGTAGATCAAATAGTAGTAGTAGAGCGCCTGTGAGTCACCTTGGCGGTTGTCGCAGGGGCGCGCTGACCCTATTATCGAAGGCTTTCCAGTGGTTTCGTTGAGGGCAGGTTATGGTCAAGGTCGGTATTGTCGGCGGCACGGGTTACACCGGGGTCGAATTGCTGCGTTTGCTGGCACAGCATCCGCAGGCTGAAGTGGTTGTCATCACTTCTCGATCCGAGGCTGGCCTGCCAGTTGCCGACATGTATCCCAACCTGCGCGGCCACTACGACGGCCTCGCATTCAGTGTGCCGGACACGCAAACTCTGGGTGCGTGCGATGTGGTGTTCTTTGCCACTCCCCACGGCGTAGCCCATGCCCTGGCTGGCGAACTGCTGGCTGCAGGCACCAAGGTCATCGACCTCTCGGCCGACTTCCGCTTGCAGGACGCCGAGGAGTGGGCCAAGTGGTACGGCCAGCCGCACGGCGCACCAGAACTGCTGGATGAGGCTGTCTACGGACTGCCGGAAGTCAACCGCGAGCAAATCAAAAAAGCCCGTTTGATCGCCGTACCTGGCTGCTACCCGACTTCAGCCCAGCTAGGCTTCTTGCCTTTGCTGGAAGCCGGTCTGGCCGAGACTTCGCAGTTGATTGCTGACTGCAAGTCGGGTGTGAGCGGTGCTGGCCGGGGTGCCAGTGTCGGTGCCTTGTATGCTGAAACGTCAGAAAGCATGAAGGCGTACGCTGTTAAAGGTCATCGTCATTTGCCAGAAATTCGTCAGGGTCTGCGTCGCGCAGCAGGTAAGGATGTGGGGTTGACCTTTGTTCCTCATTTGACCCCGATGATCCGGGGTATCCATTCCACGCTGTACGCAACCGTGGTGGATCGCTCGGTTGATCTGCAGGCCTTGTACGAGAAGCGCTACGCCAATGAGCCTTTCGTCGATGTGATGCCGGCCGGCAGCCACCCGGAAACCCGTAGCGTACGCGGTGCCAACGTGTGCCGGATTGCGGTGCATCGTCCACAGGACGGCGACCTGGTGGTGGTGTTGTCGGTCATCGACAACCTGGTCAAGGGCGCGTCAGGCCAGGCCGTGCAGAACATGAACATCATGTTCGGTCTGGATGAGCGTCTGGGCTTGTCCCATGCCGGGATGCTGCCTTAACGGCGCCGGGGTTTCACCCTTCAAGCGGCAAGTGGGCAGAGGCTCACTTGCCGTTGCTACTTATGAATAGTTGACCGCTTTTCTAGGAGAAGCGGATAATGCGCTTCATCACGCATTATGGCGGCATAACGCCGGGAGATAGTCAGCATGAGCGTCGAATCCTTCACCCCCATGGCTTTGCAATTCACCGAAGGTGCTGCGCACAAGGTGAAGAGCCTGGTCGATGAAGAGGGTAATGATCGTTTGAAGTTGCGCGTATTCGTTACGGGCGGCGGTTGTTCCGGTTTTCAATATGGCTTCACCTTCGATGAAGAAGTGGCCGACGACGACACCCTGGTTGAGCGCGAGGGCGTAAGCCTGGTGGTTGACCCGATGAGCTTCCAGTATCTGGCGGGTGCCGAGGTGGATTACCAGGAAGGTCTGGAAGGCTCGCGCTTCGTGATCAAGAACCCTAATGCCACCACCACCTGTGGTTGCGGCTCGTCGTTCTCGATCTGATCCCATCGAGCAGGCTTCAAGCAAAACGCCGCGTAACTACGCGGCGTTTTGCTGTCTGGGGTTTGGTGGGGAGCGTCAGGCGGGGTAGATGGCGCCCAGCACGCGAAGGCCGCGTGCGCCGGTAACGCTGGGGCGGTTGGTAGGGATGCCTTGCAGGCAACAGTGAGCAAGCCAGGCAAAGGCCATTGCTTCAACCCAGTCAGGGTCCACGCCTTTGGCCTGGGTGCTGCTCACTCGAGCCGGTGCCAATAATTCGCCAAGGCGGGCCATCAAGGCCGCATTATGGGCGCCGCCACCGCATACCAGCAGTTCGTCCGTGTGGGGCTGGGCAGTGCGCAGCGATTGCACGATGGTCTGTGCGGTAAGTTCCAGCAGGGTTGCCTGAACGTCTTCGGCAGGGAAGGTGGGCAGGTTGAACAAATGCTGTTTCAACCATGCGAGGTTGAACACCTCACGCCCCGTGCTTTTGGGGCCCTTGGTCTGGAAGAACGGGTCGCTGAGCAGGGCGTTGAGCAACAGTGGCTCAACCTTGCCACTTGCAGCCCAGTCACCATTGCGGTCATAAAGCTCGCCGCGTTTTTCCTGTATCCAGGCATCCAGCAGGACATTGCCCGGGCCGCAGTCGAAGCCGGCAACGGGAGCAGTAGCTGTTATCAGGCTTAAGTTGCTGAAGCCGCCTACGTTGAGTACTGCTCTGTTGCCGCTCTCATCGGTAAACAAGGCTTCATGGAAAGCTGGAACCAGAGGCGCGCCCTGGCCACCGGCAGCCACATCACGACGTCGAAAATCACCGACGACGCAGATGTTGGTCAATTCGGCCAGCAGCGCCGGATTACCGATCTGCACGGTAAAGCCTCGGGCGGGCTCATGGCGAATGGTCTGGCCATGGCTGCCTATCGCGCGGATGTCTGCCGGGGACAGATGCTGTTGTGCCAGGAGCGTGTTGACGCCCTGCGCGGCCAGTTCGACCCAGTGGTTTTCCGCGATTGCACAGCGAGCCACTTCATCCTGGCCGCTGGCGCACAAGCCAAGCAGCTCGCTACGCAGAGCTTGCGGCATGGGGATGTAATGAGTAGCGCGTAGTTCGATGCTATGGCCCAGCTCGATAAGGGCGATGTCCATACCGTCCAGGCTGGTTCCGGACATCACACCTATATAGAGGGCCATGGCTTAGCGCTTGCTCGAGGCCAGAAGGGTGGCCTTTTCCTGGTTCATGCGCGCCATCAATGGCTGGCTCTGCTGCAGGAAGCGAGTGCGCTCTGCTTTAGCGATAGGGTCGGCCATCGGCAGCTTCTGGCCCAGAGGGTCAACGTGTACGCCATTTACCTGGAACTCGTAGTGCAAGTGCGGGCCAGTCGAAAGGCCGGTGGTACCGATATAGCCGATTACCTGACCCTGCTTGACCGAACCGCCGGTCTTCACGCCCTTGGCAAAGCCTTGCATGTGCCCGTAAAGCGTACGGTAAGTGTTGCCGTGCTGAATGATGATGGTGTTGCCGTAACCGCCGCGACGGCCGGCCAAAAGCACTTTGCCATCTCCGGTCGCCTTGATCGGGGTGCCGCGCGGTGCTGCGTAATCCACACCTTTGTGGGCGCGGATCTTGTTCAGGATCGGGTGCTTGCGGCCCGAGGAGAAGCGCGAGCTGATGCGGGCAAAATCTACGGGTGTGCGGATAAATGCCTTGCGCATGCTGTTGCCATCAGCGGTGTAGTAATTGCTGATGCCCTGCTTGTTGGTGTAACGCACGGCAGTGAAGGTTTTGCCGCGGTTGGTGAAGCGAGCAGAGAGGATATTGCCGGTACCTACGGTTTTGCCGTTGATCACTTTCTGCTCGTAGATCACTTCAAACTGGTCGCCTGGGCGAATGTCCTGGGCGAAGTCGATGTCGTAGCCGAACACCTTGGCCATATCCATCGTGGTGCTGTGCGGCAAGCCCGCGCGCTGGCCCGAAACAGACAGGGAGCTGCTGATCACGCCGTGTGCATACGCCGAGCGCATGGTTGGCTGGGCCGTTACGCGGCGAAAGGTATAGCCTTTGGCGGTTTTGTTGAGGGTGATGGTCTCAAGGTCGCTGACCTGGCTGTGCAGCTTGTTCAACTGCTGGCCGTCGGGGCTCATTTCAAATTCGAGTTTCTGGCCGTGCTTGAGCTGGCTGAACTGCTTGGCTTGTTTGTCGCTAGCCAGTACTTCGTGGACGGAGGTCGCGGGCAGGCCGACCTTCTGGAACAGGGTTGAGAGCGTATCACCCTTGCTGACAATCACTTCGCGGTGGCTGGGGGCGGGGGCCGCTTCAGGCTCGACCGTGGCGGTCGCTACCGGTGCGCTGTCCTGCTGTTCGATCTGGGCAAATGGCGATGGATTCGCTTCATTTGTGGCTTGAACGAGCTCGGAAGCGTCTTGTTCTTGTGTCAGTTGTTCTGCCGGGGTTTCCAGCTCCAGATTCAGGGTCGTTCGTTTGGCTTCTACTTCGCTGGAGGGAAATACCAGCAAGGCCAGGCTTAAGAGGGCGGCGATACCACTTGCGGCAAGCAGGTGGGTCTTCGGATAAAGCGGTGGCGCTTTAGGCGGTTGACTGGTCATAGATGATTTTGACTTTGAGATAAGGATGAATTGGAAAAGATGACTGACACATTGAATATGAAATAACTGTATAAAATATAACCAAATCGCCCTTGAAGCAAGTCTGCGAGCTATTCGCGCGCGGATAGTCAGCCGTATGCCCGCCGGAACTTGTAATTAGTCCCTGATCTTGTATCGTTGGTTCCCTTTGAATTTGAGCCTTACGGGTCTGATATGAAGTCGGTTGAAGAGCAGCTAGCGCTAATAAAGCGGGGTGCCGAAGAGGTACTGGTCGAGTCTGAATTGGTCGAGAAACTCAAGCGCGGCCAGCCGTTGCGTATCAAGGCCGGATTCGACCCTACGGCGCCCGATCTGCACTTGGGTCATACCGTACTTATTAACAAGCTGCGCCAGTTTCAGGAGCTGGGCCATCAGGTGATCTTCCTGATTGGTGATTTCACCGGAATGATCGGTGATCCAAGTGGCAAAAGTGCAACGCGTCCACCGCTGACGCGTGAGCAGGTGCTCGAGAACGCCGAGACTTACAAGACTCAGGTGTTCAAGATTCTTGATCCGGCAAAAACCGAGGTGGCATTCAACTCCACCTGGATGGATCAAATGGGGCCTGCCGACTTCATTCGCCTGACTTCCCAATACACAGTTGCTCGCATGCTTGAGCGCGACGACTTCGACAAGCGCTATACCACCAATCAGCCTATCGCCATTCACGAGTTCCTTTATCCGCTGGTACAGGGTTATGACTCGGTTGCGCTCAAGGCGGACGTCGAGTTGGGCGGTACTGACCAGAAGTTCAACTTGCTGATGGGGCGCGAGCTGCAGCGCGGTTACGGTCAGGAAGCGCAGTGCATTGTGACCATGCCTTTGCTTGAAGGCCTGGATGGCGTGAAGAAGATGTCCAAGTCCCTGGGCAACTATGTCGGAATCCAGGAAGCGCCAGGCGTGATGTACAGCAAGCTGGTTTCCATTCCTGATGCCTTGATGTGGCGCTACTTTGAATTGTTGAGCTTCCGTTCCATGGACGAGATCAACGAATTCAAGGCGCAAGTCGAGGCCGGTGCCAACCCTCGCGATATCAAGATCAAGCTGGCCGAAGAGATCGTTGCCCGTTTCCACGGTGAAGAGGCTGCTGCCAATGCCCACCGCGGTGCCGGTAACCGCATGAAGGATGGCGAGCTGCCTGATGATCTGCCGGAGATCGAGCTGACGGCTACTGAGGATATGCCGATTGCAGCTGTCCTTAATAAGGCAGGTCTGGTGAAGAACTCGGCAGTGGCCCGCGATCTGCTGGGTTCGGGTGGTGTGCGTATCGATGGTGAGGTGGTTGATCGCACCTATATATATGCACTCGGTTCGACCCATGTGTGCCAGGCCGGCAAGAAGGCTTTCGCACGAATCACGCTGAAAGCCGAGTAAGATCGGGGTTTGGGGGTTAATTGATAGGCTTGCTCAATTAACCCTTGACTCGCATTTGTAACTGTCTATAATTCGCCCCACTTCCGGCGCAGTCGAAACGGAAAACTCCTTGAGTTTCAATGAGTTGGATGGTTTTCGGCGGTGCTAGCTTCAAGTCATCGAAGCAGGAAATGAGGTGTTGACAGCAGCGTGTAACGCTGTAGAATTCGCCTCCCGCTAACGAGAGATCGAAAGCGCAAGTGGTTGATGTTACAGAGGAAACTTTGAAAACATCTTAAAATAACCGCTTGACAGCAACAGAGGCTGCTGTAGAATGCGCGCCTCGGTTCAGCGAAAGCCAAACCAACCGCTCTTTAACAATTGAATCAAGCAATTCGTGTGGGTGCTTGTGGAGTCAGACTGATAGTCAACAAGATTATCAGCATCACAGGTTACTCCGCGAGAAATCAAAGATGTAACCAACGATTGCTGAGCCAAGTTTAGGGTTTCTTAAAAACCCAAAGATGTTTGAACTGAAGAGTTTGATCATGGCTCAGATTGAACGCTGGCGGCAGGCCTAACACATGCAAGTCGAGCGGTAGAGAGAAGCTTGCTTCTCTTGAGAGCGGCGGACGGGTGAGTAATACCTAGGAATCTGCCTGATAGTGGGGGATAACGTTCGGAAACGGACGCTAATACCGCATACGTCCTACGGGAGAAAGCAGGGGACCTTCGGGCCTTGCGCTATCAGATGAGCCTAGGTCGGATTAGCTAGTTGGTGAGGTAATGGCTCACCAAGGCTACGATCCGTAACTGGTCTGAGAGGATGATCAGTCACACTGGAACTGAGACACGGTCCAGACTCCTACGGGAGGCAGCAGTGGGGAATATTGGACAATGGGCGAAAGCCTGATCCAGCCATGCCGCGTGTGTGAAGAAGGTCTTCGGATTGTAAAGCACTTTAAGTTGGGAGGAAGGACATTAACCTAATACGTTGGTGTCTTGACGTTACCGACAGAATAAGCACCGGCTAACTCTGTGCCAGCAGCCGCGGTAATACAGAGGGTGCAAGCGTTAATCGGAATTACTGGGCGTAAAGCGCGCGTAGGTGGTTTGTTAAGTTGAATGTGAAATCCCCGGGCTCAACCTGGGAACTG